>JBCBMY010000040.1:0-1774 GCA_039822045.1 Pseudomonadota bacterium | reverse complement strand
TTGGTGCCCATGGTGCGTGTCTGTGATGGACCACAGTGGGATCGGCACAGGGGTGGTGAGGCCCAAGGGAAAGCAACGATCGCTAGCCCTGGCTAATCGCATGGCCCACTTTTTTTTTTTCGGGCGGCCTAGCCGCCAGTTCTAACAACAACAATTCACACACAACAGCACTTGAATCTGCATCCCGATGATCGGCATGTGCTTGCTCCTGATCCGAAACAGCGCCTGCAGCTTGAGCTGCGCCCAGCCGAAGCTGCAGTGGTCCATCACAGACACGCACCATGGGCACCAATGGGCCCGAGCCGCTGACGCCATCTCGCGGTGACGGGTCACTTTCGTGTGCAGCGGGTGCGCACGCGACGCCCACGTTGCCATGGCCTGGCGTTCGGCCACGGCTGTTGGTTCCTCGGCTGGGACCAGGCTGCGTCCTTCGACTTCGGCAGCCGTTCGGGGAACGCAATTGCGGGTTCCATCTCCGCGATCCGCCCCCCCCTTCCTGGCCGTGCGCGCCCTCATTTCGGGCTGAGCGCCGGCCTTGGCAGATGTTGTGGTCGCGGTTCCCATTGTCACGACCGGCGGTCTCTTCTCGGCCGCGCAGTCCGTTGCATTGGCCGTGACCAGTGTGACTGTGGCCGCGATGTCCATTATCGCGACAAGTGGCCACCCGTTCGCTGCGCGGACCGTCACATGAGTCCGAGCGGTGGCTCTGATGAGCGTCAGCGCGGTCACGATTTCCGCGGTCGCGATCCGTGTTAGTTTCATTCGACCGGCCTTGGGGGCATCCTCCAGGGTCAAAGGCGATGATGCTAGACCCTGGAGTGCCGAACCATCAGTTGGAGCCGGCCGATCGATCCGAAGCGGGGTACACGCCGGATGCATCACTACTCACGATCACGGCTGTTGTGCCATACGCGAGGTCGTCCCCCTGGTGGAGCACTCGGTGACCCCCTTCGCCGGCGCCGTTTCCACCTCGGTGGTTTGCAGACGTGCGCCGCTTGGAGGACTTTACGACGGGCTTGGCCCAATCCGTCATGGCGTCAGCGCCGGCTCGCGGGACCGGGCCCGTGGCCCCCCTCGAAGTGCGAGCCCGCTTCGTTTCGCGGTCACCCCGCCCATTTCCGGAGGGAAACTTGGACTTGCTCTTGCGACTAGCGGCGAGCTTCTCGCGCGCGGCGATCTCGCTCGGGGTCCACATTCGACCGACATGCGCGTTCCATTGCTCGCGGCGAACCCCTTCTGGGCAGGGGATGAGGATGTACCGATCCTTCTCCTCGCCCCGCACAACCGTGGTTGGCAGGCGGTTCTGGATCTCCCCGGCCACGGCGAACTTGGCCAATTCGGGACAGTAGACGCTTCTGTCGCCTGCCTCGAGCCGGCGTCGGACCTGGCTATCGATCTGAGCCCACAGGTTCCTTTGCTTGGCAAATGTGATGGGATCAGGAAGAGAGACTCGTAGTCCCTGACGATGCCGTGCTTCTCCTCGTCTCGGGTGACGCGGAGAAGGGTGGCGGTGTATCCCTGCCGCACCGCGTTGAAAACTTCCTTGATGCGGTCTCCGTGCGTCCGGAATTGGTTCCGATCTGCTGGACCTCGCTCGCCCTTGGCGACGACGGCGTGCGCGCTGCCCTTCGTCGGGCCTGACGCAGGCGCCACCCCTCGGGGTCCATCCGGCAAGGTGTCGGGGAACTCCTTGGTCTGTTCCAGAGCCTTCAACAGATCGGCCAACGTCTTGTCGCGGGGAATCCGGCCAGCGAATTCCGGGTGCTGTTCGCGC
>JBCBMY010000039.1:0-3495 GCA_039822045.1 Pseudomonadota bacterium | reverse complement strand
TCCAACGGCGTTCGATCGCGTGTCTGCGCAAGCCTCGCTTTTGAGGCGGACAGGCGGTCGGAACTGGTCTGCTTTCCAGTTCGGGGACGACTGCAAGCCCTGGTCGCTGAACGATGATGAAGTGCGAGACGCATTCCTCAATGAAGCTATCGAGATCCTTGATCATCGTTCAGCGACCAGGGCTTGCAGTCGTCCCCGAACTGGAAAGCAGACCAGTTCCGACCGCCTGTCCGCCTCAAAAGCGAGGCTTGCGCAGACACGCGATCGAACGCCGTTGGATGGTCGATCGCCAGCATCAAGAGCACATCCTGCACGCCCTCGCCGCCCTCAATATCGATCCCCTGCTCGGCGCAGACCTGCTCGGCACTCAACATGCCGTTGCCGTCAGGCAGGCTCGCGAGATGATCCAGTTCTGCCTTCACAGCATCAAGCCGCTTGTCGTGCGTGTGCTCCAACAATCCGTCGATCGACCTCACCAGCGCGGTCCCACGACCCTCGCTGCGCCAATCGAAGTCGGCTGGTGCGCTGACTTCTCTCGCCTCTAAGAACCGGCGCAGCGCCAGCGTGGACGTCTTCGAGTGAACCCGCTGCATGACGCCATATCTCGTACTCCACACAAATCGATCCCATAGATATAGCAACATACGGACGTACGGAACCAACGGCAGATGAGATCCGCACGCGACATTTCACATGAAAGCGACTGGGCGTCGCCGCTCCAGTCAGTCGTCAACGGCTTTGATGCATGCCGTTGCAGTCAAACCGTCGGCCCCGGACCAATTACTCCACGCGGCGAATGCCTCCAAACGGCCGATTTTGTTGAAAAAGTCCATGGTCTGGGCGGTTTGGCGGGCGGTTGATCGTTCTTCCGGCGTCCCCTCAGGCCGGGCCTGGGACGAGCTTGGCGAGTTTTCTGAGGTTCTGGGCTGTGGCGGCGAGGAGGAACTTGTCGCGGGCGCCGTTGGGGCCTCGGAGATGCAGGCGATCGAGCTTAAGAATGCGTTTGAGATGGGCGAAGAGCATCTCGACCTTCTTGCGCTTGCGCAGCGAGATGACGAAGGCGTCGGACTTGGAGATGGCGCGGGCCATGTCGCGGGCGCCTTCATGGATTGAGCGCAAGAGCTTTCGCGCGGGCTCCCTCGGCACGCAGCGGGGCTTCAATGGACAAGTCTCGCACTCGTGTTTGCTGGCGCGGTAGCGACGCATGCCGTCCGAACAGATGGTGTCTCGGGCCACCTTAAACGGGCGACGATACTGATGGAGCCACTTGCCCGCCGTGCAGCGATAGGCATCGTGGCGATGATCGTAGACGAAGTCGCCACGCGAGAAGGTCTGATCGCGCCGGGTCGATTTGTCGAAGACCGGGATATGCGGCTCGATGCCCTGCTCGTGGCCCAACCAGCCTAGCATCTCCGCGCCGCCATAGGCGGTGTCGCCGACCAGGCGCTCGGGGTAGAGGCCAAAGCGATCTCGGGTGCGCTCGATCATGTTCTGCGCCGCCTTGCTCTCGGCTTGGCGGATCGGGGCGGTCGCCTCGACGTCCACGATGATCGCGTGCTCAAGATCGACGAGATAGTTAGTGGAGTAGATGAAGTGCGCTTTGCCACGGTCGGCCGCGGACCACCGCGCAGCAGGATCGACCGGCGAGATGTACTTGGGCTCGACGGGTGTGGCAGCGCCGAAGGCAGCATCTTCGAGCGTCTCGAGGTACTCCGTCGTCGCCCGGCTCGCGTGGTCCTCGGGAGACCAGTCGGCAGGCGCGATCCCGTCCTCGCGATTGGCATCCGCCTTGATCAGTGAGGCATCGACGCCAAAGGCCTCGCCGCCGACGAGCCCCTCACGCAAGGACCGTCCCAGGACCTCCTCTAACACCCGCCCAAACAGATCGCTCTCACGGAACCGGCCATGCCGGTTCTTCGAAAAGGTGGAGTGGTCCGGTACCCGGTCGGTCAGATCCAACCGGCAAAACCAGCGATAGGCGAGGTTCAGATGCACCTCCTGGCAGAGCCGCCGCTCAGACCGAATGCCGTCCGTATAGCCGACCAGGAGCATGCGGCTCATCAGCTCCAGATCGATCGAAGGGCACCCGACCGCGATAAAGAACGGTGCCAGCTCCCGCCGCAGCAACGAGAGATCGACGAACTGGTCGATCCGTCTCAACAGGTGGTCTGAGGGCAAGTGATCCTCAAGATTGAACTCGTAGAACAGGCTTGCCTGGAGCACCCGCCGCTCGCCCATCATCACCAGTTCCTCCAACGCCCATCGGGATTGAATCAGCGCCAAGCCCTTCCTTCAACGTACCTTTTTCAACAAAACAGCCCGAAGCAATCTTTGATCAACTAATGTCGCCGCGCGCCCGCACTCTCCAAAGCTGACGTTGGCGCGGTCCGCAACACGGATCGGATAGGCGCCAAGACCTTGTCGTCATCCAAGCGAGGTGCTCGGATCGGAGACCGCGTCGTATCCGGAGGAACGTGATGAGCATGCGCAGGGTGGCACTTGTAACTGGCGGCGCTCGCGGTATCGGTCGGGCAATAGCGATCAACCTTGCCGAAGATCATGACGTTGCAATCACATGGCGAACCACCACACCAGCCGTCCTTCCCGACAACATCCTCACCCTTCAGGCGGATTTGACGGAGGAGAGGGTGCCAGCGACGGTCGTCGACACCGTTGTCGAGCACTACGGTCGCCTCGACGTGATCGTCAACAATGCCGGTGTTGTCGAATCTTCCGGGCTCGATGATTTCGATAGCGAGGCGCTGACGCGGATGCTTCACATCAATGTTCTAGCCGCTCAGTCGCTCCTGGTTGCTGCTTCGCCGCACTTAGGCCCAGGATCCACGATCGTCAGCATCTCATCGATGAATGCTGTTCTGCCGCCGCGTGGAGCCGCGCTGTACGGCGCGAGTAAAGCAGCGCTGAACCTCTGGACCCGCGCCATGGCAAAGGAAATGGGGAAGCGGCAGATCCGCGTGAACGCGGTTGCGCCGGGCGCCGTTAGTATCCCGGAAGAACCGCGATCAGACGAGCTCATTCGTCTCTTTGCTGACGAGACGGCCCTAGGGCGAATTGCATCTCCCGACGACATCGCACGCGCGGTTCGCTTCCTGGTCGGGGATGATGCTTCCTTCATCACTGGCGAAATACTCACAGTCTCGGGTGGCTATCGCCTGTAGTGGAGACGTGAGCGTCCCGAACTGGACCATCTTCGCAAGTCGCGAGCTCGTACATGCGAGTGCTCCAGCTCGGAGATGCGGCGACACTGATCGAAGCTCGGTGCTGGCGTAAGACCAACGCTCTCAGGAGGTGCTGTCGGCCGGCTGCACGACTGGGGTATGCGCCCTCGCTCCGAGGTAGGCGGCGGGCTCGGGCTGCTCGATCATCATCGTCGCCTGCCATGCCTCGCGTTCGGCGCCGACAAGGTCGAGCTCCCAGACGCAGCCGACGACCGGTCGCGTCACGGTGTCCATCGGTGCGGTGTCGCCGTACGCC
>JBCBMY010000038.1:0-4427 GCA_039822045.1 Pseudomonadota bacterium | reverse complement strand
GGGATGCCCCACGATGCAAAGGGCCTGTCCGACGCTCTAGAAGATGAAGTCGAGGTCAGACAGGTCCGCCGAGGCCAAACCCTCCAGGACGATCACGCCCTGACCGGTGTCGACGACTGCGTCGCTCCCATCCTGGGTGATCGTAAGTGCGGAGAACCCACCGATGAGCGTGATGTTCTGGAGGTCGATCACGTCGATCCCGTCTTCGAAGTCGGTGATCGTGTCGGTCCCGAAGGCGTCTTCGAACCGGAACGTATCGGCGCCGCCCCCGCCGGTCAGCAGATCGGATGCCCCACGCCCTGGCTCCAGGATGTCGTCGCCGAGACCGCCGATCAGCGTATCGGCGCTGCCATCGCCTCGGATCACATCGTTGCCGGCACCACCGTCCAACAGATCGCGACCGCCGCCGCCGTTGATCGTATCGTCGCCAGCCTCTCCAGTTAGCGTATCTGCGCCGCCAGTTCCTTCCAGAAGCTGACCGGGGACCGTGATGTCTCCTGCACCGAGCTTGTCGTAGTCCACCCAGTTGCCAAAGACGTTGAAGGCCCACTTGACGGTGAGTTCAGCTCCTTCGGCTGGAAGCCCGTACTGCGACAGGAAGGTATAGTAGTTCTCGTCCGAGCCTTCCTGTTCGATCTCGACCATCAAAAACCAGTTGCAGGCCTCGTCCTGGACCCAAAAGGCTTTCTCCGCATAGATCTGACCGCCGTTTCCAACCTCGGCACCGTCCATTGTTATGGAGGCGGTTTGGTAGGAGCGGTCGACCGCATTATCATTTCGGAAGAACCGATCGCCAGACAGAGAATCGTCATTGTCGGTCACTTCGAAGTTGACCGTGGCGGACCCTGGCATCGTGAACGTGTCGCCGCGCGACAGTTGGCCCGATACGCCTTCCTCTTGGAGGCTAGCGAGATCAAAGCCCGTGAACTCATACTGAGTGGGCTCGGCCGACGCCGAACCACTCCAATGGCAAAAGGTCATGGATTATCCCCTGAGATACACTACCGAAGCACTAGATACCCCGATTGCCACTAGCTGACGCCGCGTCTCAGAACCGGGATTGTTAAGCGAACAGTATCCAAAAGAAGTCAAATTGCAACCATCCAATCTCGCAATTTGCCCAAACGCTGCCTGATTTCGAATGCCGCGGATCCAAAAAGTTAACAGTGGCAGATTGCTATTGCCATTGTTTGGAAAGCCGACGCTCCCGGAATAGGACCCTGTCTAGATGGTCGATCCCGGGTTGCTAGCGGATCGGTGTGCAGGTGATTCGAAGCAGATCCAAGGCCCAGGCCGGGCAGATGTACCCGGCTGTCTTTCCGCGTGAGCTTCAGTTGTCGGCATGATCCTCAGCCAACACGCCTTTGTGCCGGACGTTGGCCCGTGGTCCTCCTTGCGGCCCCGTGGCCCGCCGCAACGCGGGGCCCTACCCGCTCAGTTGGGGGCAGGAGACCCCCGCAAGTCCGCGCCGCGTGCGCATCGATCGAGCCCGAGTGCGCACCGGACAGGTCCGCAGAGCGCGCCCGAAGACGCCGACGATCGTACCCCGAGGCAAGGAGCGTTCGTGGGTGCAGTGCCGGCGATACCAAACCGGCGCAGTGTCGTGGTCGAAGGAAGGATGGTGGGACGAGCAAGACAAAGCGGCGACCGGGCACGGAGGCCCGGCTGCTATCATTGCCGCTGCTTTGCATTGCAGATTGGTTGCGGGGGCAGGATTTGAACCTGCGACCTTCAGGTTATGAGCCTGACGAGCTACCGGGCTGCTCCACCCCGCGCCAAGGATGATTGACCTATCCAGCTTGGCAGGGAACCGCAAGGGGGGTAGACGCAAAAAAGATCAGTGACTTCAGGTAAGCAATGCCCCGGATCCTCATCCTGTGTCCCACCCACGATCACGCCGACACGCTGTTCTTCTCCATCGCCAGTGTCCGCGCCCAACGGGTTACAGATTGGGAGATGGTGGTCATCGGCGATGGCGCGCCGCGACGGACGGCCGAGGTGGTGGGGGCGATTGCGGCCGACGATCCAAGGGTGCGCTACATCTCCAATCCCAAGGGCGAACGGTATGGCGAAGCCTATCGAGACCCTGTGATCCGCGACTCGCGGGCCGACATCGTCTGCCATCTGTCGGACGACGATCTCTGGGCCTCTAACCATCTCGAAACACTGTGCGCGCTGCTGGAGAGTGCCGACTGGGGTGCTCAGGCGCCGCTGCGGATGGACACAGACGGAGACTGCACCTGGCTCCCGTTCCATCACGGGCCGCACAGGAACCGGCGGCGCCAGAGGTTCACGGCCGGCCTCAACTACGTGGCGTATCGGCGCGACGCGTATCTTCGCCTGCCCGAAGGATGGACGCCGGCGCCAAGCCACACGGCCTCGGACCGGTTCATGTGGCAGAAGTTTCTGAATATTGCGGACCTGAAGATCGCTAGCTGCGCCGCAAGTACTGCGATCAAGCTGCCGAGCAGGGGGTCAGGGCGCGCGGGGCGCACGCCAGAGCAGCGGGTCGCCGAGATCGGCCCCTGGCTGGCGCGCATCAACGCGCCGGGCCAGATGGAGCATCTGAAGCGTCGGGCGAGCGTTGCCTTGCGGTTGGGCGAACTCTTTGACGCTTTCGACTGCGCCTCTGAAGCCTCGTTGCCCGCAGCCCTTAGGAGATTCGGTTTGCGGCCGGTCGCACCGGACGCTCCGGGCACCATCGCCATCAACGAGGCGCAGATGGACCTGCCCCTGTCGCGGCACCAGCGGCGCGAGGCCAAGGCGATGTTGCGCCTGTGCCGCGCGGTTTCAGGAGACGGCACATCGAAGGGCGACGGCGCCGACTGGCGGCAGGTCCTTGGCGAGGATCGCGATCTCTGGCTCCGAATTCTCCGGAGCCTCCCCAATGACAGTGTCAGGATGCTTTCGGTCGTGATCGGCGGTTACGTGGATCAGTTTGGCGAGCTGCCGGAGGGCCATAGCACAACAGGGCATCTTCCCAATCAGCCACCAAAGCCCAAGCGCGCGCGGCCTTTCTAAGCCAAGCCTCTATCCGGCCTCCGGAACTTGATCCTCTGACCTCCGACCCGGGGCCGCTCGACGGTTGCGGCCCTAGCCTTGGTCCGATGCCAGTGCAGGATGACCGGGGAAGAGGTCGCGCAGGGTCGGCCAGGACTGGTCGGCTGCCGAGAGGATGGGTGTCTCGACGGGCCAGTCCACTGCGAGATCTGGATCATTCCAGGCAATGCCGGCGCGCCGGGTCGGGTCGTACTCGCCAGACACATCGTTGATGTAGTCGACATCGGTCATCGCAAAAAACGCGTTGCTCAGCCCTTCGGCGATGAACACGCGCACGCGCCGGCCGGGCGGGTCGCCGATCAGCAACGTCTCGACACGCGTGAAGGTCGGGCTTTCCGGCCTTGTATCGGCCACGGCAATGAAGGCCGTGCCCCGCGAGACATAGATCAGTTTGCTCCAGGCCTCGGTGTGGAAGCCGCGGAGGACGCCCCGCGCGGACCGCGAGTGGTTGCCCTGCGCAAAGCGATGCTCCACGTCGGGCGCCGTCGAAAGGATGGTGGCGCGGTAGGTTTCCAGAAAAAAGCCGCGATCGTCTTCGAGAACCTCGGGCTCGACCACGTGCAGGCCAGCGATACTGGTTGGCATAAGCTGAGGTGCAGGCATATTAACGTCGTTGCGCTACACCAATCCGGACTTGGCCAGGAAAGATCGAGAAGAGAGATACATCCAAGGGGCTTACTAGGTCTGGCGGCGACCTACTCTCCCACGTCTTGAGACGCAGTACCATCGGCGCGACGGTGCTTAACGGCCGAGTTCGGGATGGAATCGGGTGTTTCACTCGCGCTATGACCACCAAACCAAGAAAACCCCTCGGAAGGGGAAACCAACGTTGTCCAAGCGACCTTTGGAACAGGTGCGGCCTAAGCCTGCCTGTTTCTGGATCAAATCAAGCCTATCGGGCAATTAGTACCGGTCAGCTGAACGTGTCACCACGCTTACACCTCCGGCCTATCGACGAGGTCGTCTACCTCGGCCCTCAGGGATACCTTGTTTTGAGGGGGGCTTCCCGCTTAGATGCCTTCAGCGGTTATCCTTTCCGATCATAGCTACCCTGCACTGCTGCTGGCGCAACAACAGGTCCACCAGTGGATCGTTCACCCCGGTCCTCTCGTACTAGGGGCAACTCCTCTCAAGTATCCTACACCCACGGCAGATAGGGACCGAACTGTCTCACGACGTTCTAAACCCAGCTCACGTACCTCTTTAAACGGCGAACAGCCGTACCCTTGGGACCTGCTCCAGCCCCAGGATGAGATGAGCCGACATCGAGGTGCCAAACACTGCCGTCGATATGGACTCTTGGGCAGTATCAGCCTGTTATCCCCGGCGTACCTTTTATCCGTTGAGCGATGGCCCTTCCACGCGGG
>JBCBMY010000037.1:0-5055 GCA_039822045.1 Pseudomonadota bacterium | reverse complement strand
TGGGGGGTGTGCAGGTTGGCGGCCCCGGGGCGTGGGGGGGGGGGGGGGGGGGGGGGGGGGGGGGGGCGGCGCCCCCCCCCCCCCCCCCCCCCCCCGCCCCATGGCCGGGGCCGCCAACCTGCACACCCCCCATGGTCCTCGCCGCCGCAAACGCCTAAGTTGCCCGCCAGAGCAGCGAGGCGCGCCCATGTCGAAATCCAACGAAAACCCGTCCGAGCCGTTCAAGAAGGCCCTGGCCGAGGCAACCCGCGTGCTGGCCGACGACGCTGAGCTGGGCGTGACCTATTCCGTCGATCCGCCGGGCCTCACCGCCGACCAGGTCCGCCTGCCCCAGATCTCGCGCCGGATGACCCCCGAAGAGGTGCTTCTGGCCCGCGGCACCGCCGACGCCTACGCGCTCCGCCGCAAGCATCACGACGAAGGGGTCGCCGCCCGGTATGCGCCCCAGGGCCAGATGGCCCGCGATCTCTACGATGCGATGGAGACCGCGCGCTGCGAGGCGGTCGGCGCCCGCCTCATGCCCGGCACGGCCGGCAATATCGACGCCAAGATCGCCACCGAGGCCGAGCGCCGCGGCTATGCCCGGATCGACAACGCCACCGAAGCCCCGCTCGCCGTGGCCGCGGGCTATCTGATCCGCGCGCTGGCCACGGGACGCCCCCTCCCCGCCGGCGCGGAAAACGTGCTCGACCTCTGGCGCGAACATCTCGAAGGCTCCGCCGCCGACACCCTTCAAGATCTCGAGATTTGCCTCGAAGACCAGGCCGCCTTCGCCCGCTTCGCCCGCCAGGTGATCGACGATCTGGGCTACGGCGATCAGCTCGGCGACGATCCCGATGCGATCGACGAAGACGAAGACCCCGAGGAAACCTCGTCGGACGATGACGAGGCCGCCCAGGAGGATGGCGACGAGCAGGATCAGGAGGACCAGTCCGACGCCGCCCCCGACCAGGAGCAGGAAGCGCAGGACGACCCGACCGAGGCGCAAGTCACAATGGAGGACAGCGCCGACGCCGAAATGGGCGAAGAGGCGGAGCTGCCCGAGGGCGAGGCGCCGCTTGAGCCGCCCCCGCCCGCGCCCCCCTCTGAGGCCGATCCCAACTACACCGTCTTCGACCCGTCCTACGACGAAGAAATCCATGCCGGCGACCTCGCCGATCCGGCCGAGCTCGAGCGCCTGCGCGCCTATCTCGACCAACAGCTCGAACCGCTGAAAGGCGCCGTCAGCCGGCTCGCCAACAAGCTCCAGCGCCGCCTCCAGGCACAACAGAACCGCAGCTGGGAGTTCGACCGCGAAGAGGGCATTCTGGATGCCGGCCGGCTCGCCCGCGTCGTGGCCAACCCTACCACGCCGCTCAGCTTCAAGGTCGAGAAAGACACCGAATTCCGCGACACGGTCGTGACCCTGCTTCTCGATAATTCGGGCTCCATGCGCGGCCGCCCGATCTCGATTGCCGCGATCTGTGCCGACGTTCTTGCCCGCACGCTCGAACGCTGCGCCGTCAAGGTCGAGATTCTGGGCTTCACCACGCGCGCCTGGAAGGGCGGCCAGGCCCGCGAGAGGTGGCTCGCCGAGGGCCGCCCCTCGATGCCCGGCCGCCTCAACGACCTCCGCCATATCGTCTACAAATCGGCCGACGCGCCGTGGCGGCGGTCGCGCGACAATCTCGGGCTGATGATGAAAGAGGGGCTCTTGAAGGAAAATATCGATGGCGAGGCGCTCGAATGGGCCCACCGCCGGATGGCCGGTCGGGGCGAGGCCCGCAAGATCCTGATGGTGATCTCCGACGGCGCCCCGGTCGACGATTCGACCCTCTCGGTGAACCCCTCGAACTATCTCGAAAAGCACCTGCGCGACGTGATCGCCATGATCGAGCGGCGCAAGCTCGTGGAGCTTATCGCCATCGGCATCGGCCACGACGTCACCCGCTACTACGACCGGGCCGTCACGATCACCGATGTCGAACAGCTCGCCGGCGCCATGACCGAACAGCTCGCAGGCCTCTTCGACCGCGACCCACGCGGCCGCGCCCGCTTCGGCGGCCTCGCCGCCGCAGGGGTGCTGCGCCGGACCGGCTAACAGGCGCGGCGGGCTCGCTCCGTGCCGGCCGGCGGCGAGCATTCCGCCGCAGCGCTCTGCGGCGGCTCCATCGTAAAGAGGGGCCATGGCATCCGACCCAAAGCCGCCCGCGGCGCCAAGCTAGCCAAGCTAACTGCGATAACGGCGGACATCGCCCGAAATGCCGTGCTTCTCACCGAACCAGACAACACCCCGGGAAGCTTGGCATCTGTCTCCGCTACGCCCACCGCCAAAAGGCTCAAGGAGCCGTTCTTCGATCTACCGGAGATAAGCGCGAGCGTCGGTCGACCAATCTCCGTCTGGCCGGCGCACACGGCATATCAAGCCTGCGCGCACGCTCAACCGCGGGGCCCGACCCCCACTCCGTACCGCTCCGACGCGCGGTCCGATATGTGCCCGCCCCCGCCAAGTTCTGCCCCGTCTCATGCCGGGGGCCCCAAACGCACCTGGTCGCCGAGCGCCGCGCCTTGCAGCACACCACCCCATCATCTTGACCCAAATACGCCCGCCGGAGGCGCTCCCCCCTTGCCCCCGGCTCACCGGGCGGCAAAACTCGCGCGGAAGACGAAAGGACGAACTCATTCCCTTCCAAAGCTTTGACAGTCCCACGCGGCCGCAAGACGGCCCGCCCCGCCTCGCCGCGCTCCGAGCGGCCATGGCCGAGGCGGGGGTCGATGCGTTCCTCGTCCCCCGCGCCGACGCGTTTCAGGGCGAGTACGTGGCCCCGGCCGATGAGCGTCTCGCCTGGCTCACGGGCTTCACGGGCTCGGCCGGCCTCTGCGCCGTGACGGCCACCGACGCCGCCCTCTTCGCCGATGGTCGCTACACGCTCCAGGCCAAAGCGCAGGTCGACGGCGCTGCCTTCACCATCGTGCCCTGGCCCCGCACCAAACCGGGCGACTGGCTGGCCAAGCAGCTGACGACTGGCGCCACGGTCGCTTTCGACCCCTGGCTTCACACCGTGAAGGATCTTGAGACCCTTCGTGCCGCCGGCGCCGACAAGAACCTCGACGTCCGCCCCATTGCCAACCTGGTCGACGCGGTCTGGGCCGACCGCCCTGACCCGCCGAGCAGCCCCTTCCGCATCCACCCCGACGCGCTCGCCGGCGAAAGTCATGCCGCCAAACGCGCCCGCCTTGGCAAGGCGCTTGAGGACGCCGGCCACGCGACCACCGTCCTGTCGCTGCCCGACAATATCGCCTGGCTTCTCAACATCCGCGGCTCGGACATCCGCTGCAATCCGGTGCCGCATGCCTTCGCGCTCCTCCATTCCAGCGGCGCGGTCGATCTCTTCGCAGATCCCGCAAAAACCACGGGCGCCGTCCGCGCCCATCTCGGCCCCGACATCGCCCTGGCCACACCCGACGCCTTCCTTCCGCGGCTTAAAGCGCTTGAGGGGCCCGTCCTGATCGATCCGGCATCGACGCCCGCCGCCGTGGCGGCTGCCCTTGCCGATCCGGACCACGGCACCGACCCGATCCTCCTGCCGAAGGCGCGCAAGAACACAGCCGAGCTTGCCGGCATGGAGGCCGCGCATCTGCGCGATGCCACCGCCCTTTGCCGCTTCCTCGCCTGGCTCGAGGCCGAAGCGCCCGTGGGCACCCTGACCGAGATCGACGTGGTCCGCCGCCTCGAGGCCGAGCGCGCGCGATTTGCCGAACTGCGCGACATCTCCTTCGACACGATCTGCGGCGCCGGCCCCCATGGCGCTATCGTCCATTACCGCGTCACCGAAGAGACGAATGCCCGGGTGGTGCCGGGCCAACTGCTCCTTATCGACTCCGGCGGCCAGTATGTCGACGGCACGACCGACATCACCCGCACACTCGCCACGGGCCCAGCGCCTTCCGCCGACGAGACCGACCGCTTCACCCGGGTCCTCAAGGGCATGATTGCGATCTCGCGTGCCCGCTGGCCCAAGGGCCTCGCCGGTCGCGATCTCGACGCGCTTGCCCGCGCCGCGCTCTGGGAGGCCGGTCTCGACTTCGACCACGGAACGGGCCACGGCGTCGGCGCGGCGCTCTCGGTTCATGAAGGGCCGCAACGGCTGTCGCGCGCCTCGACGGTGCCGCTTGAGCCCGGCATGGTCCTGTCGAACGAGCCCGGCTACTACCGGACCGACGCCTACGGCATCCGCATCGAGAACCTCCTGCATGTCGTCCCCGCCCCCGCGCTCGACGGCGCCGACGATCGCAAGATGCTGGCCTTCGCCACCCTCACCTGGGTGCCGATCGACCGGCGGCTGATCGCGCCCGACCTGCTCACCGCGCCCGAACGCGCGTGGCTCGACACCTATCACGCTGAGGTGGCCGCGCGGGTCGGCCCCTGCCTCGGAGACGGGCCCGATGATGAAGCGGTGGCCGAATGGCTCCGGCACGCCACGGCGCCGCTCTGACCGGCGAGGCCTCACGCGCGATACACAAAACCGTCATACGCCGCCGCCATAGCGGCAGGGACGGACATACGACACACGTCGAAGGGGAGGGCCCGCCATGGCCGACCACATCAGAATCGTTGCAGCTCAGGGCACTTGGGTCGTGCGCGCCGGGGGCGCCGTGATCGGCGAAAGCGCCGAGGCGCTGGAATTGCTCGAGGGCGACTATCCTGCGGTCATCTACTTTCCGCGCGGCGATATCGCCACGGCCTTCCTCGAGCAAAGCACCAAGGTCACCCACTGCCCCTGGAAGGGCGACGCCACCCATTATGCCGTGGTCACGGGCGACCGGCACATCGCCGACGCCGCCTGGAGCTATCTCTCCCCGAAAGACGGAATGGAGCGGATCGCCGGCCACATCGCGTTCTACACCAATGTCGACGACGTGGCGGTGGAGCAGCTCTAGAGCGTTTCAGGTTTTGTCTGAATCGAATTGGGATTCCCATCTGGGTTCGCTTGTGATTCAGACTCCATACTGGTGGAGGAGGCCAGCATGGATGACGAGACCTTACTCAGACGATCTTCGGGAACGCGTCGTTGC
>JBCBMY010000036.1:0-8767 GCA_039822045.1 Pseudomonadota bacterium | reverse complement strand
GGTGGCGATGCCACTACAACACCGTCAGGCCCCACAGCGCTCTCGGCTACCGCCCACCCGCTCCCGAAGCCATCATCTCCGTCGACCCGCGGCCCGTCATGCACTAACAATTCATACGCACCTCTCAGTGGGGGCAGTCCAGCGGCAAGCGCCGCCGGGTCGAGATTGGGCGCAAGATGCGCGTTGTGAGTCTCGAAAAATGCTGTGAGTGCCGCGTTTACGTCGGCACGCGCGGGCACTGCAGAAGCGGCCAAACAGATCATAGCACCGGCAAAAGCAGCGCGACGGGTCATGGAGTACATCTTGTATCCTTTCGTTGCTTTCATTGTGGCGAACGGTTTTCATCCCCGTTGCAGGGCAGGATCATCGTCCCATGTGGCGCGTGCGTGTGTACGGAAACTTCCCGGAAATCTGAGAGGCGTTGTGTGAAACAATCCGATAAGCCCAGTTTTTCAGTCACAATCGGCGTGCACAGCTTTGATCTCAGCAGCCGCGAACTGCGTAATTCCGCCGGCGCCCCTGTGGCCTTGCGCGCCAAATCTGCGCAACTTCTGCGCGCGCTTGCCAGCCGCCCGGGACGCATGATCCCAAAAAGCGCACTGATGGACGCAGTGTGGGGTGACGTGAACGTCACCGAGGAAAGTCTAACCAAATGCGCGCGCGACATACGTTTGGCACTAGGTGCGGATGCCGATTGCCTTGAAACCGTGCCGCGCCAGGGCTTCCGCCTGGAAGCAAGTGCTATCGCTGCACCTGATGCCGGGACGGCGAAGCTTTATGTTACCCCGCTGGACAACCTGACCGGTGGATCTCGTTGGGACCGGATTGCAAAGGGACTTGCCGGCCAAATCGCGAATAATCTCGACGTGGACCCTTGGTTTATGGTGCTTTTGGGCCCTGCCACGTCAGAGAGTGGACTGGTTCTGTCCGGGGAAGTCTTGGCGCAGGACGCGCGGGTACGCATCTTGCTGCGGTTGTCGGATGGGTCCCACGTTCTTTGGTCAGACAGCCGGGACTTCCCCGAGGGTGAGCTCTTTGCGATGATCGACGAGATGAGTGCGCGCGCGACTGCAGCGCTTTCACGTGTGTGGACGGGACCGCATTTTCCGAAGCTTTCTCGCAAGGCAAAACGCAAGCCTGCAGATCAGCTGAACACATTTGAGAACTGGCTCATCGCGACCGAGTTCATCCTGAATTTCACGCTTGATCATGTCAGAGGCGCGAAGGACTACATCGGCCGCGCACTGGATACTGATGAAGACTTCTTACCCGCCTGGGGGAGCCTGGCAACTTTCCACCAGATCCTGATGAACTCAGAGACGACCCGCGCCGCGAGAAGCGACCACCAACGGGCCCATGCGAAGACTTTTAGACGTCTGGAGGTTCTCGATCCTGAGGGTGTTCAGACATTGCTTCACGGTGGTTTCCTTGCCGCGCTCGATGGAAAGCTGGAGGAGGCTTACGCCCGCGTCGACCACATCGTTGCGACAAGGCCAAGCAGCCTTGATCTGGTTGCAAGGTGCATGATCTTCGCAGGACATTGGGACTGGCTTGGTCCTCGCGCTGAGGATTGGAGGGGCCGACTGCGACAAGGCCCGTGCGCCCATCCGGTGCATCAACACGCTCTTGGAGTGGCGGCCTATCACTTGGGTGACTGCCGGACAGCATACCAGACAATGCGACGGCAAGCGTTTCCGCTTTCGCATACGCTGCTGATGCTTTCTGCCGCCGTGCGGCTGGGGGAAAGCGACGCAACCGAACAGGCCACGCAGATATGGCACGAAAACGTACCCGCGGATCTGAAAGTCGAAGAGTTGCTTTCCCGGATAGGCGCTCAAGGCCGCTTTCGGGACCAATTATTGAGCGATGTCGAAATGGTGCTGCATCCGAGCTAACGAACAACCGGTTTGAGGCCAACTGACGCCGCGACCAAAAGAATATCTGCGGCACCTGCAAGCAAATGCTGCGTCAGCGAAGCACAAAAATCCAAAGTCGGTTTTGTCCGCATTGCGTGAGTCCGACCGCATCGGGTTTTGCTCTTGCGGCGAAAGTCGGCAATGCGGGCTGCGGCCGCGGCATCGTGGAGGTAGGTCGAAGGTCCGCAATGGGCCGATCGATCCACGCGGTGCCTAGCCGGCTCCATTCCGGAGTAGCTGCACGACCTTAGTTGTGCCGGGGTGTCGGCGGTACTGGTAGTTTCCCATGCGGCGCAGAGTTCGCATACTCGGGCCCGGGTATCTGCGTCTCGTCTGTGCAGCAAGCACATAGAAGTCCATAGCCATGATCAAAGCTTCACTAGGCCAATGTATTGATTTTATTGGAAAGATGGTGCCGCTGAAGGGACTCGAACCCCCGACCCCATCATTACGAATGACGTGCTCTACCATCTGAGCTACAGCGGCGTGGGAGCCCTACTATGACCGTACTAGTTTTAGGTCAAGCCCCGTAAGTGACCGGTTTGAAAGGGAGATCGAAGGGCGACCCGCACCTTACGAATGACGTGCTCTACCAGCTGAGCTACACCGGCGTGAGCGCCCTAGTATGTCCGTGTAGATGCGAGGTCAACCGCCATGTGCAGTGGGTTTGCGCAAGGTCGCGGGTGGGCGCTATGGCATGCGCAGTGGGGGGACCGCTGCGCCGTTCTCCGCTGTTGGCGCATCGCGGCCTTGGATCGGGGCAGAATGCGTGGCGGCGTGCGCCCTGGTGGGGGACCGCGCGGCCGTTAGGACGCGGCGGCCGCCTTGGGTTCGTTGGAGTTGGACGCTGCGGCCTCGACCGTGACGCCGTCGACCTCGTCGGTATCCTCTGGCGTGTTGGCGTTGGCGTTGGCCTTGTCCGGGGCGCCGACGACGAGTGGCAGCATCTCTGCCCCGGTCGCGGCGGCCTCACCCTCGCCCTCCTTTAGGCGGCGCCAGACCAATGTGTCGAAGCCCCCGCTCTTGGAGGAAATCGGCACCCAGACCGGCTCGACATGACCGCTGATTTCGCACACCCATTGCGGGCCGCGGGGCGCCGACACGGCGCGGGCGAGGTACCCACGCACAACGCTCTCGTCCTCTCCCTCGCCGCGGGCAATGGCGGCCATGATCGCGAGTGCGCGCGTTGTGGGATCTTCGCTGGCCAGATCGCCCATGGCGCGGCGCGCGGCTGGGAAATCCTCGGAAGAGATCAGCAGTTCGGCCCTGAGCATCTTGGTTTCGGCATCGTCGGGGTGAATGCGAAGCAGCGGTTCAAAGCGCTTCACCCTATCCGCCGGGCTCTCGTCTGGCACGATTTCAGCAAAGGCCGTGGCAAGTTCAGGGTGCGGCTGAGCCGTCCAGGCCTTCTTTAGAACGCGCGCAGCTTTGTTGCCCTCTCCCATTTCGATGAAGCTGCGCGCAGCCATCACGGCGGCGGGCACGAGGTCGGGCGAGAGACGGTTGGCCTCGATGGCCGCTTTGCGCGCTTCCGCGGTCTTGCCCTCTTCCAGCAGGTCCTTTGCCTGGCTGACCGCAAGGATCGCGTCGCGGCGGCGGTGCAGGTCGCGGGGCAGGGCACCCTGCTTGAGCTTGGCGCCAAGGGTCTGGCGTGCGCCCGTCCAGTCGTGCTTCTCCGCCTGGAGCTTGAGCAGCGAGTCCTGAACCTCTTGGTGCTTGGGCTTCAGTGCAAACGCCTTCTCGGCAAGTTTCATCGCGGTGTCGGTGTCACCTTCGGCGAGCTTTTGGTTCATGATCCCGCGGATCCCGACAAAGCGGGTGCGGGAGTTGGACAGGAGCTTTTTGTAGGTTGCCTCGGCGCGGGCACGGTCGCCATTGAGTTCGGCCGCCTGGGCGGTGATGAGGTTGGTGAGTTCCGGCTTGCGCAGATAGCCCTCGGCCTTTCTCGCTTTCGCAACGGCCTGTTTCGCCTCGCCCGAGGCCAGCGCCAGCATCGCCTCAGTGAGCGCCTCGTAGCCGCGACGCTCGCGGTTGCGGTCGAAGTACCGCTTGATCGCCGTTTCGTCGCCCGCAAGGTGGCGGATGAGGGCGACGATAAAGCCGGCCACCTTGAGCAAGAGCCACATCGCGGCAAATGCCACGAGGAGCATGAGCACGGCCAGGAGGGGCCCCGGATTTGCCTCGACGAGGCCGTCGATGGCGATGGTGACGGAGGGGCCGGTCTCCATGACGTAGGTCGCGCCGTAGGCGAGGCCGACTGCGAGGGCGACGAAGACCAGAAGCTTGATGAGTGACCAGAGCATGGGGGTGTTCCTCAGTTGGTCGCCATTTGGGCGGCGAGGTCTTCAATAGCAGCGAGCGCGTCAATCCGCGCGGTCGCACGGGACACCCAGTCGGACAGAACGGCCTTGGCGGGGTCGGGCATGGCGTCGATTTCGACCAGGGCGACCGAAATGTCGCCGGCCTGCGTGGCGGCCTCTATGCGGGAGAGCACGGCGTCGGGGTCGTCGCCGTCGCGCGGCGTGAGCGAGCGCAGGCCGAGCTGTTTTTGCAGGAAGCTGCGAGTGTCGCCCGATCCTTCGGCGGCGGCCTGGGCATCGCGCGCGGCTGCCAAGGCAGTGCGCGCGAGTTCCGGCATCTCTTCCTGCAGGACGGCGAGGGTGACCACGCCCGAACCCGAGACGGCGCCGAGCGCATCGGGCGGACTGCCGAGGGTCTCCAGAGGCCCGTCGAACGGAGCGCCGGCTTCGAGCGCGGCGCGGATGTCGGCGATGGCCTTTTGGCGCTGGGCGGCCTCGGCGGCGGCCTTGGCTGCGGCGGCCTGGGCCTCGACGTCTGCGCGGGCGGCCTCGGTTGCGGCGGCGGCCTCCTGCATGATGCGGCGGGCTTCTTCGGTTTGTCCCTCGACGAGGGCCTGCGCTGCGGCCATCTGTTCGTCGGCGAGGCGCTGGTTTTCGGCGGTCTGGGTTTCGACCGCGGCGCGCAGGTCGGCGATTTCGCGTTCGTAGGCCTGCATGGCGGCCACGACGGCGGGATCGGCGGAATCTTCAAACGGGCGCTTCTCGAGCAAAGTCAGCCGGTCCTCAAGGGACCCGACGCGGGCGGCGGCCTCGTCGAGCGCGGCGGACACGCCCTCGAGACGGCCTGCGAGGTCATCGCTGGCGGCGGCGGCCGCGGACCGGACGGCCTCGGCAGCCGAGGACACGTCATCGGGCGTGGCGGTGCCCTCGAGCGTGGTCGCAAGGCCATCGATGCGCTCTGTCAGAGCAGACAGGGCGCCCGAGGTTTCGTCGGTCAGAGCCGAGAGCGCGGTGCTGGTTTCGCTGGAGAGCGACGCAATCTCACCCTCGACCGGCGCGAGATCGGTCACCGGGCGCATGTTCTCGGGCAGCACGTAGGGGGCGGCGAAGACGGCGCCGGCGACGGCGATGACCCCGCCGATGAAGCCTGGAATGACCCCGCCGCGCTTTTCCACCACCTTGGTCTCGACGACCTTCGTTTCGGCGGGGGCCGCGGAGGAGGGGGCGACGGAGGCAACCGGTTCGGGCTCGGGCACCGGCGCTATGTCTGGCTCGGGGTCGGGGTCGGGGTCGGGGTCTGGCTCGGGGTCGGCCTCGACCGCGTCGGTTTCACCGCGGGCATAGGCGTCGGCGTCGAGGTCCGACGTGTCGGTCTGGTCCGGTCTTTCTGTGTCGTCGGGTTCGTGCGTGTCCTCGGTCACGTTCTCGGGCGTGTCGCCTTCAGCGGCGGCCTCGGCGGCCACCTCCGGGTCTTCCGCCGCTTCCGTCTCATCCGTCTCTGCGTCGGGGTCGGCCTGCGTGTCGTCGTCCGCGGCCTCGATCGTGTCGGATCCGGTGTCGTCTGCGTGTTCGGACGTCTCCTCGACCTCGTCGCTGGCGGCAGCTGTGTCCTGATCGGTTTCGGTGTCGGTTTGCTGCTCTGCGGCGTCCGTTTCCGGGGCCTCGTCCTCGGGCTTTTTTGGCTCGGTCACGGCAATGCCCCCTCAGGTCGTCGCGAATCTGTACAGGGTATTGAAACCCCCTCACCGGACAGGACCTTAGCTTGGCAAAGGCCCTGTCTCAAGGCGAAGGGAGGTCGGAAAGGACGCGCTCCATCGCGGCAATGAGCGCCGGCGCGTCGGGCTGCGTCGCGATGACCGCTCGGGCGGGCAGCGGCCAAGCGCCCGCGACGGCAGCGCTCAGGTGCGCCACGAGGCGGGGCGCGGGCGCGTCGGCCTCGCGGATGGCGTCGGCCAGAAGCCTGGCCGAACGCGGCGAGAAGAGCGGCGCGAGGACGGGTCGCGGGCCGTTCAGGGCCGACTGCGCTTCGTTGGAGAGCGGCAGGCGCTCCTGATCGTAGATCGTCACCCGACGCGCGACGAGGCCCTGGGCCGTCAGCCGCTCGGCGAGGTTGCCGCTTTGGTGCGCGCCGCAGAGATGGACCACCCGGCGCCCGGATGCACGCGCCGCGATCAGATTGGCGAGCGCGACCGCGTCACCCCCTGCGCTTTCGGCGTCGAAGCCCTCGGCGCGGGCGGCATCTGCCGTTCGGGATCCGACGCAGAAGGCCTTGCGGCCTGTGACGCCTGCCGAGGCCGCCACGCGCACGGCGTTCTCGGAGGTGAAAGCGAGGTCGGCCTCATCGGGCAGCGTCGGAAAGGGCAGGCGCGCGACGATCTTTTGAAGCGGTGCGAGCACGACGGCGCCGAACGCCCCCATCTGGGCCTGTGCTTCGGCAGCGAAGCGGCGCCCGCCCGTTTCGGGCCGGGTCAGGAGGAGCGTGACGTCAGACGGGTTCACTTCGCGCAGCCCAGGGACTAAGTGCCGGAGGACGCTAGCCGCCCCTTGCCGCCTCATGCAACCGCTTGACCACCGATCTCAACTGACCGTTCTTGGTCTGGAAAGCTCGTGCGACGACACGGGCGCAGCCGTGGTGCGATGGGCCGGTGGGCAGGGTGAGATCCTGTCGAACCGCGTGGCGGGGCAGGACGAGCTGCATGCCGCCTTCGGTGGCGTTGTGCCCGAAATTGCAGCACGGGCCCATGCCGAGAAGATCGATGTGGTGGCGGAAGCCGCGCTCGATGCCGCCGGGCTCGGCCTGTCAGAGGTCGACGCGATCGCGGTGACGGCCGGGCCGGGCCTGATCGGGGGCGTGATGGCAGGCGTGATGTGCGCCAAGGGGCTGGCGCTTGGCGCGGGGCTGCCGCTCATCGGCGTGAACCACCTGGCCGGTCATGCGCTGACGCCGCGACTGACCGATGGGCTGGACTACCCGTATCTGATGCTTCTGGTTTCGGGTGGGCATTGCCAGTTTCTGATGGTCGAGGGGCCCGAGGCGTTCGCCCGGCTCGGCGGCACGATCGACGATGCGCCTGGGGAAGCGTTCGACAAGGTGGCGCGATTGCTGGGGCTGCCGCAGCCGGGCGGTCCGGCGGTGGAGGCCGAGGCCGCTTCGGGAGACCCGGATGCGTTTGACTTTCCGCGCCCGCTGCTTGGCCGCGCGGGGTGCGATCTGTCGTTCTCGGGGCTGAAGACCGCCGTCTTGCGCGCCCGCGACGCGGCGGTGGCGCGCGACGGCGGGCTGCGGCGTGGGCTGCGGGCGGACATCTGTGCGAGCTTCCAGGCTGCGGTGACTGATGTGCTGGCCGAAAAGAGCCGGCGCGCGCTCGCTGCGAGCGGGGCGCCGGCCCTGGCCGTGGCCGGCGGTGTTGCGGCCAATGGGGCGGTGCGCGGCGCGCTGCAGGATGTCGCCGCAGTGGCCGGTGCGGCCTATGTCGCGCCACCGCTTGCGCTCTGCACCGACAACGCCGCGATGATCGCGTGGGCCGGGATCGAGCGCGCGCGCGCCGGGCGGACCGACGACATGACGCTTGCGCCGCGTCCAAGATGGCCGCTTGACGCCGATGCGGCCCCGATGCTCGGCACGGGAAAGCGGGGCGCGAAGGCCTGAGCCTTGCGCGCGCTGTCGCGAGCGGGGATGGTGTGGCCGAGCCGTAGAGGAGCCGAAACATGCATGTCGCGATCTACAATATCGACAAGCCAGGGCACCTGCCGCTGCGCAAGGAAACCCGGCAGGCCCATCTGGATTATCTGGCGGAAACCGGCGTCGTGGTGTTCGGCGGGCCGCTCAGCGACGCAGAGGGCGAAATGTGCGGGTCGATGATTGTCATCGATGTGGAGAATCTGGCGGCGGCCAAGGCGTGGGCGGCCAATGACCCCTATGCCAAGGCGGGGCTGTTCTCGGTCATGCATGCCTATGTCTGGACGCGCGTCTGATGCGCTATTGGCTGTTCAAGTCCGAGCCGTCCACCTGGTCGTGGGACGATCAGGTGGCAAAGGGTGCGGCGGGCGAGGAATGGGACGGGGTGCGCAACTACCAGGCGCGTAACTTCATGCGCGAGATGACGCTCGGCGATCTTGGCTTCTTCTACCACAGCCAGAAGGAGAAGGCGGTGGTCGGGATCGTTGAGGTGTCGGCCGAGGTGCATCCCGACTCGACGACCGAGGACGAGCGCTGGGAATGCGTGGATATTCGTGCCGTTCGGCCGTTCGCTACACCTGTGACGCTGGACCAGATCAAGGGCGACGCGGCCCTGGGCGAAATGGTGCTCGTGAAGAACTCGCGCCTTTCCGTGCAGCCGGTGACGGCGGAGGAATGGGCAAAGGTCTGTGCGCTTGGCGAGACGGAGCCCGGGGCGGCCTGACCGACGGGGCCGATGTATCCGGCGTGCCGTTAGAGCGTTTCAGGTTTTGTCTGAATCGAATTGGGATTCCCATCTGGGTTCGCTTGAGATTCAGACAAAACCTGAAACGCTCTAACGGCACGCCTGATACATCGGCCCCGTCTGTCAG
>JBCBMY010000035.1:0-20400 GCA_039822045.1 Pseudomonadota bacterium | reverse complement strand
GGGGCGCGCCGCGGGGTGTTGGCTTTCTTTTTGTGTTTGGGGGGCGCGGTGGTGTGGGGGGGGGGGGGTGGCGGGCCCCGCGGCCCGCCCCCGCGGGCCCCCCCCCCCCCCCCCCCCCCCCCCCCCCCCCCCCGCCCGGGGCCGGGCTTGGCCCGTCCGCCCATGAGGCCCGCCTGTCTTCGGGGCGGGCCTCGGGGGGGGACGGCGGCGTCAGAGGCCGTTGAGCAGGTCGCCGCAGGTGCGGTTGTCCTCGGCCCAGAGCGGATCGCGCGACCAGGGCCGGCCGGTCGCGGCGATCTGCGCCTCGTAGCGCGCGAGGTAAAGGCGCGAGAGGGCGGCGACATCGACTTCGGCCTGCATCTGGGCCGAGCGCCAGGGCTGGCCCTGGTCCTCGGCGCGGGTGAGGGCCGCCTTGCGGGTGAGCGCGCCCTCGACCTGGGTGGCATAGTCCCACCGCTCGGCCCCGAGCGCGCGCCGCCCGGCATGGAGCCGGACCGACCGGTAGAGCCCGGCGCAGCGGGCCCATCGGTAGCTGGCGCCGGCCATCGGCGCGGCCTGCTCGGCGGCGGCCTCGAAATCCCGCCGGTCGAGCGGCACGCCGCCCGCCGCGGCATGGGCCGGCGCGGGCAGGGCAAGCGCGATCAGGATCATCAGAAGGACGGCGGTGAAGAAGAAGCGGCTGGTCATAGCGCGATCCTGCCATTCCGGCCCACGTTAATGAAAGCGCAACCTTCACAAAGAGTTAACGGCCACCGCAAAGATGGGCGTGGCGGGCGAAGAGGCGGGCGTTATCGGGATCGGAGCGGGCGGAGCGCGCAAGCCGATCCATGTCGGCCGCGACATTGGCCTCGAAGCGGGCCGGGGCGCCTGGGTCGGCTGCCAGCCGTTCGGCCAATGCCCGGAAGCGCGCGGCGCGGATATCGGCGCCTGCGGCCGACCAGAAGGCCGCGCACTGGGCGGCGACGCGCGCGCGGGCCGGGTCGGTGTCGTCGGACGGCGCGCCGGGCAGGCCATCGGGGCCCATCGCGAGAGCAAGAGCTATGCAGATCGGGGCGGGGCGCAGAGCCATGGCCGCGCTATGGCACGGCGGGCGGCTTTGGGGCAATCGGGAGCCGTTGGCACCGCGGCATGCTCTCCGCCTGAGATGGCATGGCGGCGCAAGGAAGACGCGAGACGGTCGTACCGCAGTCAGACCTCGCCGCGCATCCAGTCGGGCGCCACGTTGCCGCCGCACATCAAGAGACCGACGCGCTCGTCGGGCTGCGGGCGGTAGGCGCCGGCCTGCAGGACAGCCAGTGTGGCCGCGGCGGCCGGCTCGACGACGAGCCGCGTCGCCTCCCAGAGCGTGCGCCCCGCACGGAGGACGTCGGCATCGCTGACAACGCAGGCATGCGTCACCCGTTCGGTCACAACGGCCAGGGGTATGTCGCCCAGCGACGGGCCGCCGAGCGAGCCCGCGGCGATGCCGGTCGGCGCGATCGTGACGCCCGGACCTTCGCGGAGGGTGCGGGCCAAGGTGGCGGTGCCTTCGGTCTCGGCCGAGACGATGCGCACCCGGTCTCCGAACCATGCGGCGATCCCGCCGATCAGGCCGCCGCCGCCCGTGGCCACGATAAGGGTGTCAAGGGGCGTGTGCTCTTCGATCTCCTTGGCCACCGTACCCTGACCGCAGAGGGTGGGCGCCGTGTCATAGGGGTGAACCGCCATCGCGCCGGTCGCGGCGGCGTGCGCCTCGTATTGTGCGAGGACCTCGGCCACCGACCCTTCGGCCGCGATCACATCTGCACCGAACTCTCGCATCCTGGCCATTTTCTCGGGGTCGGCGACGGAGGCCGGCACAAAGACGACGGAGGCATGGCCAAGTGAGGTGGCGGCATAGGCAAGCGCGGCCCCGTGATTGCCGCCGGAGAAGGCAACGACCCCCGGCTCGGGCACGGGCCGCGACAGGAGGTTGTTGAAGGCGCCGCGCACCTTGAACGAGCCGGTGATCTGGACGTGCTCGAGCTTCAGAAGAAGGGGAACGCCCACGTCGAGCGCCCCGGACTCCACCCGCAGAACAGGGGTGTGCCGCACATAGCCCTTGATGCGCGCATGTGCGGCCGCGATGTCATCCCGGGTCGGGACGCTCATGCTGGCCATGGCGGCGCTCTCCCCGGCCTATCGGCGCGTCCGACGTCCGCGCACCTATCGCTTGGCGGCCGCGGCGGCCGCCGACACCGCACTTTCGGGTAGTTCCTCGTCGAAGCAGCGCTGATAGAACTCGGCCACCGTCTGCCGCTCCAGTTCGTCGCATTTGTTGAGGAATGTCAGGCGGAAGGCATAGCCGACATTGCGGAAGATGAGGGCGTTCTGGGCCCAGGCGATCACCGTGCGGGGCGACATCACCGTCGACAGATCGCCGGCCATGAAGGCGGTGCGGGTGAGATCGGCGACCGTCACCATCTGGCTGATCGTCTGGCGCCCGTCGGCGGTGTTGTAGGTCGGCGCCTTGGACAGGACGATCGCGGTTTCGGCGTCGTGGGAGAGATAGTTGAGCGTGGCGACGAGCGACCAGCGATCCATCTGGCCCTGGTTGATCTGCTGCGTGCCGTGGTAGAGGCCTGTTGTGTCGCCAAGGCCCACCGTGTTCGATGTGGCGAAGAGACGGAACGACGGGTGGGGATGGATCACTTCGTTCTGGTCGAGGAGTGTCAGCTTGCCGTCGGCCTCGAGCACGCGCTGGATGACAAACATCACGTCGGCCCGGCCGGCATCGTATTCGTCAAAGACGATGGCGCAGGCATTGCGCAGCGCCCAGGGCAGGATGCCCTCCTGGAATTCGGTCACCTGCTTGCCGTCGCGCAGCTTGATTGCGTCTTTGCCGATCAGGTCGATCCGGCTGATATGGCTGTCGAGGTTCACCCGCACGCAGGGCCAGTTGAGCCGGGCGGCGACCTGCTCGATGTGGGTCGACTTGCCGGTGCCGTGGTAGCCCTGGATCATCACGCGGCGGTTGTGCGAGAAGCCGGCGAGGATGGCGAGCGTCGTATCGGGGTCGAACTTGTAGGTCTGGTCCAGCTCGGGCACCCGCTCTGAACGCTCGGCGAAGCCCCTTACGACCATGTCGGCCTCGATCCCAAAGATCTCGCGGACCGAGATCTCTTCCGTCGGTTTGGCCACTGCCTCGCCCATGCCGTCCGCCATGTCTTGTCCTTCTCGAGAGGGAGCCGCTCTGGGGCGCGCTGGCCCCGCAAACGTTCCGTGCGGGAGTGCAACATATCGCAGGGGCGCGCAAGGGGAAGCCCGGGGCCGCTGTCCGGTGGACGCCAGAGGGCCGGGCGGGGCCTGTGAGTCTGGCGCGAAATGGGGCGCATCGGGGAGGCGGGCGACCGGCAGCGGCGCGGTTGCCCCTTGGCGGCGGGCGCGCGGCGGGGCATTCTGGACACAAGCTGAGCGCTCACCGCCCGCCTTTAGGCGCCCGACCGACTGGAGGGTCTGCGGGGTGGGCGCGGGGAATGGGGGCGACGGACGTGAGCGAGACCGACGAAGATCCACCGGCGGGCTGGAGCGGGCGCGGGATTGCGGCGCTCGGCATGTCGGTGATCGCGGGGGCGGCGGCGTTCATTCTTCTTTATGGGGACCGCGCACAGGCGCCCGGGGCCGACGGGTTGTGGCTCTTTGTGACCGAGACGCTTGTGGGCCATCTGGGCGGCGGCTTCGTGGCCGGATGGCTTTTGGGCGGAACGTTCGGGCGGCTCGGCATCGCGGGCTGGCCGCTGGCGCTTGTGGGTGGTGTCCTGGCCAGCCTCTTGGCGGGGCTGATTGGCGCGGCGATCGCGAGCCTGCCCGGGATGGTGGGCGGCATCAGCATCGGCTCGCAGATCGTGCAAGTCGGTGTGGGAGTGCTGGTGACGCCCCTTGCCATCGAGGGGGCGCCGTGGTTCGGGATCGCGTGGCTGATTGCGGTTCTGGTGCTGCATGTGCTGGTGCGGCGGGTGAGACGGCGGCACGCGGTGGTCGTCAGCGCGTAACGGGGCCGGGGTCCGGGGGATCGCGGGCCAAGGGGGTGTGAGTGCGGATCGGGGGTGCAGGGTGAGCGATGTGACTCGCAGCGTGCGAACGCCGCGCAAGGCCAATGCTGCGCAGCAGGACGCGTCACCTTTGCCTCTGACGCAACGCGAAACCGAGCGGCTGGAGCTTGAGCAATTGATCGCCCGCTGCGGCCGGGGCGATGAGGGCGCGTTCTCGGAGCTCTACGACCGGACGTCGGCCAAGCTTTATGGCGTGGCCCTGCGCATCCTCAAGGACAGGGGCGCTGCCGAAGACGCGCTGCAGGAGACGTATTTCAACGTGTGGGGCGCGGCCGGGCGATTTAGCACGGACGGGGCAAGCCCGATCACGTGGCTCGTCACCATCGCGCGTCACCGGGCCATCGACCGTCTGCGCCGCTCGCGCCGCGGCGACAATGTGCCGATCGGGGCGGCCGCGCTGGCGGTGCCGACCGCGGCGCCGGGGCCCGAGGCGCAGGCCGCCGCATCTTCGGAACGGCGGCGGGTGGAGGCGTGCATGGGCGAGCTGCCCAAGGATCGGGCGGCCCTGGTGCGCGCGGTCTATCTGGACGGTGACAGCTATGCCCAGCTCGCCGCCCGCCACAAGGTGCCGATCAATACGATGCGGAGCTGGATGCGCCGTGCCCTGATCAGCCTGCGCGCGTGTCTGGCCCGATGAGCGCGGCCGACGCTCTGGGGCCGCCGGAATGGGCCGGCGAGGATGGCGGGGGCGACAACGCGCTGGCGGGCGAATATGTGCTCGGGCTGATGCCGGAGCCCGAGGTGCAGGCGTTCGAGAAGCGCATGACCGATGAGCCGGACTTGCGGGCCGAGGTGTCCTATTGGCAGCTTCGGTTTGCGGTGTTGGCCGAAGACGAGGTGGCGTCGGTCCGGCCGCCGGGCCGCCTGAAGAACCGGATCCAACGGTCGCTCTTCGGGTTGCCGTGGACGAGTTCGCAGGCCCTGCGCGAGCGGCTCGGCTGGTGGCGCGGCGTGTCGATGGTGGCGATGACCGCGGCGGCGGCCTTTCTCACCCTCGTGCTGCAGGATCGGATGGGATTGCCGGCCGGCGAGGACCCCGACGCGACCGAGCGGGCGACCGCGCCCGGTGCACAGGACAGCGTGTCTGCCGCCGAACAGACCGATAGTGCAACGGCTCCTGCCCGAGCTGGCGACGGGGCGCCGAGCCACGCCGTGCAGATCACGTCGGCGCCCGATGCGCCGCCGCTGACCCTGGCAATCGTGTTCTCAGCCGAGAGCGGCGCGTTGACCGTATCGCCCGCCACGACATCGTTGCCCCCGGGCCGGGTGCTGGAGATATGGCTGATCCCGCCGGGGTCAGACGCAGCGATGTCGCTGGGTGTGATCGGAGAGACCGGGCTGCGGCGCGTGGTGGGCCCCGAGATTGCCGCTGGGATTGTGGCCGGCGGGTCGCTCGCGGTGAGCGACGAGCCGCCAGATGGCTCGCCCACCGGCTCACCCACCGGGATGATCCGCGGGATCGGCGTGCCCGTCGCCCTCTGATCGGATCGCGGGCGCCTCGCCCCACCAAAGCGCAGAGCGCAACTCGCCAAACGGCGGGCGGCCCATGTGCTCCCCGAATCGCGTCGTTGGGTTTCCCGCACCCGCACGCAACTTTTTCCGCCCGCCGGCGTGTCTGTTTTGAGGGACCGCACTGAGTCGCGCGGGCCCGCGGCGGAATTGCAAAACGGGAAGCGCGTTAAGGGAATTCAACCCAGCGGTTAGTGTCTGCGGCGCTGCCGGGGCGGACGGGCCGATGCGCGCCGCGTTTGGACACAAGCGTGGCGTGACTGTGCCCGAGGGGCAAACAATGGTGCCATACCTGCCCTTCTGCCGTCATTGGCCGGGATTACACCCATAGCTGACGCCACCCTGGGGGGATGGCTTGCAGTCACCCGGTCGGGCACACCAACTGCCGCTCGACCGGGACCGGTTTAACCAGTGGTGTTGGTGTGAGTACCCGCCCGGTTCCTGACGGGGCCGGGCGGGCCTAATTCCCAAGGTTTCTTGGTGTTGGGCCCGATGTGTGGGTCCGCGTTGCGGGGTCGGGTTCCGGCTCGTTGTTTGGGCCAATTTGGCGGGCGTTGGAGCCGTGCTCCGATTGCCCGTCAACGTTTCGGTGTGTCTTGAGGTGGTCGCGGGCGCTGACGCAGGGGTGACAGCGCCCGCCTTTATTGCGCCCGCATTGTTTCTCGAGACTGTTGATGTCGTTGCGTCGTTTCCACGCTGTTGTTTCCGGATCGGCGAGGGCGATTTGCCCGCCGGCTCTGTGCTGCGGCGCTTCTCCTGGTCTGTCAGCGATCTGCTAGGCGCGCGAGACGGCGCGGCCGGGAGCCGCCCGCCTCAATCGCGGAAGTTGCGGCTGTCCTTGATCTGGTCCCACGCCCAGACGACCTCCTGCAGCTGTTCTTCATGGCCGCGGTCGCCGCCGTTCATGTCGGGGTGCAGAACCTTGATCAGCGCCTTGTAGGCCTTGCGCACCTCGGACTTGGTCCAGTGGTCCTTCGCCTCGAGGATATCGAGGGCGCGGCGCTCGGTCGGGGGCAGCTTGCGCGTACCGGTGACCGACTTGCCGGGATTGCGCGTGGCGTTCTCGCCCAGCACCTGGTGCGCGTCGTCGATGCCGAGCCGTGCCCATGCGCGCTCTTCCGCCGATTGCTTGAACGACTTCGTCTCGCGGCCCCAGACCCGGTCCTTGTCGATCTGGTCGGCGACCTGGTCCTCGGTGCTGCCGTCGAAGAAATTCCATTTCAGATTGTACTCACGCACATGGTCCTTGCAGAACCAAAGAAACTCGTCGAGATGGTCAGGGCTCTTGGGCGCGCGATAGAGGCCCTTTTCCTGGCAGCCCGGATAGGCGCAGACGCGTTGTGAGGTCTCAAAGGCCCCGGACATGCCACGTTTGCCGCGAGAACGCTTCTTCTTGTCGCTGCTGACGCGAATATCGAAACCGAACGGGTCTGGTTTTGTCATGGAGTGACCTCTCCTGTCAGCATGCCGGGGCTGGGCCCCCGACTCGAAGACGCCAGTGTAATCCTTCCGCCGGACAAGTTAAGAGGGCGGTGTCAAAAATGCTGGGGACAGTCAGGGAGGAAACGGCGTGACGGGACGCGTGACCGAGGAGATCCGGACAAAGCTGGATGCGGCGTTTGCGCCGGCCGTGCTCGAGGTGGTCGATGACAGCGAGAGCCATCGCGGTCATGCCGGGTTCCAGGAGGGCGGTGAGAGCCATTTCAACGTTCTGATCCGCGCCGAAACGTTTCGCGATATGAGCCGGATCGCCCGGCACCGGGCGGTTCACTCTGCGCTCGGGCCCGACCTGGTGGGGCGCATCCACGCGTTGGCGCTCGACCTCGCGCCGCCTGACTAGGGGCAGGGCGCTGGCCGGGAGGGAGCGGAGCGCCGGAACAGCCCGCTATGCCTCGGCCCACCGGAACACGTCGCCCTGCGCCTCGACACGTCCAAGAGACGGCAGCAGGAAATGGCTGGCGATGAACAGTCGGCCGTCGGATGCGGAATCTACCAGAAGCTTGCGCCGAGTGCGCACGGCGAGGGCTTTGTCGAAGTCGTAGCGGAAGGTCCAATGGGGCCGGCCGCATTGCACGGTGCTGTGGATTGCGTCGCCAGCAATCATCGCCTTGCGCCCCGCCGCTTGAACCAGAACCGAAACATGTCCGGCGGTGTGCCCGGGGGTCGGGACGATCTCCACGACATCGCCGATCCGACGGTCGCCCTCGACGAGCTCGGCCTGTCCGGCCTCGACAACGGGCAGCACGCTTTCGGTGAAGAGCGGGCTCTTTTCAGCGGCGAGTTGGTCACAGTCCACCTTCGGCAGCAGGTAACGCGCATTTGGGAAGGTCGGCACCCAGCGGCCCGCCTCGAGGCGGGTGTTCCAGCCGATATGGTCGATATGGATATGCGTGCAGAGCACGTGCGTGACGTCGTCGGGCGTGACACCTGCAGCCTGCAGGGCGGCAAGAAACCGCGTGCCCGAGCGCCCCTGCCATTGCGGGACCTGCGGGAAGGTCTTGTCGTTGCCAACGCAGGTGTCGACGAGGATCACATGATCGGGTGTTTTCAGGAGGAAGCCCTGGATCGGGATCAGCATCTGCCCGGTGTCGGGGCAGATCTGGCGTGGCGTCTCAGCCCGGATCGTGTCGAGCCCGTCGGCCTCCATCTCTGGGAAGAAATCCAAAGGGTCGAGGAACGGATCGACGCTTTCGAGGATGCGCCAGATTTCGACATCGCCAAGTCGTGTCAGCATGCCAGGCCTTCCTTGTGGCAGAGCTTCAACCCTGTAGACCATGCCGGCGCGCGTTGGTCGATGGGGTGTCCCGCGCGTCCCGCGGTATGGCGGACCGCGAGACCCGCCTGGCACCAGGCGCGGTGGCCGACCCCACGGGCATGTACGGCTGGTCCGCATGGCCTGGGCACGCCCCGCTGTGGGTGCGCCTAAATCTCGGCGTCCAGCCAGTGGCCCCGGCCAGTTCCCTCGAAATAGGCGCGCAGGGGGGCCGGATCGGCGAACCGGTCAGCGATGACGTTGGCGCCCTGTTTGCTGAGCGGCGTCGACATGGGCGGCCCCGGCGGCAGGCCCAGCGCCTCGGTCACGCGTGCCTGGGTCTCGGGCGCGGCAAGCTCGGTATAGCGCAGGGTAAGGCGGCGGTGGGGCAGGGTGTCGAGATAGCGGGCGAGCAGAAAGTCGCGCGTCTCCAGTTCGTTGGTCATCTCGGCCGCCCACCGGGGATCGACCTCCAGCGCGTGCGGTGCAGCGGGCGCGCCATCGGTCGCTGTCCATTTGCCCGAGAGCTGGGCGGCCCGCAGCGAGGCGAACTGGGCCAGGCGGTTCTCGCGCGTGACGTGGATCAGCACGAGGTCGGGCCGGTCTGGGATCACGCGTTGCAGCAGGGCGGGATGGTGCTGGAAGAGCACTTTGACCCCGGTGGCGGCGTGGCCGGTGTCGAGGAATGCGTCGAGAAAGGCGCCGGGATCGGCGTCGCGGGCGATAAGCGCCGGGAGGTCGCGGGTCTTCTTGCCGTTGTCGTCGATCTGCCAGGCATCGAAGGGCTCGCCGCGGCAGAGGATCCGGGGGTCCGAGTTCAGGAGGGTCTGGAGCCAGGTGGTGCCAGAGCGGGGCAGACCGACAAGGAGGAAGCGGCAAGGCATGGGGCCGTTCTGCGCCGCGCGTGCGCCTGGGGCAAGGACCGGTGGGTGCGCGGGGTTGCCGTCGCGCGGGGCCGTCCCGTTCCGGGCGGCCGCTCACATGTGGGATCGCGGGGGCGCGGGGCTCTATTCGGCGGCGACGCCGGAATCGCCCGTGCCGCGGGTTGCGTGATAGGAGCGCAGGGCCGCGGCGGCGGCGCGGGCGGCCGCGGTGGCCTCGGGCGAGGGCGCCAGCTCGGCACCCGAGGTTGCGGCCTGCGACGCGGGGGCGACGGGCGCGGCCGGTTGAACGTCGGCGCCGCGCGTGGCGGCCGGGGGCGCCATTGGGGTGACCGAGGGCGCGCCGCGGGTGGCGGGGCCGATGGGCGCGGCGGTGCCTTCGGTGGTCGCGGGGCCAAGGGCGGCACTTCGCGCGCCCGGGGTCGGCTCGGGTGCGGGGACGGCCGGGGCGGGTTGGGCCGCGGCGCCGACCGACAGGGGCGGGGCTGCGGGCACCGGCGCGGGGGCGGCGAGCAGGCCCGAGATATCGGCCTTGTCCTCGGCGTCCGGCACGGTGCGGCGGAAGACCAGCATGTTCTGATAGACCGTCGTGCGCCCGGTCAGGCCCGACCGCTCCTCCGACGGCAAGGTGTCGGCGCGGATATAGTCCCAGCCGTCCTTGCCCAGCTCGTTCATGACGCTCTGCAGGGCGTTGGCAAATCGATCCGCCGACGTGCGCAGACCCTTGGCCTTCTTGCCCGTGGTGGGGGCCGGAACGACCTTGTATTCGTACTGCGCCATGCGGAACCCCCTGACTGACACATTTCTTTTACCGATTCGCGCAGGCAAAGTCCAAGCGACGGGTTGGAAACGGTGAATTAGCGAAGCGCCCCGTGGCCCGCAATGGCCTCAGAGCGCCGCAAGGCGCGTTTTGAGGGCATCGCGGAGCTCCGTGGCCTTGTCGAGGAAGAAGCCCATCGTGTCGTCATAGACGGTCAACGCCGCCTCGACATGGCCGAGTGCGGCCTCCAGAGCGACACGCGGATCGGTGCAGGTGTCGTGATCGGCGCGGGCCACTTCGAGGAGTGCCATATTCTCCTGCGTCATGGCCCATTGCGCCGGGTGGTCGGCCTCGGTGCGGACGCAGAGGGCGGCGCGGTAGGCACGGGCGGCCTCGGCCAGCAGGGCGCCGCCCTCGGGCCCGGATGTGCGGGTGCCCTGGGTCTGGAGCGCGCCGGCGAGGTTCTGCATGGTCCTGGCCCAGTTCACAGGGTGGTCGGCCTCGGTGAAGACGCGGAGGGCGGCGCGGTAGGCGTCGGCGGCCTCGGCCAGCAGGGCGGCGCCCTCTGGCCCGGATGTGCGGGTGCCCTGTTCCTCGAGCACGATGCCGAGGTTCTGCATGGTCATGGCCCAGTCCACCGGGTGGTCGGCCTCGGTGCGGACGCGGAGAGCGGCGCGGTAGGCACGGGCCGCCTCGTCCAGCAGGGCGGCGCCCTCGGGCCCGGATGTGCGGGCGCCCTGGTTCCGAAGCGCTACGGCGAGGTTCTGCATGGTCGTGGCCCAGTGCACCGGGTGGTCGGCCTCGGTGCTGACGCGGAGGGCGGCGCGGTAGGCGCGGGCGGCCTCGTCCAGCAGGGCGGCGCCCTCGGGCCCTGATGTGCGGGTGCCCTGGGCCTGGAGCGCGCCGGCGAGGTTCTGCATGGTCATGGCCCAGTCCACCGGGTGGTCGGCCTCGGTGCGGACGCGGAGGGCGGCGCGGTAGGCCTCCACGGCCTCGGCCAGCAGGGCGGCGCCGTCGGGCCCGGGCGTGCGGCCGCCCTGGGTCTGGAGTGCGCCGGCGAGGTTCTGCATAGTCCCGGCCCAGTCCACCGGGTGGTCGGCCTCGGTAAAGACGCGGAGGGCGGCGCGGTAGGCCTCGACGGCCTCAGCCAGCAGGGCGGCGCCCTCGGGCCCGGGCGTGCGGCTGCCCTGGTTCCGGAGCGCGATGGCGAGTGAGTTTTGAGCATTTGCCCAATCCCAAGGTGTTTCGGCTTCGCTCAGAGTTGTGAGGGCCGCGCGGGTCGTCTCGGCAGAGAGGGCCAGCCCCGCCCCGCCATAGCGCATACCGTGTTGGTAGAGGTGCTGCATGTATCTCAGGCGGCGCCGCGCGGGCTCCAGCGGGTCGATATTGGCGAAGGCGTCGGCGGCGGCGGAGAAGTGCTTGAACGCCTCTTCGGGGCGGTTCCGGAGGAGGGCGTTTTGGGCGCGGAGCTCTTTCGATTCCGCGACGATCTCCGTCTCCACCTCGTCGACCCGAGCCAGCAGCGTTTCGACCTCCTCAAAGTCGGGGATCTCCATCGCTGCCTTGGCGGCCGCCTTTAAGTTGCCCAGACCAGCCACGCGTTCGTCTATCGCGTCGATTTGAGCCTTCAGAGCCCGGTAGTCTTTGGCCTTCTCCGATAGGAACTGTCGCAGCTTCTCCGGAGAGATGTCGTAGGGATCTGCGAAACCGAACCGCGCTGCGAGGTTTTCAAGCTCTTCCTGACTGAGAGTGGGGATCTCTGCGAGTTGTTGCGCTGTACTCAATTGGGACTGCCGGCGCAGGTCTTCGATCTCCCCGAGCTCGATCCCTAGGACCGACCTGATGCGTTCGACTGTCGTCGGGTTTGGCTTGGCGACTTTGCCGTTCTCAAGCTTGCTTATGTCGCCCTTCCGCTTCTCTTCCGCTTGCGAGTCGCCAGGCCAGACCCTTGCCGCGAGCTGGCCCTGTGTGAAGCGTCCTGCGCGCCGCTCAGCGATCAATCTGCCGAACCGGGCACCAAAGCTGTCGGGATTTGGCAACTTTCCCCAACCTCCGCGCAACATCCCCAAACCTGTTTGAGCAACCTTTGCCGGCCTGCCTCAGGCGCCAAGGACGGTTACCCAGAATGTGCGCATCCTAGCCGTCCCGGGGCGGCGTTCACCAGCACGAAAGGAATGATCCATGCTGGAACGCCTCAAAGAAAAGATCGACCGCGCTCGCGGTGTCCTTTGCTGCCATAGCTTTGTGTATTCGGGCCTGACCGGGACCCACGGTGCTGCCGCCTGGCTGGCGGATAAGCCGGAATATCAAATGCTCTACATCGCAATGTCAGGCTTCTATCTTGCCGCGCTCGGGCAGCGGCACTGACGGGGGGCGCCTTTCGGGGCGCCCGCCTCACTCCGCCGGGTGGTGGCGCTTGCGTTCGGCGGCGATGCGGGCGTCGAGTTTCTTGCCCTCGTGGCGGAAGTAGATGGCGCCGGCCACGGCGATGCCGAGGGCGATGAAGGGGAAGGCGAGTTCGATGCTCATGGCCGTTCGTCCTTTCGCAGCTTGCCCAGAATATAGTGCGCACAGCCGTGTATGAGAAGCCCCAGCGCCCCCCATAGCCAGGCCTCGAGGCCGACGAGACGGAAGCTTTCGGTCGCGGGTCGCAGGATCGCGAAGCCGATCATGCCCAGAGACAGCGCGTTGAGGAACTGCGCGAAGAGCTTCACGCGCTCGTTCCAGACGAGGATCTCGTCGCGGATCGCCATGGGCTCAGAGGCCGAGCTTGGACGCGACGATCTCGTTGACGGCTTTGGGGTTGGCCTTGCCGCCGGTGGCTTTCATGACTTGGCCCACGAACCAGCCGGCGAGTTTGGGGTTCTGTTTGGCCTTCTCGCCCTGGGCGGGGTTGGCGGCGATGACGGCGTCGACGGCGGCTTCGATGGCGCCGGTATCCGTCACCTGTTTCATGCCGCGGGCTTCGACGATCTCGGCCGGATCGCCGCCCTCGGTGTAGACGATCTCGAAGAGGTCCTTAGCGATCTTGCCGGAGATGTCGCCCTTGGTGATCAGGTCGATGACGCCGCCGAGCTGGGCGGGGCTGACGGGGCTTTCGGTGATGTCGTGCTCTTCCTTCTTGAGCCGGCCGAAGAGCTCGTTGATGACCCAGTTGGCGGCGAGCTTGCCGTCGCGCCCTTTGGCCACCTGCTCGAAATAGGCGGCCGAGGCGAGGTCGGCCGTCAACACGCTCGCGTCGTAGTCGGTGAGGCCGAAATCGGCCATGAAGCGGGCCTTCTTGGTGTCGGGCAGTTCAGGCAGGGCGGCGGCGATGTCGTCGACCCAAGCCTGTTCGATCTCCAAGGGCAGAAGGTCGGGGCAGGGGAAGTAGCGGTAATCGTGCGCCTCTTCCTTGGAGCGCATCGAGCGGGTTTCGCCCCGGTCGGGGTCGTAGAGGCGGGTTTCCTGCACCACCGCGCCGCCATCCTCGAGGATCGCGATCTGGCGGCGGGCCTCATACTCGATGGCCTGCTGGATGAAGCGCATCGAGTTCATGTTCTTGATCTCGCAGCGCGTGCCGAGATGGGAGAAGTCCTGCGTCTCCTGGTATTGCTCGTACTGGCCGGGGCGGCAGACCGAGACGTTGACGTCGGCGCGCAGGTTGCCGTTTTGCATGTTGCCGTCGCAGGTGCCGAGATATTGCATGATCTGGCGGAGCTTTGCGACATAGGCGGCCGCCTCCTCCGGCCCTCGGATGTCGGGGCGGCTGACAATCTCCATCAGGGCCACGCCGGTGCGGTTGAGGTCGACGAACGAGAGGGCCGGGTCCATGTCGTGGATCGACTTGCCGGCGTCCTGTTCCAGGTGGATGCGCTCGATCCGGACGATGCGGCCGACGCCTTCGCCCATCTCGACGAGCACTTCGCCCTCGCCCACGATCGGGTGGTAGAGTTGCGAGATCTGATAGCCCTGGGGCAGGTCGGGATAGAAATAGTTCTTGCGGTCGAAGGCCGAGGTCAGGTGGATCTGCGCCTTCAACCCCAGCCCGGTGCGGACGGCCTGGGCCACGCAGAACTCGTTGATCACGGGCAACATGCCGGGCATGCCCGCATCAACGAAGCTGACATTGTGGTTGGGCTCTGCGCCAAACGCGGTGGAGGCGCCGGAGAAGAGCTTGGCCTCCGACGAGACCTGGGCGTGGACCTCGAGCCCGATCACAAGCTCCCATTCATGCTTGGCGCCCTGGATGACCTTGGGCTTGGGCGGTGTGAGGGCGAGGTCGAGCATCGGCGTCTCCTGTCGGGCGGGCAGGGCGCGTTGTAGGCCAGCGCGCTGGGGGCGGCAAGCGCGGGGCAAGCCGCCACCACAAGCGAGCGGCATTGCCCGACGCGCAGGCCGGCCGACCAATGGCGACCGGTTCAAGACGGAGTCGTGGTGGGTCTGCGCCCCCCTAGGAGCGGCCCGTACGCGATGGCCGCAGAGTCGAACGAGGCCGTGAGGAACTTGAAGGCCCAAGCGCGTAGTGCGGCAAGTCCGCGGCGGTGACGCGAGGCCCACTATGCGAGCCCTGGAAGGACTGGGAATTTGGGCTGCAGATTTGATTAGTTTGGCAGGCAGCGGGCCGTTTCTCCTACGGGTCCGCATACCCTGCTTCTTCAGTGCATTTACTCCAGTTCGGAAGCCGCGAAGCGTGTCGCTCGGAGAGACGGACTGCTCTAATGAATGGTGTGATATCCTAATGGGAGGTGAACTGCCGGGGAGGTTTTTATCTTCGCCGTTGATTTGCGGTGCGGCCGTGTTTTGGCCTTTGGTAGATCCGCGTTCGCAGGACCGAGGCAATGCACATTCTCAACATCACCAATGGCGACAGTGCGGCGGACATTCTCAAGGCAAGCACGGTCCCGGGCGACGTGCTTCCCTGGCGCGACCCGATGCATCACGGGCCTTTTCCGGCAGGTCTTTCGCTCGATGAATTGCGGCCCCTTCGCGCTCGGTATCTCGCGGGTCCCGACGGGAATGTCGAGGCGGCTGAGCACGGTTTTCGACTGCGCGACGAACAGCTCCTTCGGTCGCAAGACTACGATGGTGTGATCCTGTGGTTCGAACATGATTTGCTGGATCAGCTCCAGATCTTGCAGATCCTCGACTGGTTTGCGGAAGCCAATCTGAAGGGAGTGGACCTGGAGATAATCTGCATCGATCGTTTCGAGGGAATGGATGGATTTCGCGGGCTTGGCGAACTCGACCCGGTGCAAACGGCATCGCTACATGACGCGCGCGCCCGCGTGACGGAGGAGATGATTGAACAGGCGCAAGCTGGATGGGAGGCGTTCCGATCGAGCGATCCGACGGACGTTCTTGCGTTCCTCGACCGCGACCTGACATGCCTGCCGTTTCTGAGGACCGCGCTTCTGCGCCACTTGGAGGAGCTGCCCTCGGTCACAAACGGGTTGAGCCGCACCGAGCAGCAGTTGCTCTCGTTGGTAGGAGACGGAGTTCAGGGGCCCGCTGAGCTTTTCCTAAGGAACATGGACCTTGAGACAGCCCTCTTCATCGGGGATTTGCGCACGTATTCGGTGCTCGATGGGCTTTGCCGAGCCAGGCTATTGGCGGTTGAGGCCGCGGCATTCTGGTATCCGCCGACTTCGGACGACGACCGGCGCGCATTCCGAAACCAGCGTTTCGGATTGACGGATCTTGGCCAAAGAGTGCGCTCCGGTAAGGCCGATGCGGCGGAGCTTATGGAGCGAGATGACTGGCTCGGGGGCGTCCACATTCGCTCTGGCGCGCCGTACTGGGCGTGGGATGCGGAGGTCAGTCGGCCTATTCTGCGGACCCCTTAGAGATCCGCGTCGGGACGGCAGTCGCGCCATCCCCCATTGCCGGACGGCGGCGGATCCGGCGGGTCGGAGGGGAGGGCGCCTCTCTCAGTGCGCCATGGTGAACAGGGAAATCGCGCCCACGGCAATCAGGCTCACGGCCCAGACAAGATCCAGATTGAACCAGCTCTTTGAGATGAACCGCAGCCCGAGCCAGTGGTAGACGCCAACGGCGAGCGCGCCGCCCGACAGCGCCATCGCCGCCGTGTGGACGACAGCAACCACGATCGCGATGCGGGCATTGCCGGCCATCAGGTCTGACGCCGCCGCGTGACCGGCATCCGTGTCAACCGTGCGACAAATGCCGAGATAGATCGGCACGAGCATCAGCCCCGCGCCATGGGCCATGGCCGCCAGAAAGGACCAAAGCGCCAGGCGCGACGGCGGGACACGGGACAAAAAGCGCGGGTGCCGGCGGTTGAAGAGAAGGTAGAGGCCCAGGAGGATGACGAGGCTGGCCGCGACGATCTGAATGTCGCGCTGCCGTTCGGCCAGAAAGAGAAGGGCCGAGAAGGGAAAGAGGATCGCGGCCATCGCCAGCAGGTGCCCGCCTGCCAGCGCCAGGAGGGCCTTGTAGAGGCTGCCCTGGGCCCGGTCCATGAGGGCGGCCGACACTGCAAGCGGCCAGCCCATGCCGGGATTGACCCCATGGTAGATGCCCGAGGCCACAACGGCCCACCAGAGGGCCGTTGCCGTATCCAGCCCCGCCACGCGTCAGACGGACGGATAGCAGAAGCTGTCGGTTGAGCAGTCTCCGCCCTCAAGCCGGATCTGATGGCTGCGATAGCCCTTGGGGAACTCGATGTAGAAGTCGGGGTCGAGCGCGAACCCGCCGTCTTCTCCGACATTGGCCATCACCATCTGGCCGCCTTCTTCATCGGGGTAGAACTGGTCGTCCCATGTCGAATAGAGCGAGTTGGTCCAGTAGACGCGTTTGCCGTCGCGGCTGATCTCCACCATCTGGGGACCATAGGCGAAATCCTTGCCGTTGGGGTGTTTGGCGCCCCGGGCAATGCCCCCGATCTCGACCTTGCCGGCAAGCTTGGGCGCCATCGGATCAGACACATCGTACTGGTGCATCTCGCCCAGCCCCCAGCAAGCGACGTAGAGGTATCTGTCGTCGAGACTGAGATCGATGTCGGTCACCAGGGGCGGCACCGCCTCGAAGCCCTGCAGGAGCGGCGGGAGGTTCTTGGCCTTTTCCGTGCGCGGGTCGATGGTGACGGTCTTCTTGGCCTCGAATGTGCCGTCTGCCTTGCGCCACCAGGTGAAAATCGCGCCCTGCAGGTTAGTGGTGTCCACCACCACGCCGCAAAACCCGTATTCCTTGGCCGGGTCGTGCGCCGGGCGGATCTCGAGCGCCATCTGGTGATTTGCGCCCAGATCGATGGTCTGAACATTCCGGCGCTGGCGCAGGTTCCAGAAGTGGATCTTGTGGCCGTACTTGTTCGACAGCAGATCGTCGGGGACGACACCGTTTTCGAACTGCGGCGGCAGGCCCCATTCCGAGCTCACCATATAGTCCCGCGGCAGGTTCCACCAGAAATCGTAGTGCTTGTCTTGCGCGCCCCGATCCATCTCGTAGCGTCCGAGGATCTCGAAGGTCTCGCAATCCATGATGAAGATGCCCGGGGGGCCATCGGTTCCGTCCGTGCCACCGCCGCCGAGCGTCGACACGTAGATCCCTTCCGGCCCGCAATGGATCGTGTGGGGGCGAGAATAGCCCGTTCTGGCAAAGACGTCTTCGGGCTCGATGATCTTGTGAATCTTGGCCGCGAGCGGCTCCTTGACATCAATGACGTAGATCCGGGACGACCGGATGCCGGGAATGATCAGATACCGGCGTTCCAGGAACGCATGCCCCGAGAGCGGAGAGATGGCCGAGGAACAGGCGTTCCATCCGAAATGGTGAAACTCATCGCCTTTGTTCGGCATGATGAGCTGGTGCACGATCTGCCCGTATTTGGGCGATTTGGGATCGACATCGACAACCGCCAGCCCGTCTGGTTGCGACCCGTCGGGGCTGAGCATCAGAGTGAAGGCAACCGTCTCGGCCGGGGCCTCCATGGCAAGGCGAGGTGTCGCATGAAATGTGGGGTCGGGTCTCAGATTCACTGGCGGTTCCTCCCTAGGATGGAGCGCACTGATTTCTGTCTTTTTGGAGCGCCCGACGGGAAACGTGCCACGGAAATAACAATCGCGTAAACAACTTGGTTGAGCGGGTCCGCAGCGGCGCCTGATGCGGGTTTGTCCCATCGGGATGCGGGTGTTGCGGTGGGTCCGAAGCGGCGCGTTCGAATGGGTCGACCTAGGGCGATGCGGCGGATGCAGAGCGCGCGGGGACCTCGGAGTTCGGTCGTTGCCAGAAAGGTCTGAGCTGCCGCAAGTTGGCGCAAGCTGGTGGAGAATGGCCGCGCCTGATGGGGGGCGGGGCGAGATTCCGGGAGGTGAAGAATGGGAATTGAAGCCTGGATGGATTGTCGCGACATCCGTGCCTCGGTCGCGTTCTATACGCAGGTCCTCGACTTCGAGCTGAAGGTCGCCCCTCACCCGGACCCCGAGAATTTCGACTCGCGCCATGCGGTGCTGTCGCGAGACGGCGACATTCTTCACCTGGACAGCCACGCGCGGGAGAACGGCGCATTTGGCACTCAGATCTATGTGCGGGTTACTAACGTCGATGCCCTGTGCGAGCGGTTCGTGGCGAACGGGCTTCATCTGACGGTCCCCAAGGGCGGCACCGCGCCTGTCGATCAAACCTGGGGCATGCGGGAAATCGCCTTTCGGGATCCAGACGGAAACCGGCTGTGCTTTGGGCAGCCACTCGGCTGACAGGACCGCCGGTGCGCCTTGGGTGGGGCCGTGCTTCTTGCACGGGGTGAGGCCCTGGCCGGGCTGGTCCGTTCGGACGGCCGCAGCAGTGTGCGGATTGCGTGGGAGGCCACCGCTGGCTTCCAACACAATCGTCTGCGGCGACGGAGGTGTGTTGCGACCTCCCGGCACCGGTGCGGGACAGAGGGGACAGGCCTTGAGCCCCTTACTCTCGTCCCTCGGGCCCGGGGGCGGACATCTGGCTCCCGGTGGTCATGGCCTGCGTCAGGCGGGTGAGCGCCTGGGCCATGTCCTTTTGCTGCTTGGGGTCGAGCGTGGCCAGCAAGCGCTCGAGATGTGCCCGCTGGGCCTTGGCAGCCTGAGCAAACACCGCGTGCCCTGTCGCGGTCAGCTCCACCAGCGTCGAGCGCCGGTCGGTCGGGTGGGGGCGACGGGCGGCCAGATCATCTTTCTCCAGGCCATCCACCAGCGTGGTGATGTTGCGCTTGGTGACCGACAGAAGGCCTGCCAGTTCCACCATCGATAGCGCGCCGCCGTGGTTCAACGCCTTCAGTATCTGGAACCGCGCCGGGGACAGGTTCAACTCGGCCAGCCCCTTGCGCAGAAACCGCATGAACGGCGGAACGAATTGACAGAGTGCGTCGCCAGGAGGTGTGCCCAATTCTTAGCTTTCTTTTGGTGTACACATGCACTATGTACCCGGTGACGATGTAGATGTCCCGGGAGCATAGCAAGTGGCCGACAGCGACGCAAACTGGACCGTGATCACGGGGTCGACCGGGGGAATAGGCAGCGAGATTGTGAAGATCCTCGCCGCACGCGGTGTCGATTTGATCCTCGTGAACCGGTCGGCAGCGAAGGCGGAGGCGCAGCGCACCGAGATTCTCGCAAAGCACCCGGACCTCCGCATCGAACTGGTCACTGCCGACCTGATGGACACGGCCCAGATTGCCGAGGCGGCGACGGCGATCGCTGGCCTGCCCGGGCGCGTCGACGCGCTCTACAACAATTCGGGCGTGCTGACGGCCGAGAAGGTTCTGAGCAAGCAGGGCTTTGAATCGCAATTCGCCGTCAACACGCTCGCCGCATACCAACTCACCTTGGGCCTTCGGGAAAAGATGGCGCGGCCGGCTGGCGAAGCCCCGGCGATGGTCGTGAACTTCTCGTCGAGCGCGATCACGCCCCTGAAGAAACTGGAGTTGGACAATCTCGCGCAGCCTGAAAAGGTCGGCGGGCTGATGAGCACCTATGCCCAGACGAAGCTGGCGGTGACGGCCCTGGCGCCGGCGCTGGCCGCCGCACTCAAGGCCGATAACATCCTGATCCGGGCAATCGATCCGGGCGCCACAAAATCGGCCATGACGACCGGTGGCAATTCGGCGATGCCCAAGCTTCTGACATGGGTCGCGCCGCTTCTCTTCAGCCCCGCGGACAAGCAGGCCGCCAAGGTCGTCGAGAGTGCCGATCCTGCGGCCTTTGGCGGGCGAACCGGCATCTACATCGCAAATCGCAAAGAAAAGAAGATGCCCCCGCCGGCGACGAACGGCAAAACGCAGCAGGAGCTTATCGCACTGCTCGACCGGTCGCTGGCTGCTTAGAGCGTTTCAGGTTTTGACGGAAGCGTATCCTGCGTTCTTGAAGTAGTTTGCACAGTCTTGTGCTGAGAAGCGATCGAGTATCGTTCCGACGGCCCGCCAGAGTGTTTCTCGTGTGCGGGCGCTGGTGTTTCTCATGC
>JBCBMY010000034.1:0-21975 GCA_039822045.1 Pseudomonadota bacterium | reverse complement strand
TATAGGGCCTGATCCAGTCGAGCCGCTGCCCCGCCTCGCCCCAGAACGCATCCGGATCGGACACCGACGCCGCATACCGCGCCGCATACCCAGCCCCATCAATATGCGCCCGAGACACAACCTCAGAACCAGGCGGGTAAATCGGGCCATCGGTTTTCGTGTCTGCCATGTCGTCCTCCCTGGCGGGCGCTTGAAAACGCCAATTCTGTTTGCCGAAAATCTGCCGCAGGATGCCGGCCGGGACAACACGGTTCAGTGACGCGGACGGCCTCTTGCGCGGCGATCAACCGTCCGTCGCAGCGGCCGAGCGAGCCCATTGGGGATTAAGTGCCAACGCGTGGCGCAGGCGCATCAGGACGGTGCAGAAGCCGGGCCGCGGATGCCGGCAAACTGCCAGATCAGATCGCGAGGTACTCGGCGCGCAGGTCGGCATTCTCGAGCACTTCGCTGGCCGACCCATCGAACACAACCTGCCCGCCCTCGAGGATGATCGAACGGTCCGCCAACTCAAGCGCGCGGACAGCGTTCTGTTCGACGATCACGGTGGTCATGCCCTGCTCCTTGATATGGATCAGGGTCTTTTCGATCTCGTCCACGATCACCGGGGCCAGGCCTTCGTAGGGTTCGTCAAGCAGCAGCACCTTGATGTCGCGCGCCAGAGCACGGGCAATCGAGAGCATCTGCTGCTCGCCGCCCGACAGCGTTGTGCCTTCCTGCTTGCGGCGCTCGCCAAGGCGCGGGAAGAGGTCGTAGAGGCGGTCGAGAGACCAGCCGATGGGCGGCATGATCTGTGCGAGCTGCAGGTTTTCCTCAACCGTGAGGCCCTGAATGATGCGGCGGTCTTCGGGCACCAGGCCGAGGCCCGCGACGGCCGCTTCGTGGCTCGACATGGTGTGGAGCGGCTGGTGGTCGAGCCAGATCTCGCCGTGGGTGACAAGCGGCGAGCCGATCCGGGCGATCGAACGCAGGGTCGAGGTTTTGCCGGCGCCATTGCGGCCCAGGAGGGCTAGGATCTCGCCCTCATGGACGTTGAAGGTGACGCCCTGCACGATGTAGCTTTCGCCGTAATAGCCGTGCATGTCGTAGATCGACAGGAAGGCGGGCGCCGTCGCCGCCATGTTTGCGCCCTTGGAAAAGTCCGGTTTGACGTTCATCGATCAGGTCCTCCGACGGGCGTGCTGTCTTGCGAGAGCGGGTGCGATCCAACGCGCATGGGCTGAGTTAAGCGGCGTGGCCGAGATAGGCTTCCTGCACCTTGGGGTGGCCCTTGATGTGCTCGGGGACGTCCTCAACGAGGGGCGACCCCTGGGCGAGCACTGTGATCCGCTGGGCGAGCGAGAACACGACGTGCATGTCGTGTTCGATGATGACCATGGTGATGTCGCGCGTGTCGCGGATTTCCTTCAAGAGGTCGATCGTGTTGTTGGTGTCGGCGCGGGCCATGCCGGCGGTCGGCTCGTCGAGAAGCAAAAGCCGCGGCTGCTGGACGAGGCACATCGCCATCTCCAGCCGCCGCTTGTCGCCGCGTGACAGCGAGCCGGCCTGCATCGTGCGTTTGTCGCTCATGCTAACCTCGGTCAGCATCGCTTCGGCCTGAGCAACGATGTCGGTCTCGGCGAGCATATGCTCGTAGGCATGCATCCGAAACGCACCATCGCGCTTGGCGAAGCACGGGATCAGGACATTCTCGAACACGGTCAGATCCTCGAATATCTCCGGGGTCTGGAACACCCGGGAGATGCCCATCTGATTGATCTCATGCGGGCTGCGCCCGAGCACGGACTGGCCGTCGAACATCACCGAGCCGGTGTCGGGAATGAGCTTTCCGACAAGGCAGTTCAGCAGCGTCGACTTGCCCGCGCCGTTCGGCCCGATGATGGCGTGCGTGGAGTTCTCTTCGACCGAGAGGTTCACGTCGCCGAGGGCTTGCAGACCGCCGAAGCGCTTGTTGACGCCTTTGACTTCAAGAATGCCCATCGTCCGGTCTCCTTACTCGCCCGCATGGGGGCTGGGGGCAGGGGCGTGCTTGCCCTCTGCCGTGGGCGTCTTCTTTTTCCGGCCAAAGAGGCGGGCAATCCGCTGACCCCCTTCAACCAGGCCGCCTGGGAGGAAGATCACCACGGCCATGAACATCAGGCCGAGCGTGAGATGCCAGCCCTTTCCGACGAACGGGTAGAGGATCGTCACCACGAAATCCTCCAGCCCATCGGGCAGGAACGCGAACCACTCATGCAGGATCGACGAGTTGATCTTGGAGAAGATGTTCTCGAAGTACTTGATGACGCCCGCGCCGAGAACGGGGCCGATTAACGTGCCCGCGCCGCCGAGGATCGTCATCAGCACGACCTCGCCCGAGGCCGTCCAGATCATCCGCTCGGCGCCCGCGAGCGGGTCCATCGAGACCATCAGTCCCCCGGCAAGGCCCGCATACATGCCCGAGATCACGAAGGCGGCGAGCGTGTAGGGCTTGGGGTTGAGGCCGGTGTACTTCATGCGCTGCTGGTTCGACTTGACCGCTCGCAGCATCATGCCGAAGGGCGAGCGGAAGAGCCGGATTGCCACGTAGAAGGCCAAGATCATGACGAACGCGGCGAAGTAGTAGCCGGCGTTGAACGTGAAGAGCCAGTTGCCCACGCCCCATTCGATGCTGTCCCGCATTTCAAGGCCGAAAAGGTGCGGCACGGGCAAAGAGCCGTCGCTCGACCGGCCCGCCTCCAGAATGCGGGGGTCTTCGAGGTTGAGCTGCAGCCCCGTTTCGCCGCCGGTGATCGGGGTGAGAACCGAATAGGCGAGGCTGTAGCACATCTGCGCGAAGGCAAGGGTCAGGATCGAGAAGTAGATCCCGGACCGGCGGAGCGAGATCCAGCCGATCACGAGCGACAACAGGCCGGCGAAGATCACCGAAATGATGATCGCGGGAATAACGTTCATCGTCAGAAGCTTCATCATCCAGACGCCGGCATAGGAGCCCACGCCAAGGAACGCCGCGTGCCCGAAGGAAAGATAACCAGTGAGCCCGAAGAGGATGTTGAAGCCGATGGCGAAGATCCCGAAGATCACGAAGCGCTGCATCAGGTCGGGGTAGCCCGCGTTGAACTGCGCCATGCTCGAGCCTTCGGGGAAGGGGTTCAGCAGGAACGGCGCAAGCAGCGTCAGGCCGATGACGATCAGGAAGAGCGTGAGGTCGGTGCGGTTGAGTCCGAGCATGGATTATTCCTCCATCACGCCCTTGCGGCCCATCAGGCCCCGGGGACGGGTCAGCAGAACGACGATGGCGACGAGGTAGATGATGATCTGGTTGATGCCCGGCACGATGGCGATCACCTGGCTCATCGAGGCGAAGCTTTCCAGGATGCCAAGTAGGAAGCCCGCGAGCACGGCGCCGGGCAGGCTGCCCATGCCGCCGACGACCACCACAACGAACGACAGGACGAGGAAGTCCATCCCCATATGGTAGTTGGGCGACAGGATCGGTGTGTACATCACGCCTGCAAGGCCGGCGACCATCGCCGCAATGGCGAACATGATGGTGAAGCGGCGGTCGATATTGATCCCCAGAAGGCCCACCGTCTCGCGGTCGGCCATGCCCGCCCGCACCACCATGCCGAAGGTCGTGAATTGCAGGAAGGCGAAGACCGCGGCAATGACCACAGCGGCGAAGGCGAAGTAGACCAGCCGCCAATAGGGATAGAGGATCGTGTTGGCGTCGAACCCAAGCAGCACGCCGAAATCATAGGAGCCGCGGAACGCGTCCGGCGCCGGCGTCGGGATCGGGTTTGCGCCGAAATAGTACTTGATGATCTCCTGCAGCACGATCGCAAGGCCGAAGGTCACCAGGATCTGGTCGGCATGGGGGCGTTTGTAGAAATGCTTGATCAGCCCGCGCTCCATCGCCAGGCCGATGAGCGCCATGATCGGGATCGCGAACAGGATCGCGAGCGGCACCGACCATTCGATCAGCGTTCCCCCCGCTTGTGGCCCGAACCAGGCCTCCACGTAGGGTGTTTCGACCTTCAGCGGGTTGCCGAGGAAGTCTTGCCGCGTTTCGTCTATCGTTTCGAAGGACAGCGACAGCAGGCGCTGGATCGTCACGGCACAGAACGCGCCGAGCATAAAGAGCGCGCCGTGGGCAAAGTTGACGACACCGAGCGTGCCGAAGATCAGGGTCAGTCCGAGAGCGATCAGCGCATAAGCCGAGCCCTTGTCTATCCCGTTGAGGATCTGCAGGATGATCTGGTCCATCGCGTCCACCCTTGGCGATTTCGTCACGGTCGATCGAACTGGCCGTTCCCCTGAACAGAGAGAAGGCGACCGCGATCAGGTCCGAAGGGGGCCCTTCGGTAGGGTCAGGGGCCCGAGCGCGTGGCCCGGACCCCCGTATCACAGTCTGGTTGTGTCAGACGCCGGCGTTGCACGACCCCAGTGCGCCGCCCGCGAACTGCGGATGGTCGGGGGCATACGTCACCTGCTCGACCGGCGTGATCTCGACGATCTCGAGAAGGTCGAACTCGGAGGTCGGGTTCTCTTTGCCCTTCACGACCAGCACGTCCTTGAAGCACTGGTGATCCTCGGCGCGGTAGAGGGTTGGGCCGTTGCCCAGACCGTCGAACTCGAAGCCCTCGAGCGCCTCGACGACGGCGCAGGGGTTGAACGAGCCGGCGCGCTCGACGGCGTCCGCGTAGAGCAGCGCCTGAACATAGGTCGTGTGTGCGGCCTGGCTTGGCGGGAAGCCGTACTTGGTGCCGAATGACCGCACGAAGGTCTGGCTGCCGTCATCGGGCAGCGACCAATGCCAGTTCGTCGATCCGAAGATGCCCTTGATGTTCTCGCCGGCACCGCGCGCCATGAGGCGCGAGAAGAGCGGCACGACGATCTGGAAGTCCTTGCCGTTGGCCTGGGCCTCGCGCAGGCCGAACTGCACGGCGTTGGTCAGCGAGTTCACCATATCGCCGCCATAGTGGACGAGGACGAGCGTGTCGGCGCCCGAACCCAGAACCGGCGTGAGATAGGACGAGAAGTCACCTGCGCCGAGCGGCGTCTTGACCTTGTTGACGGTTTCCCAGCCGACGCCTTCGGTGGCTTCCGAAATCGCCTGCTCGGTGGTGTAGCCCCAGTTGTAGTCGGCGGTCAGGTAATAGGCCTTGCGGTCTGTGCCATAGGCGTTAGCCAGCACCGGCGCGAGGGCGGCGCCCGACATGTAGGAGTTGAAGAAGTGGCGGAAGCCGTTGGCCCGCTTGTCCTTGCCGGTCGTGTCGTTGGAGTGTGTCAAACCGGCCATGAAGATGACGCCGGCCTCCTGGCAAAGCGCCTGCACGGCCACGGCCACACCAGAGGACGAGCCGCCGGTGATCATCACGGCGCCGTCCTTTTCGATCATGGACCGGGCAGAGGCGCGGGCGGCGTCCGACTTGGTTTGGGTGTCGCCTGTGACGTACTCAACCTTCTTGCCGAGGATGCCGTTGCCCTGCAGCGCCTTCGACGAGAAGGTCTCGAGCATGCCGTTGTCGGCGCCCGTGCCGTTCAGGTGCTCAACGGCGAGTTCGTACGCGCGCAGCTCGTCAGCGCCCTCATCGGCATAGGGGCCGGTCTGGGGCACGTTGAAGCCCAGCGTCACCGAGTCGCCGGTGGGTTCGTTGGTGAACGCGCTGGCCCGGCTGGTGAAGATCGTCGGAAGTGCGAGTGCACCGCCGGCATACGCACCGGTCTTGAGAACGCCGCGGCGCGTGAAGCGATCGGACATGGAATACCTCCCTTTGGTGGGGCGCGCTGTGCCGCGCCCGGACGGCCCTGAAAGGGCTATGCCCAATCCTTTCGGATGCGGTCAACTGCGGCAACAACTCCCTTGAAGCGAAGGATTTTTTTGTAAAGAAATGCACAGGGATATGCGGCCGGCTGTAAAAGTCTTGTTGCCGCAGCGCGGAAAGTCATTGAGACTCACGGTGAAATCACGATGGCACGCACAACGCTGACAGGCAGCAGGATCCGCGAGCGGCGTCTTGTGCTTGGCCGCCGCCAGGCCGAGCTGGCCCGTGCCGTGGGAATCTCGCCCTCCTATCTCAACCTCATTGAGCACAACCGGCGCAGAATCGGGGGCAAGCTCGTGCAGGTCATTGCGCGCGAGCTGAAGGTTGATGTCAGCGCCCTGACCGAAGGCGCCGAAGTGCAGCTCGTCAACACGCTGCGCGAGGCGGCGGTCGACCACCGGGCCGCATCCGACGACCTGCCCCGGCTCGAGGAGTTCGTAGGTCGCTTTCCGGGCTTCGCCCAGCTTCTCGCCGATACCCGCCGGCAGGCCCTGGCGCTGGAACGGACGGTCGAGGTGCTCTCGGACCGGATGACGCATGACCCGTTTCTGTCGGCTTCGCTGCACGAGGTGCTGTCGACGATCACCGCCATCCGCTCCACCGCGTCGATCCTTGTCGAGACCCAGGATATCGACCCCGAATGGCGCCATCGGTTCCACCGCAACATCGCCGAGGAATCCGCGCGCCTCACCGACAGTGCCGAGGGCCTCGTGCGCTATCTCGATGCAGCCGCGAGCGCCGAGGTGACGGGCCAGACGCCGCAGGAGGAGTTCGACGGCTGGCTCGAGGCGCAGGACTTCCACATTGCCGATCTCGAGCGGGCCTTGCCGCCCGAACCCGGGGCTATCGTGGCGCGGGCCGATGCTCTAACGAGTGCCGCGGGCCGGGATCTGGCGCTGCGGTATCTGCGCCGCTACCGGCAGGACGTGGTGCACATGCCGTTGGCGGACATGCGGGGTGCGGTGCGCGAGATCGGGCTCGACCCGGCCGCGCTGGCCCGCCGTTTCGGGGTGGAGCTTGCTGCCGTGTTCCGCAGGCTGGCGAGCCTTCCGACCGACGATCTGGGCGGGTCGGTGGGCCTTGTGGCCTGCGACGGGTCGGGCACGCTGACTTTTCGCAAGGCGGCCGAGGGCTTTGCACTGCCGCGCTATTCGGCCGCCTGCCCCCTATGGCCGCTCTATCAGGCATTGGCCCGGCCAATGGCGCCGGCCCGACAGCTCGTCGAGATGGGCGGGCGCGCGCCAGCACGGTTCCTCGCCTACGCGATTTGCCAGCCGGCCCAGCCCGCCGGCTTCGGCGGCCCGCAGGTGCTTGAGGCCCTGATGCTTTTGCTGCCGGTCGACCTGGCCGAGCGGCACCGGGCGGTCGACCGCGCCGAGCTTGACCGGAGTTTGCCCGAAATCGTCGGAACGTCCTGTCGCATCTGTTCGCGCCTCGACTGCATCGCCCGGCGCGAGCCCTCGATCATGGCGGAGGCCTAGGGCGTGGGAGCGGGCCAAGTCGCGGCCCTGCAGGCCTTTGACACGAAGCGCGCCTTCGGTGATGCTCATCCCAGGGCAGCTGCAAGGGGCGGGGAACACGCGCCGGGGGCCGCCAGAGGGGGGATTGGTCGCATGACCAGACGTGTATTGCTGGTGGAAGACGAACCCAACATCATCGAGGCGATCCGCTTCATCCTGTCTCGAGATGGGTGGCAGGTTTCGACCCACTCTGACGGGACGACTGCGGTCGACGCGGTGCTGCGGGCGGGAGCGGATGTGGTGGTGCTCGATGTGATGCTGCCGGGGCGCTCGGGCTTTGACATCCTGAAGGACCTGCGCGCGCATCCCGAGACGGGCGATCTGCCGGTTCTGATGCTCACGGCCAAGGGGCAGGGGCGCGACCGCGACCTGGCCGAACGGTATGGCGCGACCCGCTTCATGACGAAACCCTTTTCGAACGCAGAGGTTGTGGCGGCCGTGAACGCTATAGCGCGGTCCGGGCCCGAAACGGACGATCGGGGCATAGGCGGCGCGACGGCCGACAAGGCCCCGGCCGACCGATCCGGGTAGTGGCAAGCAATGGAGCCGCGCGTCCCGCCCCATACGGTTGATCGGCACCCGGACGGGACAGGCGGAGACCCGGGTGTGCCGGGTCCCGGCGCGCCACAAGACGCGGCCCATGCAGTCAACACTCCAGACACTCCAGAGAGCGCGGGTGGCGACGCGCCCACGGCGCACCCGCTTGAGGGCACGGGCCTCGATCCGTTGAGCGCGCGGAGGCTCGGGCCCCTCTTCCTGCACCGCGAGACGTATCGCCGCCGCCGGGTGATGGATGCCGCGCGCCTGCTGCCGCTCTTTGGCACCGCGCTGATGCTGTTCCCCGCGCTCTGGGAAGACAGCCACACCACCTCCTCCGGCGTCGTTTATCTCTTCTTGTCCTGGCTGGGTCTGATCGTGGTGGCCGCCGTCCTGTCGAATCGCCTGTCCGAGCCGCTCCGGCGCCGGGCCGATGAGGCGGCGGCGGCCGGGACGGGCGATCCGTGAGCTTCAACCTGCTCGTCACGCTGTCGCTGATCTATGTTGCGGCGCTGTTCCTCGTCGCCGCGTTCGCCGAGCGCGAGGCGCGGTCGGGCCGGGCCCGCTGGCTGAGCTCGTCGCTTGTCTACACCTTATCATTGTCGGTCTATTGCACGGCATGGACGTTCTACGGCGCCGTGGGCAATGCCGCGCGATCGGGCCTCGAATTCATCACCATCTACCTCGGGCCGACGCTGGTCTTCGTCGGCTGGTGGCTTCTCTTGCGCAAGCTGGTGCGGGTCGGGCGGACGCAACGTCTGACCTCGATCGCCGACCTGATCTCGAGCCGCTACGGCAAGTCGACCTTGCTGGGCGTCCTGGTCACCGTTCTGATGCTCGTGGGCACGACACCCTACATTGCGCTGCAACTGCAGTCGGTCACCCAGTCCTTCGGTGTATTTGCGGGCGCGGCGATGCCGGGCGAGGCGTCGGGCGCGTCCGGCCTTTGGGTGGCCGCGGGGCTCGCGGTCTTCACCATTCTCTTCGGGACGCGCACGCTCGATGCCCATGAGCGGCACCACGGCGTAGTGATCGCGATCGCGGTGGAGGCACTGGTCAAGCTCATGGCGCTGCTGGCCGTCGGGATCTTTGTGGTCTGGGGGCTGGCGGACGGGCCGCGCGATATGCTGGCCCGGGTTGACGCCTCACAGCTGGCGACCTGGGGCGCTGACCCGTCGCGCTGGGCGGGCCTGATCTTTTGTTCGGCAGCGGCGGTCATCTGCCTGCCGCGGATGTTCCAGGTCCTCGTCGTCGAGAACTCCGACGAGGCCCACCTGGCCACGGCAAGCTGGGCGTTTCCGCTCTATCTGTTCCTGATGTCGCTCTTCGTGGTGCCCATCGCCGTGATGGGCCTCGAACGGATGCCCGAGGGCGCCAACCCCGACATGTTCGTTCTGACCTTGCCGCTGGCCGAGGGGCGCGGCGGCCTCGCCCTGTTGGCGTTTCTCGGGGGCTTCTCCTCGGCCACATCGATGGTGATCGTGGCGAGCCTGGCCCTGGCCACCATGGTGTCGAACCACATCGTGATGCCGATCTATCTCAGCCGCACCGGCGGCGCGGTCGTGTCGGGCGATGTGCGCGCCGTGGCGATCCGGGCGCGACGCTTCGCCATCGCTGGCGTGCTGATGCTGGGCTATCTCTATTTCCGGCTCTCTGGGGGGTCGGCCGCGCTGGCCTCGATCGGGCTCATTGCCTTTGTTGGCGTATCCCAGGTGTTGCCGGCTCTGATCGGCGGGCTCTACTGGCGCGGCGGCACGCGAACGGGTGCGGCCGCCGGCCTGGGCATCGGCTTTCTGGTGTGGATCTACGCCCTTTTCCTGCCGAGCTTTGGCGCCGCAGGGCCCTTGCCCGAAACCTGGCTCGAGAACGGGCCCTTCGGCATCCTGTGGCTGAAGCCCCAGGCGCTCTTCGGCGTCGATGGCATGGACCCGTTCGTCCACGCCGTCTTCTGGTCGATGCTCCTGAACACCGCGGCCTATTGCGGCGTGTCGATCCTGAGCTTTCCCACACCGCTTGAACGGCTGCAGGGCGCGCAGGTGGTCAACGTGTTCGACCACTCCCTCGGCGCGCGTGGCTGGGCGCGCGGCAACGCCCAGGCCGAAGACCTCTTGATGATGGCGCAGCGCATCCTTGGTGCGACCCAGGCGCAGGCGCTCTTTTACGAGGCGGCCGCCGATCAGGGCAAAACCGGCTATCTGCCCGACCCCACGCCCGCCTTTCTCGACCGGCTGGAGCGCGAATTGTCGGGCTCCGTCGGCGGGGCGACCGCTCACGCGATGGTCGCCCAGATCGCCGGCGGCTCGAACGTGCTGGTGGAGGATCTGATGCGGGTGGCCGACGAGGCACAGCAGATCCTTGAATATTCTTCGCGTCTGGAGACCCAGTCGGCCGAGCTTGCGCGCACTGCGCAAAAGCTGAAGGACGCCAACGCCAAGCTGACTGACCTATCGCGCCAGAAGGACGCGTTTCTCAGTCAGATCAGCCACGAGCTGCGCACGCCCATGACCTCGATCCGCGCGTTCTCCGAGCTTCTGCGCGAGGGTGGGCTGGATGAGGAGGAGCAGGGGCGCTTTGCCGGCGTGATCCATGACGAAGCGATCCGGCTGACGCGCCTGCTCGACGAGTTGCTCGATCTCAGCGCGCTGGAAAATGCCGCGGTCCGGCTCGACATCTCAACCGTCGATGTCAGCGCGCTCCTCGACCGGGCCGAGGCCGCGAGCGGGGTATCGGGTGGCGGCAGCGGCCTGACGGTGGGGCGCGACCGGGTGGCCGAGGCGGGGCTGATCCTGCGCACCGATGCCGACCGGCTTGTGCAGGTTTTCGTCAACCTTATCGGCAATGCCGGGAAGTATTGCGACGCCGAGGCGCCCGCGCTCACAATCAGCGCACGTCGCGCTGGCGACGGGGTCGAGGTCGATTTCGTCGACAACGGCTCGGGCATCCCCGAGGAAAGCCGCGAGATCATCTTCGAGAAGTTCTCGCGCCTGTCCGACACCGCCGCCGCCGGGGGCACCGGACTCGGCCTGGCCATCTGCCGCGAGATCATGGCCCGCTTGGGCGGCGAGATCCGGTATCTTCCGGGGCAGGGCGGCGCGGGCTTTCGCCTGACGCTGCCGCGGGTGGCTCCGGGCGCCGCGGCGTCGGAGGCACAGGATGCGGGTCGCGCCGCCTCCTCGGCGCCCGCCGCGCCACAGCCCGAGGTTGCCGCGGGCGAGTAGCGGGTTTGCCGGCCGATGCGCCGCGCTTCCCGCATTTGATTAACGCTATTCCAACCAATGACGGTCCATCTTGAGGGCGACTCGGCCACTTCGGCGCGGCCCCGGCCGCGCGCGGGGTCGCGTGCGGTGCAGAAGGCATGAGCGGGCAAGCATGGCAAACGGACAGGGGCAGGCAGCGGGCGAATCGATCCTCAAGCGCAAGGCTGAGGCCGGGCGCAACACGGTCGCCGCCTCCCGCCAGATCACCCCGGGAAAGGCGCTGTCGACCGCAATCGTGCAGGCGGCCGACAAACGGCTTGAGATGGTCGTTTCCACCACCTCATCCACCGCGCGCACCGGCACCTTATCAGAACTGCTCGAGACCGTGCCCGAGGGCGGCCTCCTTGCCGTGCTTGAGGGGCCGGGCGACGCGCAGGGCCTGATGGCGCTCGATGCCACGATGCTGTCGGCGCTGATCGAGAAGATGATGACAGGCCGCCTGTCGGGGCGCCCGCCCACACCGCGCCGCCCCACCCGGACGGATGCCGCGCTCGTTGCGGATGTCATTGACGACGTGCTGCGTCGCTTTGAGGCGCCGTTCCTGGGAATGTCGACGGCACGGTGGGCGGCGGGCTTCGGCTATTCGAGCTATCTCGACGATCCACGCCCCCTGGGCTTGATGCTCGAAGACATCGACTATCGCATGCTGAGCCTCGCGCTCGATGTCGAAAAGGGCGCGCGCAGTTGCATGCTTCTGCTGGCCCTGCCGGCCGATGGGCGCGGTCCACTGGGGCGTCCGGCCGAAATGGAGGGCGGCGGCGACTGGGCGCCCGCACATCCGGGGGGCAGCCGGTCGGGCGGAGCGGCTCGGGCCCATGGCGCGGCACACTCCGAGCCCGAGCCGGAGGAACAGCTGTCCTGGGGCGATGCGCTGGAGCGCGATGTATTGCAGGGTCGGGTTTCGCTCGATGCCGTTCTCCACCGCTTCGATCTGCCGATCGCCTCGCTCGAATTGCTGAAGCCTGGCCTTGAGCTGCCGATGCCCGCCCGTGTGCTCGACGAGTGCGCCATTGTCGGGGCCGACGGCGCGCCCATCGCACAGGGCCGTCTTGGGCAGAGCCGATCGATGCGTGCGGTGCGTCTGGGTGCGTCCGCCGCGCCTGCCGGCGCCGACCCAAGTCCCTATGCGGGCGCCGCGGCCGAGGCACAAGCGGCGCCCATGGGCGAGATACCCCCGTTTCAGGGCGCGAGCATCGCGATGGCGGACACGCCGCTTCCCGGCCCACTGGAGAAGGGCCCGACACCTGCGCTGCCCGAGATCGACGACGATGATCCGCTGGCCGGCCTGCCGCCACGCCCGGATCTGCCCGATCTGCCGGGCCTTCCGGATATCGGGGACAGCGGGACGGGTCTGCCGGCCTTGCCCGACCTGCCATCGATCGACTGAGGTGCGTGCGGTGCCGTGGTGCCAGGCCCTAACGCTAGCGTCCGGCCCCAACGTCGAGTTCGGAAAGGCCGGGCCCGCTGTCGTGCTGAGATCCTGGCCCCGCCCGGCTTTGGTCTCCCTCGCGCTCAGCCGCGATAAAGATGCTCAAGCGTCGGCCGGACCTGGCCAAGATCGTAGCCCGCCGCGCGCGCGGCCGCCAGAAGCTCGTCGGGCGGCGTGCTCTCGGCATGGCCAAGCATCCAGACAATCGTACAGCGGGTGCCGGAGGCGCAATAGGCCAGCACGGGCCCCCCTGCCTCGTCCATCGCCGCACGCTGCTGCGCCGCCAGATCGGGGCCGAGCGTGTCGTGGGTCACCGGCAGCTCAACGAAACCCAGACCGGCCTCCGCGGCGGCCGCACGCATCGTAGCGGCACGAAGCCCGGGCGGGATTTCGCCGTCGGGACGGTTATCGATCACGGCGACAAAGCCCGCCTCGGCGATCGCCGTCATGTCCTGCGGTTCGATCTGGGGCGAGACGGCATAGAGCGGGGAAAGAGCGCGGATATCCATGGGCGCAACCATCCCAACGCGCTCCGACCCCGTCAAGCGGCGGCCTGCGTGGTGGGCGGCGGGCCACAGGTGCGGATTGGGTTTTGGGGCGGGGCTTGATGGCGGGCTGAGACCAGCCTTAGGTCGCGCCATGGCACCCGATGGACCCTTGCAGGTGGCCCGCGCAGGCCGTGTGCTGACCGTCCCAATGGGGCGGGGCGCCTCTGCGGTGATTTCGGCTCTTTCGCCGAACGCGGCACCCGATCGGGAGGACGACCGCGCGCGCGACCATGACCGCGCCCACCTTGGCGCCATCGTGCTGACCGGCGATGCAGACGACTGGAGCGCCGTTGCCCAAGACGAGCCGGAGTTCGGTGCGCTACTTGAGGAGTGCCCGTTCCCCGTGGTTGCTGCGCTCGAAGGGGCGTTCGGCGGCGCGGCGGCGGAACTGATCCTCGCAGCCCACTACCGTCTGGCCAGCCCCACCGCCACGGTGCGCCTGCCCGCGCTGCGATCGGGTGACGCGCCGAGCCTCGGGGCGACGCAGCGCCTGCCGCGCCTTGCTGGCGCCGCGGTGGCCCGCCGGTTGCTCGAGGAGGGCCGTCCGGTCGATGCGCCAGAGGCCGCGCGGCTCGGTGTGATCGACGGCGTCGCTCGAGGCAATGTGGCCGCCGCCGCCGCCTCGCTCGCCCGTCGCCTGATCGCGGCCGGCGCGGGCCCCCGTCCGGTGGGGGGGCGGGGCATCCCGTCCGGCCAAGTCGACCGCCCCTGCGCGGCTTTCCGGCGGCGCGCGCCCGCCGCCGCCTCCGCCCTCGACGCGTGTTTCGAAGCGGCGCGCTCCCGACCCATCGCCGAGGGGCTGGCGCTCGAGCGGGCCTACTCGGATGAGCTCCTCACCGGGCGCGAGGCGTCCGCTCTTCGTCATCTGGCCCGGGCCGCAGCATCCGAGGCGGCCGTTCCCGCGGGCGCAACGCGGCCCCGACCGGTGGATCGCATCGCCGTTCTCGGCTTGGAAACCGCCCTCTCGGTGCATCCGTCCGCCCTGGTTTCTGCGCTCATCTCCAAGGGCTGCGACGTCACGCTCGCCGGCCCGAACAGAACGGCGCTGATGGCGGCCCGCGCGAGCCTTCCCGCCGGGGCGGCGGCGCCGCGCGGTCTTCTCTTCGGGGAGGAGGCGCCGGCCGATTTGCTCTTGCGCGTGGCGGGTCCAACGCTGTTCGCCCAGTTTGGCGACGGGCCGCAGATCGCTCTGAGGCTCGCCGGCGTCGGCGCGCAGCCGACCCTGCTGGAGATCGGGCCAGCGGAGCCGGACGCGCAAACGGCACTGGCTGTGCTCGCCGCCCGATCCGGCCTGACCGTTTCCAGCCCTGCCACGGAGCCAATGCAGGCTGCGCTCGCCACGGCGGTGGGGCGCCTCCTGGAAGACGGTATGACCCCCGTGGCGCTTGATCGCGCCGCCGAGGCCGCCGGATTCGGAGCCGGGCCGTGTGCGGTCCTTGATGCGCTCGGATTTGGTGTCGAGACAGCGGCCCCCACGACCGACCCCAGGATGCGCCCCGACAGTGTCGCCGCGCAGCTCCGCCGCGCCGGGCGGACCGGGCGACGCGACGGCGCGGGCTTTCACTCTTATCCCGACCCCTTCGGACCACCGCGCCGGGCGGAGGAGGCCGAGGCGGCTGCGCGCGCGGCCTGGGTTGCCGCCGGCCGGCCAGACCCTGTGGATGCTGCCGATGTCGCGCCACGCCTGATCCTGGCCCTCGCGCTTGCCGCCCGTGCCTCAGCCGCGCCCGCCACAGCGCTCGATCTCGCGGCGGTCGAGGGGCTTGGTTTTCCCGCCGCGCTTGGCGGCCCGGTCCACTGGCTTGCGACCGAGGGAGAGGACGCGGTTCGGGCCGAGGTAGAGCGCCGCGCAGCCCAGGACGACGCGGCGTACTGGCGTTGGACCGGCTGAGGCCCCCTCAGCCCAGGATCACACCGAAGACCACCAGCATAAGTCCGAGCGCCGATGTAAGAAGCGCGGCGAGGTTCCAGGCGACCGCACTTTGCAGCCGGGCGCGCAGCGCGTCGTCGGGCAGTCCGGCGGCCCGGGCCCGCCACACCGCAACGATGCAGCCGATCACGCCGGCAAGGCCGAGCGTGGCAAGGCCTGCACCGGCCCAGATCATCACCTCCCAGCTCATGCCGCTTCCCGTCCTGCTCCCCGTCCCGCTACCCGTTGGCACGTGCCCGTGCGGGCCTAGCGCGAACGTCGGGGGGCGGCAAGCGCGGGAGGCCTTGCCTGCCGGCGCGCGCGCCCCTAACAGGCGGGCTTCAATCGACGAGGCAGAGGCAGAAGGAGAGCGGGCATGGCCGAGGAGATCGACGACGTCGCAGAAACGGGACCTGGCGGACCGGACGGCAGCTATCGCGTCACGGCCGACGAACTTCGCCAATTCATCGAGCGCTTCGAGCGCCTGGAGGCCGAGAAGAAAGATATCGCCGAGCAGCAGAAAGAGGTCATGGCCGAGGCTAAGGCGCGGGGCTACGACACCAAGGTGATGCGCAAGGTCATTGCGCTGCGCAAACGTGAACCCGATGACATCGCCGAGGAAGAGGCCGTCCTCGACATGTACAAGCAGGCCCTTGGGATGTGAGGATGCGGGGGCGCCCGATCCGGCGACCCTGCGCCGCGCCCCTCAGGCCTCGATGAAGCGGATCCCGTCCATGCGGCTGACGCGCGCGATCTGTGCCTCGTAGGCCTCGGTGAGCGCAGACAGGCGATCGGCGGTCCAGCCGGGCAGGTCGTAGTCGATCTCGAACGCCTCCGTTCGGGCGAATTTGTCGAGGAACGCCGCTGTCACGCGTCGGCGATGGGTGGTCGACCGGGCGGGATGGCTGGCCAGATAGCCTTGCATCCGGGTGAGGCCCTCGGGCTGGATCAGTTCCGCCAAGAACCCGTCGGCTCCGTCGAGCGTCGCGGTTTCAGGCAGGTCGGCCAAGAGCCGCAGCAGTTCGTCCCACAGAAGCGGCGCATCCTCGTTGCACCACACGATCACTTCGGCATCGGGCACCGCCTCGAGCAGGCGCGACAGCATGTCGGGCCACGACAGCGATTCAGGCCAGATGCGCGAGAGGAAAGCCTCAAAACTCTCCTCCTCGGCAAAGCGGGCCTGCAGCGCGGGGATCAGCGTCGCGGGGTTGCGGAGCGCAAGGCAGAAGCGGACCGGCGCATCCGGAAATAGGTTGCGGATCCACGGCGCACGCTGGCTGACAAGGGGGTAGAGCTGATCCTCATTGATCGCGCGCTGCGGCACGCAGAGAAAGCTGTCGGAGGAAAAGAGCACGTGCTCGGCCGTCTCGTTGCCCATCACCGTGCGAAGCACACGTTCCTGGGCGTCTTGCGACGCGGGTGTGCCCTTCAACTCCAGCATCGCCCTGCGCAGCTCGGGGCGGAACCGACCGGGGCGCGCGACATGCGTATTGTGGCGCGCGAGTGTCGCGCCGTTATGGGCAAGGCAGCGCAGGGCGCGATCCTCGTCGGTGCAGTGCATCCCGATATGGAAGGTGAAGCGCAAGCTCGCCGCTCCTCAAGGTTGGCCGTGAGGCAGGGATATCCGGCCTCCAAGGTGCCTGCGCTGCCCCGTTGATGCCAGGCCGCAGCGAGCATAGGCGTCCCGGTCCGCCCGGGAAAGCCATGGCCTACGCGGCATCGTCCGGCACGTCAGGGTGTTGCGGCACTGCACGGCTTGAAGGGGCGGAGGGCAATGCACCCGGCAGAGCCGAGGTGGCTGGCGAAACCGGTGGGTCGGCCCCTGTTGTCCACTGCAAAGTCGTGGAAGCGCCAGATCGAGCCCGTGGTCGAGGTCTGCCACGCCTGCAGTCCAAAGCCAGCATTTGCGGTCGCTTCTGGTTGGTGCGCCCCGTGTAACTGTGCCCGGACGGTCGGCCTCGGGCACCAACCGAGCCACCCTCGTGGACAAGGCTCGGATGGCTCGACGTCCCTGGCGGCGCCCCGTGTGTGTCTCGCGGCAGGGGGAGGGCGCCTCTGTGCCGCCGGGGTGCCGAGGGCCTCCTGCTCCGAACCGGCGCGCTGTGTTCTCACGATGGGTGTCAGCCAAAGCGCCACGATCCTCACACGTGGCGTTCTGACCCGCTTCAGGCTGCCGCCGAATGGGGCTGGCCCTCCGGCACTTCGGTCGCGGCAGTCGCGGCCATCCCGGACAGCTTCAGCCGCCCAAGACCCGCGCGCATGCGCTGCGACTGGGTCGAGAGCAGCGCGGATGTCCCACGCGATTCCTCGGCGGCCGCGGCGTTGCGCTGGGTGATTTTGTCGAGCTGCGCGATACCGTTGGTCACATCCTTGACGGCCGTCGCCTGTTCTTCGCTCGCCGACCGGATCTCGCGTAGGCTTGCGCTCACCCGTTCCACCCGCTCCAGAATGCGTTCGAGGGCCGCGCCCGTCTCGGAGACCGAGTCCGATCCGCGCGAGATCGCGCCGGTGCTTTGCGTGATGATCTGCTGCACCTGGCTCGATGCCTCGGCCGACCGCTGCGCAAGCGCGCGCACCTCGTTTGCGACGACGGCAAAGCCCTTGCCCGCCTCTCCGGCCCGTGCGGCTTCGACCGAAGCGTTGAGCGACAGCAGGTTGGTCTGGAACGCGATGTCCTCGATCACGTCGACGATGGCCTCGATCTCGCGAGAGCCGTCCTGGATATCGCCCATGGCCGAGATCGTGGCGTCGAGCACCTTGCGCGCCGTGCTCGCGGCGTCGCGCATTTCGTTAGCATCGGCATCCGTGCGCGCGGCCGACTTCGCGTTGGACTCCGCTGATGCGGCGATTTCGGTCATGGCAGCGGAGGTCTCCTCAAGCGAGGCGGCCTGGGTCTCGGCCCGGCGCGCCAGATCTTCCGATGCCTCCGTCATGTCGCTGGCATTGCGCTGCACCAGCTGCGCTTCCGTGGCGATGTCGGCCATCAGCCCCGACAACTCGCCGATCATCGAGCCGATATTCTGCTGGAGCGCGTGGAAGGTTCCTTCAAACCGGCCCGTCATGCCCTCCGTCAGGTCCCCTTGCGCCAGTCGCCCGCTGACCTGCGAAATCTCGGCAAGCCCGCGATCCACATTGGTCATCAATTGATTGATGTCTTCGGCAAGGCCCGCCAGCTCGGGCTCGAGGGCTGCGGTGCTGACACGTCGCGAGAAGTCGCCGCCCACCGCCGCAGCCACGACGCCCGAGACCGCCGTCCTCAGCGTATCGAAGATTTCCTTCTTGCGCGCGTCGGCGGCGCGTCGCTCGGCGTCCGCACGATCCTGCTGTGCAGCGGCTTCCTGCGCTTCGGCCCGTTTCTGGCGCTCCTCCTCAGCGCGCTTGGCGGTGTCGGCCTCGCTGGCCAACCGCTTGGCCTCAAGTCCGTTGTCGCGGAACACCAGAAGCGCTTTGGCGATGCGGCCGAGCTCGGTGTCTCGGTCGGCGCCGGTGATGTCGACGTCGAAGTCGCCGTGGCTGAGCGCGCCCACAGCGTCGAGCGTGACGTCGAATTCGTGGGTCACGGTGCGTACCGTGGCGCGCATGGCCAGCATCGCAAAGGCGATCGAAGCGGCCGCACCAAGGGCGAGGGACCAAAGAACGGTCGCATTGGTTGCGTGCATCCTGTCGGAGAGCCCTGCCCGCGAGGCAGAGAGCGTCGCAACCATGGCCTCGGTATCGGCCAGCATGCCAAAGGCCTGCTCATCGAGCGCGCCTGAGAGGTCGCCCATCCGAACGTGGGAATCGTGCAGGGCCTTCGCCGCTTTGGCGAAGTCGGCAAGACGGGCCTGTGCCGCCTCGACGGCGCCCGAAACGCTGGGGTCCTGGGCCATTGCGCCGATCCAGGCAAGCTTCTGCACCGTGACGTCGAGGGCCGCCATCCCCTGCTCATAGGCGCCCTCGTCGCCCACCAACAGGAAGCGTTCCAAAAAGACGCGGCTCAGCAGAAGGCCCTCTTGCGCGGTGGCCGCGTCGAACGTCTGCGGCCCGTTTCCGGTGCGGTTGGCTGCCTTGATCAGTTCTGTCAGCGCGTCGCGCGTCCGATCGCCGGCTTCCGCGCTCGTAGTATACAGCGTGGCCTCATGCAGGCGCTCGTCCCGCGCGTTTGCAAAGGCCTCTCGCGTGGCGGCGCTGCCGTCAGCCAGTGCGCGCAGGAGCTCCGCCTCGCTGTCCGAGAGGTAGGGCAGCGCAAGGGCGCTGGCGAGCTGGGCATCGATCTCGTCGAGGTTGTCGTTGAACTCGGCAACCTGCGCTTCGTCCGGCGCCAGGCGATAGATCGAGGCCGCAATCTTGGCCTTGAACAGGTCTTCCGAGATGACGCTGCTGATCGAGGCGAGCTTCGAGGCATTGGCATAGCGGTCGAACGTGCTGCGCACCAGGAAGGTGGCGCCCATCGCGGCGGCTGCGAGCACGAAGATCAGCGCCGTCAGGCTTCCCATACCGAACCGCAGGTGACGGGAGATGGACCAGTTGCGCATCGGGGCACCTTCTTAGTCTTGTCGGTCTTTGCCACGGTTTGGCCACATACGCCCTCGCACTGAAACGTTTAGAAGCCGTGAAATCCCGGTCGGGGCTCCGGTGTTCGTTACGCGACAGGCGTGAAACCGCTTTCACGAGGGGCCTTCGATGGCGTGATGGCTCGTCAGTGGTCCGATCGATCTGGTAGCGTCGGCGCGAGTCATTTGCCCCGGCGATAAGGACATCCGACATGCCCCTCGACCCGAGTTCCTTTGCCATCGACCCGGCTGGCGACACGATCACGATCACCGGCGAACTGACGTGGACGAACATCCAGGACGGCCTCGGCCTTGCCCGTTCGGTGACGCCCTACAGGATCATCCTCCCCTTCGAGGGCAGCCCGTTCGATCCCGAGTTCGTACTGCCGCCTCAGCCCTTTCCCAACAATGACACGGTGATCTTGCCTGGCACACTGCGGGCGGAGATCGACGACCCGAAATTCGCGGTCGGCACCGATGTGGGCAATCAGCTGAGCTATGGTCTGATCGGGCGTCCGGGCGACGATGACGTGCCGCTTGGCCTGTCCGACGATGGCATTCTCTCTGCCAGTTTCACGCTGCCCTTCATCACCGGCCCGCTCGATGGGGACCAGACCTACAACGTCCTAATCGGCATGAACGACGACTTCACGGCCGTGGAGAACGTGTCGGTCTCGATGGAGATCCGCGATCCGGTGGAGGGGACCGATTTCTTCACCACCGAGATCTATCTGGGGTTCGAGGATGCGCCGGTGCCGATCCAGGTGGGATCGATTGCGTGCGAGGATGTCATCGACTGGTCGGGCGAGGCGGGGGCCCGCAACGTCGACGGCGGCGCGTGCAACGACACGCTTCTGGGCGGGAGCGGGGATGACACGATTGCCGGCGGCGCGGACAACGACAGCCTCGATGGCGGCGGCGGAGGCGATCTGATCGACGCGGGCCCGGGCCGGGATACTGCCTCAGGCGGGGCGGGTGGCGATACCATTCTGGGCGGCGGCGGGGCGGATACCCTGGAGGGCGGCGCGGGCTGGGACAGTGTCGATGGTGGCGCTGGCAACGACCGCCTTAGAGGCGACGATGGGCGCGACACGCTCGACGGCGGCGATGGCAACGACACGCTGGATGGTGGCCAGTCGAACGATACGCTGCGCGGCGGCGCAAACAACGACAGCCTGAACGGCGGCGGGGGCGATGACAGCCTCAATGGTGGCGTCGGGTCAGACACGCTCGACGGGGGTGGCGGGCTCGACACGCTGATCGGTGGCGCCGGCGCCGACGAGGCCTTTGGCTCTGCGGGCGGCGACGAGATCAGCGGTGGCAAGGGCAACGACCGGCTCCTCGGTCAGGAGGGCTGGGACACCGTGTCTGGCGGCGCCGGCAATGATACCGTGCTCGGCGGTCAGGGCCTCGATGTGCTGACGGGCGGCGGCGGCAACGACCTGCTCCGCGGCTGGCGCGGCGACGACACGATCGATGGCGGCGCGGGCAACGACCTGATCGACGGACAGGGCAACGGTGACCTGATGACCGGCGGGGCGGGCGTCGACACTTTCGTGTTCCAGGCGCGGCACGGCCGCGACACGATCACCGATTTCGAGACAGGGGCGGGCGGCGACGTCCTGCGGTTCATTCTTGGAACCGGCGAGGCCGAGAGCCTTCAGGATTTCCTCGACAACGCGACCGAGAGCGACGGCGCGCTGATCTACGACAAGGGCGCAGACAACCGGAACACGATCACCCTGGTGGGTGTGACGGAGGCCGAGTTCGGCACCCAGAACATCGAGTTCGTCTAGGGCTGCGCCGATCGGACGAAGCGAACGCCTTTGCCCGCTGCGAATCACTTCCGCGACGCGTCGTCGATTCGGCGCCGGTGACGCGTCAGTAGGCGGACCGCTGCGGACGATCCTTGCGCATTCGCCCGATCCGACCTGCGGCACACTGTACACCGCCGTCTGAATTGACGCCGCTTCCGGCCGCGAGAGCCGCTGCACAGGCGCCCAAACACTGAGTCTGATTTACTGGTTTCCCGCTGATTCTGCACTCTGGCTCCCAGTTCTTTGACAAGATTATCCAGCGTGGGTCAAAAAATTTTCAGAAAAACCGTTTTTGAAAAGCAGGTTACTCGGAGTTTGACCATGAAGGGTGTATTCATTGTCTTGCGGCGCTGCGACAGGGGGGCTTGATCTCGGTCAAGGAACGTCGGCCGCCCCCCTGCTCAGTCTGAGCGCCGAAAGATAGGAGGGGAGGATCCCATGACCGTTTCCGACACGCCCACTGCCGAGGCGGCACATCCCGTTTACCCGCCTGGTTCTGAGGTTGTGTCTCGGGCGCATATTGATGGGGCTGGGTATGCGGCGCGGTATGCGGCGTCGGTGTCCGATCCGGATGCGTTCTGGGGCGAGGCGGGGCAGCGGCTCGACTGGATCAGGCCCTATA
>JBCBMY010000033.1:0-25443 GCA_039822045.1 Pseudomonadota bacterium | reverse complement strand
GCAACGACGCGTTCCCGAAGATCGTCTGAGTAAGGTCTCGTCATCCATGCTGGCCTCCTCCACCAGTATGGAGTCTGAATCACAAGCGAACCCAGATGGGAATCCCAATTCGATTCAGACAAAACCTGAAACGCTCTAGGACAGCGTCCATGTCCGCTTGGTTACGGCATCGCCATTTCGCCAGGCCCTGCGCCCTCTGAAACTCCGCGGAGATCGCACCGCGAAGTTTCGCTCCACTCCGAAGGCTGCGGATGGCGAAGCGGTACTGCTGCCACGGCCAGTCGACGTTCCCTTTCGGCAGCTCCGGCCTCGTTCTTCCGATATGCTTCCAAGGGCGCGATGCGAGCCGCCACGCCCGTAAGGTCTCAGGTGGGTCGAGCCAAACCAGGGCGTCAGCCCAACCAACGGCACCGGGCATCAGACTTGGACCGCCTTCCAAGATCCACGCGTCGCCCCTGACAACGCGGGCGAGTTCGGCGTCAATTTCCTGCCGCGATCTTTGCGTCCAATCCGTGCACAACTTGATCGCATCGTACGAGATCACGGGGACATCTGGCCGAAACCGCGAGAGTCGAACCGCGAAGCGTGACTTCCCGACGCCATTCGCCCCGGTCACGATGACCCTATTCAACGCCGCCTCCGCCGCTGGCTGCCTGCGTCCCTTGCGACGCGCGCCCGCACAGGAGCGGCGGGCGCCATCGGGCTATTCTGCGGCCAGCGCTCCGGCAGGCTCAACCCGGACGGCCGAGAACTTGAACTCCGGGATCTTGCCGAACGGGTCGAGCTGCGGGTTCGTCAGCGTGTTGGCGGCAGCCTCCACAAAAGCGAAGGGCATGAAGACGCAGTCTTCGGCGACGGCACGGTCGGCGCGGGCGCGCACGGCCACGGTGCCGCGTCGCGTCGTTAGCCGCACCATGTCGCCTGCCTCGGCGCCCATGCTGCGCAGGGTGCGGGGGTGAAGCGCCGCGAAGGCTTCGGGTTCCAGATGGTCGAGCACCTCGGCGCGGCGCGTCATGGAGCCCGTGTGCCAATGCTCAAGCTGCCGGCCAGTGATCAAGATAAACGGGTAGTCGCGATCGGGCACTTCGGCCGGCGGCGTCACGCGCGCAGGCGTGAACTTTGCCCGGCCAGCCCGGCGCGGGAAGCCGTCGCCAAACACGACCGGCTGGCCCGGATCGTCGTGGCTGAGCGAGGGATAGGTCACCGCGCCCTCATTCTCCAGCCGCGCCCAGGTGATGTGGTGGAGCGACCGCATCGACATCTTCATCTCGGCAAAGACTTCGCGGGGGCTGTCATAGTCCCAGTCCAGACCGAGCGCGTTGGCCATGTCGACGATCACGCGCCAATCCTCGCGCGCCTCGCCCGGGGGGGCGACCGCTGACCGGCCCATCTGCACCTGCCGGTTGGTGTTCGTGACGGTGCCGGTCTTTTCCGGCCAGGCTGCGGCGGGCAGGATCACGTCGGCGTAGTTCGCGGTCTCGGTCAGGAAGATGTCCTGCACCACGAGATGTTCGAGCTTGGCCAAGGCGCGGCGGGCATGCTCGACATCCGGATCCGACATCGCCGGGTTCTCGCCCAGAATGTACATGCCGCGGATCTCGCCGCGATAGATCGCATCCATGATCTCCACGACCGTCAGCCCAGGCTTCTCGTCGATCTCCGTCCCATGCCAGATATGCTTGAAGAGGCCGCGCACCTCCGGATCGGTCACCGACTGGTAGTCCGGCAGCACCTGCGGGATGAGGCCGGCGTCGGATGCCCCCTGCACGTTGTTCTGCCCCCTAAGGGGATGCAGGCCGGTGCCGGGCCGACCGATATGGCCGCAGAGGAGCGCGAGCGAAATAAGGCAGCGCGCATTGTCCGTCCCGTGGATATGCTGGCTGACGCCCATCCCCCAAAAGATCATGCCGGACCGCGCGCGGGCAAAGCTCCGCGCGACAGTGCGGATCGTGTCGACGTCGATGCCGCAAAGCTCGGCCATCCGCTCTGGCGTGAACGCCCGGATATGGTCGCGAAACTCGAAGAAGCCCTCGGTAAAGCCCTCGATATATTGACGGTCATAGAGCTTTTCTTCGACGATCACGTTCATGATCGCGTTCAGCAGCGCCACGTCCGACCCGGGGCGGAACTGGAGCATGTGGGTGGCGTGGCGCTTCAGGCCCTGCCCCCGTGGATCCATCACGATGAGCTCGCCGCCGCGCTTGGCAAACTGCTTGAAATAGGTCGCGGCAACGGGGTGGTTCTCGGTCGGGTTCGAGCCGATCACGATAGCCACTTCAGCGTTCTCGATCTCGTTGAACGTGGCCGTCACGGCGCCGGAGCCCACATTCTCCATCAGCGCCGCGACCGAGGATGCGTGGCAGAGCCGCGTGCAATGGTCGACATTGTTGTGACGGAAGGCCTGGCGGATAAGCTTTTGGAAGAGATAGGCCTCTTCGTTGGAGCATTTCGCGGAGCCGAAGCCCGCGATGGACCGCCCGCCCCAGAGGCTGCGCAAGTCTTTCAGCCCGTGGGCCGCGGCCTCCATCGCCTCGTCCCAAGTCGCCTCGCGAAAGTGGGTGAAGGGGTTCGTCGGATCGACATTGAGGCCCTTGTCTGGCGCATCCTCTCGGCGGATAAGCGGGGTCGTCAGCCGGTGCGGGTGCTTGATGTAGTCGAAACCGAACCGGCCCTTGACGCAAAGGCGCCCTTCATTGGCAGGGCCGTTGATCCCGTCGACGCGGACGACATCTTCGCCCTTGACCTTGATCGAGACCTGGCAGCCGACACCGCAGAAGGGGCAGATCGACTTGACCTCCCGGTCATGATCTTTGCTGTCGCCGCGTTGTGCATGGTCGAGTTCGGAGGCGGGCATCAGTGCCCCCGTGGGGCAAGCCTGAACGCATTCGCCGCAGGCCACACACGTGCTGTCTCCCATCGGGTCGGCGAAGTCGAAGGTCGGATAGCTGTCGTGGCCGCGGCCGGCCATGCCGATCACATCGTTGACTTGCACCTCGCGGCAAGCGCGCACGCAAAGACCACACTGGATACAGGCGTCAAGGTTCACCCGCATGGCTATGTGGCTGTCATCGAGGAGCGGGATGCGCTCTTTCTCAAGCTGCGGCAGGCGACTTTCGGTGGCGCCGGTGGCCTCGGCCATTTCCCACAGATGCGAGGAGCGGTCGCGGGCCTCGGCGCGCTCGGGCTGGTCGGCCACCAGCATCTCGAGCACCATCTTGCGCGCGGCCTTCGCACGCCCGCTTGTCGTGTGGACGACCATACCCTCCTGCGGCTCTCGGATGCAGGAGGCGGCGAGCACCCGCTCCCCCTCGATCTCGACCATGCAGGCCCGGCAATTGCCGTCGGGCCGATAGCCCGGCTCGGGCTTGTGGCAGAGATGGGGGATCTTCAGGCCACGCCCGTTGGCAGCTTCCCAGATCGTGGTGCCCTGCGGCACGGTCACGACCTCTCCGTCGAGCGAGAAGGTGACCAGCGTGTCAGCCAGATCTTTCATGTCAATCTCCCAGGGCCACGGCGAGACTGCCGGCCAGCAGAGCAAACGTCGCCGGCATCCCGAAAAGACGCTCGCGACGCGAGGGTGTGATCGTGTTCAAGACACTTGAGATGGCACTGACCACCACGGCCATCCAGATGCCGCGGCGTGTACCAGAGATCAGTGGCGCGTCCACGAGCCCCGCGGCGTTGAGAACGACGATAGCGAGGCAGCCCACCAGGATGGCCTGCGCCGCAGAAGCCATGCGGGCCGCAAGCGGCAGGACGCCCGGGTTTCCACCACCCATGGTCATGTCCCCGATCGGCGCCCTGGCGACCAAGGCGACATGGAGCGCCATCACCGCCAACGACGCCACGAAAAACAAGATCGCCCCGGCAATGGCCATGGGTCATATCTCATCTCCAAAGTGCCTTATGGTGAGGCGGATCGGGTTTGGGGCCGCCTGTCCAAGTCCGCAGATCGAGGCATCGGCCATGGCCTGGCAGACTTCTTCCAGGAGCGGCTGATCCCAGCTATCGGCCTGCATGAGCTTGACCGCTTTCTCGCAGCCCACGCGGCAGGGCGTGCACTGGCCGCAACTTTCGGCCTCGAAGAAGCGAAGCATGTTCAGGGCCGCGTCCCTTGCGCTGTCCCGGTCGGACAGCACCACCACGGCGGCGGAGCCGATAAAGGAATCGTGGGGCTGAAGCGTGTCAAAATCGAGCGGCACATCGTCGAGCGCGGCCGGAAGGAGACCGGAAGACGGTCCGCCCGGCTGATAGGCCTTGAATCTGTGGCCTTCGGCCATCCCGCCCGCCGCCCGGATGATGTCGAGGATCGTGGAGCCTGCGGGCAGCAGGTAGACGCCCGGCGCAGCAACGCGGCCCGAGACCGAGTAGGAGCGGAGGCCCGTGCGGCCGTTCTTCTCGACGGAAGAGAAGAGCTCCGGTCCCTGGCGCAGGATCTGGGGCACCCAGTAGAGCGTCTCGACGTTATGGACGAGGGTCGGCTGGCCGAACAGCCCGACCTGCGCGACGTACGGGGGGCGGTGCCGCGGTAGGCCGCGCTTGCCCTCGATCGACTCAATCATCGCGCTCTCTTCACCGCAGATATAGGCGCCCGCGCCCCGGCGGAGCTCGATGTAGCCAGGTTCGACCAAACCGGCGGCTTCGAGCGCTGCGATCTCACGGCGGAGGATCTCCAGGATCGCGGGGTACTCGTCGCGCATGTAGATGTAGCAGCGCTCGGCCTCGATGGCCCAGGCGGCGATCAGCATTCCTTCCAGAAACAGATGTGGGGTCCGCTCCAAGTGAAACCGGTCCTTGAAGGTGCCGGGCTCGCCCTCGTCGCCATTGACGGCGAGATAACGCGGTCCGGGATTGGCCCGCACGAACCCCCACTTGCGGCCCGACGGGAAGCCTGCGCCGCCAAGGCCCCGGAGGCCGGAGGCAAGCACCTTTTCCTGCACCTCTTCCCAGTTGCCGCTCGCCCGCAGGTCGACGAGTGTGCCGTAGCCGCCTGCGGCGCGATAGCCCACGAGGTCTTCATAGTCGGGGATGACCGGGTGGGTGTGGCCGGTGCGCGCGGCCTCCAGCACACTTTCGGGGGTCGCGTGGTCGACATGGTTGTGGCCCACCTCCGCCGTCGGCGCCGTGTCACACCGCCCCATGCAAGGCGCGCGGAGGATACGGATTTCGGACGGGTCGGTGCCCTCCGACAGCGCATCGGCGAGCGCATCGGCACCGGCAAGTTCGCATGACAGCGAGTCACACACCCGGATCGTGAGCGCCGGCGGAGGCATGTCGTCCTCGCGGATCGGGTCGAAATGGGCATAGAAGGTTGCGACCTCCCACACTTCGGCCATGGACAGGCGCATGTCTTCGGCGAGCGCGCGCAGGTGCCGGGCGGCAAGGTGCCCGTGGGCATCCTGGATGAGGTGCAGGAACTCGATCAGCAGGTCGCGGCGGCGTGGCCGATCGCCCAGAAGCGTCTGAACGTCGGCCAGGGCGGCGTCGTCGAGTTGCCGCCCCTTGGGGGTGTGTCGGCCGCGCCCCTTGCCCGACCGCCATACGCCTTCGCCCTGATCCAAAGCCATGTCCCATCTCCGCCGATGCCTGACGTGATGCATCGCATCTGACGCCGAGCATCGAACGACTGAAACCGCCATATCGTCGCGTGTCTCCGTCGTTTCCGTATGCCACGGTACCCGCAGCGTCCCTAGTCCGAGATCAAGGCAGGCCGACGACGGTCCCTGGCCGGGTCACTTCGGAGTTGTACGCCGTGCGGGCGAAGACCTGCCGCACGTCGTCGACAAAGCTCTCCAGCGGATCCATCGGATAGTCTGGGTCGAAGCTTGCCTGGTCCCAGCGTTCACAGAAGTCGGCACAGCTCTGCCAGCAAGGGTGGTCGCGGAAGCGATCGCGCGCGTCCCGGTCCCACCCGTAGTGATGGCCATAGTAATGGGTCTGAAACAGCCCGTGGTGTTCGACCACCCAAGCCACCTCCTCCCGGACGAATGGGCGCAGGATCTCGGCTGCCATACGATCATGGTTCTGCGGGGCGAGCCGGTCTCCGATGTCGTGCAGAAGGGCTGCAACGATCCAGTCAATGTCTGCTCCGTCCCGACGCGCCCGGGTTGCCGCCTGAAGCCCGTGTTGGAGTCGCGTGATCTTGTAGCCCGGCAGCGTTTCCTCGTCCTGAGCGGCAAGTTCCTTGAGAAGCCGATCCGCCGTGCTGGCCAGGAAGGGCTTTTCCAACCGTTCAAGAAGCTCGTAATCCTCGCGGGTGCCGTCCTTCATCTGGGTAAAGGAGACGGTGTCGGGTGTGTCGGTCATACCGTGTCCATTCTATTGGCCGATCTCACGCATAGCGGAGCCATCGGATCCCCTCGCGCCCAAACGCGGCATCACCGGAGGTCGGTTTTAGGGTCAAAGCTGGATCCTCTGCGCCCCATCACGGCGAGATGCTGGGGCAAGGTTGCCGGGTCATATCCCTCCCCGTCGGGCACCCAGGCCGCTCCGCCGCACTCTTCAACCGCGAGCACACCCGCCGCGTGATCCCACGGCATCGGCGCGGGAGACACAACGACATCGGCGTGGCCGAACGCGACGGTGCGGTACTCGTGGCAAGAACAGCGGATGGACGTGGCCCGCCCATAATGGGGAAGCTGGGACGCGATGTGTGACTGCTCCGCGTCGGGATAAAGGCCAAGCGGGACAAAGGCATGCATCTCTTTCTTTGAGCGCTCTGGCGGCCCGTCGAGGCGCAGGGGCGCAGCGCCCGGGCGGTGAAACCACGTGCCGCGTCCACGCTCCGCCGCGATCCAATCGTCCAGCACTGGATCATAGAGAAGCCCGAACACCGTGCGGCCTTCGGCAATCACGGCGAGGATCACACCGAAGGCCGCGATCCCCGAGGCGAAGTTCCAGGTACCGTCGATCGGATCGACGATCACAGCGCGCTTGGCGCCGGAAAGCTGCCCCAGCAAGTCCGGGTCGGCCGCCACGGCTTCCTCGCCGACAACCAGGGCATCGGGCATCAGGCTGTGCGCGGCCTTGGTGATTGCCTCCTCAGAGGCATGATCCGCCACTGTCACAAGGTCGCTTGCATCGGACTTCGTCGCGATGTCGTCGCGAGAGAGGCGGCGGAACCTTGGCATGATCTCGGCCTGCGCAGCGCTGCGGACCGCCGCGATGAGGCCGTTGATCTCGGAGTCAGTGATGCCCATGGGTCAGACGAGCCTCCGCAGCGGTTGAAAATGGTGCATGGTCTCAAAGCTGCAGAGCTCTACGGGGCCGAGTGCAAAGTCTGTCAGGGCCAGCCGATGGCGCTCGGTGAGATCGTGACTTAGGTCGGCGATGCCTCGGGCAACCGGCTCACTTACCCATTCTGCGGGGTAGGCCAGGGTGATGTGGAAAACGTAGGTCTCGAAGTCCGGCTGAGCGAAGCCGGTGGCGTCCTTGAGTACACGGCGTGCTTCGCGAAGGCCCGCCTCCTCGGCAGCATCTGCCCCCGTAACGGTCACGCTATAGCACGCATGGAGCGAGGCCATGGAGATGCGAAAGTCGGGCTTCAGCCGCACACCCTCGGTCGCCGCCAAGAACACGGCCGTCGATGCCTCAACCGACATTCCCGGGGTGGCGCCACGCGGCCGGATGCCCGCCGCCTCGCTGTCCGGCGATCTGCCCTGGAAGAGGGTCATGTGAAACGACGCAGGCGGCAAGAAGTTGAAGAATGGGGCGAACCCGCTCATCTTCACCTCTTCCTGCATTGCCCGCAGCGCCGCATGCGCCGCACTGTGAGGGTCGACGTGGCACACGAATGTGTTGCCGGGCCAGACTTCTACCGTTCCGTCGGTGGCGAATTTGCCACCCTGCCCCGGCAGCGAGATGCCCTTTGGCATCGGGTGTTTCGAAAGTCGACCGGTGAAGAACTCGACCGGGTCCGGTCGCAGGGGCGGAGGCACATCAGGCATCGGAAGGTCCGTTGCGGCATGAAAGTTAGCGCCGACAGTGCACATGCCCCGAGGCTTGGCAAATGCGAATCGTTCCTCTCAGATCGTCAGCCAACTGTACGCAGATCAAACCTGAACGCCTTGACGAAAGAACCGATTTTCGCATGCGTCTCGGACGGCATTTTGGGCCGCTTCAGTCCGCTGGCCCATTCCCTGAGTTTGGTCTGCTCGCCTAGAGGTCCAATCCGTGAAGACACTGGGCGTTTCCGATGACCGATACGGACGACAGGCTTATGGCAGCCGCGGCGACCATGTGTGACAGGAGCACACCGAAAGCCGGATCGAGGAGGCTCGCAGCAATGGGCACACCGGCGCTCCAGTGCGCCACATCGGTGCCTTTGCCCTGGCGATGCCGATATCGGCACGTGCGAGCGCCGGCGCGTCGTTCACGCCGTCTCCTGCCATCGCCACGACATGTCCCTTGCCTGCAATGTGCCGACGAGGCCGGCCTTGGCTTCGGGCGAGAGCCCGGAATGAACCACCTCTGCGCCAAGCTCCTCGGCAATCACAACGGCTGTGCCCAGCGCGTCTTCTGTCGGCATCCCCACGCGCACACCCTCGTACCGCAGCGCAACCAATGCGGCAGGCGTCGACCCCTTGATCCGGTCGGCCACGTCGATCAGGCCAACGGCCTTGCCATCAACCGGGAGCGTCACCACCGTCTTTGCGCCACGTTAGAGATCCACGATTGCGTCCCTCAAGAACGTCGCATCGACCCCGCTTCCGTCCGTCATTGCGGCATTGCCCAAGGCAATCGTGCGCCCGCGTTTGAAGTCGACCAGTTCAGGGTTCGGCCCGGCGTCGGCCATGGGCACCGCCGGTTCCAGTGCCATGCCAAGGATCGGGCAGTCGCCCCGCTCGTACTGCTCGATCTCGGGGTCCATGGCCGTGAGAAAGGCGACAGGGTTGGTTGCGAATTGGCGCGGCATCCCTTGCAACAGAAGTAATGCGGTTCGCCCGAATGCACGTGGCTGGTTTTGCCTCCATCAGGGTCGACGGTTCTGGCACAGACCGGATCCCCTATGATCGGGTCGGCATCGGCAGCCGGGTTGTGGGCCCATGGCGTTTTCCATTGGCGCGCCGATGAATCTTCCAGTAGCTGGAAGGTCAAGGTACAGTTTTGACCACTCGGGTGAGAGAGACGGATGAATATCTCGAAGGTCGCCGCGCGCGCCGGACTGCCGCCGAAAACGATCCGATATTATGAGGAGATCGGTCTGTTGAAGCCCGAGCGCGGAGAAAACGGATACCGTGTGTTTGACGCGCGTGATGTCAGCAAGCTTGCATTCATTGCACGTGCACGCTCGTTGGGCTTTTCGATCGAGGACTGCCGGATTCTGCTATCGCTTTATGACGACCGGTCACGTGCGAGTGCCGATGTCAAACAGGTTGCGCAGAACCATCTCGACCAAATCGCCCGAAAGATCGCGGAACTGGACGCGATGCGCGACACGCTGGAGAATCTTGTGGAGCGCTGCCACGGGGACGACCGGCCAGACTGCCCGATCCTCAATGATCTTGCCGGAGCCGGCGAAACGCGCGCATCTTGAGGAGTTCGCTCTCCGCCGCGCTGCTGACTGGGGTGGGTTAACTCGTAAGGTGGAGGTTGGCACCAGTGGGGTGCTTGAGTTGTGCTCTCTGCTTTTCCGAGCAGTAGCGCGCCCATCGGTCTTGCCACCCATTGAACCGCCCCCTTGGCCGACTGGGAACGCCGGCATGGGGCGATCCACGGAGACTACTCAAGCCAGCCACGCTCCCGATAGTACCGCTCTGCCCCTGGATGCAGAGGCGCGCTCAATCCGTCGACGACCATCTCGGCCTCCTTCAGATCGACAAAGGCAGGGTGCATGCCCCTAAAGCGCTCGAAGTCATCGAACACCGCTTTGACGACCGCATAGACAACGTCTTGGGGGACTTGTGCGGACGTGACGAACGTCGCCTGGACGCCGAACGTCTCAACGTCGACGTCATTGCCGTTGTAGAGCCCCCCGGGGATCGTTGCCTTCTCGAAATAGGGGTTGCGCTCCACGAGGGCGTCGATTGCGGGACCTGTGACAGCCACGAGTTGGGCATCGATCGACGTTGTCGCCTCCTGGATAGAGCGATTGGGGTGGCCTGCGGTGTAGACGATCGCGTCGACTTGATCCTCGGCCAGAGCGTCGGCCTGATCTGCCGGAGAAAGCTCGGAGGCTGAGGCAAAATCGTCGGACGTCCGACCCATCTGAGCAAGGACAACGTCCATCGTGGCTCTCTGGCCCGAGCCTGGATTTCCGACGTTCACCCGCCTGCCGAACAGGTCCTCAAAGCTGGAAATGCCGGTGCCGGCCCGTGCCAATACGGTGAAGGGCTCGCTGTGCACCGAAAAGACGGCCCGGAGGTCGTCCGCGCGACGGCCCTCGAAGACGGAAGTGCCGTTCACAGCGTGGAACTGCCAATCGGATTGGACGATGGCCATTTCCGTCTCGCCCGTCGCGATGGTTTCGATGTTGGTGATGGACCCGGGCGAGGCGGGCGCCGAGCATCTGAGACCATGTTCGGCCGAGCCTCTGTTTACGAGCCTGCATATTGACTGCCCGACCACGATATAGACACCGGTGTGGCTGCCGGTTGCGATGCTGATCATGCGGTCCTGGGCGCTCGCGACCGCACCTGCGAGCACGAAGGCGACGCTCACCGCAGAGATCCTAAAGCTCCTCATGGCACTCTCCCGTGTTGCAACGACCCTACAGGCTCGCGCAAGGAGCCGCACCAAACTGGGTGTCGCGCCCTACTCTCCGCCACCACAAGAGATTGGGAGTGAGTACCGCGGTCGCGATTGCGGGGGCGTCGAACGGCCTCGTGGGAGGCGCTCCCTGAGACGACGGAGCGCGGGCGCGGCCGCTCTCTGGCCTTTGCGCGGCGGTGCGAACAGCATAAACCTTTTGGCGTCGGCTGCAGGGGCCGCGCCCATGAGAGGTCTAGATGTCCCACGTCTTTCGGCGGCACTGCCGACACACGCCACCTGTGGCAGCCCGCGGCGAGGGCTGCTACCTCTTCGATACGTCTGGAAAGCCGTATCTTGACGCATCGGGCGGCGCGGCAGTGTCGTGCCTGGGGCACAGCGATCCTGCCGTCGTCGAGGCGATCAAGGCTCAACTGGACCAGCTTGCCTTTGCCCATACCGGATTTTTCACGTCCGAGCCGGCCGAGGCCCTGGCCGACCTCTTAACCGCGCACGCGCCTGGCAGTCTCGACAAGGTCTACCTCGTGTCCGGCGGGTCGGAGGCAACGGAAGCGGCCATGAAACTGGCGCGCCAGTATTGGGTCGAGACGGGCGAGCCTCAGCGAAGTCGGATCATCGCCCGGAAGCAAAGCTACCACGGCAACACGCTTGGCGCGCTTTCTGCGGGCGGGAACGAGTGGCGAAGGGCGCAGTTCGGGCCCCTTCTGCTGGACGTCTCCCATATCGAGCCCTGCTACGAATATCGCCTGAAGCGCGACGACGAGACCCGCGAGGCTTACGGCGCGCGCGCCGCGCAGGCCTTGGAGGACGAAATACTGCGTCTTGGGCCTGACACTGTGATGGCGTTTATGGCCGAGCCCGTGGTCGGCGCGACGGCCGGCGCGGTGCCGCCTGCGCCGGGCTATTTCAGGCGCGTTCGCGAGATCTGCGACCGCTACGGCGTGCTGCTTATCCTCGATGAGGTCATGTGCGGCATGGGGCGGACCGGGACGCTCTTCGCTTGTGAGCAGGACGGCGTTGCGCCAGATATCGTGTGCATCGCCAAAGGCTTGGGCGCGGGCTATCAGCCGATCGGCGCCATGCTCTGCACCACAGAGATCCATGATGCGATCGCTGAAGGCTCGGGTTTCTTCCAGCACGGCCACACCTATCTTGGTCATCCGACCGCCGCGGCGGCCGGCCTTGCTGTGGTGAGCGAGATCCTCCGCCGCGACCTGGTAGCGCGCTCGTCGATGCAGGGCGAAGCGCTCGCAGAACGTTTGGCCGCGCGGTTCGGCCAGCACCCCAATGTCGGCGATCTTCGGGGCCGCGGCCTGTTCCGGGGGATCGAACTTGTTGCGGACCGGGAGACGAAGGCGCCGTTCGATCCAGACCTGAAGGTTGCGGCCCGCATCAAAGCCTCGGCCTTTGAGGCCGGACTAATCTGCTACCCGATGTCCGGCACGATCGACGGCCGAGCGGGAGATCATATCCTGCTCGCGCCTCCCTTCATTATCGATGACGCACAATTGGACGAGCTGACCGAGAAACTCGGCACAGCTCTCGACATGGTGGTTTAGCCCTTGAACGATCTCATTCGCTATTCGACATTCGCATCGGTCGTTGCGCTCACTCTGATTTCGCTTGTCGGATTGCTGATCAGCGGGTGGTTCTGGATCCCACTCATTGTCTTCGCGGGGCTTTCTGCGCTTGGCCTGCACGACGTGCTTCAGGCCCAGCATTCGATTTTGCGCAACTATCCCGTGCTCGGTCACCTGCGCTTCTTTTTCGAGGATATTCGCCCCGAGATCCGGCAATACCTGATCGAAAGTGATGCCGACGAAGAGCCGTTTTCTCGCGAAGCGCGTTCACTGGTCTATCAGCGCGCAAAAGGTGTTGAGGACAAGCGCCCATTTGGAACCAAGCGGCGGGTCTATGACGGCGGCTATGAGTGGCTCACGCATTCGGCTATTCCAAGCCCCATTTCGACCGAGGATCCGCGCATCACAATTGGCGGACCGGACTGCCAACAGCCCTATTCCGCTTCGATCTTCAACATTTCGGCGATGAGTTTCGGGGCGCTCTCTGCCAACGCGATCCTGGCGCTAAATCGCGGGGCGAAGCGGGGCAATTTCGCGCATGACACGGGCGAGGGTGGCGTCAGCCGCTACCACCGCGCAGGCGGCGGCGATGTCATCTACGAGGTGGGCTCGGGCTATTTCGGGTGCCGGACGGAGGAGGGCAGGTTCGACTCCGAGAAGTTCCGCGAGCAGGCCCTGAACCCGCAAGTGAAGATGATCGAGCTGAAGATCTCGCAGGGGGCGAAACCCGGGCATGGCGGGGTTCTTCCCGCAGCCAAGATCACGCCTGAGATCGCCGAGGCGCGCGGCGTTCCGATGGGCGTCGACTGTGTGTCGCCCGCGGCGCACTCGGCCTTCTCGACGCCGATAGAGATGGTCGAGTTTCTGGGCCGCATGCGCGAGCTCTCCGACGGCAAACCGGTCGGCTTCAAGATCTGCATCGGCCACCGGCGGCAGTTCATGTGCATCCTGCGGGCGATGCTGGAAACCGGGATCGTGCCCGATTTCATCGTGATAGACGGCAACGAAGGCGGGACCGGGGCCGCGCCGGTTGAGTTTGCTGACCATCTCGGCATGCCGCTCGTCGAAGGGCTGACCTTTGCCCACAACGCGCTGCGCGGTGTCGGGTTGCGCGATCAGGTGAAGATTGGTGCATCCGGCAAGCTTGTTACCTCGTTTGCGATCCTAAAGATGATTGCGCTCGGCGCTGACTGGGCCAACTCCGCCCGCGGGTTCATGTTTGCGCTCGGCTGCATTCAGGGCCAGTCGTGCCATACCAATCGCTGCCCGGTGGGCGTGGCCACACAGGACCCGCTGCGCGCCCGTGCCCTCGATGTCGAGGACAAATCGGATCGCGTCTATCGCTTCCACAAGAACACCGTGCACGCCGTGGCCGAGATGACGGCGGCGGCCGGCCTGTCGCACCCGACCGAGTTCCTGCCCCATCACCTGCTGATGCGCGAACGCGACCGGAACATGGTGACGGGCGAGGACGTGTATCCCTATTTGCCCGAGGGGTTTCTCCTGCAGGATGACGATCGTGACGATCCGTTCGGCTATCGGATGCGGTGGGCGCGGTCCCGTGCCGAGAGTTTCGATCCCTTCGATCTTGCATCCTGAGGCCAAGGGCGCCCCGTATATCGTGTCGTGCAAATGGCGGCATCCGACGCCATCGACCAGATGCCGCAAACGAGCGGATGGCGGCGGTTGGATTCCGTGCCCTGCTCGGCTACCTCCTAGATAGCTTGACCGCCCCGTGTGCGACCGACGTATCGACTGGCGCCCTGCTCCGCTGGACTGATACCGCCTTCGTCGCACTGACACCATGACGACCCCAAGAGGCCAAAGATGCTCGACACCACAACCGACCTCGCCGCCCTTCTCAAGGACCCCGCCCTGCTGGCCACGCAAGCCTACCTCGCGGGTGCGTGGGCGGATGCGGATGACGGCTCGACCTTCACGGTGACCAACCCGGCGCGCGGGGACGTGATCGCCCATATTGCGGATCTTGGTCGCTCCGAGACCGCGCGCGCGATCGACGCGGCCGCCGCCGCACAAAGGGACTGGGCAGCGCGCACTGCGAAGGAGCGCGCCACCATTCTGCGCGCGTGGTTTGACCAGATGGTCGCGCATGCCGACGACCTTGCCACGATACTGACGGCCGAGCAGGGAAAGCCGTTTGCCGAGGCGAAAGGCGAAGTCCTGTACGGCGCGTCCTTCATCGAATGGTTCGCCGAAGAGGCGAAACGGATCTACGGCGAGACCATCCCGGGCCATCAGCCCGACAAACGTATCACCGTGCTCCGCCAGCCGATCGGCGTATGTGCCTCGATCACACCGTGGAACTTCCCGAACGCGATGATCACGCGGAAAGTGGCGCCGGCCCTGGCGGCGGGCTGCGCTATTGTCGCCCGCCCCGCCACCGAAACGCCGCTCTCGGCGCTTGCCATGGGCGTGCTGGCCGACCGTGCGGGCCTGCCCGCCGGCGTTCTCTCGATCCTGCCATCGACACACAGTTCGGATGTCGGGAAGGAGTTTTGCGAGAACCCGATTGTCCGGAAGCTCACCTTCACCGGATCGACCGAGGTCGGCCGCATCCTCCTGCGGCAGGCGGCGGACCAGGTGATGAAGTGCTCGATGGAGCTCGGCGGGAACGCGCCCTTTATCGTGTTTGATGACGCCGACCTTGATGCGGCAGTTGAGGGCGCCATCGCCTCAAAATACCGCAACAACGGCCAGACCTGTGTGTGCGCCAACCGGATCTATGTGCAGTCCGGTGTCTATGACGCGTTCGCCCGTAAGCTCGCCGATCGCGTCGGGGCGATGAAGGTGGGCGACGGGCTGGACGATGGCACGGCGCTCGGGCCCATGATCAACGCCGACGCCGTCGCCAAGGTCGAGGAACATATCGCAGACGCCGTATCGAAGGGTGCGCAGATCACCCTTGGCGGCAATGCCCATGCCCTTGGTGGGACGTTTTTTGAGCCCACGATCGTGACTGGCGTCACGCAAGACATGGCGGTGGCTCAGGAAGAGACCTTCGGCCCCCTAGCCCCGCTCTTCCAGTTCGATGATGTCGACGACGTGATCGCTATGGCTAACGACACGATCTTTGGCCTTGCCGCCTACTTCTATGCCAATGACCTCAGCCGCGTGACCAAGGTCTCCGAGGCCCTGGAATACGGGATAGTGGGTGTGAATACGGGCATCATCTCGACGGAGGTCGCCCCGTTCGGCGGCGTCAAGCAATCCGGCCTCGGCCGCGAAGGCTCCCATCACGGGATCGAGGACTTCCTGGAGATGAAGTATGTATGCGTGTCTGTCTGATGGGCGGAGGCGCAGGAGGTCAAGGGACTACGCAGAAGGCAGACATCGGCGGCCCTGATCTGGATCGGGTCGTCGAACGCTGAGAGTATTGTGGTCGTTCTTGTGCGTCGCAGCGCTGGATCAGAAGGCGACGCGATCACCACCCTTCAGCGCGAGGATCTCGCGCGCCTCATCCGGGGAGGCGATCTCACTGCCGAGTTCCTCGACGATACGCCGGATCTTGGCCACCTGCTCTGCGTTTGACCTCGCAAGCGTGCCCCGCGTGATGAAGAGGCTGTCCTCGAGGCCAACCCGTACGTTCCCGCCCATTTGGCTAGCGGTCGTTGCCATCGGGATCTGGGCTGCCCCGGCGGCCAGGATCGACCAGCGGTACTGATCGCCGAAGAGCTTGTCGGCGGTACGCTTCATGAACACCAGATTGTCGATGTCGGCGCCGATACCGCCCAGAATGCCCATCACGAACTGGATGAAGATCGGCGCCTTGAAGAGCCCGGTGTCCATGCAGAACTTCAGATTGTAGAGGTGGCCGACATCGTAGCATTCGTGTTCGAACTTGATGTCGTGCGGTGCGAGGGTCTCGGCGGCTTCTTGGATATCGCGGAACGTGTTGCGGAAAATATTGCCGTCGGAGTTCGCAACATAGTTCTTCTCCCAATCGAACTTCCAGCTGTCGTAACGCTTGGCGAGCGGATGGAAGGAAAAGTTCATCGATCCCATATTCATCGAACACATCTCGGCGCTGAATGTGGCCGCAGGCTTTATCCTGTCCTGGATCGCGAGGGTCAGAGAGCCACCGGTGGAGATATTCACCACCGCATCCGTCGCCTGCTTGATCCGCTGCAGGAACGGCTTGAAATCCGCCGGATCGACCGAGGGCGCGCCGGTTTCGGGGTTGCGCGCGTGCAAGTGGAGGATTGAGGCGCCGGCCTCTGCCGCTTCAATCGCCTGAGACGCAATGTCATCGTAGGTGTAGGGAAGGGCATCCGACATGGTGGGCGTGTGGATTGCGCCCGTTACTGCACAAGTGATGATCGTCTTCTGGCGCGCCATGGTCAGTCTCCCTGTTGCTTTGTGGGAAGCTCAACCCGGTAGCCAAGTGGGAAGAGGTTCACGTCGAAGCGGTTGCGGATGAAGCCCCAAACGCCCATCGGCGCCTTCAGCATCACGACAATCGCAACAAGGCCCAACACAATCAGATAGACCGTCCCCAGATCGGCGAGCGTTTCGCGCAGAGCAAAGAAGATCAGCGTCCCGATGATGGGCCCCTCAAGGGTGCCGATTCCGCCAATGACCACGATGAAGATCACGAACGCCGTCCAGTCGTTCACGCTGAAGGCGGCATCGGGCGAGATGCGGAGCTTTTGCAGAAAGATCAGAGCGCCGACTGCTGCGGTCATCGCCGCGGTCACCACGTAGACGACGAACTTGGTGCGCCAGATGTCGATGCCAAGGGACCGGGCAGCCAGCTCGTTGTCGCGGATGGCCGTCAGCGCAAGGCCACGGCGCGAGCGCAGGAAGAGGAAGACGGCGGCGAGGATCGCCACCATGACGCCGAGTGCGAGCCAATAGGCGAGCGCCTCGCGGCCGCTGCGGGATCCGGCCAACGATCGGACGACGTCGACAGGAAGCGACGTGCCGGAGCCGCCGCCGAGCGCGCTCACCTGGGCAAAGGTCAGGCGAAACACCTCGGCCATCACCCACGTGCCAATGGCGAAGTACGCGCCGCGCAGCCGAAAGAGCAGCGCCGCCACGGGAACCGACACTCCTGCCGCTAGCAGGGCCGCAACGGGAATGGCTGCGAGGGGGTGGAGACCGGCAAAGATCGTGAGCGCGAAGAGCATGTAGCCCCCGAAGCCAACAAAAGCTTGCTGGCCCACCGAGACGAGCCCGGCATAGCCCGCCATGAAATTCCACAGTGTGGCCAGCGCGAGGTAGAGGAAGAGTTCGCCCATGAGGCGCATGCCGGCCCGACCGGCCCACCACGGCGCGGCGATCAGAACGACGAGGAGGCCGGCTCCCGCGACCGCCGCGACCAACGAGACCCGTGAGGACCGAGACACAGTGAGGGTTTGAGCGCTCATCCCGACACCCTCGGGAACAGGCCGTTCGGGCGCACGGCGAGGATCAGAAGGAACACGATGTGTCCGGCCAGAAGCTGCCATCCCGGATCGATCACTGCACCGACGGTTTGCGCGACACCCAGGATGATACCGCCCGCCAGCGTACCCCACAGATTGCCGAGACCGCCGATGATCACGGCTTCGAACCCGAAGATCAGCCGCCCGCCGCCGATCGACGGATCAAAGCTGGTGCGAATGCCAAGGAAGATGCCGGCAATCGCCGTGACGGCGAGCGCAAGGGCCATCGCGAGGCCAAAAACGTGGGCCTTGTTGAGCCCCATGAGCTGCGCAATGTCCTGGTTGTCCGACGTGGCCCGGAACGCGCGGCCGAGCGGGGTCTTGTAGAAGAGCCACTGCAACCCGCCGATCACCGCGACTGCCACCGCAAAGGTGAGGACCGGCAAGACGCCAAGCGTCAGACCGCCCAACGGAATGCTCGCGGTCTCCAATGCGCCAGCATTTAGCTTTTGGGGGTCTGCCGTGTAGGCCTCCAGAAGAGCGTTCTGCAGGATCACCGACAGACCGAACGTGACAAGGAGCGGCGGCAGGATGTCATTGCCCAAGGTTTGGTTCAGCACGCCGCGCTGCAAGGCGTAGCCGATCCCGGCCATCGCCGGGATGACAAGAACCAGTGCCACCAGCGGGTGCACGTCCAGGGCAACTGTCGTGGTCAGGCCGAGGTAGGCGGCCAGCACGATCAGGTCGCCATGGGCAATGTTCACGAGGCGCATAACCCCGAAAATCAGGCTGAGGCCAGCGGCGAAGAGCGCATAGAGGCCTCCGAGCAAGGTGCCCTGCACGATTGCGTTGATCCAATCCATCCTAGTCGATCCCGAAATAGGCGCGACTGATCTCATCGCGCGACACGGTCTGCGACGCGCCCTCCAGCGACACACGGCCTTCCTGCAGGCAGTAGACGCGGGACGAGACCGACAGCGCTTTGGTGATGTCCTGCTCCACGATGATCGCGCTCATGCCTTCGCCGACGATGCCGGGGAGCGCCGCGTAGATGTCACGGATGATGATTGGCGCGAGCCCGAGACTGATCTCGTCAAAAAGGATCAGGTCGGGGTTCGACATCAGCGCGCGCCCGATCGCCACCATTTGCTGCTGGCCGCCCGACAGCGAGGTCGAGGCCTGGTGCCGGCGCTCGCCGAGCACGGGAAACAGGTCGTAGATCCGGCCGAGCGACCACGGACCGTCGCGCCCGATCCGACCGCCAATCACCAGGTTTTCCTCGACCGAGAGCGACGGAAAGAGTTGCCGGCCTTCGGGCACCATCGCGATCCCAAGGGCAGCGACCTGGTCGGCTCGCAAGTCGCCGATAGGCGCAGTTTTGTAGCGAACATGGTCTTGCTGGCTGCGGATCAGACCAGAGATGGCACGCAGGAGCGTCGTTTTTCCTGCACCATTGGCGCCGATAATGGCCAACACCTCGCCTTTTGCGACGGTCAGGTCGAGCCCGTAAAGGGCCTGGAAATCATCGTAGTAGGCATCGAGCCCGGAGATTTGCAGGATGGGATCAGGCATCGACCTCTATCCCCAGATAGATCTCCTTGACCTCTCGGCGCTCCATCACCTCGTTTGGCGCGCCCTCGGCGATCTTGCGCCCGAAGTCGATGACGACGAGGCGTTCGACCACTGCCAGGAGCGCATGCACTACGTGCTCAATCCAGATAATAGAAACACCCGTGGCGTGGACCTGTTGGATCGTCGAGACAAGCGACTGACACTCAGCCTCAGTCAGCCCTCCGGCGATCTCGTCCAGCAAGAGAAGCCGTGGCCTCGCGCAGAGCGCGCGCGTCAACTCAAGCCGTTTGCGGTCGAGCAGTGTCAGACTGCCGGCAGGCCGGTTGGCTTTGGTCAAAAGTTCGGTCTGGTCAAGCACATCGAGACAGTGCTGTTCTGCAAGGGTCCCGGACAGGTCGGCGGCCTGGGTCGCGGCCACCATGGCATTCTCGAACACGCTCATGTGGGTAAACGGCTGGGGGACCTGGAAGCTGCGAGCGATGCCTGCGCGGCTGCGGGCGGCGGCACTTTGCGCCGTGATGTCCTGACCGGCAAATCGGATGCAGCCTGCGTCCGGAGTGAGCGTGCCTGTGATGAGATTGAACATCGACGTCTTGCCCGCGCCGTTTGGACCGAGCACGCCGAGCGCCTCGCCCTCCCGCAACGCGTAGGAGAGATCGTCAGCGACCTTGATCGCGCCGAAGGCCTTATTCAAGCCGTCGAGGTGCAGGATATCAGGCATGTCCGCCCTTCAGATGTTGCCATGGAAGGCGCCGGGTCACCCGACGCCGACCGAGGCTCAGAGAAGCTTCATGTCGCCGGTCAATGGGATCTCGGGGGCGTGCGCATTGGCGACGATCTTGAGGTCGAAGGCGTCCCCGTCTTTCTGCCATTGTCCGGCGACGAGCGGTGTCTTGGTGACGTTGTTTATGGGGCCGTTCGCCCAGTTCACGGGCCCGACGATGGTGCCGAGATCGGTGGCAGCGATGGCCGAGACGATGGCGTCGGGATCCTCCAGGTCCTCCGCGCGGCGCACCACGTCGGCCACCACCTCGAACAGCGCGTGCTTGAAGCCGATCGGTTGCGTCCAGGGGCGGCCCGTGGCGGCGGAGTAGCCCCCGGCCAGATCGGCTGCGCTGGTTCCGGTCAGCGATGAACTGAACGGGTGCGCAGGCGACCACCAGACCTCGGACGACAGACCGTCTCCACGATCGCCGAGCGACTCGATGACGGACGGGAAGAGCAGCGCCTTGCCGATGGTCACGACCTTTGGGTTGAAGCCTTGCTGCGCCGCTTGCGCCCAGAATGTTGCAAAGTCCGGCGGGATCATATTGCCGGTGACGATTTCGCATCCAGCATCCTTGAACGCGTTGATGTAATTTGAAAAATCATCCGTGAGCGGCTGGTAGCGACCGGGATCCGTCAACCCGTATCCGGCGTCGGCCAAGGGCTTGGGCAGGCCCAGTTCCGCGTCGCCCCAGGCATTGCCGTCGGCATCGTTTGGAAACAGTCCGCCAACGCTTTTGGCAACGCCTGTCCCGTCCCACATATCGAGGAAGGCGGCAATGACGTCCTCAAGTCCCCAGAAGAAGTGGTAGGTATAGAGGAACCCCTCGCCCGGTACGCCATTGCGCCCAAAGAAATAGGGCTGCCAAGGGCAATCGGTGGTGATGCAAGGCACCTCGTTGATCTCGGCTTGGTCGGCCACCGGGTTTGTGGTGTCGGGGGTCGAAGCAGCCACGATGATGTCGACTTCATCGCCGAGGATCAGATCAGCGGCCACTTCCGCCGCACGGTTGGGGTTCGATTGGCTGTCCTTTGAGATGATCTCGACGCTCCAGGCTTTGCCGTTGTTCTCGAGGCCCGCCGCGAACATCTCCTGGATCGCCGGAAGAACATATCCGTCGGCCTCGGCAAACCCTGCCAGGGGACCGGTGCGCGGGCTGACATGACCAACGCGCAGCGTCGGATTGGCCGAATAGGCGCGCGTGCCGGACAGGATAGCCGGCGCGGCAAGGGCCGCGGCACTTGCTGCGAGAAAGCCGCGGCGACTTGGACTGGTGAACTTTCTGGTCATGTCTCCTCCCTTCGCCGAACCGATTGGTCGGGCGCTAACCGTCTAGAATTGTGTCGAGGTTCTTCAGGTGCGTCGTGACGCGGTTGCGGACCTTTTCGGCCTCTTCGGGTGTCCAGTCGCGAAAGCCACGTCCGGACTTCATGCCCAAGCGACCATCGGCGACGAGCTTTTCAAGATAGGGAGACGGCCCGTTGCGATCTTCGAGGTCCGCCAAGACCGTGTTGTGGATGTCGAGCGTGAGGTCGGTGCCGACAAGGTCGGCGTTCTCCAGTGGACCGAGCACAGCCAGACGCCGCCCGAAGCAGGACTTCACAACTGTGTCGACCGCCTCGGCATCGCAGATGCCCCGCTCCACAAGGCTGATGGCCTCGCGCCAGAGCGCATGTTGCAGCCGGTTCCCGATGAAACCTGGCACGTCCTTGTCCACCTTCACCGGTGTCTTTCCAACGTCGCTCAGAAGAGCCAATACCGCATCCGCGGCAGCGTCCGACGTCCATTTGGTGCGGATGACTTCGACCAGAGGAATCATATGCGGTGGATTCCACCAGTGAGTTCCAAGCGTCCGATCCTTGTGGGTCAGGCCGCCCATGATTTCGGCGATGGGCATGACCGAGGTATTCGACGCGAGGATGCAGTCGCGCGGGGCACTTGCTTCGATCTCGGCGAAGATGCTCTGCTTTAGATCCAGTTTTTCCGGCGCCGCCTCAATGACGAGGTCCGCGTCCATGACAGCCTCGGCCAAGTCTCCGGTCACCCTCACCTGGTCGAGCGCGATGTCGATTTCGTCCTGAGCGGTGCCCATAAGGCGGAGACTGTCGGCAATCCGATCCGGAAGTGCAGCCCGAGCCTCGGCGACCGGATCAGTGACGACGACCGGATGGCCCGCTCGCGCAAAGGTCAGCGCGATGCCATGGCCCATGAGCCCTGCGCCAATGACCGAGATGCGCCGAGCCCCCATCCCTCAGCCCGCCGTATAGCCGCCATCGGCGTACAGGATGTGGCCGGTATAGAAATCGCTCGCCGCCGATGCGAGAAACAGGAGGGGGCCGGCCAGATCTTCGGGTTCGCCCAACCGCCCCTTTGGTACCCGCGCGAGGAAGCCGCTGCGGACCTTCTGCGCCTCCTCGGTGTCCTCGAACATCCAGGCCGTCAGCGGAGAACGGAAAACCGTAGGGGCGATGGCATTTACGGTAATGCCCAAGGGCCCAAGCTCGCAGCCCAAGGCCTTGGTGATGCCATCGACCGCCGCTTTGGAGGCGCAATAGGCGGTGTAACCGGCCGGGTGACCGAGCAAACCACGCGCCGAACTGACCAGAACGATCTTCCCGCCCGAGTCCTGTGCCTTCATTTGCGTAGTTGCGGCACGGGCAAGGAGCCAGCTTTGGGTGACGTTGGCATCCATGACGCTGGCGAACGTCTCAGGCGCCATCTCATCGATCTTTGCCACCTTGTTCAGCCCGGACGCCACGACCAGGATATCGAGCGCGCCAAAGGCCGTGATCGCCTGAGCGACGAGGTTGGCGCAAAGGTCTTCGGTAGACGGGCGGTCATTGGCCTCGACAACTTCGGCCCCAAGCTCGCGACATTCGTCCGCGATTTCGCGAAGGGCGTCGCCATTGCCCGCCGCAAGCACCAGCTTGCAGCCCGCCCCCGCCAACACCCGGGCCGCGACCATTCCAAAGGCCCCCGACGCGCCGGTGATCAGGGCGGCCTTGCCCGACACATCGAACATCGAAAGTGGATTGCTCAGCTCGGACATCTCAGGCCTCCGGCGGATACGGGATCACGACCAGCATCTTGCACACATGGTTCGAGGTGTTTTCGATCCGGCGCACCTGACCGGGCGGAATGGTGCAGCTGTCCATGGCCCGCAACGTCTCGGTGTTGCCGTCCCATTCGAGCGTCATCTCTCCCTCGAGCACGACGTAGACCTTCTCGAACGGTGTTGAATCCGGCCCCGCGCCACCGCCTGGCAGGAACTGGCTGAACCCCACCCACTGGTTGGTCGGACCGCCGTCTTCGAAGCCCTGCAAGCGCAGCCCGTGCACACCCCAATGGTTGGGCGCCTCATAGCTTTGCGCGTGCTCGAACCGCTTGATCAGCATAACGCACCCCTCCCTTGGTTGCGTCGCAGAGTGGACGGCGCCGCACGCACGCGGCGCTGCCGCAGATCAGAATGCCTCGCCCGCCTCGATCCGGTACTGCTGGGCTTTGTCGATCATCGCGACGAGGCGGATGATGCAGCCATCGCCTCGATCCCAGTTCCACGGGAAGAACGCGAACGTGCAGCGCTTGCCCGTGACGGCATCGAGATCGCCGCCAACGTTCTCGATTCCAAGGATCCCGTTGGAGAAAAGCTTGTTGTGCACAGGCTCCCATTCCGGGAAGTCGACCTCCCATGGCGTGCCGCCAGACCATTCGAGATATTCCTTCTCGAGGTGCGGCAGGATCGGGCCGTTGCGCTGGGGGCCGATGGCGGTTGCCAGGGGGTGGTCGTTGGCCTGTGTATCGTGGCCGACGACCTTGACACCCTTCTCGACCATCCAGTCGGCGGCCGAGGGCACCAGGCCAGGGCAGTAAGCGAAGTAGTCGCCATCCTCATACTGCTTGTGCCAGCCGGTGTTGATGATCAGCACGTCGTTCTTGCGGATCGCGTGGCCGCAGGCCGCCTCCAGGTCATCGCCGGTGATCTGTTCCCACTTCTTCTTTGGGATGTTCACAACGAGGCCGGTACCGAAGAAGTGGGGCAGAGGAACTTCGTCGATGAAGGGCGTGCCCTGAACCACATGCGCCGGGGCGTCGATGTGAGTGGTAACATGCATCGTGGTCGTGATGGTCTGGCTAAGGACACCGGATTTGGCCATGTAATGCTTCCGGTCAATGTGAACGTCCTGGAAGTAGGGCCAGTTCGGGCACTGGAAGCCGTAGCGGTGGCTGAGGTTGTAGAACTCCAGCCCCATGGCGTTGTCGGTATTCGCCTGGAACTCGATTCCACGGATTGTGACCATCTTGCAGTTCTCCTCCGTTCACCGCCGAAGCGATGTCCCTGGTGTCGTCGCATGAAGCGGCACACCCCTCCCCGTTCCGCATCATGATGCACATCGCCCACCATGCGGTCAATTGATTCTTGCAATGCGGATATTATGTACCGTATCGTGGGCCGACGCCGGTGGCGGTGAGCGACGTGGCTTCGGAGATTTGAATGAGCGACCAGAGTACAGACGGAGGCGACACCGAGGCTTTCGACGGCGGCGATCCGGCACGCTCCGGCATTCAGGTCATCGCGCGCGCCGCCAGGATCCTGCGGGCCCTGAAGCAGGATTCGTCGGGCATGACCCTTGGGCAGGTTGCCGAGGCCGTCGACTTGCCGCGCTCGACCGTGCAGCGCATCGCAAACGCCCTCAAACGCGAGCGCTTCATCGTCTCTGGATCAGCAGGCGGCGGCCTGCGCCTTGGCCCAGAACTCGGGGCCCTTGCCGAAGCAGCGCGGCAGAACATCGTCGAAAGCTGTCGCGAGCAATTGTCTGAACTGTCCAGAACGACCGGCGAAACTGCAGACCTGGCCGTCTTTCGAGGGGCGACGATGGTCTTTCTCGATCAAGTGCCCGGAAGCCACCGCCTGAGAACGGTGTCGGCCGTGGGTGATGTCTTTCCCTTAACAACGACCGCTAATGGCAGAGCCTGCCTTGCAAAATTACCGGTCAGCCAGGCCGAACTCCTCGCGCAAGAGGAGTGGGCGCGATTTGGCATCGACGGCGATCTCGGCACACTCCGCGCCACGCTGGACAAGACCCGGGACACGGGTCTGGCATACGACTTGGACGAACACACCGCGGGAATATCGGCCATTGGGTTTGCCTTTGCCGACTGGGCTGGAGAGCTGTACTCGATCTCCGTCCCGGTGCCATCGACGCGCTTCCGAGACAATCGGGCCGGTATCGAGGCGGCGCTGCGCGAGGCAAAGGCCAGCGTTGAATCGCAACTGACCTGGGATTAAGACCAGACTAGAGCGTTTCAGGTTTTGACGGAAGCGTATCCTGCGTTCTTGAAGTAGTTTGCACAGTCTTGTGCTGAGAAGCGATCGAGTATCGTTCCGACGGCCCGCCAGAGTGTTTCTCGTGTGCGGGCGCTGGTGTTTCTCATG
>JBCBMY010000032.1:0-25692 GCA_039822045.1 Pseudomonadota bacterium | reverse complement strand
CAACGACGCGTTCCCGAAGATCGTCTGAGTAAGGTCTCGTCATCCATGCTGGCCTCCTCCACCAGTATGGAGTCTGAATCACAAGCGAACCCAGATGGGAATCCCAATTCGATTCAGACAAAACCTGAAACGCTCTAGGGCTCGGCCGTTCTTCTTGGGCGCGTCCCACGACTATCTCGCCCGGAGCAAGGAGGGGGCGCACCTTGGCGCTTGCCCCGAACGGCGGCCGGCCCGATCCCGGAACGGCACCCGGCCCAATCACCGCGACATAACCTTGTCCTCGAGGCCCTTGAGGTTTCCGTCGATGATCTTGCCCATCATCAACTTCATCATCGTTTGCCCCATAAGCCAGCCCAGAGGGCCGTACTTGACGCGGTAATCAAAGGTCCACGTTACATTGGACCGCCCGCCATTCGGGGTGATGCTCACTTGCGATCTGGCTTCGTGCAGCGGCATCGCTGCCATATCGGACAGGTCGACCGTGAACCCTTCGCCGGGTTTCCACGCGGTCACTTCCTCAACCAGGGACGTGCCATTCCGGAAGTTATTGCGGCGTCTCGAACCCACCCCGTCTTCGCCGGTGGTCAGCGCATCTACGGACGTGATCATCGGCGCAAACTCATCAACATGCATGAAGCGGCCCAAGACGGCCCATACGGCATCGGGGGACGCATCAATGTCTCGGCTGCGTTGAAAGTGGATCATGGGCGTCTCCTGTCGGGTGGCGCGGGCGCGCGCTTGGCTCTCGGGTCGGCTCCGTCCATAGGATTGCCCTGCTCTCACCGTTCTGACAGCAGTGTGAGAGGAGGAGGCAAAGATGCGTCGCACCGAGCGGCTCTTTCAGATTATCCAGATCCTGAGGTCGACCCGATCTCCGATCACGGGCCGAGAGCTTGCCGAGGAACTGGAGGTGTCGCTCAGCACGCTTTACCGCGACATGGCGGAGCTGAACGCGCAACGCATTCCGATCACCGGAGAAGCCGGCGTGGGATACGTGCTCGACGAGGGGTATGACATGCCGCCTTTGATGCTGACGGCCGACGAATTGGAAGCGGCGGCCTTGGGCGCGGCATGGGTCGCCTCCGAGGCCGACCCGTCGCTGGCGCGGGCGGCGCGGGATCTGGTGTCAAAGCTTTCGGCGGCAATTCCCAAGGAGCTTCGACCGATCGTCTTGGGCTCCAGTGCCAAGCCCATTCAGACGCGCGCGCGGGTCTCGGAACGGTTTGATAGCGCGCTCTTGCGGCACGCCATTCGAGAGCGCTACCGATTGCAGCTGATCTACACAGATCGGGATGGGAGCACGACCGACCGGATTGTCTGGCCGCTGCTGATCGCCTTTCTGGACCGGACCCGGTACCTAGTCGGGTGGTGCGAGACGAAGGAGGACTATCGGCACTTCAAAACCGAGCGCGTGCAGGCGCTGAAGGTGCTCGCCGAGAAGTATCCGGGCCGCCGCGCTGCCCTTTTGAAGGGCTGGGAAACGGCAACCGCAAGACGCGACCCGCAATCACGCTGATCCCCATGCCAAGGAGAGCGGCGGACTGCATAGAGTTCGAGGTCGATGGCGGCACGGTGCACCCGCGCCTGACGCACTGGGACGCTGCCGACGATCCCCTATGGGACGGCCCGAGGCGGCACGGAGCACCTTGTCGCCTGCGTAAACCTGCCCGATTGCTTGGCGGCTGACGCGGGCGGAAACCTGCCGACGGGCAGGGCTCCGGGTGGACAGCGGCGCCGGTTTTGTGGCCATAGCGGCACGTTGGGGATGCTGCTCTTTCGGAGATGGGAATGCGTGTTTCTTTGCCGGCCGTCCGGCCGTCGCTGCGGCACCTGGCCCTTGCGGCCTGTTTGCCGGTCTTGCTGACCGCGTGCGAGGCAGTGCAGGCGGTCGTGCCAGAGAGCTTGCGCCCGGTGGCCGAGGCGCCCGCGCCGCCGCCGATGCGGTGGGATCACCGGCCCGAGGCCGAGGTTTGGACCGCCACCGCGTTTTCGGCAATGGAAGGCCACGGCGCCGCGCTGCCCGCCATCACGCCGCGCGACATCGACACCTGGTGCCCGGGCTATGCCGAAGGCACCGAGGACGAGCGCAAGGCCTTTTGGGCGGGGCTGATTTCGGCGCTCGCCAAGCACGAGAGCACCTGGAACCCCCGCGCCGTGGGTGGCGGCGGACGCTGGTACGGGCTGGTGCAGATCGCCCCCGCAACGGCCCGCGGCTATGGCTGCGAGGCGCGCTCGGGCGAGGCGCTGAAGAACGGCGAGGCCAACCTCTCGTGCGCCATCCGCATCATGGCGCGGACCGTGTCGCGCGACCAGGTGGTGAGCGCCGGGATGCGTGGCGTGGCGGCCGACTGGGGCCCGTTCCATTCCGGCCGCAAGCGCGAGGATATGCGCGCCTGGGTCAGCACCCAGCCCTATTGCGCGGGCTAGCACGCTGGGAATTGGCGGCGGCCTTCGAAGGCAGTCGCCAATGAATGGCTGCGTCAGCTCCGGCCGAAGGTGCGCGCCACGTTCGTGAGGGCGTCGCGCTGTTTCGGGGTCAGTTCGCCATCGACGGCCACGGCAGCGCGCAGGGTCTCGAGCGCCGGATCCAGAAGATCGACGCCATCGAGCTTTTTCAGCCGGCGCGAAAGGCGCGAGACGGCACCATCGGCACCGTCGCAGGACGTGATGAACCAGTTGGATAGGACGAGCAGCTCCTTGGCGTCCTCCACACCCATATCGAGCCGCGATTGCAGGGCAACGAGGAGGGCAGAGCGCCGCTCCTGCGTGGGCAACCCGCCGAGTTCCACAAGCGCTGCGGCCAGGGCGCCGGCTGCGAGCTTGGGGTCGTCGATGCCGTCCACCGGATGGACATTGGTGCGGCGTTTGAAGTTCCATTGCCGCGCAGCGCCGATGGCGTCGCGCCCCATATCGACGATCTCGTTGGCGGCCTCGGCGGCGTTGCGGCCAAGCTGGAGCCACCAGTACGCGCCAGCAGCAAGGACAAGAAGCCCGATCACAATGTGCATGCTCAAATTCCCGGATCGCTCAAATGTATGCGCCCAGATAGCGTTATGTTGCGGGACGGGGTCAATGGCTGCCAAGGCCGCGCTCGGGCGCGCGGTGCGCCTGTGGCCGAGGGGCCGCCCGACCCGTCAGTAGCCGGCGAGGCCCTCGACCTTCTTGGCCCAGCGAGGCCGACGCGTCATCTCGGCCAGCGAAACCTCGGGGGCGTGGCGGCCGCCAAGTTTCAGCGTCATCGCCTTCAGCTCTTCGATCGCCTCGGCGGAGTTAGCCGAAAGCTTGGCGGCCGGAATCGGGCGGCCGACATTGACGCGGAAAGGCTGGCGGCCCTTGTTCAGCGTCTCGTAGAACAGCGTGATGTCGCGCAGGCTCGGGTGGATCAGGTCGAACAGGTAGAAGAGCGCCGAGTTGCGCGCGCGCAGGTTCACCGGAATCACGTCGAGATCGAACTTGCGCGCGATCATCGCGGCCGAGGCCATCCACTCGCGCTCGTAGAGCCTGAGGCCCTGGCGCTTGGCCAGCCGCCCGGCAGGGAAGATGACGCCGAGCCGGCCTTCGGAAATCGCCTTGCGGGTATAGGCCATCGTCTCGCGCGTTTTGCCGTGCGAGCGCTTGTCGATCCGCCATTCCACCGGGGCGATCATGCTGTCGAACTGCGGCAGCACGCGCAAGAGATCGGAATTGGCATAGAAGAACGCGTCCTGCCGACGGGCGCGCAGGATGTGCCACATCACGATGCCGTCGGCGATGCCGGTCGGGTGGTTGGCGACCACGAGGGCGGAGCCGTCGGCGGGGATGCGCTCGACCCCTTCGGCCTCGACATCGCGGCAGATCAGGTCGGAAATACGGACCATGATCTCGGAGGTCGGCAGGTCTTTCAGCTCCTCACCGAGGGCGATCGTCCGGTCATATCCGAGCGCCCGGTCGAGCACGGTGCGCGACAGCCGCGAGAACGGATCAGAGCGAAAGAGCCAGGCAGCACGCTCTTCAATAAGCGGGTCAATTCTATCTCTCATGGTCTCAGCCACCACGTCCATGTGACAGTCCCGTGACACCCCAGGCGGCCCGGGCTCGCGCAGCTTATCAGGTTCGAATGCGGGCTGCATCCCTTCCCGCATAGCCCGTGGGCGCTCCTGCCCATGCACTAGGCGGAGGTGTGCCGGCCGGGCGGGCTCAGCCGAGAAAGAGGAAGTGATCGGCCGTCAAATCGGCGACGTCGATGTCGATGAGACGCACAACGATGTTCAGCGCAGTGAACGTGTCGAGCTGTGCGTTGCCCGAGCCGAGGCGGATCACGGCATCGTCTCCCTCCTGGTAGATCTTGCCGTACTGGACCCGCTGATTTGGGAAGAGGAAAAGCTGTGTGTCGGGGTCATAGCCGGCGGCGCCACTGAGGGTAGAGATCCCGATGATGTCCTTCTCGATCTCGAAATCGGTGATCGCGTCTTCTTCGAACACCTCGCCGCGAATGGTGGTCCGGTCGGGCGCAAACTCGAACCGGTCGGCCCATGTCCCGCCGGTGAGGACGTCGCCGCCATCGCCGCCCACCAGGGTATCGTGGCCCTTGCCGCCATCGAGCGTGTCGGCGCCTGCATCGCCAAAGAGGACGTCGTCGGAATTGTCGCCGCGCAGGGAATCGTTGCCGTCGCCGCCCGCGAGTGTGTCTTGACCGCGCCCGCCGAAGAGCACATCGCGGCCCGGGACGACATCCTCGGTTTCTTCGGTCGTGTCGCCGACCAGCAGATCGTTGCCCTGGCCGCCGCGAAGCGTGTCATCGCCGCCACCGCCGATGGCGGTGTCGCGTCCGTCCTCACCGTTCAGGCGGTCGTTGCCTTCGTTGCCGGCGAGGATATCGGCCCCCGCCCCACCCGTTGCGCGATCGTTGCCGGACGAGCCAAAGAGCGTGTCATTGCCGTTGTTCCCGTAGAGGTCGTCGTCGCCCTCCTGGCCATAGATCTCATCGTTGCCGCGTTGGCCGAGCAACGTGTCGTTGCCTTCGGCGCCGTCGACGGTGTCATCGCCATTGCCGGCCTCGACGCGCTCGTCATCGGTGAAGGTGGTGATCAACTCGGCTTGGCTGCTGCCCAGAAGCGTGACGCCCTCGCCCGTGTAGAACTCAACGCCGCGGGTGACGATTTCGGCACCAGAGCCCGTGGTTGCGATGCCGGTGCTCAGGTCAACCCGTGTGCCCGGGGCGAAGATTGCGAGGTCGATGCCGCGCCCGCCGTCGACCATGCCTCCGCCGTCGCCCGTCACAAGGACATCGTCGCCGCCCTGGCCGAGGAGCGTATCGTCGCCCGCCCCGCCCTGGAGGAGATCGCTGCCGCGTTGCCCCTCAAGCCAATCGTGCCCTTTGCCGCCCAGCAAGGTGTCGGTGCCGTCGCCGCCGAGCACCGTGTCATGGCCTCCCCCCGCTTCAAGTGAGTCGTCGCCGTCGCCGCCTTCAAGCCGGTCCTGGTCGAGCCCGCCGCGCATCGTGTCGTTCCCATCGTCGCCGCGGAGGGTGTCGTTGCCGCGCCGGCCCTCCAGGACATCGTTCAGGAGGCTTGCCACGAGCAGGTTCGCATCGTCGGTGCCGAAGAGACGCCAGACCGTGTTTTCCGTCCGGGCGATGGCGGCCTCGAGATTGGTGCCTTCGAGGTCGAATCTGATTGAGGCGTTCAGCGTGATGGGCGTGGGGAAAATATCGCCCACCAGCACCGTGCGGATCTCGGAATTGAAGAGCTCGACCGTGTCATAGCCCTCGCCGGGATCCTCTTCGATAATGTCGCCGCGCATGCCGGGCTCGTTGTCGGCCGGCGTGCAGAAGAGCCGGGTTCCGACGGTGAAACATTGCCCTGGCGTGCCGAAATTGAAGTAATCGTAGTGCCACAGATAGGTGTCGTCGCCCGGGCCGCCGACCAGCACGTCCTGCTCGGTCGCGCTCCCGTCGAGCGTGTCGGATCCCGTCGTGCCTTCGATCAGGGCCATGGCGCATCCCCTTGAAAAAAGAGCATCCGTGAATGGCAGCGTTGTAGCATGCCGCGCGCACGCGGGGGTGCGAGATCACGCCGCAACGGACGGTTGGGTGCGGGCCGATGCACGGCCGCATCTGGCAGGGTGCGGGCGCCGTCAGTCGTCGAGGATGCGGGTGACCATTTCGGTCGTGTCTCGAGAAAGACCTTCGGTTGCGGCGATCCGGGAGAGGGCGGCGCGCATGAGGTCCTGGCGGTCGGCATCGTAGCGGCGCCAGGTCTCAAACATCGTCGTCATCCGGGCCGTCGTTTGCGGGTTCAGCTTGTCGAGCTTGATCAGCCAGTCCGCGAGCAGCGCATAGCCCGCGCCCGAGGCGTGGTGGAAGCCCGCCGCATTCATGCCCAGGCCGCCGAAGACCGAGCGGAAGCGGTTGGGGTTCTTCCAGTCGAAGAGCGGATGCCCGGTCAGCCGCTCGGCGGTGGGTGCAGCGGCGTCGGGCCGGGCCCGGGAGGTTTGCAGCGCGAACCACTTGTCCATGACCAGCCGGTCGCCCTGCCAGCGCGCTTCGAACGCGGCCAGCGCCTCGCCCCCTCGGTCGCGTTCGACGAGCACCGACAGCGCCGTGAGGCTCTCGGTCATATTGTCGGCACCGTCGAACTGGGCCCGGGCGCGGGCGCACGCGTCGGTGCGGGAGAGGTAGCCGAGTGCAGCGCCGCGCAGCGCCCGGCGGCCAGCCGCGGCGGCGTCGGGCGTATAGGGGCCGGGCACCGCCATGGCGTCGTAGACCGGCGCGAGCACATCCATGAGCGCCGCGGCGAGACTGTCGGACAGGCGCTCGCGGGCCGACCAGATCGCCTGCGGGTCGGGCGTGACGCCGCTGTCATGGAGGGTCTGGGCCATATCGTCCTGGCTGGGCAGCGCGAGGGCCAGGGCGCGAAAGGCCGGGTCGGCGCCGTCATCGGCGGCAAGACGGGCGACCGCGTCGAGATAGGCGGGCGCCGGTGCAGCCCCATCGGTGACCATGCGTGTGAGCGTGTCCTTGGCCAGCGCCCGGCCGGCCTCCCAGCGGTTGAACGGGTCGGTGTCGTGGGCCAGGAGCGTCAGCCGCTCCTCGGTGCTGGTCTCGCGCTCCAGCACCACCGGCGCCGAGAAGCCGCGCAGGAGCGAGGGGACGGGCCGTTCGGGCAGGCGGTCAAAGGTCCAGCTTTGCTCGGCCTCGGTCAGTTCGAGGATCTGGGTCGGCAGCAGCTCGGCGCCCTCTTTCGACATCAGACCGAGCGCCACCGGGATTACCATCGGCGCCTTGTCAGGCTGCCCGGGCGTGGCAGGCGTCGCCTGGCCGAGCGTGAGGGTGTAGGTGCCGTTCTCGAAGCGTTCGGTGGCCGTCACGCGGGGTGTGCCGGCCTGCGCGTACCAAAGCTTGAACTGGGTGAGGTCGCGGCCCGTCGCGTCCTCGAACACCTTCAGCCAATCCTCGATCGTGGCGGCCTCGCCATCGTGGCGCTCGAAATAGAGGTCGAGCGCCTTGGCGTAGCCGTCGTCGCCCACGAGACGCTTCAGCATGCCGATGACCTCGGCGCCCTTCTCGTAGACGGTCGCGGTGTAGAAGTTGTTGATCTCGACAAAGCTCTCGGGGCGCACCGGGTGGGCGAGGGGGCCGGCATCCTCGCGGAACTGCCGGCCGCGCAGCATCAGCACGTCGTCGATCCGCTTCACCGCGTGGGAGCGCTCGTCGCCCGAAAACTCCTGGTCGCGAAACACCGTCAGCCCCTCTTTCAGGCAGAGCTGGAACCAGTCGCGGCAGGTGATGCGGTTGCCGGTCCAGTTGTGGAAGTATTCGTGGGCGACGATCCCCTCGATCAACTCGTAGTCGCGGTCGGTCGCGGTCTCGGGGCTGGCGAGCACGTACTTGGAGTTGAAGATGTTCAGTCCCTTGTTCTCCATCGCGCCCATGTTGAAATCGTCGACCGCCACGATGCTGAAGACGTCGAGATCGTATTCGCGGCCATAGACCCGCTCGTCCCACTCCATCGAACGCTTGAGCGCGTCCATCGCATAGGCGCACCTGTCTTCGTCGCCCGGGCGGACCCATACGTTTAGCACCACATCGCGGCCCGAGGCCGTGGTGAAGCGGTCGGCATGGGCCACAAGCGCGCCTGCGACGAGGGCGAAGAGATAGGCGGGTTTGGGCCAGGGATCGTGCCATTCGGCCCAGCCGGGGCCCGAGCCCGTTGGGTTGCCGTTGGACAGAAGGACCGGCAGGTCGCTCTCGATCCGCACGGTGAACGGCGCCATCACGTCGGGCCGGTCGGGGTACCAGGTGATCTTGCGAAAGCCCTCGGCCTCGCACTGGGTGCAGAACATCCCGTTGGAAAGGTAGAGCCCTTCGAGCGCGGTGTTGGTTTCGGGATCGATCTCGACCTCAGCCTCGAAGGTGAAGGGGCCCTCGGGCACGGGCACGGCGATGCCGCGGTCGGCGGGCGATGGGGTCACCGGCGTGCCGTCGATGTGGGTCGAGACAGCCGTGAGCTCTTCGCCATGCAGAAAGAGGGTCGAGGCGGGCGACGCCGCAGGATTGGGCGCGAACCGGATGCGAGACAGGACCCGCGTGCCACGCGGGGCGAGCCGGAAGGTCAGATGAACGCTTTCCACGCTGTGCGAGAAGGGCGTGTAGTCGGCGAGATGAACCTTCTGGGGGCCTGCATCTTTCATGGGGTGCTCCGCTGTTTCGCGGGAGCGTAGGGCATGCATGAGCCGGGGCAAAGGGGCGGGCCGGCATGGGCGGCGCGGCGCAACCGATCTCCGCCCGGCGGCGCCCACGGGCTGCGCGGACCGTGCCCGTCAAGGGCACAGAGGCGCATTCATCGGAGCGGCGAGGACCGCCCGCCGCGCGATAGTCCGCCAGTGCGACAGATCAGCCGCGCGGGCGGCACCGCCCTCCGGCGCCGGGGTTCTGAATGTATCCCGAGGGCATCAGCAGCTGCGCCGCATAGCGCCCGTTTGCGGAATTGTAGCGGATCCGCATCGGAATGGTTTTTCCGTTCGACAGGACCAATGGGAAGGTCATGGTGACCCGGTCATCCGAGCGAAGAACGGAGCCGGGGCCGTAGGGCGCGCCCAGCACCGTGTCGCCATCGATGCGAAATGCGGTGTGGGTGGGGAAGAACGACTCGGCCGTGGAGTTCGAGCCGAATCCGTTCGACGACAGGCGTGTGCGCGTACACTCGAGCGTTTGCGCCAACGCAGGTGCTGCTGTGGCAATAAGGGTGGCGACCGTTAGGGCAGTGCGGAGGAAGGATCGATGCATCGTATACTATCCCGTTCAACTCATTGAGCTTTCCTACATCTTGCGAGGCCTCAGTCGCGTCGGCAACGCGAAACACACGCATGCCGTGCACGTATCGGCGCACCGTGGCCTAATTGTGTCGCGGGCCGAGGCGCCCGCGCCGGTGTGGCCCGGGCTCCTGCCCTCAGGGTCCGTCCGTCCAATCGGCCCCATGTGCGGGGAGTGCAGGACGCGCGGCGTCAGGACCGGACGCGGCACCGCCCGCCCGCGCCCGCGATCTGCTCAAAGCCCGAGGGAGCCGTCACCGTGACCGTATAGCGGTTGTTCTTGGTGTTGAGGCTCAGCCGGACCGGGATCACTTGGCCCGACGTTGTCTCGACGTTGAAGGCGAAGCGCATCCGGTCGCCCGCACGCGTGACCGAACCGGGGCCGTAGGGCGCGCTCACCGCCGTGTCGCCCTCGACGCGGATCGCCATATTGCTGGGAAAGAGCAGGTCGGCGACGCGGTTGCTTCGCAATCCTGTCGAGGATAGCCGAGTGCGCGTGCACTCATAGGTTTGGGCCAGAGCCGGGGCCGAAAGGCCTGCCAGGCCAGCGAGGACAAGTGCGGTGCAGAGCGTGAGACGTAGCATGATGTGGGGGTCCAAATGACAGGTGAGCAATATCGGGCAGTTGGGCCGCTCGGCTCGGGCGAGGCAACGCGGCAAATCACCCGCGGGACGCGAAACCGCATGGCCTGTAGCCGAGATGTCAGACCGTGGGTGGCCCGGTGACGGCGCCGGTCCCCGCAGGGCACGGCGCACACGCGGCGCCGGTTCTGTCTGCCGCCGGGCCGCAGGACAGCGCGACGTGCTGGGCGATCTACGTGCGCGCGGTGCGCGACGGGGCGGGCGCCCACTACTCCACCGCGGAACGGCGGGCATGGATCGGCGCCACGGCGGAGCCGCCGTGGATGGCCGAGCGCCTTGCCGTGGGCCGGACATGGCTGGCCAAACGGGCAGGCGTGCCGGTTGGCTTTCTGACGGGCACGGGGCTGGGAGATGTGGGCCCGGCGCATCTGGATCTATTCTTCGTGCTTCCCGAGGCGCGGGGCACGGGGGTGGCCTCGGCGCTCTACGCGGCGTTTGATGCCGCGGCAGCCGGACAGGCGATGACGGGCTACGCCAGTCTTTTCCTCCGGCCGATGCTCGAGCGGCGCGGCTGGCAGACCGTGCGCCCCGACCCGCAGGAGCGCGACGGCCAGACCCTGATGCGGTTTGTCATGGCGCGGGCCGCGCGCCCGCGGGCGGGTTCCTGACAGAAGGCTGTCAGGAGGGGTGTGCGATCACAGGGCATCGGATTCAACAGGGAAAGGAGCCGGACCGATGACCGACATGACACTGGATACGACAGCAACTGACGAAACGGGTGCCGGGGCGACAGACGCCCGCGTGCCGCAGCACGGGCTTGTCTGGGCCGAGATCCCGGTCAGCGATCTCGAAGCCGGGATCGTGTTCTATACCGCCGTGACGGGCGGGGCACTCGACCGCTTCGACATGGGGCCCGACAAAACGGCCATGATCCGAACCGACCCGCCGATGGAGGGGGCCTCGGCCCATCTTTATGTCGGCAAGCCCGCGGGCGACGGCACGGGCCCGACCGTCCATCTGTCGGTCGAGGGCACGGCGGAAGAGGCGAGCGCGCGGGCTGAGGCCGCGGGCGGGCGTGTTCTCGGGCCGGTGATCGAGATCCCCTATGGCCGGTTCGTGTACATCACCGATCCCGACGGGAATTCGGTGGGCCTGTTCGAGCCCAAAGCGAGCTGATCGCGATGCGTCGGGCCGACCGTCTCTTCCGGCTCGTCCAGGAGCTGCGGGGCGGTCGGCTCGTGACCGCGCGGGTGCTGGCCGAGCGGCTGGAGGTCAGCGAGCGGACGATCTACCGCGATATCGCCGATCTGCAAGCGTCGGGCGTGCCGGTCGAGGGCGAGGCCGGCGTCGGATACGTGATGCGCGAGGGCTTCGACCTGCCGCCATTGATGTTCAGCCGGGCCGAGGTGGCCGCGCTCGTCGCCGGGGCGCGGCTCGTGCAGGCCTGGGGCGGCTTGCAGATGGCGGGCGCCGCCGCGGAGGCTCTCGTCAAGATCGAAGCCGTGATGCCCGAAGGTCTGCGTGACGCGGCCCGCGCGGTCGAGGTGCACGCGATGGGCCACGAGCTGCCGGTCGAAGTGCGGCGCACGATCGACGGGCTCGACGGTGCGGTCGAACGGCATGAGCGGGTGCAGATCGACTATGTCGACGAAGCGGGGCGTGCGACCGAGCGGGCGGTCCGCCCCTTGGGCCTTTGGTTCTGGGGCAAGGTCTGGACGCTGATCGCCTGGTGCGAGCTGCGTGAGGATTTCCGCATGTTCCGCGTCGACCGGATTGCCGAGATGGCGCCGACAGGTGAGCGCTTCCGGTTGGAGCGCGGCAAGGATCTTCAGGCCTTTTACCGCCATCTGGAGGCTGAGGGCTGGCACGAGCGCCGCAGTTTCTGAGGCGCGCTGGGACAAGAGGAGAGACACGATGCCGACGGCACCCAAACTGAATGGCACCCTGCGGGCCTTCATCGCGCGCCAGCCGATGTTTTTTGTGGCGACGGCGGCGCCGGAGGGCCGGGTGAACCTGTCGCCGAAGGGGGCCGACAGCCTGCGGGTCCTGTCCGACACGCACATCCGCTGGCTGAACCTGTCGGGCAGCGGCAATGAGACGGCGGGCCATCTGCGCCTGAGCCCGCGCATGACGATGATGTTTTGTGCTTTCGACGGCGATGCGATGATCCTGCGGGTCTATGGCACGGCTGCCGCGCTGCATCCCCGGGACGACGGATGGGAGGACGCCGCGGCACTTTTTCCGCCCATGGCGGGCTCGCGCCAGATCTTCGACCTGACCGTCGATCTCGTGCAGACGTCCTGCGGGTCCGGCGTGCCCCGGATGCGGCTCGAGGGCTCTCGGGTGGAAGACGAGCTCTTGCCGTTCTTCGCCGACATGGGCGCCGAAGGTGTCGATGCCTATTGGCGCCGCAAGAACCTGACGACGATCGACGGCTATCCTACCGGCCTCGTCGCCGACGATTAGGCGGGCCTGCGGTGCGCCGCCGCGTGGGCCTTGCCCGGGCGGCGCGCGCCCTACCTCCCGCCCATGACCGTTCTTCTTTGGTTTAAGCGCGACCTTCGGGTCGAGGATCATCCGGCCCTCATCCGCGCGGCGGCGCGGGCGGGAGAGGCGGGCGTTCCGGTCCTGCCGCTCTACCTCGTGGAGCCGGACTACTGGCGACTGCCGGACATTTCGGCCCGGCAATATGCCTTCGCTGCCGAGTGCGTGGCGGATCTGCAGGACGCGCTGTCAGCGCTGGGCCTTGGGCTTGCGGTGCGCGTGGGCGAGGCTGTCGAGGAGCTGTCGGGTCTCGCCGCTGAGCACGGCGTAACCCGGATCGTGAGCCATGAGGAGACTGGCAACCTGTGGACCTACGCCCGCGACAGGCGTGTGGCTGCCTGGGCGCGGCAGGCCGGGATCGTGTGGGAAGACCTGCCGCAATCGGGCGTCGTGCGGCGGCTCGGCACCCGCGACGGCTGGGCGGGGCAGCGCGAGACGCGCCTGCGCCAAGCCCAATTGGCGGCCCCCGAGGCCGTGCAGGGCGTCGCCGGGCTGGCGCCAGGGCGGATGCCCACGCCGTCCGAGCTGAGCTTGGCACCCGATCCCTGCCCGGACCGGCAGGTGGGCGGGCGCGGCGCGGGTCTGAGCCTTCTGGGGTCGTTCCTGACGGAGCGCGGGCAGGGCTATCGGCGCGAGATGTCCTCGCCGGTGACGGGCGAGCGCGCCTGCTCCCGCCTCTCGCCCCATCTGGCGATGGGCACATTGTCGATGCGCGAGGTCCACCAGGCGGGTCTTGCGCGCAGGGCCGAGGTGAAGGGGCAGCGCGACGGCTGGTCGGGCGCGATGTCGAGCTTTGCCGCGCGGCTCGCCTGGCGCGATCATTTCATGCAGAAGCTCGAGGACGAGCCAGAGATCGAGACGCGCTGCCTGCACTCAGCCTATGAGGGTCTGCGTCCGCGCGATCCCGATACGGCGCGGCTCGCGGCCTGGGAGCTGGGCGAGACGGGCCTCCCATTTGTGGATGCCTGCATGCGCTATCTGCGGGCCACGGGCTGGCTCAACTTTCGCATGCGCTCGATGCTGATGGCCGTCGCCTCCTACCATCTGTGGCTGGATTGGCGGGCGACGGGGCCGCATCTGGCGCGGATGTTCACCGACTATGAGCCGGGCATCCACTGGAGCCAGGTGCAGATGCAATCGGGCACAACAGGCATGAACACAGTGCGCATCTACAATCCGGTAAAGCAGGGATACGATCAGGACCCGGCCGGCACCTTCACGCGCGCCTGGGTGCCCGAGCTGGCCGAAGTGCCTGACAAGCTCCTCCAGGAGCCCTGGCGCTGGGAGGGGGCCGGAACGCTCCTCGGTCGCGCGTATCCCGAGCCGATTGTCGACGTGAAGTCGGCGGCCAAGGAGGCGTCGACGCGGGTCTGGGGCGTGCGGAAGGGCGTGGCGTTCCGGGCCGAGGCCGACCGCATCGTGAAGAAGCACGCCAGCCGTAAGGACCCGGGCGCGCCGATGCGCTTCCAAAGGGACCCTGTCAGCGCCCGGGGCGGTGGCGGCACGCCGCCGGCAAAACCGGCGCCGGATCAGCTGAAACTCGATCTGTGAATCATGGCGCGCCATCGCAAAAAGGGCGATTTGCCTGTCAAGACCTGTGTCGCCTGCGGCCGCCCTTTCACCTGGCGTAAGAAATGGGCGGAGGTGTGGGACGAGGTTCGCTATTGCTCGGAGCGGTGCCGACGGGCGCGCCCGAAGACCGGAACCGCCGGCAAAGGCTGAGCAATCGGCTGGATTTGCGGTGCGTCGAGGGCCGGCATCGGTCACTGCACGAAAACTGAGCAGTCGCGCTCCGGCAGTCCGGCCCGTGTGTTGCGACAAGCACACATGGTCCTTCCTTGGCGTTAAGCGGGCCGATGGAAGCGATTGCATTGGTATTGCATGGGGAAATTATTTCGCGAATCGCTTCTCAGAAAACGTACGTTCCAAATCGGCTTGATTTCGCGTGCATTGCCGGAATTAGGGACTTGGGAGCCGCCTTGCAGACGTGATACAACCATTTGGTGCACGCACGGGGAGGCAGCATGGAACACTGGGTTGACCGGGGTGAATTGCGAATCGAGCCGGCCGTCGCGGCTTGGCTGGAGCGAGAGGCGGCGCCGGCGGCGAACATTCCGGGACAGGCGGTATGGACGGGCCTTGCAGCGCTCACGCGTGCCTATGGCCCACTGACGGCCGATCTCTTGGCCGCGCGTGGGGCGCGGCTTGCGCGGCTCGATGCGTGGCATGCCAACCGTGCCGCGCATGTCAGCGATGCCGCAGGGCGTTTGGCCTTTCTGGGATCCGTGGGCTGGCTCTGCCCCGACCCGGAGGCCGCAGCGCTGCATGCAGGCGCGGTGGAGCCGCTCGAGGCTTCGGTGCGGGCAGCGCCGCAGATCGTCGTGCCTCTGTCCGACCCTGCCGGCGCAGCCGCGGCCCTTGCCGCCCGCTGGGCACGGCTTGAGGCCCCGACGGGCCTCCTCGACACGGTGCTGCCCCTTGCGGGTGCGCGCTGGCACAAGGCCGAGGGCCTCGCCCCCGGCCCGGCATTCGCTGTCCGCACGGCCAAGGGAGAGGCGCGGCTCGCAGACCCGGGTGCCGATCTCGGTCGGCAGACCAACGGGGCCGCGCTGCTTTCGGCACCGTCGGGCCTGCGGCTCCGCGTGTCGACGGCACGCGACGGCGGCCTTGAGGTTGAGCTGGAGCGGGCCGGCTCGGTGCGGCTCGAGATGGAGGGCGATGCGGTGCTGCCGAGCCCTCAGGCCCGGATCGCCGCCTGGGCCACGTTTGCCGATGCCCTCGCAGCGGCCGACGCCGATGGCGAGGTGATCGCGCCCGGTGGCACCATTCGCCGTGAGACGCAGGGCCTCGCCGTGATGGGAGGGCTTGCGGGCTTCTGCGACACGATGCGGCTCGCCGAAGATGGGCGCGGCCGGCCGGTCTTGCCGATGCTGTTCGATCTGCTGGCCATGGCGCTGTCGCTCAAGGCGGCGATGGTATCGGGCGGAACCGGGCCGCTCGTTCTGACGCTGCCCGAGCTCGACGGCCCCGAAGAGGTGGCGCTGGCGGTCGAACTTGCAGCGTCGGTCGAGCGGATCTGCCTGCTGGCTCCGCGCAGCCTGTGTCTGGGCCTGACCGCCTCGCGCCGCCGGGTGGAGGCCAACTTGGCCGCGTGCATCGCTGCCGCTCCGGGCCGATTTGCGCTTTTGGGATTGGGCGGAGGCGCGTCGCTCTCGGATGCGCTGCGGATGGAGCGAGAGGCCGGGCCGCTCCCCGCGCCCGAGGCACTTGCGGCCGCACCCTGGGCCGAGGCGACCGAACGTCTGCGCCACGCCGTGGCCGAGCGTGCCGGTCTGTTCGGCCGGGCGGTCGTTCTGGGCACCGGGCCGGGCATGGTGGCCCAGGTTCGCAACCCCGACGAGGCGCTCCGGGCGGCCGAGATGCAACTGAGCCAGGGCGGTGCAAGGCTGCACGAGGCGCTGCCTCTGGAGGTGCCGCCGCGGGAGGCCGTACTCGACCACCCGCGCGAGGCTGCGCCGGCACCCGATGGCGCGCTTGCCGCAGCGGTGCGCCGGGTGCTCGCCCATTGCGGCGCGTGGGTCGGCGAGGGCCGCGGTCGGATCCGGTTCAGCCGCGACGACAGCGCCGAGGAGATCCTGTGCCCCGCCCGTGCCCGGGCCGAGGCGCTGTGGCTCGTGGGCCAGATGCATCATGGTCGGATCGGCGGGCAGGACCTGTTGCGCCTGATGCGCAGTGAGGCAAAGCGGCTCAATGCCGCCGCCCGCGCGGCCGGCCAGCCCGCCGCTTTCGGCGCGGATTGCGAGGGACACGCGTTTCAGGCGGCCTGCGATCTGGTGTTCCGCGAGGGCGATTGGCCCGTGGGCGATGCGATGGCCGTTTTGCGCGAGCGTCGGGCCGAGGCGCTGTTCACGCACGAGGCTCTGCGCACCGCCTGAGCTGCCGCCACGGACCGGCAGGGGCTGCCCGGAAGGCGGGCACCCTATGCGCGCACATTGGATCTGCGTCCGTTCACCGTTGTTTTCCGCGGCGCTGCCTATATGAAGGGAGCGTTGCAGCGAGAGGGTGAAATGGCACGTCCGGTCGTCGGTATCATTGGCAATTACTTGATGATCAACGATGAGTATCCGGCCCATGCCGTCGGCACCATGTGTTCCCAGGCCGTGGCGCAGGTCACGGATGCGACGCCTGTCATCGTTCCTTCCGACCCAGGGCTTGTGACCGTTTCGGATCTTTTGGAGCTCTGTGACGGCTTTTTGTTCCCCGGCGGCCGCCCCAACGTGCACCCCGAGGAATATGGCGAGGACGAGACCGAGGCGCACGGCACGTTTGACCGTGCGCGCGACAGCCTGACCCTGCCGCTGATGCGCGCCCTTGTGGAGCGGGGGCAGCCCTTCCTGGCAATCTGCCGTGGCTTTCAGGAGCTGAACGTCGCGATGGGCGGCACGCTCCACCCCGAGATCCGCGAGCTGCCCGGGCGGATGAACCACCGTATGCCCCCCGATGGGACGCTCGAAGAGAAGTTCGCGCTGCGCCACACCGTCAAGGTGGGCGAGGGCGGGCCGTTCCACGATGTGTTCGGTGCGACCGAAGTGCTGACCAATACGCTGCACGGGCAGGGGATCAAGACGGCCGGCACGGGCGTCGTGATCGACGGTCGCGCGGAAGACGGCACGCCCGAGGCGATCTATATCGACGGGGCGCCGGGCTTTGCGCTCGGCGTGCAGTGGCACCCGGAATATCGCGCGGCCGAGGACACTGTTTCGAGGCCGCTCTTCGCCGCCTTTGGCACGGCCGTGGCCGCTTGGGCCCGTGGCGAGCGGCCGGCGATCCTGCGCCGCGCCTGACGGCCGGTCGTCATGCCTGCCGAGCCCGGCGCCGGCGCCCTGAGCAGGGTTCATCGCGCCTTCTGACCTTCACGACAATGCCCTGACCGGATGGACACGGCCGGCGCCCGCGGGCATGGAGAGGGCGCAAGCGCGGGAGGACGGCATGAAGCGATCGCAGGTCAACAGCATCATGGCGGCGGCGGAAGAGATGATCGCCGCCCACGGGTTTCGGCTGCCACCCTTCGCCTGGTGGAGCCCTGAGCAATTCCGCGAGAGGCGCGACGTGGCGGCGGGCGTTGTCTCAGCGCGCGCAGGCTGGGACATCACCGACTTTGGCGGCGGCGATTTCGACAGGATGGGCCTTTTCCTGTTCACCCTGCGCAATGGTCGGCTGGCCGACCTGCAGGGCGGCGGCGGCATGTGCTATGCCGAAAAGCTGTTGATCTCGCGGGACGATCAGTATTCGCCGATGCATCGCCACGTCGTGAAGGCCGAGGATATCATCAACCGCGGCGGGGCGACGCTGGCGGTCGAGCTCTATGGGTCTGACGACGAAGGCAGGTTTGCCGAGGATCGCGGCGGCCGGGTTTATTGCGACGGGATCGCGGTGGATTTCACGCCGGGCCAGGTGCTGAAGCTCGCCCCCGGCGAGAGCGTAACGCTGATGCCGGGCGACTGGCACGCATTCTGGGGCGAGGGCGGGGACGTGCTGATCGGCGAGGTGTCCACCGTCAACGACGACCTCACCGACAATGTCTATCGCGAGCCGCTCGGCCGGTTTTCGGAGATCGAGGACGACGAGGCGCCCCGGCACCTGCTGGTGTCGGACTACGACCGCTGGTTGGGCTAGCCCGACCCGTCCCAATCACTCGGCGCGCGCCGCCGGCCGTCAGCCTCTGGCGGCCCGGGCTTTGGCAAGCGATGGAGGGCGATCCGGGTAAGGTGCGCGCCTCAGAGCTTGAGGCCGTTCCGCCCGGCGAGATCGGTGAAGAACTGCCAGGCGACGCGGCCCGAGCGCGCGCCCCGGGTCGCCTGCCACTCGATCGCCTCGGCACGCAGCGTTTCGGGGTCGGGCGCCAGGCCATGGGCGGCGCAATAGCCGTCGATCATGGCCAGATACTCGTCCTGGCTGCAGGGATGGAAGCCGAGCCAGAGGCCGAACCGGTCGCTAAGCGACACTTTCTCCTCCGTCGCTTCCGAGGGGTTGATGGCCGAGCCCCGCTCATTCTCGATCATGTCGCGCGGCATAAGGTGGCGTCGGTTCGACGTGGCGTAGAACAGCACGTTCTCGGGTCGCCCCTCGATCCCGCCATCGAGCACGGCCTTGAGCGACTTGTAGTGCTGATCGTCATGGCTGAACGACAGATCGTCGCAAAAGAGCAGGAAGCGGGTGTCGGGTGCGGCGCGCAGGTGGTTCAGGAGCCGCGGGATCGACGGCAGGTCCTCGCGCTGCAGCTCGACGATCTTGAGCGACAGGCCCTCGGCCACCAGCGCGCCGTGGACCGCCTTGACGAGTGACGACTTGCCCATGCCGCGCGCGCCCCACAGAAGCGCGTTGTTGGCCGGCAGGCCCGCGGCGAACTGGCGGGTGTTGGCCAGAAGCGTGTCGCGGGCGCGGTCGATGCCAAGAAGGAGCGGCAGGTCGATCCGCGAGACCGCCGGGACGGGGTCGAGCCGATCGGGGCCGGTGTGCCAGAGAAACGCGTCGGCCGCGGCGAAGTCGGGCGCAGGCTGAGGCGCCGGGGCGAGGCGCTCGAGCGCCTCTGCGATCCGGGTCAGTGTGTCGGCGGCATGGGGGTTTTGGGCGTCCATGGGCGATCTCTAGCGAAGGAAACGGCCAACCTGAAGGTAGTGGCTCTGGCCAAATGCACGGCGAAGGGATGGCCGCGCCGCCTCAGGCCGACGGTGCGGCGGGCGCTAGGCCGGCTCTTCGTCCTCGTCGAGGAGGCCCTGCGCGCGCAACTCTTCGTTCCGCTTTCGCTCCACCCGCGCCACGAGGAAGATCGAGATCTCGTAAAGCGCATAGACGACCGTGAAGAGGATCACCTGGGTGATCACGTCCGGCGGAGTGATCAGCGCGGCCAGAGTCAGGATGCCGACCACGGCGTATTTGCGCATGTTGCGCAGGCCGTCGGCCGAGACGAGCCCGGCCTTGCCCATGAGTGTCAAAAGCACCGGCAGCTGGAAGCAAATCCCGAAGGCAAAGATGAACTTCAGCGACAGATCGAGGCTGTCCTGCATCCGCGCCTGGAAGACGATCGACGGGGGCGCGCTGACCGGCTCGCCCTGCGCCGACTCGCCCGCGACATTCTCGGCCACCTGTGGCGCGAAGTCGGCGAAGCCGATGAGGAACTGCATCGCAAGCGGGGTCACCACGAAATGCGTGAAGGCGGCGCCGGTCAGGAACAGGACGGGCGAGGCAATGAGAAACGGCAGGAACGCGTTCTTCTCGGAGCGATAGAGCCCCGGCGCCACGAACCGCCACATCTGGAACGCGATGAACGGGAACGCGAGCGCAAAGCCGAAGATCATCGAGATCCGGATCAGCAGGAAGAAATATTCCTGCGGCGCAAGGAAGACCAGATTACACGCCTGCCCGTTGGCCTCGAGGATCCCGCAGATCGGATCAAGGACGAAGTAGAGCACCTTCTCGGCGATGAAGTCGCCCCCGCCCACGGGGATGAAGAACACGCACATCCCGAAGAAGAACGCGAGGACCGAGCGGATCAGCCGTGTGCGGAGTTCCGCCAGATGCTCGATCAGGGGCGCGGCGCTGTCGGCGATCTCGTCCTTATCGGGGCCGCCGATCTCGTTATGGGTGCCGTCGCTCATGCAAGGTCCTGCTTGCGGTCGGCCTCGACCGCCTCGGCGGGGACGGCGTCCGGCGCAGTCGCCTCGGCCGGTGCCGGGGCGCTATCCGCCGTGGCCGACTCCCAGCCCTTGGTGGCGCGGGCATTGGCCCGTGCGGCGGCATCCTCACGCAGGCGGCGGGCCTCGGCCGCGCGCTCCTCGGCAAGGGCCGCCGTGTGGGGGCCCTTCGCCGCTGCGGCGGACGGATTGGGTGTGGCAGGCTTGGCCGGTGACGGGGCGACATCGCCCTCGTCATCCTCGCCGAACGGGTCGAGATCGTCGAGGCCCGCGGCCTTGGTCAGGGCCTCGCGTCCCGCCCGCGTGGGGTTCGACATGGTGCGCAGATCGCGCGCGATCTGGCGCGCGCCGCTCTCGTCGGCTGCATCTTCCATGGCGCGCGAGAAGTCCCTCGCCATGCCACGCAAGCGCCCCGTGAAGCGGCCGATATTGCGGAACATCATGGGAAGGTCGCGCGGCCCCACCACGATGAGGGCCACGATCCCAACGATGAGAAGTTCGCTCCAGCCGATCGAGGGCATGGGCTCTCAGACCGAGACGGCACGCGCCCACGGGGGCCGCGGCCCCCGGGCGATGCGGCTCAGGCCTTGTCCTTCTCGTCGGCGGACACGCTCTGGGCGCTGTCGGCGGCCTGCTGGTTCTCGAGTTCCTGCTTGCCCTCGTTCACGCCCTTCTTGAAGGCCGTGATGCCCTTGCCGACCTCGCCCATCAGCGAGGCGACCTTGCCGCGGCCGAAGAGCACGAGAACCACGACGGCGATGAGGATGAGGCCGGGAATCCCGATCTGTCCGATGCCCATGAAAACTCTCCCTGACTGACGCCGCGCACCGGACCGTTCCGAGCGCTGCGCTGGTTCCGCGTGTATGTATTGGTTCTCGCGGCGAGTTCAAAGGGGCAAATCGCGCCGATGCCGCCGCGCGCGCGTGCCGACTGCACCAATTTCGACGTGGATACCTGACGGCAGGGTGTCAGGAGGGGGTTGATATCCCCGTCGCACGGACCTTGCCACAAAGGAGAAAACCCATGCGTTCCAGACGTTTGACCCCTGCCATCCTGTGTCTTGTCATCATCGCCGTTGGCCTGGGATGTGCGTCGGGGCAGGCCCGTGCCGCAGAGCCGTCCGGCCCCGTTCTCGAGATTGTCACTTATCGGCTAAAGGCCGGCATTGCCGTTGAGGACTACCTGGATGCCGCTGCGGCGACCGAGGCCTTCCTGAGGGAAACCGGGGCGGTGACGCCGCGGTACCTGACAGTCGATTCCCACGGGCTTTGGACCGACGTGATCGAATGGACCTCGCTTGAGGCCGCAAGGTCGGCCGAGGCGCAGGCGATGGAGCGGCCCGAGTTCTTGCCGTTCTTCCAGGCCGCCGATGAGGGCACGATCGCGCTGCGCCATGCTAAGATCCGCTGGACGATGGCGCCGGCTGGCGAGTGAGCCGGGGTGTTTGCCACGCCGCGGCTTACTCGGCGGCGCGGGCTGTCTGGGCCCTTTCGGCCGCAGCGGCCCCGTGCGGCCGGTCGGCCGGGAAGACGAAGCAGCGGTCGCGCCGCAGCGTCAGCCACAGGGGCGTGCCGGGCTGCGGCAGGAACACTGACGGCACCGTTGCCTTCAGACGGGTGCCGTCGCCCTCGCAGACGAACTCAACCAGGCTCTCGCGCCCCATGAAGCGGGCCCGGGTGACGCGGGCCCGCGCGGCCACCCCGTCGGACGCCGTGGGCCGTGGGCCCCGCCCTTCACGGTCGAAATCGATGCGCAGATGCTGGGGTCGGATCACGATGTCGACCGCCGCACCGTCGTCCAGCCCGGGCGTCAGGAACTGGCCGAACGGGGTTTCGGTCAGGGCGCCGTTCGAGATGCCGCGCACGACATTCACGTCGGAGAAGAACGCGGCGGCCGCCAGATCGACCGGCGCATTGTAGATGTTGTAGGGGTTGCCCCGCTGCACGATCCGGCCGGCGCGCATCAGCGCAATCTCGTCGGCCATCCGCATCGCTTCGTCGGGCTCGTGGGTGACGAGCAGAACGGCGGTGCCTTCTTCCTTCAGGAGGCTCAGTGTGGTGTCGCGCACCTCGTCGCGCAGACGGTTGTCGAGGCCCGAGAACGGCTCGTCCATCAGCATGATCGCAGGGCGCGAGGCGAGTGCGCGCACAAGTGCCACGCGCTGCTGTTCGCCGCCCGACAATTCGTGGGGATAGCGGTCGCGAAAGCTGGCCAGGTCGACCCGCTCGAGCAGCTCCGAAACGCGGGCGCCGTTGGCCCGCAGGCCGCCCCTCAGGCCGAAGGCGACGTTGCGGCCCACCGTCAGGTGCGGAAACAGCGCAAAATCCTGGAACATCAGGCCGATGCCGCGCTGTTCCGGCGCAAGATGGATGCGGTCGTCGGACACCGGGCGTCCGTCGACCCGCACGATCCCCGCATCCTGCCGCTCGACGCCGGCCACGAGCCGCAGCGTTGTCGACTTGCCGCACCCCGAGGGCCCCAGAAGGCAGGTGATCTGGCCCGGTGCAACGGTCAGCGAGACGTCCTCCACCGCGACCCGCCCCGAAAACCGGCGCATCAGGCCCTCGACGGCCAACCCTGGGTGGAGGGCACCGGCGTCTTGGCGCGACCCTGCGGCGGGCTGGCTGTCGGAGGAGGATGGGACGGTCAAGGGTGTGTCGGAACGGGGTGTCGCGTGGCGAAAGTATGAGCGGCTGGGCGTGCGGCGGTCGGGCGCGGGGCGAAACGGGTCGAGGCGGCGGACGGCGCGCCCTGACGGGCCATGGCCGACTGATTTCATCGGGTATGAACCGGCCTAGCAGTGCCGCTGCCAAGGATCAAGCCTACGGCGGCGCTTGGCGAAGTACTGAACCCCCGGCCGTACGGGAGGTTGCCGGAGCCTTAAGGTCTTTTTTGCCGGGATGCCGTCGCCCTCAGCGGCCCCGCGGAGCGGCTCCGACTGTGCAAAACGCAATGCCCCGCCTGCCGGCGTTCGGTAGACGGGGCGATCTGAACCTGTTGTGTCTTGGCCCGAGAGGGTCGCCGGAGGTTAGCCCCGGCGCACGGCCGCGCCGCCAAAGCGGACGCGCTGGTCGTCGGTCCAGGCGAGGTGAGCGGCCATGCGGCGCTGCTCGCGGTCGGTCCGCGAGCGATCGAAGCTTTCTGCCAGGCGCGACAGCAGCGAGCCCTCGGGGGCGTCCTGCTCGGTGGTGGTGCCGGTCATGTCGGAATTGCGCTGGAGAAGACCCATGGCAGCTGTTGTCCCCTAATGTTGGAGCCGCGCGCTGTGCAAGCCTGGCCAGGCGCGGCAATGAAACTGTGTCGGTGGCGTGCCCCTTCGTGGGCGTCGATTCGCACACCGGTTCATATGCCGGTCGCAATGTGGCGACAGTTGGGCAAATGGGGCGGGGCGGCGCCAAATCTGACCAAAACGCAGCAATTGACGTAGCGGCGTTAACCTATGGTCTTTGCGGGGCGACGGGCCTAGCGTGCGGCGTCCGGGACGCTTGTTCTGACGCGTGAAGCCCGGAACCAATGTATGCGCGCCATTGCGCCAGCCACAGAGCCAGTGCTTGACCGACCGACCAGACCCTTCCGACTCCAAAACCGCCGCCGCCGCGCCGCGCCCGGCCGAAGACGAGGAGGCCGCCGCGCGCGCCCGAGCCGAGGAACGGGCGCGCGGCATGCGCGTGCTGATCGATGCGCTGCCCTATATCTGGCCCAAGGGGCGCGACGCCGAGGCGATGGCGATCAAATGGCGCGTGGGAGGCGCGCTCGTGCTTCTGGTGCTCGCCAAGATCGTCGCGGTGTGCGTGCCCTTGATCTATCGCGCTGCCGTCGACGGGCTGGCCGGCGATGCGCCCGAGGGCGAATGGCTCGTCGCCGTCGGCGCCATCGGGCTGACCGTGGCCTATGGCGGGGCGCGGCTCCTCAACACCGCATTTCAAGAGCTGCGCGACGTCGTGTTTGCGCGGGTGGCGCAGGGCGCGCTGCGTCGACTGGCGCTGCGGGTCTTCAGCCACATTCACCGCCTGTCGCTGCGCTATCACATCATGCGCAAGACCGGGGCCCTGTCGCGCGTGATGGAGCGCGGGGTGAAGGCGGTGCAGTTCATCCTGCGCTTCCTCGTCTTTTCCATCGGGCCAATGCTGCTCGAGCTTGTGATGGTCGCGGCGATCCTCGTGACGCTTTTCAACTGGACCTTCCTGATCGTCCTTGGCGTGACGATCGCAATCTACGTGGTCTTCACGTTCCAGGTGACGGAATGGCGGCTGCAGATCCGGCGCCAGATGAACGACGAGGACAACCGCGCAAACCAGCGCGCCGTCGACTCGCTCTTGAACTTCGAGACGGTGAAGTACTTCGGCGCCGAAGGGCGGGAGGCCGAACGCTATGACGTGGCGATGGCGGGGTTCGAGGATGCCTCGATCCGCACCACGACGTCGCTGGCGGCTCTGAATGTGGGGCAGGCGATCATCGTCAATGCCGGCCTTGTCGGCGTGATGGTGATGGCGGCCGCGGGCGTGATGCGCGGCGACTTCTCGGTCGGCGATTTCGTGATGGTCAACGCCTACATGCTGCAGATCATCGTGCCGCTGAACTTTCTGGGAACCGTCTATCGCGAGATCCGACAGGGTCTGTTGGATATGGGCGAGATGTTCGACCTGCTCGATCAGCCGCCCGAAGTCGAGGATCGGCCTGGTGCGCCGGGGCTCGTGCCCGCGGGGGGCGAGGTGGTGTTTGACGCGGTGCACTTCGCCTACGACCCCGACCGGCAAATCCTGAAGGGCGTGAACTTGCGCGCCGGCCCGGGCGAGACCCTGGCCATCGTCGGGCCGACCGGCTCGGGCAAGTCGACCATCGGGCGCCTTTTGTTCCGGTTCTACGATGTCACCGGCGGTGCAGTGCGGATCGACGGGCAGGACGTGCGCGAGGTGACGCAGGAGAGCCTGCACGACGCGATCGGCGTGGTGCCGCAGGACACGGTGCTTTTCAACGACAGCATCTTTTACAACATCGCCTACGGCCGGCCCGAGGCGACCCGCGCTGAGGTGGAAGACGCCGCCCGCGCGGCCGAGATCCACGATTTCGTCGCCGATTTGCCCCAGGGCTATGAAACCCTGGTCGGCGAGCGCGGCCTGAAGCTCTCCGGTGGCGAGAAACAGCGGGTGGGCATCGCACGGACGATCCTGAAGAACCCGCCGATCCTATTGCTCGACGAGGCCACGAGCGCGCTCGACACGCTGACGGAGCTGGGCATTCAGGACAGCCTGCGCCGCATGGGGCAGGGGCGCACGGTGTTGATCATCGCCCACCGCCTGTCGACCATTGTCGATGCGGATCGGATCGTCGTGCTTGAGGCGGGCGACGTGGTCGAGGAAGGCAGCCACGCCGAGCTGCTGGCCGCCGACGGGCGCTATGCCGCTCTCTGGCGGCGGCAGGCCTCGGAGGGAGAGGAGGCGGCCTAGAGCGTTTCAGGTTTTGTCTGAATCGAATTGGGATTCCCATCTGGGTTCGCTTGTGATTCAGACTCCATACTGGTGGAGGAGGCCAGCATGGATGACGAGACCTTACTCAGACGATCTTCGGGAACGCGTCGTTG
>JBCBMY010000031.1:0-27632 GCA_039822045.1 Pseudomonadota bacterium | reverse complement strand
CTCGTCATCCATGCTGGCCTCCTCCACCAGTATGGAGTCTGAATCACAAGCGAACCCAGATGGGAATCCCAATTCGATTCAGACAAAACCTGAAACGCTCTAGGGTGCGGGGTGGCCCTCTTCGCCATCGAGCCTGAATCTCCAGTGGACGAGGAGATCGGCGCTATGTGCAAGCTGCTCAAGCTCCGCGCACAATCCGGCGTCGCCCGAGTATACGAACTTTCGCGTCTCGGACTTGATTGAAAATGCCATGCAATCGAGAACCGGCTGCGCATGGGGGACCTCACATGAGCGCAAGACCCACCCCTTTCCGGCGTAGATCGCGCCGGGCATGATCTCGGTCACCAATGGCGCAGGCCACTTGGGCGGCACGCTCCTCCCCGGGCTTTCCAGACTTCTTGACTGGGAAAGAGCTGGGTGCGGGCACGAAGATCGTGGGCCAGAACGCCGTTTGCGCCAAAGTAGCCTTATGTGATCTGTGCGATGGGTTTTGGCCCGATGACTTGGATCGGCGCGCCGCCCTCATCCCAGACCGCGTGAACGAGCAGTGCATCGTCCATAATGTGATCAGAGTGGAGGTGGCTTAAAGTGATGTGGGTGATCTCGCTCGGGCGTCAGCCCGCCCGGATGAGATTGTCGAACACAGCGCCCCTGCAATCCAACAGGATCACGTTGGAGCCAATATCGAGGAGATATCCGGACGAGGCCCGCCGTGGATGCGGCTCCGGCGAACCGGAGCAATGCACCGTGAGTTTCATCTCGCTGGCCACGACGTCAGTTCCCACTTTCGTCCGAGGCCCGACCCTCGGCGAGTTCCGCTTCGTCCCAAGGGCCGACGATGATCCCTTTCGCCAACTCCCCGCCTTTGCGACCGGTGATACGGCTGTCGGCCACGGTCGTTCTGGTGTGATGCTGCCGGTTCCAGCGACGCGTGCGTTCGTTCAGGAGACCGCGTTCACTGGCGCAGGCCGGATCCGCGCCGAGATCACACAGCTCAGCGGGATCGGTCTCCGGATCGTAGAGCATCCGTCGAGACCCCTCAGGGTGGACCTATTTCCAGCGGCCATCGAAGACCATCGTAAGGCGACGCTCGCCGAGGGGATGGTCTAGGAGGCGACGCGTGCGGCGCATCGCTTAACCGTACTCGCTGAACGCGCAGTCACGCCATTCTGAAGGGCTCCCGCGCAGGAGAGGTAGGAGCGACCGGCCCTCCAGAATGTGTAGGCGTGGCGCGCCGCCAAACCAGTCCACAAAGGTGGGAGCCAGGTCGATGGCTTCGACGAGGTGATCTTGCACGTGTCCGCGCGTTTCATCGGCCTCGGCGGATGGATCGACGACGATCATCGGAACCCGGGCGGACAGATCTTGGAATAGCTCCTTCTCGCCCAGCCAGGGATCGCCAGGATAGTCGCCACGATCGGACGTGAAGACGACCAGCGTCCCCTTCAGAAGCACCTGGCCCTCCATCCAAGCCATGAACCGCCCGATCTGATCGCCGAGGGTCATTTCACCCACGCGGAGCGGAAAGTTGTTCCAGCTTGACCCGTGGGACCAGACATAGCGGCTCGCATAGAATGACATCCGCGATGGCCCTCAGATATGAGACTGGACATAGGCCCGGTCAAAGCAAACGCCGCGTGCTAGCGCATCGATGTTTGGGGTCCGCAGATAAGGGTGTCCGGCGCAACCGAGATAGTCATGGCGCAGCTGATCGCACATGATGAAAACGCGTTCCGCGCCATATCACGGCCTACATGTCCCAGACAACACGGAAGCCGTGATGCGTCGTTGAACTGTCGGGCGACGAGCCCGATCGCGCGGCAATCCTGTAGCGAAAGCAGTAGCTTCGGTGACAGAGGAATGATCCGCCCTTCGAGAGCTTGTAGCCCCGCATCGCCTTCAACTTATCCTTCACTTGCCGCTTCAAGGATCGGATGCGGTACGCCTCCGACGTCCACTCCCAGACGTTGCCGACCATGTTGTAGAGCCCGTAGCCGTTGGGCTCGAAGGACATCGCTGGCGCTGTTGTGACGTAGCCGTCCTGAGCGGTGTTGGTGTCCGGGAACTGCCCCTGCCAGATGTTGCAGGGGGTGAAGTCTGTGTCGTTCGGTTCGTCGTCGCCCCACGGAAATCGAACGTCTCCCAGACCGCCGCGCGCAGCGTGCTCCCACTCCGCTTCCGAGGGCAAGCGACCGCCCACCCAATCGCAATAGGCGCGTGCATCATTCCAGGATGTGTGGACCACAGGATGATCCGAAAGGCAGTCCGCCGTCGTGCCTGGGCCGTTGGGCGCAGACCAATTGGACCCATCGACCCGGCGCCACCATTCGACTTCGACGACACCCTCTGTCGGGCCATAGCTTTCCGGCACCTGCGCCCAGAAGACGAATGACCAGCCGAAGCGCTCTGCCTCCGTCACATATCCCGTGGCCGAAACGAACTCGGCAAATTCGGCATTCGTGACGGCCGTTGCGCCGATCAGGAACGGTTTGACGCGTGCCTTTCGGACCGGGCTCTCTCCATCGTCGGGAATTTGCGGCGACGAGGTTCCGACGAGGGCCTCTCCCCCTGGGATCTCGATGGCCGTTTCTGTCGGCCGCGGCGACCGGCGCGGCGCGTCGGCCGGCTCGGGCGTCGTCGAAGGCGCGCCCCTGGACAGGCCGCAGCACGCCTTTTTGGGACTGGGCGGGAGATGTGAGGCGTCGGAGTTCACGCTGCTGCACTCTCCATTCCACTGGCATTGAGGTCCGACAATCGTCGTGCCCCCATCTGGATCATAGTGTCTTGGAGGTCTTGTTTCAAAACGTAGTAGGCGTGCGGTCCCCCCGCGCTTCAAAGGGCCGCGACGGCGTAGAGAAACCCACGCCCAAGCAGGCAGAAGTCCGCGCCCCGAGACAAGGCCCGCGCGATGTCGGGCCACCACAGGATCCCGCTGTCGAACAGCAAGGGCACGCGGCCCGCGACGACCTTCGCCACGTCGGGCAAGGCGTCGATCGCGGGAGGAGCCGCGTCGAACTGGCGGCCGCCATGACTTAAGACGACGACATCGTCCGCGCCCGCGTGAAGCGTGCGGAGGGTCTCTTCTCCGGAGGGAGTACCCTTGATCACAAGACTGCCCCGCCATTTCTCGCGGATGCGCCTGACCGTATCCCAATCGGGACGGCCATCAACGATGGTCCCCACCATTTTGGCCGCGTCCTTCATGGCGTCTTCGACGAAGTCCTTCTCCAGGGTCCAAAATCGAGGCTGCCCGTGGCGTAGAGTGGCCAGGGCCCATTGGGGGCGCTGCGCGACCCGCCACAGCATGAGTGGCGTGACTTTCGGAGGAACCGTTAGACCAGCCGCCAATTGCCTCTCGCACCGGCGTCCGACGGGCACGTCGACGGTCACGACCAATGTCTCGATCCCCGCCGCGCCCACCCGTTCGATCAGATCGTCTTCAATCTCGGGCTCTGCGGGCGTATAGAGCTGAAACCACGCGTTCTGCCCGCCCGCCTTGGCAACCGCCTCGGGCGTTTCATTGGCCACTATGCTGAGCGTGTAGGGAAAGCCGTGCGCCTTCGCCGCGGCGGCGAGGATGAGCTCCGCCTCGGGCCAGAGCAACCCCGACATGCCGACGGGCGCCGCGCCAAAAGGAACGGTTTAGGCTCAGCCGAAAATGTGGTCGTGGTGTCTGGATCGAACCGGCCTTGCGCCACTTTCGGCGGCAGGGAAACCGCGTCCAACGGCGCCCTGTTGCGATCAACAAGCTGTTCCGCCCCGGTTCCGCTCGCCAGGTATTCCCATGCGAAGAAGGGGATCCGGCAGCGGGCGCGTGCCGCATGGTAGCTCAGAGCCGGATATCGGTTTTGCAGAACCATCGCAGCGCTCTAGCCGGGGCCCACGGGCGCGTTGATCGGCCCGATATCATTAGGGCGGCTGTGCAGATAGCCCTCCAGCTTGGCGCGCAGGTCGGCCTGATCGGGCTGGTCGAAGAGATTGACCATCTCGTGAGGGTCGATCTCAAGGTCGTACATCTCGCCAGCCCCTGACCGCAGGTCGACCGTCAGCTTCGCGGTCTTCGTTCGCACGGTTCGGAGCGACAGGGCCACTCCAACGCGGTTCGGCAATAGCTCCCATTCCATCATCGCAAAGTCGCGGGTTGCGTCCGCCTGGATCACCGGTCGTAGGGACGCCCCATGCTGCGCCAGTCCCGGTGATTGGTCAGTATAGTCATAAAGCGTGGCCGCAATATCGAGCGTCGACACCGGCTCGTTGACGATCTTGCCCGCCGGAACGCCCGGCCCTTTGATGATCATCGGCACTCGCAAGAGGCCTTCGTAGGGCATCGGCCCTTTGAGGATCAGGCCGTGATCGCCCAGCCAGTCGCCGTGGTCGGAGGTGTAGATGACAATGGTGTTCTCGGCCAAACCGGCTTCGGCGAGGGCTGTCAGAATGCGTCCGACCTGTTCATCGATGAAGGCAATCTGACCGTAGGTATTGGCGATAATCTCGCGCAGCTGGTCGTCCGTCTGGGGCGCGATCCGTGAGTAGGTCGAGCGCACAGCAATCTCGGCTGGATCGCCCTTGGGCGTATTCTCAACGGCCGCGCGATGCCACCATGGCCGTTTGTCGAGGTCGCGCGTGCGATGCGGGGGCAGATCGACATCTGCGGGGTCGTGGAGCCGCGACCAGGGTTCGGGGCAGTCAAACGGGTGATGCGGGTCGACAAAGCTGATCCATGCGCAAAACGGCTTATCTGGGTCCCGGCCATGGGTCAGCCACTCTATCGCCCGGTCGGCCGTCCAGGGCGTGTAGTGCCAATTGGTGGGGAGCTGTGAATGCCAGGTCTGCGCCGCCGCTTTCGTGTCGCCGCGACCTTCATTATATAGCTTGGCTCTCTCCGCGCCCTTCCCGTCGGCATAGAAGAACCGTTCGTAGTGATGCCCGCGCGGCGGCGCCAGCGGTGGGTGGTTCGAAGGCCCGGACAGCATCAACTCGACATTCTGGAACCCCATGTATGGGCCGTTCCAATCCTCTCCGAAATCGACCGAAGATAGGATGCATTCGGGTCGCCCCGTCGGTTCACGGGCATCGTAGCTCGAAAAGTGCGCCTTCCCGAAATACCCGGTGTCGTAGCCGGAGGCGCCCAAGGTGCCCGCAAAGCCCTTCTCTCCAACGCCGTCGTCAAGGTCAATCCCGTTGTCGTGCACGCCGTGGGTCCGGCACAACTGACCCGTGAGGATCGAGGCACGGGCAGGCTGGCACACGGGAGACGGGCAGATGGCGGCTGTAAACCGCGTTCCCGCGCGCGCCATGGCGTCGAGGTTGGGAGTACGCACACGCCGACCCTCGACACCGAGGCAATCGCCCCTGTGCTGATCGGCCGTGATTATGAGGAAATTCGGTCGGGTCATTCGGCCGCTCAATGCGAGATCATGACTGGAATACTTGCATGATCGAGGACGTATCGCGTCGATCCGCCGAACAATTCTTCCCGAAAAACGCCGTGCTCATAGACGCCCATAAAAAGCGTGCCCGCATCAATCTTGTCGCAATAGGCCAGAAGCTCTGCTCCGAAGTTGCGTGACTGCTTGGGAAGCCGCACCCTCTGGCCCTTGACGCCATGCCGCTCAAGGAGGTCGGTTGCGCCAATGCTGTTTGCGGGTTTGTACATTTTGTTGCCGCTGCTCACGATGTCGACGTGAGACTTGGTCTCAAGAAACAACATCGCATCGTGGATCAACCGAGACGCTGCGCGCCGACCGTCGAACGCAAGCACCGCGCGTTTATCGATGGTTGTCGGATCGAAATTTGGAGGAACGATCAGAATTGGCCGCCCGCTCTTCAAGGCGACACGCTCTGGATGCAGATCCGTCTCCGGGCGGGCGCGGATGGCGTTCCGACCCATCACAGCAACATCGTACATCACTACATACTTAGCCATTGTGTCGTCCGGCTCGCCGCTCATTGCCAGCCAGTGAAGCTTTTCGGCCGGGACGATCTTCGCCGCTGCGTCCCGAAACCCCTGCTCCAGGGAGCGTTCTTGGTCATGGATGTCGCCTTCGAGAATGGTCCGAACGTTGCTTGGCATCCAGTTCTCGGCACCGAACCGGTCGCGCGTGCCGTAGTGCACGAGAAGGCCGGTCAGGTGGGCGTCGTACTTCCGCTGCATCAATATGGCTGCCTGGACGGCATCGACCGAGCCCGTGCTGCCATTCACAGCCACAAGGATGTTCTTGACGGCCATTACGCACCCCTTTCCGCTTCGATTGCCTTGTTCGCTGCGGGCTTCATCGGGCGCGAGAAGAAGATGATCACGCCGACGGAAAGCAAAAGGAAGGTGAGCGACAGCGGGCTCTTGAACAGGAAGAAGGGATCGCCGCCGGCCACGGCAAAGGCTTGCCGGAACGCCTGTTCAAGATTGCCCGCCAGAATGAAGGCGATCACGAACGGTAATGTCGGAATGCGCAATTTGCGCATCAGATAGCCAAGGATCGCGAATGCAAAGGCGAAGTAGAACGCCTGGAAGTCCGTTTCCTGCACATAGATCGCGGTGAGGGTCAAAAGCAGGACGATGGGCAGAAGCACCTGCTTTGGGACCCGCGCCATAATGCCAACGCCGGCCATGATCCGTCCGCCGATGATCCAATTGAGGATGTTGGCGAGCATCATTGTGGTGAAAAGGCCAAAGGCGATGACCAGTTCCGGATTTACCTCTGCGGTCGTGAACCGGAAGACGCTGGGCCCCGGGTTGAAACCGCCAATCGATTCCGCCGCCAGGATCAGAAAGACGGCGCCCACATTTCCGGGAATGCCCAAAGACAGAACGGGAATGAGATTTGCACCCGAGACCGAGCTGTTGGCGGCCTCGGTGGCTGCAACGCCTTCCGGCGTGCCTTGACCGAAGGGCACCGGACCTTTGTGCATCCGCTCACCCGTGGCATAGCCCAGGGTCGCGGCAAGCGTCGAGCCAATGCCGGGAAGCGCGCCGATGCCGGTACCAACGACGGCCGAAACACCGATGAACGGGAAGAGCTTGCGCCGCTCCTGCCATGTGAGGCGCTGGTCCCCTTTTTGAGGTGCCTCCGAGACGGACTCGGAACGGCGATCGCGCCACATCTGCTCGAAGGCGTAGAGGACCTCGCCCAGGATCAGCACGCCAAGCACCGCAGTGATGAGCGGCACACCGGTGGAGAGGGCCTCGGTGCCGAAGGAGAGGCGGGAATAGGTGTCTTCGCCTGTGCCGATGGCCGCGATGAAGAGGCCGAGGAAGGCCGCGATCATCCCCTTCATGGGCGACGCCCCCACCACCGCCGCGACAAAGGCGAGCGACAACAGGATCAACGCGGCCTTTTCCCCAAAGCCGAGATAGGCCTCGACGACGATCGCCAGGAACGGGGCGCAGGTGAATAGGACGAGGTCGGAGAACGTATCGCCGGACACGGACGCAAAATGGGCGGTGCGCAGTGCCTTTCCGGCCCGACCTTTCTGCGCCATCGGATACCCATCGAAGGTCGTGAGCATCGCGTCGGGGGTGCCTGGTGTGTTGAACAGGATCGCGGGCACGGCCCCGCCGACGGTTGCGCCCTTCATCACGCCGACGAGGAAGCCGAGCACAGGCAGAAGCGCATCCGGGGTGAAGCCGAAGATCGACAGAAGGATCGGCAGGGACACCGCCATTAGGAACGGACCGGCAAGCCCCGGCGTTGCGCCGCCGATGATCCCGATGACAAACCCACCAATGACCATCAGAACCGTGATCGGGATACCGATGCCAAAGAGTTCGAACGCCGCTGGCCCGGCAATAACAGCGAGCACCCCCGCCCAGACGTAGTCGAAGACACCCATCAGAAATCTCCGTTCGGCGGCAGGAGGATCGTGTCGAACGGCACATCGAAGATCAGGATCAAGACGGCGACGGCGAGGATGGAGCTCAGAGCCCTCTTTGCGCTGAGCTTGCCCTCGATCAGAGACGTGATCCCAAAGACCAGCACGAAACCGCCGAGGACGAAACCAGTGTATTTCCAGGGCAGCGTCGACCGCATCTGGCGGTACGTCACCGGTTCCTCGGCCGTTGGTCCGAAGAGCGCGAGCGCGGCCGGGCCGGCCCAGAACATGAGCAGAAGGGACACCGCGACAATGCCAAAAAGAGCCAAGAAGAAAGAGCCGGTGAGCACATCGAAAGGCGCGTCCACCGCATCGCGGCTCCGGCGCCAGGAGAGGAGGAGATGCACGGCCGCGCAAATCGCAATCCCTGCCGCGGCCACCATCGGCAGCATCGCGTCGCCGATATAGGTCTGCCGTCTAAAGGTGTAGATCGGCGGCGTTTCGCTATCGAGCGGAACCCAGAGCACGGCGGCGATCAGGCCCAGAGCCAGAAAGACCACTGCGATCCAGATTTCAATGGAGCGGCCCAGCATGCTCCGCCTCCTACAGTCTGAGGGGTAGCGACCAGGCCACCCTGGGGCTGCCTGATCGGTTCCGGATTACTCCGACGAAGCGTCGAGCAATGCGCCCGCTGCGTCGTAGCCGTCTTGCATGAAGGCCGTCAGGTCGTCGCCTTGGAGCAGCTCGGGGCCCGAGAACGCCTTGGTCACAAACTGAGAGAGCTTGCTGTCTGGGTCGTTCAGAACCTCGGCAACGGCAGCCGCGTAGGTGGCCTTCACGTCGTCCGGCAAACCCGTTGGCGCGACGACGATGAACTTTACCCCGAAGGTGAAGGGCACATTGTACGCGTCGAGCATCGGCGCGTCCGGCGAGATGTTGAGCGGGCCGTCCTCCGCCGACACCAGGTTGACAAGATCGCCAGCCTGGACACCCGGGGTCTGCACGCCGGCAGCCCAGGCCAAGTCAAGGTCATCAGCGACGACGCCGTTCAGCCCGCCCTTGCCGCCCTGAACCATGACGGTGGTGAACTCGACGCCGTTGTTCTTGCCGATGACGTAAGCTGCATCCGCAAGCTTCTGGCTCATGACCCCAAAGGAAAAGCTCTCGCCAGCCTTCGCGGCTTCGATCACATCCCCCAGCGTCGTCCAGCCGCGATCGGCCTTTGCGATAATCCCCATCTGCGAGCCAGAGATGGTCGAGATGTAGTCGAAGTCTTCGAGCGCGTAGCCGGGGTTGCGGGTGGCTTGGACATTGTAGGTCGTGGCTTCAGACACCGTCACGCCGATGGCCAGACCGTCGGCGGGTTCGTTCTTCAACGCAACCGCCATGGTGGCGCCGCCCTTGCCGGTTACGTTTTCGGGAATGATCTCCCAGCCTCTGCGGGTTGCGATTTCTTCCGCCAGAAGGCGGCCCATCGTGTCGGCGCCACCGCCGGCCCTGAAGGCGATCATCAGTTTGATCGGGCCGCTCGGCTCCCACTCCTGAGCCTGCGCTCCAACGGCGCCGAGCGTCACGGCGAGCGCGGCAACGGCGCCCTTCAGCATCGCGAATTTCATCGTGTGTCTCCTCTTGTTTCGCGTGTCTGGTCGTTTAAGTTTCCGGGATCGGCGTGGCGCCGGACGGCCCGGTTCGGTAGGCTTTTTCGGCACCTCCGTGCCGCGCGACCAGTTGGTCCTGTTCGGCTTTTGCTTGTGCATCGACGGCATCGGGGTCGCAGATCTCCAGCAGAGCAGATCGCATCCGGTCGCAGCGATCGGCATACCTCGGATCTTCGGCGAGGTTGCGGGTTTCCAGTGGATCCTCAGCGAGATCAAAGAGTTCCGCGTCGTAGCCAACGTAGTCGTGATACGTCCAACGGGCGTCGGCGACCATGAAACCGCCCGAAGGCGAGTTGGCTGCGTGGTACTCTGAAAAGACGATCCGATCCGGGTCGGCTGGTTCTGTGGCGATGCCCACCAAAGACTGTCCCGGCCACTCCGGGTCAGCCGGCAGCCCGAACGCCGCGGTGATGGTGGGGGCGATGTCCAGGAGGGACACCGGCGTTGTCACCTGCTGTCCAGCCTGCACCCCAGGGCCTGCGAGCACCAAAGGCACCTGGCTGGACTCGCGGTAAAGGAGCGACTTGCCCCATCGGCCGCGCATCCCAAGGTTCTCTCCATGGTCTGACGTGTAGATCACGAGCGTGTCGTTGGCCTGACCTGTGGCCTCAAGCGCGTCCAGCACCTTACCGATCTGGGCGTCAACGAAGGTGCACAATGCGTAATAGGCCGCAATGGCCTCGCGCCGGCGATCCTCCGATCCAAGCTCGGCGTCGCTGTTCTCAATGTCCATCATCCGCATGACCCAGGGATGGGGCCGATAGCCCCGCTCGGGATGCACGGGCGGGAGCGGCATGTCGGCCGCGGGATAAAGGGAGAGATAGGTGTCTGGAACCGTAAGCGGGAAATGCGGGGCTACAAAGCTGACGAATGCCGCCCAGGGCGCGTCCTTCGTCTTGGCGTTTGCAAGCCACTCCACGGCAGCGTCGGCAACGGCCATGTCATATTCGTTGTACTTTGAGGTCCCGCCGCCGATTTTGCCGAGCATCCCCGTTGCCCGAAGGGTCCGAGGCAGGGGATTGCGGACCGACCCCCAGATCTGCCCAACGCCGCCCTGGATATGCATCGGCAGGATTTGGCGGTCAAACCCCGTTGGATCCTCGGCGCACCTGTAGTGCAACTTGCCTATGCTCGTAACGCTTAAGCCGCCCGCCTGAAGAACGTGGCCCCAGCCTGGCACCCGCCCGTCATAGGCGTGCGCGTTGTCCCAATATCCTGTCTGATGGGTGTAGCGCCCCGTAGCGACGGACGCGCGCGCCGGCACGCAAATCGGGCTCGGCGTGTAGGCGTTGCGAAACAACGTCCCGCGCGCGGCAAGGCGGTCGAGATTGGGCGTCTGCACCACCGGATGATCCAAGCAGGACAACGCCGCGGCCTGATGCTCATCCGCCATGATGAACAGCACGTTTTTGGGTTTCCGCGTCACGTGGTCCAGATCTCCCAACAATGGTGCTTCTTCTTCGTTATGCGCCTTGATATCATTCCCATCTACATTAAGCAACATTTATGTTGCGTACGCAACAATAAGGATGCACCGTGGTCGTCACTGCAAAGTCCCTTGAAGAACAACTGGCAAAAGTGCGCGGCTTGGAAGATCGGCTGACGTTTCGCCTGTCGGTCCTGAGCCGCCTGTTGGATCAACAAGCGCAAGACATGCTGGAAGGCGCGGACATCAATCTGACGTCGTACAGAATTCTCAATGTGGTCAATACGTTCGAGGTGATCTCGATCTCTGACATCAGCCGCTTCTGCGGAATTGATCGGGCACAGATCAGTCGATCTGCCATGAGCCTCGCCAAACGCGGCCTCGTGAAGTTCCAAGGCGACCCGGTGAGCAAGAGAAAGAAGAACGTTTCCTTGACCGAGGCCGGCCAGACACTGCTTGAGGACCTGCACCCCCGCTTTCTTGCCCGAAACTTGGAGCTCGACGATGTCCTCGGACCCGAGCGCAGGGCGGCTTTGACCGACGCGATCAACATCCTGACCGAGCACGTGTCGCAATAGAGCGGCTGGTGACTTCATCGCGGGCACCTGCTCTCAAGGTCCTGGCGGGCCGATCTGGTCGGGATGCGCGCGGGCGAAGGCATCCAAACCTCGCGCGGCCTCCGCAATCTCCGAGATCATTGCGTGGTGTGTGTAATCCACGCCCCACCGATCGGAATTGTAGAGTTGTGGGATCAGGCAGCAGTCGGCCATCGTCGGCGTGTCGCCATGGGCGAACCGGCCCGATCTCCCTTGCGCGAGCAACAACTCCTGCGCGTCAAGCCCTCTGGCGATGTAGTGTTGCATCCACGCTCTCTTCTCTGCCTCACCCCCACCAGTGAGCTCAGTCACATGCCTGGCAACGCGGAGGTTGCAGATCGGATGGATCTCCATCGCGATGGCGTAGGAAAGCTGGCGGACGCGCGCCTGGCCGGCCGCATCATCGGGTAGCAGGGTTGAGCCGGTCGTGGTCGCATGCAGATATTCTATGATCGCCAGCGACTGTGTTAGGCAAAACCCATCAACCCTGAGCGCCGGCAGAATGCCTTGCGGATTGACCTTCAGATAGTCTGCACCGCGGTGTTCGGCCGAAAGAAGGTCAATCTGCTGGCTGTCGTACTCTAGCCCAAGCAGATTAAGTGCGATGCGCACACGGTAGCTCGCCGATGACCGCCAGTAGTCATAAAGGACCGGTTTCTCCGACATTGCAAAACCCTATGAGATGAGTGCTTTGAGGGCGCCGCTGACAGCCGCGCAGCAGCAAGCGACGGCCGTCTGCCGCGAACGTTGTGGCGCCCCTTTGGACATGGGCTCTAGCTCGCCACCGAGACCAGCGTGTCCGCCGTCAGGGGACCATTGATCGCCATCACGTCGTGATGCCCGGCGATGTCGACGACCGTGAAGTCTCCGCGCGCTTCGATGTCTGCGCGAATACCCTTGAAGAGCGGATTCGGGTTCTGTGCGGACTTGATGAACGTGCGCGGCATCTCGCGGGCGAATGGATCCCCTGTGACCACGTCAAGGAACGTGCGCGGTGGGTGAGACACAAATCGGGGTTCGGCAAAGGCAGCAAGATCACCAGTGAGGCCCCAGAGCTCTTCCCACGCATCCTTCGGGCGCACTGGAAGCAACTGTCCCGCATCGGCGGCCCCCCGCATTGCGGCGCGCGCGCCCTCGGGTACAAAACTTGCCAGACCCTGCCCTTCGCCCGGAACCAAAGCGTCGAAGTAGACGGCGTGCGCGATACGATCTTCGCCTTGCCCCAAGAGGTCGGACAGGATGCACCCCGCGTAGGAATGCGCGACCAAGACCACGTCGGTCAGATCGCGCATGAACAGATGATCGCGGATGGCTGTTGTATGGTCCGCCAACCCGATCTCTGCGCTCGCCTCAGCCCGGCGGTCGCCCATTCCGGGAAGATCGGGTGCGGTGACGGTGTGGCCCATGGCCCGGAGCGCATCGACGGTCGGCCCCCAAGCCCAACCGCCATGCCAGGCCCCGTGCACCAGGCAAAACGTCTTGCCCCCGTGGGACGCGGCTTTGATCTGATGTGGAGCAGCCAAAGCGGCTCCCCCGATGGCAAAAGCCGAAAGCGCGGCGCGGCGCGTGAGCGTCATGGTACTTCCTCCCAAGAGTAAGACGGTTGATCTACGGTCCGGGCGGCTCCCGGACGACTATGGCTTCGTCTTCAACAGCCACGGGCACGCGGTCCAGGCATTCGCCAATGCCTAGGCCTTCTACGCCTTCGCCGGTCTCGACAGCGTAGGCTGCCGCGTGATTGGTGCAGCGTATCGTGGTCTTATCCGCAGAGATCAGCCGGTCGCCCTTGTGGTTCAGCGGCATGTACTGGTGCGGGCAGGCGTTGACGTAGGCACGCAGGACATCGCCGACGCGGACAAGAAGCAGCGGAAACCCGTCGAGTTCGAGGCAATGGGTCGTGCCGTCGGGCACATCCGAAGCCGCGCACACGCGCGTGCCGTCCGATGGCGCGCCGCGATAGGATTTCCACGCCTCGGCCATCACGCGCCCCCAAAGGCCACGGCAGGCAAGATGCGACCCTGGCAATGCCCAAAGCCAATCCGGTAGGCGCCCTCGCACCAGCCGGTGATATCGATGCTGTCCCCGTCTTCGAGGAAGGTCCGCGCGCCGCCGTCGATCTGGACGGGATCGCGCCCGTTCCAGGTGAGTTCCAGCATGGAGCCGAAACTGTCTGCCGTCGGGCCAGAGATCGTACCGGAGCCCAGCAGGTCGCCGGTCTCCATCGCGCAGCCCGACGATGCGTGATGCACAAGCTGCACCGCCGACGAATAGTACATGTACCGATAGTTCGTGCGACTGATCGCCGTCGCGGCCGCGCCCTGCGGGGCAAGCGCCACTTCCATCTGGATGTCGAAGTTGTTGGGCGTCTCTTCTTCCAAGTACGGCAAGAGCGGCTTGACGCGCTCCGGCGCGGGGGCGCGGAAGGGCTCCAAAGCCTCGCGCGTCACGATCCAGGGGCTGATCGTCGTGGCGAACGCCTTGGACTGAAACGGCCCCAAAGGTTGGTATTCCCAGACTTGGATGTCGCGCGCCGACCAGTCGTTCATCAGCACATAGCCAAAGATGTTGTCGTAGGCCTCAGACGCCGTAACCGGCCGGCCCATCGGGTTTGGCGTGCCGACGATGGCGCCCAGCTCCAGCTCGATGTCGAGCTTCTGGCACGGGCCGAAGCGTGGCGCCTTGTCCTGCGGGCCCTTGAGCTGTCCGTTCGGCCGGTGGATCTCCGTCCCGGACACCACCACCGTCGAGGCGCGGCCATTGTAGCCGATTGGGATGTGCAGCCAGTTTGGCATCAGCGCATTGTCGGGGTCGCGGAACATGGTGCCGACATTGGTCGCGTGCTCCTTGGACGCATAGAAATCGGTGAAGGAGCGCACGAACATCGGCAGGTGCAGCGTTGCTTCCGCCTGCGCGACCAGCGGCAGCGCCCTGTCGCCCCCGTCGGCGTCCAGCAGGTCAGCGATCTTTGCGCGCGTCGCCGACCACACGCCCTGAGGCAGCGCCATCAGTGGGTTCAGTACCCCGCGATCAAAGACCTTGGTCGCGCCACCTGGCGTCAGCGTCCCCGCCTCTTCAAGAGCCGTGAGGTCGAGGATCATGTCGCCGATGGCCACGCCAACCCGCTTCGGTCCGTCTCCGACAGAGAAAACGCCATACGGCAGGTTCTGAATTGGAAAGTCCGATTGGGGAGCGTTTGCGCTGTTGATCCAGCTCAGGCGTGCTGGATCATGCGTCGCATTTCGTCCGCTCATGTCTTCCCCGCTACAGTTCAGTTTCAGTTTCAGGATCAGGCGCTCGGTGTGGCGCGCATCGACCAAAGCAGGACATCGTCCGTCAGGCCGTGAAACGTGTGCTCTACACCTGCTGCAACGAATGCAGCGTCGCCCGTGGCAAGCCGGTTTTCAACGCCGTCTATGGTGAGGGATATCTCGCCCTGCGTCACCACGTAGACTTCGTCGCGCTCATGGGTGTCCGTCTTCTCGATGTTGGGGCGAATGAAGACGACCTTCAGAACGCCGCGCTCCATCACGGTGGTCTTCAGCTCATCGGTCTCAGCAAGCGCATCGGCCAGTTTGGCGCCGCGCCAAACCATCTGCATGTCCTGGGCCATGAGGTCTCCTCCCTCTCTCCTGGGTTCGAATTCCGCGCTTCTTTGGCGATGTGCGCCTGCGTCGCGCTGGCTGGCTATTCTCCAGTCCAGATCGGCCGGTTTCGGTCGAAATGGTTCCGCAGCGGCTTCCAGACGTCGGGGTACTTCACTTGGAGCGTGTCGAGCCCGGCGGCGTATGTCGTCAGCTGTTGCGGGAACCGTGTCTCGAACATAAACGCGATCGTGTTGTCGAGCTTCTCGGGCGCGAGGTCTTTCAGCGAGGCCGCGTAGAACGCATCGGCGTCCGGCCCGTGGGGCAGCATCATGTTGTGGATCGACATGCCGCCCGGCACGAAACCCTCGGGTTTGGCGTCATAGACGCCTTCGATCAGCCCCATGAACTCCGACATGATGTTCATGTGATACCAAGGCGGGCGGAACGAATCCTCGGCCACAAGCCAGCGCGGCGGGAAGATCACGAAGTCGATATTGGCCGTGCCGGGCTCTCCCGACGGGGCAGTCAAGACGGTGAAGATCGACGGATCCGCATGGTCATTCCGGATCGGGCCCACAGGCGAGTAGTGCCGGAGGTTGTATTTGTAAGGCGCGTAGTTGCCGTGCCAGGCGACCACGTCGAGCGGCGAATGGCCGATCTCGCACGCGTGAAACTGGCCGCACCACTTGACCGTCACGCGATGGGCCGTGCCGTCTTTCTGCTCATAGGCCGCGACGGGCGACAGGAAATCGCGTGGGTTCGCCATGCAATTCGCGCCGATGGGGCCGCGTTCCGGCACGGTGAACGCGCCCCCGTAGTTTTCGCAGATGTACCCCCTTGCCTTCTCGTCGCTGGTCAAGTGCACCTTGTACTTCAGCCCGCGCGGGAGCACGACGATCTCGCCTGGGGCCGCATCGATCACACCCATCTCGGTGAAGAACCGGAGCGCCCCGACCTCGGGCACGACCAGCATCTCGCCGTCGGCGTTGTAGAACACCTCCGTGTCCATGCTGGTCGTCACAGCGTAGGTGTGGATCGCGTAGCCAACCTGTGTCAGCACGTCGCCGCCCGTGGCAATGGTGCGGATCCCGGTCAGCCAGGTGCCTGCGTCCGCTGGGATCGGTTCAGGGTCCCACCGCATCGGGGCCAGGGGCAGTCCGCTTTCGTCCGCGGTCGGGGCCGACCGGAAATGCGGCAGATCCAGGCGAGCCATGTCGGACACATGCTGCACGGTCGGGCGCATCCGGTAGAGCCAGGTCCGTTCGTTCGAGGCACGCGGGGCCGTGAAGGGCGTCCCGGAGAGTTGCTCGGCATAGAGACCGTAGGGGCAACGCTGCGGGCTATTTTGGCCGATCGGCAGTGCGCCTTCCTCGGCCTCTGTCTCGAAGTCGTTGCCGAAGCCGGGCATATAGCCTTCATTGTATTTCGCGCGGCTCTTGGCGATCACGAAATCGCGGGACTGAGTGTTCACGGGGCTTTCCTTTCAGGACGTCGAAGGAGGGGGCAGGGCGCTCACGCGCCGCCCAGCTCTTTCTTGTGCAGCCAGTCGGCGTGCTTCGGGGCTGTCTTGGTCTTCGACCAGTCCTCGAGCATCAGCCATTTGACCTCTTCCATCCGCTTCAGCATCGCCTCTTCTTCTGGATCGGGGCAGGCGAGTTCCACGCGGTGCCCGTTCGGATCGAAGAAGTAGATCGAATGGAACATCGAATGGTCCGTGATGCCGAGCACATCGACGCCCTGCGCCTCCAGATGCTCCTTGAATTCGACCAGCGTCGCACGGTCCTTCACCTTGAAGGCGATGTGCTGCACCCATTCCGGTGTGTTCGGATCGCGCCCCATCTCGGGTTTCGTCGGCAATTCGAAGAAGGCCAGGATGTTGCCGTGCCCCGCATCGAGGAAAAGATGCATGTAGGGGTCCGGCTCATGGGTGGACGGCACGTGATCTTCGGCAATCGCCAGAACAAAGTCCATGTTCAGCATCTTGCCGTACCACTCCACTGTCTCCTTGGCGTCCTTGCAGCGATAGGCGACGTGGTGGATCTTCTCGATCTTCATCGCCTCAGCCCTCCGCCTTCAGAACACCGCGCTCGATTTGGTCGGCTTCGATGGATTCAAAGAGCGCCCGGAAGTTGCCCTCGCCGAAGCCGTCGTCGCCCTTGCGCTGGATGAATTCGAAGAAGATCGGGCCGATCACTGTTTTGGAGAAGATCTGGAGAAGGACTCGGGTCATCCCGCCGCCAACGACACCTTCGCCGTCGATCAGGATGCCGTGCGTCTTCATCCGTTCGATCGGCTCCTGGTGGTCTTTCACCCGGTCATGGGACTTGTCGTAGTAGAGGTCCGGCGGAGCGGGCATGAAGTCGATCCCGTTACCGCCGATCTTGTCTGTCGAGGCATAGATGTCCTCGGTCGCCACCGCGACGTGCTGGATGCCTTCGCCTTTGTATTCTTTAAGATATTCCTCGATCTGGCTCTGGTCGTCCGAGCTTTCGTTGATTGGGATGCGGATCTTGCCGCAGGGCGAGGTGAGCGCCCGGCTCGTGAGCCCCGTCATCTTGCCCTTGATGTCGAAGAATTTGATCTCCTTGAAGTTAAACGCGGTGGCGTAGAACCTGTACCAGGTGTCCATATTCCCTTGCATCACGTTATGCGTCAGGTGATCGATGTAGTAGAAACCGGCGCCTTCGGGCTTGGGGTCAGCCTCGCCAATCCACTCGAAGTTCGCATCGTAAGGGTTTTTGCCTTCATCGTAATCTTCGATGAAATAAAGCAGCGATCCGCCGATGCCGACAACGGCCGGCACATCGATCGACTTGCCCGGGCCGGTATACTCTTCAGCGCCGTAGTCCAGCGCACATTTCAAGGCGTGCTGCGCATCGACCACACGCCAGGCCATGGCCGGCGCACAAGGCCCGTGGTCTTTCACAAAGTGTGCGGCATGCCCGTTCGGATCGCGGTTCACGAGGTAGTTCACGTTGCCCTGACGATAGACCGAAATGTCCTTCGTCTTGTGGCGTGCCACTTCGACAAAACCCATCTTGGTGAACAGTTCCTCCAGAATCCCGGCTTCGGGATGGGCGAATTCAACAAACTCAAACCCGTCCGTGCCAGCGGTGTTGAAGTCGTCAATCTTGGCTTTCGGTGCGTCATGCGGAAAAGGTCCCATGGATCTCTCCTGCTGAATGGCGCGTGGCTTTCGTGCCCCCCACGCTCCTCCCCAAACTCCCCGGCCCGCGGGGTCGACCTTCGTAGCTCCGATCTCCGAGGTCATGATGGATTAATGCACTAACAATGATGCAAAGTCAACATTAATATTGATTGAGCTGGCGATCTGACTTTCGTGTCCTGGTATCCCAAGAGAGGCAATGAGCTTAGCACGTCCCTACCATGCAAAGACCATTCGACAGCTTTCGCCAGTCCGGCCTTGGATGGGGCAAGTCGACGGAGCGAGACTCGAAGCGGACTTCGTCGCTGGTTTGACCGCCCTGCGAGGCAAGGAGACATGGTTTCATTGGCGCCGTGCCGTAACCTTCGCTGCTCGATCGCAGCCGCCGGCCTCGTTGGTCATCGGCCGGGCGGGTCGGTGAGGCTGAGGAGGAACACATCATTACGCTCCGACGAAGCCCGAGGCTGGAGTCAAGCGGCTAAGCAACGAGCTCCTGCGCCTCGATGGTCTGCGCCTCTCCCGCGATAAGATCCACAAGGTTCTGCACGGGCATGAACTCAACCGTCTCACGCGACCGAGGCTAATCAGGAGGACTGGCAGCATGCGCGACGCACGGCGGATCCAGGCGACCGGGCGCCGATGGACGTCTGCAAGACCGCGCCAAAGCTCTATCAAAACACGGCAGTCGACGACTTCTCGCGGTGTCAGGCCGTGGCCATCTTTCCCGACAAATCAGCGATGTCGACGCTCGCCTTCCTGGACCAGGTTGTCGAGGAGATGCCGTGTTCAATCCAGCGCTTCCAGACCGACCGCGGCCAGGAGATCTTTTCCTACAAGGTTCGGGAACGGTTGCGAAACTAGTGGATCAAATTCCGCCCAATCCGGCCGCGACCACCACATCTCAACGGCCAGGTCGAACGGGGTCAGAAGATCGCACTCGTGGATTTCTGGCCGACCGCGGGCCTCGATGATCAAGAGTTGGATGACCGTCTCGCCGAATGGCAGCACTTCCTCAACTTGGAACGACCGCTTGAGGGTCTCGACGGCCAGAGGAAAACGATCTCTGCGGGGCACACACCCAAATGATGTTCCCCAGAGGCTTCGGCTGGACATCCGAAGTGTCGGCGACGGACCAAGGGCCGACTAGGCCTCTTCAGTATCCTTCGCCAAAGAATCGCGCAGGGCGTCGCCCGCTAGGTTGATCGCCAGAACGCAGATGATGACGGCTAGGCCCGGCCAGATCATCTGCAGCGGGGTGGAGCGCATGTGGATTCGCGCGTCGAGGAGCATGGTGCCCCATTCGGGTGTCGGCGGCTGGACCCCGAAGCCCAGGAAGCCCAGAGCGGAGATCCCCAAAATTGCGCGCGAGAACATGCCGGTCCACACCACGGTTAGGGTGGGTACGAGCGACGGCATATAGTGCCAGCGTGCGATGCCCGCGGCCGACAGGCCCGCCAGCCTGGCCTGAACCACGTAGCCCTGGTTGCCCACCGACAGGCCTATGCCGCGCGCGACGCGGGCGTATCGCATCCAACCGGTGAGGCTCAGCGCCAGGATCAGGCTCTCGGTGCTGGCGCCGAGGAGCCCGGCGATCACGACCGCCGCCACAAGCTCAGGGAAGGCAAGGAACGTGTCGGTGACCCGCATCACCAGCCAGTCGGTGATCTTGCCTCCAAGGGCTGAGATCAGGCCCAAGGTCGTACCGATCACCAGCCCGATGATCGAGATCACGAAGGCCAAGCCAAGCGACCACTGCGCCCCGTGCAGCAACCGGGACAGGATGTCCCGCCCCAGTGCGTCCGTGCCCAGCGGGAACTCCGCGCTCGGCGGGCTGAGACGTGCGGGAATGTTGATCGCCGTGGGATCGTAGGGCGCCAGAAGGGGGCCGAACACGCCCAGGGCAATGAAGGCGATGACAACGGCTTGAACGCTACGCATCTCGCGCTCCGATCCGCGGGTCGATCAGGCGGTAGATCAGATCAATCACCAGATTGGTGATGACAAAGAAGAGCGCTGTCAGGATCACGACAGCCTGCACCTTCGGGAAATCCCGCGCCTCGATGGCCGTGACCAGGAACGTGCCCAAGCCAGGGCGGGCGAAGATCACCTCAACCACCACGGCGCCTTCCAGCAAGAAGGCGAGTTCCAGGCCCAGGACCGTAACCACAGGGATCGCGGCATGGCGGGCAACATGGTCCCGCCCGATCGCCGCCTCTTCCACGCCGCGGCGACGGAAGGCGGGGAGGAAGGCTTTGCCGCGCGCCTCAAGGATGCCGGAGCGGAGGATGCGCGTGAGCGAGGCGGCCACGCCGAACCCTAGAGTAAGCGCGGGGAGCACAAGGTGCGCTGGTGTCCGCGCCCCCATCGCAGGCAACCAGTTCAGTTGAACCGCGAAGAGCAGCACCAGAAGGAGGCCAAGCCAATAAACCGGGATCGCCGCGCCAAGCGAGGCAAGCGCCACGGCGAAGCGGTCGAGCCATCCGCCTGGTGCCCGGGTCGCCAGAATGGCGAGCGGCACCGACATCGCGACGCCAAGAACCAGACCCGCCAGAGCCAAGGGCAGTGTATAGCCGAGCGATGGCAGGAGCTCTGACGCAACGGAGTTGCCTGAGACAGACGAATACCCGAAGTCACCTTGCAACAGCGGGCCGAGCCAAGCCCAGAACGCCGGCCAGAACCCGGCGTCTAGCCCGGCTTCCGCCCGAACCTGCGCGATCACCTCTTCGGACACGATCGAGTCAAACCGCGCCATCGCAATCGCTGTCGCCGGGTCCCCCGGCGCGTTCCAAAGCAGGGTGAATGTCGCAATCGCGGTGCCGCCCAGAACCACAATGGCGCGGATCACGAACTCGATCAACGTGCGGATCACGCCGCCGCTTCCAAAGCGCCGAGGGCGACGGCCGCGTCGCGCAATTGGCGACCGTGTTCTGTGGACGGGGAGGTGACAAACGCGGACGACGGGCCCTGTTCTTCGATCCGGCCCGCGCGCAAGACGGCGATGTCGTCGGAAAAGGCCGCGGCATAGCCCAGATCGTGAGTTACGATCAGCGCGGCGAAGCCTTCCTCCCGCTGAAGCTCAGCGATTAGGCGGGCGGTGTGTTTTTGCGTGACCGCGTCAAGCGCGGACAAAGGCTCATCAAACAGGATAAAGGGCGGCGTCGCGATCATCGCGCGCAGGATGCCGACGCGCTGAGCCTGACCAATCGAGACCTTGCCGGGACGACGGTCCAGCAGATCTTCGGGTAACTCCAACCCCGCGCAGAGGCGCGCAAGGCGGTCTGGCGGAAGCGACAGGCGGCGGGCGCGGATGGGCTCCAGCACCGAATGGCGCAGGCTCAACACGGGGTTGAAGGCTGCCCGCGGCTCCTGCAACACCAGGGCAGGGCGCGCGTCGCGCACCGGCGCGCCGTCCCACGTGATCGAGCCCTCAAAGCTCGCAAAGCCCAGGATTGCATTGATCAGAGTGGATTTTCCGGCGCCACTCTCGCCCACAACGGCGAGCGTTTTCCCGGGCGCGAGGCTCAGCGACACGCCCGACAGCGTCACCACCTTGCCACGGCGCACGGACACATTTTTCAGGGTCAGCATGGCATGGCCATCCAGCTTTTGTGCGCGCACAGATCCCGCGCGCATTGCGTTTCCGGCGCGGCCAACAGCCGACCCGTCGGCGCGTCTTCGACGACGCGGCCCGCATCCAGCACCACCAGACGGTCCACCCGCTGGGCGGCCAGGGCCAAGTCATGGGTGATCAGCATCATCGCCGTGCGCCCGCCCGACAGGCTTTCGTCCAACAGATCCATCGTTCGCGCCGCGACGATTGGGTCGAGGGCTGAGGTCGGCTCGTCCAACACAATGAGATCCGGCGCACCGATCAACGCCATGGCGATGACAAAGCGCTGCTGCATCCCGCGGCTCCACCCCCAGGGGCGCTTGCGCAGATCGCCATGGGCGATGTTCAGCACCTCAAACAGCTCAGTCCGACGCTCAGGATTGGGGCGCAGGCCCAGCGCCCGTTCCGCTTCCCACCAATGGAAGCCCATCGACCGCAGCGGATCGAGTGCCTCGTCCGGCGTTTGCGTCACATGGGCGACCGACACGCCGTCCGACTGCAACGCATCGACCAGGGCGTGGCCGAGAGTTGACTTGCCGGAACCGGAGGATCCGACAAGCCCAATCCGCTCGCCGGACTCTATCGTCAGTGCGGTGGGATGAAGGATGGTTCGGCCTGAACGCACCGCTTTCAGGCCGTCGACCCGTAGTGTCATTCAGCGAACGCCGTCTCGTGGTTAACCCAATATGTCTCCGTCGGGTGGACGGCGTAGTTGGTCAGACCGGGCCGCGCGACGTTAACTTGGCTTACGTGGAAGACCGGGATCATGGCCGCCTCTTCGGCGATGATCTCTTGGATCCGCCGATAGATCGCCAGGCGGTCTTCATGTTCGAACGTTGTCCGCCCTTCGGCCAGGAGCCGGTCCATTTCCGCGTTGGAGTATCCACCGGAGTTCGAGCCACCTTCGGTACTGAGCAGGGTCTCAAGCACTGCACCAGGGTCGCCCTGCGGCGTGGTCACCCAAGCCTGCAGGAACAGGTCGGCCTCACCGGCCGCAATCAGATCGGCGCTGGCGCTCCATTCGCCCACGCTGACAGTTGAGGTCACACCGATGGCGGCAAGAAAGGCCTGGGTCAGCTCCGCAGTGGGGGGCAGGGCGGCGCGGGAGGAATAAGTGACGATCTCTAGTTCAAGCGGCTCGCCATTCAGCATCCAGGTGCCGTTTTCCTTGACCGCACCCGCCTCGGCCAGCAATGCCTCAGCGCCGTCAGGGTCATAGGTGTGTTCGATATCGGCGGCCCATCCAGTGCCGTCCGGATATACCGTGCCAGCGGGCACGCCACCAAAGCCGGACAACGCAGCCGTCACGATGCCGTCCCGGTCGATAGCCATCGACACGGCGCGGCGGATCAGCGGGTTGGACATCGGGCCGCTGGCAGCATTTACAGTGTAAAAGTAAAGCCGCGCGGTTGGGGCGGTGAAGCCTTCCGCGCCGGTCTCAAGGATCCGCTCGTAATCGGACTCAGGGTAGTTGATGACCATGTCGACCTCACCCGCCTCAAAGGCCAGGGCGGAGGCGCCGGGATCGGGGATGTTGACGACGCGGATCTCGTCAAAGCCGGGTACGCCCAGGCGGTAATCGGGGTTCGCCTCGACACGGTAGAGCTGTTCCGGGATCGCCTCTGCAAATACGTAAGGGCCCGTGCCGTTGATCGGGAAGTCCTCAGATTGAGGGCCAAGAACCGCGATGCCGGGCTCAGACAGGGTCCAGGGGAACGCGGCATTGGGCGCGTTGGTCTCAAACAGGATCACGCGGTCGCCTTCGGAAGTCATGCTGGCGAGGTCCAGCAGCGAGGCGATCCGCGTATTGTGACCCGGATGGCTTTCGTCAGAGATCGCCTCAATCGCGGCGATTACCGCCTCCGCCGCGACGGGCGTGCCGTCATGGAACGTCACTCCTTCGCGCAGGGTAAGCCGCCACAGGGTTGGTTCCACCTGCTCGATGCCTTCGGCCACGCGCGGGTAAAGGTTCATGTCATAATCGATGCCCATCAGCGTTTCGGTCACGCCGGTTTGGTTGGACATCCATCCGTTATATTGCGCGCGCGGGTCGGGCAGAGCATCGGCCGACACATACCCAACCGAGATGGTGAACGTGTCTGCAGCGGCAGGCAGCGCCGTTGACAGCGACAGCAGCACTGCAGCTGTGAAACGAGAGGCCATGGACATAGGAAGGCTTCCTTTCGGTCGTCGTTTTTCAAGTCATGGGAGTGCGCTTGCGCATATGCGGGGGCCGCATACTTGCTGGCGAAAAGAGGCGGAGAATGGCGCTTAGTCGGCTGTCTCTGCACCACGGAAATGGTGACCTGCCCCCCAATTTCTTTGCCGCAGATCGCCGATTGGGGCGTGGGCGCCGTCTAGCCTGCGGCGCAACGTCCAATCAGCCCTTTGCGGACCAAGTCTGTTGCAACGAGCATCTCGCACGTGTCCAACCAGCGCTGTGTCGGTTGGACCCCACGAACTGGTTTGGCATGGCGCGTGCGCTCGCTTACCCGTCACAAATCCAATAATCGAAGCTACTTGAGTCACGCAACTCTTTCAGTTGCGAGGTAAGCGAGGTTTTTCCTGTGAAGCGGAACGGACGGCTGGTGCTTGCCCTTCACACGTTGGGCCAAATGGCGTCGAACCCGTCTCGTATGCGCACCTCGTCTGAGGTTGCAGCGCATGTGGGCGCCAATCCGGTCGTCGTCCGCGGTGTGTTCGCGCCACGCGAGGCAGGCCTTGTCCTGTCGCAAGGGGGCATGCGGGCGGCTGGCGCCCAGCCAAACTTGTGGCAGAGATCTTGATGGCCGAACTCTACACCACGTCGGGGGAAACGCTTGCGGCCTCGCATGAGGCGCCGCAGATCGACCTCACGTCGGACACATTAGATCAGACGTTGCCAGCGCGTGAGCCATCGACGTACCAATCCGATGTGGCGTCGGCGAGTGGCCCCACCGCTCACAACGCATGCCACTTGAAGTCCAACCGATCGTGGAAGTTCTGTTCCCAAATCTTGCGGATATCTGGATGCGTAGCGACCTGCGTCGTGATCCAGGTGCATTTTTGCAGATCGGAGCGCTGGTTGTGCCAAGCGTAAAGCATCGCCAGGAAGATGTCGCAGGGCGACAGGCGGTCACCCAACAGGAATCTGTGCTCGGCCGTCTCCTGCTCAATGCAGGTGAAGGCATCGTGGACCCGCTGGGTCGCTGCGGCCCTGATAGCGGCGGCGATCTTATCGTCCGCGTCGTCTGGTAGACCGTCCTCGGCCACACGGGTGAAATACCGACGCGTATAGCTTTGGCGCAAAATCCCCTCATACGCGTTCACGGACAGAAATACGGACCACCTTAGAAACCGGGGCATGTTTTCGATCCATAGCGTGGGGCCGGAACGGAGTGCAGGCTCTGCATGGGCCAGATACGCCAGGATCGCCGCGACCTCTGTGATTTTCGTGCCGTCCGTGAGTTCCAGGACGGGGAGCTGACCCCACGCATTCAACCCTTGCAGTCTTGATCCGAGTGGTTCGTCCGGTTTCGATGCGATGGGGTCATAGTCAAACGGAATGCCCGCCGCGGCTAACGTGGCTTGGATGACAAACCCGCCGGAGCCCAGACGGTTGTGCAATCGGTAGGTCATTGGCACCACTCTCAGTGTTTTGGGCGGGCGGCTATTGGTGTTGCAGCGCCAGTTGCTCCCGTGAAACGGGCGACGACCAGGGCGCGTTCCGGATCAACCCGGCTGCGATCCGTCCCCACTCGTCCGAGCCCTTGGCGCCTTTGCCGCAGCCGCCTACGGCCACGGCGACTTTGTCGCCCATTACGTGGTCGATGATCGGCAGGCCACTCTGTGTGAAGGTCACAGCGCAGGTGTCCGTGTGCCAACCGTGACATTGCTCCAGCACTGGGAACAGCGTCTTCAAACGCTGCGTGAACCGCTCCCGATCCCCCCGCGATCCGTCGGACTGGAACCAGCCCTGCAGTCCGTCCAAGTCAGTGAAGCGGGGGTCCGTCACCTCTCCCACGCCAAGCTTCAGATACAGGTGGCCATCGGGGTATCGGATCGGCGGCAAGATATAGGCGCCGATCGCCGTGTCGATCATCGTGGGCATGTCTGCGAGTGCCGGTTCCGCCTCGCCCTCAATCCGCACCAGTACGGTTGTGCGCCCATAGACGGTGATGCCCAGCTCCACCGGGCTCAGGCCGCAGGTCTGTGTGAACGCCCCAGTCGTGATTAGAGCCTTCTCCGCCCGCTCAATCGTTCCGTCCCATAGTTCTATCTCCACCCCGCCCGAGATGTTGCGAATGGCGCGCGCCGCTTGGCGGACGATGGTCGCGCCTGCGCGCTCGGCCAGCGCAGACTGCGCCCGCACCATGTTGCGCGGGCTGATGTACCCGGCGCCGCCCATCTCCACCAATCCGTCCACACCGTCTTCGACGTTGATGTACGGGTAGCGGCGGCGGAGTTCTGCAGTGTCCAATCGCTCAATCTCGACCCCGTGTGCCGCACCCGTGGCTGCGCAACGGTCGTTATAGGTGGAGGTTGGATAACCCAGGCCGAGATATCCCGCGGGCTGGTAGAACGTAATCCCACTCCGGCCCTCGATATCGCGGTAGCGTTCAATCGATTGGCGCGCCGTGATGGCCCATTCCTCCATCGGATCGACAGAGCGTGTCATCCGCCCTTCGTCATAATGACTGCCGAACACGCCGGTATGGGCGGCCCGGCTCTCCGGCTCATCGGGTCCAATGCACAGCACCCCGTCCGCCGCTTCGGCCAGATGGCGCGCGGCCGCGCTCCCAATCAGGCCCCGACCCACCACAGCGATCTCGTGCATCGTTCCCCACTATCCGGCCTATCCGCTTGGGCCAAAACCTAGGTGTCGCGTCAAACGGATGGAAGGCGCCGCTGCACGGCTGTACCGTGGCGCGATGGCTCAGTGCGCGAGGCCGTGAGGCTGCAGGTGCGAGACGCCAGTCCAAATGGTCGCCATGCCGGCCAGAGCGGCGGAATTCCAGCGCACGGCGTTGAGGATCGGGTCGAACCGCGACTCGCGAGAGGGCACGAGCCGCAGCCTAACGGCGGTGGCGATCCGACCTCGCACCGGAGCAGTGGCCGGCCCGATAGAAAACGCGCTAACCGCCATGACATCAGGGGCGAACTGACCCAGATGCGGGCAAAGGACAAAGACTACGACCGCCGCCCGGCGAGGGTCGGCCCACCCGACGGCCAAACAGGATCGTCTGCCACATCGCCTGAGGCAACCTGTTCACGGGTCTCAGCCGCAAGGAAGCGGACATGCGCATCCACATGCCCGTCTCCCTAAGAGTGCGCAGAGTCCTTAACCAGCCTCGGCTCGAACCCGCTCTCTATTGCTGCTTCGGTCCAGCACGATTGACTACGGCCAATTCGTGTACACTGAAGGCCAGTTTCGGGGGTCAAGCCGGACTGTGTCGCCAATGAGCTGGACGACGGCTCTGGCTGGCTCCCGTACTCTCCCCTGGGGAGATCACCGAGTGTTTCAAACAGCGCAGGGCCGAACGTTCCCTGGAGCGCCCGCTAGTGCCCGCACTGGGTCGACTCGGCGTGCCTCAAACGCGAGCTGCCTCGGCAATTTGCAGCACGATCGAAGGTCTGGTCGGGGCCATTTGCGGTCTTTGCCGACTAGAGCGTTTCAGGTTTTGTCTGAATCGAATTGGGATTCCCATCTGGGTTCGCTTGTGATTCAGACTCCATACTGGTGGAGGAGGCCAGCATGGATGACGAGACCTTACTCAGACGATCTTCGGGAACGCGTCGTTGCG
>JBCBMY010000030.1:0-33468 GCA_039822045.1 Pseudomonadota bacterium | reverse complement strand
TCCATCATCTTGATCGAAATACTCTCGGGGGGGCGCCGCAGGCGTGGGGGGCAGACCGCCCCCCTCCCCTGCCCCCTTCGCCGGCCCCCGTCCCGCGCCTAGGTGCCGGACTGCGCCTTCATCTGCCACCGGCCGCTTTCCTCCGACCAGTATTGCGCGACCGCACCGGCGGCCGTGAGTGCTTTCCACTGCGATCGGGCCCGCTCGAGCTGTGCGCCGTCCGCCCCGTCAAAAAGGACACAGGCGCGGGACAGTCCGGCGAGTTCGGCGGCCTCCAGCCCCGCACCCTCGACACTCATCAGCACGTCGGGGGCGTTGGCGGCCGGCGCGTCGCCCAAGGTCAGAAGCACGGGCTGGCGCGCATCGTGGGGGCCACCGGCGATCCCGTGCGGCAGAAACCGCTCCTCTGGGCCAAGCCAAAGCTGCGCATCGAGCCGGTCGAGCGTCTCGGCCGCGGGCACGCGGACGGCCACGCGCCACCCGCGCTCAAGGCACTTCTCAAGGAGCATCGCCAATGCCTGCGGCAGGGGCGACCGGGTCAGGTGATAGAACAGAACGTCACCCACCTGCAGCTCCGTTCCCGAGCCCGTCCACGTTGCCCGCGGCCAGCGGTTCATCGGCGCCGAGCGACAAGGCATGGCCCTCGGGGTCGCGACAGGTGAAGGCGACGTCGGTCTCTTCGTCCTCGGGGCCGAGGACTATGATCCCGGTCCCGAGCGCCAGTTGGGCGACTGGCACGTGGCCCGGCTCGTACCACACCACCAAGTGCTCCGCGAGCCCCGGGACGCCGGTCGGCAGGGCGAGCGCGGCGTTGGGGTCGTGGTACCGGGTGGAGGGGATCAGCATGGGCCTATTCCTTCGGTTCGAAGCGGTCGCGCACCAGACGGTCGAGCGCCATGACGCCCCAGCCCGAGGCCCCCTTGGGCGCGAAGGCAGGCTCGGCGGCCGGCTTGGCAACGCCGGCGATGTCGAGGTGGATCCACGGCGTGCCGGTCTTCACGAACCGGTGCAGGAACTCGGCCGCCGTGATCGAGCCCGCCCAGCGGCCACCGATATTCTTGACGTCGGCGATCTGGCTCTTGAGGAGCTTGGCATAGGCTTGGCCGAGCGGCATGTGCCAGGCGCCCTCGCCCTCGGCGTCAGCGGCCTTCAGAAACGATGCGGCAAAATCGTCGTCGTTCGAAAACACCCCTGCCCGCTCATGCCCAAGCGCGACGATCATCGCGCCGGTCAGCGTCGCGAGATCGACCATGGCCGCAGGCTCGAACGTCTCCTGCGCATACCACATCACATCGCCCAGAACGAGGCGGCCCTCGGCGTCGGTGTTGATCACCTCGACGGTGTCGCCTTTCATCGAGGTCACGATGTCGCCGGGACGCTGGGCGCGGCCGTCGGGCATGTTCTCGACAAGGCCCACCAGACCGACGACGTTGGCCTTGGCCTTGCGCGCCGCCAAAAGCTGCATCGTGCCGGCGACGGTGCCCGCACCACCCATATCCATCGTCATGTCTTCCATGCCGGCGCCGGGTTTGAGCGAGATCCCGCCGGTGTCGAACACGACGCCTTTGCCGATCAGCGCGAGCGGGGCTTCGTCGCCTCCGCCCATCCATTTCATGACGACCGTCTTGGTGGGCGTCTCCGAGCCATACCCGACGGCCAGCATCATGTGCATGCCGAGTTCTTCCATGTCGGCCTCTTCCAGCACTTCGACCTCGAGGCCGAGCTCGGTCAGCGCCGTGAGACGCGCGGCAAACTCTTCCGTCGTCAGGATATTGGCGGGGAGATTGACGAGGTCGCGGGTGAACGCGACTGCCTCGGCCACCGGGCGCCGGGCCTCGATCTCGGCCTGAAGGGCCTCGGGCTTGGGCACGTGGAACGTGATCGGGCCGGGGGCCGCCTTGGCCGCGTCATCGCTTTCCTCATTCTCCCCACCGCTTGCGCCGGACCCCCGGCACTCGGTGAACGCGTAGGAGCGAAGCAGCGCGCCCTGGGCCAGTTCCGCGGCGCGCAGGATCGTGCCGGCGCAGATATGGAGGGGCGCGGCCGCGCGGCCCGCCTTGGCGAGCGCGGCGCCGGCGCGGCGGACGGCGAGGGCGTCGGCCTTGCGGGCAAGCTTGACGGCGATCACGGCCTCGGCCGCCAGGCCTGCCGGGAATGCCAAGGTCATCGTGGACCCGGGCTTGGCCTTGTCGAAAGCCTCGCTTTCGAGCAGGCGCGCGAGGGCCCCGCGGGTCAGCCGATTGACGCGCCGCGCCGCCTGGTCGAGCTGATCCGGCCCGGTTGCGAAGACGGCGACCCGGCCCTCGGCTGCGGCAAGCGCATCGAGGTCGAGGGCGGTGGCGGTGCAGGCGGGCAGATCGGTCAAGGGGAGGTCTCCGGTGTGTCTGTGGCGTCTCGACAGATAGCCCGACGCCACGTGCCGCGCCAGCGGCCAGCGCAGGTCGGCGCACCAACCACCGCCCCGGATCGCTCGGCCGCGCGGCGGTGGGGCCGCGCCCGGGCCATGCCGCACCGCGCCTCCCTTTGCCCGGAGCGCCGTTTGGGGTAGACCGTGCCCAACCATAACACCGGCCACCCGCGTGCGGCCGGACGAGGAGGGGCGGGCCCGCGTGACACGGTTCGACCGCTATGTGCTGTCGCAGCTTCTGCTGCTTTTCGGGTTCTTCGCGCTGATCCTGGTGTCGGTCTATTGGATCAACCGGGCCGTGATCCTGTTCGACCAGCTCATCGCCGACGGCCAGTCGGCCGGCACGTTTCTGGCGCTGACGCTACTGACCCTGCCGAACGTGATCCGGATGGTGCTGCCCATCGCGGCCTTCGTGGCGGCGGTCTATGTGACGAACCGACTGACGGTGGAGAGCGAGTTGGTGGTGGCGCAGGCGGTCGGCATGTCGCCCTGGCGGATGGCGCGGCCGGTGCTGGCGTTCGGACTGGTGGCGACCTTGCTGATGGGGGCGCTCGTGCATGTGCTGGTGCCCAAGAGCCGGATCGCGCTGGCGGAACGGGAATACGACATCCGCGAAAACGTGACCGCGCGCATGCTGACCGAGGGCCGCTTCGTGCATCCCGCGCGGGGCATCACCGTCTATATCCGCGACATCACCGCCGAGGGCGAGCTGCGCGATATCCTGCTGTCGGACGCCCGGGCCGAGGACAGTCGCACGACCTATGCCGCCGCGCAGGCCTATCTGGTGCGCCCCGAGCAGGGGGAGGACATGGAGGGCGTGGCCCTCGTGATGTTCGACGGCACCGCGCAGACCTATGATCTGGTGACGGGACGGTTGGCCACGACCGTGTTCGAGAGCTTTGCCTATGACGTGGGCGCGCTGATCGACGGGACGGGGCGGAGCCGGCGGGATGTGCGCGAATATCCCACGCGCACGCTGTTCTTCCCCGACGCGCAGGCGATGGCCGAGACCAACCGGCCGGTGACCGCCTTCCGCTACGAGGCGCACCTGCGGGTGATTCAGCCCTTCACCCCGTTGATTGCGGCGCTTCTGGGCTTTGCGGCGCTGCAGGTCGGCGGATTTTCGCGCTTTGGGGTGTGGAAGCAGATCGGCTTTGCCATCGCGTTGATCATCCTCGTTCAGGTCGCCGAAAATGCGGTGGCCGACGCTGCGCGGCGCGAGCCGGGGCTTTGGCCATTGATCTATGCGCCCTTCCTTGGCGGGCTGGCGGCGGCGCTTGCGATGCTCTGGGCTGCGTCGCGGCCGCCTTTGCGGCTTCGGAGCCGCCGCGACGCGCGCGACGCCGATGCGGGGCCGGAGGCGGCCGTGCCATGACGCTGCACCTCTATTTCGCGCGGAAGTTTCTGACGGCGTTTCTGGGCCTCTTTGGCCTTTTTGGTGTGATGATCATGCTTTTGGACATGGTCGAGCAGCTTCGTCGGTTCGACGATGCGGGCATCTCGCTGGGCGGCGCGGCGAGCCTGGCCCTTCTGTCGATGCCGCAGGCGCTCTATCAGATCCTGCCGCTCGTGGTGATCCTCGCCACGCTGGTGCTGTTTCTGGGGCTCGCCCGCACCTCGGAGATGGTGGTGGCGCGGGCCGCGGGCCGGTCGGCCCTGCGCGCGCTTGTGGCGCCTGTGCTTGCGGCCCTCTGCATCGGGGTGACGAGCGTAGCCGTGCTCAACCCGATCGTTGCGGGCACGATGCAGCGCTATGAGACGCGGGCGGCCGAGATCACCAGCGGCGACGGGCAGGTCGTGTCGGTCAGCCGCGAGGGCCTTTGGCTGCGCCAGGGCAGCGAGACGGCGCAGACGGTGATCCGGGCGGACCGGGCGAACTACGACGGCACGACCCTTTACAATGTGACCTTTCTCGACTTCGCCCTGGGCGATGAACGGGCCCAGGCCGAGGGCGGCCCGATCCGCCGGATCGACGCTGCGGTGGCCGGGCTGGCGGATGGGCTGTGGCTGTTGAAGGACGCCAAGATCTGGGATCTGGAGGCCCCCAACCCAGAGGCCTCCGCAGAGCTTGCCGCGGAGTTCGTGATCCCCTCGTCCCTGACGCGGGAGCAGATCCTCGACAGTTTCGGCGCGCCGGCGAGCGTGCCCATCTGGGACCTGCCCGCCTACATCGCCAATCTCAGCCAGGCCGGCTTTTCGGCGCGACTCCACCGGGTGTGGTTCCAGATGGAGCTGGCGCTGCCCCTCTTTCTGGCCGGCATGGTGCTGATCGGGGCAAGCTTTACGATGCGGCATACGCGGTTCGGCCGCACGGGCCTGATGGTGCTCTTCGCGCTGATGCTGGGCTTTGGCGTGTTCTTCATCCGCAACTTCGCGCAGATCCTGGGCGAAAATGGGCAGATTCCGGTGGCCCTGGCGGCCTGGGCCCCACCTGCTGCGGCGATCCTTCTGTCGCTGGGGCTGCTCCTGCACATGGAGGACGGCTGATGCGGTCGCCGCCGGGCGCGCCGGGGCTGGCGCTGTTGGCGGCACTCGCGCTCGCTGGGCCGGGCCTGGCGCAACAGACAGGCGAGACCGGCGCAACCGCCGCGCCGGCGGGCAGCGAGGAGACCGAACCGCCCTCCGTGCTCGTGGCCGACCGGGTGGAGATCCAGGGGGATGCGCGCCTTGTGGCCTCGGGCAATGTCGAGGTTGTCCAGGGCGACACGCGGATGACGGCCTCGCGCATCATCTATGACGACGCAACCGGCAGCCTGACGATCGAGGGGCCGATCACGGTGATCCAGGGCGAGACATCGGTGCTGCTTGCCTCGTCGGGCGAGCTCGACACCGGGTTTCAGGATGGGATCTTGCGGTCGGCGCGGCTCGTTCTGGATCAGCAGCTACAGCTTGCCGCGGTCGAGATCGCGCGCGTGTCGGGACGCTACAGCCAGCTGTCGAAGGTCACCGCGTCGTCGTGCGAGGTGTGCGCCAAGCGTCCGGTGCCGCTGTGGCAGATCCGCTCGCGCCGGGTGATCCATGACGAGTTGGAGCGGCAGCTCTACTTCGATGGCGCAAGGCTTGAGGTTCTGGGCTTGCCGGTGGCCTATATCCCCAGGTTGCGCCTGCCCGACCCGACGCTGGAGCGGGCGACGGGGTTTCTCGTGCCTTCGATCCGGACGACCGACGAATTGGGCGAAGGGATCAAGGTTCCCTATTTCTTTGTCCTGGGCGACAATCGTGACCTGACGCTCACGCCCTACCTGGCCACCAACCGCACGCAAACGCTGGAGGCGCGCTATCGCCAGGCGTTCCGGACCGGTGAGATTCAAATCGATGCCGCGGTCTCGGACGACGATATCGTCCAGGATGAGCTGCGCGGCTATCTGTTTGCGGATGCGGAGTTCCGGCTGCCGCGGGATTACCGCCTGGCGTTCGACATCGAAACGACCTCGGACGACAGCTATCTGCTCGACTACGATTATTCCGACAAGGACCGGCTCGACAGCGCCATCTCGCTCACCCGCGCCGGGCGAGACGAGTTCATCAACGCCGAGGCGATTGGCTTTCGGTCGTTGCGCGTGTCCGAAGACAACGAAACCCAGCCCTTTCTGTTGACCGATGTGGTGTGGCTGCGGCGATTTCGCCCGTCCTGGGTGCCGGGCACGGTGAGCTTTGAACTTGCCTCCCATACCCATGAGCGGCGCTCGAACGAGGATGTCATCGGACGCGATGTGGGCCGGCTGACGGGGCAGCTCGACTGGCGGGTCGATGACGTGGGCCCGGCCGGCATTCTGCTGGCCGCGCAGGGGCGGCTCTTTACCGAGTACAGCTTCATCAGCCAGGATTCGAACTTTCCCGATCCCGTCAGCCGCATCGTGCCCACCGCCGCCGTAGAGCTGCGCTGGCCATGGGTGCGGCCCGCGTCGGGGCGGGGGGGCGCATCGCATATTATTGAACCCGTGGCCCAGGTCGTCTGGGCGCCGGGGGACGCGGCGGACCCCGACACGCCGGCGGACGAGAGCACGCAAATCGAACTCGACGAAGGGAACCTGTTTGCGCTGTCGCGCTTTCCCGCGACCGACCGCACCGAAGCCGGGCTGCGGGTCAATATGGGGATCAACTATACCCGCTTTGACCCGGCCGGCTGGTCAATGGGGGTGACGGTCGGCCGGGTCTATCGCAACGAAGATCAGGGACAGTTTGACGGGATCACCGCGCTTGATGGCGTGCGGTCGGACTGGCTCGCAGCGCTGACCTTTTCGCTCGGCGAGCGGCTGAGCCTGACCAATCGCGCGCTCTTCGATGAAGATTTCGTCTACGACAAGTTCGAGACCCGGCTTGGGTGGCGGTCGGAGGATATCGAGCTTGCCGGCACCTATACCTGGCTCGAAGAAAGCCCCGCCGAGATGCGCGACGATGCGATCAACGAGTGGCGGCTCGACGGGGTGTGGCAGGTCAACGACTCGTGGCGCGCCTCGACCGAGTGGCGCTACGACCTGACGCTCGATCGTTCGGCCTCGGCGCGGCTTGGGCTGGAGTTTCGCACCGAGTGCGTGACGGTGACGACGAGCGTCCGCCGGAGGTTCACCTCGTCGGAACAGCTGCGCCCGACGACGAATCTGGATTTCGAGGTGGCGCTGGCCGGCTTCGGGGGCACGGGCGAGAACCGGCCCCGCCCCCGCCGACGGGGCTGTGTGCGATGAGCGGCATGGAGCAGGCGCAGAGTTCCGTCGGGAGCTGTGGCCGATGGCGGGCATGCTTGGCACTTGGGCGAGGCTGGCCTAGGAAGGGCGGACACGACGAAGAAGGGTGGTGCATGTCGGGCAGCGCGTGGAGCTTTCGGAAACCGGCTTGGCCGGCGGTTTGGCTGGCAACCGCGCTGTTTCTGTCCCTGGCCCATGGCCTTGCGGGCCCGTCGGCGGCGCAGGGCAACCCGTTCCGACCCGTTATCTTCGTCAATGACAGCGCGATCACGGCCTGGGAGCTGGACCAGCGCATCGCGATCCTGCGGCTGTTCCGGTCTCCCGGCGACCCGACGGTGCAAGCGCGCGAGGCCCTGATCGACGAGCGGCTGCAACTGGCCGAGGCCGCGCGGGTGGGCATTGAGACGAGCGAGGAGGAAGTGCTCACTGGCATGGAGGAGTTCGCGACGCGCGCCAACCTGTCGCTCGAGGAGTTCATCGGTGCGCTGGAACAGGGCGGCGTGAGCGTGGAGACCTACCGCGATTTCGTGCGGGCCGGCGTGACCTGGCGAAGCTATATCCGCCAGCGGTTCGGGCCGATCGCAGGCCAGATCAGCGAGGAGGAAACCGACCGCGCGCTGCAGCTGTCGTCGCGGCCCGGAACGGCGGACGCGCTGATCTCGGAGATCATTCTTCCTGTGCGCAATCCCGAGGAACAGGTGCGCGCCGAGGAGATCACCCGCAACATCTCGGCGACGGTGCGCGGGGAAAGCGCCTTTGCCGCGGCGGCGCGGGAGTTTTCGGCCGCGCCCACCCGAGATGCGGGCGGGCGTGTGGCCGAGCCCGTGAATGTCGGCAGCCTGCCGCCGGCGGTGCGCGAGCAGATCCTGACACTCGGCCCCGGAGAGGTGACGGCCCCGATCACGCTCGGCGGAGCGATCGGAGTGTTTCTTTTGCGCGAGCTGCGCGACACTGGGCGGCCGGACGTCGAGGCCGTCCGTCTCGACTATGCGCGGTATCTGATCCCGGCCGCGGACCGGGGGGCGGCTGCGGCAGAAGCCGCCCGCGTGCGCGCCCTGATCGATGAGTGCGACGATCTTTACGCGATCAACCAGGGGCAGCCGGAGGAGCGGCTGGTGTTCGAGAGCCAGCTCTCGGGCGAGGTGCCGCCGCAGATTGCTCTCGAGCTGGCCAAACTCGACGAGAACGAAGTGTCGACCGCCATCGTGCGCGACGGCGTGCTGGTGTTCGTGATGCTCTGCTCCAGGCAGCCGGAGCGCGAGGAAGAGGTGGATCTCGGGCGCGTGCGGGCGGCGCTTATCGACCAACGCCTGCAGGGATATTCCCAGGGACTTGTGGCGGAGTTGCGCGCCGCGGCCATCATCCGAGAGCCATGAGAGCGGGCGATGGAACAGGCGCGGGGGCCGGCCGCGCGGCGGGCTTTGGCGCCGGGAGCGGGGCGGGTGCGATCTCCGTTCCCGTGCTGACCTGCGGCGAGCCCGCGGGCGTGGGCCCCGAGATTGCAGCCAAGGCGTGGGAGACCCTTGGGGCGCGGCTGCCCTTTGCATGGCTCGGGGACCCGGGCCATCTGCCGCCCGGCGTGCCGGTGCGTGACATCGCGGCCCCCGCCGAGGCGCCCCATGTGGCCAGCGAGGGCCTTCCGGTGATCCGCCATCCGTTTCCGGCGCCCGCAACGCCGGGCGCCCCTGCCCCCGAGAACGCCGCCGAAGTGATCGCGGTGATTGCGCGCGCGGTGCGACTGGCGCAGGGGGGCGCTGCAGGCGCCGTCGTGACCGGTCCGATCCACAAGAAGGCGCTGCAGGACGGGGCGGGTTTCGCCCATCCGGGCCATACCGAGTATCTTGCCGCGCTGGCCGGCGTGGAGCGGGTGGTGATGATGCTGGCCTGTCCCGAGCTGCGGGTGGTGCCGGTGACGATCCATTGTGCGCTGCGCGAGGTGCCGGACCTGCTGACGCCGGCGCTTTTAAGCGACACGATCCGGATCACCCATGCAGCACTCCGCCGCGATTTCGGAATTGCCGGGCCCCGGATTGTGGTGGCGGGTCTCAACCCCCATGCGGGCGAGGGCGGCGCGATGGGGCGGGAGGAGATCGAGGTGATCGGCCCGGTCGTTGAGGCGCTCCGGGCCGAGGGGCTGGCCGTGCGCGGGCCGCTCTCGGCCGACTCGATGTTCCATGCCGACGCGCGTCGGAGCTATGACGTGGCCGTGGCGATGTATCACGACCAGGCCCTCGTGCCGATCAAGACGGTGGATTTCTCGGGCGGCGTGAACGTGACACTGGGCCTGCCGTTCGTGCGGACCTCGCCCGACCATGGCACCGCGTTCGACATTGCCGGCCAGGGGCGGGCCGATCCGACCTCGCTGATCGCCGCATTGCGGATGGCGGCAGAGATGGCGCGCGCCCGGGCCACCGGGTGAGCCTTGACCGGGTGAGCCTTGGGGCGGCCGCCTCGGAGGGGGGCTGTCTGCCCCCCGCGCGCGCCGCGCGCTCCCCCGAGAGGTATTTCTGTCAAGATGATGGGGGGATGGCGGCTCGCCTCGATCGGGTCGCCCTGCCCCCGGGGCCGTGGAGACGACAGGGCGCGTGCCGTGAGCGCGATTGACGGCCTGCCGCCCCTGCGCGAGGTGATCGCGCGGCACGGGCTGTCGGCGCGCAAGGCGCTCGGCCAGAACTTCCTTCTGGATCTCAACCTGACGGCCCGGATCGCACGGGTGCCGGGGGATCTGTCCGCCGCCTCGGTGCTGGAGGTGGGGCCCGGCCCGGGCGGGCTGACACGGGGGCTTTTGGCCGAGGGTGCGGGCCGGGTGCTCGCCGTGGAGAAGGATGCGCGCTGTCTGCCCGCGCTTGCGGACATTGCCGCGGCCTATCCCGGCCGGCTGACCGTTGTGGAAGGGGACGCGCTGGAGGTCGATCCGCTGTCCTATCTCGACCGCCCGGTCCACGTTGTGGCCAACCTACCCTACAATGTGGGCACCGAACTGCTCGTGCGCTGGCTGACGCCCCCGCAGTGGCCGCCCTGGTGGGCATCGCTCACGCTGATGTTTCAGCGCGAGGTGGCCGAGCGCATCGTGGCCGGCCCAGGCGACAAGGCCTATGGGCGGTTGGCGGTTCTGGCACAATGGCGGTCGGAGGCGCGGATTGCGCTCACTCTGCCGCCCGAAGCCTTTACGCCGCCGCCCAAGGTGCGGTCGGCCGTGGTGCATCTGACGCCCCTGCCCGCGCCACGCTTTCCGGCAGACCCCGGCGTTTTGGAGCGCGTGGTGGCGATGGCCTTCAATCAGCGCCGCAAGATGCTGCGCGCCGCGCTGAAGGGGCTTGGGGGCGATGTCGAGGCGCTCTTGGCCGAGGCGGGATTGCCGCCCACGGAACGGGCCGAACGTATCGGGATAGACGGGTTCGCAGCCCTTGCGCGCGTGGTTGCGGCGCGCCGCTGAAGGGCGGCCTATTGCCCTTGAGCGGCGTTGCGCAAGCGCGACCCGTCGCCGGGCACCGCAAGGCTTTACTCGGCCGCTTCTGCCTTGCCGTCCTTATCGGTGCTCGACGGTTTGGCCTCGTCAGATGCTGCGGCCTTCTTGGACGATGTCGCCTTCTTGGGCTTCTCTGCGGCTGCGGCTGCGGCTGCGGCTTCGGCTTCGGCCGCGGGCTGCTCGGTTGCGTCGGCCGCATCGGTGGTTTTCTTGCGCGATCTTGAGCGCGACCGGCGCGGCTTTGGCGCCGCCTCGGGCGTCTCGACGAGGGTGCTGTCACCTTCGGAACCGGCCGTGAAATCAAGGACTTCGCCGCCAGCCGCGGCCTCAGCGGGGGCCGCTGCTGTTGGGGGCTGCGGGGCGTCGGCAGCCGGCGCGTCAGGCACGTCGGAGGCCGGCACGGTGCCGCCGCTCGGGGCCTCAGCCGCGGGGGCTGGTGCATCGCCCGTCGCATCGCCGCCGGTCGGTCGAGCGCCGTTCGCTTGCGGAGGCGGTGCGGGCCGGGCGCTGATGTCGGGTTGAGGGCCTCCACTGGGTGGGCCGCCGACATGCGGTTGCTGGCCGCCGCCATTGGGCTGGTGCCCATTGCCGCCGTTCTGATGCGCGGTGTTGTTGTTATTGTTGTTGGAATTCTCGTGCTGTTCGCGGCGCGCGTCCATCTCGCGCTGGGCCTCGCCGAGCATGCGGGCGTAATGCTCGGCATGCTGCTGGAAGTTTTCGGCCGCGACACGGTCGTTTGCGAGGCTCGCGTCGCGCGCAAGCTGCGCGTACTTCTCGATGATTTGCTGCGGCGTGCCGCGGACCTTGCCCTCGGGCCCCGATGAATCGAACACCCGATTGGTGATGTTGCCCATGGAGCGCGAGCGGTTCGACTTCGAACGCGAGCGTGACTTCGATGATCTCATATAAACTCGATCCGCCTTGTTGCGGTGGTGCGGACGCGGCCTGTTCTCGGCGCACGAGGAGGAAAACCCTGCCCCGTCAACGGTCCGCCAGTCTTTCGTATGACGTTGTGCCGCCTGCCCCGTGGGGCCCTGCGACTGATCTTAGGTGGCATGCCGGAGCGGCCTAGGCAACCCCAAACGCGCAATCAAGCGGCAGTTTTCGCTCAAAAGCGTGCGGAAACAACGCGAGATCGGCCGGAAAGGTCGTCGTGGAGGGCCGCGCCGGTAAGGCCCGCGGCCGTGAAGAGTGCGGCCACGGCGCGGGCCTGGGCGCCGCCATCGCCCGCGCCGGTTTCGACCAGAAGGCGACCGCCCGGGGCAAGATGCGCCCCTGCACCGGCGGCGATCTGGCGGTAGGCGGCGAGGCCGTCGCCGCCGTCGGTTAGCGCAATTTCGGGGTCATGATCGCGCACTTCGGGCGCGAGGCCGGCGATGTCGGCGGCCGGGATGTAGGGCGGGTTCGAGACGATAAGGTCGAATGATCCAGTAACCCCGTTGAACCAGTCGGCTTGGGTGAAGGCGAGGCGCGGCGCGACGCCGTGGCTTTCGGCGTTGGTGCGGGCCGTGGCGAGCGCGGCTTCGCTGAGGTCGGTGGCCAGCCCGGTCGCCCCGGGCCGCTCGGCAAGGAGCGAGATCGCGAGAACGCCCGCGCCTGTGCCGAGATCCAGAAGCCGGGTGAAGGGCGCGTCGAGCGCCAGGGCCACGAGGGTTTCGGTTTCGGGGCGGGGATCGAGCACGTCTGGTGTGACCGCGAAAGCGCGCCCCCAGAACTCGCGGCGACCGATGATGCGCGAGACCGGCTGTCGGGCGATCCGTGCGTCGAGCGCAGCCTCGAGCCGGGCCACGGCCTCGGGCGGCATCGGGTCGGGTAGATGGAGGGTCAGCCGGTCGGGCGCGAGGCGCGCCGCATGGGCCAGGAGGCGGCGGGCATCTTGCGGCGCCCCGTCAAGCCCGGCGTTCGCGAGGCGGGCGGTGGCAGCCCGCAGGGCGGCGGCAAGGGTGTCGGGCTGTCGGAGGGATCCGGTCGCCCCCTGCCCGCTCATCCCTCGCCCATTTCGGCGAGCTTGCGGGCCTGATCGTCGGCCGTGAGCGCGTCGATCACCTCGGCCAGGTCGCCCGCCATCACCTCGGGCAGGCGGTAGAGGGTCAGGTTGATCCGGTGGTCGGTCATTCTGCCCTGCGGGAAATTGTAGGTGCGGATCCGCTCGGAGCGGTCGCCCGAGCCCACCTGGGCCTTGCGGTCGGCGGCGCGGGCGTCGGCGGCGCGCTGGCGCTCTGCGTCATAGAGACGGGCGCGGAGCACGGCCATGGCGAGGCGCCGGTTTTGGTGCTGGCTCTTTTCGGAACTCGTGACGACGATGCCGGTGGGGATATGGGTGATCCGCACCGCGCTGTCGGTGGTGTTGACGTGCTGGCCGCCCGCCCCGCTGGCGCGCATCGTGTCGACCCGGATATCGGACGCCGGCACGTCGATATCGACCTCCTCGGCCTCGGGCAGCACCGCGACCGTCGCGGCGGAGGTGTGGATGCGGCCGCCGGACTCGGTTTCCGGCACGCGCTGGACACGGTGGACACCGGATTCGTACTTGAGGCGGGCGAAGACCCCCTCGCCCCCAACGCGGACCACGGCCTCACGGATGCCGCCCAACTCGCTTTCAGCGGCTTCGATCACGTCGAAACTCCAGCCCTGACCCTCGGCATGGCGCTGGTACATGCGCAGGAGATCGCCGGCAAACAGCGCGGCTTCCTCGCCGCCGGTGCCGGGGCGGATCTCGACCATCGCCGAGCGGGTGTCGGCGGCGTCCTTGGGCAGAAGCGCGAGCTGTAGGTCATGCTCAAGCTCGGGGAGGCGGGCCGTGAGGGTGGCCTTTTCCTCGGCGGCAAGCTCGGCCATGTCGGGGTCGGCCAGCAGCGCCTCGGCGTCGGCCAAGCCGGCCTGCGCCTCGCGCCAGGCGGCGATCACGGCGACGACCGGCTTCAACTCGGCATATTCTCGCGACAGCGCGGCGATCTCGTCGGGAGCGGCGCCCGTGGCGAGCTTCGCCTCGAGAAACTCGAAGCGCGCGATGATTTCATCCAGTCGGTGGGCCGGGATCATGGGCGGTGCGGATGGCCCAACAAGCCGGAGGGGTCAAGCCCCGTCGGAGTGCGGCAAGGGCGACGCGGGGTGTGCACGCACGGCCGGCTAGGACAGCGCGTCGAGCCAGCCCTGCACCCGTGCGGCGTTGACCCCCAAGTCGCTCTGACCGAAGCGGAGACGGGCATGTATCATAAGACGCGTGCCGCCCTCCGCCGCAACCGCCTCGACCGTGGTGTAGTCGGGAAAGCCCCAGAGCCGGCTGCGGGTGATATAGGTCACCCGGCCCTCGGCGGGATCGCCGGCCAGACGGGCGGTGCGTGGCGTGGCCAGGGCGATGGCATCGAGGCGCTCGAGCGCCTCGGTCGGCGTGTCCGACAGGAGCGGGCCCGCGATGTCGCCGCCCTCGGGCTTGACGACGAAGCGGCCAAGGCCGGGGCTCGCCGTGCCGGGATCGGTGTGCCAGCGATCCGGATTGGACGGGGCCAAGCGGATCCACGCGATCAGTGCCGCGAACAGGAGGAGGATGACGAAGAGCACCCGCATGGGCCGGGAACTGGCGCTCAGCCCCGCCGCGTCCAGCCCCAGAGACAGATCAGTTCGGTGGCCACGTGGGCGCCGGCGATGGCCGTGGCGCCGGTCGGGTCAAAGGGCGGCGAGACCTCGACCACATCCCCGCCGACAAGGTTGATCCCTGCGAGGTCGCGCAGGATGGCCGCAGCCTGCCACGACGCGAGCCCGCCCCAGACCGGCGTGCCTGTGCCAGGCGCGAATGCCGGGTCGAGCGCGTCGATGTCGAAGGTCAGATAGACCGGCGCATCGCCCACGCGCTGCCGGATGCGCTCGGCCGTGGCGGCAACGCCCTCGACGTGGACCGCGCGCGCGTCGATCTGCGCCAGTCCCAGCGTCTCGGGGTTCGTCGTCCGCAGCCCCACCTGGATCGAGCGATCGGGATCGACGAGCCCGGTTTTGACGGCCTTGTAGAACCCGGTGCCATGGTCGATGCGGGTCAGATCGTCGTCCGCCCATGTGTCGCTGTGGGCGTCGAACTGGACCAGCGCGAGAGGGCCGAAGACCTCGGCGTAAGCCTTTAGGATCGGGAAGGAAACGTAGTGGTCGCCGCCGAGCGAGATGGCGGCGGCCCCGGCGCTCAGGATGGTGCGGATATGGCCCGTCAGCGCGTCGGGGAAGTCGGACACACGAGCGTAATCGTAGGCGACATCGCCGTAATCCACGATCGTGAATTCGCTGAGCGGGTCGTAGCCCCAGCCATAGGGAGGATCAGTGGTCTGCAGGAGCGAAGCTTCTCGGATCGCCCGGGGGCCGAGGCGCGTGCCGGGGCGGTTCGTCACCGCGCTGTCGAACGGGATGCCGGTGACGGCGATCTGCGCGCCCGTCAGATCCTTGGTGTAGCGCCGGCGCAGGAACGACGGGGCGCCGCCGAAGGTGTTTTCATGTGCCAGGCCGCGCGAGCTTTGGCGTGTAAATGCCAGATCTACCTGGTTTTTTGCATCCTCAAGCGACATGGGCCGGCCTAGAGCGGCTGTGCGCGTTCGACCAGGCGCGCGAAGAACGAGGCGCCCACGGGCGCGGCATCGTCGTTGAAGTCAAACTCGGGATGATGAAGGCCCGGCCCGTCGCCCTGTCCGAGATAGAGAAAGGCGCCCGGGCGCGCCTCGAGCATGAACGAGAAATCCTCGGACCCCATGATGGCGGGCGCGTCGGGCACAACGGCTGACGCGATCTCGCGCGCGACGTCGACCGCAAAGGCGGTTTGCGCCGCATGGTTCCGGGTGGGCGGGTAGTCGCGCACATAGGACGTATCCGCCGTGACGCCGAACGCGGCGGCGGTCCCCGCGGCAATCTCGGTCAGGCGGCGCTCGGCAAGGTCACGAACGGTATCGTCGAACGCGCGGACCGTGCCGTTCAGGCTGGCCTTGCCGGGGATCACGTTGTCGGTGAAGCCGGCGTGGATCTGCGTAAGCGACAGCACGACCTCCTCGGTCGAGGGCAGCGAGCGGCTCACGATGGTGGGCAGCGCCTGCGCGATGGCGAGGGCGGCCGGGATCGGGTCACGGGTCTCGTGCGGGAGCGCGGCGTGGCCCCCGACCCCCTCGATCTCGATCGAAAACTGGTCGGCCGCCGCCATGATCGGGCCGGGGCGCGTGTGCAGTTCTCCCAGCGGCAGGCCAGGTGCGGTGTGAAGCGCATAGATCTGGGCGACGTCGAACTCGTCCATCACGCCTTCGCGCACCATCACGCCGCCGCCCCCGCCATGCTCTTCGGCAGGCTGGAAAATCAGCGCGACGCGGCCGGAAAAGTTGCGCGTTTCAGATAGATATCGAGCCGCGCCAAGGAGCATCGCGACATGCCCATCATGGCCGCAGGCATGCATGACGCCGGGGCTTGTGGAGGCGTGCGCCGCGCCCGTGGCCTCCTCGATGGGCAGTGCATCCATATCGGCGCGCAGGCCGATGGTCGGGCCGGGCGCCTGCCCCTCGATCACGGCAACCACGCCGGTTTGCGCATAGCCATTGGTGACCTGGTCGACACCGAACTCCCGCAGCTTTTCCACCACGAACTGCGCCGTCTGCTCACAATCGAACCCGATCTCGGGATGGGCGTGGAGATGTCGGCGCCAGGCCTTCATCTCATCGGCGAAGGCGGCGATACGGTTGACGACGGGCATGCGGTGGTCTCTGTCACTAGGGTCGACAGAAACAGACACGAAAGGTGTTAAAGCGCAATGCCCTCCCCCGCTCCTTCCGCCGATATGGACCCGATGGCGCGGCTCGTGGAGATCATGGCGCGGCTGCGCGACCCCGACGGCGGATGCCCGTGGGACATCGAACAGAGCTACGGCACGATCGCGCCTTACACCATCGAAGAGGCCCACGAGGTGGCCGACGCGATCGAGCGCGAGGCGTGGAGCGAACTGGAGGGGGAGTTGGGCGATCTGTTGCTGCAGGTCGTCTATTTCGCGCAGATGGGATGCGAGGACGGTCATTTCGATTTCTCAAGCGTTGCCAGAGCGATAGGCGACAAGATGGTGGCGCGGCACCCCCATGTGTTCGGCGACGAGAGCAACGAGAAATCGTCGGAGCAGCAGGTGCGCGACTGGGAGGTTCAGAAGGCCAAGGAGCGCGCCGCGAAGGGCGAGGTGCGGGTTCTGGACGGCGTTGCCAAGGGGCTGCCGGCGCTGATGCGCGCGCAGAAGCTGCAGAAGCGCGCCGCGCGGGTCGGGTTTGATTGGAACAATCCGCGTCAAGTCCTCGATAAAATTACCGAGGAGGCGGCCGAGTTGGCCGCGGCGGGCGACCCGGATGCGGTGGAGGATGAGTTCGGCGATCTGCTCTTTGCGGTGGTGAATCTGGGCCGTCACCTGAACGTCGACGCCGAGCAGGCGCTGAGGCGGACGAACGCGAAGTTCGAAAGCCGGTTCAACTTCGTCGAAGACGCGCTTGGAAAGGAAGGGAAATCTCCGTCCCAGGCGACGCTCGATGAGATGGAAGCGCATTGGCAGTCGGCAAAGACGGCTAGAACCCCATAGATGTGAAGAGCTTGGGGATCTCCTCGGGCAGATCCTCGGCAATCAATCCAGGCCCAAAGCTCCGCGCCGCCTCGACATGGAGCCAAGCGGCAGACTCGGCCGCCCAGAACGTCCGCCCCATCGCCATCAACCCCGTAATAAGGCCTGCCAGAACATCGCCGGACCCTGCGGTCGCAAGCCAGGGCGCCGCACGATCGTATGCTGCAAGCGAGATGGCTGCGCGGCCGGTTGGCTGGGCGATGATCGTCGCCGGACCCTTTAGCAGAACGGTGCACCCTGCCCGCGCCGAGGCATCGAGCGCGGCGGCGACACGGGAGTAGAGGGGAGCACGCTCTGCATCGAGCGCAGCGCGGTACGCCTCCACCGATTTGCGCGACGTCTCCATTCTTTGCATCCAATCTGGTCCACTGACATGGGCAAGCGGCTCGGGGCGGACCGGTCCGTTCATCTTCGCCGCGAGGTCGGGGAAGAAGCGCGCGAATTCTCCGTCGTGGGGGGTGAGGGTCACGTCCTTGTGGAGCACGTCGAACAGGGTCTGGGGCGCGGCGTCGAAACTCGTGAGAGCATCGGCGTCGAGAACCGTGGGACGCTTTCCTTGCAGCGCAGCGGTGACAAGAGCGCGGGTCCGGTCCCCGACGCCAAGACCAGGGCCAAGGCAAAGCGAGCTGAAGCGTTTGTCTTCGAGCAATGCGGCAAGATCTTCGGCGTCATTGCAGCGCCGAAGCATGATCGCGGTGAGCTGCGTGGCGCATTCCATCATTGCGGCCCCGGGGGCGGCGACGGTCACGAGCCCTGCCCCGACCCGGAGCGCGGCACGCGCCGCGAGGCGCGCAGCGCCGGTTCGGCCGAAGCCGCCCGCGAGGACGAGGGCGTGACCATGGGCATACTTATGCCCGTAAGACTTGCCGCCATAATTCCATCGCGTTTGACTCCGAGTGCGGCGATCCGGCACGGTCCAAATGTCAGACAATCGTGCGGCGCGACCCTGCTCTTTTCGCGGGCCGATGACGAGGCGAGTGCGCTCGGGCCGCAAGCTGCGCATCGGCATGTCCATCGTGCGCCATGGCTCCAGACCGATATCGGCCACGACGACCTTGCCGCAGACCTCTGGCCCGATGCCCAGAACGTGGCCGAGCTTGGGGCTGTCGAACGTGACGGTAAGCCGGGCACTGGGGATCGTGTATTGCGCGCTCGACATTGGGCTGCGGCCAAGCCCGGGGATCTCTCCGCTATCGGCGTCGAGGCCAGAGGGCATATCAACGGCGACGGTGCGCGGATGGAAGAACAGGTAATCTCCGTGCCGACCGGCCATGTAGGCGAGCGCTTCCCCGACCTCCCCGCCCATCGGGCCGCGCGCGCCGGTGCCGAGGACGGCGTCGACGAAGATGTCCTGGTAGTCGCCGAAGCGCTCGGCCGGTTGGCGCCGCTGGGTCGGACCGCCACCGCGAAAGTACTCGTACGTGAAGGGACGTGCTTTGCCGCCGATGGCGCGGTAGCGGGCACGGGCCACGCTTGCATCCGGGCTACGCTTCACCGTCGGAACGGCAAGGACGCGGACGCGCCAGCCGGCATGCAGCAGAAGGCGGGCGACGACGAAGCCGTCGCCGCCATTGTTGCCAGGACCGCAGAGGACGGTCGCGCCGGAGCCGGGGCCAAGTTCGGGCCATTCCTGCGCGATGGCCTCCACCACCCGCGCGCCCGCGCGCTCCATGAGTTCGAGCCCCGTGACCGTGCCGGAGGCGATGGCGGCCTGTTCTATGGCGCGCATTTGGGCAGATGTCAGAAGTTCGGACATGGCGCCATTCTCCCCGCTCCACACGCCGCACATTTAATCGGCGCATTGCACACAAATTAATCACCCCACCGGAAAGCCCAGCGCTGCTAAAGGTCGCGCCCCGCCTCCCCCTTGGCCCTCCCTGCCCCGCATGGTCTCACCCCACGTGGGACAGCGAGAAGGAGTCGGCCCCACCATGAAAAAGATCGAGGCCATCATCAAACCCTTCAAGCTCGACGAGGTGAAGGAGGCGTTGCAGGACCTTGGCGTCCAGGGCCTGAGCGTGATCGAGGTGAAGGGTTTCGGCCGCCAGAAAGGGCACACCGAGCTCTATCGCGGCGCTGAATATGTGGTCGACTTCCTGCCCAAGGTGAAGATCGAGGTGGTTCTAGCCGACGCCCAGGCGGAGCAGGCGATTGAAGCCATCATTGCCGCCGCCAAGACCGACAAGATCGGCGACGGCAAGATCTTCGTGTCCGACATCGCCCAGGCGATCCGCATCCGCACCGGAGAAGAGGGCGACGACGCGCTCTGACCCCCCGGCCAGCTCGGCCCGATCCCGGGCCGCGCTCGCCCACACACCACACCCACATTTGAACGAGACCAACAGACCAGAGGGAAGAGACGGTCCATGAGCAAAGCTGACGTTCTCAAGACGATCAAGGACGAGGAGGTCGCCTATGTCGACCTGCGCTTCACCGACCCGCGGGGCAAGCTCCAGCACGTAACCGTCATGTCCGACCAAGTGGACGAAGACTTTTTCGACGACGGCTTTATGTTCGACGGCTCGTCCATCGCCGGCTGGAAGTCGATCGACCAGTCCGACATGAAGCTGATGCCCGATGTGGGCTCGGCCTATATGGACCCGTTCTACGCCGAAAAGACGATGTGCGTGCATTGCTCCGTCGTCGAGCCCGACACCGGCGAGGCCTATGAACGCGACCCGCGCTCGACCGCCGAGAAGGCCGAGGCCTATCTGAAGTCGACCGGCATCGGGGATACGGCGTTCTTCGGTCCCGAGGCCGAGTTCTTCCTCTTCGACGACGTGCGCTTCTCGGTCGAGATGAACAAGGTGTCCTATCAGGTGGACGCCCAGGACGCCTCCTGGAACTCCGACACCGAGTACGAGATGGGCAATATGGGGCACCGTCCGGGCGTCAAGGGCGGCTACTTCCCCGTAAACCCGGTCGACGATGCGATGGACCTGCGCTCCGAGATGCTCTCGACGATGAAGCGGATCGGCATGACGGTCGACAAACACCACCACGAGGTGGCGTCGTGCCAGCACGAGCTGGGCCTGATCTTCGCGCCGCTGACCAAGCAGGGCGACGAGCTGCAGAAGTACAAGTACGTCATCCACAACGTGGCGCACGCCTATGGCAAGTCGGCGACCTTCATGCCAAAGCCGGTGGCGGGCGACAACGGCACGGGCATGCACGTCAACCAGTCGGTCTGGAAAGACGGCAAGCCGATATTCGCCGGCGACAAGTACGCCGATCTGTCGGATGAGGCGCTGTGGTACATCGGCGGCCTTCTAAAGCACGCCAAGACGCTGAACGCGTTCACCAACCCCGCCACGAACTCCTACAAGCGCCTGATCCCGGGCTTCGAGGCGCCGGTTCTGCGCGCCTACTCGGCGCGGAACCGCTCCGGCTGCGTGCGGATCCCGTGGGCGGAGAGCCCCAAGGCCAAGCGTGTGGAAGCCCGCTTCCCCGACCCCTCGGCGAACCCGTATCTGTGCTTTGCCGCCCTCCTGATGGCCGGTCTCGACGGCATCCAGAACAAGATCGATCCGGGCGAGGCGATGGACAAGGACCTCTACGACCTGCCGCCCGAGGAGCTGGAAGGCATCCCCACGGTCTGCGCGTCTCTGCGCGAGGCGATGGAGAGCCTCGAGGCCGATCACGACTTCCTGCTGGCCGGGGATGTGTTCACCAAGGCCCAGATCGAAGGCTACATGGAGCTCAAGTGGGAAGAGATCTACGCCTACGAGCACACGCCCCACCCGATGGAATTCAAGATGTACTACAGCTGCTGACGATGCGGCGGGCGGATCGCCCGCGTGGACTTTACGACCTCAAAGGGCGCCCAGTCGCGGGCGCCCTTTCGCTTGAGATTGACTGGAGTTCTGCGGACGTAGCTGACCTTGGAAGTCGGAACCGTTTAAGAACGCGGAACGCTTCTCAATCAAGCCAAAGCGAGCGCTCAGTTTCTTGTCGCCTTGCAAAGTTCTCATTCGCCCGAGTGGAAAGAGGCTCTAATTCCTGCGCATTGATCACCCCGTCACCGTCCAGGTCGTAGCTGTTCAATAGGCTTTCGTAAGGCGTCAAGAACTCAACCTCAGTCACTCTGCCGTCGCCATTTTCGTCAAACAAAGGCGTCACCAGGATTGGTGGTGACCATCGTCTTCCACGATCACGCACGAGGCGCGCAATTCCGTCACGGCCGGCAGGATGCCGTTCTTCCGCGCCAGAAACGACCTCTTCAAAGGTGAAGACGCCGTTGTTGTCAAAGTCAAAAAGATCTTCGAGTCGCCCAGACAGCAGTGCGTCCAGACGCGCCTGAATGTCCGCCTCGTCGACCGAGGTTGCGGCGACACCGAAGCCCAATAGGGCACCGCGCGCTTCAGGAAGGTAGACTTGACGAATTTCTTCGATGGTCACCACAGCGTCACTGTTCACATCATGAGACGCCCAATAGGAGTACAAGTGTTCTCGGCGTTTGGCGTGGTTAATTTGCACTCGGATCAATGCGTCTTCTTCCGTGATCTCACCCGAGCCATCAACGTCGGAGCGATAGAAAACATCGCGCAGTACATCGATCAATTTGGGAGCAGGTGTCCGATTCAAAAGACCTTCGGCAAGTGATTTGAGGTGGCTTTCGGTATGTAAGCTCACCGCGTCAGTTTGCTGAGCATTGGCAGCCTGACCAGTCAACAAGGCCAGGCCGAGAGCCGCAAGCAACGCCTTTCCGACCGCGCACATTCGAATTTTGCACGTGGACATGTCCTCCCGGTTTCCGGAAACACCGGTTATTGTTTTCAAATCAACCTCCTTCACGCATTTCCCGCGCAGTCAGTAGTTCATGAAAATGGCCAAAAAAGGTTGAGGTGAAGCGTTCAATCAAGGAGCGCTTTGGGGCTAAAGCGGAGAAGCGCGACGGCGGACAGGTTCACCAGGGACCAGCTGGAGGGCCATTGGGAACTCATGTGGGAAGAGACTGATGCCTGCGAACACATGCCCCACCCGATGGAACGCAAGATGTATGACGGTTGCTGATCGGTATTGGGCCCGGGCGATGCCGCGAGCGTTGACGGGTTAAAGCCTGCGGGCCTATTGTTCGGTCAAGGCCTCGTTCGCTTGTCCCACCGGGTGGCATATGACGCTCCTAGATTTCATCGGACTGCTTGCCGGGATTTTTGTTGTCCTCGCCTTCTACTGCGTCGAACAGAGCCGCATGCGACGGTTTGCTCTTGTGTCGAACGTGCTGTTCATCCTTTACGCATGGTCGTTGGCGCTCCTCCCGATCCTGATCCTCCACGCGACTCTCCTTCCGCTCAACCTGATCCGCCTGCGGCAGCTCTCAGGGTGGCGCACCCGGTCGTTGGATGCCCCAATTAACCTCCATAGGACAATTGAGCTGGCGGAAGCTGACATGCGGATTGCCCTCTGTGGCCAGACCCGTCTTTGGACGACGCGGTACTAGCCGTCCCATCCCGGTTGGCGTGGAACGGACCGTTCGGTGGCAAGCGAAAGTGGGCCTGCGGTGCAATATCGGACGGGGCCGCTGGGGTCGAAAACACGAGGTTCCGGCGTGCTCTCTGCCGATAGCTGGTCGAACGGCGCAGTCGCGTGGCGGACGCGCAGCCCCCAAAGAAGTCGCGCGGGCGATGACCTAGGTTGGGCCCGACGACGGCCAGCACCCACAGGTCTCGGTGTCCGGCTCAGTGACCGCACAGGCCTGCTGCAGCGTCGTCAGGGGCCCCGCAGGCCGGCGGCGAGGGACTGACGCAAAACGCCGTTGCACGGAACGCCGACCAAGGCCATCGCCGCGGTCAGCGGGTCGAAGACCCTAACCACAAAGCCTCTAGCAGCCTCAACCGTTTTGCCGACCTCAATGGCAGCGATACACCCCGCGGCACGCAGATCACCACCTACCCGAGGCGCCCCCTCCGCCGGAGGAGCCCCCGCCAGACCCGCCGTCGTGAAAGCGCGCGGTGGAGGTGTCGGTGAGACGGGGAATCATGAAGTAGAATTCCTCGTCGTAGTCGCACTTGAAACAGCGTTCCCGGCGCATGCCTGCGCCGGCGGCGCTTTCGCTTGCAGGTGCCGTGACGCGACGGCTCTGGCGAAGCGCGCGTTTGCCGCAGCGGGGGCAGCGCTTGAACCAAACCGTGGCATCCCCAACGTACCGAAGGCCTGCGACCGACGAAAAGAACACGATCGCCGCGCCAAGGATCCAGAGACCGGCATTGTCGGTCCGCGCCGGCGGCATCCTGTCCGCCAGAAAGGGCCGGACGATGTCAGCCACAACGGCCTCGCTTCCGCGCAGAATGCCCTGGGAATAGGTCTCGGCGGCGAAGGCCACGAGGAAATGATCGTCGACCACACGCTGTGCGACAGAGTTCCAATCGGTGCCGTAGGCAGCGCCCAATTCGATCCGCATCGCCCGGTCGTCGCGCAAGATCAGGACAAGCACGCCATCGTTGCGATCGTCGGCGCCAATGCCCCAGCGCTCGAAAAGACCATGTGCGAACGCCTCGAGGCTCAGATCCGGCGCATAGTCGGTCTGGGTGGCCAGGGTCAGCACCCTCATGTCGACCCCGGTGTCGCGATTGAGGCGGTCCAGTTGGTCTGCCAGCGCTGCTTCATCCCTGGCCGTCAGGAGACCGGCGAAATCGCCGACGGAGGCGTCTCGATAGTCCGGAAACGCCTGGGCAAATGCCGAGCCGGCCCAAAGAAAAGAGAGCAATATGAGTGGTCTCATGGGTCACAATGTAAGAATGATTGACCCATTTGTGAAGGGAACGCAGTTGGAGTGTCCAGCATCAGCCGTCGCGGCTGGGGATTGCCGACACGGGACGTGCGTGCGGAGCGGTCCGGTGGATCCGGGCCCGAACGCAAGACGACCCGCCCCAGCCGCGGGGGTCGGATGCGCACTTCGCCGCCGTTAACCGGGCCCTTACGTGTGGCTGGCATGATCCGCCGCGGTGGATTTCGCAGAGGGCTCGGACATGGCCATGAAGCTGTTGAAGACGAAGACGGGGCGCACGGTCGCGATGGAGATTGCAGCCGACGAAGCGCTGGTGCGCGCGCAGGCGCTCTGGGACACGGGCGACTACGAGATGGTCAAGCTGATCGACGATGCCGGGGCGCCCGTCTGGAAACGGGGCAGCGGCGGCAGCCCCGAGCAGGAGGCCCGTGAACAGGCTGCGATCTGCGCGGCGGCCGGTCTGAGCCGGATCCGCATCGCATGTGACGGCATTGGCGGGCTCGCCGATCTCGACCAGCCGCTCTCGCCGGAGGCGCAGAGCTTTGAGATCGCGGCGGACGGGGTGGAATTCCGCCCCGTGCTCACGTCATCGGGGTCGTCGCCCCGCGTCCGGGATCTGCTGTCGTACCTCGACACCCATGTGGCCGACGACGCAGTCGCGTTCACGGGCTGGCAAGTGACCGACGGGCCCTGGCCCAACCCTGCGCATAAGCGGGTCTCGGTGAACCTCGCCCCCTGACCGGCTGTCTCGCCGGTGACAGCGCGTGCGGGGCTGGCCTGTCAGGCCCCTGTCGCCTGGAGGAGGGCGCTGATCTCGTCCACCTTGGCGGCGACAAGGGCCGCGTCACCCCGCGCCTCGACATTGAGGCGCAGGACGGGCTCGGTGTTTGAGGCCCGCAGGTTCACGCGCCATTCCGGATAGGTCAGCGACAGCCCGTCGAGCCGGTCGACATGGTCGGCGGAGCTCGCATAGGCCTCCTCGAAGGCCGCGCGCGCCGCCGCCGCATCGCGTAGGCGAAAGTTGATCTCGCCCGACGAGGGGAAGGCTGCGCGGGCGCCCGACACAAGGTCTCCCAGCGACCGACCCGTGCGAGAGACATAGTCGGCCATCAGAAGCCACGGGATCATGCCGCTGTCGCAATACATGAAGTCGCGGAAATAGTGGTGGGCCGACATCTCGCCGCCATAGACCGCGTCGACCTCACGCATCTTCGCCTTCAGATGCGCGTGTCCGGTGCGCGAGACCACAGCCTCGCCGCCCCCCTCGGCGATCACGGCGCGGGTGTTCAGCACGACGCGGGGGTCGTGAACGATCCGCGCGCCGGGGGTCTTGGCCAGGAAGGCCCCCGCCAACAGGCCCACGACATACTCGCCGGGCACGAAGGCACCGGTTTCGTCGAAGAAAAAGCAGCGGTCGAAATCGCCATCGAAGGCCACGCCGAAATCGGCGCCGGCGGCGCGCACCGCGTCGGCCGTCACCGGCTGGTTTTCGGGCAAAAGCGGGTTCGGGATGCCGTTGGGAAAGGTCGGATCGGGCGCGTGGTGCAGCCGCACCAGGTCGAGCGGAGTATCGGACAGAGCATCGGCGATGGCATCGAACGTCGGGCCGGCCGCGCCATTGCCGGAATTCACAACGATCTTCAGGGGCTTCAGCATCGCGGGCTCGATGAAAGAGAGGCAGCGCGCCACAAAGGCCCCGCGCGGGTCCTCCCGCCGCAGCGCGCCGGGCGTCTCGACCGGGCGCAGATCCTCAAGCGCCGCATCGTGCACGGCGCCGAGCCCGGCATCGGCCGAAAGCGGCGTAGAGCCCGGACCGACGAGCTTCATCCCGTTATAGTCGATCGGGTTGTGCGACGCCGTCACCATGATCCCGCCACCGGCGCCGAAATGGTCGGTCGCGAAATAGACCTCTTCGGTGCCGCAGAGCCCGATATCGACCACGTCGGAGCCGCCGTCCCGCAGCCCCGCCATCAGCGCCTCCTGCAGCCCGGGCGAAGTTTCGCGGATGTCGCGACCGGTCACCGTGAGGCCGGGCGCCAGCGCCGCGGCAAAGCCCCGCCCGATGCGATAGGCCACGCCGTCATCCAGCTCGACGCCCAGCCGGCCGCGCACATCGTAGCTCTTGAAACAGCTCAACCCGTCCATGCCCCATCCTTCATCTTGACAGAAATATTCCGGGGGGCCCGCAACACGCGGATGGGGGCAGAGCCCCTTCCCCGCTCAGTGCTGGGCATAGATCTCGGCGACGCGCGCGACGGCGGCCTCGGGGCTCATCTCCTCGCTGTCGCCGGTGCGCCGCGAGGTCAGCTCGACGACCCCAGCCTTCAGCCCGCGGGGGCCGACGGTGATCCGCCACGGCAGGCCGATCAGGTCCATCGTGGCGAACTTGGCGCCCGCGCGCTCTTCGCGGTCGTCGTAGAGCGGGTCGAGGCCCTTGGACTTGAGCGCCGCATAGAGGCCCTCGCAGGCCGCGTCCGCCTCTCCGTCGCCCTGCTTGAGATTGACAATACCGCAATGGAACGGGGTGACGCCCTCGGGCCAGACGATGCCCGCCTCATCGTGATTGGCCTCGATCAGCGCGCCCACGAGCCGGCTCACGCCGATCCCGTGCGAGCCCATATGGACGGGCACGCGGTTGCCGTCGGGGTCGACCACCACCGCGCCCATGGGCTCGGAGTATTTGGTGCCAAAGTAGAAGATCTGGCCCACTTCGATCCCGCGGGCCTGGCGGCGACGCGCCTCGGGGATCTGCGCAAAGAGCGCGGGATCGTGGGTCTCGTCGGTCCGGGCATAAAGGGCGGTGAACTCCTCCATCACCGCCCGGCACTGCGGTTGACTGTCATAGTCGATATCGCGCTGACCGAGGCGGATGTCGGTGACGGCACTGTCGTAGAACACCTCCGACTCGCCGGTCTCGGCCAGCACCAGAAACTCGTGCGTGTCGTCGCCGCCGATCGGGCCGCTGTCGGCGCGCATCGGGATCGCCTGCAGGCCCATGCGCTCGTAGGTGCGCAGATAGCTCACGAGATGGCGATTGTAGGCATGAAGCGCATCGTCTTTCGTCAGGTCGAAATTGTAGCCGTCCTTCATATAAAACTCGCGGCCGCGCATAACGCCGAAGCGGGGGCGGATCTCGTCGCGGAACTTCCACTGGATCTGGTAGAGCGTGAGCGGCAGGTCGCGGTAGCTGCCGACATGGGCGCGGAAGATGTCTGTAATCAGCTCTTCGGCCGTGGGCGTATAGAGCATGTCGCGCCCGTGCCGGTCGGTGATGCGCAGCATCTCCTCGCCATAGGCGTCGTAGCGGCCACTCTCGCGCCAGAAGTCGGCCGATTGTAGCGTGGGCATCAGCATGGCATGGTGCCCGGCGCGGGCCTGTTCCTGGTGCACGATCTCTTCAAGCCGGCGCAGGACCTTAAAGCCCATGGGCAGCCAGGAATAGATCCCCGCGCTCGCCTGTTTGATCATACCGGCCCGAAGCATCAGCCGATGCGAGGCGATCTGCGCCTCCGACGGCGTCTCCTTGAGAACGGGCAGGAAGTAGCGGGTCAGGCGCATCGGCATCCCTCGTAGCGGCTTTTGGCCCGGTTACGACAGGCCGGGCGCATCCACAAGGCAATCGACCGCAGGCGATAGGGTGCGGGGCAAAGGCGCCGGGGCGCGTGCGGCCGCGCGCGAGGCGACGGCCTTGAAATGGCCGAGGGCATGGGCGAGGTAGAAGGGCAAGGAGACAGAAGCCATGGCGCTGCCGGTTCATGAACAGGTGAAGTACTGGTCGATCGCCACCGCGGTCTTCCTGGCCATCATGTGGTTTCTCGGCGACGTGATCCTGCCCTTTGTCCTCGGCGCGGCGGTGGCCTATTGCCTCGACCCGATCGCCGATTGGCTGGAGCGGCTCGGTCTGCCGCGCGTGGGCGCCGTCATCCTGATCACCATCGCCGGCCTTTTGATCTTCGTTCTCCTTGTTTTGCTGATCATCCCGACCATGGTGGCGCAGATCGGCGCACTCTTCGCGGCCGCCCCGAAGTTTGCAACCGATGTCCACGCGGCCCTGATCGAGCGCTTTCCTTCCATCCAGGACGAGACCAGCACGATCCGGCAATCCCTGAGCGAACTGGGAGAGCTGATCCGTTCGAAAGGCGACGAGTTGATCGAAGCGGTGCTGGGCTCGGTTTCCAGCGTCTTCGGCATCCTGACATTCCTCGTCATTGCGCCGGTGGTGAGCTTCTATCTGCTCCTCGACTGGGACCGGATGGTGGCCCGCATCGACGACCTCTTGCCGCGCGACCATGCCCCCACGATCCGCCAGATTATGCGCGACATTGACGCGTCGCTGGCTGGTTTCATTCGCGGCCAGGGCACCGTGTGCCTGATCCTTGGCACCTATTACTCGGCCGCCTTGATGCTGATCGGGCTCGATTTCGGGCTGGTGGCGGGCGCCGTGGCCGGGTTTCTGACGTTCATCCCCTATGTCGGGGCGCTGGTCGGCGGCGTTCTGGCGATCGGGCTCGCGCTTTTTCAGTTCTGGGGAGAATGGCTCTGGATCCTGGGCGTGGCGGCGATCTTCTTTTCCGGTCAGTTCGTTGAGGGCAATATCCTGACGCCCAAGCTTGTGGGGTCGAGCGTGGGGCTACACCCGGTGTGGCTTTTGTTCGCGCTGTCGGTTTTTGGCGCGCTCTTTGGATTTGTGGGCATGCTCGTCGCGGTGCCCGTGGCCGCGGTGATCGGCGTGATCGTGCGCTTCTTCACCAACCGATATAAGGAGGGCCGGCTCTATCAGGGGCTGAGCCATCCCGCGGCGCAGATGCTCGATGTCGCCGAGACCACGCATGACGCCAAACCCCTCCATCCCAGGGCGGACGACGCGGCAGAGTGATGGCACAGCAACTGCCCCTCGATCTGCCTGTGCGCGTTGCCACGGGGCGGGACGCGTTCCTGGTGGCGCCGGCCAACGCGCTTGCGCTGAAGGCGGTGGATGGCTGGCGGAACTGGCCAAGCGGGCGGCTAGCACTCGTTGGCCCCGAAGGCTCGGGCAAGAGCCACCTGGCCGCCGTCTGGGCCGACGAGGCAGACGGGCTCGCGCTCGATGCGCGCGATCTGCCGGATGCGACGGGGCTGGACCGCCGGGCCGTTGTGATCGAGGGCGGCGAGGGCATCGCGGGCGACAGCGCCACCGAAGAGCGGATGCTCCACCTTCACAACCACGTTGTGGGGAGCGGTGGTCGGCTCTTGATCACGGGACGTACGGCGCCCGCGCGCTGGCCCGTGGGCCTCGCTGATCTGGCCAGCCGCCTTAGGGCGATCCCGCTCGCCCGCCTCGAGCCGCCCGACGACGCGCTTCTGGCCGCGCTTTTGGTGAAACTGTTTGAGGACCGTCAGTTGAACGTCACGCCGGATCTGGTGTCGTATCTCGTGCCGCGGATGGAACGGTCTTTCGCCGCCGCCCAAAACATCGTCGTGGCGCTCGATGCCTACGCACTGGCAAAAGGGCGCCGGCTCGGCCCCCGGCTGGCCGCCGAAGTGCTGGACGCGGACGGGCGAGCCAGTACATAGGGCCTTCCCCAGAACGGAGAGATGATGCCAGAGGCCGACTTCCTGAACGCCCCCCTGCTCCCGCCGGTAGAGCTGCCGGTGGCCCATGTGACGGGACCCAAGCGCTTCTTCAATCGGGAATTGTCGTGGCTCGCCTTCAACTGGCGTGTGCTGGAGGAGGCCGACAACCCGCGCGTGCCCCTGCTCGAGCGTGTGCGGTTTGTGTCGATCTCGGCCACCAATCTCGACGAGTTCTACACGGTGCGCGTGGCCGGCCTGCGCGAGCTGGAACGCGAGGGCAATCAGACGCCGGCGGCCGACGGTCTGACGCCGGCAGAGCAGCTCGCGCTGATCAACGCCGATGCCCGCGCCCTTCTGCAGACTCAGCAGGCCACGTGGAACAAGCTCCGGCGCGAGCTTGAGGACGAAGGCATCGAGATCGTGACGCCCTCGAAGCTGACGCGCGCCGACCGGACGTTCATCGAGCGCTACTTCATCGCGCAGGTGTTTCCCGTTCTGTCGCCGCTGGCGATCGACCCGGCGCATCCGTTCCCCTTCATCCCCAATACCGGGCTGTCGCTGGCGCTGCAGCTGGAGCGGGAAAGCGACGGGGCGGATCTGAAGGCTCTGCTGCCGATCCCGGCGCAGATCGACCGGTTCGCCGTACTGCCGTCTGAGGCCGGCGAGTACCGGGTCCTGCGGCTCGAAGACCTGCTTTTGTTGCATCTGGGCGCGCTCTTCCCCGGCTACCGCCTGATCGACCATTGCGCGTTCCGGGTGCTGCGCGACAGCGATCTGGAGGTCGAGGAAGAGGCCGAAGACCTTGTGCGCGAGTTCGAGACCGCCCTGAAACGCCGCCGAAGGGGCGAAGTGATCCGCCTGACGATGACCGAGGGCGCGCCCGAGGGGCTCAAGACCACGATCATGGACGAGCTCGACGTCACCGCGCGCGAAGTGGTCGAGATGAAGGGCTTCATCGGCGTCTCGGACCTCAAGGAACTCGTGATCGACGCGCGGTCCGACCTATTGTGGCCCTCCTTCACGCCGCGGGTGCCGGAGCGGGTGCAGGACCATGACGGCGATCTCTTCGCGGCGATCCGCCAGAAGGACATGCTGCTGCACCACCCCTATGAGACCTTTGACATGGTGGTGCGCTTCCTCAATCAGGCGGCGCGCGACCCCGACGTGCTGGCGATCAAGCAGACCCTCTATCGCACGTCGAAGAACTCTCCCATCGTCGAGGCGCTGTGCGAGGCGGCCGAAGACGGCAAGTCGGTGACCGCGCTTGTCGAGTTGAAGGCGCGGTTCGATGAGGCGGCCAATATCCGGCAGTCGCGACGGCTCGAGCGCTCGGGCGCCCATGTCGTCTATGGCTTCATCAACCTCAAGACCCACGCCAAGATCTCGACCGTCGTTCGGCGCGAGGGCGGGCGGCTGGTGACCTATACCCATTACGGCACCGGAAACTACCACCCGATCACCGCGCGCATCTATACCGACCTGAGCTTCTTCACCTGCGACAGCGCGCTGGGGCGCGATGCGACCAAGGTGATGAACTACCTGTCGGGCTATGCCCATCCCGAGGAGCTTGAGAACCTGGCAATCTCGCCCACAGGGCTGAAGGCGCGCCTGATCGAGCTGATCGAGGCCGAGGCCGAACATGCGCGCGCGGGGCGGCCGGCGCAGATCTGGGCCAAGATGAACTCGCTGATCGAGCCCGAGGTGATCGATGCGCTCTACGCCGCCAGCCAGGCCGGCGTGCGGATCGATCTGGTCATCCGGGGGATCTGCGGCGTGCGCCCGGGGATCAAGGGGCTGAGCGAGACGATCCGGGTGAAGTCCATCGTCGGGCGGTTCCTCGAGCATTCGCGGATCGTCTGCTTCGGGAACGGCACCGGCCTGCCCTCGGACGGCGCGCGCGTCTTCATCTCGTCGGCCGACTGGATGGGGCGCAATCTCAACCGCCGGGTCGAGACGCTGGTGGAGACCGAGAACCCCACGGTGAAAGCCCAGATCGTCAGCCAGATCATGGCGGCAAACCTGGCCGACACGGAACAGAGCTGGGTTCTGCGCCCCGGAGGCGGCTATGAGCGGGCCGCGCCCGCCGACGCGGGATTCAACTGCCACCGGTTCTTTATGGAGAACGCCTCGCTCTCGGGCCGCGGTTCGGCCGGCGCGGCCGATGTGCCCGACCTGACCCGCGTGCGCGCCTAGGGCTCGGGCCAGGCGCGACGGCGCGCCGCTTGACCGGCGCAGCCTCGCCATCGCAGAGTGCGGCCGCACCGGCGCGCGGGGAGGAGAGCGACCATATGGACGGACTGCGAGACGGCACTGCCGCCTGGCCCGGCCAGCCCCTGCTCGACCCTGACCCGGCCGCCCGGGGCCTGGATCGCGTGGGCGTGGTGGATGTCGGCTCAAACTCGGTGCGCCTTGTGGTGTTCGACGGCGCGGCCCGAAGCCCCGCTTATTTCTACAACGAGAAGGTGATGGCGGGCCTTGGCGCCGGGCTCGATCAGACCGGTCGGCTGAACCCCGAAGGCGTCGAACGGGCCCACGCGGCGCTGCGGCGGTTCGTGGCGCTGGCCGACGGGATGGGCACGGGCCCGCTCGAGGCGGTGGCAACGGCCGCCGTGCGCCGGGCCGAGGACGGGCCGGCCTTTGCTGCGCGCGTCGAAGAGGAAACCGGCGTTCGGCTGCGCGTCATCGACGGCGAGGAAGAGGCGCGGCTGTCGGCGCAGGGCGTTCTGCTCGGCTGGCCGGCCTCGGAAGGCCTCGTCTGCGACATCGGCGGCTCGTCGATGGAGGTTGCCCGGATCGAAGGCGGCCGCGTGTGGGAGCGGGCCACGTCGGATCTCGGCCCCCTGCGGCTCGAAGCGCTGCGCGGGGGCGTCAAAGCGCGGCGGCGCGAGATCGACGCGGCGCTGGCGGCGCTGTTCAAGAAGATCGGGCGGAATGAGCGGCTCTACCTCGTGGGCGGCTCGTGGCGCGCGATCGGGCGGCTCGACATGGCGCGGCGGGGCTATCCGCTGTCGGTGCTGCACGACTACAAAATGACGCCCGCCGATGTCGTTGCCACGCTCGACGGGATCGCGGGGCAAGACCTGGAACTCGTGCGCAAGGATGTGGGCGTTTCGGCAGCGCGGATCGCCCGGGTGCCGGTGGCCGGCGAGGTGCTGCGGCGGCTGGTCGAGGTCTTTGCCGTGCGCGAGATCGTGACCTCGGGCTATGGCATCCGCGAGGGCATCCTGTTCGACCGGATGCCCCAGCGCCTGCGCGCCCGCGACCCCCTGATCGAGGCCACGCGGCATGCCGAGGCGATGTCGGCCCGAACGCCGGGGTTCGGCGAAAAGCTCTATGAGTTCATCGCGCCGCTTATGGCCGGTGCGACCACTGCGCCGCGCCTGCACCGCGCGGCATGCCTTCTGCACGATGTCAGTTGGCGCGCCCATCCCGATTACCGGGCCGAGATCGTGTTCGACACCGCCACGCGTGGCAATCTGGGGGGCATCGACCATCCGGGACGGGTGTTTCTGGGGCTGGCGCTCCTACACCGCTACCGCAATGCCAGGCCGGGCAACCGGTTTGAGCCGCTCCTCGAGCTCTTGAGCGCGGAGGAGATCCACGAGGCCGAAGTGCTGGGTCGGGCAATGCGGTTCGGCGCGATGTTCTCGGTCGCCGCGCCGGATCGGATGGGCCGCCTGGCCTGGCGCCCGACCCGGGCGGAAATCGAGCTGGCCCTGCCGCGCGAGGCGGCGGCGCTCTATGGCGAGGTGGCGGCGGCGCGCCTTGCCTCTCTGGCCAAGTCCATGCAAGCAACAGTGACCCTGTCGCGGACCGACTAGTCGCCGCTGCGAAACAACGGGATTGCAGCGGCAGGAAATGACACGAACCGGGCCAGCGCCTAGAGCGTTTCAGGTTTTGTCTGAATCGAATTGGGATTCCCATCTGGGTTCGCTTGTGATTCAGACTCCATACTGGTGGAGGAGGCCAGCATGGATGACGAGACCTTACTCAGACGATCTTCGGGAACGCGTCGTT
>JBCBMY010000029.1:0-39629 GCA_039822045.1 Pseudomonadota bacterium | reverse complement strand
TCAATCTGGTCGTACGCCTTGAAGTCACCGAAATACTTGGTGATCGCCGCCGTCAGCGTCGTCTTGCCATGATCGACATGCCCGATCGTGCCAACGTTCACGTGCGGCTTGTTGCGTTCGAACTTTTCCTTCGCCATCGCGTCCGGCGCCTCGTCGTCTGGGGGCAAAGGCGTCTGCGCCCGCTGCCCGGTTGCTCATCGCGGCGGCAGGTAAGGCCAATTGAAGCGGAGTTCAAGCGGATTTGGGGGAGGCAGCCGCCGGCGCAAACCAGGCGCCATAGAGGTCGATGTCTTCGGCGAAGCGGTCGCGGATGGCGGCAGCGTCAGCCTCGCTTATGTCGTTCATCACTTGCTTGGAGCCTGAGCGCTGGACATGCGGTAACGCTGGAACGTCGCGCCCGGCATGGTCGGCCACCATTGCCACGAATAGCGGCAGCTCCGACAAGGCGAAAATCCTGGCGAAGTAGGAAGGATCGGTCCCAAGGAAGTGGCTCAGCGGCATCGAATGATGGCGCAGGCTGCTGCTGACAGCATGATAGCCGTCGATGTCGGCCACGAACTCCGAGATCGAGGGGGTGAGAGACAACCCTTCGGCGCGGGCGCGCTCGGCGGTCTCCGGCTCGGACAGAACGTTTCTTTGCTGGATCTTGTTGGCGTAGCAGGACACGACCCGGCTTACGGGGTCGCGGACAACTGCGATATGGGTCCAACCCGGGTCGCTTCGGCTCGCAGAGTCCGCAAAGGACCGGCTCGGGTAGACCTGATGCACGTGGGCCTTGTTCCCCGGCGGCGTCCGACCCTGAGCCTTGGCCTCCGCGAAGGTCATGCCCTGCGTGAGCGTGAAAAAGAAATTCTTGAGCGAGCTGCACGCGCACTTCGGGACGGCAAAGTAGCTCAGCCCAAACTCCTCGAGGTGCACGGTCATGGCAGTCACTCTTCGGTCAAGGTAGGGCGCGATGTGATGCGCCGCCCTCTTTCCTGCAGCACGCAGGGCAAAGTCAAGATTGCTTGGCTGGAGCCGTCGACGCGAGCTCGTGCATTATCAGGGTCCCGCTTCGAAAGGCTCGGCTGGTTTCGGCCCATAGCTCCACAGCGGCAAGGGCGCCGATGGGACGTAATCCCGCGCCGGGGGGCGCGTTTCGATGGGACGCGGGCCGGCACCCTCGCCCGAGCTGCCCACGACCTGATTGTTCTCGATCCGGACGGTCGACGCCGCTCCGGGACGGGCGGCGAACCAGTCTGGGTTCTTGCGCAACCAGACTTCGATCAGTCGCGCCGCGTTCTTTGCGAGGTTCTCGATCTGCTCCTCGCGGGACAAAGTGGCACCGGAGCCCAGGAAGCCAGAGCTGCCGCCGACGCGTTCCCAGACGGTGATTGTCTCGATCTCATCGTTGATGCGACCGCCGGCTGCATCGTCCCAGATATAGACGCCGATCACGACGAGCGACTGGGTGGTGACAAGACCGGGGATGCCCGTCGGTGCGATGGAATAGCCGTCAACCAGAACCGAGACATGGTAAAGCTGGCTCCCGTCGTACCGACCAAAGCGCTCTTCGATGGCATTCTGGAATGCCCGCTCCCATTCGTCGGGCGTGGCCGTGCGGGAGGGTTCGACTTCGCGCGCCTCGTCCGCCACCACGATGTTGTAGCCGAGGCGAAATTCGCCGATCGGGTCCTTCCGCTCCGCGAGATCGGCATCGGGCGGCGAGCACGCGCCGAGCGTAAGCAAAGCGAGCATGGCCAACGCAAGCGGTGATCTGCAGCGGGGAGGGAGAGCAAGGGCTGGTGCGGGCATGACACTCCTCGAGATTGGCGTCTGCCTACCCCGATGGGACGGATCGGCGCAATTGCCGTTCGACCGCCGCTGGCTAGATCATGGAGTATGAGAGATGACGCTCCACAGGGGATCCCGGTGAAGATTGCCCATTTCAGGGGCGAAGCGGGCTTGTGGGACGCCTACCTGCGATCTCAGCGCAACGTTTTGGAGCTCATTCCCGAGGAGGCATTCGAGGATTGGGCGGTTTCGGCGTTTTCGCCCACGCGATCGCATCTGATCTCGGAGCCGGACGCTGTGCGCCGAATCTTGCAGGTGCGCGTTGAGGATTACCCGAAATCCGAGATCGCCCGTGCGGTTCTGCGGCCGGCGATTGGCGAGTCGATGCTTGTGGCGGAGGGGGCAGAGTGGCGCCGTCAACGGCGGGCCGCGGCGCCGGCATTCACGCCAAAGCATGTCGCCGGCCTGGGGCCGGTGATGTCGGCCGCTGCGGAGCGCGCGTCGGCGCGGGTCGCGGCCCAAGCCGGGCGCGCGGCGGACCTGCTGGCCGAGATGATCGCCGCGACCTTCGAGGTGATCTCAGACGTTACCTTTTCGGGACGAGGGGGCATGGGTCGCGAGGTCGTGGAGCGCGCGATCGTGGCGTACGGCCTCGCCGCGGGAAAGATGAGCTTTCTCGACGTGATCGGTGCGCCGGACTGGGTCCCGCGGCCGGCGCGCATGCGCCCCGATCCCGAGATGGCGGCGCTGCACGAGCAAGCCGACGGCGTGGTCGACGCGCGGCGGGGGGATACACCGAGTGGCGCACCGGACCTTCTTGATCTGCTTCTGCAGGCGGAGGGGAAGGACGAGGACGCCCTGTCGGCCAGAGACATCCGCGACAACCTCATGACGTTCATCATCGCCGGTCACGAAACAACGGCCCTCACGCTTGCCTGGGCGCTCTACCTGTGTGGGTTCGACGAGGAGGTTCAGGAGCGGGCGCGCGAAGAGGCGTGCGCCGTGCTCGGGCCGCGAGTTGCAACGGCAGCTGACGTCGATCAGATGCCGTACATCCGGGCGGTGATCGACGAGACCTTGCGGCTTTACCCGCCTGCGGCTTTCCTGTCGCGTATGGCTTTGGAGCCCGACGAGCTTTCGGGCGCGCAGGTGCTTCCGGGTGATGTGGTGTCGGTCCCGACCTATGCCGTGCATCGGCATCGCAGGCTTTGGGATCGACCTGACGCCTTCGACCCCGGCCGGTTTGCCAACGGGACGCCGGTGGGCCGCTATTCCTACCTTCCCTTTGGCGACGGCCCGCGCATCTGCATCGGCGCCCGGTTCGCGATCCAGGAAGCAGTGATCATTCTTTCGACGTTGCTTGCACGTTTTCGATTCCGCGCCGTACCGGGAAAGGCTCCGCAGCCGACGCTGATCATCACGCTGCGCCCCGAAGGTGGGGTATGGCTGGAGGTCGAACCTCTGGACGCGGGCGTCGACGGCACGTAGTCGGAGGGTCAAGGAGGATCTTGCGATGACCACCGAGAGCTTTGTCGGACGCCTGCGTCTTGGCGTCAACATCGACCATGTGGCCACGGTGCGCAACGCGCGTGGCGGTGCAGTGCCAGACCCCGTGCGAGCCGCCAAGATCGCGGAAACGGCGGGTGCCGACGGGATAACGGCACACCTGCGAGAGGATCGCCGGCACATTACCGATGGGGATATCGAGAAGCTGGTCAGCGAGCTGAGCGTGCCGCTGAACTTCGAGATGGCGGCCACCGATGAGATGCTGGCCATCGCGCTGCGGCATCGGCCGCACGCCGTGTGTATCGTGCCGGAGCGACGCGAGGAGCGCACGACGGAGGGCGGACTTGAGGTCGCGCAGGACGAAAACCGACTGGCCCATTTCATTGCCCCTCTGCGGGACGCGGGCTGCCGCGTTTCCATCTTTATCGCGGCCGATCAGCGCCAGATCGAGGCGGCGCACCGGATCGGCGCGGCGGTGGTCGAGCTCCATACCGGCGCCTATTGCGATGCGCATGCCGAAGGGCAGTACGACGAGCGGGATGCCGAGTTGGAGCGGCTACGACAGATGTCGACCTTCGCCCATGGCCTCGGGCTCGAAGTGCACGCGGGACACGGCCTGTCTTTCGAAACCGTCGGAGCCGTGGCGGCGTTTCCCGAGGTCGTAGAGCTCAACATCGGCCACTTCCTGGTGGGAGAGGCGATCTTCACCGGGCTCGACCCGGCGATCCGCAAAATGAGTGCTATCATGGCGGCCGCCCGGGCCGAAGGCGCCGCCTGAGGCGGCGAAGGGCGGGCCCTTCGGTCGTTGTTCAGTCCTGACGATGCACGCGATGCTGCTCGCGCATGCGGCGGTTGGCTTCGGCAATGCCCATCAGAACCGCGATGGGCAGGAAGACGAGGTCGGCTGCCGCGAGGGTGAGGGCGTCAAGTATGTCTGCGGTTGTGGGCTTCATGGTGGCGCTCCACACTGGATGCTGTGGTGTGCAAACCAATTGCCCCAAACTCCGGTGCGAGGCCATCACGCCGTCTGTCGCAGCGTTGGTGGGTTTGGCCGGCTGCGCGGGCGTGCTTTTGAATTCTGCAGCCATCGACTAACCAATATGGAGCAATCGGGAGGCCCGCATGATCCTCGGCATCGGAACGGATCTGGCCAACATCGACCGAATCGAACGGGTGCTGGAGCGCTATGGCGACCGGTTCCGAAATCGCGTGTTCACCGACATCGAGCAACGCAAGGCCGAGCGTCGCCGAGACGTGGCCGCAACCTATGCCAAACGGTGGGCCGCCAAGGAGGCATGTTCGAAGGCTCTGGGCACGGGCCTTCGGATGGGCATCGCCTGGAAGGATATGGCGGTGACAAACCTCCGCACAGGACAGCCGGTCATGCACGTCACCGGATGGGCAGCCGCGCGCTTGGCCGAGATGACGCCTGCCGGTCATGACGCGATCATCCATGTCACGCTGACCGACGATCATCCTTGGGCGCAGGCGGTGGTCTTGATCGAGGCACGTCAGAGCGCAGGCGCGACCGCAGAAGCGCCCGAGGAAAGCAAGCAGGAGGACCGACTATGAGTGAGGCAGGCGTGGGGCGGCGCATTGGCCGAGCCGTGGGCAATCTGGCGTTGGCGCTCATCAACGCGACGCTGATCCTGGTCGTACTCTGTCTTGTCCTGGGTCTGCGGCTTGCTGGAACGATAGAACGGGTGGGCGAAGCGGCAGCAGAGCGCGCCGTGGAGGTGGCCGCTGGGTTGCTGCCCATGCGCGATGACCTGGCTGATCTGCGCGCATCCATGGGCGATCTGCGGGCCGAACTCGCCGCGCTGACCGATGAGACGGCCGAGACCCTGAGTGACGGTGTGTCCGAAATGGTGGGGGAGCGGGCGACGGCCGTTGAAGCCCGCTTGACTAGTTTGGGGGAGCGGCTCGATGCGCTTGACGACCGGCTCACCCCGGTTGTCAATGCTGTGGTCGAGCACCCCGGCGTGGTTGTCGATCGGGCAGTTGCTGCGGGAGTGGAGGCGTTCGGCGCGCAGGTGATCGAGCTGCGCGGATGCGTTCCTGCGACGGCCTCCGATGCGGGGGCCTGACCGCCTACTCCGCCGCGATAAGAGACGCGAACCAAGCCGCTGTACGATCAGCCCAGTCGGGCTGGCGGTTGTGGCCCCATGGCCCGAGCGAGAGCGTGATCGGTGCTTTGGAGCATTCCCATCTCTTGGTCCAATGCTCAACCTCGTCCTCAAACTGCGACGGTCCTCGGCACCCGTTCACCTCACGCCAAACATCGATTGCCTTCATGACGTTGCCTTGGGTGAAACTTTCGCCGTCCCAGGTGAGGCTGCGCCCTTCGAACGGAACCATGCGATCCGCCATCCCGTGACTGTGGAAGACGGGCAGGGGAGCCTCGCAAGTGTCCGCCATCGGTTCCCAGAAGGCGCCCGATTGCGCGGCGAGCGCGTGGGCAAGATCGGGGCGCGCGCAGGCGAAATCCCACGCCATCGAACCGCCTCGGGAATAGCCCGCGATGAGCATTTGGGACGGGTCGAGGCCGAAGCGCTCAGCGGCATCCTGCGCGACTGCGGCGATGAAGGCTTTGTCGTCGCGCGGCCAGTCATGGCCGTCGTTCACTCCCCAATCGCGGCCGCCGTCCCCGTTCCAGCGCAGGCCTTCTGGGGCAATAACCGCGATGCCGCGGGCGAGGAAGGGCACAAGGAGCGTTTCTCGCCCCATTGGTGTGCCGGAAGACGCGCCGTAGCCGTGCAGGAAGACGACGAAGGGAGCGCCCTCGGATGCCTCGGGCAGCGCAGCGCGGTAGGTGCCACCTTCGATGGCGCAAAGTGCATCGGAGGTTCCGCAGGCCCCGACGGAGAGAGGGAGGGCCGCGGCGATGGTCGCAACAAGGGCCCCAATGATGCCAAGCGCGGGGTTCGAAGTAGCGGGCATTGGGCCTCCAACTCGGTTTGCGCAAGTCTAGCACGGGACCTTCGCACGGCCCACTCGCAGCCCTTCACACACTCGGGCGTTGCTTGACTCCCTACAGGCGCGCCCGCATGTAGCCGCGGGCAGAATAGAGCAGGATCGAGCGGGGCAGGACATGTCGGACGTACGGGACGCGATCGTCGAGACGGTCAAGACGGTGGTGTACGCGCTGCTGATCGCGGGAGCGTTTCGCACCCTGTTCTTCCAACCCTTCTGGATTCCGAGCGGGTCAATGAAAGACACGCTTTTGATCGGCGACTTCCTTTTCGTCAACAAGATGGCCTATGGCTATTCGCGCCATTCTTGTCCGTTTTCCGCATGTCCGTTCGAGGGCAGGTTCCTGTCGCGCGCGCCCGAACGCGGGGATGTCGTGGTCTTCCGCCACCCGGTGAATGGGCAGGATTTCATCAAGCGCCTCATCGGCTTGCCCGGCGATCAGGTGCAGATGGTCGAGGGGATACTGCATCTGAACGGCGATCCGGTGAAGACCGAGCCCGCCGGAACCTTCGAGGAGATTTTCGCGCCGCAAGGGCCGCAACGCCTCTCGCCGCAATGTTCCAACGGGCCCGTCGGGCAGGGGGCAGTCTGTGAAAAGCAGCGATCGATCGAGACGCTGCCCGGCGGCCGCACTCATGCGATCCTAAACATCCGACGGAGCCAGCACGACAACACGCCCGTCTATACGGTGCCTGACGGCCATTACTTTTTCATGGGCGATAACCGAGATAACTCCACCGACAGCCGCGTCGCGCAGATTGCGCGCGGCGTCGGCTTTGTGCCTGAAGCCAACCTGATCGGACGCGCGGATCGGGTGATGTTTTCGTCTGCCGGCACATCGCTCTTTTTCGTGTGGACATGGCGCGGGGACCGGTTCTTCAAGGCGATCGAGTGAAACTGTCGGCCGAGTTGCGGAGCTTTCAGCATCGTCTGGGCCATGCCTTTGCGCGGCCCGACCTCCTGATCGAGGCGGTCACCCACCCTTCGATGGGGGGAGAGGCGCGTGCCGACAACCAGCGGCTTGAGTTTCTGGGCGATCGGGTGCTCGGGCTCGTGATGGCCGAGGCCCTACTGGACGCCGACCCGTCCGCGGCTGAAGGCCAGCTTGCGCCGCGGTTCAACGCGCTGGTGCGGCGGGAAACTTGTGCGGAAGTGGCCCGAGACATCGGGCTTGGCGACGTCCTGAAGCTCGGCCGCTCCGAGATGATGACGGGTGGACGACGCAAGGAAGCATTGCTCGCGGATGCCATGGAGGCTGTGATCGCGGCCGTCTATCTGGACGCCGGGTTCAGTGCCGCGCGCATGCTCGTCACCCGCCTCTGGGGCGCTCGAGTGGAGCGTGTGGACGCGGATGCACGCGATCCCAAGACCGCGCTGCAGGAATGGGCACAGGGACGGGGCATGGCGCCGCCGGTTTATACCGAGGTGCACCGTAAGGGCCCCGATCATGCACCGGAATTCACGATCCGTGCGCGGCTCGCCGATGGGCGCGAGGCGTTCGGAACGGCCGGCGCCAAGCGCGCGGCAGAGCAAGAGGCGGCCCGTTGCCTTCTCGAGGACGTGTCGCACACCTAGTCGGGGTCGAAGGGGCCGCGCCCCCTCAGACTAGCCGCGCATGGTACGGTGCGGTAAACCCAGCGAGCGCAAGCCAGAGGGCGGAACATGGACACCAGGTGCGGGTTTGTCGCGCTCATCGGAGAGCCGAATGCGGGGAAGTCGACGCTTCTGAACCGCATGGTGGGGGCGAAGGTCTCCATCGTGACGCACAAGGTGCAGACGACACGGGCTCGCATCCGCGGTGTGGCGATGGCCGGTGCGGCGCAGCTTGTGTTCGTCGACACACCGGGCCTTTTTCGACCGAGGCGACGCCTTGACCGCGCGATGGTTGCTGCGGCCTGGGGCGGGGCATCGGACGCCGATGTCGTTGTCCTGCTGATCGAGGCGCATCGTGGAAAGACGCCGGGCGTCGAGGCGATCCTGGCGGCGCTCGGCGAGCGAACCGGCGGACGGCCCGTGGCGCTTGCAATCAACAAAATCGACCGGGTTGAAGCGCTGACCCTGCTAGCACTCGCCGAGGAGATGGCGGCGGCCCATGATTTCGCCAAGGTCTTCATGGTGTCTGCCGAGAAGGGACATGGGGTTGAGGATCTGCGCGACTGGCTGGCCGGTGAGGTGCCCAAGGGCCCATGGCTCTATCCTGAAGACCAGATCGCCGATCTGCCCATGCGGATGATCGCTGCGGAGATAACGCGGGAAAAGCTCACCCTGCGACTTCATCAGGAGCTGCCGTACCAGCTGACCGTCGAGACCGAGAACTGGGAGGACCGAACGGATGGCTCGGCCCGGATCGACCAGGTCATCTATGTCGCCCGCGATGGACACAAGGGCATCGTGTTGGGCAAAGGCGGAGAGACAGCCAAGGCCGTGGGGCAAGCCGCGCGGGCGGAGCTGGAGGATTTCCTCGGTCGCAAGGTCCATCTCTTCACCCAGGTCAAGGTTCGGCCGAACTGGCTGGAAGAGGCCGAGCGCTACTCTGAGATGGGCCTTGAATTCCGAGATGGTGAGCCGTGAGCCGTCTCGCGGCAGGCCTCTGGATCGATGCCTATCGTGCAAGGCTTATGGCCGAGGGGATTTCGGCCTACATCGTGAAACGCGGCGATGCCGTGGCCGGGGCGATCCTGGTCAAGCTCGCCACGCTCGATGGGCGCGCAACTGCGTTTCAGCGGATCACGTCGATGGATGGCGGGCGCCACTGGGATGTGCTTGCAGATGGTGAGGAGGCCGAGGTCGACGCAGCCGTGGCACGAGCCCGAGGCTTCGACCCTGACCTATGGGTCATCGAGGTCGAGGACCGTGTGGGTCGGCATATGCTCGACGCCCCGGGCCTTGAGTGACGCGGGCGAAGAGGAAGTGCGTTTGACGGGGCAACGAGCGAGCTTCCTGCCCGTCGCGATTGACACGGTTTCTGCGCTCGGTCCGGCGGGACAGCGGTCTGGGTTCCTAGGGGTCTGTCATGGAGTGGCGTGACGAGGGCATCGTGCTCGCGGTTCGCCGACACGGGGAGAGTGGCGCCATCGCCGAGGTGTTCACGGCCGCCCATGGTCGTCATGCCGGGGTCGTGCGTGGCGGCGGCAGTCGCAAGCTGGCAGGCGTGCTGCAACCCGGCAGCCAAGTCAGCGTGGCATGGCGAGCCCGATTGGAAGAGCACCTGGGCAATTTCACCGTCGAGCCCGTGCGGTCGCGCGCTGGCGCCGCGATGGCCCACCGGACAGAACTGGCGGGCCTTGCTTCAGTCTGCGCATTGTCGAGCTTTGCGCTTGCCGAGCGGCAGGCCTACCCCGCGTTCTATGACCAGACCGTCACAATGCTCGACCTCATAGGCGAGAGCCCGCTCTGGCCCTTCGCCTATCTCCGGTGGGAGGCGGCCCTCTTGTCGGCCATGGGCTTTGGTCTGGATCTCGACGCGTGTGCCGTCACGGGGGTCACTGAGGGGTTGGTTTTCGTTTCTCCCCGCTCTGGGCGTGCCGTGAGCGTCGCGGGGGCTGGAGATTGGGCCGATCGTCTCTTGCCGTTGCCCGGCGCGTTGCGCGGAGAGGCGACGGAGAACCGGACCGAAGTAATCGAAGGGCTTGCCACGACGGGTTGGTTTCTGGACAACCGCCTTGCCCCTTCACTCGGTGACCGTTCCATTCCCGAAGCGCGACAGAGACTTGTGGCTGCCCTTGGCAGGACAGCGTAGCGTCGTCCTATGCCGCCCACCCAGTGCGACCGCATCGTCACGCCCTGTGGTAGGGCGTCCCGGCGAGGATCGACACGGCGCGATAGAGTTGCTCCGCAAGCATGACGCGGGCGAGCATGTGCGGCCAGACCATCTGCCCAAAGGACAAGACGATGTCTGCCTCGGCACGAAGGTCTGGATCGAGACCGTCGGCCCCACCTATGACGAATGCGACGTCGCGTTGGCCCGCGTCGCGCCAACTGGCGAGCATCGTTGCGAGGTCGGGCGACGAGACCTGCTTGCCCCGTTCATCGAGGCAGACCAGTGCGCAGTCTTTGGGTAAGGCGCGCCGCAGCAGGTCTGCCTCGCCGGAGGGGCCGGCACCGCGCTTGTCCTCCACCTCTTTGACCGCTGCATCGGCGATTCCGAGAGATCGGCCCGTGCGCGCCGTTCGGGACATATAGTCCGACACAAGCTGGACCTCGGGCCCCGAACGGGCCCGGCCAACTGCGACGATTGTGAGGTTCATGTCAGCTTTGGTGGGCGGGTCCGGTGGCCTTGGTCTGTCCAGCCGGCAGCCACATCTTCTCCAACTGGTAGAACTCACGCACTTCGGGGCGGAAGACGTGGACGATGACGTCACCAGCGTCGATCAGCACCCAATCGCCGGTTTCCTTGCCCTCCACCTTGGCCAGAACGCCATGTTCCTGCTTGAGCCGGTCTGTCAGCTTCTCCGCGATTGCGGTCACCTGACGCGAGGAGCGGCCCGAGGCAATCACCATGTGATCGGCCATCTCCGAGCGGCCCGCTAGGGGGATAGCGAGGACGTCCTCGGCCTTGTCGTCTTCGAGAGAGGAGAGGATCGCGTCGCGGAGCGCATCGCTCACGGTCGGCCGAAGTGCTGTGTCCGACAGGGCATCCGCCGTCATGGACACATCCGGTGCCGCCGTTCGCGTGGCGGCCTGCGCTTGGTGAGACAGGTCATGGTCCTCCGGTCTACGCGCCGCTCTGCCCCGGCGCCTGGGCCGACCTAAAGGTAACACTTCGGATGTTACTTCTCAATGACCGGGAGCGGCAGATCGGCCGCGCCGAGGCCGAGGCGTGCCTGATTCAGCGCAGAGGGTGCACGCTTGCGCTGCCCAAGTCGCTGGAAAGGGCGATCGCCGCGCATAGCATCGCCGCGATTAGAAGAATGTGAAGGATCGGATAGGCACGTCGCATGGCCTGGCCTTTCATTGACACCCAGACAACGCGGGCTTGGGTGCAGCGGTTCCACCGTTCGGCACATTTTTCCGTTCGAAGAATCGAGCGCCAACCATTGTGCTGGGAATGTGCTCATGGCGCAGGCGGCTTGTGAGATGCGGCGCCTTGAGCTAGGGCACTGCCATGTCACCTGCCGGTATTCTGGATGTCGAAGACCATGCCCGCCTGCCTTGGCGGTTCCACGGTCTGTTGTTCGGGACACCGCCGCTCGCCTGAGCTGGCCCGCCCCCCGACGACCCACACACGACACCGACCACGGAGGTTCCGATGACCGCCAAGACGCTCTACGACAAAATCTGGGACGCGCACGTCGTCCATGAAGCGGAGGACGGCACTTGCCTCCTCTATATTGACCGCCACCTCGTCCATGAGGTGACCAGTCCGCAAGCCTTTGAAGGGCTGCGCATGGCTGGTCGCCCGGTGCGCGCACCCGAAAAGACGGTCGCCGTGCCGGATCACAATGTGCCGACGGATCCAGATCGCCTGAGCGGCATCAAGGATGAGCAGAGCCGGATCCAGGTTGAAGCGCTGCGCCAGAATGCCAAGGACTTTGGCATTGAGATGTACGATGTCGACGATGTGCGCCAGGGGATCGTGCACATCATCGGGCCGGAGCAAGGGTGGACCCAGCCGGGAATGACCATTGTTTGCGGCGACAGCCATACCGCAACGCACGGCGCATTTGGTGCTTTGGCGCACGGGATCGGGACGAGCGAGGTCGAGCATGTGCTGGCGACCCAGACCCTGATCCAGAAGAAATCCAAGAACATGAAGGTCGAAGTGAAGGGCGCGACCGGGCCATTCGTGACGGCCAAGGACATCGTTCTATCGATCATTGCCGAAACTGGAACCGCCGGGGGCACGGGCCACGTCATCGAGTATTGCGGGGAAGCGATCGAGGCGCTCTCGATGGAGGGCCGCATGACCGTTTGCAATATGGCAATCGAGGGCGGCGCACGCGCTGGGCTGATCGCGCCCGACGAGAAGACCTTCGACTATGTGATGGGGCGGCCCCACGCACCGAAGGGGGCGCAATGGGAGGCCGCGATGGCCTGGTGGCAGACACTGAACACCGATGAGGGCGCACACTTCGAAAAGGTTGTCACCCTCGATGCCGACAGGATCGCGCCGGTCGTGACCTGGGGCACTAGCCCTGAGGACGCGCTGCCCATTACCGCGGCGGTGCCCGCGCCCGAGGACTTTACCGGTGGCAAGGTCGACGCCGCGCGTCGTTCGCTCGACTATATGGGGTTGGAGCCAGGTACCAAACTGGCCGATGTGGCCATCGACACCGTGTTCATCGGCTCGTGCACCAACGGCAGGATAGAAGACCTGCGCGAGGTTGCGCGCATCATGGACGGGCGACGGGTGAAGTCCGGCATTCGCGCCATGATCGTGCCTGGCTCCGGGCTGGTGCGCCTTCAGGCTGAGGAAGAGGGCATCGCGCAAAAGTTGCAAGAGGCCGGGTTCGAATGGCGCATGGCCGGCTGCTCGATGTGCCTTGGCATGAATCCCGACCAGTTGAAGCCGGGAGAGCGTTGTGCCTCCACGTCCAACCGCAATTTCGAAGGACGGCAGGGACGGGGGGGCCGCACCCACCTTATGAGCCCCGCGATGGCGGCCGCGGCTGCGGTGACGGGGCGCCTTACGGACGTGCGGGATCTCGTATAGCGTTTAGGTTGAACGCAATCTCCGCTGGGAGCGAAACCATGTCTGACTGGCTGAAGTGGGTTCTGCTGGGCCTCTTGTCGATCCTGTTTGGGATCTTGGCCCTAAATCATGCCGTCATCGCTTCGGTTTCGATCACGCTCTTCGTGGGGGCGATGTTCCTCGTCTCGGGGATCATCCAGGCGATTGCCGGGTTCGGAGAAGAGGGCGCCTTCAGCAAGGTCCTGGCGATTGCTATGGGCGTGCTGATGACAATCCTTGGCTTCTCGTTTCTCGTAAACCCGCTGCAAGGCACCATCTCGCTGGCGCTGGTCGTCACGATATTCATACTCGCTGCGGGCGTCGTTCGTCTCGCGTTCGCGTTTCAGATGCGCGGAACCGGATTCTTCTGGATGATGCTTCTATCGGGGCTCCTGTCCGTCGGCCTTGGATTCTACATACTCGCCAATCCGGGCCTCACAGTTGCTCTGCTCGGCATCCTTCTTGGAGTGGAGCTTCTGTTCAATGGCGCCGGTCTGGTTGCGCTCGGCCTGTTCAAGCGGACGGCTGACCGGGCGGTCGCCACCTAGGACCAGATCAGACCGCGCGGCGGCGTTTGCGACGCTGTCGCCAGGCAACAGTGGCCGCTGCCGCAAGGGCCGCCAGAACGGCGCTCAACACGAGGGGCCAAATAGGCCGATGTAGCCGGGGTCGCTCCATCGGGGCTGTCAGCTCGCCACTCGAGAGCATGGCGGAGTACGTTGCGTCGCCGCCCACCTGGCGCACGATCAGGGGGCCCCAAGACGCCTCCCAGCCGAAGGCAACGGGCGCATTGCCAGGGGGCAAGGTGGCGACGAGGCGGAGCGTGGTGTCACGCGGCAATTCAACATCGCCTGCGGGCGGAACGCGGATGTCCTGTAGCGTTAGGCCGACAACGGCATCGCCGACACGCACTTCGAAGGCGTCACGCAGGTCCGGCCACCGGTCTTGCCACAAGGCGACGAGGTCGTCCGGTGGCATGGCGCGGTAGCGGTCGGCGAGCCCGGAGAGCGGCGAGTCGTTGGTGTCGGTCAGGGTCGCCAGATCGATGCCAGCGAGGATTGGCTCGATCGTAAGGCGCAGTTCAACTTCCATGCGGACTGGGAAGAGCTCGACATCGGCGACGGCGGGGCGCACCTCATGACCTGCCGCCGGCATTGACAGCGCGAGCAGAAGGGTCAGCTTGCCCAGAAACATGGTTGCGATGGAGGTGTGTTTCACGATGCTCCGACCTCTACTTCTTGCCGTTTCGTGCTGGTCTAGCGCATCAATCGCAGTCGCGCACGAATTCTGGCTTTCGCCCGAGAGTTACCGTGTTGCTCCTGGCGGGGAGATCGCAGTGCGACTACGGGTTGGGGAGGACTTCCGCGGCCCATCGTATGTGTACAGTCCGAACGCCTTTGTCCGGTTCGATATGGTGAGCGCTGGGCTATCGAAGCCGGTCGACGGTCGGTTGGGAGACGATCCTGCGCTTGTCGCGGAAGCGCCGGAGTCGGGGCTCGTCGTGGTCGTGCACGAGACAACCGACCGAAGCGTTGTCTACACAGAGTGGGACCGCTTTGTCAGCTTTGTCGAGCATAAGGGATACGCCGATGCGCCCGCACGGCACCGCGCGCGCGGCCTTCCGGAGAGCGGGTTTCGGGAACGCTACCGGCGTTTTGCCAAGACGCTTGTGGCGGTTGGGGATGGTGCCGGCACGGATGCCGCTCAGGGCCTTAGGACAGAGATCGTCGCGCTTGCAAACCCGTATGCCGACGATCTGGGGCAGGGGTTGCCGGTTCTCGTGATGTTCGAAGGGGCACCGCGCGTTGGGGCGCAAATCGAGCTCTTCGCTCAGGCGCCCGACGGCACCGTGACGGCGACGTTTCACACCACCGACGATGCCGGAAGGGCGATCCTGCCGGTTGAGGCCGGATATACGTACCTGGCTGACTCGGTTGTGTTGCTTGAAGTTGATGCCGAGGCCGCCGAAGCCGTGTGGGAGAGCCTCTGGGCATCTCTCACTTTTTCCGTCCCCTAGGACAGTGGCGCATCGGAACGCGGGAGCCGCGATTGGCGGCCCCCGCAGAAGCAGCTTACGAGCCGCTGAGAAGGTTCTCGATCGTCTGGCGCGAGCTGGCGTTCATGCCGTCGCTGTCGAGGATGCCCTTGATCGTCACCAGCTCACCGAGCGAGAGCGAGCAGATGTTGGTCGTATCAAAACCTTCAGCGTTCAGCGAAAGGCCGATCGACTGGGTCAGCATGCTGTCGCAGTCGGTCGACGCCGGCGCATGGCTGGCGGCGAAGCCGGCCGTGGCGCCAGCGACGACGATTGCGGCAGACGCGGCGATCGTGGTGAGTTTCATTTCTGGTTCCTTTCCAAAAAACAGTGCCTGGTCGGGTCTGTCGCCTGACTCGGGCCTGACGACACGCAGACATTTCGCCGACCCCGAGTAAGGGTCAACGTAGCCTTACATAGTGCAACAAAGATTTGAACAATCACAGATTTATGACTTTTGCGCCTGCTTACTCGGCGAATCGGTCTTGTCCGTGTCGAGGTTCAGCCGAAAGCCCGATAAACAAAGGGATTTCTGGCTGCTAGCGTCCGTGTCGATGCGCCAGAATTGTTACAGTGGCGTTTCGCGCGGCGCGAATGTTTCAAAGAGTGACACTCATGCGCATCACACTGACCTCAGTGTTTGTTTCATGATTTCAAGGTGATCGCGGAATCAGGGATCGCAAAGATGCGGACCAAGGCCCCGTGCTTGCTGGGCCCTGGTCGTAATTCGGGGTCCGAGTCTGGCGCGCGCCCCGCTCAGGCCTCGGCGGGTTCGAAGGTCAGCGCTTGGCCATTGATGCAGTGCACGACCAGTCCGTCGACCTTGAGAATGTGGCCAAGATGGCTGCCGCACCGGCGGCAATGCACCTCGATCAGATTGGCGATACCGTTCGGGTTCATGCCATAGGCCTGCTGAGGCCCGTCGATATCCATGAGAACCGAGTTTGGCTCGGCGTGAGCGAAGAACACCCAGCCCTTGTCAAGCGGAACCTTCCAGTTGGAGGTATAGGTGAGCAGACCACAACCCTTGCAGCGGTAGGTGCCCTCCCTCTCTTCGTTCCAGAGGTCGGAGGTGCGGGGAAGCTCGGTGTCGCCCTCTCTCAGGATCTTGTGCTCCGCGTCCGAGAGCATGGCGCGCCATTCCTCGTCGGTTCGGTTGATTTCGTAGGTGAATTCGTCGCCAACACCGGTCGCGGCCCGCGTCGACGTCACGGCGGCGAGCGTGGCTGCTGTGACGCCCGAAGTGGCGACAAAGTGGCGGCGGGTGATCAGACGATCGGTCATGGTGTCCTCGGCGGTGGGGATCAAAGATTTCCATAGGGTAGGGCCTTGGCATGCCCTTGGGGAAGCAAACTTGCCGCGAGCGTCGTCGAAGGTCGGCTCACAGGACGGTGGTTCATTGAAACACGATCTTGGGTGAGACGACTGTCACGCGCGTGCCGTCAGGGTCGAGTGAACTCGAACGCGCGGCGCTTCCCCGGGTTCGCAGCGAGAGCGGCGCGCATGTCCTCTAGCTGCGGGGCAATGTCCCAAGGAGTCAGTCGTACTATAGCAGAGGAAAGACACTCATCGAGGGCAGAGTCGTTGAGATCGGAGGTTGCGGCCGCGCGGACCTGTTCTGCAGTTGGTGCGCTGGTGCATAGGAAGACGACCGTATCGCGTCGTTCGTGGGCGCAGGGACGGAAGTGGTCGGCAAGTCGTTCCATTTGGGCGGGGACCCAGGGTTGCGACCAGTGGAGGTAGTCCTGCTGAACCACAACGCTGCGGCCAGGGATTAGATGAGGAAAGAAGGTTTCCGCCATCTTGTCTGCCGTTTTTGCGGCTTTGGATGCATCCATCACGAGGATCTCGATGGGTCCACTGTTCCAGTTCATGTGTTCAATCTCACCGCGATGGAACACGATACTGCGCCCCCAAGGCGCGAGCAGGTCTTGCGCGAGGGGAAAAATGTCGGAACCTTCAAACGGTGCGATCCCGCTCTTGTAGAGAACGCGCGCCTTGACGTCTTCGTCCGCGGTGAAGCGGTCGAACGCGTGGGTCACGGTTGCGCGCCCGGCCGCACGGTGTCCCTCGGCAAGTCGCGCGGTAGAGCCCCCGGCAAACGAGCCAAGATCGACGGTCGCTCCCGCTCCCTTGGCCCAGACTGAGGTCAGCCAGAAGTAGAGCTTCTGTTCCCTCGGAGTCAGCATCGTGGGAACGGTTTGGGCGGCTTCCAGCGCCGCGTCAGCAAGGTCGGACCAAGGAGAACTGGTGAAGTCGGATGGTTCTGCGCCGCTCATAGGGAGATCCCTAGCGCGACAGGGGCACCAGAACCACGCCCAGCTACACGGATCGCGCTTGATTTCGACGGGACGCTGTCATACGCCCACAGACGGCCTAGGGGTATAGCTCAGTTGGTAGAGCATCGGTCTCCAAAACCGAGGGTCGTGGGTTCGAGTCCCTCTGCCCCTGCCAATCGACTGCAGAATGCAAGCATGCCGAGGCCTGGGGGCAATGGACCACTCTCCGATCTGACCCGTTTCCAAGACGCATCAGACTCGTGAGGTCCATCCATGCCCGACCGTCCAGAAAATGCTCGCGCAGCGCGCTCCTATCCTTCTCCCGATACACTCCATCCTTTGACATTGCCGGGGGGCGCGGTTTATTGCGGGGCTGTCTACCTGAAGTCCGCAGTCAGCAATCCGCGCATCGAGGTAGGCGACTACACTTACGCATTCGACCGCGATCCACCGGATGACTGGGCGGGACGGCTCGCTCCCTATCTGTATGACTTCGCACCCGAGCGTCTGGTCATCGGTCGGTTTTGTCAGATCGCGCACGGGGTCCGGTTCATCACCGCTTCCGCCAATCACCGCCATGACGGTATCTCAACCTTCCCATTCGCGATTTTCGGGGGCGGACCTGCAGAGGGGCGGCCGTCGATGCCGGGGGCGGGACCGGACACGCATGTGGGCCACGACGTGTGGCTGGGCGAAGGGGCGGTTGTGCTTCCGGGGGCCCGCATCGGCTCAGGGGCGATCGTTGGAGCCGGCGCAGTCGTATCGGGTGTTGTCCCAGACTACGCCGTCGTTGTCGGTAACCCTGGGCGTGTGGTGCGGCGTCGGTTCGATGAGGCGAGCGTAGTGCGTCTGCTGGCCATCGCATGGTGTGACTGGCCGATCGAAGCAATCCTTGCGAATGAAGCGGCCATCTGCGGCGGCGACGTCGCCGCTTTGGAAGCGCAAGCGGAGCGGGTGGCGCGGTGAAAGATCTCGGCATTGGCGCCTTCCACAACGAAACCAGGGTCGTGGCAACGCGGCCTGGCAAGTATCCAAGCTGTGCTTCGCCCAAGGCCACGCTTGAATTCGGCACGCGCCTTCCGTATCTGCGGCCCATCCCGAAGAGAGGACATCATGGCCAATCCGATCCAGTTCATCCAGCAGGTCCGCGCCGAAGTATCGAAGGTCGTTTGGCCGACGCGGCGCGAGGTTGGACTGACCACGCTCATGGTCATGATCATGACGACGCTCATGTGCCTGTTCTTTTTCTTGGTCGACTGGCTGATCCGAACGGGCCTCACCCAGGTTCTGGGGTACTTTGGCTCCTGACTTCCATGTCGCGGTTGGCTCGCAGGTGAACACCACCCCGTGATGCACGCTCGTGTTACTGGCGCGCGGCGCTCTGTCGCTGCCAAGGAGGCGGCGACACGCATGCAACGAAGGAGCACCTCCATGCGCACGTTTGCCTTTTCCGCCATCGCTGCGGCCCTGATGTCCACCTCGGCATTTGCCGGTGACCAGTTCATCGACAACACCGGCTTTGCTGTATCTGGCTACGACGTTGTCGCCTATTGGGGCCTGGAGCAGGCTGCAGTTGGCGAAGCCCAGCCCGAAGGCGTGCCGGGCCGCGCTGATATCACGGCCGAGTATAATGGATCGACGTGGGCGTTCTCGACCGAGGAGAACCGCGAGTTGTTCCTCGCCAACCCCGCGCAGTACGCGCCGCAGTATGATGGGCACTGCGCCTACGGCGTGTCGAAGGGCGGCAAGGTGCCGGGCAACCCCAACCTGTGGCGCATCGTGGACGACAAGCTCTACCTGAACATCACCGATGTGGTCGTGGGCTTCTGGGAAGAGGACATCCCGGGCAACATTGATCTTGCCCAGAACAACTGGGTCGACATCGAGCCGACCCCCGCATCGACCAACCCGATCCCCAAGTGGGAGTCGTCGGCTCCACTCAACTGAGCCCAGTTGAGCCCAGTCGAAACGGCCTGAGCACAGGGCGTCGCGCTCCATCGGACGTGGCGCCCTTTTTGTTTGGCGCTTGAACTGGCGCAGGGCGCGGAGTATTCCCGGCAAACTTCAAAACAGCGTGGCGTGGTTCGATTCGGGACGCACGCCGCTTTTGTGTTTGGAGCCAAGCGACAAGAGGCGCGCGCATGGCGCGGGCCCGGCAAGACGGGAGCGGGAACCCAAATGGCGAAGAGATGGTATTCGGTCAGCGTGCTGTCGAACTTCGAGAAGAAAATCGCCGAGCAGATCCGGCATGACGTCGCACAGGCCGGGCTCGAGGATGAGATTGACGAGGTTCTGGTGCCGACCGAAGAGGTCATCGAAGTGCGCCGCGGCAAGAAGGTCACTGCCGAGCGGCGCTTTATGCCGGGCTATGTGCTCGTCCATATGGAGATGACCGACCAAGGATATCACCTGATCAACTCGATCAACCGCGTCACCGGTTTCCTGGGTCCGCAGGGCAAGCCGATGCCGATGCGCGACGAGGAGGTCAATCAGATCCTCAACCGTGTGGAAGAGGGCGCCGAGGCGCCGCGCTCGCTCATCACCTTCGAGGTCGGCGAAAACGTCAACGTCACCGACGGGCCGTTCGAGGGCTTTTCCGGTATGGTTGAAGAGGTCGACGACGAGGCGCAACGCCTGAAGGTGACCGTGTCCATCTTCGGCCGCGCCACGCCGGTCGAACTGGAATTCACGCAGGTCGCTAAGGCGACGTGATTCGCGGTGGGCTCGGACGGTCGTCGCATCGGGCAACCGGATCCGCGGATCGAACGTTGGCTGGCGATCGACCGCCCTTGGCGCGCGGAACTCTCCGCCTTGCGTGCCATTCTACTTGATGAAGGGCTGGACGAGGCGCTCAAGTGGCGTGCGCCGTGTTACACTGCGCACGGCGCGAACGTGGCGATCCTGTCCGGCCTTTCCGACGCCGCGGCGCTCTCCTTCTTCAAGGGCATTCTTATCGGCGAGGGGCATGGGTTGTTGACCGCTCCGGGGCCCAACTCCCGGTCGGCCCGCTACGCGAAATTCACGAGTCTCGAGCAGGTCGCGACGTCTGATGCGGCGATCCGTTCGTGTATTCGCCAGGCGGTGGACAACGAACGTCGCGGCCTGACGGTCGAGATGCGGGCAGATGATATAGACCTGCCTGACGAGCTGGCCGAGGCCCTGGCAGCTCAGCCTGAGCTTGCGGCAGCGTTCGAGGCTCTGACGCCCGGGCGCCAGCGTGGGTATGCGCTTCAGATCGGCGGAGCGAAGAAAGCCGAGACACGCCGTGCGCGGGTCGAGAAGTGGGCCCCCCGTATCCTTGCAGGAAAAGGCCTGCACGACCGCTGAACTCTTGTGCGTGCCGCGTGAGCATCCCATCTTGCTGAGCTCCGCCCCATAGTGTATGCGCGCCGCCTGTCGCTCAAGCAGCGGCACCTTCGTGGGAGGCGAGGGCGGCGCGCCGTCCGGACCGGACCACGTCAACCGCAAGCCACCCGGTCGCGTCCGGGCGGGCGTTGAAAAAGGAGAGGCCAGATGGCCAAGAAACTCGCAGGCACGATGAAACTGCAAGTGCCCGCCGGTCAGGCAAACCCGTCGCCGCCGGTCGGCCCGGCGCTCGGTCAGCGCGGCATCAACATCATGGAATTCTGCAAGGCGTTTAACGCCAAGACCCAGGAGATGGATCCCGGCGCACCCTGCCCGACGGTGATCACCTATTATCAGGACAAGTCCTTCACGATGGACATCAAGACGCCCCCGGCGTCGTACTTCCTGAAAAAGGCCGCCAAGCTGAAGTCCGGGGCAAACAACCCGGGCAAAGAGACCAAGGGCTCGGTCACGGTTGCCCAGGTCCGAGAGATTGCCGAAGCCAAAATGAAAGACCTGTCGGCCAATGACGTCGATCAGGCGATGAAGATTATTCTCGGCTCTGCGCGGTCGATGGGCATCGAGGTGAAGGGGTAAGTCATGGCCAAGCTTGGAAAACGCACCCGCGCCGCCCGTGAAGCTGTCGCCGGTAAGGAGAACATCACGGTCGAGGAGGCCGTAGCTCTGGTGAAGGCCAACGCCTCGGCGAAGTTCGACGAGACCGTTGAGATCGCAGTCAACCTCGGTGTCGACCCGCGCCATGCCGACCAGATGGTTCGCGGCAAGGTCACTCTACCTGGTGGCACCGGAAAGGAGATCCGCGTGGCGGTATTCGCGCGCGGCGACAAAGCGGATGAGGCGAAAGCGGCAGGTGCCGATATCGTCGGCGCCGAGGACCTGATGGAGAGCATCCAGGGCGGGAAGATCGACTTCGATCGGTGCATCGCTACGCCCGATATGATGCCGATCGTCGGGCGCCTCGGGAAGATTCTCGGCCCGCGTAACCTTATGCCCAACCCCAAGGTCGGCACCGTGACGCCCGACGTGAAGGCCGCGGTAGAAAGCGCCAAGGGTGGCGAGGTTCAGTTCAAGGTCGAGAAGGCAGGGGTGATCCATGCCGGCATCGGCAAGGCGAGCTTCGACGAAGGGAAGCTGGTCGCGAACATCCGTGCCTTTGTCGATGCCGTGGCACGGGCCAAGCCGTCGGGTGCAAAGGGGACCTATATGCAGAAAGTGTCCCTCAGCTCGACAATGGGCCCCGGCGTTTCGATCGATGTTGCGTCGGCGAACAGTGCGGACGCGGCTGCCGCTGCGGAATAAAGACGGTTTGCGGTGCGGGGTGCACTCACGCGCTCCGCACCGACCATCCGCGCGCGCCATCCGTGTGACGCCGCCCCAGTTGCAGCGACCATCGGGACCGCTAAGGAGGGGCAGCGCGTGACGCAACTGTGTCAGAACCTCAACAGCAAGCCGTGGTTCTCGATTCCGTTCGATGCGAAAGCAGATCGCCCCACGGACTACGGCGACGTGCTTTGGTGCGACGAATGCCAGATGGGGTTTCTGGCAACTCTTCCGCGGCCTGACGAGATCCCGGCCCACTACGTTTTGCCGAACTACTACACCCATGGTGATCGGAAGCGTTCCGACCGCCAGGGAACTCTTGGCGAGAAGATCGTTCGGCGTCTCGCATGGCAATTCGATGCCGCTCCGCGTGTGCTTCACGAGGAACTGGCGGATCTGCTACCCGACGACGCGAGTGTGCTAGACATCGGATGTGGCAGCGGGTTTCTGCTGAAGAAGTTTCGCAATGGCAGACGTCGCCTCGTCGGAGTTGAACCCGACGCCCAAGCGCGCGGTCACGCAGCCAAGGACGGGATCGAGGCCTACGACGGCTCGGCCGAGAACCTCCCCGCCGAGTTGGCCTCCGATCACTTCGACTTCGTCTGCATGACGCATGTGCTCGAGCATTGCCTCGATCCTCTGGCCGCCCTCAAGAACGCAATTTCGATGACAAAACCGAGCGGCGCATTCTATTGCGAGGTGCCGAATGCCGGTTCGACCTACTTCCAGCGCTACGCCGCGATCTCGGAGCAACTCGATGTGCCGCGGCATCTCTACTTCTTCTCCGAAAAGAGCCTGATAGCCCTCGCTGACGCAGCGGGCATCGAGATCACGCGGTGGCGCTTTGAGGGATACACACGGCACTACTCGTGGGATTGGACCGATGTCGAGAACGGTATTCACGACATGTACCGGCGGCGAGGGCTGGCGGCGCCGTGCCCCCGCAGGCATGTTCCAGCGTCCCTTGCGATGCTCCTGAGCACGGTCGCCGCTCGGCCGTCCCGAAAATACGATTCCATCGGGTTCTTCGGTCGTCCAAAGTCGCACGCCGGCAGCTGAGTGGAGGCGCGCAGACCAAGCTTTCAGAGCCGCACACCCAAACGTGAGCGAAAGCCGCGCGCCCGTTGCAGTGCGATGGTCCAATGAACGTGCCGACAACGGGTGTTTGATCTTCCCTTTTGGGGGCAGCCGGTTTATCTGACCGCTTCCGTCGTCTTCGAGTGATTCGTGAGGCGGCGTTCGTCCGAGACGGTGGGTTGGTGCGCTGGTCGTTCCTGTAATTCCTGCCTGAGACGGGAAGAGACAACCGTTTCCGGGGGCCGCAAGGTTCTCTGCGGCTGTGACCGACCCGTAAGGACCCGATCGTCGGGCCTTATCCCTGATGGGGCCCGGCAGCTTGAGCCGGAGGGTCAACGCCCTCCACGACTTGGAGAGAACTGTGGATAGAGCCCAGAAAGAAAAGGTGGTCGAGGAACTCGGCCAGATCTTCGAAAGCTCTGGTGTCGTCGTGGTTGCGCACTACGAAGGCCTCACGGTTGCTGAGATGACTGCGTTCCGCCACGCCCTCCGAGAGGTCGGTGGGGCTGTGCGCGTCGCCAAGAACCGGCTCGCCAAGATCGCCCTGAAGGGTCACCCAGCCGAAGGCCTGGGCGATCTTCTGACGGGCATGACCGTTATGGCTTATGCCGAGGATCCCGTTGCGGCCGCAAAGGCCGTGGAAGATTTCGCCAAGAGCAACGACAAGCTCGAAATCGTCGGGGGCATGCTCGGCCCGCAAGTCATCGATCGCGACGGCGTCACGGCAGTATCCAAGATGCCGTCTCGCGAAGAGGTCATCGCGTCCATCGTCGGCATGCTTGCTGGCCCCGCTTCGGGCCTGGCCGGTGCGCTGGCGGGTCCAGGATCCGGCATCGCCGGGGCGCTGGCTGGTCCGGGCGGCACCGTCGTCGGGCTTATCCAGGCGGTCGAGGACAAGCAGGCCGCGTAAGGCGAGACACACAGCAATCACGGGGCCGGTGGGACGGAACACCATCGGCGGCACGGACATCAAGACTACGGAAACGGAAACATGGCTGATATCGAAAAACTGGCTGAAGACATCGTTGGCCTCACCCTGCTGGAAGCCCAGCAGCTGAAGGACCTTCTGAAGGACAAGTATGGCATCGAAGCTGCCGCGGGCGGCGGTGTCATGATGGCTGCTGCGCCGGGCGCTGCAGCCGGTGGCGACGACGCTGCTCCGGCCGAGGAGAAGACGGAGTTTGACGTCATCCTTAAGGCCCACGGCGACAAGAAGATCAACGTCATCAAAGAGGTCCGCGGGATCACTGGCCTTGGTCTGAAAGAAGCCAAGGAGCTGGTCGAGGCCGGCGGCAAGGCGGTCAAGGAGCAGGTCTCCAAGGAAGAGGCCGAAGAGATCAAGAAGAAGCTCGAAGAGGCAGGCGCCGAAGTCGAGCTCAAGTAATTCGTGGGGGTCGAGCGGCCCCGACGCCTTCGCCTCTCTGCTCGGCTATGCGCCTGCAGAAAAAAGTTGCGAAGGGACTAACAAAGCAGCCGGGCGCGCCTATGTAAGTGCGCTCGGCTTGATCTGTCTTGGAAAGGGCTCTGTGCCTACTCGCCTTTTGCGTGTGCGCTCTTTAGAGCCTTTTCTCAGGCGTGGTCAGGATTCGGGCGCGGCCGGTGGGACGGCTGCAAGAATGGAACCGGACCCCCTGTTTCGTGAGCGACCCGCCACCCGGCCCCGGGGTGCGCGAGTGTCAGCGGCAAACGAAAGGTGACGACCTACATGGCTCAGACCGTCCTCGGCCAGAAGCGACTCCGCAAATACTACGGCAAGATCCGCGAAGTTCTGGAGATGCCGAACCTCATCGAGGTGCAAAAAAGCTCGTACGATCTCTTCCTCAAGTCAGGCGATCAGCCCGAGCCCACGCCGGGCGAAGGGATCATGGGCGTGTTTCAGTCTGTGTTTCCGATCAAAGATTTCAACGAAACCTCAGTGCTCGAATTTGTGAAGTATGAGCTTGAGAGCCCGAAGTACGACGTCGAAGAGTGCCAGCAGCGCGACATGACCTATGCAGCGCCGCTGAAGGTCACCTTGCGTCTGATCGTCTTCGATGTGGATGAAGATACCGGCGCGAAATCCGTCAAGGATATCAAGGAGCAAGACGTCTTCATGGGCGATATGCCTCTGATGACGCCGAACGGGACGTTCATCGTGAACGGCACCGAGCGCGTGATTGTCAGCCAGATGCACCGCTCGCCGGGCGTGTTCTTCGACCACGACAAGGGCAAGACTCACAGCTCGGGCAAGCTCCTATTCGCCTGCCGGATCATCCCCTATCGCGGCTCCTGGCTCGACTTCGAGTTCGACGCCAAGGATATCGTGTTTGCCCGGATCGACCGTCGCCGGAAGCTTCCGGTGACGACCCTGCTCTATGCCCTTGGCATGGATCAGGAAGGTATCATGGACGCCTACTACGACACGGTTCAGTTCCGCAAAGACGGCAACAAGGGGTGGGTGACGAAGTTCTTCCCGGAACGCGTGCGGGGCACGCGCCCGACCTATGACCTTGTGGACGCCAAGTCTGGCGAAGTGATCGCCGAGGCGGGCAAGAAGGTCACGCCGCGCGCGGTGAAGAAGCTGATCGATGAGGGCGAGGTCACCGAGCTTCTGGTTCCGTTTGATCACATCATTGGTCGCTTTGCGGCCAAGGACATCATCAACGAGGAAACCGGCGCGATCTATGTCGAGGCTGGCGACGAGCTGACCTGGGACACCAACAAGGACGGCGAAGTTACCGGCGGCACGCTCAAGGAACTGCTCGACGCCGGCATTGTGGATATTCCGGTGCTCGACATCGATAACGTCAATGTCGGCCCGTACATCCGTAACACGATGGCGGCTGACAAGAACCTCAACCGCGACACGGCACTCCTCGACATCTACCGGGTTATGCGCCCGGGCGAGCCCCCGACCGTGGAGGCAGCGTCGACGCTCTTTGACTCGCTGTTCTTTGACGGCGAGCGCTACGACCTGTCCGCCGTCGGCCGGGTGAAGATGAACATGCGCCTGGCGCTCGATGCTCCGGACACGCAGCGCACCTTGCGTCCGGAAGACATTGTGTCGTGCGTCAAGGCTTTGGTTGAGCTTCGCGACGGTCAAGGCGACATCGACGATATCGACCACCTTGGCAATCGCCGGGTGCGTTCGGTCGGCGAGCTCATGGAGAACCAGTATCGCGTGGGCCTGCTGCGGATGGAGCGTGCGATCAAGGAGCGGATGTCGTCGGTCGAGATCGACACGGTGATGCCGCAGGATCTGATCAACGCCAAGCCCGCTGCGGCCGCTGTGCGCGAGTTCTTCGGTTCCTCGCAGCTGTCGCAGTTTATGGACCAGACGAACCCGCTGTCGGAGGTCACGCATAAGCGGCGTCTCTCGGCGCTTGGGCCGGGCGGCCTTACGCGTGAGCGTGCGGGCTTCGAGGTGCGCGACGTGCACCCGACTCACTATGGCCGGATGTGCCCCATTGAGACGCCGGAAGGCCCGAATATCGGCCTGATCAACTCGCTCGCGACCTTCGCGCGCGTGAATAAGTACGGCTTTATCGAAACGCCCTACCGCGTGGTGAAAGAGGGGCAGGTGACCGACGAGGTCCACTATATGTCCGCCACCGAAGAGATGCGGCACACCGTGGCCCAGGCGAACGCCAAGCTCGACGGCGAGATGCGTTTCGTGAACGATCTGGTTTCGACGCGTCAGTCGGGCGAGTACCTGCTGGCGCCGAATGAGAACGTCGATCTGATCGACGTGTCGCCGAAGCAGCTGGTGTCCGTCGCGGCCTCGCTCATCCCGTTCCTCGAGAACGACGACGCGAACCGCGCGCTGATGGGCTCGAACATGCAGCGTCAGGCTGTGCCGTTGATCAAGGCGGAAGCGCCGCTGGTTGGCACGGGCATCGAGGGCAAGGTTGCGATCGACTCCGGTGCTGCCATCCAGGCGAAGCGTGCTGGCATCATCGACCAGGTCGATGCGCAGCGGATCGTTGTGCGGGCGACTGCGGATCTCGCTCCGGGTGACCCAGGCGTCGACATCTACCGCTTGCGCAAGTTCCAGCGCTCTAACCAGAACACCTGCATCAACCAGCGCCCGCTGGTGAAGGTGGGCGATCTGGTGACCAAGGGCGAGGTGATCGCCGACGGTCCGTCGACTGATCTGGGCGAGCTGGCGCTTGGCAAGAACGTGGTCGTCGCGTTCATGCCGTGGAACGGCTACAACTACGAAGACTCGATCCTGATCTCCGAGCGGATCGCCAAGGATGACGTGTTCACCTCGATCCATATCGAGGAGTTCGAAGTCGCCGCGCGGGACACCAAGCTCGGGCCGGAAGAGATCACCCGGGACATCCCGAATGTCGGCGAGGAAGCCCTGCGCAACCTCGATGAAGCGGGCATCGTCTATATCGGCGCCGAAGTGGGTCCGGGCGATATCCTTGTGGGTAAGATCACGCCCAAGGGCGAGAGCCCGATGACGCCGGAAGAAAAGCTCCTCCGCGCGATCTTTGGCGAAAAGGCCTCGGACGTGCGGGACACATCGCTGCGTCTGCCGCCGGGCGATTTCGGCACGGTCGTCGAAGTGCGCGTTTTCAACCGCCACGGGGTGGAGAAGGACGAGCGAGCGCTGCAGATCGAGCGTGAAGAGGTCGAGCGCCTGTCCCGCGACCGGGATGACGAGCTCGCGATCCTCGAGCGCAACATCTACGCCCGTCTGCGGTCGCTGATCATGGGCAAGGTTGCCGTGAAGGGGCCAAAAGGCGTGCGCCCGAACTCCGAGATCACCGAGGACCTCCTCAGCATGCTGAGCCGTGGCCAGTGGTGGCAACTCGCGCTTGCCGAAGAAGCCGACGCTCAGATCGTGGAGGCCCTCAACGAGCAGTTCGAGGCGCAGAAGCGCATGCTTGAGGCCCGGTTCGAAGACAAGGTCGAGAAGGTCCGCCGGGGCGATGACCTGCCGCCGGGTGTGATGAAGATGGTCAAGGTCTTCATCGCCGTGAAGCGCAAGCTTCAGCCGGGCGACAAGATGGCCGGCCGTCACGGCAACAAGGGCGTCATCTCGCGCGTCGTTCCGATCGAGGACATGCCGTTCCTGCAGGATGGCACGCCCGTCGACTTCGTTCTCAACCCGCTCGGTGTGCCGAGCCGGATGAACGTGGGCCAGATCCTTGAGACGCACATGGGCTGGGCCTCGCGCGGCCTGGGCGTCAAGATCGACGATGCGCTGGGCGAATACCGTCGCTCGGGCGATATGACCCCGGTCCGCGATGCGATGAAGCTTGCCTATGGCGACAACGTCTTTGACGAGGTCATCGGGTCGATGGAGGACGAGGCGCTGATGGAGGCGGCGACAAACGTCACGCACGGTGTGCCGATTGCGACGCCGGTCTTTGACGGTGCCAAGGAGCCTGATGTCAACGAGCAGCTGGTGCGGGCGGGCTTCAATGAGTCCGGCCAGTCGCTCCTGTTTGACGGTCGCACCGGCGAGGCCTTTGCGCGGCCGGTAACGGTGGGGATCAAGTATCTCCTCAAGCTGCACCATCTGGTGGACGACAAGATCCACGCGCGTTCGACCGGTCCGTACAGCCTCGTTACCCAGCAGCCGCTGGGCGGTAAGGCGCAGTTCGGCGGCCAGCGCTTCGGCGAGATGGAAGTCTGGGCGCTCGAAGCCTACGGCGCGGCCTACACCCTGCAGGAGATGCTGACGGTGAAGTCCGACGACGTGGCGGGCCGGACCAAGGTCTACGAGTCGATCGTCAAGGGCGAGGACAACTTCGAGGCCGGAGTGCCGGAATCGTTCAACGTGCTCGTCAAGGAGGTCCGCGGCCTCGGTCTGAACATGGAACTGCTCGACGCGGAGGGCGAAGAGTGAAGGATAAGGCTTTCCTCGTCGCGGGGGGATGTGCGCGCAGCGGTACGACCGCATTGGGCAAGGCGCTGAACGCGCATCCTGACATCCTTCTTGGAAACGAACGCTACCTGGGCCGGTTTAAGTCCGGCAAGGTGACGCGCGAGCATTTCGAGAAGGAGCGGTTTCTCGGTGGCCCAAGGGGGCTCGGCGAGAGTGCTTCTGAGGCGTATGACCGAGCGCGGATCATCGGCGACAAGATCCCCGATATCGCTAGGACATACCGCTATGTCTTCGATCGCTTTCCGGGTGTCCGCATTGTCTATATCGTGCGCAATCCCATCTCGGTCGCCGAGAGCTACGAGGCGCGCAAGTCGGACCCAAGCGATCATTGGATGCGGAACGCCACGAACGCCATCGCCACCTGGAACCGCAGTGTCTCTCAGACATTGGCGCAGCTGAGGCGCGAGAAGCCCATCACCGTGGTCAGCTACGAGAAGGTCTTCACTTCGATGGAGAATCTGGGCACCTTGTTCGGCGCCCTCGGGCTCGACATTGCAGAAGCGGACCAAGCCGCTCTTGCGGGGCTGGTGGAGGAGTTCAACACCACCATCAGCACAAAGGCTCGCGCACGGGACGAAACGTTGCGCCGTCGGATCGCCTTGGAGGCTGACACGCAATCCTATCGCCGTATCGTCCGAGGGCATTGCATCTTGTCGCGCGAGGAATTCGGCAAGGCGGCCAAGCCCAAGAAGAACCGAGCGGCAGCAGCGAAGGCCAAGCCATCCGCTGAGCCGGGCGGCAAAGCCAAGGGTGGCAAGAGACAGCCGGTTCGGCGCGCTCGACAGATGCAAGCCCCGCCTGAGCGCGACTTGGCGACAACCTAGCCCGACCCAATTCGCTGCGGCCTCCATGCAGGGGCCGAGCGCCGCCTATTTTCGGAACGCCTGTGCCTTGAAAGGACACATCGTGAACCAGGAACTGACCAACAACCCGTTCAACCCGCTGACGCCGCCGAAGGTGTTTGACGAGATCAAGGTATCGCTGGCATCGCCCGAGCGGATCCTCAGCTGGTCCTATGGTGAGATTAAGAAGCCTGAGACGATCAACTACCGGACATTCAAGCCGGAGCGGGACGGGCTTTTCTGCGCTCGTATTTTCGGGCCGATCAAGGACTACGAGTGCCTTTGCGGCAAGTACAAGCGGATGAAGTATCGCGGCGTCGTCTGCGAGAAATGCGGTGTCGAGGTCACGCTGCAAAAGGTTCGCCGTGAGCGGATGGGGCATATCGAGCTCGCCGCCCCGGTCGCCCATATCTGGTTCCTCAAGTCGCTGCCGTCCCGGATCGGCCTTATGCTCGACATGACGTTGCGCGATCTGGAGCGGGTTCTTTACTTCGAGAACTACGTGGTAATCGAACCGGGCCTGACGGACCTCACCTACGGTCAGATGCTGACCGAGGAAGAGTATATGGACGCGCAGGACCAGTACGGGATGGACGCGTTCACCGCCAATATTGGCGCGGAAGCGATCCGCGAGATGCTGGCGGCGGTTGACCTGGAAGCTACGGCCGAGCAGCTGCGCGAGGAGCTTGCCGAGGCGACGGGCGAACTGAAGCCCAAGAAGATCATCAAACGCCTTAAGATCGTTGAGAGTTTCGTGGAGTCCGGCAACCGCCCGGAATGGATGATCCTGACGGTCGTTCCCGTGATCCCGCCCGAGCTTCGCCCCCTGGTGCCGCTCGATGGCGGCCGCTTCGCGACGTCGGACCTCAACGACCTGTATCGCCGTGTCATCAACCGGAACAACCGCCTCAAGCGGCTCATCGAGCTGCGTGCGCCGGACATCATTATCCGGAACGAGAAGCGGATGCTCCAAGAGTCTGTCGACGCGCTGTTTGACAATGGTCGCCGCGGCCGCGTCATCACCGGTGCCAACAAGCGCCCGCTGAAGTCGCTGTCTGATATGCTGAAGGGCAAGCAGGGGCGCTTCCGCCAGAACCTTCTGGGTAAGCGGGTCGACTTCTCGGGCCGCTCCGTGATCGTGACGGGGCCGGAGTTGAAGCTGCACCAATGTGGCTTGCCCAAGAAGATGGCGCTCGAGCTCTTCAAGCCGTTCATCTATTCGCGGCTTGAGGCGAAGGGCCTCAGCTCGACCGTCAAGCAGGCGAAGAAGCTCGTTGAGAAGGAGCGCCCTGAGGTTTGGGACATCCTCGATGAGGTTATCCGCGAGCACCCGGTCCTTCTGAACCGTGCGCCGACCCTGCACCGTCTGGGCATCCAGGCGTTCGAGCCGGTCCTGATCGAGGGCAAGGCGATCCAGCTGCACCCTCTCGTCTGCTCGGCGTTCAACGCGGACTTCGACGGTGACCAGATGGCTGTGCACGTGCCGCTCTCGCTGGAAGCCCAGCTCGAAGCGCGCGTTCTGATGATGTCGACGAACAACGTTCTGTCGCCAGCTAACGGCGCTCCAATCATCGTGCCGTCGCAGGACATGATCCTTGGCCTCTACTACATCACGCAGGAGCGTGAGGGGATGCAGGGCGAGGGCATGATGTTCTCGTCGGTCGAGGAAGTTGAGCATGCGCTGAATGCCGGCGAAGTGCATCTGCACGCCAAGATCATGGCGCGGATCAAGCAGATCGATGAGACGGGCCAGGAGGTTTACAAGCGGTTCGAGACGACGCCCGGCCGGGTGCGGCTCGGCAACCTGTTGCCGCTCAACGCCAAGGCGCCGTTCGAGTTGGTCAACCAGCTTCTGCGGAAAAAGGACGTTCAGCGCGTCATCGACACCGTCTACCGCTATTGCGGCCAGAAGGAATCGGTCATCTTCTGCGACCAGATCATGACGATCGGGTTCAAGGAAGCGTTCCGCGCGGGCATCTCCTTCGGCAAGGACGACATGGTCATCCCCGATGACAAGTGGTCCATTGTCGACGAGACCCGTGACCAGGTGAAGGACTTCGAACAGCAATATATGGACGGCCTGATCACCCAGGGTGAGAAGTACAACAAGGTCGTGGATGCATGGTCGAAGTGCAACGACCGGGTGACCGAGGCGATGATGGGGTCGATCTCGTCCAAGAAGAAGGACGAGGGCGGGGCCGAGCGCGAGGCGAACTCGATCTACATGATGGCCCACTCCGGTGCGCGGGGGTCGGTGACGCAGATGAAGCAGTTGGGCGGCATGCGGGGCCTCATGGCCAAGCCGTCGGGCGAGATCATCGAGACGCCGATCATCTCGAACTTCAAGGAAGGCCTCACCGTGCTGGAGTACTTCAACTCCACCCACGGTGCGCGGAAAGGTCTGTCGGACACTGCTCTGAAGACGGCGAACTCGGGCTACCTGACCCGTCGTCTGGTGGATGTGGCGCAGGATTGCATCGTGCGTGTCCACGATTGTGGGACCGAGAATGCGATCACCGCGGAGGCACAGGTCAACGACGGCGAGGTCGTGGCCTCGCTTGGTGAGCGTGTTCTGGGGCGTGTGGCTGCGGAGGACATCATCGCGCCGGGCACCGACGAGGTGATTGTCAGCCGGAACGAGTTGATCGACGAGCGCAAGGCGGACGCCATCGAGGCGGCCGACCTTCCGTCGGTGCGCATCCGTTCGCCGCTGACCTGTGAGGCGGACGAGGGCGTCTGCGCCATGTGCTATGGCCGCGACCTGGCCCGCGGCACGATGGTGAACACGGGTGAGGCCGTCGGCATCATCGCAGCGCAGTCGATCGGTGAGCCAGGCACACAGCTTACGATGCGGACCTTCCACATCGGCGGCGTGGCGCAGGGCGGCAGCCAGTCCTTCCAGGAGGCCGGTCAGCCGGGTCGGATCGAGTTCCGCAATGCCAACCTGCTTGCCAACTCCGTGGATGAGCGGGTGGCGATGGGCCGCAACATGCAGATCGCCATCATCGACGAAAACGACGTCGAGCGGGCGACCTACAAGGTGGGCTACGGCACCAAGGTCTTCGTCACCGATGGACAGGTCGTTCAGCGGGGCGAAAAGCTTCTTGAGTGGGACCCTTACACTCTGCCCATCATCGCCGAGAAGGCAGGGACGGCCAAGTTCGTTGATCTCGTGACCGGCATCGCCGTGCGCGACGAAACGGACGATGCCACCGGCATGACGCAGAAGATCGTGATCGACTGGCGGTCGGCGCCGAAGGGCAATGACCTCAAGCCGGAAATCCTGATTGTCGATACGGAAACAGGCGAACCGGTGCGCAACGACGCGGGCAATCCCGTAACCTATCCGATGTCTGTGGATGCCATTCTGTCGATCGAAGACGGTCAGAAGGTCGAGGCCGGCGAGGTCGTCGCGCGGATTCCGCGTGAGGGCGCGAAGACGAAGGACATCACCGGCGGTCTGCCGCGGGTGGCCGAACTCTTCGAAGCTCGCCGTCCAAAGGACCACGCGATCATTGCCGAGGTCGATGGCTATGTGAAGTTCGGTCGCGACTACAAGAACAAGCGCCGGATCTCGATTGTGCCTGCGGACGAGAGCTTGGAGCCGGTCGAGTACATGGTGCCCAAGGGCAAGCACATCCCCGTTCAGGAGGGCGATTTCGTCCAGAAGGGCGACTACATCATGGATGGCAACCCGGCGCCCCATGACATCCTGTCGATCATGGGTGTCGAGGCTCTGGCGGATTACATGATCAACGAAGTGCAGGAGGTCTATCGTCTGCAGGGCGTGAAGATCAACGACAAGCACATCGAGGTTATCGTGCGCCAGATGCTGCAGAAGTGGGAAATCCTCGACAGCGGGGAGACCACGCTTCTGAAGGGCGAGCATGTCGACAAGGCGGAGTTCGAGGCCGCCAACGAGAAGGCGCTTGCCGAAGGTCGCCGTCCGGCTCAGGGCGAGCCGATCCTGCTTGGCATCACCAAGGCGTCGCTGCAGACACGGTCCTTTATCTCGGCGGCTTCGTTCCAGGAAACGACGCGTGTGCTAACCGAGGCCTCGGTGCAAGGGAAGCGCGACAAGCTCGTCGGCCTGAAGGAGAACGTCATCGTTGGCCGCCTGATCCCGGCCGGCACCGGCGGGGCGACACAGCGCGTGCGCCGGATCGCAACCGAACGCGACCAGAAGGTGATCGAGCAGCGTCAGGCTGAGGCGGCGGCGGCCGCCCAGCTGGCCGCACCGATCGATGACGTTGTGGGCGGTGACGACCACGACACGCTTGTTGACACGCCGGAGAGCCGCGACTTCTAAGGTCCAACTCCGGACAACACGATCGGGCCCCGCCAGCGCGGGGCCCGTTTCACTTCGCGGTGCACCCATGTCGACGTCGACCTTGGGAAGCTTCTCGACAAGTCAAGCTCCTGCACGGGTGCCTAAAGGTATTCGGTTCGATACGCGTTATTGTACGGCCGCCGAACCTTCCGGACCGGTTCGGCGGTCGGGCGCCTCGCCAAACTGGATTGCCAAGACCCCCGTGCTCCGGGCCGACCTCCGCGTGCTCGCCCAAATGGTGCACACGCTCGAAAGAACGCGCCTCCTCCTCGTCCCCGACTTGCCCCCCTGGCCTCTCGGTGGCTTATCACGCATTGTGGCCGAAGCTCCGCAGTTCCTTGACGTGGCCGGCCACTAATCGCTTCCGCTCCTTTGAATTCAACTGCTTCGACGTTGAGACTGCTGAGCCAAAGCCTGTGACTGACGGCGAGGCGCTGGAGGACCACAATATGCTCTGTTGCCCGCCCCGGGGGAACCTCTCGCGCTGCCTACACCGATGAAGCTGAGTGAAAATGCGCGCGGTGCCCTTCTTATGGTGGGGAGCATGACGGCCTTCACCCTTAACGATGCCTGCATGAAGGGGCTCGCCGGCGACATACCGCTCGCGCAGGCAATCGTTCTGCGCGGGATCGGAACCACTGTTCTGCTTTACGGGCTTGCTAGGGCGATGGGGCAGCTGTCTTTCCGCCTTGGGCGCCGCGATGGCGCGCTTCTTGCGCTTCGCACAGCAACCGAGATCGGGGCGGCGTTCTTCTTTTTGTCCGCCGTCTTCAACATGCCCTTGGCGAACGCGACTGCGATCCTTCAGGTCTTACCGCTCGCGGTCACCCTAACCGGTGCGCTGGTCTTTCGCGAGCCATTGGGGTGGCGGCGGCTCACGGCCATTGCCATTGGGTTTGTTGGCGTGATGCTGATCGTGCGGCCCGGCGCTGACGGTTTCACGATCTACTCGGTCTATGCGTTGGCGGCGGTCGGCCTGGTCACCGTGAGGGACCTTGCTGCTCGGCGGATGTCGGCCGCCCTACCATCGCTTACGGTGGCTTTCGTGAATGCAGCGGGGGTTACGTTGGCCTTCAGTATTGGGACCGCATTTGAGCCATGGGCTCCGGTTTCGGGCCAGTCGGCGGCCCTCCTTGCAGGGGCGATGGTATGGGTTCTGGCGGCCTATGTCCTGTCAGTGACGGCGATGCGCGTGGGCGAATTGTCGGTTGTGGCGCCGTTTCGGTACACCTCGCTCGTCGTGGCGCTGCTCGTGGGGCTTGTGGCCTTCCAGGAATGGCCCGACGCGGTCACCCTTGCGGGGGCGTCGCTTGTCGTTGCGACGGGCATCTTTACGTTGTGGCGCGAAGGGCGGTTGAGAGGCGCTTGAACTCGGGTTGAGGCCCGCGTCTGTTGACACCCCTCGCGATTCTCTCTACAGGACGCCCACCCGGCTGAGCGGCTACCTGCCCGGCTGGACCTACAGAACCGAAGTGGTCAAGATCCGGGCTCTGCGCCCCGATCCTCTGAAGTTCACCGCGCCGTTTCCGCAGAGTGGAAACGCCTGCGGTCTTTGCGTTTTGCGACAGCGCAAGGCGCTTGTACAGATACCGACTGCGGCCCACGCCGTAGATGAGACACCGGCGCCATCGCGCCAGACGAGATGAAGCGAGACGGGGAACCGGAATGCCGACGATCCAGCAGCTGATCCGCAAGCCGCGGCAGCCAAAAGTGAAACGATCCAAGTCGCTGCACCTGGAAGGGTGCCCGCAGAAGCGCGGCGTGTGCACGCGCGTCTACACGAACACGCCGAAGAAGCCGAACTCGGCGATGCGGAAGGTGGCAAAGGTCCGTCTCACCAATGGGTTCGAGGTGATCAGCTACATTCCGGGGGAAAGCCACAACCTTCAGGAGCACTCGGTGGTCCTGATCCGTGGCGGCCGGGTGAAAGACCTTCCCGGTGTCCGCTATCACATCCTGCGCGGCGTGCTCGACACGCAGGGCGTCAAGAACCGCAAGCAGCGCCGCTCGAAGTACGGCGCCAAGCGTCCGAAGTAAGGAAAGGCTGCTATGTCCCGCCGTCACAGCGCTGAAAAACGCGAAGTCCTGCCCGACGCCAAATTTGGCGACAAGGTGCTGACGAAGTTCATGAACAACCTGATGATCGACGGCAAGAAGTCGGTCGCCGAGCGGATCGTTTACAGCGCGCTCGACCGGGTCGAGCAGCGGATTAAGCGCTCCCCGATCGAGGTGTTCGCCGAGGCGCTCGACAATGTGAAGCCCGCAGTTGAGGTGCGCTCCCGCCGTGTCGGTGGTGCGACCTACCAGGTGCCCGTGGAAGTTCGCCCCGAGCGTCGCGAAGCTCTCGCCATCCGTTGGCTGATCGAAGCTGCGCGGAAGCGGAACGAGAACACCATGGAAGAGCGCCTCGCAGGCGAGCTTGTTGACGCGGTGAACTCCCGCGGGTCCGCCGTGAAGAAGCGTGAAGACACCCACAAGATGGCCGACGCCAACAAGGCGTTTAGCCACTACCGCTGGTAACCCTTAATCCCCAAGGACCTGTCCCATGTCCCGCGATTATCCCCTGACGCGCTACCGAAACTTCGGCATTATGGCGCATATCGACGCCGGCAAGACGACCACGACCGAGCGGATTCTTTACTACACCGGCAAGTCCCACAAGATCGGCGAAGTCCACGACGGCGCCGCAACGATGGACTGGATGGAGCAGGAGCAGGAACGCGGCATCACGATTACATCGGCTGCGACCACAACGTTCTGGTTCCGCACGGATGATGGTACCACGGCGTCGGGCGACTGGGGCACCGATGTCGACGAGGCGAAGTTCCGCTTCAACATCATCGACACACCTGGACACGTGGATTTCACCATCGAGGTTGAGCGTTCGCTTGCTGTGCTCGACGGCGCGGTTGCCGTGCTCGACGCCAACGCCGGTGTTGAGCCGCAGACCGAGACTGTTTGGCGCCAGGCTGACCGCTACAAGGTTCCGCGCATCGTTTACGTCAATAAGATGGACAAGATCGGCGCCGACTTCTTCAACTGCGTGCGCATGATCGAAGACCGGACGGGCGCCAAGCCCGCACCGGTTCAACTGCCCATCGGTGCCGAGGATCAGCTTGAGGGCATCATCGACCTCGTGACGATGAAAGAGTGGGTCTGGCAGGGCGAAGACCTCGGCGCGAGCTGGGTCGTGCAGGATGTCCGCGACGACCTCAAGGCAGAAGCAGAAGAGTGGCGCGGCAAGCTTGTCGAGCTCGCTGTCGAAATGGATGATGACGCAATGGAAGCGTATCTCGAGGGCGACGAGCCCGACGAGGCCACCCTCCGTGCGCTCATCCGCAAGGGCACGCTGTCGATGTCGTTTGTGCCGGTGCTCGCTGGCTCGGCGTTCAAGAACAAGGGCGTGCAGCCCATGCTGAACGCCGTGATCGACTACCTGCCCGGACCGCTCGACGTGCCGCCGTACATGGGTTTCTCGCCCGACGATGAGACGGAAGAGCGCAACATCGAGCGCCGTCCGGGCGACGACGAGCCGTTTGCTGGCCTTGCGTTCAAGATCATGAACGACCCGTTCGTCGGCTCCCTGACCTTCACCCGGATCTATTCGGGCAAGATGGCCAAGGGCGACTCGGTGATGAACTCCACGAAGGGCAAGCGCGAGCGCATCGGACGTATGATGATGATGCACTCGAACTCGCGCGAAGAGATCGATTGGGCGGGCTCGGGCGACATCATCGCGCTTGCCGGCCTGAAAGAAACCACGACGGGCGACACGCTCTGCGACGTGAGCAAGCAGGTCGTGCTCGAAACGATGACCTTCCCCGATCCGGTGATCGAGATCGCGGTCGAGCCCAAGACGAAGAACGACCAGGAGAAGATGTCGGCCGGACTGCAGCGCCTGGCCGCTGAGGACCCGTCCTTCCGTGTCGAGACCGATCTCGAAAGCGGCCAGACGATCATGAAGGGCATGGGCGAACTTCACCTCGACATCCTCGTCGATCGTCTGAAGCGCGAGTTCAAGGTCGAGGCGAATATCGGTGCGCCCCAGGTGGCCTACCGCGAAACGATTGGCCATGAGGTGGAGCACACGTACACCCATAAGAAGCAGTCGGGTGGTTCGGGTCAGTTCGCTGAAGTGAAGCTGATCATCTCCCCCACCGAACCTGGCGAAGGTTATTCCTTTGAGAGCCGGATCGTGGGTGGCTCGGTGCCGAAGGAATATATTCCTGGCGTCGAAAAAGGGATCAACTCGGTCATGGATAGCGGGCCGCTCGCCGGCTTCCCGGTGATCGACTTCAAGGTTGCGTTGATCGACGGTAAGTTCCACGACGTCGACTCAAGCGTTCTTGCTTTCGAAATCGCTGCGCGTATGGGCATGCGCGAAGGCATGCGGAAGGCTGGCGCAAAGCTGCTTGAGCCGATCATGAAGGTCGAAGTGGTCACGCCGGAAGAATATACCGGCAACATCATCGGTGACCTCACCTCGCGGCGTGGCCAGGTGCAGGGGCAAGAGCCCCGCGGCAACGCCATTGCGATCGACTCCTTTGTGCCGCTGGCCAACATGTTTGGCTACATCAACAACTTGCGGTCCATGTCCTCGGGCCGGGCGCAGTTCACGATGCAGTTCGACCACTACGAGCCGGTGCCGCAGAACATCAGTGAGGAGATTCAAGCCAAGTACGCCTGATCGCGATCGCGTTTCGGCCGGGACTAAGAGCAATGACTGCCCATCTTACAGACTTCAAGGTGAGCTACTTCAGCGTGCCCAAATGTGCGTGCACGTCGATCAAGTCGATGCTCTTCGAGGCCGAAAACGGGTTCGAATGGCGGGATTTCAAGGCAAACGGGCAAATCCACTACGTGCACTCGGTCTACAAGTCACTGCCGCATGAGAAAACGATGCGGCAGTGCCCCGAGGACCACTGGAAGTTCGCCGTACTTCGTGAGCCCGTGAGCCGTTTGATCTCCTGCTACAAGAACCGGTTCATGTCGGGACGGGGGCGCAAGCAGATCAACGCCAAGCTCGAGAAGGTCGCCGAACTCGGCCTTGAGGCGCGTCCCGATTTCGACGGGTTCGTTACGCACTTCGAAGCCTACTGCGACTTGGCGCCCGACGTTCGCGCACATGCGGTGCCCACCACCCGATTTCTCGGTGAGGATGCTGAGTATTTCGACCGGATCTACACGATCAAGCAACTCGACGAGATGCGGTCGGACTTGAAGGTACGGGTGCCCGAGTTGCCAGAGATGCCGCACCTGCAAACGCGCGGCAAGGACGTTCCGGTGGCGGCACCGAGCAAAGACAGCGTTGCAAGGATCGAAGAGATCTACGCGCGCGACTACGACATCTACAGCGCGTTCTTCTAGGCGAAGGGCGCAAGACAGGAATTCGGATGCTGGTTCGACGGGGTCGGCGAGCTGAGAGAGTTAGGAGGCCGCGATGGCGAAGGAAAAGTTCGAACGCAACAAGCCGCACGTGAACGTTGGCACGATCGGGCATGTCGATCATGGCAAGACGACGCTGACGGCGGCGATCACCAAGTATTTCGGTGACTTCAAGGCGTACGACCAGATTGA
>JBCBMY010000028.1:0-43520 GCA_039822045.1 Pseudomonadota bacterium | reverse complement strand
GGCGCTGTCCACCCACTGGCCGCCGATCAGGTGGCGGGCCGCGAAGGGGGCGTCAGCGGGCGTGGCTTTGGCAGAGATGACTGTGAGGTCGGTCATGTTAGCGTCCGGTGAACATCGGTTTGCGTTTCTCGGCGAAGGCGGCAACGCCCTCGTTCCTGTCTTCTGTGGCGGAGATCGCGGCGGCGCCGAGGGCCTCGACCATGGCGGGGGCATCCTCACCTTGGGCCGCGTGGATCATGTGTTTGGCGATTTCGGTCGCGCGGGGCGAAAGGGTGGCTGTGTGCTCGGCCATGGCGAAGGCCACGGCACGTGGGTCCTCGGCGACCTCGACGGCGAAGCCCAAGGCGACGGCGCGCTCGGCGCCGATGCGACGGCCGAAGAGGGCCATTTCCTTGGCGGCAGGCTCGCCGATCAAGCGGATCAGGCGTTGCGTGCCAGACCATCCGGGGACGATGCCGACGGACGGCTCGGGGAGCGAGATCGTAGCGCGGGGAGCCATGACGCGGGCATCCGCGAGCGCGGCGAATTCGAGGCCGCCACCGAAGGCATGGGCGCCGAGGGCCGCGATTGTGGGCTGGGTCAGGCGGGCGAGCCGGTCGAAGACGCGGTGGCCCTCGCGGACCCAGTGGCGGGCGAAGTCTCCCGCGTTGAGCTCCCCCCAGGCGATGATGTCGGCCCCGGCGCAGAACGCCTTGGCCTCGGCGGCGGTGATGACCACGGCGCGGACGTTACGATTGCGCTCCAGCTCGGCCACGTGGGATTCGAGCGCTTCCATCATCGGGACGGTGAAGGCGTTGAGCTTGGCCGGGTTGTCCAGCTGGATCTCGGCCACTACCCCGTGAATATGGAGGTGGACGGTGCTCACAGGGCGAGCTCCATCGGGCCTACGGAGAGGAGCGACAGGGGCATGGTGCTCGCGTCGTTGGCGATGCGGACGCGGCCTTTGGAGGCGTCGACGATGTCGCGGCCGGGATCGATGCCGGGCATGATTTCGGTCGCCGTCAGGCCGTTCTCCGTCAGGCGGATCACGCAGCGTTCGGTGATGTAGAGCACCTCCTGCCCTGTCTCGCGCGCGCGGTTGCCGGAGAAGGTGACGTGCTCGACCTCGTCCACCATCTTGGTGAACTTGCCGGGTGCGCGGACAGCCAGGCCGGTCTCGGTGAGGTCCAGATCGGCGCCGGCTTCGAAGAGTCCGGAGAAGACGATCTTGCGGCCGTGCGCCGTGATGTCGACGAAGCCGCCGCAGCCCGCGGTCAGGTAGGGCTTCTTGCCGAGCTTGGAGACGTTGACGTTTCCGTCCGTGTCGACCTCGAGAAAGGACAGAAACGAGACGTCGAAGCCGCCGCCCTGGAAGTAGGTGAATTGCTGCGGCGAGGGGACGTAGGCATCGGCGTTCGACGCGCAGCCGAAGGCGAAGCCAGTGAGCGGCATGCCACCCGTGGCGCCCTGCTCGATGGCCCAGGTCACGGCCTGCTCCTCGCCCGCTTCCAGCAGGACGCGGGGGACCATGGCGGAGATGCCGAAGCCGAGGTTGGCGGTCTGGCCGCGGCGAAGCTCCATCGCGGCGCGGCGGGCGACGACCTTCTCGATCCCATGCTCGGCCAGGGTGAAGGAGGACCAGGGCCGCATGATCTCACCGGAGATCGCGGGGTCGTAGTCGGTCTCGGTGGTCTGGCGCTGGTCGGGGTCGATGACGACGAGGTCCACCAGGTGGCCGGGGACTCGCACGTCATGGGGGCGTAGGGACCCGGCAGCCGTGACGCGCTTGACCTGGGCGATGACGAGGCCGCCATGGTTGCGCACGGCGATGGCCTGTTCGAGCCCGCCGAGATAGGCGCCCTCGTGCTCGTAGGTGAGGTTGCCACGCTCATCGGCCGTGGTCGCGCGGATGATGGCGATGTTCGGCACGATGTTGGGGAAGTGGAGCCAGGTCTCGCCGTGGAGGTCATGGCGGTGGACGATGGGGCGGGAGGCCGCCACGTCATTCATCGCGCAGCCCTGGCGGATGGGGTCGACGAAGGTGTCGAGGCCGACCTTGGTCATGACGCCCGGGCGGCGGGCGGCCACGTCGCGGTGCATGTCGAAGAGGATGCCGGAGGGAACGTTGTAAGCGGCAACCCGGTTCTCCACGAGCATCTTCCAGATCTCGGGCATCGGCAGCGACGACGGGCCGGAGGGATAGGAGCCCGCGATGATCGTGCTCAGAAGCCCGTCCTTGGCGATGTGGTCGATGCCCTTGATGCCGTACATGTCCCCCGCTGCGATCGGGTGCAGCGTGGTGAGGTTTTGCGGATGACCCTCGTCATCGAACCGTTCTCCGATGGCCTTGAGCATCGCGTCCGGGCAGCCGAGGCCAGAGGAGGAGGAGACCGTGACCGTGGCGCCATCGGGAATGCGGCGGGCGGCCTCGGCAGCGGAGACGATCTTGGACGTTGTCATCATGTTCATGTCAGAGGCCTCCGTAGTCGACGGTGACTTCCCGGCCGCTCTGGGCGGCTTCACGGACGGCAAGGGCGACGGCGAGGGACTTGATCCCATCGGGGCCGTCGGCGGAGGGGCGGCCTTCGCCTTTTGCGGCGCCGTAGAAGAGGCCGAGCGAGCGGATGTAGAGGTTGTGGGTGTCGAAGGGGATGTCGCTGCGGCCCTCGGCGGTCTGGAGCCAGATCTCGCCGATGGGCTGCTGGGTCATGACGTTGCGCGCGAAGATCGAACCGTCGGTGCCGTGGAACTCGATGCCGGAGCCGGCGTGGGGGTGGGTGAAGCTCTCATGCGTCAGCACCATCGCGCCGGAGGGCATGGACCAGACGGACATCACGCTATCTTCGACCCCCTGCCCCATACCGGAGGTGCCGGCCTGGGCGACGACCTTTGCGGGGTCCTCGCCGAGGTGAAAGCGGATCGTGTCGGCGTCGTGCACCACGATATCGGGGATCACGCCGCCGCCGGCAGCCGCGTCGTTGATCCGCCAGCCCTGGAGCGCGCCGGGGAGGTGGACGGCGTGGAAGATGCGCGCCGAGAGGACCTTGCCGATGCGGCCCGAGGCGATCAGGTCTCGAATGGCGAGGTGCGTTCCGGCGTTCCGCAAATGGTGGTTGGTGGCGAAGGTGACGCCGGCGGCGTCGGCGGCCCTCACCATCTCAGCGGCGTCGGCGACATTCATCGCCAGCGGTTTCTCGCAGAGGACGTGCTTGCCGGCCGCAATCGAGGCCATCGCCTGGGCGTGGTGCTTTTCGTTGGTCGTGGAGATGTAGACCGCGTCGGCCGATGCCTCGGCGAGGAGCTTGTCCAGGTCAGTGTAGCTTTCAGGGATCCCATGGGTCTTGGCGTAGCCCGCGCCGCGCGTCGCGTCCGAGCTCAGAACGGCGGTAACCTCCGCCCCGTCCTGAGCGCGAATGGCCTCAATCATGTAGCTTGAAGCGATACGGCTCGCCCCGATCAGCGCCCAACGCATGGCTCCCCCCGCTTGACGGTCGCGATTTGGACCGTTCTAAATTCTGAAGCGCTTCTAAATGGAACGTTCCAAAATTGTCAACCGATTCTTTGCGGCCTCAGCTTGACCTTCCTCCGTGACGGGACCGAACGCGCTAGACCGAGAGATAAGCGTCGCGGATCTCGGGGTGGGCCTGGAGCTCTTCGACGGTCCCGTGGAACTTTACCGCGCCCCCCTCGATGATGACCGCGATGTCGGCGACGGCGCGTGCAAAATGCAGGTTCTGCTCGCTGAGGAGCACGGTCAGCCCTTCGGATTTCAGTTGGCGGATGACGCGGACCATTTGCTCCACGATCACCGGCGCGATGCCTTCGGAAGGTTCGTCGAGCAGCACAAGGCGCGGGTTGCCCATGAGCGTGCGGGCGATCGTCAGCATCTGCTGTTCGCCGCCAGAAAGGGCCTTGCCCCGATTGCTCCGGCGCTCGGCGAGGTTGGGGAAGAGGTCGAGGAGCATGTCGACCGACCATGTGACCGCGCCGTCGCGTGCGGGTTGGCGGCCGACCTCGAGATTCTCCATCACGGTTAGGTCGGTAAAGATCCGCCGCTCTTCCGGCACGTAGCCGAGGCCGAGTTTGGCGACCCTGTGCGGTGGCAAGCCGGTGATTTGTTCGTCCTGAAAGGTGATGCGGCCCGAGCGCGGGGGCACGAGTTGCATGATCGCCTTCATCGTGGTGGTTTTTCCGGCTCCGTTCCGGCCGAGCAGGGCTACGACCGTGCCATGGGGCACGTCGAATGCGAGGTCGTCGAGGACGTGGGCCTTTCCGTAGAAGGTGTTGACGCCGGAGAGCTCAAGCATCCGCGGCCTCCCCTGCCCCAAAGACCGTGCCGCCGCCAAGATAGACCTCCTGCACGCGCGCGTCGTTGCGGATATCGTCGGCCGTCCCCTCGGCGATGAGCGCGCCGCGGTTCAACACCATAATGCGGTGGGCATGGCCGAAGACGACGTCCATGTCGTGCTCGGTGAACAGGACGCTGACCCCCTGGTCCCGCACGATATCGGCCGTGAGTTGCATGAGGGCAAGTCGCTCCTTGGGGGCCATGCCGGCGGTGGGCTCGTCCATCAAAAGGAGCTTGGGCTCATGGGCGAGCGCGATGGCCAGTTCGAGCCGCTTGAGGTCGCCATAGGCGAGGACGGCGCAGTGGCGCTCGGCCTGGTCGGCCATGCCGACCTTGTCGAGGAGCGCCAAGGCTGTCTCGCGGTGCATCCGGTGCGCATAGGGCAGAAAGCGGAAGACATCGCCGTTGTGGGAGATCAGCGCCATCTGCACGTTCTCGATGACCGTCATCGAGCTGTAGGTTGCCGTGATCTGAAAGGTGCGCCCGACGCCGCGGCGCCAAATGGTCCGGGGGGACAGACCTGTGATGTCGTCGCCCATCAGGTGCACGGTGCCGGAGGATGGGACGAGCTGGCCCATGAGCATGTTGAAGCACGTGCTTTTTCCAGCACCGTTCGGGCCGATGAGAGCGAGAAGCTCGCCCTTGGTCAGAGAGAAGGAGACGTTGTCGACGGCAACGAGGCCGCCGAAAGCCTTGGTGAGGCCCCGCGTTTCGAGGATCGCGGTCATGCGTCGTCCCTTCGCAGCACGCCAAGGCGCTCGGCCGCCTTTCGGAATGAGCCAACGATCCCGTCGGGCGCCAGGATCACGACGAAGATGATCAGGAGGCCGAGGGCGAGGCGCCAATATTCGAAACGCGTGAGGATATCTTCGACGCCTTTGAAGAAGGCGCCGCCCACGACCCCGCCCGAGAGCGTCTTCACGCCACCCAGGAACACCACGATCAGCGCATCGAAACTGCGTGCGATCTCTAGCTCGTTGGGAAAGACGGATCCTTTGGAGAAGACGAAGAGCGCCCCTGCGAGGCCGGCCATCGCGCCGGCAAAGGTGAACGCGATAAGTTGGACCCGCGCCGTGTCGATGCCCGTCGCCTCGGCCTGGCGCTTGCTGTCGCGGGCGGCGCGCAGGGCATAGCCCATGGGCGAGTGCGCGGCGTGGCGCAGGGTGAGGATGCCGCCGACCGCGAGGATCAGCGCGAAGTAGAAATAGACGGTAGTGTCGTTCAGCCAGTCGGCCGGCCAGACCGACACGAGGCCGTCGTCGCCCCCAGTAAACTCCCCCCACTGGAAGACGAGCGACCAGAGGAGCTGGGCGAAAGCGAGCGTCAACATCGCGAAGTAGACCCCGGTCAGCCGCAGGCAGACCCAGCCGATCACGATCGCAAAGAGACCCGCGAATATGGGGGCCAGAAGGAAGGCGAGCTCCATCGGGCTGTTTGCGTGGGTCACCAGGAGCGCCGCGGCATAGGCCCCGCCGCCGTAGTAGGCCGCGTGGCCGAAGCTCACGAGGCCGCCGAGGCCGAGAAGGAAATGCAGCGAGGCCGCAAAGAGGCAGAAGATCAGGATGTCGGTCGCCAGGACCTGGGCGAAAGACGACCCGAAGAATGGCAGAGACGCAAGCGCCGCGATGCCGAAGGCCGTTCCCGCACGAGTGGCAAGGCCAGCAGGCTTGAACGGGCGCTCGGGCTCGCCAACCTGCCCATGCTCGCCCGCCACCTCAGGCCGCCCGAGGAGGCCGTAGGGCCGGATCATGAGGACAGCGACCATGACCACATACATGATCACGAGGGTCGATTGAGGAACGTAGTAGACGCCGAAGACATTGAGGACGGAGATCAGGATCGCGGCAAGATACGCGCCAAGGAGCGAGCCCATGCCGCCGATCACGACAACGACGAAGACGGCGGCTAGGATGTTGAAATCCATCAGAAGATCGGCGCCGCCCTTTGGAAGCTGCAGCGCGCCGCCGAGGCCAGCCAGACCGCAGCCAAGCGCGAAGACGCCCGTAAAGAGCAAGGATTGATTGACGCCGAGGGCGCCGACCATCTCACGGTCTTGCGTCGCAGCGCGCACCAGGACGCCCAGGCGTGTCCTGGCGATCAGATACCACAGCATGAGGGCGACAACGGGGGTGATGATCAGGAGCGCGATGTCATACTTGGGGATCCGCTCTCCCATGATGATCACGACCCCGCGCAACCCCGGTGCGCGGGGGCCGAGCAGGTCTTCCGGCCCCCAGATCAGGAGCGCCAGATCCTGGACCACGAGGATAACACCGAAGGTCGCAACAAGCTGGAACAACTCGGGGGCCTTGTAGACCGGCCGCAGGACCAGCATCTCGACCACGAGACCGATGGCGGCGACGGCAAGACCGGCGAGCAGGATCGCGCTCCAGAACCCGACGGCCCCGGGCAGCACCTGCATCAGCGTGTAGCCGATATAGGCACCCAGCATGTAGAAGCTGCCATGGGCGAAGTTGACGATCCGGGTGACGCCGAAGATCAGCGACAGGCCGGACGCGACCATGAAGAGCGATCCCGCGGCGGCCAGGCCGGTGATCAGCTGCGCAACGAAGAATCCCATTGGGTCAGGTCACGGAGCGCCACCGGACGGGCGGCGCCCCAATGGGTCAGTTGGCCGGGCGAAGCTTCAGGACTTCCTCGTCCGAGGGGAGGTAGTCGATGCCGGGCTTGTACTCCCAGTCGACCATGATGCCGCCCCCGTCCTTAAGGGCCGTCGTGCCAACATAGGCGCCCATGGTGGCCTGGTGGTCAGAGGCGCGGAAGAGGATGTCCCCCACCGGTGTGCCGGGCACTTCAAGCCCCTCGAACGCCTCGCGGATCGCTTCCGTCTCGGTGGAGCCCGCGCGCTCAAGGGCCGCGGCGATGGACTGTACGGTCATGTAGCCCACGAGCGAGCCGATGCGGGGGTAATCGTCCCACCGGGCCTGATAGGCGTCGACGAACGCCTTACCGGTCCCATCCGTGATGTCGTACCAGGGATAGCCCGTGACGACCCAGCCCTCGGGCGCCTCGTCGCCCAGCGGATCGAGATATTCGGGCTCGCCGGAGAGGAGACCATAGACGGTGCGGCCCTCGAAGAGCCCGCGATCGCCACCCTCCCGGACGAACTTGGCCAGGTCGGTGCCGAAGGTGACGTTGTAGATTGCGTCGGGCTTGGCTCGTTCGAGCGCCTGCACCTCGGCGCCCGCATCGATCTTGAAGAGCGCGGGCCATTGCTCGGCCACAAACTCAACCTCGGGCTTGAGCCGCGTCAGGTTCTCCTTAAAGGCCGCGACCGCGTCCTTGCCGTAGGCGTAGTTCGGCGCGATCGTCGCGAACTTCGTGGCGTCCGTCGCCGCCGCAGCCTCGGCGAGCATCGCAGCCTGCATGTAGGTCGAGGCGCGCAGACGGAAGGTGTAGTCGTTGCCGGAGGCCCAGACGATCGAGTCCGCGAGTGGCTCGGAGGCGAGATAGACATAGCCCTTCTCGCCCGCGAGTGACGAGATCGCGAGGCCCACATTGGACAGGATCGTGCCCGTCAGCATCACCGCGCCCTCGCGCGTCATCAGTTCTTCTGCGATCTTCACGGCCTCGCCGGGCTCGCCCTGGTCGTCGCGGAAGATAAACTCAAGCGGACGGTCCATGACGCCGCCTGCCGCGTTCACCTCTTCCAGTGCAAGCTCAATGCCCTTCTTGTAGGGTTCGGCAAAGGCCGCCATGCGCTTGTAGTGGTTGATCTCGCCGATGATGATCGGGTCTTGTGCGACCGCGGTCAGAGGCATAGCGGCGAGCGCTGCCGCCCCAACCAGGCCCTTCAGGAATGTCTTTCTGTGCATGTTGGTCCCTCTCACTGTTGGTGGTGCGTCCAGATCAGTCGTGCTGGACGAAAACGGGCCGTTCCGGCTCTCCCAGGTATTCGGTCGCCTCGGCCTCCATGAGGTCGCGGATCCGCTTGCGATAGACGTTCGGCCCTTTGTCGATGGCGATGCGAATGGGCTTGCGACGCTGCGGGCGACATTCCTCAACATGGATGGCCTCGAGCACCTCCTTGTCCTCGTTGAAGGCCACCTGGAACATCGCATCCATCTGGGCGGAGACATCGTCGTTGCCCTGTTCGGTGTTCCGAAGATGCATCCAATAGTCGATCGTGTGGTCTTCCCGAACCGGAGTGACGAAGTGGAGGGCAAAGATGCGCACGCCCTCGCCTCGCCGCTCCTCGGGCAGGTTGAGCCCAGCATCGACGCTGCCGAAATCGATCACGGCCGTCGACGGAAGATGCAGGTAGTAATAGTGCCAGCGGTCGACATTGCCGGCAAAGCCGCCGAACTTCTGGAAGAACCCAATGGGCGGCGCATTGCGGATCCAGCGCCAGGCCGTGATCACTTCACCGGCGGTCGACACATGGACGGGCACGTCTTCGGAGGCGGCGTTCCCCAGCGTCGTGGGGTGCACAAAGCTGACATGGGCCGGATCGACGAGGTTCTCGGCCACGTTGAGGTAATGCGCCTTGATATGGAGCGCGCCGCCATGGTGGGCGTGCCAAGTCGGGTCGGAGAACTCGGGCAGATCGAAAATCTTGGTCCGGTCGGCCTTGTCTGCATCCCCCATCCAGACCCAGACGATGCCGTGGCGCTCCTCCACCGGAAAGGCGTCGACATAGGCCGAGGCGGGCAGGTTGTCTTGGCCCGGAACGCGAACGCAACGGCCCGCGCAATCAAAGGTCATGCCATGGTAGCCGCACTGAATCGTGTCGCCGATTCGTTTGCCCTTGGAGAGCGGCAAGAGCTTGTGCGGACAGCGATCCTCGAGCGCCGCGACACGCCCTTCGCCCGTGCGAAACAGGACGATGTTTTCGCCACAAATCGTGGCCGGCGTGAGACCTTCTCCGAAGTCAGCCGACCATCCCGCGACGTACCAGGCGTTTTTCACAAAGCCCATGCTGCCTCCGTTTGCTTCGGCGGTTGCGTCCATATCTGGCACCGAGGTATTGTTAGCTGTCAAACAATTTTTGCCCACCGGTGCGGCGATTCCGGTGCGCAGGCGAGAACTGCTCAAAAAGCGGTGAGTCCGAGGCGGGAGCACGGATGTCCGACGAGACGAAGACGCAGGATTACAGGTTGGATGACCAGATCGGCTACAAGCTGAGGCTGGCCAACCAGCGCCATGTCGAGCTTTTCGCGCGGATGATGCCGGCTGTGACCCCAACGCAATGGGCTGTGCTGGCGCGGCTGCGGGAAACCGGCCCGGTGTCGCAGAACCAGCTTGGCCGGTTCGTCGGCATGGACGCGGCCACAACAAAGGGCGTCGTGGATCGACTGAAGTCCAAGGGCCTTTTGGAAACACGGCGGAGCCTGACGGATATGCGCCGCCTCGAGGTGGCGCCCACCGAGGAGGGGCGCGCCTTCACCGAGGCCGGCCTGTCCCGCGCGCGCGAGATCTCACGAGCGAGCCTGTCGAACCTCACGCCGCGCGAGGCCGACCGCCTGATCGCCCTGCTCGACAAGCTGTGAAGCCCGAGGGGTGACGCTGAACGGCTGAGCCATGGCCGCTTCGGACGCTGGTGGGCCGGCCGTGCAGACAGCGCCGGCAAAATCTTAGGCGTCACGCCCCCGCCGCGGAGTGCCGAGGGCCGAACAAGAGGCTGCCTGCCCCATCATCTTGACCGAAGTACTCCTGCCGGAAGCGATCCGACGGATCGGCCGGAGATGGCACAGGTTACTCAGCGCAGCCCGTCTGTGCCCTCAGCGTCCTCAGCCGTGAGACCGCCGACGCGTGGCAGCGGGCGACCGCTGTCGGTCACGGCGACGGCGACCAGGATTTCGTTTGCGCGTGGGGCGTCGTTCATACGCACTTCGACCCCATCGAAATGTGAGCGGACATAGGCCGCGTCTTTGTGGCCGAGCGGGACATCGAGATCTTGCCCCGGGCCGCCCATTTTCTTGGTCGAGGGCACAAGGGCGGCACCTTTTTCGACCGCCTTGCGAAGGGGCGCGCCGAGCTTGGGGTGAAGGATCGCGGCGGCGTGCTCCAGCTCGCCATTTTCCCCCACCATTGCGGCCTTGCCATAGCTCTCGGCGGCTTCGGGCGCGATGCCGAGCGCCGCCACGCATTTCTCTCCCAAAAGCCCTCCCAGTTCGGCTCCGGTCTGCGTGAGCGGCGACAGATCTTCCTCATAGCGCCCGGCAAAGGGGTTTGCGATCACAGCGACGGCCACGGCCTTGCGCGTCGGCGGCGCGATCTCACGGCCCATTTCGCGATGTGTCTCCTCGACCCAGACGGCCAGCTTGCGGATCTGCGCTGTCATCTCAATCCGTCCTCTCCCTTGATCTCGGAGGCCTTAAGGCCACCGACGCGGTCGTGAATCCTCCCTCCCGTCGTCATCGACAGCGCCAGCACCATCTCGGTGGCCCGGGGCGCATCGTTCAGGCCGACCTCGATGGCATCGAAATGGCCGCGGACATAGGACGCATTGATGTGCGTGATGGGCACGTCGAGGCGGGTGCCGGGTGCGCCGACCTTCTTGGTCGACGGCACAATCGCCTTGGCGCCGCCAAGGCGGTCGCGCATGGCATAGCCGCCGGGCACGTGCCAAAGCGCGCCATGCTCAACCTCGCCGGCGCTGCCGACGATGGCGCCCTTGCCATAGCCCTCGACGCGGTCCGCACCGCCGAGTGCGGCGATCAGGCGGTCGGCAATCAGGAGGCCGAGGGCGCGGAGCGGCTCCATGAAGGGCTGGATGTCTTCGACATAGCCGCCTGCGAAGGGATTCGCGATCACGGCCAGACAGGCCGCACGATGCAGCGGATGCGCAGGCGGGGGGCCACCCTCGTGGCGGATCTCTTCGGTGACGGTGACGAGCTTTCGCAGCTCGATCTCGGGTGGCAGGTCAGGCATCGGCAAGCTGGCTTTCAGGCAGAGCAACGGTCGTGGTCTGGCCGCGGAGATGAAGCGCGGCGGCGTGGATCAGGCCAGAGCGCAGCATCTCGCGCGCCCGCGCCGCCCCACTGGCGAGCGCGCGACCGACTTCTCCGGCCGACAAGGTGCCGACATGGGTGACGGCGGCCCGGTCTCCGAGGTCGGTGTCGGGGTCGATCTCGCAAGCAGGCGTGCGGCGGACTTCGGGGTGGGCCGGAAGGTCGACGGCGTTGGCGATCAGAGTGGCGGCGACATCGGCCGTGGCAGCGGTGCCCGCAAGGACGGTGACGCTGTCGGCGAGGCCGAGGGACAAGCTGCGCCCACCCTGCCCGCTCGTTGCAATACCGCGGATGGGATCGGCGGCCGTCACCTCGATCTGGCCCAGCGCCGCGCCCTCCAGGCCCGCCATGGCTGCGCGGAACAATGTGCCGGGTGCGAGGTGCAGGGCGATGTCGCCGCCGTTGTTGACGTAGGCGCGACGCAAATCGGCAGCGGCGCACATCGCGGCAAGGACGTCGTCGGCGACCGCGCCCGCCACGGCGGCCATCGGCGTGACAAAGCCTGACGCTGCGTGGGGCGCGCAGGCGGTGCGCATCCGGCGGGCGATCGACGTGGCCAAAGGCGGGCCGACGGGGGCGCGGAGCATCGGGAGTTCGGGCACAAGCTCCTGAAGTACGGTGGCGAACCGGTGCTCGGCGGCCTTGAAGGCGGCCTCGCGCGCGCCGTCCGCCCCGATGACCAGATCGATCGGGCCGTGCTGGAGGTGCAGACGCCCGCCGGGCAGGCGCGCCGACACCGGGCCGGTCATTCTTGTCCCGTTTGACGGGCCGACCAGCGATGACGCTGCCGGGCATGGGGGTCGGCCCCGCCAGAGGGCAGGACTTTGCGGATCTCGGGGTTGAGCACGCTGTCGACGGGGCGGACATGATCCATATGCCCTCCGAGTGCATCATAGTCATCGGCCCGCAGCGTGAACTCGATGGGGGCGACGAGCGCGGGTGTCGGCACATAGCCGAAGGCGTTCGACGGCATCTCCATCACATCTGCCATGAAGGTGATGCCGCCGCCCGGCCAGATATAGGCTTCGGCCCCACCGCAACTGACATAGGTCAGCGCATCGCGCACGGAACGCGTAAGGCGGACGGGGTTCTCGGTAACGCCGGCGCGCAGGCTGCCCCCGGCCCCACCCATGAACAGGACCGAGCACATCGACGGCTCGCAGTTCTCGGCGATACGCTCGCAGCTGGCCAGAAGCGGTGGGGTGATTTCGGCGGGCTTTGGCACGAGATCTGTGTCGAGCGTGTAGTAGGCCCATTGCTCACCGGTGGTCGACACCATGAGGAGGCGCAGGCCGGGCCACGCGCGTTTGGGATCTGCCGGGCGGAGGATCGTGAGCGGATCCTCGACATCGGTGCCGCCCCAGCCGGTGCCGGGCTCGGCCACCTGAAAATAGCGCCCGGGCGTCGACCGGCGGCCGTTGATGCGAATGCCCGAAGGGGTCATCCCCAGTTGGCGGCCAGCCTCATGCTCGGTCAGCACCCCGGTGATATGGTCGTCGACGACGATCACCTCGTCGACATGCGGCTGCCATTGCATGGCGAACATGCCGATGGTGGCCGAGCCGCACCCGACCCGCATCAGGCGCTCCTGCTGGCCGTTGATGATAGGCGCGTGTCCGGCTTGGACGGTGAGGACAGCGCCACCATCGACGTGCATCTCCACCGCCTCGCGGTTGCAGAGCTTGAGGAGCGCGTCGCACGTCACGCGTCCCTCCTTCTTGGAGCCTCCGGTCAAGTGCTCGACGCCCCCGAGCGACAGCATCTTGGAGCCATATTCGGAGGTCATGACATGGCCGATCGCCTCGCCCTCGACCCGGACGATGGCGCGCTCGTGGCCGATGAAGCGGTCGGTGTCGATCTTCACCTTGACACCGCAATAGCTGAAGATCCCCTCGGTTACGACCGTCACCATATCGACGCCCTCGACGTCCTGGCTGACGATGAAGGGGGCGGGCTTGTAGTCGGGATAAGTTGTGCCGGCCCCGACGGCGGTGACGAAGGCGCGGTCTCCTTGGATCACGTCGCCATCCCAATCCTGGGGTTCGGTGCCCTGATCGAGGAAGGCGACGGCCTGGGCACCGGACTGGATCACGGTGAGCGGATCAAGCCGGACAAGCTCGCCGCCATGGTTGGCATAACGGTCGCATGCGCCCGACTTGCCGTCGGCGATGTAGCACATCACCGGGCAGGCGTCGCAGCGGATCTTTTCCGTGCTTGAGCGCGCATTGTCAGGCATAGCCGGCCTCCTTCAGCGCGGCGCGCAGACGCGCGGGCGTGACCGGAACGTGGCGCACGCGGACGCCGGTGGCATGTGAGATGGCGTTGAGGATCGCGGGGGCAGTTGGAATCAGGGCGTGTTCGCCAAGGCCCTTCGCGCCGTAGGGCCCGTGCGGGTCGGGCTCTTCCACGATCAGCGTGTCGATCGGAGGGACGTCGCCGATCGTCGGAATGAGGTAGTCGTGCAGGTTTTCGGTGCGCCCGGGATGGTATTCCTCCATCAGCGCCATGCCGAGGCCCTGCGCGACGCCGCCCTGCACCTGCCCTTCGACGAGCAAGGGGTTGATTGCGTGGCCGACGTCGTGCGCGGCAACGATGTGCACCGGCCGGACCGTGCCCAAGCGCGTATCGACCTCGACGATTGCGATTTGGGCGGCGTAGCCGAACTGGGCATAGGGGCTGCCCTGCCCGTTCTCGTCGAGCGGCTGGGTGGGCGGATCGTAGGATTCTTCGGCGCGGAAAACGAAACCATCGGCATCCGGTGCGAGATTTGAGGTGTCGATTGTGTGCGATCCGGCGGCGTCGGTGACCGTGAGTTGGCCTCGGTCCGTTGTCAGGGTCGCGTCGGGCGCCGCGTTGACGTGGCGCAGAATGGCCGTGCGCAACGCCTCGCCCGCCAGTCGCGCCGCATTGCCGGACACGAAGGTCTGGCGCGAGGCCGAGGTCTTGCCGGCATCCGGAGTGACGTCGGTGTCCGGGCCAACCAGCTGCACCGCGGTGAGGTCCACGCCAAGAGCCCGGGCGAAGATCTGAGAGATAACGGTGTTCGAGCCCTGCCCAATATCCGTGGCACCCTGGTGCAAAACGAGCGTGCCGTCGGCACGGATGCCCGCCTTGATCGTCGAGGGGTTGGGCATCGAGGTGTTGCCGCAGCCATACCAGCCTACCCCGATGCCAACGCCCCGGCGGAGTGGTCCCTCGGCATCCGCATTGAAGCGTTGGGCGTCGGCACGAGCCTTCTCCCAGGCGGGGCGGAGCGCGTCCAGACAGGCGGCGATCCCGACGCCCGCCTCCATCACCTGGCCGCAGACGGTCGGCGTGCCGTTGCGAAGGACGTTCTTGAGGCGGAACTCCAAAGGGTCGAGGCCGACCTTCTCGGCCAGCTCGTCAAAGAGCGTCTCTTGCGCGATGCCGGACTGCGGCACACCGAAGCCGCGGAACGCCCCGGCAGGCGGGTTGTGGGTATAGATGCCTTGCGCCTCGGCTCGATAATCCGCCACGCGGTAGGGGCCTGAGGCGTGGATGGGCACGCGGTTGGCCACCGTTGGCCCCCAAGATGCGTAGGCGCCGGTGTTGAAGAGTCCGGAGAACGCCATGCCAGAAATGAGGCCATCCTTGTTGGCGCCGATCATCAGGTCGATTTGCGCCGGATGGCGTTTGGTGGTCGATTGCATCGACTCCACCCGGCTGTAGGTCAGGCGCACCGGGGCGCCGGTCTTGAGGGCGGCAAGTGCCAGGTAGGGCTGGACCGACAAGTCGAGCTTGGAGCCAAAGCCACCACCAACCCCGGTCGGCACGATGCGGATTTGAGTAGGTTCGAGACCCAGGATCTCCTGCAGCCCGTCGAGATCCATCACAGGCGCCTGGGTGCACGCGAACACCTCCAGCCGACCGTCGACAAGCCGGGCAAAGCCCGCCTCGGGCTCGATATAGGCGTGCTCCACGAAACCGGTGGTGAAGCGACCGGAGACGGTGACATCGGCCCGGTCGAGTGCGGCCGCGACGTCGCCGCACGCGACGAACCCACGGCACATCCGGTTGCCGTCGGGCCCGCCGTGGAGCCGGGGCGCTGGGTCGGCGCAGGCTTCGACAGGGTCTGAGACGCTCTCCTTCTCGTCCCACGCTACAGGGAAGGTACTCGGATCAAATGCCCGGATCGTACTAGGTGCGCCCACCACGGCCGCCACCGGTTCGCCGCGGAAGCGCGTCTCGCCGACTGCAAAGACTGGCTGGTCGATGAAGCCGGGGATGACGCCGAAGAGGTTGCGGCCTGGCACATCGTCGGCTGTCAGGACGGCGGCGATGCCCGGGGTGGAGGCGCACCAGTAATCCAATTCGCCAAAGGTGAAGGCGCCTCTCGGGAAAGGGGAGCGCACGAGAGCGATCTCGAGCGTCTCCGGCGGGGCGACGTCGTCGCCAAAGATCTCCGCGCCGGAGGTCTTGGCGGCGCCATCGACGCGCGGGATTGCCGTTGGCTCGCCACGGACCGGAGCATCGCGCACCGCATCGATGATCTTGCGATAGCCGGTGCAGCGGCAGAGGACGCCGGCAAGCGCCGTTTCGACCTCTGCCTCGTCGGGGGTTTCGGTGGTGCGCAAGAGCGCTGTTGCCGCGACCATCATTCCGGGCGTGCAGATCCCGCACTGGGCGGCACCGTGCGCCTCGAACCTGCGGGCGAGCTTCTGTGCCCTAGGGTCAGCCGCGGTCAGACCAGCGACCGTTTCCACCTGCCGGCCGGCCGCCTGGTGGGCGGTCGTCAGACAGGCGCAGACTGGCGCGTCATCGAGCAGCACGGTACAGGCACCGCAATCGCCGGCATTGCATCCGATCTTCACGTCGCGCGCCTCGAGGCGTTCGCGGAGAGTATCCGACAGCCGTTCTCCGGGTGCTACGGACACATGAACCGGGGCCCCGTTCAGCGTGAAAGAGATACCGGGTTCGGTGGGGCGCCCGTCCATGGCTCAATCCTCCACACACGCAGCGCGCACGGCGCGCCGGCAGAGCTCGGGCACGGCATCGCGTCGGTAGGCATCGGTGCCCCGCACGTCGCTGATCGGCGCCAGTGGCGCATAGAGCACGGGATCTTCCAGAGTCGCGTCGCTGAGGTCGTCTGGCGACAGTCCAATGAGGCGGGTCTCGAGCGCAGGCAACCGGCGCGCGACCGGAGAGCAGCTGCCCACGGCGACCCGAGCCTTCGCGATCCGACCGCTCGTGCTGCAGTCAATCACCGCCGCCACCATGGCGATTGAGATCACGAGGTGCTTGCGGGCCCCTAGCTTTTCAAAGGCGCTACCGCCTCCTGTGGCATCTCGGGGGATATGGATGGCTGCCAGCAGTTCACCGGGAGCAAGATCAACCTGCCGCACGCCTGTGATGAAGTCTGCGAGTGGTACGCGGCGCGTCGAAGCCTCAGGCGCTGAGGCGATCTCGACCTCGGCCTCAAGCGCCAGAAGCGGCGGCACACCATCGGCGGCGGGCGAGGCATTGCAAAGGTTGCCGCCCAGAGTTGCGCTGTTCTGGATCTGGATCGAGCCAACCTCGCGCGCCGCCTGCTTCAGTGCATCGAACGCAGGAGGCAAGGGCGCGCGAACGATTTCTGTCCAGGTCGTCGCGGCACCGATGCGCCAGCCGTCCGAGGTTTCCTTGATGCCGCGCCACTCCGACACGCCAGACACATCGAGCACCGCATCGAGCGTATCGCCAGGCCGCAAAGACGGGTAGACATCGGTACAGCCCGCGACAACGCGCAAGCCGCCGGCGGCAAGGGCGCTGAGCGCGTCTGCTGCGCTGGTCGGTGCAAGATATGGCACGCCGCCGCCCCTCCGCATTTGTTTGTATACGAACGCTATGGGCGTGGCCTGTCGGCTGTCAAGAACATCGCGCCTCCACTGCCCGGCCGAAGGCGAACGTGCCGGATGATTGGGCGAGCTGGCGGCTGCGCCGGGCTTTGCCCACGCGGCAAGGTCGCTTGCGTTCCTACAGAGATGACGGAGGATTGTGGCATGGCGGAGGATGCGAAGAAGCTGTTGTTCGAAAGATCATATGCCTTCTGATGGGCAGAACCGGGGAGCCGATTGCCATCGGTGACTGCGTCATCGCCGAAGGCGGGCGGGTCGCAGCCATTAGGATGGACGCCGATCTTGACCCCAGCGGGCCAGACACGGTGTTCGACGCAATAGGCGTGACCCTGGCGCCGGGCCTGATCGGCGCAAACATGGTGATCGAGACCGGAACCGGACGCAGCGGGCCATATTAACGGCGGCCATTCCACCCTGCCCGACGACCAGATTGTCTGCCTAATCGAGACGTGCACCAAGGGGCTGGAGATCGTGCACAGGGGCAATGAGCGTGCGGCGCTGCTGACGCTGAATACCGCGCGGAAGTTCGGCAGACTCGACCAGATCATCCTGGGCACAGTCGGGCCAGCGAGCGCAGGTATTCGGCCCCTCGGCGCCCTGCGAATGGTAGCGATGCGGTCGAGCTTGGGGAATGTGGCACCCGAGACAGCGTTCCGCTTCGCCACCGTCTACATGGCCCATCAGCGCGAGCTCGACCGAGGCCTACTTGAAGTCGGCAAGTCGGCGGCCTCTGTGCTAATGGATCAGGCGAAGTGCGCGCTCCGGAAAGACCTGCAGGCGTCGGGGGCGCCGGGGAACCTGCCCGGCGTCGGCATGACCATCCTCGATGGCGACGTGCGCTTGATGCGGAGCGGCATTACGCCCCCTGCCAATCGCCTGCCCGAAGTCGTGAGCGCCTGAGACTTGCAGTCGCCGGACCGGGCGGCGTTTAGGTCAGGCTTTCGATAAGGGCCGCGGTGTTCTCGGCGTTCATCCTGACGGGGTTGCCCCCTCGGGTCGGGTCGTTGAGGGCGCCGGATAGGATGGCTGCGCGGTCGGGGGCCGTGATGCCAAGCTCGGCGAGGCTGCGGGGGATGCTGAGGGTGGCGTTCAGGTCACCGATCAGATCATGGACCGCGTCGAACCCGCCCGCGAGGCCCAGATAGGCGCCGAGCAGATCCATACGCGCCTCGATGGCGGGCCGGTTGAAGCGCAGGACGGCCTGCATCACCACCGCATTGGTCGTCCCGTGGTGCGTGTTGTAGAGCGCGCCGATGGGATGGCTCAGGGCGTGGATGGCCCCCAGCCCTTTCTGAAAGGCCACGGCCCCCATCATTGCCGCCGACATCATATGCGCGCGCGCGTCGAGGTTTTCGGGCTCAGCGTAGGCGAGAGGGAGGTTCTCCTTGACCAGCCGCAGGCCCTCCAGCGCAATCCCCTGGCTCATCGGATGGTAGTGGCGAGAGCAGAAGGCTTCGAGGCAGTGGGCGAAGGCATCCATTCCTGTACCGGCCGTGATCGCCGGCGGCATCCCGACCGTGAGTTCGGGGTCGCAGATCACGACGCTCGGGAGGACTTTGGGGTGAAAGATGATCTTCTTTTCGTGGGTGCTGGATTTGGTGAGGATCGACGCCCGCCCGACCTCGGAACCTGTGCCCGCAGTCGTAGGGACGGCGACGATGGGATGGATGGCGTCGGCATCGGCGCGGGTCCACCAGTCACGGAGATCCTCGAAATCCCAAACCGGACGCGTTTGCCCCGCCATGAACGCGACCATCTTTGCGAGGTCGAGCCCGGATCCGCCACCGAAGGCGATGACGCCGTCGTGGCCGCCCGCGCGAAACGCATCGAGTCCAGCGGCAAGGTTCTCGTCGGTCGGATTTGGATCGACGTCGGCAAAGAGCGCACGGCCAAGGCCGGCTGCTTCGATAAGGTCGAGTGTCTGCGTTGTGATCGGCAGACTTGCGAGGCCCCGGTCGGTCACAAGCAAAGGATGCGCGATACCTGCGGCGGCGCAGGCGTCGGCGATCTCAGCGATGCGGCCGGCACCGAAGCGGATGGCCGTGGGATAGGACCAGTTGGCAGTCGGGCTCATTGCGTAACCTTTTTGAGGTGGAACGATTTCGGGCGCGTCAGGTTGTGATAGCCGATGGCGGACAGGCCGCCGCCCCGCCCGGTTTGCTTGCAGCCGGTCCAGCAGAGGGCCGGGTCGAGGTAGTCCGCCCGATTGAGGAAGACGGTGCCGGTTTCGATGCGATCACCGATCGTTGCCGCACGCTCGGGGTCGGAGGTCCATAGGCTCGCGGTGAGGCCAAACTGGCTGTCATTCATCAGTGCGATCGCTTCGTCGTCGGACCGCACAGGCATGACGCCGACGACGGGACCGAAGCTTTCGTCGCGCATTACGCGCATCTTGTGGGTCACGTTGGTCAGGATCTGAGGGGACAGGTAGGCGCCGCCGTCATCCTCGGCGAAGGGTTCGATCAAGGGGGTGGCGCCGTCCGCGATGGCCTCCGCGGTCTGGGCGCGGACCTCGGCGGCGAAGCGGGCATGGGCCATGGGGCCAAGGGTGGTCTCAGCTTCAAGGGGGTTGCCGAGCTTGTAGCCCGCCACGATAGTCACGGCCTTTTCGACGAAGGCGTTATAGAGGGTCTCGTGCACATAGATGCGCTCGATCCCGCAGCAGCATTGGCCGGAATTGTACATCGCTGCGTCGATGAGCGTCTCGGCGGCAGCTTCGACGTCGGCGTCCTCCATGACATAGCCAGGGTCCTTGCCGCCAAGCTCGGTGGCGACGCCCGCAAAGGTACCGGCGGCGGCACGCTCCATCGCTTGGCCGCCGGCCACGGAGCCGGTGAAGTTGACAAAGTCGAAGGCGCGGTCGGCGATAAGAGCAGCGGTCGTATCGTGGCCGAGAAAGAGGTTCCGGAACACATCCTCGGGCACCCCGGCAGCGTGGAAGGCCGCGGCCATGCGTTCTCCCACCAGCAGGGTCTGTGTAGCGTGCTTCAAGACCACACTGTTGCCCGCGATGAGCGCAGGCGCGACCGTGTTGATCGCTGTCATGTAGGGGTAGTTCCAGGGTGCGACGACGAGCACCACGCCGTGGGGAACACGCTTGATGTAGCGACGGAAGGTGGCGTCGTCGGCCACAGGGATGTCGGCGAGCGCGCTTTCGGCGATGGCGGCCATGTGGGACGCGCGCTCGTCGACGCCACCGAATTCCCCGCCATAGCGCACCGGGCGGCCCATCATATGCGCCAACTCCGGCACGACATCGTTGTTCATGGCGCCCAAGGCCGCAACGCCGGCAAGGACCAGATCGATCCGCTCCTGCAGAGGGCGGGCGGCCCAGGCGGGCTGTGCCGAGCGAGCGCGGGCACATGCGGCGCGGGCGGCATCGAGCGGACACGCAGGTCGTTCGGCAAAGACCGATCCGTCAATCGGGGATATGCAGCGCAGGATTTCTGGATGGGTCCGGGTCATCGGGCGTCAGGCCTTCTCGAAACCACGGGAAATTTCGTAGTCGGTGACGACGCGGTTGAAGTCGTCGATCTCGACCTGCGCGGCGTTGGCGTAGTGCGCGACGACGTCTGCCCCCATCGCAGTGCGCAGCATCTCCGAGCCAAGAAGCGCCTCGCGGGCATCGCGCAACGTTCGCGGGATGTGCTTGGCCTCGTCGTCGGCATAGGCATCGCCCGAGAAGGGCTCGGGCAAGGGCAGGTTCTCCTCGATGCCGGCAAGCCCCGCGGCAAGCTGCGCGGCCAGCGCGAGGTAGGGGTTGATGTCTGACCCAGGCGTCCGGTTCTCGATGCGGATACCTTTCGTGCCGTCGCCCACGAGGCGGAAGGCGGCCGTGCGGTTGTCGACCGACCAGACCAATTGCGTGGGCGCGAAGGTACCGCGCGCGAAGCGCTTGTAGCTGTTGATGTAGGGAGCGAGGAAATAGGTGATCTCTGCGCCGTACTTCAGAAGCCCGGCCAGATAGTGGTCCATGATATCGGACTTCGCCCATGGGCGGGCGGGATCGTGGAACGCGTTGGAGCCCTCACTGAAGAGCGACTGATGGATGTGGGCTGCGGAGCCGACGCGGTCGTGATGCCACTTCGGAAGGAAGGTGGCGGCATAGCCCTGCTGGTGGGCGATTTCCTTCACCGCGTGCTTGGCCAAGGTGTGGTGATCGGCCGTTGCCAGCGCGTCGGCATAGCGGATGTTGAGTTCTTCCTGTCCGGCCTCAGCCTCGCCTTTCGTACCCTCCACCGGCACACCCATCGTGCGCAGGTGATTGCGGATCGGGCGCATGACCGGCTCTTCCTTGGACGTTTGGAAGATGTGGTAGTCCTCGTTGTAGGTTGAAATCGTTGTGAGATCGCGGAACCCACGGCGCGCAATCTCGTCATGCGTCCCTTCGAAGAGGAAGAACTCAAGCTCTGTGGCCATAACAGGCGCAAAGCCTATGGCCTGGCAGCGGGCCACCTGGCGCTTGAGAACCTCGCGTGGATCGTGGGGCACGGGAGCGTGCGTGTGGTGATCGAGGACGTCACACAAAACGAGCGCGGTGCCTTCGAGCCAGGGAACCGGGCGCAGCGTTGTGAGGTCGGGCTTCATCACATAGTCGCCGTAGCCTTTCGACCAGGAAGTCGAGGCATAGCCATCGGGCGTGGCCATCGCGAGGTCGGTCGCCAGCAGGTAGTTGCAGCAATGGGTCTCATCCTCGGCGATGTCGAGGAAGGCTTCGGCATGGAACCGCTTTCCCATGAGCCGGCCCTGCATATCCACCATGCAGGCTAGAACAGTGTCGATGGCGCCGGAGGCGATCTGCGCTTTCAACCCGTCAAAGCTCAAGGTCTCGCCCATGGTTAGTCTCCCGCTGTTGCGACGGGCGCGCGGCCGCCGATCTCTGACCATGCAGCACAGCCGGTGGGGATGCGCAATCGGTTGCCAGCGGAAGATCCCAGTCGAGGCAGGTTCGGGGAGATGCGGCGGCGTTCTGGCCCCCTCCTGTCAGAATGCGACATCGAGACCGGCCAAAGCATGGACACTTGTGTCTAGACAGGCCCTGGACCGCTGGCTAGCGTTCGGCAAACGCGCGCGGGAGGCCGGAATGAAATCGCACTACAGAGTGGTCGTCATCGGGGGCGGGGTTGTGGGCGCCTCGGTTCTCTATCACCTGGCCAAGTTCGGCTGGACCGATGTCTGCCTGATCGAACGGTCGGTGTTGACGGCCGGATCGTCGTGGCACGCGGCCGGCGGTTTCCATGCGTTGAACGCGGACCCGAACATCGCTCAGTTGCAGGCCTACACGATCGACCTGCTGTCCGAAATCGAGAGGGAGAGCGGCCAGTCCGTTGGCATGCATATGACGGGCGGGCTGACCCTTGCCGGCACGCCGGACCGCTGGGAATGGCTGCAATCGGCCTATCGCGTGTTCCAGTCCATCGGGATCGAGGATGTGCGGCTGGTGACCCCGCAGGAGGCCGGCGAGCTTTGCCCGATCATGTCGACCGATGGCATCCTCGGCGGCATGTGGGCCGACCGGGAAGGCTATGTCGATACGACCGGCACCGTCCACGCCTATGCGGGTGCCGCCAAGAAACGTGGCGCCGAGGTGATCGAACACAACCGGGTGCTGGAACTGATCCAGACCACCGATGGCTGGCAGGTTGTGGCCGAGAAGGGCACGATTACGTGCGAGCACGTCGTCAATGCCGCAGGCCTGTGGGCCAAGCAGGTCGGTCGGATGGCCGGTCTTGAGCTGCCCGTGTCGCCACTCAATCACCACTACCTGATTTCCGACACGATACCCGAGCTTGAGAAGATCGACTTCGAAGTGCCGATGACCGTGGACCTCGAAGGGTTCACCTACATGAGGCAGGACCAGAAGGGCATCCTGCTGGGGATCTACGAGATCAACCACGAGCACTGGATGATGGACGGGGCGCCGTGGGAATACGGCTTCGAGCTCCAGCAGGAGAACACCGACCGGATCGAGCACGAGCTGACCCTTGGCTTCGAGCGCTACCCAGCCCTGCAGGAGGTCGGCGTCAAGACCTGGGTCAACGGCGCCTTCACGTTCTCGCCCGATGGCAATCCGCTCGTGGGCCCGGTGCGCGGGCTTAAGGGCTACTGGTGCGCTTGCGCGGTGATGGCGGGCTTCCTGCAGGGCGGCGGCGTCGGCAAATCGCTCGCCGAGTGGATGATCCATGGCGAACCGGAGGCGGACGTCTTCGGGATGGATGTGGCCCGCTATGGCGACTACGCGGCCAACAAGGAGTACATCAAGCAGACGACGGGGCAGTTTTATACCCGCCGCTTTGTGATGACCTATCCCAACGAGCAATTGCCGGCCGGTCGCCCGCTCAAGATGGCGCCGGCGCACGATGCCATGAGCGCGGCCGGGGCGCGCTGGGGCGTAAGCTATGGGTTGGAGACGCCGCTTTACTTCGCACCGACGCCGGACTTCGAAGAGACGCCAACGCTGAAGCGCTCCAACGCCTTCCCGATCGTGGCCGAGGAGTGCCGTGCGACGCGCGAGGCGGTGGGCCTGCTCGACATTTCGGGCTTCTCACGGTTTGAGGTGACGGGCGCCGGCGCGGAAGCCTGGCTCGACCGGATCATGGCCTCGAAGCTGCCCAAGCCTGGGCGGGCCAAGCTCGCGCCGATGCTCGCCGAGACGGGAAAGCTGAAGGGCGATCTGACGATCTTCAACTGGGGCGACGGCACCTGGTGGATCATGGGGTCCTACTATCTGCGCGCATGGCACATGCGTTGGTTCGACCAGCACCGGGGTGACGCTGTTGCGGTGCGCGACATCTCGGATCAAACCGTGGGCTTCTCGCTCTCGGGGCCGAATTCATTGAAAGTGATGGAGAATCTGACCGATGGGGCCATTGGAGATTTGCGCTTCATGGGCTGCGGGCAGTTCGACCTCGGCCTGTTGCGCACCCGCGTCGGGCGGCTCTCGGTGGCAGGCGAGCTCGGCTACGAGGTCCATTGCCAGGCCTCCGAGCATATTGCACTCCGCCGGATGCTGATGGAGGCTGGGGCCGATCTGGGCCTGCGCGAAATCGGCTACAACGCGCTGCTGTCACTGCGCCTAGAGAAGAGTTTTGGGATCTGGTCGGCCGAGTTCACCCAAGGCTACACACCCGGACAAACGGGGATGGACCGCTGGATCGCGTGGGACAAGGGCGAGTTCATCGGCCGCGCGGCGGCGATCCAAGAGCGGGACGGCAATGGCCCTGCCCAGAAGGTGGTCACGCTGGAGGTGGAGGCCGATGGCGCCGACGCGTCCGGGTTCGAGCCGATCTGGACGGGCGACGCGCGCGTGGGCTTTGTCACCTCGGGGGGCTACGGCCACACCGTGGGCAAGTCGCTCGCCATGGCGATGGTAGATACCTCGCGAACCGAAATCGGCACCGATCTGAGCGTCCACATCGTGGGCGTGGAGCGCGCCGCAAAGGTGATCCCGCCCTCGCCCTACGACCCCGAGGGCCGGGCAATGCGCGCGGCCTGATCGGCCATGGTCGACACGCTTCGCGAAAGCACAAGCCGGCGACGCGCCCGCCGACGCGGTGGGGCAGACCCTGCCGCGCGCCCTGTGGCCTATCATCGCCTGCGCAATCCGTTCACGCCGCAGGCGGTGTTCTCGGAGGATCGCGTGGTGGCGATCCACCAGACGGCGCTGCGCGTGCTCGAGGAGCTCGGGATCAAAGTGCTCCTGGCCGAGGCGCGCGGATTGTTCCGGGCGGCGGGGGCCCAGGTCGACGAGGCCACCCAGATGGTGCGCATCGGGCGAGAGATCGTGGAGGGCGCGCTTGCGACTGCTCCAAAGACCTTCGATCTGCACGGCGGCGCCCCCGAGCGGGATTTGCGCATGGAGCTTGGAACGCTTGCGTTTCAATCGGGTGCCGGGGCCCCGAACGCGACAGACCTAAAGCGCGGGCGGCGGCCGGGCTCGCTGAGCGATGTGCAGGAGCTGACAAAGCTCGTTCAGCATTTCGACGCGATCCAAATGCTGTCTCCGGGCGTCGAGCCCCAGGATGTGGCCCCCCATCTGCGCCACTATGCCTTCACCCGCACGCAACTGACGCTGTCGGACAAGGTGCCCTTCGTATTCTCCCGCGGGACGCCCCAAGCCCAAGACTGCTTTGAAATGATTGCCGGGATGCGGGAGCTCTCGGACCAAGAGTTCGAGGCGGCCGCGCGATGCTACACGATCATCAATACCAACTCGCCGCGCCAGATCGATGTGCCGATGGCGCAGGGCCTGATCGACTTCGCGCGGTGGGGGCAGCCCTCGATCGTAACGCCTTTTTGCCTGATGGGGGCGATGGCGCCGGTCACCGTGGCGGGTGCGTTGACGCTTTCCCATGCCGAAGCACTGGCCGCAATCGCACTGACCCAGCTCGCCAAGCCCGGCGCGCCGGTGATGTATGGCGCCTTTGCCTCGAACGTCGACATGAAGTCGGGCGCACCGGCCTTTGGTACGCCAGAGCAGGTGAAGGCGTCGCTCGGCGCGGGCCAACTCGCCCGGCATCTGGGCCTGCCCTGGCGCAACGCGGCGGGGTGCGCGGCGAACATCAACGACGCGCAGGCGGCGCATGAAACGCAATTGAGCGCGTGGGGAGCCGTGCTGGCGGGCGCAACGGTGGTGATCCATGCTGCGGGTTGGATCGAGGGCGGCCTCGGCGTCAGCTACGAGAAGTTCATCACCGATATGGAGATGGTTCAGGTGATAGCCGAGCTCTGTGCGCAGACGGGCGCCGAGGAGGCCGATATCGCGTTTGAGGCCCTGGCCGAGGTCGAACCGGGTGGCCACTTCTTTGCCTGCGCTCACACGATGGAGCGGTATGCGACCGCCTTCTACGACCCTCTCATCGCCGATTGGTCGAACTTCGGGACGTGGACGGAGCGTGGGGCGCTCGATGCCTCGACCCGGGCTACCGCCATGTGGGAGCGGATCGTGGCAGATCACCAACGCCCGGCCTCGGTTTCGGCCGACCGGGTGGCCGAGATGGACGATTTCATCGCCAAGCGCACCGCGAGCGGTGGCGCCCCGCCGGAGAGCTGAGATGGCGGAAAGCAAGGGCGAGGAGGCAGCGGGTCCGTCCACCGGACACACCAAAGTCACGCGCGAAGACTGGCTGAACGTTGCGATGGACCTATTGATGAGCGATGGCGTGGCCGAGGTGAAAGTGCTGACCATCGGCACGCGGCTGGAGGTCTCGCGCTCGAGTTTCTACTGGTACTTCAAGAGCCGTAAGGACCTGCTGAACCAACTCCTGGCGGAGTGGGAGCGGACCAACACGGGTGCCATGGTGCGCCATTGCGAGATGGACGCGGAGACCATCACCGAAGCGGTGTGCAACTTTTTTCGCTGTCTTTTTGTGCCTGGAGGCTTCAACCCGCAACTCGACTTCGCGGTGCGCGAGTGGGCACGGCGAGACGGGACGGTGCGGCGCGTGATCGACCGCAGCGACACCGCCCGCCACCGGGCGCTCGCGCGAATGTTTGAGCGCCATGGGTTTGACGCCGCCGAGGCCGACATTCGTGCGCGCGTGCTCTACTACCAGCAGATCGGCTACTACGCGCTCGAACTGGCTGAGCCGATGGAAGAGCGCCTGAGCCGGGTCGAGGGGTATCTGCATGCCTTCACCGGCGTGCGGCCTCGGCCAAAGGAAGTGACGCGCTTTATCTGCGATGCCAGGCGGGCGGCCGCCGCATGACGATGCAACGCTATTCCGGCCTGTCGCTCGTGCGAGAGGGGCTGCGCGGCCACCGCGGCTGGCGACCCGCCTGGCGCAAGGCCACACCGGCAGCGGCCTACGATGCGGTAATCGTGGGCGGCGGCGGGCACGGGCTGGCCACCGCTTACTATCTCGCGCGGCAGCACAACATGCGTCGCGTCGCGGTGCTGGAGAAGGGGTGGATTGGCGGCGGCAACACAGGTCGGAACACGACCGTTGTGCGCTCGAACTACTTCTACCCCGAGAGCGTCGCGCTCTATGACCTGTCGCTGCGGCTCTTTGAGGGGCTGAGCCGCGAGCTCAACTTCAATGTGATGCTGTCGCAGCGCGGCATGCTGATCGCCGCACACACCCCGATGCAGATGGAGATTTGCGCACGGATCGCCAATGCGATGCAGTTGAACGGCGTCGATGGGTCCCTGTTGAGCGCGAAGGAGGCCAGGCGGCGGCTGCCGCTTCTGAACAACACCGCCGACGCCCGGTTCGCCTGTATGGGTGGGATATGGCAGGGCCGCGCGGGCGTGGCGCGCCACGATGCGGTGGCATGGGGCTATGCGCGGGCGGCAAGCGCACTGGGCGTCGACATCGTAGAAGGCTGCACCGTGACCGATCTTCTGACAGAAGGCGGGGCGGTGACCGGGGTCGAGACCTCCCATGGCACGATCCGGGCCGACCGGATCGGCCTTGCGGCGGCGGGCGCGACGCCGGGTCTGGCCGCACTGGCTGGGGTACGGTTGCCGATCCATGCCTACGCGCTGCAGGCGTTCGTGTCGGAGCCAGTGAAGCCCATCCTCGACACCGTGCTGCTGTACCTCGGAACGGGGACCTATGTCTCGCAATCCGACAAGGGCGAGTTGGTCTTTGGCGGCGGGCTCGACCGCGTGCCGAGCTATGGCCAGCGCGGCAACCTGCCAATGCAGGAGACGGTGATCTCGGGCCTGTTGGAGATGTTCCCCGCTTTCGCTCAGCTAAAGCTCTTGCGGCAATGGGCGGGTGTCGTCGACGTCGTGCCGGACAGCTCGCCCGTGATCGGGCCCGCGGGGCCCGAGGGCCTGTACATCAATTGCGGCTGGGGCACGGGTGGGTTCAAAGCGATCCCGGCCGGAGGGTGGCTCTTGGCGCATCTCATGGCCACGGGCGCGCACCACGAGATCAGCCGCCCCTTCGATCTGTCGCGCTTCGCAGAGGGCCGGCTGATCGACGAGGCCGCGGGCTCCGGCATCGCGCACTGAGGAGAGATTCCCATGCAGCTGTTCCCCTGCCCGTTCTGTGGCCTCCGCGAAGAGACGGAGTTTCACTTCGCCGCCGAGGCCGGGAAGGTGCGGCCTGAGCCGGCGCCCGGGGTCAGCGACGCGCGGTGGGCCGCGTATCTCTATCTCAACGACGCACCGAAGGGCGTGGCGCGCGAGATCTGGGTGCATCGCACGTGTGGCGAGTTTTTCATCATGGAGCGCGATACGGTGACCCGTGAGGTGATCAGCTCCAGCGCTCTGCCCGGTCGCGCCGGATGAGCGGGTGGCGCCACCCAACAGCCGGTCATGTCGATCGCACACGACCGGTGCGGTTCTTTCTCGATGGTCGACCGCTGGAGGGGTTTGCCGGCGACACCCTGGCCTCGGCCCTTCTGGCATCGGGCGAGCGGGTGCTGGGACGCAGCTTCAAGTACCGCCGTCCGCGCGGCCTGTGGGGCATGGGCGGGGAAGAACCAAACGCCCTGTTCGACGTCACTGAGAACGGGCACACCACACCGAACGTGCGGGCCACGTCCCTGCCCTTGCGCGAGGGGATGGCGTTGCGGTCGGTCAACACGGCGGGTGGCGGCACGGCGTTGGCGCCGAGCTTGATCGATTTGGCCCAGCGTTTTCTGCCTGCGGGTTTCTACTACAAGACCTTCATGGCGGGCGGCTGGATGCGGTGGGAGCCGATGATCCGGCGGATGGCTGGGCTCGGCCGGCTTGATCCGGGCACGGTGCCAGTAGCGGATGCGCCCGCGGTCAACATTCGCTGCGACGTGTTGGTCATCGGCGGCGGGCCAGCGGGGCTCGCCGCGGCGCGGGCCAAGGCGCGCCAGGGCGCCGCGGTGTGGCTCGTCGACGAGGCGCCGGAGATCGGCGGGTCACTGCGGTGGCGTGGCGGGCAGATCGAAGGCGCGGACTGGCACGCCTTTCAGCGCGACGTGGCCGAGACCGTCGCCTCGGCGGGTGGACGCGTCCTGCCGGACACGAGTGTTTGGGGCGCATTCGACCACGGGCTTTACGCCGCATGGGAGCGGCGCAGCGGGCACCCGGATCGACACTGGCGCCTCCGAGCACGTGATGTGGTTCTCGCAACCGGCGCAATCGAGCGTCCGCTATGGTTCGCAAACAACGATCTGCCTGGAGTGATGTCGGCCGAAGCCGCGCTGCACCATTTGTCGCTCTTCGGCGCTGTGGCGGGTCGGCGCGTGGTTGTGGCGACGACTAACGACAGTGCATACTTCGCCGCCGAGGCTTTGGCGGCGGCGGGCTGTAGGGTGACCATCGCAGACACACGCCAGAACGGCCCGACCGTGTCCGATGGCGTGGCGCATCTCCTCGGCGCGTCGCTCCAAAGGGCGCATGGGTCTCGGTCGGTCGGCCGCGTGACTTTGAACGGCGGACCGGATGGCGCAGGCGCTGAGTTCGATGCCGACACGATCCTGGTGTCGGGCGGCTGGACACCAAGCGTTCACCTTCATTGCCAGGCCGGCGGCAAGCTCGATTGGCGCACCGATATCGATGCGCTGGTTCCGCGCGCGGGAACGTCTCCCCTCAAAGCCGTCGGGGCGGCAGCGGGAACGTTTGGTCTCGCCGCGTCGCTTCAAGAGGGACATCGAGTGGCGGGCGGCGACGGCCCTGCCCCGCGCGCAGAGGGTGCGACGTGGCACATCGCGCCCGTCCGGCCGGACCCGACGCTCACCGGGCGCCAGTGGGTCGACCTGCAAAACGATGTGACGGTGAAGGATGTCGCGCTCGCGGCGCGCGAGGGCTATCGCTCGGTCGAACATCTGAAGCGGTATACGACCCTGGGCATGGCCACCGATCAGGGCCGGACGTCGAATTTCGCCGGGCTCGCAGCGATGGCGGCCCTGACCGGCCGGACGATCCCCGAGACGGGCACGACCACCTATCGACCGCCCTTCGCCCCGGTTCCCCTGGGCGTAATCGGTGGCACGCGCAGGGGCGAACGGTTTGCGCCCCTGAAGCGGCTGCCCTTGGAAGCCGCCCACAGATCGCAGGGCGCCCTGATGCGGGAATATGGCTGGTGGTTGCGTCCGGCCGTCTATGGCGAGGACGGGTTGGACGAAAACGCGGCCGCCGATGACGAAGCGCGCGTGGCGCGCGAGCGGGTTGGGCTCTACGATGCGTCTCCCCTTGGCAAGATCGAAGTGCTGGGGCCGGGCGCGGCCGAACTAATGGACTTCTGCGGCTATATCCGGATGTCGACGCTGGCCCCCGGGCGGGCGCGCTATGGGCTGATGCTGAACGAGACCGGGGTGGTGCACGACGACGGCGTCGTCCTTCGGCTCGCCGAGGACCGGTTTATCCTTTCCGCCTCATCGAGCCATGTGGCCAGCGTCCGGCTTATCCTCGAGGAGGCGCGCCAGGACAGGTTCGACCCATCCCGCGTCGTGCTCCACGATGTGACGGATGGATGGGTGACGCTGACCGTGACGGGCCCCCGCGCGGGCGCTGTGCTGGCGAGCGCGGGCCTGCCGGAGGCATTGTGCGACGATGCCGCCCTGCCCCACATGGGGGTGGTCGAGACCCGTTGGGCGCACGGTCGTCTACGGGTCACACGTGTCTCGTTTACCGGTGATCGGAGCTATGAGCTGTCGGTTCCTGCCCGGCACGGGCGTGCGCTCCACGCCGTGCTCGACGGGGCGGTGACGGCAGAGGGAGGTCGGTGGATCGGGCTAGAAGCTGTCCTGCGCCTCCGGGCTGAAAAGGGGTACATCCTCATTGGCAAGGACACCGATGGCATCACGATGCCACATGATCTCGGTTGGACACGTCCGCGCGAGAAGAGAAGCGACGAGTTCTTTGGGCGGCGCGCGCTCTTCACCCCCGAGGCGTCTCGACCGGACCGGCGTCAGCTGGTCGGGCTCTCTGTCGAGGGCGCGGAAGCGTTGCCGGTCGGAGCGCATGTTGTACCCACCGAAGGCGCCCGGAGATCGCTCGGGTTCGTGACCTCAAGCGGCCATGGGCCCGGCGTCGGTCGCCCCGTCGCGCTCGCGATGATTGAGGGAGGTCGAGGTCTGATGGGGGCGCGCGTAGACGTCTTCCACCTTGGAGCCGTGGTGCCGGCACGCATTGAGGCGCCCTGCGCGTTCGACCCGGCGGGGAAGCGGCTCCATGCGTGAGAGACGTTGGTCGCGAGCGCGGCCCGACCCAGGAGACGTGATCGAGGGAACCGGCGTGCGCGTGCGAACCCTAGAGGCAAGGGGGGCCATGTTAATCTCGGGCGACGTGGCTGCGGGCGTCGCCAAGCTCGCCCCAGGAAGCCCCGTCCTGGGTCTGCTCGGCGAGTTGCCGAGCACAGCGACGGCGTGCCTTAGGATTGCGCGGGATCGTGGGCTGTTGCTGAGCCTAGCCCCGCTCGAGACCGAGGACGGCTGGCACGGTGCCTTTGCCACGAGTGCCGCCGACGACGTGTATGTTGCACTCGACATCCGAGGGCCGAAGTCAGGTGGCTTGCGCGAGGCATGCATGGCCGAGCCGCCGTCGCCGTCGCCGTCCGCGGCTATCCAGTTTGCCGGGCATACCTGCCTTGTGGTCCGAGAGGATCGCGGGCTTCGCGTGCTGGTGCCTCGGTCCGAAGCGACCGGTCTTTGGGCCATGCTTGATCGCACCGTCCGTAGCTTGTGACTTTAAGACGGGCTGGAGATCATGTCCTGGCAGCGGACGGGATGCCAGCGCCGGGAGGGCGCGATCTCCAGCTCGATCGACCGCGCGCCGGCAGGCGCTCGGCTCATCGCAGCACTCGGGCTGAACGCGGCGGTCGCCCCAGACCGGGCGAGGTGACGGAAACAAGACACCGGATGGCGCTGGTCGGCACTTTCCAACCGAGGGGCCGGCCTAGTCTGAAGCAATGCCGGATACCTCGCTTTCGATGACCCGCATCTGCACTCCGACCCGCATCGAAGCGGTGATCCGAGGATGAGTCGGGCGAGGAACACTCGAGCACGGGACCGGGCGCGTCGCCGCGCTTGCGTCGCACATCGTCTCCCAGTTTCCTGCCTGTGATTGGCGTACTCGACACGACCCCGAAAGGACACTCCATGCGCACCCATGCCCAGGCCGTCGTAATTGGCGGCGGCGTCATCGGCTGTTCGATCCTCTACCATCTGGCGAAGCATGGCTGGACTGATGTTGTGCTGCTGGAGCGGTCCGAGCTGACCTCGGGCTCGACGTGGCATGCGGCGGCGAACATCCACGGGCTGCATGACAGCACCAACATCTCGCGCCTGCAGCACTACACGATGAACCTCTACAAGGAGCTCGAGGCAGAGACAGGCCAGAGCTGTGGGATCTTTCAGCCGGGCTCGCTCTATCTTGCGCAGACCGAGGCGCGAGAACATCAGCTGCGCCTGCAAGAGGCGAAGGCCCGGCGCTATGGGATGAACTTCCATGAGGTAAGCCGCGCCGAGGCGGAGCGGCTTCATCCGCTCGTCGACTACGACGGCGTGCGCTGCATCATGTTCGAGCCGGATGGCGGCAACGTGGACCCTTCGGGCGTTACCAATGCCTATGCCGTCGGAGCGCGTCAGTTGGGTGCCGAGATCCACCGCTTCACACCGGTCACCGCAACCGAGGCGCAGGCAGATGGCACCTGGATCGTGCGGACCGAACAGGGCGACATTCGCACGCCGTGGGTGATCAATGCTGCCGGCCTTTGGGCGCGGGAGGTGGCCGCGATGGCGGGGTTGGAGCTGCCGCTGCAGCCGACCGAGCATCAGTATTTCGTCACTGAAACCATCGCCGAGATCGCCAAAATGGACCGGCGGCTTCCGTCCGTGGCCGATCGCGACGGCGAGTACTACCTGCGGCAGGAGGGCAAGGGACTGCTCGTCGGTGCCTATGAGCGGGACATGCGGTTCTGGGCGGAAGACGGGATACCTCAGGGCTTTGGCCACGAGCTGTTCCCCGACGATCTCGACCGCATCGAAGACAACATGCTGCGCGCGATCGAGCGAGTGCCGGCGGTGGGCGAGGCGGGAGTGAAGCGCGTGATCAACGGGCCGATGATCTGGTCGCCCGACAGTTCGGCCCTCTTCGGGCCCGTGCCTGAACTGACCGGCTATTTCTGCTGCTGCGGCATCATCCCGGGTTTCTCGCAGTCGGGCGGCCTCGGCCAACTCGCCGCCGAATGGATGATAGAAGGCGAGCCCAAACTCGACCTCTTCGGCTGGGACCTGGCGCGATACGGCCCATGGGCGAGCAAAGCCTTCACGCGAGCGCGGGTCGAGGACCAGTATGCGCACCGCTTCAAGATCCACTTCCCCAACGAGGAGCGGAGCGCCGGGCGCCCGGTGCGCACCCGGCCCGTGCATGCCCGGCAAGTGGAAATGGGCGGTATCTTTGGACTGAACTACGGCTGGGAGCATCCGCTCTGGTTTGCCGAGCCCGGTGAGGCCAAGGCAGAGACCTACGGCTTCACGCGCCAGCCCTGGTGGCACGCTGTTTCGCGCGAGGCAAAGGCGGTGCGCGAGACGGCGGGGATCATCGACATCTCAAACTTCGCCAAGTACCGCGTAGCGGGGCCCGGCGCCGAAACCTGGCTGAACGCGCTCTTCGCCAACAGGATTCCGCGCAAGGTGGGCCGGTCATGTCTCACGCCGCTCATTGGCGTGCGCGGTGGGATCGCGGGCGATTTCACGGTTACCCGCCTTGGGGACGAAGACTTCATGATGATCGGCTCGGGCGCCGCCGAGCGCTATCACCAACGGTTCTTCAAGATGGTGCCCCTGCCCGAGGGAACGACGTTTGAGAGCCGGACCGAGGCGATGTGCGGCTTCAACGTGGCGGGCCCGCGCGCCCGGGCGCTTCTGCAAGGGCTCACCGCGGCGGATCTGTCCAACGAGGCCTTCCCGTTCTTCCGGTCCGCCCGCATCGAAGTGAGGGGTGTGCCCTGCGTGGCGCTGCGCGTCTCCTTCACCGGCGATCTCGGCTGGGAGTTGCATTGCGCGACCGAGGACCAGGAAGCGCTCTATGCCGCGCTTCTGGACGCGGCTCCCGCGCACGGCGCACGGCTCGTAGGCAGCCGCGCGCTGATGGCATTGCGGGTGGAGAAGGGATACGGTTCGTGGGGCCGTGACTACAGCCCCGAATACTGGCCGCAGGAAAGCGGGCTCGATGGGTTGGTGCGCGCCGACAAAGACTTCCTGAACAAGGCGGCCTGGGAGGCCATCCGGCACGAGGCGCCCCGCGAGCGGATGGTGATGCTGGAGGTCGATGCGCGCGACGCGGATGCCTCGGGCGGCGAACCGGTGTTTCTGCCCGACGGCACGCCGATCGGGCAGGTAAGTTCGGGGGCCTATGGCTACTCGGTCGGGAAGTCGCTTGCCATTGCCTATGTCAAAACAGGAACGGCGTCGGCGGGAGACGCGGTCCAGGTTGCGATCCTGGGTCAGCCCCATGCCGCGCGCGTGCTCGACCGTCCGCCCTTTGACCCGGAAGGTCATCGTCTGCGGGGCACAGCGCGCGTCGCCGAAGCTGCTTGAAGCGGGCGAAGGGCTTTAGCCTGATGCCAGGCGCGCCACGTCTGCGCGGGCGCGGTCCAAATCGGCGGGGTGGGTGATCTTGTAGTTCGTCTCGGCGCCTTCAACCATTCGAACGCGCAGACCGTGTGCGCGCGCCACTTCGACATCATCGTGCGCTGTCCCGTCTGCCGCGCGGTGCGCCGCGAGGATCGCTGAAAAATGAAAGCCCTGCGGTGTCTGCGCCCGCCAGAGCCCGTCGCGCGATACCGGGGACTGCGCCAACCCATCGGCCCCGCGCCAGAGTGCATCGACGACCGGGAGGGCAGCGAAGGCCCCTTCGCATTCATCGAGCGCGGCGATGACGCGGTCGATCAGGTCGGGTGTCACGAACGGGCGGGCCGCGTCATGGATCAGCACACGATCCGGCGAGGCAGGCGCTAGCGCTTCCAGCCCGCGCAGGACCGACTGGGCCCGCGAGGTGCCGCCCAGCGCAGGCTCGAGCAGGCGCGGGTCCTCGATGGACGCGCGGGCCTTGGCGTAGAGCGCAACGTCGTCGGGATGGATCACCGCGCAAATCGATGCGACCCGCCGCACGGACAGGAACGCGCGCGCGGCCCGTTCCAGCGATGTGGCACCGGCAATGGGTGCGTATTGCTTGGGCAGCGCGCCCCCGAGACGCGTGCCGCGCCCAGCGGCGACCAGCAAAACCGCGACATGCATGACCTTCCCCCCGCTTTGGGTCGCAGACTGGCGCAAATCCCAAGGCGCTGCGAGGCTCAATCGCGCCCGACCCCGCCCGCTTGACAGCTCTCTAGCCCTGTGGAAGCCCGGACGCTGGGATACGAGGGGGAGAGAGATGTCCACAGATCAGATCCTGGCCGAGATCGTGCTGTCCACGGATGATTTTCGGGCAGACCTCGCCTTCTTCACGGAAACTCTGGGGCTTCGTCTCGAAGCGATATGGCCTGCCGATGACCCCACGAACGCGCGCCTTTCGGGCTACGGAGTGCGGCTTCACCTGGATGCCGGCACCGATCTCGCACCAGGCCTTCTGCGCATCCAGACGGACAGACCAGACGAGCTGTTTCCTAACGGCGATGCCCTTACGGCCCCGAACGGGACTCGGATCGAGCCCGCGCCGCTTACTCCACTGCTAGAGATCCCCAGAACGGCCCATGAATTCGTCGTGCGTCGGCTGCGCGACGGCGCCCCCTGGGTAATCGGTCGCGCCGGGATGCACTACCGCGATCTGATCCCGTCTCGCCTGGGCGGCTCGATCATCGCCAGCCACATCCGCATTCCCGATGGCGGACCGGTGCCCGACATGGTGCACTATCACACGGTCGGGTTTCAGTTGATCTACTGCTACGCAGGTTGGGTCGATGTGCTCTATGAAGACCAGGGCGATATGATCCGTCTCACGGCGGGCGACTGCGTGACCCAGCCGCCCGAAATCCGTCACCGGGTATGTCATGCTTCGCCCGACATCGAGGTGATCGAGATCGGGGTGCCGGCCGAGCATGTCACGACCATCGACCATATGCTCACTCTTCCGAATGGCGTCGGCGATCCGGCGCGCGAATGGCAAGGCCAGCGCTTTGTCCACCATCGACGGGCCGACGCGCACTGGGCACCCTTCCGGATCCCCGGGTTCGAGGCGCGGGACACGGGCATTGCCAAAGGCACGAAAGGCGTTGCGGGCATCCAGGTGGCGCGGATCTCGGAGGGCGTGCCAGCGGCCACCCGCCACGATGCCGACATCCACTTTACCTTTGTTCTGTCAGGCGGGATGACGCTGACCGCCGAGGGCCAGGCGCCACACGGCTTGGAGACCGGGGATGCCTTCGTGGTGCCTCCGGGTCTCGCCACACGCTATGCCGATTGCACGCCGGATTTGGAGCTCCTTGAAGTTGCGCTCCGCGGCGATTTCGCATCCGAGGTGGTGGCCAGCGGCGACTGAGCCAACCCGAAAGGATTGCGCGCGATGAAGGCTGCGCCTAGCCTTGAGGCCATATCGGCGCCCATAGAGAGCCGCTGAACAGGGAGTTTCACATGACCGCCACGACCCGACTACTCGCCGCCACGGCCTTGATTTGTGCTGGATCGGCCACCTTCGCACAGGACACCCGCATCGGCGTTCTGATGGACATCACAGGGCCCATCGCAAGCTTTATTCCGCCCCTGCAGAATGCGGCAAACCTTGCGGTGAAACATGCCAACGACCAGGGTGGCCTGCTGGGCGGACAGGCTGTGGCCGTTTACGGTGACACGACCGGCTCGGCCCAGGGCGCGGTGGACGCGGCCGGCAAGCTCGTAAATGTCGAGAACGTACCGATCATCATGGGCGCCCTCATGTCGGGCACGACGATTGCCGCGGCCGAAGCCGTGTCAATCCCGGCCGGCGTCGTTCAGCTGTCGCCGACGGCGACCTCTCCGGCAGTGACCGGCATTGAGGACAACGACCTGCTCTTCCGGATCGTGCCATCGGACAACTTCCAGGGTGAAGTGCTCGCGCAGATGGTGTTGGAAGAGGGCCTCGGAAAGGTCGCCGTGACCTTTGTGAACAACGACTACGGTGTGGGCATCGGCAACACCTTCATCGAGGCCTACCAGGCCGCGGGCGGTGAGGTTACCGCCTCCGTCCGGCATGAGGAAAAGAAGGACAGCTATCGCTCGGAACTGGCGACGCTGGCGCAGGCCGGGGGCGATGCGCTTGTGGTTGTGGCCTATGCGGGGGACTCGGGCGCCAAGATCGTGCGGCAGTCGATCGAGGGTGGGCTCTTCACCAAGTTCGTCGGCACCGACGGCCTGCGCGACGAAGCCTTGATCGCAGACATCGGGGCGGATGCCCTGCAAGGCTCGTTCTTCTCGTCGCCGACATCGCCGGCCGAAAACCCGGCGCAGGCGACGCTCCACGAGCTCTTCAATGCCGAGTACGGCGAGGGGGCCGACAAGCCCTTCGTCGACCAGACCTATGACGCGACATTCCTCACCCTCCTTTCCGTGGCCAAGGCCGGGTCGACGGATCGCGCGGCAATGGCTCAGGCTCTGCGCGATGTGGCAACCGCGCCGGGCGAGAAGGTTGGGCCCGGTGAGTGGGGCAAGGCGATGGAGATCCTCGCAGCCGGTGGCGATATCGACTACGACGGCGCTGGCGGCGCCTACGAGTTCGATGCGGCCGGCGACGTGTCGGGGGCCATCGGGAAGTTTGTGGTTGAGGGCGACGCCTACACCCAGATCCAGATTGTCGAGTAACGGCAAGACGGGACCTGCCGCTCCGGCGGCGGTCCCGAAGTGGGTTGCCCCATGATCGTTGTGGAACAGGCCACGGTTCGCTTTGGCGGGATCGTGGCCGTGGACAATGTGAGCCTCGACCTCCCGGCGGGCCGGATCACCGGCCTGATCGGGCCCAACGGAGCCGGAAAGACAACGCTTTTCAATGCCATCGCGGGACATATCCCGCTGACATCCGGGCGGATCCTACTCGACGGGCAGGAGATCACGCACACTCCGCCGCATGCGCGCGCGCATCTTGGCCTCGCCCGGACCTTCCAGATCCCACACGAGTTCGCACGGCTCACCGTTTTGGAAAACCTGATGGCCGCCGCCCCCGCGCCGCTTGGCGAAAACATCCTGAATGTCGTGTTCCGCAGGGCCCTCTACCGGGCCGAGGAGCGCGAGGCCTTTGATGCAGCCTGGGAGATGGCGGCCTTTCTGGAGATCGACCATGTGGCCGAAGATGCGGCCGGGACGCTCTCGGGCGGGCAGAAGAAGCTCTTGGAACTCGGCCGCGCTCTGATGGGGCGTCCAGGCATCATTCTGCTGGATGAGATTGGTGCAGGGATAAACCGCACGCTCCTGGGCAAAATCACCGAGAAGATCCGGCATTTGAACAAGGCGCGCGGTCTGACCTTCTGCTTGATCGAGCATGACCTCGCCTACGTTCGCAGCCTGTGCGATGAGGCGATTGTTCTGGCGCAGGGTAAGCTTCTGACGCGAGGCCCGGTTGCCGAGGTTGAGGCCGACGAGCGCGTGATCGAAGCCTATTTCGGCGGCGGCAAGTACGAGGCCGTCTTGTGAATACAGGCAGCAATGGAGCCCTATTGGAGGTCGAAGGCCTGTCAGCGGGCTATGGCGGGGTTGCGGTGATCAAGGACATCGATCTGAAGGTCGCACCGCGCGAGATCGCTGTGATCATCGGGCCCAACGGCGCGGGAAAGTCGACATTGCTCAAATCCGTGTTCGCGCTCACGGCACGCAGCGCGGGCCTCGTCCGCTTTCGTGGCCGGGACATGACAGGCCTGCGCACGGCCGATCTGGTGCCTGAGGGCATTGCCGCCGTACCACAGAGCCGGAACGTGTTCCCGACGCTCACGGTTGCCGAGAACCTCGACATCGGCACCTATGCGGCTCCGCCCCCTGATAGAGCCGAGGCAAAGGAGCGGGTGCTGTCGCTCTTTCCCGACCTCGCAACCAAGCTGACGCAGCCCGCCGGCGAGCTTTCAGGCGGACAACGCCAAATGGTTGCAATGGGGCGGGCGTTGATGAGCGCGCCCGATCTGCTGCTGCTCGACGAGCCAACCGCAGGCCTCTCGCCAGCCTATTTGGAGAAGATCTTCGACCTTCTGCTCGAGATTAGGGCCAGCGGGGTGACGATCCTGATGGTCGAGCAGAATGCGCGCCAGGCGCTCAGGATCGCCGATCATGGGCATGTTCTGGTCTCGGGCCGCAATTTCGCGTCCGACACCGGAGCGGCATTGTTAGCCAATGAGGAGGTGCGTCGCGCGTTCCTTGGCGGGGCCGCAGCATGAACGACCTGGTGTTTTTCATTAACCTCTACCTTGTGCCGGGGCTGACCATCGGGAGCGTCTATGCCCTCGGCGCCGTCGGGATCTCGATGATCTTCGGCATCCTGCGCTTCGCCCATTTCGCCCACGGCGATCTGATGACCGTCGGCGGCTACGGAACGCTCACGGCAGTTTGGATCTTGCCGTTTCATCCCCTTGTCGTGCTGCCCTTCGGGATTGCATTGGCTGTAGGGGCGGCACTGGCGGTCGACCGGGCGTTCTATCGCCCGCTGCGAGACCTGCCGACGATCTACACCGTGATTGCGTCTTTTGGAGTAGCGCTGATTTTTCGCTCCTCGGCGCAGCTGATCTGGAGTTCGGGCAATCAGGTGTTTTTGCCCGGCATCCGACCGCCGCTGGTGCTCTTTGATACCTTCCGCATTGCAACGCTCCATGCGCAGGTGATCGTGCTGACGGCGCTCATCGCGCTGGCTCTGCACTTGTTTCTGAGCCGCTCGCAGCTTGGCCGCTCCATGCGCGCCGTAGCTGATGAGCCGGAACTGGCTGCAATCTCTGGGCTCGACACCGAACGCATCATCAGGTGGACCTGGATCATCGGTGCGGCACTGGCGGCAACGGCGGGAGTTTTCGCCGGGATGGACACGTCGATGCACCCCAACCTCGGCTGGAACCTGCTTCTGTCGATGTTCGCCGCTGCAATTCTGGGTGGCATCGGCAAACCGCTTGGCGCCATGGCGGGAGGTCTGATTATCGGTCTTGCCGAGGAACTCGCGACATACCCGTGGATCGGGACCGACCCGCTGGTATCGCCCTCCTACAAATCGGGCGTTGCTTTTGCGATCATGGTGACGCTTCTCATCTTCCGCCCGCAGGGCCTGTTTAAGGGGAGGCTGCTCTGATGGAGCTCACGGGCCTCTTTTTCTATCTCGTCAGCGTGATGATCGCGGGCGGCATCTATTCGATCCTTTGTCTTGCGCTGAACGTGCAGTGGGGCATGGGCGGGCTCTTCAACGCGGGTATCGCCGGGTTCTTTGCCGTTGGGGCCTACACGTCGGCCATCCTGACTGCTGCGACCACGGAGAGGCATGTCGGCGGGTTTGAGCTGCCGATTGCGTTTGGGCTGGTGGCCGCCGCGCTGGTCGCAGGGGCGGTTGGCTGGGCCGTGGCGCGCATATGCGTGCGGCTGAAGAGCGACTACCTGGCGATGGCCTCGATCGGCATTGCCGAGATCCTGCGCCTCATCATTGTCAACGAAGACTGGCTAACGAACGGCAGCCTCGGCATCTCAGGCATCCCGCGCCCCTTCGACGGGATGGTGGATGGGAGGGGAGCCGACATCGTGTTCATGGCGGTCATCTGGACCCTGGTTCTGGCCATTTACGTTCTGTGCCAACGGCTCTATCTCAGCCCGTGGGGCCGCGCGATGCGCGCGATCCGTGACAACGAAGCTTCGTCGCGCGCCGCCGGCAAAGATGTTGAGCGGTTCCGCCGGCAAGCCTTCGCACTGGGTGCCGCAATCATGGGATTGGGCGGCGCGCTCTCAGCGCACTACTTCCGGTTCCTGTCGCCCACCGCAACGGAGCCCCTACTTGTGACCTTCCTCGTCTGGGTAATGCTTATGGCCGGGGGCTCGGGCAACAATCGCGGCGCGATCGTCGGGGGCCTCGGGATCTGGTTCCTATGGTCGGTGACCGAGATTTTTGCCAACCGGTTGCCGCCCGAATGGATCACCCGCTCATCGTATATCCGCATGCTCCTCGTGGGACTGCTGCTACAGGTGGTGCTGCAGCGCTATCGATCCGGGCTCTTGCCCGAGCGCTCGCCCACTCTGCCCTATGAGCGGCCCACCTCGCGAGGAGGGACCTCATGATCCCGAACATTGACGGTTCGGCCGCAAACCCCGAGGGCTATTTCCTTTATCATTCCATCGGCATGTATCCCGGCAAGGAAGCGGATCTGACCGCCGCGATGACGGAGTTCGCCGAGGTCTATGCCGCCCCCAATGACAAGCAATGGGGCTATATCCTGCGCAAGCGGCAGGACTTCATCGACTACTGGCGGCACATCATCGGGGCGCCGAAGAAGACGGTGACGACGTGTGACAGCGTCACCCAAGGCGTTCATTCGGTGGTGACGGGGATGCCGGACGGCTGGCTGCGTGGAAAGCGCGTTCTGGTGGCTGAGGATTGCTTTCCGTCCGTCCACTTCCTGCTCACCGGCCTCGCGCCGCGCCTCGGATTCACTCTCGACACGGTTCAGAAGCGACCTGGCGCGACCTGGGTCGAGGATGACGACGTCATTAATGCGTGGGGCCCCGATGTTGGGCTCGCACTCCTGACGTGGGTTACCTCCACCGCATCCTATCGCTGCGATCTTGAGAGGCTCGTGGCCCATGGACGGGCCCAAGGCAGCGTTATCGGCGTCGACATTACGCAGGCCGCGGGCCTGTTACCCTTCGACGTGACAGCGCCCCGTATCGACTTTGCTGTGTCGACAAGCCTGAAATGGATGTGTGGGACGCCCGGTGCCGGCATGATCTATGTCGATGGCGACCTGATAGGCGAGTTCACCCCCGAACTCCGCGGCTGGTTTTCGCAAAACAACCCGTTCTCGTGGCATCTGGACCGGTTCGATTACGCCCCTGACGTCCGCCGGTTCGACAGCGGGACGCCGGCCTCCATGCCGGCCATTGCCTCGCTCCCTGCGCTGTGCTGGCATGCAAAGGCAGACCGCGCCGCAATTGTGGTCCATAACCTAGAGCTTGTTGACCGCGTCATCGCCCACGCGGACCGGCTCGGCCTGCCGCTTCAAAGCCCACGCGAGGCCGCGCGGCGGGGCGGGTCGATGATGCTGCAGATGCCCTCGAAGGCGGAGGCGGGAGCTGTCGTGGGGGCACTCGGAGTCGAGGGGATCTCGGTGGACTTCCGCGATGCTCTGATGCGCCTTTCGCCTGGCATTCTGACCGAGGCCGACGAGGTGGAGCGGGCATTCGATATCGTGGAGACGGTCATGGACAGGCGCACGCACCGCTTTGCGGGCCGCCCGCCAAATGGCCGCGCGACGGGGGCCGACCCAACCGCGCTGCTGAGCGGTCTGGCCTGCGCCCTGCTGACCGGTCAGATCCGCGTCGTCGATTGTACGGCGCCGCTTGGGCCAGATACGCCGATTCTGCGCCTGCCCAAGGGCTTCGCCAAGGACACGCCGAAAGTCGAGATCCACAAGATCAGCGAATACGATGCCGACGGGCCGTTCTTCGCATGGAACTGGCTCAAGCTCGGCGAGCATTCCGGCACCCATTTCGATGCACCCCACCACTGGCTGTCCGGCAAAGACTTCCCCGACGGCTTCACCGACACGCTGGACGTGCAGCGCCTGATGGCGCCGGCCAATGTCATCGACGTCTCGGCCGAGTGCGCCGCTGATCCAGACTTCCTGTTGACAGTCGACCATGTGCGGGAGTGGGAGGCCCAGCATGGCGAGATCGGGCCGGGTGAGTGGGTGCTGATGCGGTCGGATTGGGACAAGCGCGCCCACGACGAGGAGGCGTTTCTCAACGACGACCCTGACCCGATGGAAGATGGTTCGCATTCCCCTGGGCCGACGGCGGAGTGCATCGATTACCTTCTGTCGAAGGGGATCGTCGGCTGGGGCAGCCAGTGCATCGGGACGGACGCGGGCATGGCCGGCAAATTCTCACCTCCCTACCCCGCCCACAACCACCTGCACCGCGACAACTGCTTCGGCCTGGCGAGCCTTGCAAATCTCGACCAACTGCCCCCCAAAGGCGCCCTCTTCCTCGCTGCCCCCCTCAAGATCGAGCGCGGCACCGGCAGCCCCATCAGGGCGCTCGCCCTTGTTCCAGAGAGTGCTGCGTCCCTGGCACGCTAGCCGCTGAAACGTGAGCGATCCACGGAAGGGCCATAGGGGGCAGCAAGAGGCTCCGACCAACCGACGGCAAAGCAATTCTGCTCACCCGTTCGCCCAAACCCTTAGAGCGTTTCAGGTTTTGACGGAAGCGTATCCTGCGTTCTTGAAGTAGTTTGCACAGTCTTGTGCTGAGAAGCGATCGAGTATCGTTCCGACGGCCCGCCAGAGTGTTTCTCGTGTG
>JBCBMY010000027.1:0-48315 GCA_039822045.1 Pseudomonadota bacterium | reverse complement strand
GCCGAGGCCTCGAACGCCTTGAGCGCGTTCAACGATGGAAACCGGTAAGCCACGTAGCGCTCCTCCCAAGGCGCCGTAGCATGCCATGGAGCCCCGCCAGAGCGAGATCCTCTAAGTCTCGATGGAGGCCCCTACGCATCGCGCGACGCCAAGCGGCCCGGAGCCGACATTGACCGCCGAAGCCGATCTCGCGATTGCGTTCCCGGAAGCTGCCATTGGCGTCCTGTGCAGCATCGCTATGACCGAAGCTGTAGCGATGCTGACGGAGTGAGCTTTTGGCGAAGCGGCGTCAATGGCGGCTTTCGGCATAGCCGGTTTTTCCGGGTTTTCCCGCTGCGCGCAGGAACATCGGTGCAGCGTTCCCATGCAGTACGGCGGCGGTCAGAAGCCCATTCGAAGTTTCACCAGTGTCGATGCAAATCCGGTTGGCCTTAACCACGGGTTCGTCGCCCGGTGTATGACCGTGGACGACTACGCATCCGTGATCTTCCTCGTTATCTAGAAAACGCGACCTAATCCAGAGCATATCCTTGAGCTTTTGCGCATCAATTGATACGCTAGGAGCGATCCCAGCATGAACAAAGAAATAAGGTGCGATGGTTCTGGAAAGTGGCAAGGACTTCAGCCAAGCAACTCTTTCTTCACCCAAGCATGCGCGAAGCTCACTGGGATCATAGCCGCCAAAACGAAGAGACATACGAAATGACGTGAGTGTTTCTTCACCTCCGTTGGAAAGCCAAGTGTACCAAGCTTGTCGATTGTCGGTGGCCAGGCATTCCAACAGCATCGCCTCATGGTTGCCCAGAAGGCACGTCAACCGAAAGTCGCCTAGGCCCGACATCAGCCGATCAATGACTTCGCGACTGTGCGCGCCACCATCGATGTAGTCGCCAAGGTGGATCACTTCCGCATCTCGGCCCGAGTGCATCAGTCGATGGTGATCGCAGATGTGCTCGTGCAACTCGCTAAGCAAGTCGTCGCGACCGTGCACATCGCCAATTGCGTAGATAACTTTGCCCATGTTTTCAGATTAGTAGCTTAGCGAAGGCGATGCCATCATCTTTAAATGGCAGCTGTTGGTGCAGCGTGCAGCATCGGTCAGTCAAGGCTCGTTTCAGTCATGTGCGGTGGCGCGGTACAGGCCAGATCTCAGATGGTCGAGGTCCACGTGATCAGCCCTAGGGTCAGGACCTACTGATCGGGTGGCCTCTTCTCATTCATCGCTCAAGAAGTGAACGGTGATATGAGCAGTCTCTTCTGGTTGACAGACACGCAGAGGGCGCGTCTGAAGCCGTTTTCCCGACGTCCCACGGCAAGCCTCGCGTCGACGACCGGCGGTTGCTGTCCAGCATCCTCTTCGTCACTCGCAATGCCTTGCGCTGGTGCGACGCGCTCAAGGAATACGGGCCGCATACGGGCCGCAAAAGACACTCTACAACCGCTGGACGCGATGGAGCGAGAAGGGTGTGTTCGCCCGGATCCTGGCGGGACTGGCCGCCGACGTCATCTCCTGGCTTTGACCACCAATGAGGCTGGAACCTAGTCATACGCGCTTCGACACCTTGGTGTTCGGGTCCTTGACCTTCGCGGTGCAAGCCTTGCCCTATGCGGGTCATCAAATGGGACGGAAAGGCAGGGCGACGATGACGCAGATGGAGACAGCGGTCGATGCGCGGGGCGGCGACTTGGTGAGCCGCGCTGTCAACCAGTCTCATCCCCTCAGCCGCGCGGGGCTCCTGGAGCGGGCCTTCACCGCCGCCTTCTCCGGCCTCGTCTACCCGCAGATCTGGGAGGATCCGGAGGTCGATCTTGAGGGCCTAGCCCTTGTGCCGGGCGCGCGGGTGCTGACGATTAGCTCGGGTGGCTGCAACGCGCTATCGTACCTGACGGCCGATCCGGGCGCAGTCATTGCGGTCGACCTCAACCCGCATCACATCCACCTCGCGCGGCTCAAGCAGGCCGCGCTCTGCCACTCTCCCAATCACCAGACCTACTATCGGCTCATCGGGCTGGCGAACGACCCGGCCAACCCCGCGCTTTACCGCCGCCATTTGCGTGACCGGCTCGCGCCCGAGACGCGGGCCTACTGGGATGGGCGCGACGCGCTGATGCGCCGGCGGATCGGTCGGCTCGCCCGCGGACTGTATCGCGAGGGGTTGCTGGGACGCTTTATCTGGCTTTCGCACCTGGCGGCGCGGGTCCTCGGGCTGAGGATGGAGCCCCTGCTGGAAATGCCCGGCACGGCTGAACAGCGCGCCTATTTCGACAGCGCGATCGCCCCGGTGTTCGAGCACTGGCTGGTGCAGCGCGTGACGCGGATGAAGGCGTCGCTCTTCGGCCTTGGCATCCCGCCGGCGCAGTACGACAAATTGGCGCTCGAGGGTGGGGGTGACATGGCGGTCGTCCTGCGTCGGCGACTGGAGAAGCTCGCCTGCGACTTCCCCGTGACCGAGAACTACTTCGCCTGGCAGGCCTTCGGGCGGCGCTACGCGCCCGGTGACGGCGGGCCGCTGCCGCTCTATCTCCAGGCCCGGCACTTCGAGACGCTGAAGGGGCGGGCCGAGCGAGTGGAGTTCATCAACGCGTCGCTGACCGACCGGCTGGCGGCGGAGCCGCCGGGGTCGCTGGATGCGATCGTGCTGCTCGACGCGCAGGACTGGATGACAGACGCGCAGCTCAACGATCTGTGGCGCGCGATCGGGCGAGCGGCTCGGCCCGATGCTCGCGTCCTGTTCCGCACGGCAGACCTGGCGAGCCTACTGCCCGGGCGCCTCGACCCGACGCTCCTGGCCCAGTGGCACTATGAGGGCGAGCGCTCGGCCGCGCTGACCGCCAAGGACCGCTCGGCCGTCTACGGCGGGGTCCACCTCTACCGGCGCGCGGCATGAGCGGCACGACCACCGGCACCCACGCTGCGCTGATGGACGGCGTCTATCGCCGCCAGCGCCACATCTACGACGCGACGCGCAAGTTCTTCCTGCTGGGCCGCGACCGGCTGATCCAAGACCTGGCACCGCCAACGGGAGGGCGCGTGCTCGAGATGGGCTGCGGCACGGGGCGCAACCTGGTGCTGGCAGCCCAGCGCTACCCCGAGGCGCGGTTCTTCGGCCTCGACATCTCGGCCGAGATGCTGACGACCGCGCGGCGTAAGATCGCCGGCGAAAGGCTCGCCGGCCGGATTGCGCTCGACCAAGCCGACGCGACGGCCGTCGATCCCCGCGCACTCTTCGGTGTCGATGGGTTCGATCGCGTCTTCTTCTCCTACACCCTGTCGATGGTGCCCGACTGGCGTGCGGCGCTGGCCCGCGCGCTTAAGGCAACGGCGCCGGGCGGGACGCTCCACGTCGTCGACTTCGGTCAACAGCGCGAGATGCCGCGCGCCATCCACGCGGTTCTCTCCCGCTGGCTCGCGCTCTTCCATGTCGAGCCGCGGTACGATCTCGGCGAAGGGATCGCCTCCGTGGCCGGACGGCAGGGCGACTGCATGGTGCAATTCACATCGCGACACAGAGACTATTGCTGGGCGTATCGGATTGATCGCGCACCAACCCCCGCACAATCGCGTAGTCGATCACCGGCGCAAGCCGTGCGAGACGTCGGCGGCCCGCCCTGAGCCCATAGACCGATAGCTTGAGGCCTCGTGCCCGCGCCGTGTTCACGAGTTCGGGCGTGCAAAACAGGCGGTGCACGCAGATCCCGTCCACACCCGCCAACAGCTTCAGCGTCGCGGGCTTCATCAGCCGCACGTTGACCGCGTGCGCATTGACCTTGTCCTCGGCCGGGCTGAACCGGCGGCGGGCGAAAAAGAACGGGAAAGAGTTGTAGAGGAACAGGTCGCGGTGGCGCGTTCTTGGCAGCTGATCTGCGAAGATCGGCACCAGGCAGTAGTGCAGTTCGGCGCTGCGGAATGCCTCGCGCAGCACTTTCACCGGCGCTGCGTGCCAACAGTTGAAGACCAGCCGGAAGGGCGGCGCGAGCTCGGGCAACTGGCGCGCCACAGCTTCGGCCGCGCGCCTCGACTTGATATCCAACATCAGCACGTCGAGCTCCGGCGTCTCAGTTGCGAGGAACGAGACCGTGGCGCGCAGGCTTTTTGGAATTTGGGCCAACCGGCTGCGGCGGAGCAGGAAGAGCGGGGCGTGGTCGATCACGGCGTTCCCGACGTCGTCGACGCGAACATCCAACTCGACGCCGTCGAACTGGATTGCGCCCGACGTGCCGAACGGCACGATCGGTGCGCCATCTCGGAAGACCCGATGGGCAATGAGCTGCATCGACTTGGAGGTCCTCTGGCGGAGAGACTACCATGGCATAGTATGTCCTGCCCCATCGCCGAATGCTATGCTCAATCACCGCCGCGCCTTGCGATCCATGCGCTCTGAGCCGTCTCTTCTCAGCGAGCCCAGCCCGATCCCGAAGGCACGCTCTTGGACATCGCCGTGCTTGTTCGGAACGGTCTGAACTAGTCGATCCTAAGCTGGGCTGGAGGCGATTGTAGCGTTCGACGCGCTGCGTCGGCGTGCAGCTTAACGGCCACCGCACTCGGCCCGAAGCTGACATCCGTTGGAACTCGGGATGGTGCGACGCGGTCCGCGGGAGCTGACATTCGCGGCATGTGAGCGGTGTGCCTACTTGCCCTCGACGTGACTGGAACGAAGCTGGGTTGAGCGCGTTCCGCATGCTTCGTCGCTATCGCGAACACCGGACGCAGCGAGCTGGCGAGACTCTCGCTGAGAAGCCACGCGCCTTCTGCAAACCGACCGTTGGCGCCGGTCTCGATTAACCGGACTCATACCAGTAACCCACCGCAAGCGCGCATGGCATCGGGGTCGCCGGAAAACTTGCCAGTCGCTCGTTGAACACGCTTTCGGAGGCGGGTCGTATCAGCGAAAGCTCACGGGTCTTCGGCGGGGTCCTGGAAGATTAACGGGCGGGGCCGTAGGCTCTTCACCACGGTTTCGTCGAGCATCGGGTCGCCGTCCGGGATCGGGCCGGAGCGCTTCAGGGCGTCCCGCGCGCTCATCCCGTCCGGCACCCGGCGCCAGATCACTCTGGTCGCATAGGGGGCACCGCCCAACCGCCACGAGCTTCCCATCATCATGCCCGTCAGCACGTTGGGCTGAAAACGATGCGGCGCGTCCATGGCCAGATGGCAGATGGCGAAAGGCGGACGGGTGTTCTGCTCTATGACGTAGACGCGCTCGCCCACGAGTTGGGCGAAACCGCGGTAGCGCGCGCGTTGGCGGACGCCGACAACATCGTCGCGCCCGTACTCTGCCGTGCGAACGGCAATCCTGTCGGCCTCCTCGGAAAGAACGGTGACGCCACACTTGATCGCGTTCGGCCAGGACGGTGTCCGGTAGAAGCTGTGGTACAGGCCGAGGATGGGGCGCGCGTTCGCTAGGTCCTCGACCGCGAGGAAGCCGCCGGGAGCGTCATGACGCAAAGCGACCGGGCGCGAGACTTCCCCAGCGTCGGACGCCGCCTCGGCGCCAAGGGGCTGTGCTGTCTCTGTGAACCTGAGGCCGCGGCCGTAGTCCCAGGAGACATGACGGTCTTCGCCATCGACATCGCCCAGGGCGCGGCGCAACGCCCATACGCGGTTGTAGAGCGCGGCGTCGCTGACGGCGCGCCCGCCCCACACATGATCGATGAGCTCCTGCTTCGGGATCGTCCTGCCCCTATGGCGGACGACGTAGACCAAGAGATCCATGACCCCACGTTGCAACCGTTCTGGCACGCCGTCGCGGTAGAACACGTGCTTGCTCAGGTCGAGAGACCATGATTTCGCGTGGAATATCATCCTGCGATACCTGCTTTGCACCGAGGCGAAACAAAGGCAGCGCGTCGAAGGACATCCGCCACCCCGCCACTGCCCAACGCCACTCATCCCTCTTTCAGCGGCGGCGGCGGCGGCCGGTCTGTCACCGTGCTCGGATATTCGGTCGTGCCGTACCTCCATCCAGCGATGGGGGCCGTGTCCGATCTTTAGGTGAGACTGTCGATAACATTCGGTGAGGTTTTCTCAAGATCGCATTGCAGATTCAGGGCCCGATTTCAGGCAGACAGATGGATGGGGAAAGAGGTGGGCAATCCTTGCTTATGGCGCTTCGCATGGGATTCCAACGGAATGCCTGTAGGATGGGGAAGTACATTGAAACAACTATCGTCTCTGCGTAGCGCTCGCTGCGGGTCAGAGCACAGTGTCGCCTGCCGTCACGCACGGAGCGGACGTGATCAACACGTTTCTGGGGGCAGTGACTGGAGTGTTGCGCGCCAACGGTTCTGTCGTTTTGCCAAGTCGAAGACACGATCGACGGCCAAGGTGTTGGCTGCGGCCGCGCTGGCGCTGTCCGCAGTGATCTCGCCCGCGAGCGCTGCGACGCTCGACTTCACCTTCTCCTTCCTGAACTCTGAAAACGGCTCGGGCACCGCGACAGTGACGGGGATCTTGCGCGGACTCGAGGACAACGCCACCTCCGCCGCCACGTCGCTCGAAGTGCTCTCCAACGACGACGGCTTTGGCATCGGAAGCTACGATATCGCCAATGCGGTGTTGAACGAGTTCACCGTGAACGATGGGGAAATTGAGTTCGCGAGATTCGTTGCTTTCGGCTCCTTCGCCGAGGCACCCTTCGTCACGGATAGCACGTTCGAGTTCAATTTCTCGAACTTCAGCTCGCTGATCCAGGGCGGTCTTAATCAAGACCTATTCGAGGTCAGCGGAGGGCCTTCTTCGGTCGTGACGTTCACCCCGGTCGCCGCTGTCCCCCTGCCCGCGGGCGGTGTCCTGCTGATTAGCGGGCTCGTCGGGCTCGCTGCGCTACGTCGGCGGCCGGTCAACGAAGCATGAGCACGCGCCGCGGCGTCGGCTCGACCCGCCGCCGCCGGACGACGGTGGAGACTAACGTTACGCGCGCGGGGCTGGCGGCGGCATTGCTTACCGCGGCACTGACCGCGCCGGCATCGGCCGCCACCATCGTCGATCAGAGCACGCTTCTGCCGAGCAATGGCGGGTCGTCGGGAGGTGCCGGTGCTGGGTACGCGGGAAGCAGGAACGACCTCCTGATCCAGCTGCTTCAGACCTTTACCGTGGGTCTCGACGGCACGTTCGCAGGGGTCGAGGTGCAGCTTGCCGCCGCCAGCGTGCGAGGGCCGAATTTCGACTTGATCGTCGAAATCGTCACCCTGGATGCGACGCTGCAGCCTGAGACGGTGTTGGGATCTGACCGCACGACGCCGGCGGATATCACGGCGACAGGCGCCGGCAGGTCGCAGCTCGTGTCCTTCGACATCGGGGGCTTCGAGGTGAGCGCTGGCGACATGCTTGGCCTGCTGCTTCGCCCCGATGGCGGATCGAGGGGCTCCTACGTCTCGCCCTTCTGGGTCGCCGGCGTTACGCCGAACTACGCGGACGGCGCTCTGCTGTCGTCGATCAACGGTGGTGCCTTCTCATCCAGCAGCGATGATATCGGGTTCCGCACGCTCGTGACCACGCCGGTGCCCCTGCCGGCGAGCGCATGGTTGCTGCTGGCAGGCCTTGGCGGCATCGGCCTCCTCCGCCGCCACGCTTGAAGCCCGCCGCGCGCCGTTCGTCGGGGTGATGCCCCTAGGAACTGCCGTGCCAATAGTGAACCGACCCGCCGTCGGGTGTCGGCGCCGCGCCTCGCACAAAGGGCGGATCCTCGATTGGCAGCGCCCGGCGCTGCCCAAGCACGTGTGAGCCGTCCGAGTGCGGTTGGAGATCGCCGAGGACGTCCGCGACCGAAGTCACTCTAACACGGCGATCGACCGCAAACTCCACGGTTGCGCGCTGGCTCGCCTCTTGGTCGCGGACGTCTGCGCGGCCGGCCACCTCAAGGAACGCTCCTCAATCCTGCAGATCAAGACCCGAAAACCGGTGCGCTACGAGCTGACAACGACCACGCGTAGATCGATCAAGCACTGGCTCGGCCACCCTAGGATGATTGGGCAAGCGCATCTCTGGCCCGGTCGTTTCCACGAGCCGCTCCATATCTCAACGCGCCAGTACGCGCGCCTCATTCGTGACTGGGTCACGTCGATCGGGCTCGAGCAAAGCGCCTGCGGGACACACGCGATGAGGCGAATGAAGGTGGCTAAGATCCACCTGCAGAAGTGTAACTTGCGTGCAGTCCAACGCCTTCTTGGTCAAGCCAAGATGGACAGCACGGTCAGCTACTTCGGCGTCGAGCTCGAAGACGCCTTGGCGTTCTCAGAGGCAGTCGCGACCTGAGGACGACAGGTTGTCTTACGTGGGCGGCCCAGAGCCGCCGTTCATGAGCGTCGCCGATCTTGCGATTGCGTCCTCAAGAGTTGACGTTCGTGTCGATCGCAGCATCGCTGCACTCTGTGGCGTAGCGATGCGGACTTAGCCGTCATCTGACCATTTCCGTCAGGCTTCAGCTCCTTGACACTGCTCAAGCATTTTACAGACTTGATAAAACTGTTAAACCTCAAGTCTATTGCAGCGCCAAAATTTGGTACTTCTAATCGATAAGGCTGAGCTATCCCCTTATCGACGTTAGTCCAAACTGAGAAGAGACATGACTCTGTCCTTCCGTAACAGGAGCGAGAAGTGCATCTTGCTCAATGCCTTCCAGTAGCCAATCTGGCGTGCGGAGAAACTCCCACTTACCAATCCGTGCAACTGTGCTGGCAAGTTTCTTCACCTCTTTTTCCGCAAGGTGATCCGCCAGCAGGCCCAATATGTCATCAATCGGCCAGCCGACTGCATCGATATTTATCCCACTATTTAGGTTAGCATCAGTTACGAACAAATCTGCAGTCAGCGTACCTTCAGTTGGCGCGTAAGTGATGGCGATGTTTGCCGCAAATCGTCCATCAGCGATAACATCAGCACTCGCCAAGCCAACTTTTGTGCCGCATGGCCCATCCACCCAAGCTCGCGCAACACCGACAAAGTCAATCGCAGTATGTGCTTCAAAGAGCCCAGAGAGGGTCAAGTCGCCACCGAACGGATTACCAACCTGAATGCCACCCGATACATCAAGAAAGAACTCTTTTAGTCCAAATGCGCCAGACATCTGCCATTTTATAACACCGCCACGAACTCCCGTATTCGCCATTATTGCAGGTTGAACGGTGTCCGATACAAATGATATAAGTCTTGTCTTTGGAAGATATAGAGAAACATCAGCTCTACTTATTTCTGTTTGAATAGGCGCTGGCTGGCCGTATGGAAAGTCAGGATCAGGCTCAACAACCATTTCTATCGGAGTGCAGCCGCCAATTGATATCATTGACTTGTCCGCGGTACACAAAATGTAATTGTCGCTCATAGTTATTTGAAGTGGGTCGATAAATGTTAGCCAAGGTACTAATTCACTCAATGAATACCTCGGAAGAGCATCTATCACGAGCCTGATAAATGAACTTGAGGTATTCCAAATGATGGGGGTTTCAACTTGCTGTATGTAGTTATCAATGACGGGATCTTGGACGCCTTGTGATGCCAATATATCTTCAGCGTCTGCGGAGAACTCTGGCTCAATAATAGGAACAGGTGATGAGGAGGGATCCCAGTAAAGCTCTCTGATGCTAGAGTTATAGCGGATATTAAGTAATATTGGCTCATCAAAAGTGATCGTATAGGTAGAAATAACCTTCTTGGGATCTCCAAATGGGTGTACCGTCGCACGAACTGCTATTTTCAACTCTGGATTTGCTGTATTAAGGAGTATTTCAAGATCATCCACAAAAACAGAATATGCGAGATTATATACAGGCAATCTTGCATTAGCCATTAACAGCGAAGGGGCGTCTGGATAGACACCGGAAAGTTCATTTCTCAGATTGCCGACGCCAGTAACAACAACTTGTTTTGATATCGACACAGCCGGACGACCACCGGCGAAATCGAAAAAATCTTTCTGTAGATCTGTGGATGACATTGGTTTTCCTCCGGTGAAATTACTGCTTTATGATGTGATTGGTTATTCGTCTTCGACGATCGGCCCTCATACGATGTGAGTCAACTCATAAAACTCCAAAAATCATGATGTTTTTGGCGCGCTTAACAGAATGGACAATTCCGTTAAACGCCAGAGCAACGGGCGCGAAAAATTTTCCAATGAAATCAGTGGCGCATTCCCACAATCGGCGTAAAATTTAACATTTCTCAGATGATCTGTTAAATCGCGAAGATTCGTGGCGGCAAGTGCAGTTTGGGCTCCGAGCCGACCTTCTCGGCGACGTGTCGTTTGCGTGCGATGTGTTGGGACCGGGTGTCGGTTACGGCCCTGAGCCGACCTTGGGCGGACCTCCGAGTGCTGCTGGCGCGGTCTCTGTTGCCTCTGCAATTCAGCAAGATTTGTGCATCGGGGGACCGCTAGGGTTTCCGCATGACCGACGAGACGTCCAAACCGCATCCGCACATGGACCGCATTCTGCGGGTGATTGACTACATCCACGCCCATGCCGCGGATGATCTTTCCCTGGACCAACTGGCAGATGTCGCCGCCATGTCCCGGTTTCACTGGCATCGGGTTTTCACAGCGATCATGGGTGCCTCGCCCGCGCAGATCATCCGATCTGTGCGCATGCATAAGGCCACGATGCTGCTCCTGCGCACGGACCTCTTCATCCCGCAGATCGCTGCCCATGTTGGCTGTCCCAACGACCGGAGCTTCGCCCGCACCTTCAAGGAAGCCTACGGTCAAACCCCGAAAGCCTTCCGCGCTAGCGGGCTGCCCGGCGCGACGCCACATCCCAACCCACAAGGAGTATCCGTCATGTTCGACGTCGACATCCGAAGCACCCCCGACAAACGGCTCGCCGCATTGGCGCATCAGGGCGATTACGCCGAGGGGAGCATCGCGTACCAGAAGGTCGCGACGATCATCTCCGCTGGCGATCACTGGGCTCGCACCCGTGGGATGGCAGGCGTCTACTATGACGACCCAGACGTGACCCCTGCCGAGAACCTACGCAGCCACGCCGGTGTGTTGTGGGAGGGTGGCAGCGTCCCAGAGGGTCTCGAAGAAGTTCAATTGGCGGGCGGTCGTTACGCCGTCCTTCACTACAAGGGTCCCTATGCCGGCTTGAGCGAAGCGTACAGGTACCTCTACGGCCAGTGGCTTTCCTCAAGTCAGGAATCCTTGCGCGATGCGCCCTCGTTCGAACACTACCTCAACGATCCCACCGACACTGCCCCGGCAGATTTGCTGACCGACATCTACATGCCGCTGGCCGAATGAGGGCGCCGGTGCCTTGAACTCAGTTGGTCTAGGCGAATGGCCTGGGCCCTTTGCGCGGTATACCCCGGTTCGCGAGGGCGAGGCCCGTGATGGCGATGGCGACGCCGAGGATCTCGCTCCCGCTCGGCCAATCGCCGAGCACGGGGATCGCCAGCGCTAGGGCCGCGATGGGGGCGAAGGAGGGCAGGATCGACGCGGTCGCGGCACCGAGCAGCCGTACCGCGCCCAGGAGCGCCGCCACCGACAGAACCCCGCCGACGATCCCCTGCATCATCGCCTGAAGCAGGATCTCCGCTGCAGGGCTTGCTGCGAGCCCCGAGGGGGCGCCCGACACGACAGCAGCCGCGAAGACCACCGGGGCGACGAGGCCCGAGAGCGCCCCCACCAGCAGCGTCCCGCGCATCGGCTCGATCTGCCAGCGGCGCATCAGCACGGTGAACGCGGCCCACATGGTGCCCGCTATGATGAAGAGGGCATGGCCGCGCCAGGCCCCGGGCAGCATCCCGTCCGAAGCAGCACCACTTAGCACCACGAGCCCGGCGAGGACCACGATGCCGCCTGCGAGCCTCGCCCGGCCGATCCGCTCACCGTTCAGGACAACGGCCAGGCCGACACCCGCCACGAAGACCGCGGCAGGGGCGAAGACCATCCCGTGCGAGAGGGGGGCGAAGGCATAGCCGCCGACGGCAAGGGCGCCGAACAGCGGACCGCCCAGTAGCGCCAGCACGACAGCGTGGCCTGCCCGGGGCCAGTTCTGCCAGGTGCCGTCACGGCAGCGCAGCACAATGAGGGCAGGTGCCAGGACCAGCCCCGCCGTGCCGAAGCGCAGCAGCATCAGATCGACCGGCTGCAGCCCGGCCTCAAGCCCGTGAATGGCCGCCACGTTGAAGGACGCCCAACAGAGGACGGTCAGGGCACCCAGGGCGGCACCGAGCACAGCGGGCGAGGCAGGAATGGCGGGCGAATAGGTCATGGGCCGAAGGGTATGGCCCCCAGCTAATGCCTGATAATGCCACTTTCCTCGCAGAACGATAACGGCCCGCTATCATTCTGGCGCGCGACCACAGGAGAGCACCATGGAACTTCGCCACCTGCGCACGTTCCGCGCCATTGCCGAGACGGGCGGGGTCCACGCCGCGGCCGCCCGTCTGAACGTCGCGCAACCCGCCGTGAGCCGCACCCTTCGAGACCTGGAGGGCGAGCTTGGCTTCGCGCTCTTCGACCGCGTGGGGCGCGGCCTGCGGATCACCGATGCGGGCAGCACCTATCTCGCCGAGGTCGCGCTGCTGCTGGACCAGTTGGCGGCGGCAGGCGAGACCGCGCGCCAGGTGGCCGAGGGGCGTGGCGGCACGCTGCGGGTCGGGCTGATCGACAGCGGCGCCTGGGATGGCGCGGCGCCAAGGGCGCTCGACCGCTTCGCGCGGGCCAACCCAGCCATCCGGCTTGAGGTGGCACCCATGCCCTCCCGCGCCCAGGTGGCGGCGCTGGTGGAAGGGCGGCTCGACTGCGGGTTCCTCTACCGCCAGGGCAATGCGCTCGAGACGGCCGGCCTCACGGCTCTGTCCCTCAGAACCGACGACGTCGTGCTCGCGGCGAGTGTCTCGCTCGACTTCGGCCATGACGATCCGCTAACGGCAGAGGACATCGACGGTCTCGCCATGATCGGCTTCCCGCGCACCGCGGCGCCGGATTACTTCCATGCGCAGCGCGCTGCGTTGGCAGGGATCGGGGTCGTGCCGCAGATCGTGCAGGAGGCCCATGATGAGACGGCCATGCTCGCCCTGGTCTCAGCGGGCGTGGGTTGTGCCTTGGTCAACAGCGCCGCCGCGCATCGTCCGCCGCCCCGGGTTCGCTTTCACCGAATTGCCGGCGTCAGCGTGCCCATCGACTTCGTCTTCGCCTACCGCACCCCGGCCGGGACGCTGGTCAGGCCAATGCTGGCGGCGGCCCAAGACGCGGCCGTGCAGCCAGAGTGATCGATAGCATGGCGCGATCGTTTCAATCTCAATACGGCTTTTGATAGCATCGAAGGCAGTGACCATCTTCGGGACATCCAAGCGACGCCAGCGCGTCGATGAACCGGAGACACGCGATGACCTACAGCAGCCTGAACACCGCTCCCGCAAGGAAAACGGCCTTCACCTCCCTCAAGTCCCTCGCCCTGGCCGTTGTGCTCGCCACACCGGTCGCGGCCGCGTCGGGCGATCCCGTCACCGATGCAACGCGCACTGATGTGGCCGAGATGATCCGGATCGCGGACGCCATCGATGCGGCCGTCGATGCCAAGGACTGGGCGCTCGCGCGTTCGTTCTTCGCCGACACGATCGATGTGGACTTCTCCGCCCTTGTGGGCGGCGCCCCGGCCACGATCCCGGCCGATGCCTTGATCGACGGCTGGTCCGGCAATCTCACCGCCGAGAAGACCTCGTTCCACCTGCGTGGCAACCACCGCGTCATCTTCGAGGATGCCGATGCCGCTACGATGCACAGCCACGGCTATGCGTGGAACCGCATGGAGGCCGGCGCCGATCCGGCCAATGGCGGCGAGGCGATGTGGGAGGTCTGGGGCACCTACACGCACGGCTTCGCCCGCGGCGAAGAGGGCTGGACCGTCACCTCCATGACCTTCGTGCCGACGGCCGAGCGCGGGAACCCCTGGGTGCGCGACACGCCGGGCGACTGACCCGCGCCGCCCTTCTCTCGCATCCATCTCATGAGACGCAGGACAAGAACGATGACCGATACACCCACGAACATCGACCAGCGCCGCCGCTCCCTCCTTACCGGCGTGCCTCTGGCCGCCGCCGCTGTGGCGCTTGGCGACGCGACGGCCGCCGCCCAGACGGCCGCGGCCACGGGCAACCAAGCCGCCCAAGCCGCACCCGGCCGCCGCATGCTCGGGGGGCTTGAAGTATCCGCGCTCGGGCTCGGCGTGCAGAACATGCACCGCACCTTTCACACAGTGGTGCCCGATCGGGACGAGATGATCGCGCTCATCCGCGCGGCCTATGACCAGGGCGTGACTTTCTTCGACTGTGCCGAGCTTTATGGCCCGTTCGAGTGCGAGCGCATCCTGGGAGAGGCGATGGCCCCCTTCCGCGACGATGTGCAGATCACGACGAAGTTCGGCTTCAACGTCGATCCTGAGACCGGCGAATGGGACTTCACCGTAAACAGCCGGCCAGAGCAGATCCGAAGGGCTGTGGAAGGCTCGCTCCGCCGCCTCGGCACCGACCGGATCGAGCTGCTCTACCAGCACCGGGTCGATCCGGAGGTGCCGATCGAGGACGTGGCCGGCACGGTCAAGGACCTGATGGATGAGGGCAAGGTGCTGCACTGGGGCCTGTCGGAGATGGGACCGAACACGCTTCGCCGGGCGCATGCGCTGCTGCCCGTCAGCGCCGTCCAGAGCGAGTACTCGATGCTCTGGCGCGGGCGCGAGGCGGATATCCTGCCCATCACCCGCGCGCTCGGGATCGGCTTCGTGCCCTTCTCGCCGCTCGGCTACGGCTTCCTGACCGGCGCCATCGACATGGGGACGAGCTTTGCGCCGGGCGACTTCCGCGCCAACACCTCCCGCATGGATCCTGAGAACCGCGAGGCAAACCTGGCACTTGTGGCGGTGGCGCGGGCTTGGGGTGCGCGCAAGGGCGCAAAGCCCGGTCAGATCGCGCTCGCCTGGCTCCTCGCCCAGGGGTCCAACATCGTCCCGATCCCCGGCACCACGCAGATGGCGCATCTTCGCGACAACACCGCCGCCGCCGGGGTCAGCTTCACCCAGACCGAGCTGGCCGAGCTTACTGGGGCGCTCGACGCAATCGAGATCCGCGGCAATCGCGCCCCCGCCATCGTTGCAGCCTGGTCCGACGTGGAGGCACCCGACGCCAGCTGAGCCTACGCACCGCCCCACCAAGGGGCGGTGCCGTCACCCCAACCTTCTCACGAGGAAATTGACCGACTGGCGCGCTCATCCCAGTTAGCTGACATTCGCGACAGGCGCGAAGTCAGAGAATTTGCCGAGATTGGGACAGTGGGGCGGAGCTAATGGTGGGCCATCTCAGACCGCACGATCGAGCCATCCCTCGATGAAAGACGATGGTGCGTCTCCTGACGCACAAACTCGGCTGTCCTGGTGTCAGCCGACTGCATCTATCTGCTTTTTAGGTGTATGTCGGCTCACACGAGGGAACTGGGAGTCGTCAGATCATGATGATGCACATGACACTCGGCAGCAACGACCTTGAGAAAGCGGCGGTCTTCTATGACGCCGTGATGCCAATCCTCAATCACGCCCGTGCGACCATCAAGCTAGAGAGCTTCCTCGCCTATGCGCCAACCTCAGGCGTGAGCAGCGGAGAAGCCACGGGCCAGTGCGACGCGACCGGGCGGATCGCGCCGTTCTTGTGCGTATGCCTGCCCTATGACGGCCAACCGGCGAGCCCTGGCAACGGCTTTCACATCGCCTGGATGGCGGCGGACAAAGCGGCGGTGGAGGCCTTCCACGCCGTCGCCCTTGCCCATGGCGGCCAGGACGAGGGCGCACCAGGCTACCGCGCTCACTACAGCGCGGACTACTTCGCCGCCTATGTCCGCGATCCGGATGGCAACAAACTGCAGGCCGTGCTCTATGAGAATGGCCGGAAGGCGGGACCGGGCGGCACGATCTTGTCCCACGTGACCCTTCCCTTCGACGACTTGAAGGCAGGCTTAGCCTTCTATGAGCCCGTCTTCGCAACCTTGGGTATCGATCGGCACCAGAGCAGTGAAACGCCGGGAGAAGACTATGCCTTTTCCCGAGGTGGCGTGGAGTTGCCAATCGCCTATATCCAGCGGCCCTTCGACGGCAAGCCGGCGACCCATGGAAATGGCCAGCATGTCTCCTTTTTCGCCGAGACGAGCGCGCAGGTTGACCAATTCTTCGAGACCGCGCTGGCCCTTGGTGCTCGGGACGACGGGCCGCCTGGCATCCGCCCCGCCTACAACCAACCCTACTATGCCGCCTACATCCGCGACCCCTCTGGCACAAAGATCCAGGCTGTATGCAAAACAGGAAGATGAGTGGTTGGCCCGAAGCGGCCGTCGGCCGCCCGAGTGGACTTCGCAGTCGCGCGCCCGAGAGCTGCCGCTCGATCAAACTGCAGCAACCTGAAGCCGGAAGTATTGTGAGCGGACGGAGCAGGCCTTCATTCGGCCGCTTCAATGTCTGCTTCCGATTGAGCCGCGTCTGCTGACACGGGCATTTGCGCGGGCTTGTGGGCGGCAACGCCGATCATCACCAAGGCCACACCAAGCATATCGATGGCGCTCGGAATTTGACGCAGGACGATCACGCCGATGATCGTGGCTGTCGCGGGCAGCAGCGCCAGCAAGAACGCGAAGCTGGCCCGCGGCAAGCGGGTCATGGCGAGCTGATCGCAGACGTATGGGATGACTGAGGAACTGATACCGACGCCGATCCCGGCCAAAACCAGCAGAGGCGTGCCGAAGGCGTCGAGTGCCTGTAAAAAGCCGATGGGCATAACGAAGACGAACGCAGCCGTCATGGCTGCACCGAGGCGTTCCACGCCGCCCGATGCGCCACCTTCGGAAATCTTGTGGCCAAGGATGATGTAGAGGACGAATAGGGAGCCGTTCAGTACCGCCCAAAACAGACCTAGAAGATCAGAAGTGAGGTCGGCTCCGTCCGCCGCCAGAAACGATGGCACGTCGATCAGAAGGACCACGCCAATGATGGCAAACGCAAAGGCCAGATAGTTGCGCCCCGTGCGAAGACCCCAGAGTGCAATCCCGATCGTGCCGACGAACTCGATGGCGGCGACCAGTGAGATCGGCAGCCGATCGAGCGCGAGATAGAATGCGCTGTTCATCACCGCGAGACAGCCGCCGAGCGCCAGGAGAAGGATGCGCTCACGGCGCGTCGATTTCTTGAAGGTGCGCCATGGCTTGGTGATGGGGGTAAGGATCAGCGCCGCCGACGCGATGCGGAACCAGGCGACGCCAAGCACCCCGACGACCGGGAACAGCAGGACTGCGAAGGCCGGCCCGAGATAGTGGAAAACGGCTGAGACGCCGAACCATGCGTGAGGGGGAACGGCCTCGGACATGCGTGACATGGCTCCGGGGGGGCTGGCGCGGGCGGGGTTTGTGGGAGCTCGATCTGACATGCTATCACAATGCAAGGTGAATGCGGCTTCAGATATGGAGATCAGATATGCCCCGTTCGGGAACACACGGTCAAAGAAAGGAAAATTTCGCCTCAAGACTTCGATCCGAAGAAAACGGACTTGACGGTATAGACGCTGCGATTCTCCGGGAACTCTGCGCAGACGCCCGGATCCCGCGGGCAGAACTGTCGCGCCGCGTCGGTCTCTCTGCCCCAAGCGTGGCGGACCGTGTGCGGCGTCTCGAAGATCTTGGCATCATCACCGGCTATGGGGCTCGGATCGACCCGGCACGCCTTGGTTACGGTCTCACGATCCTCATCCGCGCACGTCCATTGCCGGGCGAGATGAACAAGATGATCCAGGCCATCCGCGAGACACCTCAGATCGTGGCTTGTGACCGTGTGTCGGGCGAAGACTGTTTCGTTGCGCGCGCGCATGTCTGCGACGTCGCTGAGATGGAGGCAGTTATCGACCGGATCGTACCCTTTGGCGCGACGAACTCCTCGATCGTGCAATCGAGCCCTGTTGAAGAACGTCTGGTAGAGCTATGATTTTCCGGAAACCGTCGTTCACTGCACGCTGACGAACAAGCGGGATCGGCTCCGAGGGGCGATGAGGCGCTGCAGCGCACACACTGCTCTGCCCCCGCTGGCGGCCGGCGGTCTCAGCCCGGGACGCAACATCAACGGCAGTGCCGCGAAAGGCAGCTTCCACCTTCCATTGTGGGTAATCTCGGAAGGTTGGCTAATGTCACCGCTGACCCAGGGATACCATGAGATCGGTGCCAGTCTTGGAGACGCGCAAGGCTGAAAGGCGCGTGCTCCAGACTCGATAGTGTAAAACGATCACTGTACGTCATAGACGTAAGTACCAAGCAAAAATCATAGGCGCTGCCGAACGCACGTTTGACTATCACGGCTTCACCGCCTCGGGCGTAGATCGCCTCGCCGCCACCGCTAATGTATTGAGCAGAACGCTCTATACGCATTTCGAAAACACGAACAAAATCATGGCCGTTGCGTTGGAGCATTGGCGGAAGCGCTTCTTCTCGATGTTGAATGTAGACACCGTCGATGCGCTGTTCACTTAACCGTCTCAGTGGTCGGAAGCGGAGGGAGCGCGCGGTTGCCTGTTTTTGTGCGCTCTGGCCGATACAGGTGGCGATGTCGATGATGTGACTGCCGAGGTGGCGCGCTAGCGTCAGGACCTGCGTCACTTGATCTCGCGGCTCGTGCAGATCGAGACGGGCCAATCAGAAGCGGTGGACAACTTACTGGTTCTGTTCGATGGCGCGGTGGCCGCTTCGACCTACCGCGGTCTCGATGCCATTTATGCGGCGCGCTCCGCCGCAGCTACCCTTGTCAAGAAAACTACTCCATAGTGGGGACGAACCGATGCGTTTACTCACCGTCTTTGCTCATCCATTTCGCGATATGTATCCTGCTTCAGTCATGGAAGCGTTGCGTGCACCGATCGGAGAGTCAGGCCTCGGAATCGATATTCTCGATCTTCAAGATAAACGGTTCAATCCGCGGTTCCCAGAATACGACCATGCGCATTTTGGGGGCGGCCCTGTTCCAGTGGAGATCGCCGTGGCACATAAGCGGGTGAACAAGGTGGACCGACTGGCCTTCTTCTTCCCTGTCTATTGGTGGGGAATGCCCGCGCTTATGAGAGGATGGATCGAACGGTTGTTCACCCAAGGCTGGGCCTACGAGTTCGGTGACAGCATGGAGAATCGCGGTAAGGGTGTGAAATCCTCTTTGCTCGACAACAAACCGATGATTTCGATCAGTATCGCGGGATCAAAGCAGCCAACCTAAGAGAAAGATAGCTACGGCGCCGCAATGCGCACGCAGATCGACATTGGCATCTTCGGCTATTGCGGCATCTCCGATGTGGAAAGCCACCTGATCTTTGATGTCGAAGGAGATCAAAACGCCGGCAAGCGCGAAGCTGGCCTGAGATATGCGCGTTGCATCGCGGGGGGCCTTTATGGACAGGAGTCGTGCCCCCCGCCACGCCAAGGCTGAACATCTGGCTCAAAGAACTGCGTGACGTGATCTAGCCTCGCGCGAACGCGGCTCAAGGCGTCGCCAAAGAAACCCGACCGTTGGAATCGCAGATTGAGCGGCAGGAAAGTCCGCCCAACCGTCGTTCTCTGCGCCCGACGACGACTTCAAGCCGGGATTTTCAATGGCATACAGTGAACATGAGCATTCCAATTCAAAAACGATGGTGGTGATTTCTGGATCAAACTCAAGCAACATCCGACTGTCGCTTCACCTATTGCCGAAGCACCAAGGCTATCTTTGCTGGCGCAGGAACGCGGAGGGATGCGTACCGACAAGTCGCCTGAAGACCCGGGAGAAATGGCTTTGATCAAAGAACCCGACCTCCTGGGCGACGGCGGCGAGAGGCTTGTGGCCAGCGATCATAAGGCTCTTGGCCACTTCAATTCGGATCGACTGAATGAGCTGATAGGGGGAGACGCCGTATTGCCTTTTGACGGCGCGGTTTAACTGTCCGGTTGAAAGACTGCACCGGTCGGCAAGCTCCCCTACTGAGAAACCATCTTGCAAATGACTCCGAATGTACTCCTGCAGGCGGTCGACATTAAGCTCAGGAGATGCGCCAACGCCATCGCTTGGCCGTTGCTGCTGACCGCCTAAGAGACGCAGCAAGCGTCCGAGCAGTGCTTGGGTGAGCCCGTCCAAGTAAATGTCCAATGCGAAGTCGTTGACGCCAGCTTCCCGCCACATGTCTTGGAGGAGGCCTGTGCAGACCTGATCGTACCAGTATTGCTCCACACCACTGTTGAGGAGATCGGTGACGTTGCGTCGGGCCTCCTCGGCAAAGAGGTGCAGTGCCGCGGGTCGGATCGCGCAGAGGAGAAGCGTATGGGGCTCGGGCACGTCGAACTCCAACGCTTCGCCGAGCGGCGAGACGCCAAGAGCCCCGGGCCGACGTGCCTCGATTTCCCGCCAAGCCCCGCCGGCTTTCCAACGGGCAGGGGTTTGACCGCCGAGTGTGAGTCCAAGGACCAGATCTTCGCTGGCGGGATCGCTGAAGGCATGACCCTCTTGCTGAGCAAGGATCAGCTTGGTTTTCAGACGCCCGCCGCCGCGCTCCTCGCGCAGGAATCGTCCATAGGGTCCGCTGCGGTAAAACTCGTCATAGCTTGCAAGACGACGTTTCGTCATGACGCGATCATACAACCCGTTGCTTTCGTACAAGACACTTTTTGCAGTGTCGCTACGTCTCTGATCGCAATGCAAAATTCCGTTGAGACGACGCTTTGCAGGCGCGGAAGCCATCCTTGCGGCGACCGCCCCGGCTGGTGTTTAGGAGTAGCCCATGAGGGTGAGATGGTCACCTTTGAAGGGATCAACGTCTCCACCTTCAATGCCGATGGAAAGATCATGAAACTTCGGGGCTTTTTCCAACGCCCGAACCATAGGAGCGCATGATGACACCTTTGCAAGCAGCCGCGCGACAATATCTCGACGGCATTACGAAGGGTGATCTCGCCTTCGCCACCGAAGGGTTCGCCGACGACGCGGTTTTGGAGATCCCATTCTCTTCGCTTCCTGTCTCCCGCGTGGAGGGACGGCAGGCCATCCAAAACCTCATGACCCCGGTGATCGAATCCATGGCCCGGCGCGACTGGAGCAACATTCGCTTTATTGAGACTGGAACAGATGATCTGGTGTTGATGGATTTTGAATGCGACTTCGAACAGGTGCAGGCTCGAGGGTCATATCAAAACAGCTATCACTGCGTTATTGAGGGAAGTGGCGGGAAAATCGTACGTTGGCGGGAGTATTACGACGCGCGGATTGGCGACGCCGTCGTCGGACGTGAAGCCATGAACACCGCTGTGGTCCTGGATTACGCAACCAGTTTCCAGAAGGAGAACAGCCGTACGCTCGTTGAGCGGGTCTTTCATACGGACGCGGAATACCTCGTCAACCTGCCCCGTGAGCAAGCGCCTGAGACGATCGACGCGATTCCATGGTCGGGTCTGTGGAAGGGTCACGCCGCCATTCTCGAATTCGAGGACATCTTTGAGGCGAACTGGACGGTTGACGAAATCACACCCACCGACATCATCGCCAAGGATGACGACGTGATCGTGTTTGGCCGCATGGTGCTGACCGCCAAGGCGACCCGGAAAGTAGCTGACACGCCGCTGATGATCCGCTTCACGGTCGAGGACGGGAAGATCAGGAAGTATCACCTGATGGAGGATACCTATGGCGTTGTGCTTTCCCACCGATCTGGCGGTCATTTCGAAGTCGACAACAATGGGTCGAAGCGCCAGGAGCCGCGCCCCAACGCCGCCGCCTGAGAGAAGCTAGATCATCGAAATGAGAAGCTTCAGGTAAGTTACTGGCCATTTCGAGAGCACACCGGTCGGTACGCTATCGGGATATCCGCGCAGTAGACTAGCGTGTACTTGCACAGAGTTAAGCAGTACTCGGCATTCAGCAGCTCGATGCTTACATAGACTATGGCTGCGCCATCGGGGTCTCGTCACACTCATGGAGAAGCGAACATGTGCATTCAACAGTCCCATATCATGCTGGCTACTGCGGTCTGCGCAATGTTCTTGGATGGATCCACGTCGGCTGAACCACGAATTGATATTCATTCCTTGCCCCAGGAAGGCGGCATCGTGGAGAGGCTGCCCGCACGAACGGTACTTAGCTTTGGCAAAAACCACTTCCTCGAGAGTATTGTTTCATTGCCGAACGGTGACTTCCTTATCACCGAAGCAATCGCTCATGTCATTTGGAGGGTGACGCTAGACGGTGAGCAAGAACTCTTTCACCAGTCTGAAAACAGACCGGTTGGACTGTCTGTAGATATCGATGGTCGGATCGTGGCGAGTGGTCGGACGAAAGATAACACCGGCGCAGTTTTCGTTTTTCGTGATACGGGTGAGCTAGAACGCAGCATACTGATTGAAGAAGCTGTTTTCCTCAATGGCTCCACATTCCTAGAGCCTGGACAAGTGCTTGTGGCCGACTCTGGGGCTGGCAAGATATATCGCGTGAACATTAAAAGCGGCACCGTCAGTATCTGGGCGGCCAATCAGCAGTTGACGCAACACCCAGATCGGAACCCGTTGCTCCCAGGCGTCAACGGCCTCAAGCTTTTTGACGGCGCGCTTTACGCGACGAACTCGAGCCGCATGACAGTCGTGCGCCTACCGGTTCTTGCACCGGGTCGACGCGCGGGTGAACCCGAGGTGATCGCGGAGAATATTGTACTGGACGACTTCGCCTTTGCTGCCGACGGTACAATCTACGGAACCACACACATATTCGACAGTGTCGTACGGCTTGAGTTGGATGGATCAGTTACAACCATCGCCACAGACTTGGACGGGGTAGAAGGCTCGACGGCAGCCGCATTCGGTACTTCCCCTGAGGTCAGTGATACGCTTTTTGTTGTTGGCGATGGCGGTATCTACCTTGAGCCGGAAAACCATGTGGCGGCCAGTCTTGTTGCAATTGATGTCAAAGAAGTGGGATTATCATTGGCCGCAAGCTTTTCAGATATTCCCTATCCGGGTCGTGTAGAAGCGGAGCAGATGGCTGTCGTGCGCTGCACCACCGCGCCGAACGCGGAAGCAGCCCGTCAACAGGCTGCAGGTGAATACACGCGTTTCTTAGAGCTCAACATCGATCGGATTGCATTCGCTGGTCAAATATATGGAGACGGACGAGACAGTGCACCGACCCAACGCATCTACTTCTTTCCAGGCGCTGATCCAGTGCGCGCACTGAACACCATGCAGAGTTCGCCATACTTTACGAAGGGTGTTTACAGCAGTTGCGACGCAGCGCCATTTGATTTCATGCTGGGATCGCTGACGGGCTCTGTCGCTTGGCCGGACGAAGTCTCTCGCAACCGATGACGTGTCGAGACCAGGCCTCGTTTGCGCGATACGTGATTTCGATCCAGTAACAGAGAGAGAAATCGTTCGGGTCCGGTCGCTGCCGGTCACGCGGGCGCTGTTCTTGACTTGGTGCTTGCTCACGGCTGGTGACGTGAGACCCAACTTCCCTCCAGTCATTGCGGGAGATCGTTGGGTGTTTTCTGGCCTCTTGCGGTCCTGGTTTCCTGTCTCGATTTCATTGCAGGCTACTGTGGCTGACCGGCTGCCCGTTTTCTGGACCGCGCCGCGCCGGGGTTCTCCAGTTTAGGATCGGGCCTGGAGACGAAGAGACGCAGTGAAGGCATCGATGTTCAGCGAGGCGCAGATTGCCTTTGTGTTGAAGCAGGCCGAGGAGGGCACGGCGGTCGGCGAAGTATGCCGCAAGGCCGGGATCAGCGAGGCGATGCTCTATAACTGGTGAAAGCGTTATGGAGGTCTGATGCCCTCGGAGGCGAGCCATTGAGGCGCCACTGGTTCGAGCCCAACGGAGAGCGGGGCTGCGCCAACTCAAGGACGAGAACGCGAAGCTCAAGAAGCTGGTCGCGGGTCTTAGCCTGGGCCGCGCCATGCTCCAGGACCTACTGTCACGAAAGCTGTGAGGATCGTCGTCGAAGCGCCATCGCAATCAATGAGACCTGGGCAATGGATTTCGTGCACGACTAGCTTGTCACGGGCCGCAAGCTGCGGATCCTTATCGTTGTCGACACCTTCTCGCGCTTCTCGCGGGCGATCGTCCGGAAGTTTAGTTTCGGGGCGTCGGACGTCGTCGAGGTGCTCGTGCGGGTGGGCCGCGAGCACGGTTTCCCAAGGACCATTGAGGTTGATCAGGGCAGCGAGTTCATCTCCCGCGACCTCGACCTCTGAGCCTATCAGCAGGACGTCACGCTCAATTTCTCGCGGCCGCACCTACCCGAGGCCACCCTACCCGTCGACCGGGACTCGAGCAGGTCCCCTCCCAGAAACCGCTGGCATCGCAGGGGATATCCAGGGCCGGGGGCTCCAACTCGATTGGAGTCGTTCCCATTGAGAACTCTGTCGTATAGCTCGCCGGAAGCTTGACGGGACCGCTCAGACTGGTCTCATCCCCGAGAAGCGTCGTAGGTAGCCGACACACCCCACTCGGTCTTCCAGCCAGCCTTTCGCCGCTGAACGAGGCGCTTCGGAAGATCGACATTTAGTGATGCCTGCACATTCCGGGCTCCCCGCTCTCCTCCAAAGAGCGCGAGGCTACCTCGCTGCACGATGGATCGAGACGCGCCTCTCAGCCCGGGCCACCGGGGAGCCCGGAATCCGTGACCGGATCAAATCGGAATGGCTGACCGGATGTTATTGGAATGCCTGACCGGATGCGCCCGGAATGCGCTTCTGCATGCGACTTTGCCTGTCAGAAGATGAACTCGTCACGACAAAGCGACCACGTTGGGGCCAAGTCGCGGCGGCGCTTCCGCGTGCGCCCGCGCCTCCATCAGAGCGCGGCGCTTGTCGAAGAGGTCAGACCTCGCATAGGCCGCCTCGGCCTTGTCCTTGATCCCATGAGCAAGCGCCGCGTCGATCGCTTCGCGCGGAAACCCGTTCGTCTCGACAGCTCGATCCCGGAACGTCGAACAGGACCCATGCGCTGTGACGTCGTGATGCCCCATACGTCGCAGTACGGCAGTCATCCTCATGTCGGAGATCGCTTTGCTCGGCTTGGCCCCGCTTTCGAAAACCAAGGCATCATCTGGCCGGCGGCGCCCTAGAAGAGCGAGAGCGGGAGCGCTAAGGGAAAGGCGGTGTTCCTTAGCCGCCTTCGTCCTCTCTGCCGGAACGATCCAGAGGCGGGCAGCGAGATCGACCTCATCCAAAGTCATGCCACGCGTCTCTCTGGACCGCGCGACCGTGAGGACGGTGAAGCCGGGCACAGGGAGCCGTGCGTGCTCACGCATGCCTAAGGGTGGACGTGCCGCGGAGGCTGTTCCACGCGGCGTCGGGGGAGAGGTTGATGGGCGGCAAGCAGCCCTGCCGCCCTGGTTGTTGTGGTGCGGGTCTTCAGTCGGCGAGGAGGTCGGCGCGCCGCGCCGCGATGGTCTCCATGATGTCTGGCGCGTCGATATTGGCGATCGGGATGCGGCCGACCGTCGGGCGGCGGAAGTCGATGCGGTCGACATAAGCGATCAGATCGGCGTTGTTCTCGGGCGTGCCCTGGGTGTTGACCCGCATCATGTCCGGGTAGATCGGCGCGACCGAGCCCCAGTCCGCATAGGCCGTCAGCCCGACATTGAGGACGCGGGGCAGATCGGGACGGATCATCTGGTCGATGATGGTCCAATCGCTCTCGCCTTCGGCCCGGTGGAGCAGAGTGAAAAGCTCGGCATGGCGCGCGAGGCGCAGTTCGATCCAGCCCGTTGGCGCAGGCCGTATCTTGAGCGTCGAGAGCGAGTTCGTCGTCGTCTTGATCTCGAACTGGGGCGTGCCAGCGGGCGCCGAGGTGCCGATGGAGAAGAACAACCAGTTCTCGCGCCCCGGCGCCCAAAGATCGGCAGACACCGGATTGGGCGCCCGCACGAACAGACCGGCGAGGGAGAAGAGGGTCTGCGGCAACTCAGCCTCGGTGCCGGTCACGCGAAGACGTGCGGTGACGATGAAGTCACCCTCCACCTCGCGGTAGAGATGGCCGCCGTGCAACTCCTCGAACCAGCCGCCCGAGATCGGCTCCAGCACGAGGATCCCGTCCTCCACCCGCGGCGCCTGCCACTTGGGGGTGAACCCTTCGGGCGCGTGTTCGGACCAGTCGGCGAGGGCGGCCGCATCATCGAAGCCGGTCGAGAGCGCCGCGAGGTCGTCGCCCCGGGCAAGGCCGGCGGCAAGGCATAGGGCGGCAAGGGAGGTGGTGAGCATGCGGGTCATGGGCTTGGCTCCGGTCACTGGTTGACGACGATGAGGGAATGGGCACCCGGGCCGGTCTCGACCCGGTGGGGGCTGGACACGAGCATCGGGGCTTCGCCCGGCACGCGATGGACGCGCCAGAACTCAAGCCCGCTCGCCCGCGGCTCCGGGCCCTCGTACTCGTAGATCCCGGTCACGACCCAGTTGTCGGCCGCATCGAAGGCGACGCCCTCGGGCAGGATGCCCTCCATCGCCCAGTCGCCTAGGCGCCGAAGCAAACCCGTCTCGGCATCGAAGGCGAGCAGGCTGAGTGAGGAGAGGCTGTGCCCCGGCTCGCTGGGCGCGAGCCAGGTCTGCCCGATGTTGAGTGTCGCGATCAGATCGCCTGCGTTGGAGAAGGCCATGCTCTCGGCATGGCGGGGCAGCGGGGCGCCGCCCACGATGATGTGGCGCGGGCTGTCCTGTGCCGGATCGCCGAGGCGGATCGAGGTCAGCGTGGAGCCCGGCGCGTTGAGGTAGAAGCCCGCGACGTCCGGTCCCCATTTCAGGTCGTTGCTCACAAAGAAGCGGCCGTCGCGCGAGAACTTGCCCGACATGGGCCACTTCGTCGTGGTGACGGCATTCCCCTGTTGCTCGATCGCGGTGACGGCGCCGTCCTCGCCGCGCGTGACCGCGTAGAACCGCACCTGGTTGCGAAGCGCGAAGGTGACGGCGACGAGGTCGCGCTCGGGATGCCACTCGGCGTGATGCGGGAGCAGCCCCTGATCCGGCAGTTCGGGCATGGCGCTCACCCCCTCCAGGGCGAAGCGGCGCACGGGGCCGAAGCCATCGGCGCCCCAGGTCACGAAGGCCAACGGATCACCGGAGGTCTTGGTGGCCAGCACGAGGGTGCGGCCATCGGGACTGACCGAGACGCCGAGGGGCCGATGGCCAACCTCGACCTCGTCCACCAGGCGCGGGGCAGCCGGGTTGGACAGATCATAGGCGCGCAGCATCCTGCCCGAGGCGAGATCCGACAGCATCGTGGCGTCCGGCCCGCGTCCTTCCACGGTCTCGGCGATGAAGACCGTGTTGCCGTCGGGCGTCGCGGCGATGGAGTAGACGGGGTTGATGACCGTGTTCGGCGCCTCGATCCGCGCGGTGGGCGTCGCATCGGCGCTCAGGTCGACGATTGCCAGCTCGTCCGGCCCCCGGTCCGGCCCCAGCACGCCGTCGATATAGGCATAGGCGCGCATGTCGCCGTCGGAGATCGCGGCGATGTATCGCCCGGCGAAATCCTCCGGGGCCCCGGCCATGGCGATGGCCGGGGATGATAGGGCCAGGGCCGCCGACGCGGCGATGCGGCTTGGTCTCATGCTCACTAATCCTTCGACAGGGGTCTTGGTGAGCGGATCCATAATGCGCAATTCTGGTTAGGAATGATAAGTTTGATCCAAAGAGGTTATCGATGGCCGTGAGCATCTCCGACTACGACGCCGTGATCGCGCTCACCGAGGAACGCCACTTCGGCCGGGCCGCACGACGACTGCAGATCAGCCAGCCCGCGCTGACCGCGCGGCTTCGCCGGCTGGAGGAGGCGCTCGAGACGCGCCTGTTTTCGCGCGGCCGCAGCGGTGTGGAGCCCACCGAGACCGGCCGCGCCTTCGCCGAGCAGGCGCAGCGGGTGCTCGATGCGCATCGGGCCGCAACCGACAGCGTGCGCGCGGTCGTCGACGGCTTTGGGATGGTGCTGCGCCTCGGCACCACGCAGGTCGCAGCCCACCAGGGCCTGGTGCCGGCCCTCATTGCCTTTCGCGAGGCCTATCCGCGCGCGCGGGTGCGCCTGATCGAAGGCACGACCTGGTCGCTGGAGCGCGACCTCGAACAGGGGCAGCTCGACCTCGCCTTCCTGCACCCGCCGCTGCACGCGCCCGGGCTCATGCTGCGGGTCATCGATGTGGCGGACGTGGTTCTGGCCGATCTGGCCGAAGGGGCGGCGGACGAGGTCATTCGCTATCCCCGCAGCGAAGCCCCGGTAATGATGGGCGCGCTGGAGCGCGCGGTGGCGGAGGGCGACACGGATGCCCCCAACTCGCGCGCCGAGGCCAACACGGCCATCTCCTCGCTCGCCCTCTCCGCCGCCGGCTATGGCGCAGCGTTTGTGACGAAGGCGCTCCCGGACTTCGGCTTCGACCTTGCCGGCAAGAAACGGGCAACGCCTCTCCTGCGTCTGGAGACGGCCGTGGCCTGGCGCAGCCTGGACCGCCGCCCCGTCATCAAGGGCTTCCTGAACGGCATCGACGCCCCCGCAAACCCCTGAAGGAACCCCGGGCGCGGCCACGACGCAACGGTTGAGCGCATTGATCCGAGGCACGCGCAGCGAAGCGCCGGTTCGTCGCACTAGCTTCCTGCAAAGCGCGATCTCGGGCCGAAAGCGCGAGCCCTTGTGAGGAACGCCCCCCGGTGCCAAGGCACGCGGGCGAGCGCTCTAGAGCGTTGCCCTCGGCCCACTTTAGGGGAGGGTCTGGGGCAGGCCGGCGCAGTTTGTGATGGCCTCGCTGTCGTAGCACACAGAAGCGATGTCGGTGGCGGGGTCACTGATTGTCGATCGGATCGTGCCGCTGTAATCATTCACCACGTCGACCACATAGTTTGCACGATCGCCGTAGTAGAACGTCGTCTGGCCATCAAGCTGCAGATCGCTCACGCTGGCTTCGCCCCACTGAACGAAAACATTGTAGCAGAAAATGTAGTCTCCCTCATTATCCTTTTCGTAATTATCGATTGTCCTATTTTCTGTATATTGTTCTACTAGATTATTATACTGATCACTTGGCCAAGAGACTGTCTCTTCGACAGTTTTTTCATAGTCATCTGAAACAGTGATTGAGTTTCCTGTGGACTTGGCTTGCTCCGTTTCAGTAAAGAACGTGTATGTCGTGCCTACTGAAGATGAGGCGCCCTTTATACCTGCCTCAACTGTCACATCAATCGTCTGCTCCTGCCCAACGATCGATGTTATGGACTGCTCCTCAGTCCAAGTCTGCTCACTGCTTTCTGCGAAAGTTTCGCTGACGAACTTGCTGAACTCACCGTTCTCAACTCTCTGGCACAGCGCGGCATCATAAACTGTCTCGATCTGGTCGTCATCTAGTTTGTCAACCGGGCTGTCGGTGGTAGTCGCCACGTCGTCAGGCTCATGCATGAAGATGAATCCGATGTCGTTAAGCCAATCGTTGTTTTCGTCATACGCTGTCTTGACGCCGACGAGCTTTCCAAGCTGTGGAGTCGCGATCACCGAAGTGCCATTTTTCTGCTGCGATGCCAGCGTGGTTTCCTGCTCCTCACCGTCTTCATTTGTCCACTTGACGTAGAAGCCCGAGACCACATCGCCGCCGTTCGACCGGATGAGACTGGTCTCTTCGATGGTTCCATTCTCCAAGTCTAGGATCTGAGCCGATGCATCGCTTCCCGGCGTGCCGACAACATACTGACCCATGTAGACTCCCGTCGACGAACCATCATCGTCAGCCGGATAGTACGTCACCGTGAAACGCAACCCACCAATGTGGACCTTCCCGGTCCAAATCTCAATCTTTGATATAATTGATCCATCGCAGAGAGAAATTGTATCCTATTGTGATTCTGCATAGTTCTTATAAGTATACACAGGATCCCATGTTGGCGGGAAGTTCGGATCAGTACAATTCTCATATTGTTGTGAATGAGCTTCATCTGACGTCGCTAACGTGAAGATACAGCATGCACCAAGGATAAAGGCAGCGTATTTCATTTTATTTCCTTCATTTTGCTGTATAGATTAGAAACTTACCTTGTGGAAGGCGCTTGATTCATGGCATAATAGCATCAGATATCAGATTTTAACGAGTTTATTTGTACGAAGATGAAATCATAGGATGACCTAATGTAAACTTCTATTATGATGATCAAATCAAACGCGCTTGAGCGAGTTAGCGGCTAGGCGCGTGGTCGCCCGATCCAATTGCCTTCTCAACGAGTTGTGGCCGGAGCGGCCCGTGAGGGCAGATCTGCCCGCCGGGACAGGCGCGTTAGGCGGGACTGCTGAGCTGGAACCTCTGGCGGTAGTCGCTTGGGGAGATGCCCAGGAGGCGGTGGAAGGCACGGCGCATCTGCGCCTCGCTCCCGTAGCCGCAGCGGAGGGCGATGGTCTTGATGCTGGCAACGGTCGTCTCAAGCATATCCTGCGCCGCTTGGGTCCGTATGGTCTCGACCGCGCGTGCCGGCGTCACACCCATCGTCGACTGATAGAGCCGGTGAAAACTCCGCAGGCTCATGTTCTCGTGCGCGGCGAGGTGTTCGACGCGCAGGTCAGCCGCCAGGTTCGCTGCAATCCACCGATGGAGCCCCTCGAACCTGCCAGTCCGATCCAACCGTTGACGCTCCAACACCGGGCTGAACTGAGACTGCCCCCCTGGCCGGACCATGTAGGTCACCAGGGCCTGCGCCCGTTCGAGCGCCGCGTCATGGCCCAGGTCCTCCGCCACGATCGCCAGGGCCATGTCCGTTCCGGACGTCACGCCGGCCGAGGTCCAGATATGGGCATCCTTGATGAAGATCGGATCGGTCTCGACCAGAACGCCGGGGAAGTCGCGCATCAGGATCTCGGTGTCCTGCCAGTGCGTCACGGCGCGCCGACCTTCCAGCAGCCCGGCGGCCGCCAGCAGGTACGCGGCAGAACAGACCGAGCAGACGCGCGCCGAACACGCCGCCAATCGTGCGATCTGGGCGACAAACGCCTCGTTCTCGGCGGCGGGATAAACGCCGTCCCCGCCGACCACGACAAGCGTGTCGATGGGCCGATCGAGCCAGGCGTCGATCGGATCGGTGTCGATCGCAACCAGGGTGTCCGAGGGTACACGGCTGCCGTCGCCGGAGACGATCGCGACCTCGTAGCCAAGCACGCCATCCGGGCGGCGTGCCCAGGCGAAGACCTGGAGCGGTCCCGCCAGATCGAGGAGCGCGATCTGCGGATAGATGACGAAGACAAGCTGAGCGGGCCGTGTCATGCCAGTTTGGCAGAAAGTGCTTTCATATTGGCATTTCTGCCAGATCAAACCGGGGTAGTCGATCCTGACACGGCGCCCTCAGGCGCCCTGGTTCCTGAAGGAGGCTTAGATGAAATCACTTGGCGTGTTCGTGTTTCCCGGCGTGCAGACGCTGGATCTTTTCGGGCCGATCGAGCTGCTGGGCGGCTTCTATGACAAGATCGCGCTGACCCTGGTGGCGGAGAGCGATGCACCGGTGCCGACCAGGCACGGACAGCGGATCCTTCCCGACAAGACGATCCACGATCCTGCCCGTTATGACCTGCTCATGATCCCGGGCGGCGACAGCGCGATCGAGGTTGCCAAGAACGCCGATGCGATGGACTGGATCCGATCGGCGGTCGACGAGGCCGAGACTGTCATGACGGTCTGCACCGGCAGCATCCTTTTGGCGATGACGGGCAAGCTGGATGGATGGAAGGCGACCACCAACAAGCAGGATTTCCTGGGGACCGTGCCCTTGGGCCCAAAGGTGGAATGGATCAAGAAGGCGCGATGGGTTCAGGACGGCAAGTTCTTTACCTCATCGGGCGTCTCGGCCGGGATGGACATGGCCCTCGCCGTGGCGGCGCATCACTTCGGGCAGGCGGCCGCGGAGGAGATGGCAGAGGGGTCCGAATATGAATGGCACCAACAACCGGATTGGGACCCCTTCGCCGAGCGTTGCGGGCTCGTCACCGCGTGACTGACCGGGCGGTCGCGGCGGATGACTCCGACGTCGGTCAACTGAACGCGCTCCTGACACGGTTGCTCGCGGCCGTGTCCCAGCAGTTCTTTCATATGCTGCTGCTTGGAGAGCGCAGGCAGTCGGAGATGGTCGCCCGCCTAAAGCTGATCGACGATGAGGACTTTCCGAACGCCATGCGGATCATCGATCTGCTGCTGAACAGGGGCGCGCCGATCCTGATCGAGCCGCACCTTGTCGCGCCTGCCAACAGCACAGGCGCGATCCTGCGAACGGAGCTGGCATTCGAAGAAGATCTCGCGGCCTTTCTGCCGTCGCTCGAGGTGCGCAGCGGTGAGGCACAAGAGCGGGTGGCCAAAGCCAAAGCGCCTCGCGACGACTACAGGGCTTGGCTGGTCGACACGCTGCGTCAGACCCCCGCCGATCCCGACGCCTCGCCCGACGTTCGGGAAAGCCCCCGTCTATATTCGGTCTTGCTGCAGCTCGTGGAGCAGACGCTCCTCCATGCCTTCGCCAATTGGCATGAGGGGCGGCGGGCAGAGGCCTCGACGTCGTGGCAGATCAGTGGGGCCGCGATGTTGTATCTAACAGCGCTCGCCGAATTCTCCGGATCGGACAACCATCCGTCCGGCGGCATCGAGATCCCCGGCTCGACCGTCGCCGACAGCAGGGTGCGGTTTCACTCCGACATCCGACTGGTGCGCGAGAGTGCGGTCTGCGCGGAAGAGATAGCCGAGGCTAGCGACCACCCCAGGCTCGCCCAACTCTGTTCGACGATCGCGGCGGACTGCAACCGCATCGCGCGGACCACGAATGGTGAGCCGATCGACGCGGAGTTCGGACGCAGTGCGGTCTTCCGCGACTTTCGCCGCGCCCGCGATCGCATGAACCGCTGAGCTGCATCGCTGCGCAGGGAGCTAGGCGGCTGCGCGCCCCCGAAGGCCCATCACGGCGTCCGCGACCGACTTCGCGCCGAACACGACGAACACGACGCCCACCGCCCGGGTGATCCCCCGATGATACCGCGCAAAGACCCGCCGCGTGACCGGTAAGCCCGTCCAGAAGACGACGAAGGCGCTCGCCAGCAGAAAGCCACCCAGGGCCGCCAGGACCAGGGGCGCAGCACTGCTGAGCGAGATCGCATCGTGGAACTGCGAAAAGACCGTCGTGAAGAGAGCGAACGCGAAGGGATAGGCTTTGGGGTTCGTGAGCCCGAGCAGAAGCCCGGCTCGGGCCGGCGAGGTGATGACCGGCACCTGCCCCGTCTTCGATCCCCTGAGCGCCCGTAGGCCGAGGAAGATCAGGTAGAGACCGCAAATCAGCCCCAGAGCATCGAAGAGCGTGGGTCCGAGCTGTGACACGCCTATCACGGCAAGGATCGCTGCCGCGGACCACGCCACGTCGCCAACAAGATGGCAGCCAAGAAACTGGATGCAGGCGAGCCTCCCGCTCTGCGCTGACAAACTCAGCGCCGCGAGCGTCGCGGGACCGGGGATCAGGACATAGAGCATCCCCGCGAAAAACGCCGAAGCGAAGAGCTCACCCATTCCGTCTCAACTCCCGACTTCGGCCTAGGCGCACCGTCGCCCGACCCTTTTGTGTGATCCTCGCGCGGGGAACCCGCTCGCGACCTTGTTTTATCGACAAGCCCACGAGACGTCGTTTCGGCAGGCCCAGCAAGACAGAAAGGCGTTCGACAAGCCGCGGCACCTCAGGATCGGTTGAAGATGGTCAGGGTGGAGCGGGTAGTAGCCCTGTGGTAGCTCTCTCACGCGCTTTGGGGGCTCGCGCTGAGGCATGAGCCTTAGCCCGCTGCTTCGGCGCATGGGCCGTGGGGTCGGACGCCGAACAGTGTCTTCGCGCCGGACGAGGGCTGCCGTGTCTCGGCGAACGGGTGCGGTCACCTCGCGCGGCTCTGCACCGCAGCGCAGTCTTGTGAACGGTGGAAAGGGCGTCGTGGCGCGATAAGCCCTCATCGGACAGCGATTGGGTGAGGCGATGAACCTGCGTGATTTGGTCTACGTCGTGGCGGTGGCAGAGCACCGCAACTTCACGCGGGCCGCTGAGGCGATCAACGTGTCGCAGCCCGCACTCTCCAACCAGATCAAGAAGCTCGAGGCGGAGCTCGGTGTCGACATCTTCACGCGCCGAAAGAACGACATAGGGCTGACGGACTTTGGCGCGCGCATGGTGGCGGCGGCCCGGCAGATCAACGACCTCGCCCGCTCGATCACCGACATGGCGGATACCTACCGCGATGTCGATGCGCTGCCCTTTCGCCTCGGGATGACACCCACGCTGGCGGCTTATCTCTCGCGCTACTTCCTCGATATGATCGCGGAGCTCTATCCGGAGATGCGTCTGATCATCGTGGAGGAGTATCCTATTGATCTTGCGCGCATGGTGGAGGAGCACGAGATCGACACCGCCCTGATCGCGCGCAAGAGCCACGGCGCGATCTTCAAGCAAGGCACGCGGCGGTCCCTTGTGTTCACGCCGCTCTGGCTTGAGCCGCTCTTCCTCGGCGTGCGTGAGGGGCATGAACTCTGTCGGCGCGAGAGCATTCTGGCGCGCGATGTCCCAGCCGACCTCCTCATTCGTTTCGACATCTCGTTTGGTTACGATCTGGAGAAGGATCTGCCAGCATCGGATCCGGAGTCCGCCGCGATCAGCGGGATCGACGTCCGCAGCGCCAGGTTCGAAACGGTCTGTCGCCACGTGGCCCAGAGCGAGGCCTGCACGATCATCAACGCGATCGCCGCGATCCAGTTTCGGCGCAACAACATGGGGCTCGCCTTCGTGCCGTTCGAGGATGCTGGAAACCTGCGGGAACTCGGCGCGATCACGCGTCCAGAGTATCACCGGCAATCGGTTGTCGATGCCATGCAGCGCTACGTCCAAGGGTCGCCACCGCCGGGAACGGCACCCTATGACGCCGGCGCAGAGGCTCACCGCGGGATCAGCGAGATGCTCCGCGCCCTCGATCCCGAGAATCCCTGACGCACCACCCGAGATCGGTCTCGATCGGGCGCCTCTTTCGACGCCGCGCGCGGGCGCCTGTCATCAACAGAACGCGAGACGTTGTGTGACCCGGCCCATTTGCGGACACGGCACCACCTCCTATCGCGGTAAATGAACGCGCGAATGCGATCACGGCGATCACGAAAACCGTGACTATAACGAGCGCCTATTGCGCCAATTCGACCTTCGAATTTCCGCCGATCGGCGGGTCTCCGTACCGGTTCGCGCGGGCCCCTCTCGCCCGCGACACAAAACCCTTAAAGGAGACGACCCATGATTTCGGAGATCTTCGCGAGCCTGCGCGCACGTCTATTGACGTCGTCCTCGCTCCCCCAGGAGACGACCAAGGACGGCCAGACGCTCATCCACAACTTCTTCCAGAGCACGGTGGTGGACGACACGCCGGCCTTCCTGCTCGACAACGACCTCGCACGGCTGCTGAACTTCGGTGAAATCGTCACCAACAACGCGGTCGCTGCGGTGCAGGTCGACGGGCAGGATGTCGATGTCTTCAACTTCGGCACCGCCCGGATCGAGGCCAACAGCGGCCCCGATGCGCTGGCGACCGGCGTTCTGGTCAACGGCAGTGCCACGATCCGCAACTTTGGCGAGATCGATGGCGAGTACAACGGCGTGCAGTTCGCAGGCGCTGGGTCCACGGGCCAGCTCGACAACTTCCGCGGCGGCGTGATCAGTTCCGACAGCCGCGCGGTCGACATCCAGGGCACCGGGGTCGAGGTGCGCAACTTCGGCGAGATCATCGGCACCGGCGATCAGCGCAACGGCACGATCTACACCAATGCAACGGCCGAGGACTTCTCGATCTCGAACTTCTCCGGCGGCGTGATCGACGCAGGCGAAGAGAACCAGGGCGCCGGCGTGTCGCTGGAGATCGGTGACGAGATCGACGAGATCGTCTCGGGCACGCTCTTCAACGGCTTCGGCGGCACCATCCAGGGCCGTGGCCAGGCCGCCTCGAACACCGGGTTGGCGGGCGACGGCGTGCGCATCGACGACGGGGCCGAAGGCGCGATCTTCGACGCCGACATCGTCAACGCCGGTCTGATCACCACCGAGAGCAACCAGGGCACGGCCGCCGGTATCCGGATCGCCGATGGCGTGGGCGCCCAGGGCCAGATCCTGAACACCTCGACCGGTATCATCGAGGGCCCGCGCAACGGCCTGTACATCGGCGAGGGTGACCACACCGATCTCGAGGTGCTGAACCTCGGCACGATCCGCTCGGGCAGCCGTGCGGTGAACATCGACGGCACGGGTGTCGAGCTGATCAACGGCGGCGACATCCTGGGCACCGGCGACCAGCGTAACGGGACGCTCTACGCCGACGGCACCGCCGATGACTTCGTCGTCGACAACCTCGTCACCGGCGTGATCGATGCCGGCGAAGGCAACCAGGGCTCCGGCGTCGGTGTCGAGATCGGTGGCGCGGAAGACGGCGCCAACACCTTCGTGCTGAACAACGACGGTGAGATCCAGGGTCGCGGCAACGCCGCGGCGGGCAGCAACCTGGCCGGTGACGGCGTGCGGGTCGGCAACGTCGGCAACATCGGCACCGCCGAAGCGACCATCACCAACACGGGCACCATCTCCTCGGAGGGTGCGAACGGCACGGTTGCGGGCATCCGTTTCGTCAACGGCATCTCGTTTGACGGGACGCTCGACAACGCGGGCACGATCTCCGGCGTTCAGAACGGCGTCTACTTCGGCAACCCCGTCGGCGGCGAGGGGGCGGACCATTCCAACGGCGTGGTCAACAACCTCGAAGGCGGCGTGATCTCCTCGGACAGCCGCGCGTTCAACCTGGATGGCTTCGGCCTGACGGTGAACAACGCCGGTGACATCCTGGGGACCGGCGACCAGCGCAACGGCACCTTCTACGCCGATGGCACCGCCGACGACTACACTGTCAACAACCTCGAAGGCGGGACCATCGACGCCGGTGAGGGCAACCAGGGCTCCGGCTTCGGCGCGGAGATCGGGGGGGCCGAAGACGGCGCCAACACCTTCGTGCTGAACAACGACGGTGACATCCTGGGCCGCGGCAACGCCGCTGCTGGCAGCAACCTGGCCGGCGACGGTGTGCGCATCGGTAACGTGGGTAACACCGGCGTCGCCGAAGCGACCATCACCAACACCGGGACCATCACCTCGGAAGGGGCGAACGGCACCGTCGCCGGTGTGCGTGTCGTGAACGGCATCGACTTCCAGGGTGAGCTCATCAACGAGGAAGGCGGCCTGATCGCCGGCGTCCAGAACGGCGTCTACTTCGGCACCGGCGATCACACCGGCGGCTCCTTCGTGAACCGCGGGACCGTGACCTCGGACAGCCGGGCGGTGAACATCGACGGCACCGGCCTGGAGGTCGTGAACGAGGGCGAGATCCTTGGCACCGGCGACCAGCGCAACGGCACCGTCTACGCCGACGGCACGGCCGACAACTACGTGTTCACCAACACCGGCACCGTCGACGCCGGTCTGGGGAACAACGGCTCGGCCGTCTCGCTGCAGACCGGCGACGTGGACGGCGACATCGTCTCCGCCGCGGTCTTCAACGAAGGTGTGCTGCAGGGCCGTGGCGATGCGACCGAGGGCAACCAGGTCGGCGACGGTCTGCGCATCTTCAGCAGTGTCGAGGATGCGGCCTTTGCCGGGGTCGTGCTGAACGAGGGCCTGATCGCGGGGTCGGAGACCTCGGAGGCTGCTGCGGGTATCCGCGTCGACGGCGACGTCGAGGTGCTGGGCGCCATCATCAACGAGGGCGAGATCCGCGGCACCGTGAACGCGATCGATGCCACCGATGCCGGTGCGGTCGTCTTCGTCAATGACGACGAGGGCGTGGTGAACGGGAACGTCCTGCTGGGCGACGGCGATGACATCGTCATCGATCTCGGCGAGATCAACGGCGATATCGTGGGCGGTGCCGGCGATGACGTCCTGATCGCGGGTCAGGGGGACAACGTCCTCGTCGGCGGTCTCGGCAACGACTTCCTGGAAGGCGGGGAGGGGTTCGACACCGTCGACTACTCCGACCTCGACGTTGCGGTCACCGTCGATCTCGGCGCCAACGGCAATGGCACGGCGACCCGCGAGACCGGGTTCTCGGTCTCGGTGCCCACGACCGAGGTGACGGCGCCGGATCAGTTCGGCTCCTCGATCGCCGATGGGGATGCGTTCGTCGAGGAGGCCCTTGCCGGCAACCTCTACTACAACATCCACACGGAGGACTTCCCGGGCGGCGAGATCCGCGGTCAGCTCGAGGTCGACAGCGTCGTCACCGAAGGCAAGATCCGCACGATCGAGCTTTCGGGCAGTCTCGACGCGGCCCAGGAGCCGGGCCCTCTCTCGGACAGCGAGGCGACCGGTTTCGCCACGGTGACGATCTCGCAGCACTTGCACACCGGCGAGGTCAGCTACTCGAGCGAGTTGAGCGTCACGGGCCTTGAGGAAGCCGATCTGCTCACGCCGATCCCGGGTGTCGTCTCGGCCATCCACCTGCACAACGCGCCGGCCGGCGCCAACGGCCCGGTGGTGCAGGACACGCTGGTGGATGCGGGGGCCACCCTCGACACCGTCGAGCCGATCGCGAACACCGGCGTGGTGGGCGAGGACGTCATCGACAACGTGGTCGAGGTCGACATTCTGCGCTCGATCGAGAACGTCATCGGCTCGGAAGAGGGCGATGTCCTGATCGGCAGTGACGAGGTCAACGTGCTCGACGGCAGCGGCGGCGACGACCTGCTGCGCGGCGAGGGCGGCGACGACGTGCTGATCGGCGGCGAGGGCGCGGATGTCTTCGTCTTCGAGGCCGGCGACGGCACCGACACGATCGTCGACTTCGAGGCCGGCGTCGACCGGATCGAAGTCAGCGACTTGGGGTCCGACTTCGACCTCGCCTCGGCAGCGACCCAGGACGGCGACGACGTCGTCATCTCCTTCGGCAACGACACTGCGGCGCGCCTGCAGAACGTCCAGCTGGATGAGCTGACGAACGACGACTTCGTCGCCTGATCCAACGGCACCGGGGCGGCGGTTTCGACCGCCGCCCCATCCTGCCCGCATGTCATCTCCAGAGGATCGACCGATGTCACCCAAGCAACTTCCCGTCGCCAAGGCATGGTCCGCGCTGCGCGGCGGCTTTGTCGCCATCGCGCTCTTCAGCCTGGCACTCAATCTCCTGATGCTGGCCGGCCCGCTTTACATGCTGCAGGTCTATGACCGCGTGCTGACCAGCCAGAACATGGAGACGCTGGTCGCGCTCAGCCTGATCCTGGCCGCGGTCTTCGTGGTCATCGGCTGCCTCGACCTGATCCGACTGCGCATCGTCGGCCGTCTGGCCGCGCGCTTTGAACGCGACGTGGGCGTCCCCGTGCTGGAAGCCGCGATGCGGCGCAAGGTGAACGGGACGGCGCCGGCTGGCGAACATCCCATCGACGACGTGAACGGTTATCGCGACTTCATTTCCGGCACCGCGCTCATCGCCTATTTCGATGCGCCCTGGATCCCGATCTACATGGCCGTGCTCTACGCCCTTCACCCCTATCTGGGGCTTCTGGGCCTGGCCGGCGCGGCCATGCTCGTGCTGCTCGCCCTTGCGAACAATGCCCGCAGTCACGCCCCGATGCAGGAGGCCTTCGAGGCGCGCAGGCGCAGCGATGCCCTGTTCCAAACCGGCGAGAAGAACGCCGAACTCGTCGTCTCAATGGGGATGAAGCACGATCTCGCCCGCCGCTGGTCGATGCTCCAGGGCCGCGCGAACACGGCGAAAACCGATGTCGCGGACCGGATCGCGACCTTCTCGACGCTCTCCAAGACGATCCGCATGGGGTTGCAATCGGCGATCCTCGGTCTCGGCGCCGCACTGGCCATCACCGGAGAGGCGACGGCAGGCGCGATGATCGCCGCGACCATCATCCTCGGCCGCGCGCTCGCGCCGATCGATCAGGTCATCGGCCAATGGCGGACCGTTCTGGCGGCCCGGGGCTCGTATCTGAAGCTCAATGAGCTGGTCACCGAGCACCAGGACCAGACGCATCGTCTGCGCCTGCCGCGCCCCTGGCAGACCGTCGATGTGGCGATCCGCCAGGCCGGCCCGCCGAACGCCCGCATAGCCACGCTCTCGGGGCTGCAGTTCAGCCTGTCTGCGGGCGACACGGTGGCGGTGATCGGCCCCAGCGGCTCCGGCAAGTCGACGCTGGCCAAGATGCTGGCCGGGGTCTGGGTCCCGCAGCGCGGTGACGTCAGCTTCGACCGGACGCCAACCTCGAAATGGAACATGGAGGATCTTGGCCCCGTCATTGGCTACCTGCCGCAGGAGGTCGAGCTTTTCGACGGCACGATCCGCGAGAACATCGCCCGGTTCTCGACCCACATCGAAGACACCAAGGTGCTGCAGGCGGCGATGACCGCCGGGATCCATGAGATGATCATGACCCTGCCGGACGGCTATGCGACCGAGCTTGGCAACGGGTTCTTCCTGTCGGGCGGACAACGCCAGCGCGTCGCGCTCGCAAGGGCGCTCTACGACGATCCGTTCCTGCTGATCCTGGACGAGCCGAATTCCGATCTCGATGCGGCGGGCGACCTCGCGCTCCGCAACGCGATCCTGGCGGCCCAAGCACGTGGCGCCATCGTGATGGTGATGACCCACCGGCCGAGCACGCTGCAGGCCGTGACCAAGGTCCTCATGCTGGAGGCCGGCACCCAGCGGGCCTTCGGCGAGAAGGAAGACGTCCTCAAGACCACCACCCGCAACGTTCTCGGATCGCAGACCGGGAAGGCTTCCCAAACCCCTCGCCTCGAAAGGGCCGCGCAATGACCCAGCGACAGGATGTTCTCGTTCTCGAAGACTATAACCTCGTCACCGATCACCGGGATCAGCCGAGGATCCGGCCCTATATTCTGACCGGCCTTTTGGTGCTGGGCGTCTTTGTCGGCGGCGCCGGCGTCTGGGCGATGCAGGCACGGCTCGACGGGGCGGTCGTGGCACCGGCATCGCTGGTGGTCGAGGGCAACAAGCGGACCGTGCAGCACCTCGACGGCGGCATCGTCCGGGCCCTCCACGTCTCGGACGGCGACTACGTCGAGGCGGGTCAACCCCTGCTGCGCCTGGATGGGACCGAGACCGAGGTTGATCTCGACGTCTTCGGCAGCCAGCTTGGCGATCTTGCAATCCGCCGTGCCCGGCTGCAGGCGCAGCTCACGGATGCCGACAGCTTCCCCTTCGACCTAGGCGACATGGCGGCGGGGAGAGAGGCGCTGATGGAGACCTGGCGGGCGAGCTATGCCACGCAGCGCCAGCTCTTTGTCACCGCACTGCACGCCCGCCGCTCTGAGGCCGCGATCACCGAGCGGCGCATCACCAGCCTGGAGCAGGAGATCGCCGGGATCGCCGAGCAGCGCGCGGCCAACGACCGCCAGATCGCGATCACCGAAGACGAGATCGTGGCGGTCACCACGCTGCTGGAGAAGGGGCTGATCTCAAAGCGTCGCGTGAATGCGCTGCGGATCGAGATCGAGCGGCTTCGGGGCGTCGATGCTTCGCTGCGGACGAGCCAGGCGCGGGCGCGCAATCAGATCGGCGAGCTGGAGCTTGAGCAGACCAGCCGCAAGAGACAGCGCGACGAGGCGGTCTCGGCCGAACTGGCGGCCGTCGAGGCGCAGCTTGCCTCGGTGCTGCCGCGCTATCTGGCGGCGGCGGAGCGTCAGGAGCGGATCACGCTGGTCGCCCCGGCCAGCGGGCGGGTCTTCAACCTCGCCGTCTTCAGCCCCGGCGCGGTCATCCAGCCGGGTGCCGCGATCCTGGATATCGTGCCCTCTGACGAGGATCTGATCGTCGAGGCGCGGGTGAACCCCAGCGACATCGACAAGCTGCGGGTCGGTCAGGATACCCGTATCCGCCTCACCGCCTTTGATCAGGAGAGTGTCCCCGAGGCCGACGGCGAGATCGTCGATATCTCCGCCGACAGCCTGATCGACGATCGAACCGGCGGGGCGTACTTCGTCGCCCGGGTGCGCATGGCATCGAACCAGCCGGCGGTGATCGGGGCGCTCGATCTGTTGCCGGGCATGCCGGCCGATGTCTTCGTCAACACCGGGGAGCGGACGGCGCTCTCGTACCTCACGAAGCCCTTGAGCGATCGGCTGGCACGCACCTTTATCGAGTAGGGTCCGGTCTCACGACGGGGCGGAGGAGGACGCGCCTCCGCACCCGGAACGACAAGCGGCATCCGCGCTCTCGGGCGGATGCCGCATCCATTCGCACCATGGCAGCGCGACGGGGAGCCGGCGTCTAGTCGCCATCCTCCGGCGTGGCGCGCAGGCGCTTGACCGATCCGCGCGCCTTCTTGCCCTCCAGCCGCCGGCGTTTGGACGCCAGGGTTGGCCGCGTCGGAACCCGCCGCTTGGGCTCGACCAGGGCGGCTCGGATCAGCGCCACGAGGCGGGCACGCGCCTCCTCGCGGTTTCTGGTCTGGCTGCGGCTCGCCTCCGCGTGCAGGACGATGGCGCCATCCTCGGTCCAGCGCCGACCGGCGAGGCGCCGGAGCCGCACCTTGACCGCGGGCGGCAGATGGGGCGACCGGGCCGCCTCGAAGCGCAGCACCACCGCGGTCTCGACCTTGTTCACGTTCTGCCCACCGGGGCCAGAGGCCCGCGCGAAGCTCTCGCTCAGCTCCCACTCGGCGATCTCGATCTCATCGTTGATCCGCATCGCCGCCCCGCTTTGCCTGACGCCCGCTCAGCCCCGCGCCGCCGCCGTGCCCAGAGCCGCGCGATAGGGCACCAGGGCAAGCGCCGCGATGGCGAGCTTCACGAGGTAATCGGCAACCGCCAGGTTCACCCAGAGCAGCACGTCGGGCCCGACGCGCAACAACGGCACCGGCGTCTGCGCCCAGCCCGCATCATCGCCGAGAAAGGCGAAGGAGGCGGAGAAGGCGATGGTGAAGAACAACGCCGTGTCGATGGCCGAGCCGATGACGCTGCTGAAGGCCGGCGCACGCCACCAGCTCCCCCCGCGCAGCCGGTTGAAGACCGAGACATCGACGAGCTGGGCGACGAGGAACGCCGAGCCCGAGGCGATGGCGATGCGCGGACTGGCGAGGACAATCGACAGCACGACGCCGGCCACGAAGCCCGCGATCACGACCCGCCGCGCGGCGGAAGGGCCCAGGAACCGGTTCGTCAAATCCGTGACCAGAAAGGCGAACGGATACGTAAAGGCGCCCCAGGTCAGCTCGTTGTTGATGGGGAACTGAACGGCGACGTTCGACAGCGCGACGATGCCCGCCATGGCGAGCGTGGCCAACAGGATCGGACGGTTAAGGGCCATGATCATACCTCTCGATGCTGTCGCGCGCTCTAGTACGCCAGGTGGCGCTTGGGCAAGGCGGCAGAGGAACACCTGAGACCGGAGGGGCCTGAAGTGGGCCATAGGTGCGTCCCAGAACGGCGCCTGGGTAAAGACCTGTGGATAACGCCGTGGATGACTTCACGCCTTCGGTGCAGCAGCCTGGAACACATCCAATTATTTGGTGGTTTTTCGGTATGATGATCTGCCGGTCGGACGCTTACATCAGGCCCGCGCGGTGGTCTCTGGCGCCGGTCTTTGCCGGATTCGGGCCGCGCGGCGCGCCGGACGCCCGCGCGGCGCCTCAACAAAATTTCTTTATTTTTTGATAAGAATCGCGACGGGTTTTCCACTTATCTGACTTGATTTCTATCGTACCAGACCCGATCCACAGAATTTTTGCTGTCGACACTAGTATAATGAGACTGTTGGCCGTTGGGCGTTTGTAATGGAACTGTTAAATGAATGAGGCACGGCGGGTGCATTTCGCCGATGGGTTCACGCTTCGCTATCAGCATTCCTGCTCGCGCCGGCCCGCTGCTAATCGCCTTCGATCTTCCTTGACAGAGGCATGACGCTTGGCGCAGCGCGCTGTGGACAACCGGGTGCTGGCGATGAGATCGCCCGAAAAGATCGATAGCAGAGCACCATCGCGCACAAGGGCTTGTCCCATCTTGGCCAACATCCCTGGGGCGTTGCGAAGCGGCGCGTGACGATGGACCGGAGCGGCGAATCGAACTAGAACAAATTAAGAACTTCTAAGCCCCGCCACCGTTAACCGACAGCGCCCTATCCAATGACCCGCCGCCCCGTTCACGTCGACACCATGCCCCAGGACAAGCACGTGGTGGCACCGCAGCCGGGGCTCAAGGCCCTTGCGGCGGGCCGCGTGCATGAGGCGACGGGACCGGGCCGCATGGCCTTCGCTCTCGCCATCGCCGGAGAGAGCGAGGGCGCGATCCTTTGGATCATGGATGCGCGGCGGCGGGACCTGCCTTGTCCACAGGGCATCGCCTCGTTCGCCGACCCCGCCCGGCTTATTCTGGTGCGCCCCACCGGTCTGGTCGCGGCGCTGCAAACGGCGGAGGAAGCCCTGCGCGCCGGGGCATCGCCGCTGGTGATCGCCGATCTCGACACGGCGCCGGATCTGACCCAGAGCCGCCGGCTGCAGCTGGCAGCCAGCACAGGCGGCGGCCGGGGGCTGTGCCTGGTGCCCGAAAGCGGCCTCGCCGCCAATGCGGCGGAGACCCGATGGCACTGCTCCCCGATTCCGCGCAGGGCGGCAGTGCCAGGCGTAGGCTCGGGCACAGGCGCCCCGCAGCACTGGGAACTGGTCAAGAACAAGCGCGGCCCGCTCGGCGCCTGGCAGGTCTGGCTGGCCGACCGCCCACAGCCCCCGTCTGACCCCGCCGCAGCCGGACGCGGCGGCGCGGCCAGCCCGATCCGGGCACCGGCACCAACGCCCCTGCGGATCGCGGCCGGTCGGGGTTAACCCATGCCCGCAGCGCACCGCGGCCGGACGGCGCGCAGAACAACCCGGCGGCCGCAAAGCCACGCCGCGCTAACTCCCAACGCATGGCGATCGCGCGACCCCCCGGCCCTTCTGAACGCACCCGGCGCGATCGGGCCGACATCGCCCCAGACCCGAACGGAACCGTCCCGCGCATGTCCCGCCGCCTGATCGTCGCCGCGCTGCCCTATCTCGGCGCCGAGGAACGGCTGCGGCGCGAGGGGCGGTCGGGCCTGACCGATCCCTTCGTGCTGGCCGGTCAGGACGGCGGCGCCCTGCGCGTCGTCTCCCTCAACCCAGCGGCAGAGGCGGCGGGGCTCGCCCAGGGCATGACGCTGGCCGACGCCCGTGCCGTCGTCCCCAGTCTGGTCACGCGCCCGGCCACGCCGGAGCGGCTGGAGCGCTTCATCGGCGCCCTGATCCGCTGGGCCACGCGTTTCTCACCCCTCGTTGGCCGAGAGGTCGCGCGCCAGGACGCAGCCGGGGCCCGGGCGGCGGCGCGAGAGCGTCCCGGTACAGCGCCGCCCGCCCGCTCCACCGGCGCCGCCCTGGTCATCGATGCGACCGGGATCGCCCATCTCTTCGGCGGGGAGGCGGCGATGCTCGACGCGCTGGTCGTCGAACTCGCGGGCCTCGGCCTCACGGCGCGGGCGGGGATGGCCGACAGCCGGGGGGCGGCCTGGGCGCTCGCGCATTATGGTACGGATGGCGCCTGTCCCGCCGCCATCGCACCGCCGGGGGCGAGCCGTGCGGTCATCGCCGCCCTGCCGCCCGCCGCCCTGCGCCTCGACCTCGCCACGGCGGAGGGGTTGGCCAGCGTCGGCCTTGCCAGCATCGGCGAGATGGCCGGGGTGCCGCGCGGCCAGCTTGCCCGGCGCTTCGGGCTCCACGTCATGACCCGGCTCGACCAGGCCCTGGGGGTCGAGCCCGAGCCCGTCGCCCCCGCCCGCAGCACGCCGCCCATCGCTGCCCGCCTCACCCTGCCCGAGCCCGTCGGCCTGCTCTCGGACATCGAGGCCGGGCTCGACCGGCTGCTCGAACGCGTCTGCGGCCGGCTGGAGGACGCGGGCCGCGGCGCGCGGGCCCTGCGCCTGATCGCGCGGCGGGTGGACGGGGCGGACGTGGCAGCCTCGATCCGCCTGGCGCGGGCCCTGCGCGACCCCATGCGCCTGCGCGCGCTCTTCGCACCCAAGCTGGCGGAGATCGACGCGGGCTTCGGCATCGACGCCCTGCGCCTGGTCGCCACCCAGACCGAACCGCTCAGCTACGCCCAGCCCCAGGTCGCCACGGGCGCCGAGGCGGCGGCGGCGCGGCGCCAGGATCAACTCGCCGATCTCCTCAGCCGCCTCGGCAATCGCGTGGGGATGGAGAACGTGACCCGCCTCGTGCCGGCCGAGAGCCATATGCCCGAGCGCGCCTTCGCCGTGGCCGCGGCGGGATGGACCGCCCCCGGCGACTGGCGCGCGGCGCGCCAAGGGGCGACCCCGCCGCGCCCCCTCACCCTGTTCCCGCCGGAGCCCCTGGCCCCGCTCCCTGCCAGCGACCCCGCCGACGACCCCGCTCACAGCAGCGGGGCCGAGGCCGCAGGCCATGAGAGCGGCGCCGCCCGCCCCCCGTCGCGCTTTCGCTGGCGCCGCCGCGCCTTCGTCACCGCCGCCGCCGCCGGGCCGGAACGGATCGCGCCGGAGTGGTGGTGGGACGACCCCGCCTGGGCCGGGGGCCCGCGCGACTACTGGCGCGTCGAGACCGCCGAGGGCCCGCGCCTCTGGCTCTTCCACACCCCCGCCGCCGAGACCGCCGGCCCCCGCTGGTTCGCCCATGGCACCTTCGCCTGACATCGCCTAGGCTCTCCCCATTACAGACCCAAAGGCGATTTCGATGGCGAAGGACGAGCACAGACCGCCCGAGACGGCAGCAGAGACCGACGCGGCACGCGCCGACCAGCCAAAGCGCGACGCCGAGGCGGAGATCGCGCACATCCGGGAGATCAGCCAGAACGCCCGCACCACCTGGTTCGGCCTGCTCGCCCTCCTCGCCTTCGTCGGCGTCACCCTCATGGCGCACAAGGACGCGCATTTCTTCGCGCGCGAGGTCGAGACGCAGCTGCCGCTCGTGAACATCGCGGTGCCCACGGTCGCCTTCTTCATCGGCGCGCCGCTCCTGCTGACAGCGGTCTATGCCTACCTGCACCTCTATCTGGTCGTCCTCTGGGACGCGCTCGCCCGCGCCCGGGCCGAGGTCGAGGGCGTGCCCCTTGTCGATCGCATCTACCCCTGGCTCTTGTCGCAATCCGCCGTGCGCCTGCGCTGGCGCGCCCGCTCGGCCAAGCTAGGGCGGGACGAGGGCTCCGCCCGCCACACGGCGATGGACAAGGTCACGGGCGCCATCGCGGTCCTGATCACCTGGGTTGCCGGCATCCTTGCGCTCGGGCGCCTCTGGACCGAGAGCTGGGCGCTCCATAACCCCTGGCTCAGCCTCTGGATCGCAGGCTGCCTGCTGCTCGCCGGCTGGATCGGCCTGCGCAGTCTCCTGCTCGCCTGCCGCCTGATGATCGACCTGCCGGAGGAGGGGCGTGAAACCCCTCACATGACGCCCAAGTGGCTACCGATCACGACGATCCTCGCGGTGATGACGCTCGCTTGGCGATCGTGGGAGGCAACGCACGGCGGCGGCTACAGCATCCCACGCTTCACTCAGGACTGGCCCCCGGGTCCCTGGACGCTCATCTCCACCCCTGCCCCTCCAGGACCGTTCACCTACAGTGCCAAGCTCCGCGAGGCACAACTGATCGAACGACCGGAGGGATGGCAGCCCTACGCCACCTGGTTTGAAACCTTCGAGAAGACCTGGCGGGAGCAGAACTCGCTTTCCCCTGGCGATGCTATTCCGCCATCGCAGCAATACCCCTTCTGGCAGGCGGCGCGGGAGGGATGGGCCCGGCGCCTCGCCGATGTCGACGGCCCGTCCCTGCAGCGCGCCGATCTGCGCGCCGCCGATCTGACCGACGCCTTTCTGCCCGCCGCCGACCTGCGCGGCGCCATCGTCGACGGTGCCGACCTCGCTGGCGCGCGCCTGCCGGGCGCCCGCCTCCGGCGCGCCGATCCCTCAAACGCCCGCGGCGACGAGATCCCGAGCTCTCTGAAGAAGACGATCCTCGCCGGAGCACAGATGCAGGGGGCGGACCTCCGCAGGGCGCAGATGCAGGGGGCGATCCTCAGCCGGGCGGAGATGCAGGGGGCGATCCTCAGCCGGGCGGAGATGCAGGGAGCGGACCTCAGCCGGGCCCAGATGCAGGGGGTGAACCTCGTCGTGGCGCAGATGAAGGAGGCGGTCCTCAGCGGGGCACAGATGCAGGGGGCGGACCTCCGCGGGGCGGAGATGCAGGGGGCGGACCTCCGCGGGGCACAGATGCAGGGGGCGGACCTCCGCGGGGCACAGATGCAGGGGGCGGACCT
>JBCBMY010000026.1:0-59620 GCA_039822045.1 Pseudomonadota bacterium | reverse complement strand
TGGCGCAGAGGCTGGCGGCCCCTGCCCGCAAGCTCGATGTGGTTTGCACGCGACTGGACGCGGTCGCCGTCTTTGTTGACGACACCGGACGGACAGAGGCATTGCGCGCAGCCCTGCGCCAGGTGCCCGACATCGACCGGGCCCTGTCGCGCCTGTCGCTCGACCGGGGTGGGCCACGCGACCTTGCGGCCATTCGCAACGGGCTGGCGTCGGCGGGGGACGTGCGGGATCTGCTTGGCGGCGACACACCGGTCGCCCTGGTCGATGCCGCAGCGAGCCTCGACGGACATGACGCGCTTGTGGAGGCCCTCGATGCCGCGCTGGTGGCCGAACCACCGCTTCTGGCGCGAGATGGAGGCTTCGTCGCGCCGGGACATGACCAGGATCTCGATGAGGCTCGGCAGCTGCGGGACGAGGGGCGCGGCGTGATTGCCGGGCTGCAGGGCACCTATGCGCAGGAAACCGGGATCGCCTCGCTGAAAGTCAAGCACAACAACGTGTTGGGCTACTTCATCGAAACGACGGCGACGCATGCGGACAAGATGCTGTCGCCACCGCTGTCGGACCGGTTCACCCACCGGCAAACCACCGCCAATGCCGTGCGGTTCACGACGGCCGACCTCAGCGACTTGCAAACTCGGATCCTGAATGCGGGCGCGCGGACGCTGGAGCTCGAGAAGCGGATCTTCGGCGAATTACGGGCCCTGGTGCTGGGTGCCGCGGGCGAGATAGGGGCGGCGGCACGGGCGCTCGCCGAGATCGACCTCGCCACGGGGCTCGCGGATCTTGCCCGCGGCGAGGACTGGTGTCGGCCGCAGGTGGACGAGAGCCGCACGTTCGACATCGCAGGAGGGCGCCACCCCGTAGTGGAACAGGCGTTGCGGCGCGACGGTGCGACGGGCTTCGTGGCCAACACCTGCGAATTGACGGCCGAAGGCAATGCGGCGCACATCACGCTGCTCACCGGGCCAAACATGGCTGGCAAATCGACCTATCTGCGGCAGAACGCCCTCATTGCGCTTCTAGCCCAGATGGGAAGTTTCGTGCCGGCCGAGCGCGCGCATATCGGGCTGGTCAGCCAAATCTTCAGCCGGGTTGGCGCATCCGACGATCTGGCGCGGGGTCGGTCTACCTTCATGGTCGAGATGGTCGAGACCGCCGCCATCCTGAACCAGGCAGATACGCAAGCTCTTGTGATCCTTGATGAAATCGGCCGGGGAACCGCGACCTATGACGGGCTGTCGATCGCGTGGGCAACCCTGGAGCATCTCCATGAAGTCAATCGCTGCAGGGCGCTGTTTGCAACGCACTACCATGAGCTGACCGCCCTCGCATCGCGGCTCTCAGGCGTTGAGAACGCCACCGTCGCCGTGAAGGAGTGGGACGACGATATCGTGTTCCTGCACGAGGTCCGTCCAGGGGCGGCGGATCGCAGCTATGGCGTGCAGGTTGCCCGGCTTGCCGGATTGCCACCGTCCGTGATCGAGCGGGCGCGTGTGGTGCTGGACGCCCTGGAGAAGGGCGAACGCGAAGGTGGAACGCGGCCGAAGGCCCTGATCGACGATCTTCCACTCTTTGCCGCCGCGGCGAAGGCGGAGGGACCCGAACCGAAGCCTGCCCCATCACCCGTACTCGCGCGCCTCGAACAGGCCGCGCCCGACGAGATGTCGCCGCGCGACGCGCTCGACCTGATCTACGAACTAAAGGCCCTTGCTGCAGACTAGGGATCAACCGGGCGTCGACGACACTCCGACCTGAGCCGGGCGTAGAAGACGGTCGTGCAGAAGGAACCCGTCGGACATCACCTGGATGATGTCGCCAGCTTTGGTGTCTGGAACCGGCGCCTCGAACATGGCCTGATGCTGCTGGGGGTCGAACTTCTCTCCGACTTCAGGGCGAATCCGCGTGACGCCGTGCTTGGTGAAGACGTTCAAGAGCTCCTTGAGCGTGAGCTCCACCCCTTCGAGGAGGGCGGCATTGGCACTGCGCTGCTCCTCGGTGACAGCGGCAAGCGCCCGGTGGAGGTTGTCGTAGACCGGCAGCATGTCGCGCGCGAGCTTGGAGCCGCCGTATTGCTCAGCCTCGCGCCGGTCGCGCTCACCGCGCTTGCGGGCGTTCTCGGCATCTGCCAACGCGCGCATGAAGCGCTCTTTCATCTCGTCACGCTCGGCCATCAGCTCTTCGATGATGAGCTCAGCGTCGGCCTCATCGTGATCGATATCGATCAAATCGTCCTCGGGGCCGGGCGCATCGAGCTCTCCGCGGAGAGCCTCGGCCGTGATCTCGAGGTCATCCTTTTTCGCTTCCGCCATAGCGTCCTCTTACGTTCGGTCCGAGATCAGCCGGCCCACCAGCTGCGCCGTGTAATCCACGATCGGCACAATCCGCCCATAGTTTAGGCGCGTGGGGCCAATGACCCCGACGGCACCGACGATCTTTCGGTCAGCGTTCATATATGGAGAGACCACCAAAGAGGAACCCGAAAGCGAAAAAAGCTTGTTCTCTGATCCAATGAAGATGCGCACACCTTCGCCATCCTCCGTAAGCTCAAGGAATTCGGCGATATCACGCTTGCGTTCAAGGTCTTCAAAGAGGGTGCGCACGCGGTCGAGATCTTCGGCGCGGGCCTCGTCGGACAACAGATTCGCCGTTCCACGCACGATCAAGCGTTCGGTCACCTCGCCTTCGTCGGCCCAGACCGCCAGACCCGAATCGACCAGGCCCTGCGCGAGTACATCGATCTCGCGGCGGCGGCGGTCGACTTCGGCTCGGATCTGACCGCGCAGCTCGCCAAGGGTTCGCCCTTCGGCAAGCGCGTTCAGGAAGTTGGCTGCCTCTCGCATGGACGACGGAGTGGTGCCCGGCGGGGGCGTGAAGAGGCGGTTTTCGACGTGGCCATCGGAATGGACGAGAACGACGAGCGCACGGTCGTGTCCCAGAGACACGAAGTCGATATGTTTGATCGGCGCCTCGTGTTTTGGCGTCAGAACAAGGCTCGCCACCTGAGTGGCGCCGGTAAGGGCCGCCCCGACCCGGCCCATGAGCGCGCCCACATCGGGGTCGGTGTCACCTAGCGTTGCATCGATGCGCTCACGATCCTGAGCGTCGAGCTCGCGTACCTCCAATAGGCCATCGACGAACATGCGCAGGCCCAGCTCGGTCGGCACGCGGCCGGCCGAGATATGCGGGCTGTCAAGCAGCCCAAGATACTCGAGGTCCTGCATCACGTTGCGAATTGTCGCCGCCGAGATCTTTTCGGAGAACTCGCGCGTCAGGGTGCGGGAACCGACGGGATCGCCCGAATCGAGATAGCCCTCGACCACGCGACGGAATACCTCGCGCGACCTATCGTTCAGCTCGTCGAGCGATGGCATCGACTCGCTCACAGCGAAACCGGACTCCCTGTGTCAGACCGGACATACTAAAGGGGCACCAAGGGCGAGCGTCAACGGCACCGGATGCCAGGCACCTTGATCTCGGCCGCAGGGCGCGGGATGAGCGGGCACAGCAGGAGGAGGAGGACAAGAATGCGACCATCGGGACGGGCGCTCGATCAGATGCGCGAGATCACGATCGAGCCAGGATTCACCAAACATGCCGAAGGTTCCTGTTTGATCCGTATGGGCGACACGCATGTCCTGTGCACCGCCAGCCTCGACGAACGGGTGCCACCGTTCCTCAAGAATTCGGGCCAGGGGTGGGTGACGGCGGAGTATGGCATGCTTCCGCGCGCAACCCATACCCGTGGAAACCGTGAGGCAAAGCGCGGACAGTCCGGCCGAACCCAAGAGATTCAAAGGCTTATTGGGCGTTCACTCCGCGCGGCGGTGGACCGCCGTGCGCTCGGAGAGCGCCAAATCACTGTGGACTGCGATGTGATCCAGGCCGATGGGGGGACGCGGTGTGCCTCAATCACAGGCGGATGGGTGGCTCTGGCACTTGCAACGGGGAAACTGGTGAAGGCGGGCGAGGTTATCTCGGACCCGATGATCGACCATGTCGCCGCCGTGAGCTGTGGGATCTATGCCGGGCAACCGGTTCTTGATCTGGACTACGCCGAAGACAGCGAGGCCGGCACCGACGGCAACTTTGTGCTGACCGGGCGCGGGCGATTGGTGGAGGTACAGGCAAGCGCCGAAGAGGCCACATTCTCGCGCGATGAACTGACCGAACTGTTGGCGCTGGCCGAAGCCGGTGTGAGCCGGCTTGTGAGCGCGCAGAAGGAAGCGATCGGGGCATGAGGACCATTGAAGGCGGACGGCTGGTGATCGCCTCGCACAATGCCGGAAAGGTGCGCGAGATTGGGGCGCTGCTTGCGCCCCTGGGGATTGCGGTTGTCAGCGCTGGGGATTTGGGGCTGGAGGAGCCAGAGGAGACCGAAGAGACCTTTGCCGGCAATGCCCGTATCAAGGCCCATGCTGCCACGCAGGCGAGCGGTCTGCCCGCGCTGTCCGATGACAGTGGAATGGGCGTTGCGGCCCTTGACGGGGCACCGGGCGTTCACACCGCCGATTGGGCGGAAACGGGTGAGGGGCGCGACTTCGCGATGGCCATGGAGAAGGTCTGGCGCCTCTGCCAGGACAAGCACGCCCCCGAGCCGCGCCTGGCCTGGTTCACCTGTGTCCTGTGCCTAGCCTGGCCCGATGGCGAGGACGTTGTGTTCACCGGCGAGGTTCAGGGACAGTTGACATGGCCGCCGCGCGGAGAACGCGGCTTCGGCTTTGACCCGATGTTCGTCCCGAATGGCAAGACGGAGACCTTCGGCGAAATGGAGCCAAACGAGAAGCACGCAATGAGCCACCGCGCGCGCGCGTTCGAGGCGCTGATGGCGGAGGGCTTCGGTGGCTGACACAGAGGTTGCGGAACCAGCGGCAAGGAGTCTTGCGGCTGGGGAGCCGGGCGCCGGCTTCGGCCTCTACGTCCACTGGCCCTTCTGCCAGGCCAAGTGTCCTTACTGCGACTTCAACAGTCACGTGACGGCGCGGATCGACCAGGGGCGGTGGGCCGCGGCGCTGGCTGGCGAAGTGAGGCGTGTCGCGCGGCTCACCTCGGACCGACCGCTCACCAGCGTGTTCTTTGGCGGTGGAACCCCCAGCACGATGGCAACCGAGACGGTCGACGCGGTCATGGATGCGGTCCGCTCGGGATGGGAGATTGCACCCGAACTCGAAGTGACGATGGAGGCCAACCCGACCTCTGTCGAGGCAGCCCGGTTCGCGCGCTATCGAAAGGCGGGGGTAACGCGCCTATCCCTCGGTGTTCAGGCCCTGAATGATACCGACCTAAGGCGCCTGGGGCGGCTCCACGACATGGCCGAGGCCGAGGCAGCTTTCGCCGTGGCGCAGGATGCTTTCGAGCGCGTTTCTTTCGATCTGATCTGCGCACGCCAGGATCAGACACTCGCCGACTGGGACGCCGAACTGGGCCGGGCGCTGGGTATGGCAGTAGACCATATCTCGCTCTACCAGCTCACGATCGAGCCCGGCACCGCCTTTGCCGACCGGCACGCTCGCGGCGGGCTTCAGGGGCTGCCCGACGACGACCTGGCGGCCGATCTCTATGAGGCGACAGTCGCAAAGTGCGGCGCGGCCGGACTGGAGCTCTACGAGGTGTCGAACTTTGCGCGGCCGGGATCGGAGTGCCGGCACAACCTGCTCTATTGGTCCGGCGGCGACTATGCCGGGATCGGCCCCGGAGCTCACGGACGGTTGACATTGGACGGCAAGCGAGTGGCGACCGAGCAGGTTTCACAGCCAGGCCAGTGGCTGGCCCACGTGGAGCGACAGGCCAACGAACACGAGATATTGACGCCACTTTCTCAAAAAGATCAATATGTTGAGTACTTATTGATGGGTCTGAGGAAACGAGACGGGATCGATCTATCTACTCTGCACCGTTTCGGCACCGCAGCATCGGCATTTGATGGCCGGACAGCGCACCTGGAAGACGTGGGTTTGCTGGAGCGGTCGGACCGTCGGGTGCGCGTGTCGCCTAGAGGGCGTTTGGTGCTGAATGGAGTGTTGGCGGAACTGATCGGAGACTGAGCCGTGGTGCGGATGGTCTGGGCGTTTTGCGGGATCCTGTGCCTGTGTCTCGGCGCTGTTGGTGCGATACTGCCCCTTCTGCCTACCGTTCCCTTCATGCTGCTGGCAGCCTTCTGTTTCGCCCGATCCTCTCCACAGCTCCACCAGTGGCTGCTGTCTCACCCCGTGTTTGGGCCGGCCATCATAGATTGGCAGGAGCGGGGAGCTATCTCCCTGCGCGCCAAGCGGGCGGCCACGGTTTCAATCGCTGCCGTGTTTGGCCTGTCTTTGCTTCTGGGCGTCGGGTTTGCGGTGCTGGCCATTCAAGCGGTCGTGCTATCGGCGGTGCTGACCTTTATATGGACTCGTCCGGCCGCATAGCAGACAGCATCCGGCAGAGCGTATCGAGCTGATCGAGGTCGCGGTAGCGGATTGCAAGTTCACCGGCGCCTGTACCGTCTTTGTAGGTGATGCTGACGGTCATGCGGAGGTTGGCGGAGAGGTCTTGCTCCAAGGCACGTGTGTCGCTGTCCTTCGTGGGTGCTGGTGCGCTAGCCTTGGAGGCGTTGGTGCCATGGTCACCCAAGGCCGCCTTTGCGAGCTTTTCCGTATCGCGAACCGAAAGCCCGCCTTCGATAACGCGGCGCGCAAGTGCGGCAGGGTCTTGCGCCGTGATCAATGCGCGCGCATGGCCGGCAGACAGGCGGCGGGCCATGACATGCTCCAACACCTCATCGGGCAGGGTCAAAAGGCGCAACGCGTTGGCAATCGCACTGCGGCTCTTTCCGAGGGATTGCGAGAGCTGCTCTTGGGTGTGCCCGAACCTGTCGATCAAGTCGCGATAGCCCCTTGCCTCCTCCACAGGGTCGAGATCGGCCCGCTGGATATTCTCGATGATGGCAAGCTCGAGTACCTCAACATCGGAGAGGTCTCGCACGATCACTGGAATTTCGTGAAGTTGTGCAACCTGCGCCGCGCGCCACCGGCGTTCGCCGGCCACAATCTGATAGGGCGCCGCTTCGTTGGAGACCGGGCGGACGATGAGAGGCTGAAGAATACCCTTGGTGCGAATCGACGACGCGAGCTCCTCAAGCGCAACGGAATCGAAGGTCTTGCGTGGCTGGTCCGGGTTGGGCGCAATATCTTCGATAGGTAGAGCACGATCCGGGCGGGGCGGGGGCGCATCCTGAAGACCGTCAAGGCCCACATCGCCCATGAGCGCCGAGATCCCCCGACCGAGACTGCGGTTCTTGCTCGCCATCTTTCCGTGCTCCTTCAGGCCGCGACCATCTCGTTGCGCGCAATCAGTTCCTCCGCGAGCGCGCGATACGCGGCGGCGCCCTTAGACAACGTGTCGTAGACAAGCACCGGCTTGCCATAGCTTGGCGCTTCACTGATGCGAACGTTGCGCGGGATACGCGTGTGAAAGACCAAATCGCCGAGCGCCTCGCGCGCATCGTCTTCAACCTGCTGGGACAGGCGATTGCGGATGTCGAACATCGTGAGCACGATCCCCTCGATCCGAAGCTGCGTATTGGCGCCCTGACGCACCTCTCGTAGGGTCAGCATGAGCTGAGACAGCCCCTCGAGCGCGAAAAACTCACTCTGGAGCGGTACGAGCAGGCTGTGCGCCGCAACCATAGCGTTGACCGTAAGGAGGTTCAGCGAGGGTGGGCAATCGATAAAGATATACTCATACCCTTGGGCCTCGACTTCTGGCTGCCGCAGCGCGTTGCGCAGCCGAAAGCTGCGGCGACCGTTCGACACCAGTTCGATGTCGGCAGAGCTGAGGTCTGTCGTCGCTGGCGCCAGATCGAGCCCCGGAACATCGGTCGATTGAATAACATCGGTCAACGGTGCCTCACGGAGCAGCACGTCGTACGTTGTCCGAGTGCGCGAGTTTGGCGCTATTCCAAGCCCGGTAGAGGCGTTGCCCTGTGGGTCGAGGTCGATCAGGAGAAGTCTATGACCGCGTTCAGCCAACGCGGCACACAGGTTAATCGCCGTTGTCGTCTTGCCGACTCCACCTTTTTGGTTTGCAACCGCAATGACCTTGGGCCCACCCGGCCTACGTAGTTCAGACACGTTCTACCCCTCTGACAACCACGATGCCCGCAGACGTGTTGGTTATACTCGGATGCGTGGAGTGCGTGAAGCGCCACTGAGCCTTGGCGGACTCAATTTCCGCGCGAAATGTCTCGCCTTTGGGAAAGATCAGCGTGGTCTCCGGCATTGCATGGGGTGAGGCGAGGCGCAGCAGCTCGGCAAGCGGCGCAAGCGCGCGCGCCGTGACGATCGACGAGGGAATTGGCGAGATGTCTTCGATCCGTTTGGCCAGAACCGCGACTTTGAGATCGAGCTCTGCCGCGGCTTGGCGGAGAAATGCGCTTTTGCGCTGATCGCTCTCGACGAGCGTCATTTGGGGGTCGCGTGCCATCTGACCAGAGAGGATTGCGCACACAAGAGCGGGCAGGCCACCTCCGCTCCCGAGATCGAGCCAAGGGCTCGGATCTGTCGGTGCGTGCGCAACCAATTGAGCAGAATCCAGGATATGGCGACTCCAGATATGGGGAACGCTGTTCCGGGAGATGAGGTTAACGCTCTTTGTCCACCGTTTCAGCAGGGCAACGTAGGCGTCCAAACGCTCGAGTGTTTCACGTGAAACATCGTACTGGGTGCGAATCCAATCCTGCGCGGCTTCCCGCTCCGCCACTGCGGACTCTGTCACGCCGAGAGCTTTTCGCGTCGGCGCATCCAAGCAAGGATAAGGGTGAGTGCCGCCGGGGTCATCCCATCGATGCGGCCAGCCTGGCCGATCGTCTCTGGGCGCGTCGCCTCAAGCTTCGCCCGTAGCTCGTTCGACAGACCGTCTATCGCCGCGAAATCTAGGTCGTCGGGGATGCGAAGCGCCTCGTCTTGGGCCAGACGACTCACGTCCCGCTCCTGACGCCGCAGATAATGCGCATAGAGCGCGTCGTTCGCGACTTGCTCCAAGGCCTTGGCATCCATCTGACCGAGCTCGGGAACTAGCGAGATGAGCGCATCGACTGTGCCCCCAGGGAGAGATAGCGCGTCGAGCGCAGTGCGGGGCTTTCCCTGCGGAGCGATCCTAAGACCCACATCCGCCAGACTCCGTGCCGAAAGCGAGATCTGGGACAGTTCGCGTTGAACTCCCGCCACAGCCTCCATCCTTTGGTGAAAGAGCGTTCGGCGCGTGTCTGACACGACGCCAAGCGCTTCGCCCATCGGCGTGAGACGCTGGTCGGCATTGTCAGCGCGCAAAGACAAACGGTATTCGGCCCGTGAGGTGAACATCCGGTAGGGCTCGGTGACACCACTTGTTGTTAGGTCGTCGATCATGACCCCAATATACGACGATTTGCGGTCAAACCGAACCGCATCACGGTCAAGTGCTGAGGCGGCCGCATTCAGTCCGGCAACGAGGCCTTGCCCGGCGGCCTCTTCATAGCCCGTGGTGCCATTGATCTGACCCGCCAGAAACAAGCCCGGCTGATCGCGCAGTTCGAGAGTGCGGCGCAAGGCCCGCGGATCGACGTAGTCGTACTCGATTGCATAACCTGGGCGAAGGATGTCGACGTCCTCCAACCCGCGCATTGAACGGACATACTGATACTGTACCTCTTCTGGCAGCGAAGTAGAGATCCCGTTCGGATAAACGGTGGGCGTGTCGAGGCCTTCGGGCTCAAGGAATACTTGGTGCGACTCCTTGCCGGCAAACCGCGTGACCTTGTCCTCGATGGAGGGGCAGTACCGCGGACCCGTGCCTTCGATGCGACCCGCATACATGGCGGATCGACCAAGATTGGACGCGATGATCTCATGGGTTCGCGGATTGGTGTGCGCGATGCCGCAGGACACCTGCTCGGCTGCGAGCTCAGACGTGAGGCTCGAGAAGAAGGAGGGGTCATCATCCCCCGGCTGCTTCTCGAGCGATGACCAATCGATTGTGCGACCGTCGAGGCGTGGAGGCGTCCCCGTTTTGAGGCGGCCCATTGTAAGGCCCATGGACCGGACTCGATCGGCCAAATGGTTGACCGCGTTCGCTCCCATACGCCCGCCGCCGTAGGAGACCTCACCGATATGGATGACGCCGCGCAGAAATGTGCCGCTGGTCAGGACAACGGCGCGCGCAGGCATGCTGGAGCCATCCGCAAGACGCACGCCCACGATCCGACCAGCGTCCTCCATCAGATCAACGACTTCACCTTCGATGACCGAAAGTCCGGGGATGGACTCTACAAGCCGTGCCACTGCGGATCTATAGAGTGCTCTGTCACACTGAGCACGAGGACCGCGCACGGCGGGGCCCTTCTTGCGGTTAAGCAGACGAAATTGGATCCCGGCGGCGTCGGCGGCGCGGCCCATCACGCCGTCGAACGCGTCGACTTCACGGACGATATGACCTTTGCCCAGGCCACCAATGGCCGGGTTGCAGGACATGACGCCAAGATCATCGCGCCTCAGTGTAACCAGAGCTGTTCGGGCACCCATGCGGGCGCTAGCGGATGCGGCCTCTGTGCCAGCATGGCCGCCGCCAATGACGATCACATCGAAGCTGTCATGTTTCACGTGAAACACTCCCACATACCCGCCTACTTCCCGATACAGAACTGAGCGAAGATTTCGCCCAGCACCTCTTCAGGGCTGATCCGCCCAACGAGCACATCCAGGGCTTGAATGGCGCTTCGGATATCCTCCGCCGCAAGCTCCGGCGAGTCGACGTCGGTCTCTAACATGTCGGCGGCGCGATCCAAAGCCTCAGCCGCAGCGGACAGTGCAGCCGATTGCCGACTTGTGATGGCAAGGCTGGCCTGGGCAACACGGCCCGATAATTCTTGTCCAATCGCCTCGAGAAGATCGGAAATCCCTTGACCTGTTGTTCCTGAGACAGCCAGTCCCTCGGCGGTCGACAGGAGATCGGCCTTTGCGCGAACCGCTAGGTCGCCGCACTGGACCTCTACTCCAACGGGAACCTGACCAAGGAATACGCGCAGGTCAGCGGCTTCTGCGCGCGTGCGCGCCCGGTCTACACCAAGACGTTCGACAGTATCTGCGGCCTCCCGGATGCCCGCGGTATCAAGTAGCGTGACCAGCTGACCGGCTATCTCCATCCGAACCTCGACAATGTCGCGAGTGGTCCCAGCGATGTCCGAAGTTAGCGCAGCATCCCGTCCGGCCAAACGGTTCAGAAGAGTAGACTTGCCGACATTCGGAGCGCCGACGATGGCAACTTCAAACCCTCGCGCGATCTTGCCCGCGTCACGCACACCATCCGCTTCGATTCGAGCGTTGGCGGCAGTTTCTCTCAGCGTGCCGATGAGTGCGGCGTCGACGGCCTGCGGCACCTCTTCGTCGGCAAAGTCTACCGAAACTTCGATGCTAGCCAGAAGATGCACAAGGGACTGCCGCCACCGATCCACCATGATCCGTAGGCCGCCACCCGCTACGCCGACTGCGAGTCGCCGCTGCGCATCCGTCTCTGCCTCCAACAGCGCAGACAGCCCTTCGACCTCCGACAGGGTCATTCGGTTGTTCTCGAGCGCCCGCCGAGTGAAATCACCAGCGCTCGCCGGACGTAGTCCCCCAAGTTGAGCAAGCGCTGCGAGCGTTGCGCGAACAACTGCTTCGCTTCCATGAAGTTGGATCTCCGCCCCTTGCTCGCCGGTGAACGACCGACCTTCCTCAAAGAGGACAACCACCGATTGATCTATCAGCTCCCCATCATACCTGATATTGCGCCGGGCCATATACCGTGCAGGCGGAAGCGTACGTCCAGTTAGGCGATGGATGGCATCCCAACTCGCCGGACCACTCAACCGAACAATCGCGACGCCCGACCTGCCCGGCGGTGTCGACCGGGCAAAGATCGTATCGCGCATACCCGGCCTCTTAGGCGTTCATCGAGTCAAAGAATTCGGAGTTTGTTTTGGTCTGCTTGAGCTTGGAGATCAGGAACTCGATGGCATCGGTCGTGCCCATCGGGTTCAGGATGCGGCGCAAAACGAAGGTCTTCTGCAAGTCGCCCTTGTCGACCAGGAGATCTTCTTTCCGGGTGCCGGACTTAAGGATGTCCATTGCCGGGAACACACGCTTGTCGGCCACCTTGCGGTCGAGCACGATTTCGGAGTTGCCGGTGCCCTTGAACTCTTCAAAGATCACCTCATCCATCCGGCTGCCGGTGTCGATCAGCGCGGTGGCGATGATGGTCAGGCTGCCGCCTTCCTCGATATTCCGGGCAGCGCCAAAGAACCGCTTCGGGCGCTGGAGAGCATTGGCATCGACACCGCCAGTGAGAACCTTGCCCGACGAGGGAACGACGGTGTTGAAGGCGCGGCCGAGACGCGTGATCGAATCGAGCAGGATCACCACGTCGCGCTTGTGCTCAACGAGGCGCTTGGCCTTTTCGATCACCATTTCACTCACTGCGACGTGCCGCGTCGCCGGCTCGTCGAAAGTCGAGGAAATGACCTCGCCTTTCACGCTACGTTGCATATCCGTCACTTCTTCCGGGCGCTCGTCGATCAGCAGAACGATCAGATAACATTCCGGATGATTGACCTCGATCGAATGGGCGATGTTCTGCAGAAGGACAGTTTTGCCTGTCCGGGGTGGCGCCACGATCAGGCTGCGCTGCCCCTTCCCGATGGGAGCGACGAGATCGATGATCCGTGCCGAACGATCCTTTATCGTCGGATCGTCGATTTCCATGTTCAGGCGCTCATCGGGGTAAAGAGGGGTCAGGTTGTCGAAGTTGACCTTGTGACGCGCGCGGGCCGGATCCTCGAAGTTGATCTGGCTGACCTTGGTCATCGCGAAATAGCGCTCGTTGTCTCGCGGCGCCTGGATCACACCTTCGACGGTATCGCCTGTACGCAGAGAGTGCTGACGGATCATGTCTGGCGAGACATAGATGTCATCAGGTCCCGGCAGGTAGTTCGCCTCCGGTGACCGCAGGAAGCCGAACCCGTCCTGCATGACCTCGAGCACGCCGTCGCCCGAGATCTCCCAGCCTTCCTCGGCGCGTTCCTTGAGGATCTGGAACATCATATCGCCCTTGCGCATGGTCGACGCGTTGTCGATCTCAAGCTCTTCGGCGATGGAAAGGAGATCTGCTGGGGTCTTCGCCTTGAGTTCGGCGAGGGTAACGGTCTGCGATGACATGGAAGGTTCCCGGAAGCGCGCCAGATGCGCGACGGTGTTCGTAACGGTCGGAAGAAGCTGGCAGGACAGCCAGCGGTGGTGAGATACGTAGCGCTGCCTTGAAAGTCAATCCCACCTCAAAACGGACGAGCAATCACCGAGACGACGATGACAACAAGCAGCACTGTGGGGACCTCGTTCATCATGCGGTAGTAGCGGCCAGGCTTGTCGCGTGTGCCCGCCACGAACGCCTTGCGATGGGCGCCGCACCAATGGTGGAACCAAGTCATACCGGCGATGGCGGCACCCTTGGCATAGGGCCAAACAGCGCCCCAGTCGACAACGCCCGGAGTGAAGACGAGGGCCAGCCCAAAGATCCATGTGGCAATCATCGACGGGTTCATGATCAGACGAAAAAGCTTGAGCTCCATCATCTGGAAAAGGGCATCGGTCTCCGATGCAACAGCCACGCGCTCGGTATGGTGAACGAAGAGGCGCGGGAGGTAAAAGAGCCCAGCCATCCACGCGATCACCGAGATGACATGAAGCGACTTCGTCCAGGGATAGGCGGCGGCCAGCAGATCGGCGATCATATATCTCTCCGGTTTATGGCCTTCTTTAAGAAAGAAAAGATAAAAGAAAGGAAGAGGTTGTTGTTAGCCCTGTGGCTATGTGGATTCGGCATTGATCCACCAAGCCACCCCAGTGTGGACAAACTGTCCCTTTTGCGATGAGGACAGAATACATGAACGACTTCAATGGTTTATATGGGACGAGTGTGGACAAGGTTGGGGAAGGAATCCGTGGCTACAATCTATCCTCAGTCCTCTCGCCCGCGTTGCCCACGGGGATGAGATTTGGCGAGGGCGAGATGTGTCCACGTCGGCGTCCGGTGTTCGTCAAGGCATCCGAAACAGGCCACAGGTCTGTGCGCTCTAGATCACAGGGTTTTCCCCAATGACATCCCCATGTCTCATCCGCTGATTTTGGCGTCTTCATCGGAGACCCGAGCGGCGCTTCTGCGAAACGCTGGGGTGGCCGTAGAGGTGCGCGCGCCCCGTGTGGACGAGGCTGCCATGCGAGAGGGCCTTCTGGCGGAAGGCGCCAGTCCTCGCGATGTCGCCGACGCTCTGGCCGAAGCGAAAGCCCGAAGGGTTTCTGGCAAGGCCGTGGACGGATTGGTCGTTGGGTGCGACCAGACCGCAGAGCTTGGAGATACGCTTCTGACCAAGCCGGCAAGCGAGGCCGAGGCGGTGTCGATGATCAGTGCCTTCTCGGGGCGTAGCCATAAGCTGCATTCCGCGGTTGTCATCTATGAAGAGGCCCGCCCGGTTTGGCGCCATGTTGAGACGGTGCGCCTGGATGCGCGGCAACTCTCCTTGCCGTACATCGAGTCATATGTCGCCCGGAATTGGCCCAAGATCCGCACGAGCGCTGGCGCCTACCGGCTAGAGGAAGAGGGCGCCCGGCTTTTCACGCGTATCCAGGGTGACTACTTCACGGTTCTCGGTTTGCCTCTCCTGCCGCTTCTGTCGTATCTCGCGCTCAGGGGAGTGATCGAGACATGACGGTGCAACCGCTGGCCGGTGTGATCGGTCATCCTATCGGACATTCGCGCTCTCCCCGTCTGCATCGGCATTGGTTGAACCGATATGCGCTGCCTGGCCACTATGTGCCTCTTGAGGTAATCCATGACGATCTGCGCGACGTGCTTACGATGATGCCGCGCATGGGGTTTGTAGGCGCGAACGTGACCATTCCGCACAAAGAGACTGTGCTTCGCCTGTGCGACTTGGTGACAGATCGGGCAGCGTTGATCGGTGCCGTTAACACTCTGATTTTCCGGCCGGACGGCAAGTTGCATGGTGACAACACCGATGCCTACGGGTTTCTTGCCAACATCCGGCAGACCGTTCCGGACTGGCAGCCCAAGTCGGGCCCCGCGGTTGTGTATGGGGCGGGAGGAGCAGCCCGGGCCGTGATTGTGGCCCTTCTGGATGCAGGTGTACCTGAGATTCGTCTTACCAACCGCTCCCAACCCCGCGCGGAGGCATTGCGAAGCACCTTCGGTGCACGGGTGACCGTGTATGACTGGGTGCGTGCGGGCAACCTGCTAGAATCCGCCAAAACGGTTGTGAACACCACCAGTCTCGGCATGAAGGGCCAGCCAGAGTTTCGTGTTCCACTGGACGGGCTGGAACCCGGAACGGTCGTCAATGACTTGGTCTATGCGCCCTTGGAAACGGAGTTTCTGAAAACGGCCGCTGCAGCTGGATGTCGGACGGTGGACGGCCTGGGAATGCTGCTGCACCAGGCGGTTCCCGGGTTTGAGCGCTGGTTTGGGTATCGGCCCGAAGTGGACGCGCGGTTGCGCGAGGCCGTGCTGCTGTGAACCCCCCGCACCTGATCGGCCTGACTGGGTCTATCGGCATGGGCAAGAGCACGACCGCGCAAATATTTGCCGATGAAGGTCTTCCGGTCTGGGACGCGGATGCCGCGGTGCATCGCCTCTATGCGCCTGGCGGTGCGGCCGTAGAGCCCATCAGAGCGTTGCGACCGGATGCGATTGTCGACGAGGGTGTGAGTCGCGAGCGGCTCAAGGCATGGATCGCACAGGATCCGAAGGCGCTGAAAGCGATAGAGGCGGTTGTGCATCCGTTGGTGGCCGATGATCGGCAGCGCTTCATCGATGAGACCGACGCAGCAGCGGTCGTTCTCGACATCCCCCTCCTTTTTGAAACGGGTGGGGAGGTGTGGCTCGACACAACAGTCGTGGTGTCGACGGATGCCGAAACCCAAAAGGCGCGCGTTTTGGCGCGGCCGGGCATGACGGAAGCCCAGTTCGAGAGGATTCTGGCCGCGCAGATTCCCGATGCCGAGAAGCGGGCGCGCGCAGACTTCGTTGTGCGCAGTGACAGCCTTGAGGGCGCACGCGCGGATGTGCTTTCTGTGCTGAATAGCTTGGGGATCCACGATGCGTGAAATCGTTCTCGACACCGAGACTACGGGGCTCGACCCGGCCGAGGGCCATAGGATCGTTGAGATCGGCGGCGTGGAACTGGAGAACCACGTTCCGACCGGGCGCACGTTTCACGTATACATCAACCCCAAGCGAGACATGCCGACCGAAGCATTCAACGTGCACGGTATCTCGGAAGAGTTTCTGGCGGATAAGCCGGCCTTCGAGGCAATTGCGCAGGAGTTCGTAGAGTTCGTGGCGGGCGCAAGGCTGGTGATCCACAATGCGCCGTTCGATATGAAGTTTCTGAACGCTGAGTTGCGCTGGGCCGGCCACGCTCCGCTGCCCGATACACAGGCGCTCGACACATTGGCCATGGCGCGGCGGCGCTTTCCGGGATCTCCAGGATCGCTCGATGCCCTTTGCCGCCGGTTTGACATCGACACGTCACGACGGACGTTCCACGGCGCTCTTCTCGACAGCGAGATCCTGGCCGAAGTTTATTTGGAGCTGATCGGCGGGCGTCAGCCCGGCCTAACGCTCAGCGGTGACCAGCCGGAGGTGAGACGGTCTGATGATGCAGCTTCGGGCGGCGCCTGGAAGCCATCATCGCGACCCAGGCCATTGCCTCCGCGTATCACTGAGGCTGAGCGTTCGGCCCATGCCGAGATGGTTGCCGGGCTTGGCGACGATGCAATCTGGAAACGCTTCGACCCCTGAAACCCGGCGGAGGTGCGATTATCAGGCCTGTGGCGCCTTGTTTTCTTCCGCCGCCTTGGCCTGGGCCCGGCGGACCAGTTCCTGACGGTAGAGCGCAAGGAAATCCACGTTCTCGAGGTTGAGGGGCGGGAAGCCGCCGTCGCGCGATATGTCCGAAACGATCCGGCGCACGAACGGGAACAGCATGCGTGGGCATTCGATCATCAGGAACGGGTGAAGCTGCTGCTCCGGCACGTTCTCGACATGGAAGATCCCGCCGTATTCCAGCTCCATGAGAAACAGGGCGGCATTGTCGGCCTTGTTCCGGCTCTCGACCTTGAACTTCAGGATGATCTCGTACTGGTTGTCGGGCTGGCGCTTTTTGGCGTCGAGGTTGACCTGAACCTTGACGTCGGGGTTGACCTCACCCTGCACACCTTTCTGCGCGACGACATTCTCGAACGATAGATCCCGGATGTACTGGCCGAGAACCTGCATCTTGACCTGCGGCGTGCTCGCATCGCCATTTGGGGTGGCGGCTGTTGCAGCGCCGGTATTGGTCGCGTCGGTGTCGGTCGGCGTGTCGGACATGTGTCTGTCGCTCCTGGAGGCATTTCTGTATGCGTTCGACGCCGCATAACAAACACCGCCCGGGAGGCAAACCCTCCGGCACGCGGTTTCAGGTCTCTCAGTGTTTTGTCCAGCCCGATGGTCTGGAGGGGCGACCGGACTCGGCCGGTGGCGGCGTGACGTCCTTATAGTCGCCGTCGATAATGTCGGACCGTTGCCCAGACGAGGAGGGACGGGGCCGTGCTTGGCCCGCCTGCATATGCACGTGGGCCCGCGCCGCGAGCCTTGGCCGGAGCCACCGGAAGGCGGCGACGCGAACGGCCGGCACCAGCAGAAGGAACCCGATTGCGTCGGTGAAAAAGCCCGGAGTGAGCAACAGTGCCCCCGAGAACAGGATCATTGCGCCATGGACCAGGGGCTCGGTCGGGTCGTTCAGCGAATCAAGCGACCCCTGCAGCTTTCGAAGAATCCCGCGCCCCTGCTGTTTGACCAGCCAGGTGCCGAGGATTGCCGTTAAGACAACGATCAGCAGGATCCAGCCGAGGTCGAGCACCGAACCGAGCTGAATAAACAGCGCGATCTCGATCAACGGAACGGCAATGAACAGAAGCAGAAGGGGCATGGTAACCTTTCCGGCATGATCCCTGGCCACGGGGCGAATTGGGCCCAATGCTATGCCCCGTGTTAGTGGACTTGGGGGCCACCCCCCCTTACATAGGTTGGGTGTCGCCGGGATTACACCCGCTGGCGGGAACCGGCTGCGCGCCAAGCAGCCAATCGGAGAGAGGACCCATGAGCTCCGCCGTGATCCAGCTGCTGGTTTTGGCCGGCATCGCAATCTTCCTTATCTTGCGGCTTCGGTCGGTGCTCGGGACGCGCGAGGGCTTTGAGAAGCCGCCGGTGTCAATGCCGAACGGGCAGGATCAGGGCCGCACAAACCGCCGCGACTTCGAGGTCATCGATGGCGGCATGGACCGCGACATCACCGATCACGTCGAAGATGGCACCGAGGCCGCCAAGGCCTTGGCATCAATGAAGATGGCGGAACCGTCGTTCAATGTGGGAGAGTTTCTTCAGGGCGCCCGATCGGCCTATGAAATGATCCTCATGGCTTTTGAGCAGGGCGACATGGAACAGGTCCGCGCGTTCATCGCCGATGATGTGTATGAGGCATTCTCCGACGTCATCGCACAACGTGAAGCCCAGGGCCTTACGGTCGAGGCGAATTTCGTCGGGGTTCGCGAGGTGACACTGACCGATGCGACGTTCGAGGATGACAGCGGCATCGGAGAAGTCACGGTTCGGTTCGTCGGAGAACTGACGAGCGTTGTCCGGGACGCGGCGGGCGATGTGATCGAGGGCGACCCAACCACGATCCGCCGGCAGAAGGACGTCTGGAGCTTCGCCCGGACGATGGGCGCGGGTGATCCGAACTGGCAGCTGACCGCCACCGGAGAGTGAGCCGCCCTGGGTGACCCGCCGCCGTCGGACGCTTTCCGAAGACGATCTTGCTGTCTGGCGGCAAGTGGCAAAAACAGCTAACCCGCTGGAAAAGAATAGCTTTAGCACGACGCGTTTAAGCGAGAACAGCGCGCCTGATCCAGAGCCTCAGCCCATCAAATCGGAAACGGCGAACGGTGTGGCCGGGTCGCCTCAGAAGTTTCGCATTGGCGAGACGGCTGCCGACCAAGTGGGACATACGTTGCTGCCGACTATTCAGGCGCAGCTGGCGCAACAGCCGCTCAAGATGGATGCGCGGACCTTCGGCAAACTCAAGCGCGGCAAGCTCCGCCCGGAGCGCAAGCTCGACCTCCATGGTATGACGCTGGCGCAGGCACATCCTGTCCTCAACCGTTTCATCCAAAGCGCCTTTGCCGACGGGCTACGCCTTGTCGTGGTGATCACCGGGAAAGGACGCAGTGGCCGGGATGAAGGTGGACCGATTCCGACGCCGCGGGGCGTGCTGCGGCATCAGGTGCCGGGGTGGCTCAATGCGCCAGGAATGCGGGCTCTTGTTTTACAGGTGACGGATGCGCATGCGCGGCATGGTGGGGCCGGGGCCTACTACGTCTACCTGCGCCGGGGGCGCTAGACCGGAATACTCAGGCGTTCGCGGGAAGATCACCGGCGGCCCGGCCGACAGCAACCATGGTGCAGAGGCAGGCGCCAAGGAACCAGAACGCGATCCAGATCATCTGATCGTCAAACGGCAAGCCGGCTTCGATCAGGGCGCCGGTGATCAACGGTCCGATTGCAGTGCCAAACACCATCACAGCCGTTGCCATGGCCTTGACGGCCCCAAGGTGCCGCGTGCCGTAGAACTCTGACCAAAACGCGCTGGGCAGTGTGTGGTTCATACCAACGCTCAGCGCCATCAATGCCATTCCCAGCGCGAGCCCCGGAACGCCGTTGGCAAGACCGAGCACCAGAAATGCGGCGATCATTGGAGCCTGAGAGACAGGCATAAGGCGCGCCGTGCCGAGCCTGTCGATCAGTATGCCAGAGGCCAGCATCGTTCCCACCGATACGACGGTAAAAAGCGGGAAGAGCGACACGAGCGCCAGATGCGAAATCGCCTTGGTCTCGGCAATATGGGTCTGCTGAAAGAAGAAGGCCGTGGAAAAGGCCGCTGGCCCCAGGAGAAACGGCACCATTCCCCAGAACAGCCAATGGCGCAGTACCTCGCCCCGCGTCCAATGCCGGCCGCGCATCCCATCGGTCTGTGCGTCCTGAGCCAGGCTTTGAGGCGTGCGCTCCAGTGCCAACAGGCGGCTCAACACTGGCATCGTCGCCAGGATCAAAAGAGCGGCCAAAGCCCAAAGCCAGCGCCAATCGACCAATGCGCCAAGTGCAACGAAGGTGACCGGCAGGAGCGCTTCGCCAAACGCAAAGCCCAATGAGGCGATGGAAAGGGCGCGGCCACGTGTCGCCACGAACCACCGCGCCATTGCGACGGCTGCGATGTGACTGGTCATACCCTGACCGGCAAACCGGAGCGCAAAGACGACGAGAGCGAGCATCCATGCCGCAGTGGCGCCGGCCATGGCAAGGCAGGCAATGGCAAACAACGGCATCACCACCAGGCACAGAACGCGTACCCGAAACTGGTCGGTGGTTTGGCCAGCCCAGATCATTGCCACCGCCGACAGGAACGTACCTGCCGCATAGGTGGCGCCCCACTGCCCGTCGCTGAGCTCGAACGCGGCCATGATGTCTGCCGCAAAGATCGAGATAAAGAAGGTCTGCCCGTAGGACGACGTGAAGGTCAGAAGGACGCCGGCCGCCAAGAACGCCGCGTTGGCGCGCAGGAAGGCCGCTACATGATCAGTCTGCAAAGGGCGACACCACGACCTGCGTCGCATTCTGGACGGTCAGGACGGTGCCCGGCAGCAAGCCTGCGCGCGCCGACGGATCGCGTTCGAAGGTGTCATCAAGCTGTGCGGCCTGTCGGAGAAAGGTGATCATCGTTGGAGAAGTAAGTGCGGCCAAGTGGCGCGACGCGCTATCCTCGACCGCCGTGAGGTCGATCAGGGCGACGTCGAGGTCGGCCACACGCTCGATGCCTTCAATGTTGCCGAGACGATCGGTTTCCCCTGTCAGCCGCGCCGAAAGGCGCAGTGCCGGATCGCGCTCGGACGTGAAGATGAAGAAGGGCTGCGGCAAGGGCCCGAACGCGGCGGCCTGCGCGCGGAAGACCTCGACATCGATGTCCGGCGAAAGCATCACGACGCCCTGAATTGCGTCGAGGGTTCTGCGGTCACCGGCCTGTTTGATCCAGATGAGCGTCTCCATGGTCAAAAGGCTGCCCATGGAGTGGGGGACGAGGATGATCTCGGCATTGAGGGCTGCAATCTCGTCGAGCAGGCCGGCGAGCGCGGCGCGGGCAAAGAGCGCGCTGTCTCGGTCGCGCACATAGCCGAAAGGACTTGCTGCCGAAGGCCACGCGAATGCGACGGGCACCGCGGACAGCGCAAGGTCGGTCTTCATCTGGCTGGCGCGATAGACCGGGTCGGCGACGTTGTTGTTGAAGCCATGCACATAGACGAACACTTCGCGCGACCCATTCTCGGCAAAGGCCCGGCTCAATCCGGAGCGGAACGATGCGCGATCAAGGGGTGCGGCGTCTCGGGTTACGAAATGGCGCTCGGGATCGGCGTTGCGCCTGGCAAGTTCGACGATCCCTGGGTCGTGCTCTGGCGGAACAGAGACCGTGTATTCCATGAACGACAGCGACCCGCGCGCCGTTTCTGCGAACTGGGCCGGTCCGACCTGCGCGCGGTTGGTGGCGACAAACACCGACAGATCGGAGCCGATGCCGGGATCCGTTGTGACGATATCGAGATTTGCGCGCGGCGCGCATCCAGCCACCAAGACCGCAAGGGCAAGAAGGAGATTCCGTGCCATGCTTGCCCAATACGCCGCAACGCAGCGCGGCGCCAGAGATCAGAGGACGTAGCGGCTGAGATCGGCAGACTTCGCCAGTTCGGCAAGATGGGTTTCGACGAAGGACGCGTCGACGATGACGGATTGGCCCGATCGGTCTGGCGCGGCGAAGGACAGCTCTTCAAACACGCGTTCCATCACGGTGTAGAGGCGCCGGGCCCCGATATTCTCGACCGATTGGTTCACTTCGGCCGCGATACGCGCGAGGGCCGCGATGCCGTCATCGGTGAATGTGACCGTCACGTCCTCGGTGCCCATCAGTGCGCTGTACTGACGGGTCAGTGCGTTGTCGGTTTCGGTCAGGATCCGGATGAAATCCGACTCGGTCAGGGGTTTGAGCTCGACGCGGATCGGCAGGCGACCCTGAAGCTCGGGCAACAGGTCGGACGGCTTGGCGATGTGGAAGGCGCCCGACGCGATGAACAGGATGTGGTCGGTCTTGACGGGCCCATGTTTGGTCGACACCGTCGTGCCCTCGATCAGGGGCAGCAGGTCGCGCTGAACACCCTCGCGGCTGACTTCGCCGCCGCGCGTGTCCTGTCGCGTCGCGACCTTGTCGATCTCGTCGAGAAAGACGATGCCGTTCTGTTCAACCGCTTCGAGGGCCGACGCTTTGACCTGCTCGTCGTCGAGAAGCTTGTCGGCCTCTTCTGCAATGAGCACTTCGTAGCTGTCGCGCACCTTGAACTTGCGGCGCACAGTGCGCTGACCGAAGGCTTTGCCGAAGAGGTCCCCGAGGTTCATGCCCCCGGTGACCCCGGGCTGCCCTGGCATCTCGAGCATAGGCAGTGAAGGTGGGGCCTCGGCGACCTCGATCTCAACCTCGTAGTCGTCAAGCTCGCCGGCTTTGAGCTTGCGGCGGAACATGTCGCGCGTTTGCTCCCGCGCATCGTCGCCCGCGATGGCCGCGATCACGCGGTCTTCGGCGTGCTGATGGGCGCGGGCTTTCACGTCCTCGCGCATCTGTTCGCGGGTCATGGCGATGGCGGCATCGGTCAGGTCGCGGACGATCTGCTCGACGTCGCGGCCGACATATCCGACCTCGGTGAATTTCGTAGCTTCGACCTTGATGAAGGGTGCGCGGGCGAGCTTGGCCAGCCGGCGGCTGATCTCGGTTTTGCCGACGCCGGTAGGGCCGATCATTAGAATATTTTTGGGATAGACCTCGTCACGCAGATCCTGGTCAAGCTGCCGGCGCCGCCAGCGCGAGCGAAGGGCCACGGCGACAGCCCGCTTCGCCTCGTCCTGCCCGATGATGAAACGGTCGAGCTCGGACACGATCTCTCGGGGGGTCAGGTCGGTCATCGGGCGGCGTCTCCTTCGCTGCGGCGCCCGGCCTAGGTAAGGGGCGGCGGAGAAAACGCAACAACTCTCACGATCCGCTCGCCTCGCGTCACGTCGTGCGGAGGGGCCTTACGCGCCCGCCGGGTGGGAGGCCATACCAAGCCCATCGCAACCGATGATCGGAGAGCCCCGATGACCACCCGTCGTACGTTTCTTGCCGCAGGCGCTGCCGCCTTCGCCACTGCTCTTGCCGCCCCGGCCATTGGTCAGACGCGGGCCGGCACGTTCGCCGGAGCGTCCGGCCACGTAACGCGAGGCACCGCCCGCCTTGTGGAACGCAATGGACGCTACACCATCGAGTTGGGAGAAGATTTCTTCTTCGACGGGGCGCCCGACCCAAAGGTTGGCCTGGGCGCCAACGGGTATGATCCGCGCACGAACCTGGGTCCGCTCCAGTCCGACACCGGGGCGCAGAGCTATGCGGTTCCCCGGAACATTCGTGCCGGCGCCTACAACGAGATCTGGATCTGGTGCGAGCGCTTCAACGTGCCGCTCGGCGTGGCCCGCCTCTGATCTAGGCGGCTGCCGTCGACCAGGGTGGCAGCCGGCCCTTTCCGGGGAAGCCGGGAAGGCTCGACATCAGGGCGCCGCGCAGTCGTTCCCACTGGGCGCCGAGCACCACGAGGCCGAGACCCAGCCCGAGCACGGCAAGCATCGCTTGATCCTCGAGCACGGTGAGCGCGAGTGCCACGACGTAGCCGACGCCGGCGACCAGGAACGAGCGACGGTCGATCACTACGGCAAAGAGCGCCATGACCGAGAGGAAGGCCAGGAGTGTAAGCTGCGCCCCGGCCGAGCCGTCGGTGAAGAGCGTCAGCGCGACCGTGTTGACGATGGCGGGCGCGGCAATGATGTGCAGCCAGAAGCCGGTCGAGGCGCGCCGCGTCACGCGGTGCGGATCGGACATGTCAAAGGTCAGCGCCGCAGCGAGGCCGATGACGCCAAGAACTACAGTGAGCCAGGCAAATGGGCCGTCGGCCGAGAGCAGGAACAGCTCTTCAATACGCGGGATGCTTGCGCCCTGCAGAACCAGGGCCGCAAAGGCGGTTGCGAAGATGCCCAGCGCCACAAGTGCCATCGCAAACGGGATGCGAAACCCCCAGTACCAGACCAGCATGGCCAGGGTGGCAAGCGCCGTCGTGGCAACAGCTCGTTCCTGCAATCCCAACCCAAGGCGCCAGCTGAGCGACGCGCCCAGTTGCAGCGCCGATAGGGCGTACATCACGGTGAGGGCGATGGAGGGCGCAACCATCCGGCGCTTGAGCGTGAAGTACCGGGCCAGAACACCTGCCGTCACCATCGTGATTCCGGCATAGATAACAAAGCGTTGCGACGTGACCCCGAGTGCTGTGGCGGCGGAGAGACCCGTGATGCCAATCCACCCGAAATAGAGGACGGTGAGGCCCACCACGAGGAAGATTTCGTTGAACCCGCGAAACAGCTCGAACGGCTCGTCAAGGCCATCCATATTTTCACGAACCCCGCGCCGCTGCTCCGATAGCGCGAGCACTTTGGCGGCCTGCGCTTCGGTGATCATACCGGCGGCGACCGCGGCGCGGAGATCGTCGCGCGACAGGCTCATGCGGTGATGGTTTCCACAGTGAGGTTGCCGTTGGTGTAAACGCAGATGTCGGCCGCGATCTGCATGGCCTTGCGCGCAATCTCCTCGGCCGAGAGCGAACTGTCAGAGGAGAGGCCCCGCGCGGCGGCGAGCGCATAGTTGCCTCCAGAGCCGATGGCCGCAATATCGTGCTCTGGTTCCAGGACGTCGCCGGCCCCGGTCACGACAAGAAGCTCCTTCCCATCGGTGACGATCAGCATGGCTTCGAGTTTTTGCAGGTACTTATCGGTGCGCCAGTCCTTCGCAAGCTCGACGGCGGCGCGCTGAAGCTGCCCGGGCGTGGCCTCAAGCTTGGCCTCGAGCCGCTCGAGAAGGGTAAAGGCATCGGCGGTCGAGCCTGCGAAGCCCGCAACAACGTCTGCGCCGCCTGGAGATAGACGGCGCACCTTGCGGGCCGTGCCCTTGATCACGGTCTGACCGAGGCTGACTTGTCCATCCCCGGCGACAACCACGTCGGCCCCGCGGCGCACCCCTATGATGGTGGTGCCGTGCCAGCCCGGGAATTCGCTTTCTGCCATCTCTGCCTCCTATGGTCGGGAGCTATATGGCGGCGGCTGGACGTCGGAACAACTGGGCGAGGACGGCTGCGCCGCTGCAGAGGTCCGCAGAGACGCTTGAGTCAGTGCGCTACTGCGACGAAGAAAGGGCGCCGAAGCGCCCCTTGCTGATATCCTGTAGGAGAGGCGGAAGCCTCAGATCGCGCCTTCGATCCAGCCCTTCAGCGCGGCTTTTGGCGCGGCTCCGGTCTTGTTCGACACCACCTCGCCGTCCTTGAAGAGGAAGAGCGCGGGAATGCCGCGAACATTCAGGCTCGAGGCGACCTGCATGTTCTCGTCGACGTTCACCTTTACGACCTTCACCTTGCCGTCCATCTCTTCAGAGATTTCCTCAAGCGCAGGGCCGATTTGCTTACAGGGGCCGCACCACTCGGCCCAGAAATCCACCACCACGGGGAGGTCGGATTGCTTCACCTCGCTATCGAAGGTGTCGTCGGTCACGGCGTGAGTCGCCATCGTCGCCTCCTTGGGCTGCTATATGTCGGGGTCGGAAAGTAGGTAGACGCCACAGATGCGTCAAGGAGCGTGGCGTGGCGTGTCAGGTGCGTTCCTGCACAGCGCTGCCTGCGCGGGCGAGTGCCGCGTCTATGAGCGCCTGCGGCAGAGGCATGAGAGTTGCCGTCCGCGTCCAAAGGAGGGCGGTTTCAACGCGACGGTCGGAATAGATCTCGCGGAGGGCAGCTGCATAGGCCCCCATCTGACGCAAAAGACCTTCGGGGACGTCGGCGGGGTGCGTCGGCACTGTCGCGTTTGTTTTGAAATCGATCGCCAGAACCGTGTCCGCCGTCAGTACCAGACGATCGACCGCGCCTGAAAGCAGCTGCGAGCCAAGGGCGGGCAGATGGGCCATGAGCGATACTTCGGTCAGCGCGTCTGGCGCGAACAGGTGTGCAAGCGCTGGCTCCGACAGGACGGCCGACGCTTCGTCGAGTGCGTCCGCGCGTTCTGTCGGATCGGGCAGCAGGGCCTCGGCGCGTTCGGCCCAAAGGCCGGGCGGGTGGCCCGCAAGGTCTTCCAAGAGCAAGTGAATGCGCGAGCCGCGCGCCGTGGCTTCGGCCTCAGGCAGGGCGTCGGCGCCTGGAAGCGCTTTGGCGCCACCTAGATTGGACGGCGATAGAGGTGGGGGTCGGCGGACGGGTGCCGATACGCTGGACAGGGCCCAGTCGGGCAGGGAGTCAAGCGTCTTGGTTTCAGTACCAGTGTTTGGCACCCCGCCGGCAGCTGGCGCCTGGGGCGGCGGCCAGTTGGTCGATTGCAGGATAAGCCCGCCCTCAAGGTCTGGGTGCGGCAAGGCCTCGGCCCCAGTGAGGCCCTCGTGGATCTGTTCATACCAGGTGTCGCCCCGCGTGCCGGGCTTGCCGGCACCGCCAACGATCAACCATTGCTCGGCACGCGTCATTGCGACGTAGAGCAGGCGGCGGCTTTCCTCGACGCGCTTTTCGATTGCCGCATCGCGAAGGGTCCGGACGCGTGCCGGCGCGTCGTCCTTTCCGGGGGTCCACACCGGCGCACCGTTGGGCCCGGGCAGCATTCGGGCGGACAGTTTGCGCAACCGGTTCTGCTCGCCCGTGTCGGGAAGGATCACGATGGGGCTTTCGAGGCCCTTGGAGCCGTGAACGGTCATCACGCGCAGTTTGTCACCGCGACCCTCGGCCTGCCGCTTGACGTCGATCGATGTCGCATCCTGCTCGGCGATGAAGCCGGTGAGGCTGGGCACAGCCTGGCGCTCATGGGCCAGGGCTCGTGCCAGGAGAGCATCGATCCCGTCGGTCGCTTCCTCGCCAAGGCGCGCAACAAGACGGCGCCGGCCGCCATGGCGGGTCAGGATGCGCTCAAGCAGGTCGTAGGGACGCTCGAAATCCGCTTGATCGCGCAGATCATCGAGCAATGCGACGGTGTCGCTGTACCTTTCACGGCTGCCTCGGAGCTCCTGCCACAGGTAGCGTCCGTCTCGCCCATGGGCCAGGCGATAGAGCGCGTCCTCGCTCCAGCCAAACAGGGGCGAGCGCAGGGCCTCCGCCAGCGACAGATCGTCTTCGGGCGTGTCGAGGAATCGCAGGAGGGAGAGCAGGTCACGGACGGCCAGCTCTTCGCCGAGCTTTAGGACGTCGGCGCCCGCAACCGTGATCCCCTCGTCCTTGCAGGCGGCGATGATCTCATCAAAGAGCGGCCCCCGGCTTTGCACCAGCACCAGGATGTCGCCCGCATGGGCCGGCCGGGGCGCACCGGCCTCATCCCGGATCGTTTGGCGACCGATGATTTGGGAGGCGGCGCGCGCAACGTCGCGCGCGAGCAACGTGCGGTGATGCTCGGGGTCAGGCTGATCGAGGGGCTGCCACCACGGCATCTCGTCGGCCTTTTCGCCGGGCGTGCGCATCGGCCAGAGCTCCACCCGGCCGGGAAGGTCGAGCTTGAACGGACGATGTTGAGCCCAATCACCGGCGCCAAGGCCCGCGCGATTGCCGGGGTGGAACGTGGCCTCGACTGCTTCGAGGATCGGTGCCGCCGAGCGGAACGAAAACTCGAGCTCCAATCGGTTCAATCTGGCGCCGACCTGCGCAAGACGCGCGCCGAAGGTCTGACGCATAGCGTCGAAGCTTTCGGGCGCGGCGCCTTGGAAGGAATAGATCGACTGTTTCACGTCCCCCACGACGAAGAGCGTGCGGTCACCCGGATGGGCGCGTCCTTCGCCATCGGTGAACTCTCGGGTCAGCCTGTCGATCACCTGCCATTGCAGGGGGCTCGTGTCTTGCGCCTCGTCCACCAGCACATGCTCGATCCCGCCATCGAGGCGAAAGAGCACCCAGTCGGCGAGACCGGGCGTTGACAGAAGGCGATGAGTGCGCCGGATCAGGTCGTCGAAGTCGAGAAGGCCGTGCGTGGCCTTTGCCACCTCGTAGGCCGGGAGAAAGGCTGCGGCGAAGCGCTGGAGAGCGAGCGTCTTTTCTGCCACGTCGAGCGCTTTGAACCCGTCGACTGCGTCCACGATGGACTGGACCATCTCGTCGAAGCGCTTCTCAAGACCGTCATCGATCTCGGCCCGGACGGGTTTGGCTAGGGCACGGGCGGCTGGCGCGTCCTCGGCCGTTAGGCAGTGGGCCCGAAGCGCGCCGAACACAGCGTCAGTGAGACCTTCGGCGCCCCAGCGGGCAAGGACGGGCGCAAAGGCCTGCATCTGTTTGCCGCTGGCGCGCGCTGTTGCGGAATGCAGTGCAGCAAGGTCGGCCCCGTCGAGGCTGGTCGCGACGTCTGCGATCAGGCGTTCGTAGCCAGCATTGGCCGGAAGCCCAAGCGCATCGAGGATAGCGGCGCGAGCAGGCTGGGGAGGAAAGGCGCCTCCCTGCCCCAGGATCTCGGCGCAGATCGACGAGAAGTCGGGATCGGTGAGGTGGGCGGCAAGGGCGGACACCTTTTCGGGTTCGTCGCGGGCGAGTTGGGCCACCACTTCGGACTGGAGCTGCGCGGCGTCTTCGGCATCCATCTCGGTGAAGCCCGGTGTAACGCCGGCTTCAAGCGGGAAGCGGCGCAGAATGGCGGCGCAAAAGGAGTGGATCGTCTGGATCTTGAGGCCGCCCGGAGTTTCAAGGGCGCGGGCGAAAAGGCGCCGCGCCCGGGCCAGAGTGTCGGGCCCGCGGGCTTGCGACACGCCGAGCTGATCAAGACGGGCAGCCAGGGCTGCGTCCTCCTCCATCGCCCAGGTGCCGAGGCGGCGGAAGAGGCGGTTCTGCATCTCGCTCGCCGCCGCCTTGGTATAGGTCAGACAGAGGACATTTTGGGGCGAGACACCGGACAGGAGAAGGCGCGCGACACGGTCCGTGAGCACGCGGGTCTTGCCCGAGCCGGCATTGGCGCCGAGCCAGACGGAGAAGGCAGGGTCGGCCGCCTCGACCTGGCGCTCGGTGGCTGCGTCGCGCTTGGGCGCCGTCATTCCGGGCCGCCCACTGGGAATTGGACCGGGTCATCGGACATATCCCATTCTCCGCGCCGCGACAGGTGATCATAGTCGCTGGGATCGTCGCGGGATTTCACGGCCCGGCGGGCGCTGTAGCCCTGGCTGGGATCTGAATAGGCCGCGATCAGGCGCTCGAGGTCTGCGCGTTCCACGTCGGCCGCCTTCGCGCCATCCTTGTCTAGAACGCCTTCGTCGCGGTCCTTGCCGGAGGGCGAAAGCGCGATGTAGCCCAGCCGAGACACGGGGCCTGAGCCAAGTCCGGGAAACGATCCGGCTTCGACCATGGCGGCCTCAAGGGGCAGCTGCTTGTCAAAGGCCGCAACCTCGCGCGCGGTGGGAATGCTGCCCGACTTGTAGTCCCACACAGCATAAGTCCCGTCGCTCAGCCGGTCGATCCGATCCGGTTTCGCCGTCAGCCGAAAGCCGGACGTGGCAAGAGGCAGCGCGCCGCGTTCCTCCACCAGAACGGGCGTGCCTTCGACGAGACGGTCGATCTCACCCGACACGATCCGGTCGGCCGCAGCCATCAGTCTTGCGTGCCAGAGCCGGGCGATGGCGAGATCGGTGGCCGTGGTGGACAGGACGCGCCACGCGGCCGTGGACAGGGCGTGGTGCGCCGCCGCCGGATCGCCGTGCCATGCGTTGCGGTCGGCAAGGAAGGCCTCCATCGTGTTGTGCAGGGCGATCCCTTTGGCGCGGGCGTCCGGTGGCTCGCCGAGCGGCGCTAGGCGCTGCAGATCGAGGATCTTAGCGGCGTAGATGCTGTAGGGGTCGCGTATAAGCTTGCTGATCTGGGTGACGGAGAGCGAGTTTGGCCGATCCGCCACCGGCGGGCAGGGCGACGGGCGGGGCTCGGATGGCACCGCTTCGTGCGGGCGATCGAGTGCCGCGGCCATTGCCAGGATCGAGGTGCCGCGCGCCTCCATCTCTTCCAGAGCCTGATTGCCCGCGTCGCCGAGCCCCTTGAGCAGGTTCGTCAGGCGATTGAGCCAGCGCGACGGGACCGTTTCGGCCTCTGCATCGCGCAGCGCACGGGTCAGGATCACCTCGTCGGCGGCCACGGCCTGTTGGAAGTCGTGGGCGGCCAGGCCGATCTGCCGTTCGGGCAAGAGGAGCCCTGCGTCGTAGCGCATGCGGCGGTTCAACCAGGGATCGGGCGCCGGCGTGCCTGGCCAGACACCTTCGTTGAGCCCGCCCAGGATCACGGTGTCGGAGCTAAGCCCCCGGGCTTCAAGGGCGCCGAGAATGGCGATATCGGGGTGCGAGAGGCGCGGATCCTGCACGCTGTCGCGCGCGAGATGAGCGAAGAGGAGGGCAACAAAGTCTGCGCCCGACATGGTCTCAGTATAGGCCGGCGCGGCGACGCGGAGCGCATCCATGGCGGCGCGAGCGGCGTCCCCGGCCGCTTCGAGCCAGAGCGCGCCGGCGCCTGACGAGCCCGGCCCTGCCGCAAGCCGCTCGGTCAGCTCCAGATGCCGCGCCACCCGATCCGTCAGGGGTGTTGTGGGCGGCGATGCGGCGACATCGTTCAGCCAGTTGGTGAGCCACGTGGCCCAACCGCCGTGCTCGGGTGTCCCCTCGGCGCACTCGGCAAGCGCATGTGCGGCGTCTCTGCCGAGGGGTTTGCGGCGCACGAGAAGTTCGAACTCCCGCACGGCCCTCAGATGCGTGCCGCGATCCGAACCGCTGGACGCCAGCGGATGTTTGAGCAGCGCAACGAGTGCGGCCAGCTGGAGGTTGCCGCACCCGAGCTCGGCGATCATCCGCAGAAAGCGGCCGGGGGCGGTTTGATGCAGGGGCACGCCCGCGCTGTCGTCCGGCACGATGCCCCAGCGGGCGAGCGCTGTCGTGACCTGCCGGCCGAGCTCGCGATCCGGGGTCACGAGCGCGGCACGGCGTCCTTGGGCAAGAGCCAGGCGGAGCCTCAAGGCGATGGCCTGAGCCTCGGCGCGCGGAGTTGGCGCGTGGACGAGGGTCATCTGCCTTGTCGCCTCGCCCAAGGACGGTAGGGACGCGCCCTCGGAGATCCAGCGGTCGGTTACCGGGGCGGGGCAGAGCGCGAGCGAAATGAGCCGGTTCCGCGCCGGTGCCGGTGGTGCAGCGTCCGGTCGCCACGCCCGGATTGATCCGATCTCTGCGTCGAGCGCGTTGAGCAGCGCGTGGAAGCGGAACTGCGGGTGATCCTCGCCCGTCAGCGCGTCGCTGAGAGCGTGCCAGTGCGTCTCGGGCATGTCGGCGTCGAACCCAGGAAGGACGACGGCGCCGATCGGAAGGCGAGCAACGGCCATCATCAGACGACGGGTCGTTCCGCGGGATCCGGTGGAGCCCGCGATGATAACAGGATCTGTCGGTGGGGCCGCTGCCCACTGGGCGATTAAAGCGTCCACTGCGCGCGCGCGTCGTCCTTCGGCCGTGGCGGGCGCGCCCTCACCGGCGGTCAGGTAGCCGAGCGCTGCGCCCAGGATCGAGCGGCTGCGTTGCCAATGGGCAGCATGTTCGCCGAGGTCGAGACGGTCGAACGCGTCGGGCGTCAGGCCCTCGCCCTCCATCTCTTCCAAGAGCGCGGCCAGGCTGCCGGCCAAACTGAAGATGTCGCTCTTAGGGGCAAGATTGGGCTGGCGATCGATGAGGCGCGTAAGGAACGTCGCGATGTCGAGCCGGAGGGTCAGCGGGTCGGGGGCCGGCAACGAGGGGGCGAGGCGCGCGATGTCGGCCACGGGAACGAGACGCGGCAGAAGACGCGGCGCTCCCCTGGAAAGCTCCTCGGTCACGCGTCGCGCCATCCGTCCGGAGTTGACGATGAGCGTGAGCCGGGCCCAGGCCTCGGGCGGCGCGGTGACGAGGCGTGCTTCGATCCCGTCGACGAGGGCCCTCGCGAAATCGACGCCGGGCGGCAGGCCGAAGAGGTTGAGCGGTGCCGTCATTGCGCCCCGGCGAGCATCGCTTCGGCCGTTGCAATTCCGTCGGGCCGGCCAACGTCGCACCAGCTGCCAGCATGGACGACGCCGAACAGCGTTCCGACCGCAAGCATCTCGTTCCAGATCTCATTCAGGGAGAATTTGCCCGGAGCACGGGCAGCGAGCCGCTCGGTCTTGAGGATCTGCGTGCCGGCATAGATCAGGCCGGGCCCGCGGGTCAGGCGCTCTTCGCTGTCGACATAGAAATCGCCCGCACCGGTATGGCCAAACGCAGCTTCGGGCGAAACCAACAGAAGAAGCGCCTCCATCCGACTAGGATCCCAGGCATTGGCGAGGGTGTCGAGTGGGTTTGGCCCGGTCCAAACAGCGTCGGTATTCAGGGTAAAGACCGGGTCCGGCCCAAGAATCGGCAGAGCCTTCTGGAGGCCGCCGCCGGTTTCGAGGATCTCGGGGGTTTCGTGTGAGATGGCGGTTCGGGGCCGGGCGGCGACATGGTCGGCAATCTGCCGGCCGAGATAATGGGTGTTGATGACGACGTCCGACACCGGTCCGGCATCGATGAGGGCCAGCGCATGATTGATCAGTGGCCGGCCTGCCACTTCGATCAACGGTTTCGGGCGCGTTTTGGTCAGCGCTCCCATGCGCGTCCCGAAGCCCGCCGCGAAGAGCATCAGGGCATGGGCCATGTTCCGGCCTTGTAGCGGAGGCGCGCGAGCCCTGCCGGATCCGGGGACGGGAGCAGATCGGATACGACGCGAGCCAGGTCGGACAATGCGGGGTGCGCCAGGTCGTTTTGCAGATGGGCCCAGACCCGGGGCAGAAAGTCGACGTAATGCGGTTTGCCGAAATGGAGTGACAGCCGGGCGAAGACGCCGATGATGCGCAGGTTTCGCTGGGCGCTGAGCACCGCGGCAGCGGCCGTGAAGCGCTCCTGGTCCTGCCCTGTAGCCGCCATGTAGCGCGCGGTCATGGCCTTTGCGAGTGTGGGTGGCACATCGCGGCGGGCATCTTCGAGGAGGGACACGAGGTCGTAGGCAGCGTGGCCCGCCATCCCGTCCTGAAAGTCAAGCAGGCCCACGCGGGCGGCACCGTGCCGCGCGGGCAGCCAGATGAGGTTTTCTGCATGGTAGTCGCGGAGGGCAAGCATCGGGGTTTCTGGCGCCAGAACTTCGAGGCTTGCCTCTACTGCATTCGCCAGGTCTCGCGATGCGTTCGGGTCGCGGCGCGCACCGGACATGCCCGGGAGGTACCAGTCGGCGGCCAGTGCGGCGAGCGGCGCCATGACGGCGGGCCCATAGGCCGGCAGGTCGGCCGGTGCGCTTTGGGCGTGCAGCGCGACAAGGACATCGATCGCGGCCGCGTAGAGTTCGGCCTCTGTTCCGGGATGGCGGTCGACCACGCGGGTGTAAAGCGCGTCCCCTAGATCCTCGAGAAGCAGAAGCCCGTCCTCCTTGTCGGCCGCCATGACTTCGGGCGCCGAGAGCGAAAGGCTGCGAAGATGTGCGCCAATTCGAACAAACGGACGGACATCCTCGCCGGTGTCGGGCGGCGCATCCATCAGAATGGCACGTTGCCCGCTCTGGTCGGTAAGGCGAATGTAGCGGCGGCGCGATGCGTCGCCGGCAAGGGGATCGCGTCGTGCGTCTTTCCAGCCCGCGGCGGACAAGAAGGTGTCGATGGTGGCGGCGCGGAGGTCCGTATCGACCAGCGTCATGTCGACATCTCTCCGAAGGCCCCTAGTGGGGCGAGCCTTTTGGGCCAGTCGCCGCCCCTCGCCGTAAGGCAAACGGCGCGACCCTCGCCATCTGACGGGATCGAGAATTGTAGATGGAGCGCGTCGACAGGCGCTTCGCCGCCCAGCCGGTCGGGCCACTCCACGATGCACAGGTCGCGCCCGAACGCATCAAGCAGCCCGATTTCGTCTGCCTCGGCGGGCCCGCCTAATCGGTAAAGATCAGCGTGCAGGATGCTCAGAGGGCCTGCGCGATACGATTGCACCAGGGTGTAAGTGGGCGACGGCACTTCCTCGGGGGCCTGTCCAGAGTTGACCTGTGCGGATTGGATCAGTGCGCGGCAGAAATGGCTTTTGCCTGCGCCGATCCCGCCGGACAAGAGGAGCGTGTCGCCGTTTCGCACGCAGCCTGCGACCGCGACACCGAGCGCCGACGTCGCCGCAGCGTTGGGCAAGTAATGGTCCTGCCGTGTGGCCTGCATCTGCCTGTCTTTGTCTGCGCGGATGTCGGGCTCCGATAGCGCCGCCCCGCGCGTTTCACTACCTGCAAAATGCCGGGTGTAGGTCGTGTGTGCAAGCGGTGGGTCCGCCTTGCATGAAGTGCCGGTGAGTGTGTTTGCGCCTAAGCCGGCTGTGCCGAGAACAATCTACTACCCAGGCTGGGGTCTCAGGCGCGCGTGCGCTCCGCTGTCGGTTCGGGTTTGTCGACCCGAACCTTCGCGTCTGCCCGGCTGACAGGTGCAATCGGCCGCGTTGTGCGCGGAGTTTGCGGCGCGAAGCCGACGAGTGTCGCGTTCCCCGACAAAGGAACGACGCGGCACGCCAGATTGCGACCGTCGAGCAGGCGCAGGTCCGCAGTCCAGGCCGTGCGATCGTCACTTCGGCTGGCGAAGTCGCGCAGATCGGCCCAGAGCGGGGCGGGTTGGCATGCGGCCTGCCAAAGGCGTGTGGCGTTTTGCAGGTTTGCGCCTTCGAGCCCGCCCGCAGCGTCGAAGGATGTCTCGCCAGGGTTCGACGCACCCGACCCGAGCAGTGCTTCGGTCTGCGCCGCGTCGCCTGCGTTCTCGCCTGCGTCGAACCAGAGCCTGTCATAGGCACGGTTAGAGGACACAAGGGCGCCCGACGGTGAGAAGACAACGATCGCCTCGTCCAGGCTGTCGAGCACCGACTGTCCGAGTTCGAGCTCTGAGCGGAAGCGCCGGGTTAGCGACACTTCCGATGTGATATCCTGAAATAGGAAGGCGACGGCGCCATCGGGATGCGGGCGCCCGGTGACACGAAAGGTCTGCCCGTTCGGCAGGCTCCATGTCTCGATATGGGTACCGCTCGCGGCGGCGCTCTCCATATCGCTGATCTTGCGGCGCCAATCGCGGTAATCCTTGGGTTCGGGCATCCGCTGCGCCTCGCGCAGGTGATCGAGGAACTCAAAAAGGGTTGGCCGTCGACTGAGGAACAAGGGCGGAAGGTTCGACAGATCCGTCAGCGCAGGATTGAACAGGGCAAGACGACGGTTCTTGTCGAACACAGCCAGCCCCGTGGGAAGGTGGGCGAAGGTTTTCGATAGGGTCTGAACGAACTCGGCCAGCGAGTGCTCGGTCTTGACCAGTTTGTCGGCAGGAATGGCGTAGAAAAGCCCTGCCTCGGTGGCATCGCCTTCGTGAATATCGAACCAATGCTCTTCTGCTGGCTCGTCGGGCTGAGCCGGAGGGAGCGTCAGCGAAACTCGGCCAGAGGGGCTAGCCGAGGTTTGAGCGGGGACAACAGTTTGCGCGGTGTCGATCTTGCTCGCCACCGCCTCGAGCCTCGAAAAGAGGCGCGGCAATGGCCACGCAAGTGTATCGCACTCAGGGTCCTTGCGCAGTGCAAGCTCGATGTATGACGCGTTGGCCCACCGTACTGCGCCGCCGGCATCCTGCTTCCACACCGGCAAGGGCGCGGCGTCGAGCGTGGCACGCAAATCGTGCACCTCGTCCATCAGGGCGGCGGCGGCCACCGAGTCGTCGCTTGCAACGGCGTCGAGGCTCGGGCCGATTTCGATCCGCGTCAGGCCCGACCGCCACTCGGCGGTGAGCCGGGTGGCCCCGTCGGGCGCCAGAAGGTCAATCCGCTGGGCCTCACCCAGGCCGGAGAGCTGCTCCGACAGATCCGGAAAGCGGTCACGCAGCACAAGGGCAAGGCGCGGCCAGTCCTCCATCTGTTCGGGACCCTGCGCCAGCAGGGCCTGGCCTTGAGGAGTGGCATCGACGAGATCTTCATCGTCGAAGAGAAACGCAACGCTGTCGCCCGCTTCGGCAAACGGTGTCCACGTGACGCGCCTTGGCGGCCGCAGGCGCTCCATCGCCACGAGGACCAGAACGGCCGACAGGACCGATGTGCCGACCACAGCCAGCCCCAAAGTGATGTCGGCGATCTCCATCGTCCGTCCCCGTGCCGCTTCTGCTGGCCCGGAGCATCGAGCCGAATGGTTAATGGCCCGTTAAGTTTACTAAAGATGACTGAGGCTTGCGTGGTTTCGCGGCCGCTGTCGGGCGCGCGCCTAGCCCACGCGGATTTGCGTATTGTGCCCGAGGGGCCGAGAGCCCTCGGCCTCTTCGATGCTGATCTTCTCGCGCGGCCAGCGGACTTCGACGAGGGCACCGCATCGCCCGGTCCGCAGCTCTTCAGGTGTTAGTCCGTCGGCACCGTTGGCGAAGGACAGCTCTGCCCCCGACCGCTCGAGCAAGGTCTTTGCAATGAACAGCCCAAGGCCCATCCCTTCATATTCAGGGCGCTGGGCCCGCTCGGACGTGCCGCGGCGCGAGCGCATGAAGGGATCCCCGATGCGGCTCAGAACGTTCGGTGAAAAGCCCGCGCCGTCATCTGCAATCCGGATCGCAATGTGCGTGCCCGTCCAACGCGCATCGATCCAAACTGTCTGTCGGGAAAAGTCCACGGCGTTCTGGATGAGGTTGCGCAGACCGTGGATCACTTCGGGCCGGCGGAAGATCGTTGGCTGGCGGCTGTCGGCACCTGCATCGGGCGCGACGTCGAACACGATCTCCTTGCCGCGGTCGCGGTGCGGTTCGGCGGCCTCGCGGATGACGCTGTCGATCGGCGCTTGCGCCGTGTGGAGGTCGGTCTTTCCGGCCCGACCCATGGATCGGAGGATGTCGCGGCAGACGTCGGCCTGATCGCGCAGAAGGATCGCGTCCTCCTGCAGGGATTTTTGATCCGCCAGCTCATCGATCAGCTCGGCGCTAACAAGCTTGATCGTGGCAAGTGGCGTGCCGAGTTCGTGAGCCGCGGCGGCGACCACGCCGCCCAGATCGGTGAGCTTCTGCTCACGCGCCAGCGCCATTTGCGTGGCCAATAGGGCGTCCGCCATAGAATTGATCTCGGTTGAAACACGGCGGGCGTAGAGGGCCAAAAATGCGACTCCGATCACAATCGCCATCCAAAACCCAAAGCGGAAGAGAACCGGCATCTGCAGGACCGTTCCGTCTTGGAGGCGAAGCGGGATGAAAGAGAAGGCCAGGACCGTCACGAGGGCCACCGCGACGCCGCCCAGGATCATGGCCGAGCGCAAGCGAAGGGCCGAGGCGGCGACCGTCACCGGCGTTAAGATCAGCAAAGCAAAGGGATTATTCAGACCGCCGGTCAAAAACAGAAGAAAGGCCAGCTGCGCTATATCGAACAGGAGCGTGAGCGTTGTCTCTTCTTCCGAAAGGCGCTTGTTCTCGGGATAGACGAAGATTGCAATCAGATTAGCCATGATCGCAACGCCAACCGCGAGGTAGCACAAGCCCACTTCCAGCACGATGCCGAAATAGTGACGGGCCACCTCGATGGCCGCCAGTTGCCCCGCCACAGCGATCCAGCGCAAAACTATGAGCGTCCGCAGCCGCACCCAATGGGTGCGCGACATTCCGTCGAAGAGCTGAGGCGTTGGATCGGCCATGGCGGTCTCTATATCTGGCGGTGCGAGCCTAGCGGCCGGACCGGGCGTCTGAAAGAGCAGGAGTTTCAGAGATGCAGACGAAAACCTTCGCGATCGTTGCCGGTGCGCTCACCGCTGGCGTCTTGGCCGCAACCGCAGGTTTCGTTTTGATCGGAGGCCAGGACAGTGCGGCAGCCCAATGCAACGCAGGCGTCGTGGCCGGCGATCTTGGCGGGCCGTTCGAACTGGTGTCGGAAACAGGGGAAACGGTGACCGATGCCGATGTCATCACGAAGCCCTCGCTGATCTATTTCGGTTACACCTTCTGCCCCGATGTGTGCCCGCTCGACACGGTGCGCAACGCCGAGGTCGTGGACCTGCTCGCCGAAGACGGCAAGGAGGTGCAGCCCATCTTCATCACCGTGGACCCCGCGCGCGACACGGTTGAGGTCGTGGATGATTTCACGGCCAACATTCATCCCGACATGCTGGGCCTGACAGGGAGCGACGAACAGGTCCAGAGTGTGTCGCAAACCTACCGGACCTACTTCAACCGGCATGACGACGAGGGCGATGAATTCTACTTGGTCGACCACTCCACCTTTTCCTATCTCGTAACCCCCGAAGCCGGCGTTGTCGGGGTGTTCCGGCGTGAGCTGACAGCGGATCAACTGGCTGAACAGGCCTCCTGCGTCCTCGACGCCGCATAGGACCGTTCGGGATTCGGCAAGGTGGCGCAACGGTTTGACGCTGCGGCGCAGTGCCACTACGTTCCCGGCGTAGCCTTCGAAGGAGAACTGGATGGCCGACCGCGAGCTTCGCGACCTGGGTGAGGACAAATCGCTTCTCATCGTGGACGACGACGAGCCGTTTTTGCGTCGGCTTGCGCGTGCGATGGAGAAGCGCGGCTTTGAGCCTGAGCTTGCCCAGTCGGTTGCTGCGGGCAAGGCCATCGCAACGGCCCGCCCCCCGGCCTACGCCGTGATCGACCTGCGCCTGGAGGATGGCAACGGCCTCGACGTGGTCGAGACTTTGCGGGAAAAGCGGCCGGATGCGCGCATTGTCGTTCTGACTGGATATGGCGCAATCGCAACGGCTGTGGCAGCGGTCAAGATTGGCGCCACTGACTATTTGTCGAAGCCCGCCGACGCAAACGATGTGACCAATGCGCTCCTGGCAACCGACGACGAACTCCCCCCGCCTCCCGACAACCCAATGTCGGCCGACCGAGTGCGATGGGAGCACATCCAGCGCGTGTATGAGCTCTGCGACCGGAACGTCTCGGAGACGGCGCGACGGCTAAACATGCACCGCCGGACCCTGCAGCGCATCCTCGCCAAGCGCAGCCCGCGCTAACGCTCGGGCGCGGCCGGATGCGCGCCTGCTTACCAGCACTTTTCCTCCTTACGGCCTGCGCGCCGACAAGCGGCCCGGTTGGGCCGTCTGCCGCCGGGCTCTCCCTGGAGCCGGGATCCGGGGGCATCGAGGTCATTGGCTCTGGACAGGAAATCGGGTTCGGCCGGCTGCAGCCTGGAGCCGTGACGGCTGCGTCGCGCGTGCTGGGGCGACAGCCCGACCTGACCCGGGCCTGCGCTGGTGGCGGCAGCGCGGCAACCTGGAGTCGCGACGGCCTCACCATGATCTTCGATCGCCAGGGTGGTTTCACGGGGTGGGAAACAGGAGGTGGTCGGACGTTTACGGGAGAAGTGCGCGCAGCCGGGACGGTCTGTTCCTAGGATCCTTCAGTGGCTCCGCTGCTCACGGGTCGCTGGCTCACTCGATCTCGGCCATGAGCCTTGCATGGCGCGCGGTGTAGGCGGCCCGAACGTCAACCGGCGGGCGCAGCGCAATGGTCAGTCCGTCGGCGATGTCGGGTCGTGGACGGCCGAAGAACCGGTCGGCCTCAGCCTCCGAGAACCCTGCGATTTGCACCGCTTCGAGCCAGGCCGACACCCTATCGGCGCGCTTAATTCTTTGCTTGATCTGTCTCGGCACATCCGCAGGAAGGCCAAACCGCAGGTGGATCGCCGCAGACAGGCGGTCGTCGAGCTTGCCATAGGCAGGGCCGACTGCGGCCTTCACGGGTGAAATCATGTCGCCGATGACATACTCGGGCGCATCGTGCAGGAGTGCTGCAAGGCGCCAGCGCGGCTCGCAAGGACCAAGCCGGCCAAAGATCTCCTCGACCAATAGGGAGTGTTCGGCCACCGAATAGGGCCAGTCGCCGTGCGTCTGCCCGTTCCAACGGGCCACAAAGGCAAGACCGTGCGCAATGTCCTCAATCTCGATATCCACGGGCGTCGGATCGAGCAGGTCAAGCCGGCGGCCTGAGAGCATCCGTTGCCATGCACGGGTCTGTTTCATGTCACTACGGGGTCGCGATCTGCGGTCTGCCTCGGTGGGTCCGGTGCCGCAATGCGCGGTGATATGCGGTCCCTGGCAAAGCCTCGCCGGAAAGGTGCCTCGGAACAAGCCCCGTCAGGCAATCCCACCCATCGAACCGGTCGTTCGTCGGTCGTGACTGGGGCCCCCCTCGGGCCCCTCGGGCCCTCGCGTCAGGCCGCGATGTCGAGGGTCGTGCCGGTCTGGAGTTCCGCGCCGCGCAATAGCTGTAGCGCGGTCTGGGCACTGGTCTGACGCGTCGAGGCCTGGGCCTCGACAAGAGCCTGTTCCCTCACTGCCGGGTCGTCGGTCGGTTGCGATGCTTCCGTGCTGTCGGGCAGACCGACCGCTCCGGAATAAAACGCAAAGGAGACCTCGATCGTGATGCTCACGGAGCGGAACGAGAGCCCCTGGAAGATCGACGAAGGCTCGGCCACGTCGCTGCGCTTTCGGCTTTCGAAGAATGCGCCGGTTTCTTCGATGCTCAACACACCGTCGGAGTTGGTGTCTGCCTCCTTGAAGTTCCGCGCCAACGTGCCTTCGGGTCGCTTCGCCTGGATCTCGGCAAAGGACAGGGCGCTGTCGCCGTCGGTGTCGCCGCGTGCGATAACGCGTTCTGCACGGTCGAACGCACGCTCTGTCCTGTCGCTGCCGGTATCGAAGCCCGCGAACCCAAGGGTCACTGTTTCTGAGATCACGGTTTGCATGATCGACGCACGGATCCCGGCGCTCTCAAAAGAAAAGGCGCTGGCCGAAACGCTTTGGCTGCGCTGCGCGGTCACAGTCCCCTGTTCGGAGGTCGCGGTGATCTCGGTCGAGCGGCTGGCACTCAGCGACTGCGCCGCGATCTTCTGTAGGCCGCCCAAGCGCCCGTTCTCGGTGCCGCCCGCCTGCTGGGCCTGCGCGTCACCAAATTTCCACAATGGCACCCCGAAGAAGCCGGGGCTGCCCGCGAAAAGTGTCTGCATCATCGTTATCCTTTCGACTGGGCGCCCGCAGCCGACTGACGGGCGCCCCTTATTGTGCGCGAGAACGGTTGCGTGAGGGTCGTCGCCAAGCCGAATTCAATGCTGCCTTTGCCTCAAGCTTCTCGCAAACTTCTCAACAAGGTGTCCCAGTTTCGTCCGGACTTGGAGCCGCCTGACCGTGCAAAGGGTTGCGTGCCTGGCACCGCTGCGGCATGCGGCACATGCGACGAACCCATGAACGCAGTCGTCGCGCGTTGAACCGTACCAGTGGTGGTGCTAAGTCGCCGCCGATCCCGTCAGCCTTGAGGAGGGCTTTGCCGTGCCAAAGGACTATCTCGTTAAGGACATTTCGCTCGCCGAGTATGGTCGCAAGGAGATCGCGATCGCCGAAACCGAAATGCCCGGCTTGATGGCGCTGCGTGCGGAGTATGGCCAGAGCCAGCCGCTCAAGGGCGCTCGGATCGCCGGGTCCCTGCACATGACGATCCAGACCGCCGTGTTGATCGAGACACTTGTGGCCCTGGGCGCCGACGTGCGCTGGGCCTCGTGCAACATCTTCTCGACGCAGGATCACGCCGCTGCCGCAATCGCGGAGGGCGGTACGCCCGTTTTCGCCGTTAAGGGCGAGACCCTTGAGGAATACTGGGATTACGCCGATCGCATCTTCTTCTTCGATGAAGGCACGGCGAACATGATCCTCGACGATGGGGGCGACGCGACGCTCTATGTTCTGATGGGCGCCCGGGTGGAAGAAGGCGAGACCGACCTGATCGCCGTCCCGACCTCGGAAGAAGAAGTCGCCCTCTTCAACCAGATCAAAAAGCGCATGGCCGAGAGCCCCGGCTGGTTCGTCAAGCAGCGCGCCGCGATCAAGGGCGTGAGCGAGGAGACGACGACCGGCGTTCATCGCCTCTACAAGATGATGGAAAAGGGACACCTCCCCTTCCCGGCGATCAACGTGAACGACAGCGTTACGAAGTCGAAATTCGACAACAAGTACGGCTGCAAGGAGAGCCTTGTCGACGGGATCCGCCGCGCCACCGACACGATGATGGCGGGCAAGGTCGCGGTCGTCTGTGGCTATGGCGATGTCGGCAAAGGCTCCGCCGCGTCGCTTGCGGGTGCCGGTGCTCGCGTGAAAGTGACCGAGATCGACCCGATCTGTGCGCTTCAGGCCGCTATGGATGGCTATGAGGTGGTGACGCTCGAGGACGCGGTCCAATCGGCAGATGTCTTCATCACCACGACCGGCAACAAGGACGTGATCCGCATCGAGCATATGCGCGAGATGAAGGACATGGCGATTGTCGGCAACATCGGTCACTTCGACAACGAGATCCAGGTCGCCGCGCTCAAGAACCACAAATGGACCAACATCAAGGATCAGGTGGACATGATCGAGATGCCTTCGGGCAACCGGATCATCCTTCTGTCCGAGGGGCGGCTTCTCAACCTCGGCAACGCCACCGGCCACCCCTCGTTCGTGATGTCGGCGTCGTTCACCAACCAGGTGCTCGCGCAGATCGAGCTTTGGACCAAGGGCGACGAGTACGAGAACGCGGTTCACGTACTTCCCAAGCATCTCGACGAGAAGGTCGCACGCCTGCACCTCGGCCGGATCGGCGTGACGCTGACCGAGCTGGATAAGGATCAGGCAGACTATATCGGCGTGAGCGTCGAAGGGCCATTCAAGCCCGAGCACTACCGGTACTGAGCCTATGCGGGTCATCGTCTACGGTGTCGGCGCGATCGGCGGCACCGTTGCGGTGGCCCTTGCCCGGTCGGGCGCGGAGGTCGTTGGCATCGCCCGAGGTCCGCAGCTGGACGCGATGCGGGATCACGGCCTGACCCTCCTCGCGCCGAAGGAAGAGATCTCGATGACGGTGCCGGTGGTCGCCCAACCATCCGAGATCCCCTTTCGGCCCGACGATTGTATCCTGCTGACGATGAAGACCCAGGACACGGCGGAGGCCCTGGGAGCACTCCGCGATGCGGGCGTGACCGACCAACCCATCTTCTGTGCACAGAACGGCGTGACCAACGAGCGGTTGGCCGCGCGGATCTTCCCGAACGTCCATGGTGTGGCGGTCATGATGCCCGCAACCTTTCTTGAGCCGGGCCGCGCGATCGTCCATGTCGCCCCGCGGTTTGGCATCTTCGATCTGGGGCAGTTTCCACTGGGGGAAACCTCGGTCGACATGTCTTTCGCGGCACTGCTCGAGGCCGCCAACATTGCAGCCTTTCCCCAGGCCGATGTGATGGCGAGTAAGTATGGAAAGTTGCTGTTGAACCTTTCCAACATTCTCGAGGCGCTCATGGGGCACGGCGCGGCCCGAGGCGACCTACCCAATCTGTTGCGCGCCGAAGCTCTGACCGTCTACGACGCTGCAGGGATCGCATACAGTGATGTCGGTGTGGCCGATCCGCGGCGGGACGCCCTGATCAGGTGGACCGATGTGACGGGCGCGCCCCGGAAGGGCGGCTCGACGACACAGAGCCTCTTGCGTGGCACGGGTCGGCTCGAGACCGACTGGCTCAACGGTGAAATTGCACTGCTGGGCCGTCTGCACGGCGTGCCAACTCCCTTGAACGCCGCCCTTTGCCGCCTCGGGGCGCAACTGGCGCGCGGAGATCTTCAGCACGGCACGCTGACCCTAGAGGACTTGGAGCACGAACTCCGCGTCTAGGGGCGCCGCCCATCTTGCCAGCGCGCGCGAGAGCGCCTATTGCGAGGCCTCGGGCCGGCCTAGCTCAGCTGGTAGAGCGTCTGATTTGTAATCAGGGGGTCGGGGGTTCGAGTCCCTCGGCCGGCACCAAACTTCGATAATTAATCCACACGAGCGGTGCTCGCTCCAGTAAGGAAGAGCCCAGCGCAGGTGCCGTCGCAGCGCACAACCTTGTATGCTAGCGAAGAACGGCCCAACCGGCCGTACGGCACCGTGAATTCGGTTTGTCACCCGGCAGGATGCACGGAGTGTCATCGGACTGTTTCGAATCTCACACACTCTTGAGATGTCGGTAGAGAGCTGGTGTTCCGAGGGAATTGGACAATGAGATTTGATTTTTCGGATGTCGTAGTCAGACGGTTCATGGACCTTTTGAAGCCGTGGGACAGGTCCACACAGACAACCACGACGGCAGCTTTGACATCGGCGGCGCACAGCCAGGCAGCCACATCTGACACAGCGGTAGACGCCGGGCTGAGCGAGGGGGCTGCGGATGCAGCCTTTGTCCTCGTGGGGTTTGACACCACTAGCCTCGAGGCAGAATTCGCCGCGCGCGTGCTCAACGATGAAGACGGAAACACGGGGCCGCCCACAACCGGCGACGACGATCTGGACGGGACCAGTGGCGACGACAACGTCAGCCTGCTGTCCGGCAACGATCGCTTTCAGGCTCTCGCCGGCGATGATGTGATCAATGGCGATCGCGGGAACGACACCATTTTCGGCGGTCGCGGCAACGACGAGCTCTTCGGCAATGCTTGGGCGGATGAGCTTATCGGAGGTCAGGGCCGTGATACGCTTGTTGGTGGCCCGGGTGCGGATCTGCTGAATGGCGAGACCTGGGCCGACAGTCTTCTGGGCGATGACGGCGAGGACACGCTGCGCGGCGGTGACGGAGAAGACACGCTGCGTGGCGGCCTCGGCGACGATTGCCTGTTTGGAGGCAACGACAACGACCTGATCGACGGCGGCAGCGGGAACGATACGTTGCGAGGCGGCGACGGCAACGATGAGCTTGTTGGCGGGGCCTGGAGCGACGACCTCGACGGCGGAAAGGGCAACGATACGTTGCGCGGCGAAAATGGCCTCGACAGCCTTGCGGGCGGGCGTGGCAACGACTGCCTGTTCGGTGGGTCAGACAACGACGAGCTCGAAGGCGGTCGCGGGAACGATACGCTCCGGGGCGGCGACGGCAATGATGAGCTCGAAGGCGACGCGGGGCGCGACAATCTCGGCGGCGGAGACGGCAACGACACCCTCCACGGCGACGAGGGCGCCGACACGCTGGCAGGTGGGCGCGGCAGCGACACGTTGCGGGGCGACGAGGGCGGAGACTCGCTTCTCGGTTCCCGAGGGCGCGACGAGCTCGTGGGCGGGGCTGGCAACGACACTCTCCGCGGTGAGGACGGATCCGACACGCTGAGGGCTGGCGAAGGTGACGACTGCCTGTCGGGCGGCAACGGCCGCGACGTCCTCGATGGCTGGCGTGGCGCCGACACCCTGCGCGGAAACGACGGCAACGATGAGTTGACGGGCGGTGCCGGCAGGGACGACTTGCGCGGGCAGGAGGGCAACGACACGCTGATGGGCGGTGCCGACAACGACACTCTGACCGGCGGCCAGGGCAGCGATGTCTACTCCTTCGCAGGGCAGTGGGGCCGCGACAGGATTACCGATCTCAATGTCGCCCAAGGAGATCTGATTGACCTGACGCGCACCGATTTCGGCTTCAGTGAGCTGTTGATCGACGAGGTAGCCGCCGGCGCGCGCATCCGGGCGGGTGGTAACCAGATCATCCTCGAAGGGATTGAGGCCACTGATATCGACCGGAATTGGTTTCTGCTGTCGGACGAGAAGGGCGACGTGTCTGACGACGATCCGGACGACGACTCGAAGGTTGACGTGCCTGAACCCGACCCGAGCCGGCTGCGCATCGGCGCGGCGTCGATCGAGCAGCAGGATCTTGTGGGCGTCGACGAGCTTCGCAACGACCCGGAGTTCAGTGCCTACGATGGGACCGGCTATACCGTAGTGGTGATGGACACGGGCATCGACCTGGATCACCCCGCCTTTGGCCCCGATGCCGATGGCGACGGTGTGTCCGACCGGATCGTCTATACCGAGGACTTCACCGGAGAGGGCGATGGCACGGCCGACGACGTCAACGGCCATGGCAGCAATGTCACCTCGATCATCGCGTCTTCTGCCGACGCCTATCCCGGCGTGGCGCCCGGGGCCGACATCATCCACCTGCAGGTTTTGACCAACGAAGGCGGCGGCACGCTTGCCGGGATCGAGGCGGGCCTGCAGTGGATCGTGGAGAATGCCGACGCCTACAACGTGGTCGCGGTGAACATGTCCCTTGGGGACAGCCAGAATGTGAACTCGACCGAGACCCATCCCGTTTTTGGTGACGAGTTCGCGGCCCTTGCCAACGCTGGGATCATCACGACGGTCGCGGCGGGCAACGATTATGCCCGCTATGAGGCGCCCGGCCATTCGACAATCGCGGTCGATCCAAACGTCATTCCGGTCGGCGCTGTGTGGGCCGACGATTTCGGCTCGTTTGAGTGGGCCAGCGGGGCGAAGGACTTTTCAACAGGGCCCGACCGGGTCACCTCCTTCAGCCAGCGCTCCACCGATCTCAAGACGGTCTATGCGCCCGGCGCGCTGATCCTTGGTGCGGCTCCGGGCGGCGGGACCGTGGAACAAGGCGGCACGAGCCAGGCCGCCCCGCTGGTGGCCGGAATGGCGGTGCTCGCGCAGCAGATTGCCGAGGCGTTGCTGGGGCGCCGGCTTGCGCCGTCGGAGTTCCACGATCTTCTGATCCAGACCTCTGACACGATCCGCGATGGGGACGACGAAGACGACAACGTCACCAACCTTAACGCGGCCATACCGCGGGTGAACATGTACAGCCTCGCGCAAGAGATTGCGCGCCTGGCCGGTGGCACCGACCCGATCGAGACGGACGACGATTTTGCTGGAGACACCTCGACCACTGGGACTGTCAACGTTGGCCGCTCGGCGACCGGTGATTTGGAGACGGCTTCCGATGCAGACTGGTTCGCCGTCCGGCTCAACGCGGGCAATACCTATGAGTTCGCGGTGGAGGGCGTCGATGGCGGGGGCGGCACGCTGGCTGACCCGTTCGCCGGGCTCTATGACGGTGCCGGGAACCTGCTGGCCAGCAACGACGATTCCGACACGCGCGACGCCGTAATTGCTTTCACGCCCGATCAGGGCGGCCGGTACTTCGTGGCCGCGTCGAGCTTTGGCGATGGCACCGGCACCTACACCGTATCGGCAGCCCTGACCCAGGGATCGGTTGACGACGACCTGCCTGCCGATGACAGCACAAGCTCTGTCGTGGTTGTCGACGGCGCCGATGCGACGGGCACAATCGAAGCGCCGGGTGACCGGGATTGGCACCGGGTGAACCTGACCGGCGGCACGATCTATACAATCACGCTGAGTGGAGACGGCCTCGCTGATCCGTTCATGGAGATCTACGATGTCGACGGCAACTTGCTGGGCTCCGACGACAATGGCGGCGACGGAACCGACTCCCGCGTTGTGATCGAGGCCAAGGGCGACGTAACCGTGTTTGTGTCCGCTTCGTCCGCGACGAACGACGGAACCGGCGCCTATACCATCCGGGCCGAAACGGTCGAGCGCGATGCATCGGACATCCCCGATGACCAGAGCACACAGGCCCGCGCCAACATTGGCGAGGTGTTTGAGAGCGAGCTGTCGCCCGCAGGCGACCGCGACTGGATCGGCGTGCAGCTGAATGGCGGCGCGGTCTACAACATCAGCCTTCAAGGCGGCGGGAACAATCCGTTGGGCGATCCGCTGCTGCGGTTGTTCGATGGCAACGGCAACCTGATCACCACGGATGACGATTCTGGTGATGGGCTGAACGCCCAGATTACGTCGTTCTCGCCGACTGCGCGTGGCACCTTCTTCATCGAGGCAGCCGCGTTTGGCGACGGGTCTGGCGATGAAAACTCAACCGGGGGCTATGCGCTGCTCGTTGAGGAGGTGCAGGGCACGGACGATGGCGACATCCCGGCCAACGGCAGCACCGACAGTATGGTGGCACCGGGGGGCAGCGTCGTCTCGGAGATCGACTCTGAGGGGGATCGTGACTGGCACCTCGCCACCTTCATGCCCGACCGCAGCTACCGAGTAACCCTGACAGCCGAAGGGGCATCGGGGCTTTCCGACCCCTACCTTCGCGTCTACGACAGCGAGGGGAACCTCGTCACCGAGAACGATGACGACGGTCTTACGCGGAATTCGTCTCTGGTGATCTCGGGCTCCGGCAGCGACGAATTCAACCTGTTCCTTTCGGCCGGCGCGTATGCCGATGCCGGGACGGGGACGTATCGCCTGGCCATCGAGGATCTGGGCCAGGATGACGATTTCGCCGGCGATACGACCACGCAGGGCCGCCTGGAGGGCGACGATCAGATAAATGGTGCGATCGACTTCTCGGGCGACAGCGATTGGATCGCCTATTTCGTCGAAGCCGGTGGGCAGTATCAGTTCGATCTGTCAGGCCGAGGCCCGTCGCGCCTCTCCGATCCCGTCCTCACGCTCCGTGATCCATTCGGCGTGGAAGTGGGCTATGACGTGGGCGGAGGCGGCTCACCCGCAAGCATCACATTCACGGCAAGCTCGACGGGCCCGATCTATCTGGATGCGTCCAGCGCTGGAGGAGGGACTGGAAACTGGCGCATGTCGTCTCAAGTGCTCGACAGCGGCGGCGACACCGATCCCGACGGGATTGGCCAAAACCGCGAGCTCGTACCCGGCACGCCGCTGGTTGGTGCGATCGATCAGGTCGGCGACGTGGACGTGTTCGTGTTCCGAGCGTCCGCGGGCAACACCTATGACGTGTCCATGCGCGGTGCGCCGACGAGCGACGGGACGCTGGATGACAGCGTCGTGGGTATCTTCGACTCGTTCGGTAACCTGGTGACGTGGAACGACGATGCCGGCGACGGCACGACAAACTCCTTTGTGTCGTTCCAGGCGACTTATTCCGGAGACTTCTATGTCGGCGCGTTCGGGTATGACGGCAAATCGACCGGGACCTATGCGCTTGAGCTGACGGAAACCGCCGGCGGCCCGGGCGGCGGTGACGACTACGGAACGACGCCGTCCACAGCTGGCGTGCTCGACCAGTTCGGCACGGCGTTTGGCACGATTGAAACACTTGGCGACCGGGATTGGATCGCTGTCTTCCTCGACGCGTTCTTTACCTACCGCTTCGACCTCTATGGCGCGCCTTCGGGATTTGGGACGCTTCCCGATCCCGAACTGACGCTCTATGATCCGAACGGCTTCGCCGTGGCCTACAACGACGACTCGGTCTTCAGCCAGGAGCCCACGCTCTTCTACACGCCGTTCGTAAGCGGGGTTTACTACGTCGAAGCCGGGGCTTTCGCAGATTCTGGCACAGGCGACTGGTTCTTGTATGGGTCCTTTGCCTAGACTTCTCTCTGCACGTTGGCGCCTTGCCGGCGTCATCGCGCTGTCGGTCGCGGGATGCGGCCTTGCCGCATCGGAGACGAATGTGCTGAGAGAGAACGCCAATCAATCGGTCGAGTTAGTGGGCGATGCGCCGGCACGGACGTATCGCGCCGTCGCGTTGGCACCGGACCCCTGCCACCGGATTTCGGAAGAGGCGGAGGTCTCCGTTGATGCGTCGGCCGTTGTTGTGACGCGCGCGATGACGCGCGAGCCGGGCATCTGCGCCACCGTGATCACACCAATCGAGGTGACGGGGCCGGTTCCCGATCGCGGGGCCGAAATCGCGACCTTCACACTCAGGCTTCGCGACGAGAGAGGCGCAACCGTCTTCGAGGCGAGCGCGCCGCTCTGACCGGTGCACGCCGCGCCCGTCATCCAATCTTCACAAAAGCAACTTCCGCGGTTCAACGCCCTGAATCATTCCTCCGCAAACATTCGAATGAAATGCACAGGAGGATCCCATGAAGCTGCAATCGCTCGTTCTCGGTCTCGGCGTGATGATGGCCGCGGCCGGATCAGGTCTCGCCGAGACCTGGAAGCTGGCTGTGACGGACGTCGAAGGTATGGAGCGTCTCCAGGTCGAGTGGGGCCCGTTTAAGGAAGCGCTCGAGACCGCCACAGGCGAGACCTTTGAGTTCTTCCCGGTGAACTCGCGGACTGCGGCCGCCGAAGCGCTGCGGGGCGAAACCGTCGATTTTGTGGTCTCGGGGCCGGCGGAGTATGTCGTGATCAACAAGCTGACCGACGCCGTGCCGCTCGTGGGCCTCGGCCGTCCCGACTATTTCTGCGCCATCATCACACGCGCCGACAGCGGGATCACCTCGGCCCAGCAACTCACCGGCGAGAAGGTTGCGATGTCGGATATCGGTTCGACCTCTGGCCATCTTTGCCCGCTGCAGTTGATGTCAGATCTTGGCGTCGAGCGCGATGATCTGGGCGAGATCGTCCACACATCTCGCTCGATCATGCATGAGGCGCTCAAGGCGGGTGACGTTGCGGCCATCGGCTACAACCACAATTCCTGGCTGAACACGCGGAACGACGACACGTCGGTTCCGAACGGTTTCTTCCGCATCATCGCCCGCTCGGGCGATCTGCCGAACGATATGATCATGGTCGGTGCGCACGTGCCCGAGGACGCGGCCGAGGCGGTGCGATCGGCGATCCTCGAGAACAAGGATCAGGTCATTGCGGGCATCATCGCCCATCAAGAAAACGACAAGTACACCGGCATGGACCTCGTCGCGATCGAAGACAGCGCCTACGATTATGTCCGGTCGATGTACAGCAACGCAGGCTATCCCCAGTTCGACAACTTCATCGGTGAGTGACCTCTCCGACATTGCGCCGGCCGCCGTGTTGCAGCCGCAGCAGATTGGGGGGCGCGTCCTCCCAGTCTCGTCGTGGGACATCCAAACGGAAGGGCTGGGAAAGTCGTTCGGTGAAACCCGGATCTTCCGGGACGTCTCTGTCCAGCTCGCACGCGGCGAGGCTGTCGCGCTCGTGGGCGCAAACGGCGCAGGGAAGTCGACCCTTCTGCGCTGTCTGATGGGCTTGATCCCCGCGAGCGCGGGCCGCGTTTCCGTGCTCGGAACCGACGTGACGCAAGCCACTGGCGCTCAAATGCGCGGCGTGCGATGCCGGATCGGCCTGGTATCCCAAAAGCACAATCTGGTGCCTCGGCTCTGCGTTCTGTCGAATGTCGTCCACGGCCTCTTGGGGCGGCACCCGGGGCTTCGCCACTGGAGCCATGCGTTGGCACCGGCCACCTCGCGCGAGGCGGCGCTGGCCGCACTCGACAAGGTGGGCCTTGCCCATATGGCTCTGCGCCGCGCCGACCGGTTGTCGGGCGGACAGTCACAACGGGTCGCCATCGCCCGCGCGCTGATTGGTGCGCCCCGCATCATCATTGCGGATGAGCCATGCGCTTCGCTCGACCCGTCTGCCGGCGAAGACGTGATGGCACTGTTCTTCGAACTGGTTCGAGAAGAGGGCGTAACCGTCGTCTTCACCTCGCACAATCTCGAGCATGCGGTGCAATACGGCGACCGTGTCATTGGCCTCGCGGATGGCGGGATCAAGATCGACGCGCGCGCCAGGTCTCTGAGCGTGCGCGAGTTGCGGGGCCTCTATGGTTGATACTGTTCAGACCGCACCGCCGCCGCGCTTTGAGCGGCCGTCTGCGCTTGCCTTCCTGGGCTATGCGGCCGGCGTGATGATCCTGATCTGGTCGTTCGAGGGGGCCGGCTGGTCGGCCGAACGCATCATGCGCGCCCCAGAGGCCATTGCCGACTTCCTGAGCCGCGCCTGGCCGCCCGGGACAGGCAGCCTCGAGCGGCTGACCTGGAAGATGCTGGAGACGCTGCAGATCGCTCTGTCCGGGGCTGCGCTGGGGGTCGTTCTATCGGTTCCGATAGCCTTACTCGCCGCCCGAAACCTCATTGCGGGCCCGATCGTGAACCATGTGGTGCGGATGATTTTGGGGTTCATCCGCGCCGTGCCCGACATAGCTTGGGCCCTCGTTTTTGTGGTGGCGGTTGGGCTCGGGCCCTTCGCCGGCGTTCTGGCCATCATGATGGACACGATCGGGTTCTGCGGCCGGTTCTTTGCCGATGACATGTAGGGGACAGATAAGGGCCCGTCCGAAGCGCTCACCGCCACCGGTGCGCGCAAGATCGACGTGGTCGCGTGCGCCACGTTGCCCGCCGCGATGCCCGCGTTTGTCTCCACGTCGCTCTATGCGCTTGAAAAGGCGGTGCGCTCCTCGACAATTCTTGGGCTCGTCGGAGCGGGCGGAATTGGCATCGAGTTGAAGGTCGGCTTCGACCTGTTCGACTATCCCACCGCGATGACAGTCATTCTGATGATTGCGGTCGTCGTCATCGGTATCGAGCAATTGGGCATCATGATACGCAAACGGATCATTGGAGAGCAGCGATGAGAAGCGACACCGCCGACCGTCATTGGGCGGCTGAGTGGGCCAAGCTTGATGCCGACAGCAAGTGGCGCACGGCGGATCCAGACGTTATGCGCTGGGCCGACGGATTGGATAGGGGCGCACGGGTGCTGGACTTAGGCGCCGGAGTGGGCCGGCACGCTCTTGCCCTGGCTGACGCCGGCTTTGTGGTGACCGCGCTGGATGCGTCCTCCGAGGGCTTGGCCGAGATATCCGCGGCGCGACCCGATGTTCCAACGGTCGAAGCGCGGATGACCGAGTTGCCCTTCGATGACGAAAGCTTTGATCACGTGCTGAGCTGGAACGTGATCTACCATGGCGACCAAGACGTTCTGCGGCGCACAATCGCCGAGATCCGTCGCGTCCTGAAACCAGGCGGCACGTTTCTGGGCACGATGCTCTCCAAGCGGCGCTTGGCGCATCAGCGCGCCGGCGGGGACGGGCGTGAGATCTCCATCAACACGTGGGTGTTTGACGCCGGTGGCCCGGGCAGCGACAAGCATCACCCGCATTATTACTGCAATGCGGCCGAACTGTTGGCCCTGTTCGAAGGATTCGAGGTGATGTGGCTTGAAGATCGCCCGCATGACTCGCCGGGCTCCTGGCACTGGCACCTGATGATGGAACGCACCGGATGACTGAGAGGGTCATCGCTGGGGCCAAGGCCTTCTTGCCTGACGGGATCGTCGAGACCACTCTGCGCGTGAGCGACGGCGTGATCGTCGAGATCGGTGGGCCAGTGTACGGGACGCTGGTAACAGATGGCAGAGGCCTGATGCTCGCGCCCGCGCTTGTCGATCTGCACGGCGATGCGTTCGAGCGGCAGGTCATGCCTCGCCCGGGCGTGTATTTCCCGCTCGATACGGCGATCCTCGATACGGATCGGCAGCTCGCGGCCAATGGCATCGCGACGGCCTATCATGCGCTGACACTTAGCTGGGAGCCGGGCTTGCGGGGCATCGATCGTGGGCGCGACTTCATGGAGGCGCTCTGCCGTATTGCGCCGCGCCTGACGGTCGAGAACCGTGTGCAGCTCAGGTGGGAGACTTTTGCCCTCGACGCCGTCGATCTGATCGTCGCGGCGCTCAGTGGCCCGCTGACGCCATCGGTCGCCTTCAACGACCATACCTCGATGACGATGCGCGACTTTGACGTTTCAATCCAGGACCGGCTGTTCGAGCAGGATCCGGACTACGCGGTCGCCTCGTTCGACGACGCACGCTTGGCCAAGCGGGTTGCACCCACAGCCCATAGGTCGGGTGTAAGCACAGAGGCGTACTTGGACATGCTGCGGGATGTCTGGGCTGCCCGGCCCGGGATCGACGGCTCGATCCGCAAAGTTGCCGATGCAGCGCGGGCCGCCGGCGCACCGATGCTCAGCCACGACGACACGCAGATCGAGACGCGCCAATACTACCGCGAGATCGGCGCCGGCGTCGCAGAGTTTCCCATGGTGCTTCCGGTGGCTGAGGAGGCTCGGGCCTCGGGAGACGTGATCGCCTTCGGCGCACCCAACGCCGTGCGCGGCGGCAGCCATATCGGCTCGCTCGGCGCAGGCGATATGGTGGAGGCGGGTCTCTGTGACGCGCTGGCCTCGGACTACTTCTATCCCGCAATGCTGGCGGCAGTTGCCCGCCTCGATGCCGAGAAGCGCGCCGACCGCAGCCGGATTTGGTCGCTCGTCTCCGAGGGCCCAGCCCGCGCTATGGGTCTGGCAGATCGCGGCCGGATCGAGGTGGGCCTCCGGGCCGATCTGGTGCTCCTCGACTGGCCGGAGGGCGGCACGCCCGCAGTACGCGAGACCCTGGTGGCGGGGCGCACGGCGTATCGCGGCGACACGGCGACCTAATGCGCGATGCGATCCACAGTGGGTTGCCGGTTTGGGGTCTCGGCATCTCGCGCATCATCGGGTTCGGGGCGTTGATGTGCGCCTACACCGTCCTAGTGCCCCTGATAGCCGTGGATCTCGGTCTGTCCCTCGCGGGCGCGTTTGGCGTCCTGTGTGGCGCGCTCTGTGTGTGGGGCCTCGCGGCGACAATCGCTGGCCACGCTATCAACCGGTTTGGCGGGCGTCGGGTGACGTCATTTGGGGCTGTTGGCGCCGCGGTTGCCCCTCTTCGGTTTGGGCGAGGTGGACCGTTCCGTGGGCCTTTTCGCGGCGGTTGCCCTCGTCGCCCTCACCGAGTTGCATGGCGGCAAGGCCTCGTTCAGCGTGATGGCCCTAGTCTCGCTGGCGGCGCCCGCTGCATTGACCCGCGTTCCTAACCCGACGAGAGGTCACCATGTTCCAACCTAGTCAGTCTGCCCTCCTGCAAGTTGGCATCCTCCGCTGCGACAGGGAGGCGGTGGCATGGTAGGTGAGGGCAGGGTGGTGGCTGTCGCTCGCGATGAGCTGCATCGCTTCTCGAAGGTCACGTGTGACGAGATCATCTTGATCACAAGACGGGGCGTGCAGGGCGACGCGCATTGCGGTGCGGCGGTCAAGCATCGCTCGCGCGTGGCCAAGGACCCGACCCAGCCGAACCTGAGACAGGTGCATCTGATCGGCCTTGAGACGTTGGAGACCCTAAAGTCCCAGGGGTTCAACGTCGCTCCGGGGGCCGTTGGCGAGAACATCACGACCGGCGGGATCGACCTGCTGGATCTGCCGCAAGGCGCCGTGCTGGCTATTGGCGGGGCCGAGATCGAGGTCACCGGGCTGCGCAATCCGTGCCTTCAACTCGACGCGTTTCAGGAGGGGCTGATGCATGCGCTCCTCGATAAAGGGCCTGACGGTCGGCTGATCCGGAAGGCCGGGATCATGGGGATCGTGCGTCAGGGTGGTCTTGTGCGGCCTGGCATGGCAATCGACGTGGCGCTGCCGGCCCAGCCGCATCGACCACTCGAGCGGGTCTAGGCGGATCTGGCGGCGCAGCGCCGGGCGCACTCTTAGGTTCGATACTTCTCGATGAACGCGTCTACCGACAGCGCGCGGATATCCGGGATCGCAGAGGCAAACCGGTCGTGCGGCCAATCCCACCAGGCGATCTCCTGCAGCCCATTCGCCTGAGCTTCGGTGAAGCGCCGTTTGATTGGGCGTGCCGGCACTCCGCCGACGACGGTGTAGGGCTCGACATCACGAGTGACGACCGCGCCTGCGCCAATCACCGCCCCCGTACCGATGGACACGCCTGCCGTGACGGTCACGCCATGCCCGATCCACACATCATGGCCGATCGACACCCAATGAGCGCGTCGCCAGTCAAAGAACTCATGGTCGTCTTCACCCAGGCCGTAGGCCTCAGCGCGATAAACAGCGTGGTGCTGGCAGACCCGCCAAGTCGGGTGATTGCCCGGGTTCAGGCGAACCGAGTTTGCGATCGAGCAGAACTTCCCAATGGTCGACCAGACCACGTGCCCGTCCTGAGTGATGTAGGAGTAATCCCCCATCTCGGAGGACTTCATCAGGGTACGGGCGCCAATTTCGGTCCACACCCCCAGGGTGCATTCGTCGACCTTGGCATCGGGATGGATCGACGGCTCTTCGCTCAGGTGCGACTTGGAGCCGGCGCCGCTCATGAAGCCTCGGCTCGAAGTGCGGGATGATGCAGGCGGATGTCGAGGTCGACGAGTTCATACCCCGTTTCGGTCAGGCGAACGGGCTGCGAGATCAGTTTGAGGCCCTCAGTACCGATTTGAGGAAAGTCGAGGCCCATGGAGTGCGCGAGCGCGGAACGGAAGCCCGGCTTGGGGTTCAGTGCGGGCTGGATGCTGCGCGTGCCCATCTTCAGATGATGCGCGATATCCCAGTCCTGTGTTTCGCCGTTGACCCGGGTGACGACCCAGCAATGCATCTCGAAGGTGCTATCGCGCTTTTCGGCGGGGAAGAAATAGCCGGTGGCGTAGCCCGCCTCAATCCCGGCGGCCCGGAGGGTCGCCACCAGATAGGTGTTGATGTCGACGCAGGAGCCGGTCGCCATGCTGCACAGATGCGGCACCTCGTCGTGGCCGTCATTGAACGGCACATCGACATGGCCATACGAGAACTTCTCGGCAATGGCGCACGCGATTGCGCGGGCGCGATCCAGGGGCGCGGCGTTGGGCGCGATGGCTTGTGCCTCATGGCAAAGCGCCTCTGCGGTGCGGCTGAAGCGGGAATTGTGCGGCCGAAACATCGCCTCGGGGTAGTGCGCTTTGGGTGCTGCCCGATACCGGTTCCGAAGAGAGATCGGTGCGCCCTTTGACGTGAGGAGGAGCGCTGTTTGACCTGTCTGCTCTTCCCGAAGCTCGTCGACTTCAGCCCCCGTTACATCGCATCCGACAAACGCAATCCCCGGCATGTCCATTCCGGTCGCCGCCAGAAGGCGGGTGCCCGGCGGGACGGCCGCTACGCTGGTTGTCACATCGAAGTCGGCATCGAAAAACTGGGTCAACGGGCGCCCTCCCATTTGCCAATGACGCTTATCCTGACACGGGCCGAGAGCCAATCGATGATGTAGACCATCGCGATGATCAGAAAGATGATCGACCACGCCTCGTCCCAGCGATAGGCGGAGATACGGTCGGAGAGGAGAAAGCCGATGCCCCCCGCGCCGACGATCCCGAGAATTGTGCCCGACCGGACGTTGGACTCGAAATTGTAGAGCAGCACCGACAGATGCACCGGCAAGACCTGGGGCATGATGGCATAGCGGATCGATTGCAGCCGCGATCCGCCGGATGCGACCACACCCTCGACCGGCCGCCGCGATGTGTTCTCCAGTGCTTCTGAGAAGAGCTTGGAGAACGTGCCGATCTCACTCACGGCAATCGCCATAATTCCAGCCAACGGGCCTAGGCCGAACGCGCGGATAAAGATCAGCGCAAGGATGAGTTGTTCGAAGGCCCGGATCACATCGTAGACCCGACGCGACGTGAAGCGCAGGACGAAGATGCGGTTGATGTTCTTGGCGCCGAGAAACGACAGAGGGAAGGCCATGATAGCGCCAAGCACGGTGCCGAGAAACGCCATCGACAGCGTCTCTCCCAAGCCCTCGAGTATCTCGCGCCATTCTGGCCAGGTGTCCCAGATATGCGGAGGAAACATGAAGCCGAGCACGCGGCCAAAGCGCCCGAGCCCTTCAACTATGCGGGCCGGCGTGATTTCGAAGTCATAGATGCACCACGCGAAGAGGCCCAGGAACAGGGCCCAGAGCAAGGCGCGGCGAGCTCGAACGGCGCGAGGCTCGCGGAAGAGGTGCGGGTGTGCGGCCTTGGCGGCCTCAACCTCGTCGCGTGTAGCGCTCATGCCGGCCCCTTCTCCATCCCGATGATGCGATGGCGCAGCTTTTCCGACCCGAAGTCGATGACAACCACGGTCGTGAGGATGATCAGGAACAGGGCCGAAAGATCGGTGTATTCCTGAAGGCTCATGGCGATGCGGATCTCCTGGCCCAGACCGCCCGCACCGACATAGCCGATGATCGACGACGACCTAACGTTAATCTCGAACCGCAACAGGGTGTAGCTGATGATATTCGGCAGCACTTGCGGGACCGCGCCATAGCGGATCTGGTCAAACCAGGTGCCGCTCGCCGCCTTGACCCCTTCAAGCGGGCGCATGTCGATATTCTCATTCACCTCGGAATACAGCTTCCCAAGCGCCCCGCAGGCGTGGAGCCCGATAGCCAGAACACCCGCCATCGGACCGACAGAGAAGCAAAATACAAAGATCAGGGCCCACACGAGTTCGGGCACGGTGCGTGCAATTTCGAGGTACCGGCGACAGATCCAGAGGACCCACCGGTTTGGTGCGAGGTTCCGCGATGCCGGGAACGACAGAATGAAGCCCCCCACCACGCCCAAGGTGGTGGCCATGAATGCGATCAGGATGGTCTCGACCAGCAGCGTCAGCCAGATCTTCCAACGCCAGAACCAAGAGGCAAGATCGGTAGGCAGCGTCTCCCAATGAAGCTCGGGGATCGTTTTGCCGATGAACTCGCCAAGGCGCGGAATCCCGGCGGGAATGATCCAGCGCCACTCGCGCGACCCGTCTGGCATCGAAACCTGTGTGACTCGGAAGAAATCCCCCAGCCAGGCCGTGACGACAAATAGAACTAGGAAAATCCCTGTGCCGATCAGCCAAAGCCGCTTGGTGCGGCGGCGCAGGTCGGCATAGTCGCGCTCGAAGCCGGCCAGCGTGCTAGGTCGTGCAGGCGCGAAGCTCTGTGGATCGGCGGTGATGGTCATGTCAGCCCCAAGACCAGGCGGGGCGGGATTAATCCCGCCCCGATCTTGTCAGGTTCAGGCGCCGCTGCGCCGCTGTTCCTTGATCCAGGCCCGCATGTCGACGATCCACTGGTAGCGGTCATGGTCGACTTCGATCCAGTCTTTCTGGGTGCTGTCCTCGCCGCCGGTCATTTCCTTAAAGGCAGACGGATCTTTTGCGACAATGTCCATCACGGCCTGTTTCATGTCGGCCTTGAGTTCGTCGGGGATGTTGGCGCGGGCGGTGAACGGACCAGAGGTGATCTCGGGCGACTGCCAGATCGGGCAGGCGACGCCCTCTTCAAGCATGCCCTTCGTCACCATGCGGGGAATGATGCCGTTGGTCTCGTTGGTCATGTAGGTGGCGGCGGCATCGAACGTGCCGTTGACCACACCCTGCACACCGGCTTCGTGGCTGCCCGAGAACGGAACGGCCGAGAAGAACGAGGACGGGTCAAGGCCTTCCTTATTCACCAGGTTGAAGAAAGGCACAGCATAGCCTGAGGTGCTATCGGGGTCGGCAAAGGCAAGCACCTTGCCCTCGAGGCTTGCGAGGTCGTCAAGGCCGCTGTCGCAGCGGGTGACGATGATCGAGTAATAGCCCGTCGAGCCGTCGTTCTGAACGCGGCTCAGAAGCGGCTCAACGCCGCCTTCGGTGGCCGTGTAGGCCGCGGCGTAGGACGAGGAGCCGAAGAATGCGAATTCGATCTGATCGGCGGCCAGCGCCTGGATCACACCGTCATAATTGCCGGCAGTGAAGATCTCGACGTCGACGCCGAGCTCTGCCTCTAGAGCGTTTCAGGTTTTGTCTGAATCGAATTGGGATTCCCATCTGGGTTCGCTTGTGATTCAGACTCCATACTGGTGGAGGAGGCCAGCATGGATGACGAGACCTTACTCAGACGATCTTCGGGAACGCGTCGTTGC
>JBCBMY010000025.1:0-62232 GCA_039822045.1 Pseudomonadota bacterium | reverse complement strand
CGACCCGTAGCCCCCTGTCAGAAGCGCGCCGCCAATCACCACGGCGATGATGGCCTCGAACTCCTTCAGAAGACCCCGGTCGGCACCGGCCGAGCCGAACTCCATCACCTGACAGGTGGCAAAGACGGTGGCGCAGAAGGCAGTGAACATGAACATCAGGATCTTCACGCGGTTCACCGGCACACCGGAGTTCCGTGCGGCCTCGGCATCACCGCCAGCGGCGAAGATCCAGTTGCCAAAGCGCGTCTTGGTCAGCAGGACATGGCCGAAGATCACAAGGATGATCGCCCAGACGATCAGCATCGGGATGCCGTCGACCACGGGCTGGCCCTCGCGGGTGCCCCGCTCGAACGTCTCGATCAGGCCCATATTGCCAAGCCACTGGAAGAAGCCCGTCAGGATCTTGCCGCCAAAGATCGCCGCCAGCCAGTCGCCCTCGGCCACGTCCTTTACGCCGCCGATAATGGTCTTCCGCTCGATGGTCTGCGGCAGATAGATCGTGAAGCCACGCAGGATGAACAGGAACGCAAGCGTCACGATGAAGCTTGGCAAGCCGGTTCGGATCACGATGAACCCGTTCAGGGCACCGATGGCGACGGCAATCGCAAACGTCGTGATGATGGCCAGCCACACGGGCCAGCCAAGCGTGATCGAGAAGATCGCAATGATCATGCCCGAAAAGCCGATCATCGACCCGACCGACAGGTCGAACTCGCCGGCGATCATCAGAAGGCACGCGCCAACCGCGATGATCATGAACTGGGCCGAGACGACCGACCAGTTCATCACGCCCTGCGGGGTGAACATCCCCGAATCGAAGGCGAAGAGTAAGAAGAAGGTGAAGACAGCAACCGTTCCTACAATACCGCCTAACTCCGGCCGGATCAGAGCCCGCCGTATCGGCGATATCTCTTTGACCCGTTCGTCGGATGCAGCCTGCCCTTGCGCTGTCTCGGACATCGCTCAGCTCCGTTCTGCTTAATGGGTTGGAAAGCTAAAGGGCGCCGGAAGATCCGGCGCCCCAGAAGCGTCTCCTCAGCGATACTCGCCGGCGAATTGCTCGACCTTTTCGAGCCCTTCCGCCGTCACGAAGCCGGGACCGGAATTGACGTTGTTGCCCGGAAGTACGCCGTAACGGTGGTAGTTGGTCAGCACGACCACCGGCAGATAGGCTTGCAGGAACGGCTGCTGGTCGATGCCCCACTCGATGACACCGTCCTTGATGCCCTTCACGATGTCGGCGCCCAGGTCGAACGTGCCGAAGTAGATGTCGCCGGCCATGCCGTTTTCCTGAAGCGCCAGGATCGTCGGGTCGGCCGACACCGGGCCGAGCGTCAGGATCGCGTCCGTGTCGGGATTGGCCGAGAGATAGGCCAGAACCTTGTTCTTAACTTCGGCAGGGTCTGCACCGCTGTCGAGCATCGAGGATCCCAGCTCCACGCCAAGCCCATCGGCAAAGCCCTGGCAGCGGTCGACCAGGGTCGGCTGCTGAATCGAATGGTTGACGCACAGGAACGACCCGATGCCATCGCCCTTGGCCCGCAGACCAGCGGCATATCCCGCATCATATTCCGGCTGACCGACATACATCAGCGCGCCCACTTCGCGGGCCTGGTCGCCCGTGCCTGTGTTCATGATGATGACGTCGACGCCCGAAGCGACCGCATCCATGATCGGGCCCTTCAGCACATCAAAGTCGGCCAACGTGGTGATGATCCCGTTCGGGCCGGCAGCGGTGGCCTGCTCGATGATCCGGGCCATATCGGCAATGTCGCCGGTCGGCGGGTTCCGGTACTCGACGCTCACGCCCATCTGGTCGCCGGCAAGGGCGATGCCGTTCTTGATGGTGTTCCACCAGCTGTCGCTGTCCGGAGCGTGGCTGACCAGAACATAGGTCAAGTCGTCCTGCGCCGTGGCCACGGCGGGTGCCCCCATAAGAGCGGCGCCCATGGCGAGGGCCGTTACGAACCTTTTCATGCAATCCTCCCAATGCTGCATTCCATATGGCGGGCGGTTCGCCCGCCTCTCCTGCCGCTAGGAGACCACAGAGTGCGGCACATTGCAACCGGTTGCAAAAGGACTGGCGCAGATGGCCCCTCGCGGGCTAGCCTCTCGCCATGCCGGTAACACTCAAGGACGTGGCCGAACTGGCCGGTGTGTCCACCTCAGCCGTCTCGCGAGCCTTCACCGAAGGGGCGTCTGTGTCAGACAAGATGCGGGCCAAGGTGCAGGCCGCGGCCGATGAGCTGGGCTATCACCCCAATGCGCTCGCCTCGGGCCTGACGACCGGGCGCACCAAACTGATCGGCCTGATCTCCAACAACTTCCACAACCCGATCTTTCTGGAGGTGTTCGACAGGTTCACCCGCGGCCTGCAGGAGCGCGGCCTGCGCCCCCTCATCGTCAACCTGACCGACGAGACGGCGCCGGACGCCTCGGTGCGGCTCCTGCGGCAATATTCCGTCGATGCCGTGATCGTCGCCTCCTCCACTCTGCCGCCGACCTTTGCGCGGGCGTTTCGCGAAGCCGGCCTGCCGGTGGTGCACACGTTCGGGCGCCGCAATGCGCGCCCCAAGGTCGACGTGATCGGCATCGACAACGTCGCCTGCGGGGCCCTGGCGGGCCAGACCCTGATTGCGCGCGGCTATCGCCAAATCGCCTTCCTCGGCGGTCCCAAGGCCGCTACATCGACGCAGGACCGGCTGCGCGGCTTTCTCGAGGCCACGGCAGGCAGCGCCGATCTCTGCGTCAGCCACAGCTTCGCCCAGGCATACTCGTTTGAGGCAGGGCGCGACGAGATGCGGCGTCTGCTCGAGGCCGGATGCGCCGAGGCCTATTTCTGCGGCGACGATGTGTTGTCTATCGGCGCCATGGCCGCTCTCAGGGGCGCGGGGCTGCGGGTGCCCGAAGATGTCGGCGTGATCGGCCTCAACGATATGGAGATGGCCGGTTGGGATAACGTGGCGCTCACCACCATCCGCCAGCCGCTGGCCGAGATCATCGAAGCCTCGATCGACCGCGTCATCACGTTGCTCGGGGCCCCCGAGGCCCTTCCCCGGTCTCGCGTTATGGGCTGCGTCCTCGTCGAGCGGGGCACCCTGCGCCCGTTGCCGTCCGCCTAGCACCTTAAGTGACCGGCTGTGGGTCCTTGGACCGAACCCGGTCTCCCGCCGAGAGCGACCCAAGACGAGGGTTCCGTTCACGCCTTGCATAAGCGATTAGGTCTTGTTGATGGAGTTCCCGCCATCGGCGATCATGGCGCTGCCGGTCACAAAGGACGACTGGTCCGAGATCAGGAAAAGCGCGGCCTTCGCGATCTCTTCCGGCTCAGCCATCCGCTTCAACGCGTGCAACCCCCTCACCCATTCAAGGGCGTGCGGATCGTCACCCGCCATATCCGTCAGCGTCCCGCCGGGCAGCAAGGCATTCACGCGGATCTTGTCGGCCCCGTGCTCGACGGCAAGAACTTGCGTCATGCCAATGAGCCCGGCCTTCGACGCCGCATAGGCGGCCATACCCGGCAAGCCAATCGTGTGGCCGACGAACGTCGAGGTGAAAACGATCGAGCCTCGGCCGTTCCGCTTCAACGCGGGGATCTGGTGCTTGGCCGCGAAGTATCCGCTTGTCAGGTTTGTCTGTAGAACAGTTTGCCAGTTCTCCTCCGACATCTCGGGCACCGGCCCCATCTCTCCGACAATTCCGGCATTGTTGAAGGCCGCGTCCAGGCCGCCGAACCGATCCTCTGCCAGTTCGACAAGCGCGGCCGCATACGCTTCGTTCCCCACATCACCGGCCAGGAATGCCGCCGTTCCACCCGACGAGGTGATGTCGTCCGAAAGGCGCCTTAGCCGGTCTTCCCGGCGCGCGCCCAGCACGACATTGGCCCCCTCGGCTGTGAACATCCGGGCCGCCGCAGCGCCGATTCCGCTGCTTGCGCCCGTCACAATGACTGTCATTCCCTCAAGTAGCACGGCTGTCTCCATCCTCACGCGTTGGGGGAGGACTAGACATCTCGGCGGGCCCTCAGCGACCCGCTACATGCGCATTGCCGGACAGGATCAACCGGCCGCAATCGCTCACCCGATTGGACAGGTGCACAACACGAGCGCGCGAGGCGCCCGCCGCAACAACAGCGGTGCGCGCCACACTCTGCACGGTCGCACGTGCCCCGATGGCCCGCCTGGCCGCGCGCCTCAAGACACTGGGGTGGTCATCCGATGCCCCTCGCGGAGCACATTCTTCTGGACCTTCCCCATCGCATTGCGCGGGAGCGCATCCACAACTTCGTACCGCCTCGGGTGCTTAAAGCGGGCAAGCTTGGCGTTGACCGTTGCCTCGATGTCGGCCACTGCCGTGGTCCTGCCGGGCTGCATCACCAGCGCTGCAATAATCGCCTCGCCGAAATCCGCATCCGGAACGCCGAAAACCGCGGATTCCTCCACGCCGTCGATGCCGTTCAAAACGTCTTCGATCTCTTTGGGATAGACGTTGTAGCCGCCGGTGATGATGAGATCCTTCGCGCGCCCAACGATTGACAGATAGCCGTCTTCGCTGAACTGGCCGAGATCGCCGGTGATAAAGAAGCCGGTCTCGCGCAATTCGGCGGCGGTCTTGTCGGGCATCTGCCAATACCCTGTGAAGACGTTGGGCCCGCTCACCTCGATCATACCCGTTTCCCCGTCTCCCACAGGAGCGCCGGTGTCCGGGTCGGTCAGCATGACCTCGACCCCTGGCAATGGTCGGCCCACGGTCCCTGCCCGCCGCTCCCCATCGTAGGGGTTCGACGTGTTCATGTTCGTCTCGGTCATCCCGTAGCGTTCCAGAATGTGGTGGCCTGTACGCGCGGTGAACTCGACATGGGTTTCGGCCAGAAGCGGGGCGCTGCCCGACACGAAGAGCCGCATGTTCGCCGCCAGCTCGCGGGTCAGGCGCGCGTCGGCAAGGAGCCTCGTATAGAACGTGGGGACACCCATCAGCAGGGTCGCGCTCGGCATCGCGCCGACGATCTCATCGATGCTAAAGCCGGGCATGAAGTGAACCCGCGCTCCGGCGACGAGCGAGGTGTTGAGCGCCACGAACAAGCCATGGGTGTGGAAGATCGGCAGGGCGTGGATGAGCGTATCGGCCGCGGTGATGCGCCAGTGCTCCGTCAGCGTGAGAGCGTTGGACAAAAGGTTGTCGTGCGTCAGCATCGCGCCTTTCGAGCGGCCGGTCGTGCCCGAGGTGTAGAGGAGTGCTGCAAGGTCGTCGGGGCCGCGCGGAACGGTCTCGAAGGCAGCTGGCATGCCGACCACATCCGCGGTCAGCGTCCCGCGCCCCTCCGCATCGAGCGTCAGAACCCGTGCGCCCACCCTCTCGGCAATGTCTCCCAGGAGCCCAACGGACTTGGGCTCGCAGACCAGAATTTGCGGCCTCGCGTCGGTGACGAAGTAGTCGACCTCATCGCGCTTGTAGGCCGTGTTCAGGGGCAGGAAGACGCCACCGGCCTGAATCGTCGCCGCATAGAGGGCAACCATCTCAGCGCATTTCGGCGCCTGCACCACCACGCGCCCGCCGGGCTCAAGGCCCGCGCGCTGCAGGATATGGGCGATCCGCGCCGAGAGATCGACAAACGCCGAATAGCTGAGCGACGGCGCCCCCTCGCGCCTCAGGAAACAGGCAGCGCTTCCGGCATGGGGGGCGAACAGGCGGTCATAGAGGTGGTTCGTCACGAGGCCTGCGCCCTTCTTCTTTTCCTGGCATTCGACAGGCTGGGGCGAAAGCCGGGGCTCGTGGCAATTTCACCCTCCTGCACGAAGCGCTCATGGTTCTGTTCGATCAGGTTCAGATCGTAATGGTAGTTGACCATCGCGCCGCCCGACTGGGCAATCCCGTTATCGCTCAAGTCGGCCGCGCCGTGGACGGCCCAGATCTGCGCCCCATTGCCCAGATGAAACCGGGCAACCGGGTCGAACGGTTTGCCATCGGGCGCTTTTGCGGTCAGCAGATAGTCCACAGCCGCCTGCTGAATCCCGTCGGCATCGCCCTCCTCGTTCATCAGCGCGTCTGCGGCGGGCTCGGCCGGGTTCTCTCTGGCCCAGCGCCTGAGCTCAGGGATCGGCGAGAGCGTCACGAAGGTTTCAAGGCCGGGCAGTTCCTGCTGCAACTCGGAAACGACCTGCTTGATCAGCAGGTTACCAAACGAGATGCCCCTCAGGCCCGACTGGCAATTCGAGATGGAGTAGAACACCGCGACCTTGGTCTCAAAGGCATCACGGTGCTCGCGGTCGTCTGCGAGCACGCGCTGAATCGAATCGGGCACGTTCATGGTCAGCGCGATCTCGACGAAGATCAGCGGCTCGTCCGGCATGCTGGGGTGAAAGAACGCAAAGCACCGCCTGTCCTGCGGATAGAGACGCCGGCGCAGGTCGCCCCAATCGTGGATCGCATGCACCGCCTCGTACTCGACAATCTTTTCGAGGATGCTCGCCGGGGTTTCCCAACTGATCTGGCGGAGCACCAGAAATCCGCGATTGAACCAGCTGCGCAGCAGATGCTGGAAGTCGAGGTCGGTGCGCGCCAGCTCCGGATCCTTCTTGACCGCCTTCAACAGATCGGTGCGCATGTTGACCAGCGCGAAGGTGGCTCCAGGTGGCTGGTTCAGCCGGCGAAACAGCTCCTGCCGCCTCGGTTCGGCCAGCTGACCGATCCGTCGATAGTGCTTGGTTGCCTGCGTGTCGCGATAGGTCGCGATCGCCTCTTCAAGTGCGCTCGGATCGATCTCGAGGCTGGAATTGAGGAACGTGAAGAAGCTTAGGCGCTCGTCGTCGGAGAGGCTCGCATAGCGGTCAAGGATCGCCTGCGCCAAAGCCATGCCGGAGATCTCGCCTTCGGCGTCAAGAAGGGCCGTGCACATATCCTCGATCGAGCGCCCATCGTCGCCCGACGCCGTGCCGCGCCGGCGCTCGAAGAGCGTGGTCAGCATGTCTCCAAGAAAGCTGCGCTCTGCCATGGGCGCGCCTAGCCGATGCGGGCGGACTGGGCCGACAGGCTGACCGACAGGGTCAACGCCCCCTCGTTCACCATCCACCGGCGCAGCACGAAGCTGCGCGCGCCGCTTTCGTGCATTGGGTCGGCCTCGGCGATGGCGCGCGCCGCCTCGAGCGACGCCGCTTGATAGATGATCAGGCCCATCGCCTGCATTTCCTGCCCCGTCTCGTCCGACATCGGCCCTGCGAGAAACAGCGCGCCGGTGCGTTCCTGCTCGGCTTGGTAGGCCAGATGCGCCGGCAGCATCTCCTTCACCTTCGCCGGATCGCCGGTGGGCGTCGAGACCACCGCGTAAAGCTCATGCGCCAGCGCGCCCCGAGCCTTGGCTTCGCTCTTATAGTCGTTCCAGGCGGGCATGATCGATCTCCGAGCCTTCAGTTCCGTAATATCGATTTTATTTGACTTGAGTTGTTTTTATCGCCAAAACGAGACTCAATCAACAGGGAGATTCAGATGCGTTTTCTCGTCGGGACCGTCGGCGCCGTGCAAAGCGTCTTCGCTGTGGAGGGCAATCAGGCCCACAATCTTACCACGGCTCTCCCGGAGATCGGTCACGACCTTCACGCCCTCACCGCGGACGCCACCCTTGCCGAGAAGGCGCGCAACACCGCCCCCAGCGCCCCCGCCATCCCAGTGTCCGAGATCGCGCCCGCCCTGCCAATCGCAGCGCCCGGCACCTTCATCTGCCTTGGCCTGAACTATGTCGAGCACATCAAGGAGGGGGGATACGACATCCCCGACTACCCGGCTCTCTTCATGCGGGGCCGAAACTCCATCATGGCCGCCGGCGCGCCGATGGTGCGGCCTGCCTGCTCCGAGAAGCTCGACTACGAGGCTGAGCTCCTTGTTATCATTGGCAAAGGCGGGCGCCACATTCCCGAGGAGCGGGCGCTTGACCATGTCTTTGGCTATACGGTCTTCAACGACGGGTCGGTGCGCGACTACCAGCGCAAGACCCACCAATGGACCCCGGGGAAGAACTTCGACCGGACCGGCGCCGTCGGCCCCTTCGTCGTCACGCCCGACGAGCTGCCGGCGGGCGCAAGCGGGCTCAAGATCGAAAGCCGCGTCGGTGACGAGATCCTGCAATCCTCGAATACCGCCAACATGATTTGGGGCGTTGCGCGGTCCATCGCCATCATTTCGGAATACACCACGCTCGACCCGGGCGACCATATCGCGCTTGGAACGCCTCCGGGCGTGGGCCATGCGAAGAAACCCAATCCCCGCTGGCTGCGTCCCGGCGAAACCGTGGATATCGAGATCGAATCCATCGGCATCTGCTCCAGCCCGGTCGTCGACGAAGTGATCTCCGCCGCAAGCACGGCGGCCGAGTGATGGCGGACGGGTCCGAGGCCATGGAGGCGCAAAGGCAGCAGGCGCAGGCCGCGGTGCGCGCGCTCCGGTCACGCATTTCAAGCCTCGACGAGGCATCGATCGACCTGATCCTGCGGGACGCACGGTCTCATTATGCGTGGACCGACCGGCCCGTCAGCGACGAGATGCTCCGGACCCTGTTCGACATCGCGATCCAGGGTCCGACGAGCATGAACACCTGCCCCGCGCGCTTCATCTTCATCCGGACCGAAGCCGCGAAAGAGCGCCTGGCGAAGGCGCTGAAGCCCAAGAATATCGACAAAATGAAAGCCGCGCCCGTGACCGCGATCATCGCGTGGGATCCGCTCTACTGGCAGCGCCTCGACTTTCTGTTCCCGCACGAAAACAGAAAGCCGCTCTTCGAGGGCAAGGAAGACTATGCCCACGACACTGCCTATCGGAACTCGACGCTCCAGGGCGCCTATTTCATGATTGCCGCGCGCGCGATGGGGCTCGACGTGGGCGCCATGTCCGGATTTTCCAACGCCGTCGTTGACGAGGAGTTCTTCTCCGAAAACGGCTGGAAATCGAATTTCCTCTGCAACATCGGCTACGCCGACGAAACGGCCCTGTTCCAAAAGCTGCCACGGTTCGAGTTCGACGACATCTGCGAGATCATGTGAGGCGCATGATGGCCGTCCGACTGAAGACCACCGTCAATCTAAAGGCCAACGCCGAGTGCCCCACCCATTCCCGTGCCGATATCTCGATCCGGGATCTGACGTTCTCAATTGACGAGCCGGTGGAACGGGGCGGCACGAATGCCGGCCCAACCCCAACCGATACGGCGCTCGCTGCACTTGCCGGCTGCACCAACGTCATCGGCCACAAGTGCGCCAACCAACTCGGCGTCGATATCGGCCACCTCAAGATCAGCGTGACCTGCGCGTTCGACCGCCGCGGCGTGACGCTGGCCGAGGAGATCGCAACCCCCTTCGTCGCCATCGAACAGACCGTCTCCTACTCCGGAGCCGCAACAGAAGAAGAAATCGGGCGTGTCGCCGCCGAAGTCGAAAAGTTCTGCCCTTTGGCAAAGCTCTTCTCGGGGTCCGGCACAGCTCTGACCACCACATGGGCCCGAGGTTGACCCATCCCAAACTCATGAAAGGGAGGAAGACATGATTGGAAGACTGACACGCCGCACCGCTCTGGCGGCGCTCCTTGCCGGGGCGTGCGCCCTGCCCGCCGCAGCAACCGAAACGATCAAGGCTGTCGTGATCGACGGCTATCCGGCCCGCGCGCTCTGGGTGAAGGAATTCACCGCCTTCTTCATTCCCGAGGTCGACAAACGCCTCGCCGAATCCGGCAACTACAAGATCGACTGGCAGGAGAGCTATGGCGGCACAATCGTCAAGCCGAAGGGCGTCCTTGAGGGCGTGCGCCTGGGCCTGGGCGATATTGGCATCGTCACGACGATCTTTCACAATTCCAAACTGCCGAGCCAGGCCCTGTCGGCCGTGACGCCCTTCGTGTCGTCCGACGCCCGCGCCGTGGCAAAGGCCGTCGATGAGATCGCCAAAGAATACCCGGCGATGCAGGCCGAGTTCGAAAAGCAGAACCAGGTCTACCTGGCCACCGGTGTGGTGCTCGACACCTACCAGGTGTTCTCGCGCGAACCGGTGAACTCCCTGTCGGACCTCGAAGGCGCCAAGATCGCCGGGGCCGGCATGAACCTGCGGTATCTGGAAGGGATCGAGGGCGCCGCCGGTGTTCGCGGTGGCCTGACGGACTTCTACAACATGGTGCAGACGGGCCTCGTCGATCACGCCATGCTGTGGCCTGAGGCCGCCAAGACGTTCAAGATCGCCGAAGTCGCGCCCTACATGCTTCGGGCCGACCTTGGCGCGGTGAACTCCAAGACCATCACCGTCAACAAGGATTACTGGGAAAAGCTGCCCGACGAGGTGAAGGACGTGCTGCAGGAGGTCGCCGTCGCCTATCGCGACCACGTGGCCGGCATCGCCATGGACCGCGCTCAGGCCAGCCGTGACGCCTATGTGGCCGATGGCGGCACCATCGTCGAGATGGATCCCGCCGAGCGCGCCGCCTGGGCCGCGTCCATGCCCAACATCGCAGCAGAATGGGCCGCGGGCCTGGATGAGGCCGGCCAGCCCGGTACGCAGATGCTGGAATCCTACATGGGCAAGCTCAAGGACGCCGGCTTCGAACCGGTCCGCGACTGGGCAACCGAAACCGTCACGAACTGAGCCAAGAAGCACGGTCTGACGTGAACACGTTCGCAAAAATTGCCGGCGGCGTCGCCATGGCGGCCAACGCCGCTGGCACCTTCGTTGTCATCGCCCTGATTGCGGTGGTGAACTACGACATCATTGCACGGGGCGTGTTCGGAAAGCCGTTTCTTGGGGCCTACGAGGTTGTTCAGTTCTCGATGGTTCTGATCGTCTTCCTGCAGTTGCCCGACGTGATCCGGGTCGGCCGCCTGACGCGGTCCGACGGCTTTCTGGGTCTCATGCGGCGACGCCGGCCCCGCGTCGGGCGCCGCCTGAGCCAGGCGATCGACCTCATGAGCGCAGCCTTCATGGTCCTCGTCGCCGTGGCGATCTGGCCTGAGTTTGTCGACATGTGGGAAAGCCAGGATTTCTTCGGTGTGCCCGGCGTCTTCACCGCGCCCTGGTGGCCGGTCAAGCTGGTGATCTTCCTCAGCGCCTGCCTCTGCACGATCCACTTCGTGCTCCACGTGCTCACCCAAGAAGGTGACGGCCTGCCCCACCAGGAAAGCGGATCATGACGCCGATCGAGATCGGCCTTCTGTCGATCGTCGCGATCATCGTGATGATCTATTTGGGCGTGTACATCCCCATCGCGCTTGGTCTCGTCAGCTTTGTCGCCATCTGGCTGATGCGCGAGAATGTCGATCTGTCCTTCGCTTTGCTAAAGATCGCCATCGGCGACAGCGCGATGGAATATACGTTCGCCACGATCCCGCTCTTCACCTTCATGGGGTTGATCGTGTCAAAGGCGGGCCTTGGCGCCGACATCTATTCGGTGATGAACCAGGGCTGTCGGCGCATCACGGGCGGCATCGGTATGGCAACCGTGGGGGCGAACGCCGTGTTTGCGGCGGTCACCGGATCGTCCATCGCCTCGGCCTCCGTCTTCTCGAAAATGTCCGTGCCCGAAATGCTGCGGCAGGACTACAATCCGCGCTTTGCCGTCGGCGTGGTGGCGGGCAGCTCGGTGCTCGGCATGATCATCCCGCCCTCGGCGATGCTGATCATCTATTCCTTCGTCGCCGAGCAATCGGTGGGCGAGATGTTCCTCGCGGGCGTCGTGCCCGGCCTTCTGCTCGCCGCGGCCTACATCGTCGCGATCTGGTTCATGGGCAAGTTCACCCCGAAATTCGTGGGCGGGCGCATCATCGAGGCCGACGACCTGATGGGCTGGGGCGAGGTTGCGGCCAAGACCATCCCCATCGTGCTCCTTATCGTGGTCGTCCTCGGTGGCATCTACACAGGCTGGACCACGCCCGTAGAGGCGGGCGCCGCAGGATCGCTGATCGGCATCCTGATCGCCGCGGTGCGCGGCCGCATCAATCTCAAGAGCTTCTGGGAAACGGTGATCGAGACCGGGCACATCACCGCCGCCATCCTGTTTCTCATCACGGCCGCGTCGATGTATGCCCGCATGCTCGGCATCGCCGGGCTACCGAACGAGCTTCAGACCTACCTCGCGGCCAACGAGTTCAGCTTCTTCTGGATCATGTTCCTGCTCGTGATCCTGATGCTCTTTCTTGGAACCATTCTCGACACGGCCTCGATCATCCTGATCGTCGTGCCCCTCTTCCTGCCGCTGATCGACTCGATGGGCCTTAGCCTTGTCTGGTTCGGCATCGTGGCCGTGGTCGCCGCCGAAATCGGGCTGCTGACCCCACCGCTGGGGCTCAGTTGCTTCGTTATCAAGGCCACGCTCGATGATGACCGCGTCAAGCTGAAGGACGTGTTCCTCGGAGCGCTTCCCTTCGCTTTCGTAATGCTACTGGTCCTGATCCTCCTGATCCGTTTCCCGGCCCTCAGCCTTGCCATCCTGAACTAGCGAGACACCGATGCGAACTGTCACCAAAGACAACATTACCGATGTGTTCATGGGCTATCTGGGCGAAGACACAGACCCACGCCTGCGCGAAGTGATCGGCTCGCTTGTGAAGCACCTGCACGCATTCGCCCGGGAAACCAACCTCACCCATGCAGAGTGGAACAAGGGCATTGCGTTTCTGGAACGGGCCGGCGAGATCTCCGACGCCGAGCGGCACGAGTTTGTCCTGCTGTCCGACGTGCTCGGCCTGTCGTCGCTGGTCGACATGCTGCACTCGACGCCCGAGGGGACGTCGTCGTCGGTCCTTGGGCCGTTCCACATCTCCGGCTCCCCGCCCCTGCCCGTCGGGGCCGATATGCGCAAAGACTTCGGCGGCCCGGTCCTGCTCGTCGAAGGTATCGTGCAAGACCCGTCGGGGGCGCCCATCGCGGGGGCCACGTTGGACATCTGGCAGACGGCGCCGAACGGGCTCTACTCCAGCCAGGACCCCGATCAAGACACCTATTCCTTCCACGGGCTGCAGACCGTCGGCGCCGATGGCCGCTATGCCTTCACCACCGTCAGGCCCGTTGAATACACGGTGCCGTCCGACGGGCCGGTCGGCGACATCCTGCGGGCCTGCGGCCGCCACCCCTGGCGGCCGTCGCACCTGCACTTCATCGCCGAGGCCAAGGGCTTCCGGCCGCTCGTCACCGAGGTCTTCCCCGAAGACGACCCCTACCTCGACGAGGACACCGTCTTCGGCGTGCGCGAAGATCTGGTGATGCGCTACGAACAGATGCCGGCGGGCAGCTTCCCCAATGCCGGCTTCGACCTGTCCGGCAAGGTGGAGGGCGACTACCTCATGGTCGCGTTCGACCTCGTTCTGGTGCCCGAGACCTAACCGGCGCGCGCCTGTCCGCGCACGAGCGTGCCGCTTCCCATCAGCCCCGACAGGAAGGCGCCCGTCATCTTGTAGTGATTGAGGAGCCGGTCGCTCGCCAGATCGGCATCCCGCGCAACCGCCGCCTCCAGAATGCCCCTGTGTTCTTCACCGACATCGCGGCGCTGATAATTCAGGGCATTCCCGGCCAAATAGCGGTAGCGAATATTCAGGTCATAAAGCTGCGAGCAGAATTTCTGCAATATCGGGTAGGTCGCGTTGGCCAAAAGCTCCATGTGAAAGGCCTTATGCCGTTCCTCGAATGTGGCCTGCCCGGCTTCCTTGGCCCGCTGCATCTTGTGGTGAGCAAGAACAATAGCGTCTTCCCACGCCTCGGTCGCATTCGCGATGCTTTCGCGCAGCGCAAGATCCTCCAAGGTGCAGCGCAGGAACAGAAGCTCCTCGAAGTTCTTGGCGCTGACTTCGGCCGTGCGAAAGCCGCGCTGGTCCAGCCGCTCGACCAGATTGTCAGAGGTCAGCAGGCTGAGTGCCTCGCGAATGGGCGACGCGCCGGTGTGCAAGCGCTGGCGCAGGCTGTCGATCTTGAGCTTTTCGCCCGGCTCCAATTCTCCGGTGACAATCATGTGCCGCAGCATTTTGTACACGCGCTGCGTCGCAGAGCCCTCACCCGAGGGAGCATTTGGATCGACCATGTTCATGTTCACACTCCTTCGAAATAATATCGATTATTCCGCACAAAATGTCAAACTTGGTTGACCCTGCGGCCCCTCCCAATTCGGTCAACAGGTGGAGCGGATAGGGTGCTCGTCAACACATCCTTGCGTCGGTCGGCTCGCATGAGTGGCGTTGAGCGCCTTCCAACTCTGGCTCAACGCTCATCCGACCAAGTATGGGCTTACGCCTGCCGTCGATATTGGACAGATGATCCCTTAAAATCGATTTTCTGACTGCGCGTTCCGCTGCTGCTGCATCGCGGCATGGGGGCAGCCCGGGCTGCCCGCGAAGCGCAGGCACAAGCCAGGGCACATGCGGAATGGCGGGACACGCTCTGCACCGGCGCCGACCTGACGGCATTGCTCAAAGCCGCAGGAGCCGGTGCTTCTCAATGATCTCGATCAGGAGTTCTTTGGCTTGGCGGCGGTGCTCGCGATGCCGCTCACGTGCGGTTTTCGGGTCGCCGTCGCGAATAGCGGCATACACCACACGATGATCCTCGTTCGACTTGCTGGGGATCGGGCGAATGTAAAGCGTCGCGGACTTGGCGCGCTGAATCTGATCGCTCACCATGGCGACAATTGAGGCAATCCGCTGATTTCCGGACAGGCGCACGAGCTCAACGTGAAAGGCATCGTCCGCATGGGCCCAGGCGTCCAGATCACGGTCTTCTATCGCCTTGTCCATGTCTGAAATCGCCAGGTCCAGCGTGCGCAACTCCTCTTGCGTATAGCCCGCCTCGGCCGCGCGCTCCGCGGCCAGGCTTTCGAGTTCCGTCACGACGTCATAGACCTCGCGCATGTCCTTTGGGGAGATCGGCAAGATGCGGACGCCCTTGCGGGGGCGTAATTCGAGCAAGCCGGCGCTTTCAAGCGTCAGCGCCGCCTCGCGCACCGGGGTCCGCGACATGTTGAGCTGCTCGGCCAGCTCGGATTCCAAGTGGTCCGTCCCCGCGGCAAGCTCGCCCGACAGGATCATCCGGCGCAACTCCACAATCGCGCGCTGAGAATTGGAAAGCCCCTTCGGATTCGGGGAATTCATGGGTCTGCCAGCCGGATTTTCCGACCCTCCGCTGCCGAGCTATAGATCGCCTCTTCGATTTCGATCACCTTCAGATACGCACCGGCAAGGTTTTCAAAGCCCGTCTGGTGCAGGATGCCGCTGACAACATGGGATTGTAGGGCATGCACGCAATCTCCGCCAAATCCCTCCCACCGGTCCGGAGGCAAGATCTCGGTGGCCTCGGTTGCGGCCTGAGCCCGAAGCAGAACCGACCCGTCGCCGAAGAGATGCAGCGCCCCCGCCGTCCCCTCGATCAATGCCTCGCCCATCGTGCGGCGCAGATTGTCGGCGGCATGGTCCAGATGCCGGTTGCCATCGAACAAAGCTCGGCAGGCGCCGGGATGATCGAAAATCACATAGCCGGCATCTTCCCCTGCGATCGCAGGATTGATCCGCCGCAGATCGGCATACACCGCCACCGGATCGCCGAAAAGAAAACGGAACGTGTCGATCCAATGCACGGCTGTCTCATGGACAAGAAACCGCGGCATGGTCTGAAAATAGGGCTGCCGGTCGAGATAGGCGCGCGGGCCCTGGCCGTCGCCGGGCCTGAGCCGGAACGTCGCCTGCAGAACGCTGCCAATGTCGCCCGCAGCCACGGATGCCTTGATCGCCCGATACCAGGGCTGAAAGCGAAAGTTTTCGTGCACCACGATCGTCGCGCCGGCTTCTTCGGCCTTACGCACGATCTCTCGCGCCTCGTCGAGGCCGCGGCAAAACGGCTTCTGACAGATGATCCATTGGACCCCGGCCGTGATCGCCGCACGAATGCACGCCGCATGGGCTACTGGCGGGACAACGATGTCGAGCAGATCAGGCTTTGCGGTCGTCAGCATATCGCCCAAGTCGCTAAACGCCGGGGCGCCAAAGGCCTCGGCCTTGGCCAGATCCGCATCGCAAATCCCGACAAGATCGGCATCGGCAATGCGGCCCCAACTGCCGAGGTGGAACTGGCTGAAATAGCCCGCACCCACCACCCCGACGCGAAGCCGGTCAGGGCTCATGTGACGAAGACGGTGTCGAGCACCGAGCGGGCAGCATCCTCGGTCGAGGCCGTTCCGCCAAGGTCCCGGGTTCGAATTTCACCCTTGCTGACAACGTCTTCCACCGCAGACCTCAAGCGAACGCCGTCCTTGGTCATCGCGGGCACATTGTGCTTGTCGCCCAGCCAGTCCAGCATCATGGCCGCCGACAGGATCATGGCAAAGGGGTTGGCTATCCCGCGCCCAGCGATGTCCGGGGCCGAGCCATGGCAAGGCTGGAACACGGCGTGGTCGCGCCCGATATCGGCCGACGGCGCCAGCCCAAGCCCGCCCATGAGCCCTGCCCCAAGGTCTGAGAGAATGTCGCCGAACATGTTCTCGGTCACCAGCACGTCGAAGTCCCAGGGCTTCTGTACCATCCATAGGGCCGTCGCATCGACATAGGCGCGGTCGGAGGCGATGTCGGGGTGCCGCGCCGCCACCTCGTCAAAAATCGCGCGGAAGAAGGCAAAGGCGCGAAACACATTTGCCTTGTCGACGCAGGTCACCCGCCCCGGTCCGCGCCCGGAGACCCTGCGCGCCCGTGCCAGGCCGAAGGCGAAATCAAACAGCTTTTCCGATGTGTCGCGCGTGATCCTCAGGGTCTCGCGCGCCTCGCGGTCGGTGACCTCGCCCCTTCCCTGGCTGTAGAACATGCCTTCGGTGCTTTCCCGGATCAGAACAAAGTCGATGCTTTTGCCCGGCGGTAGGTTCAGCGGCGAGCGCTGGCCAGGCCGCACCGTCACCGGCCGCACGCCGGCAAACAAATCCAGTGCCTTGCGCAGGTCGATCTGCGGCGAGATCTCGGTCCCGTCGGGATAGCGAATGTCGGGCAGCCCCATCGCCGACAGCAAAATCGCGTCGGCCGCCCTGGCAACCTCCATCGAGGCCTCTGGCAGGGCCTCGCCGGATCGTCGGTAGTGGGTTGCCCCGGCCGGCGCCGTGGTAAACTGAAGCGCGTAGTCCTGCGCGCTGTCGCTCAGCGCCGTCAGGATGTCCAAGGTCGGATCGATGATTTCAGGGCCGATCCCGTCACCGCGAAACACTGCAATTTCGAAACTGCGCGCCATCTGTCCCTCCCTCGTTCCGTCTCGCTCGGCCCATCTGCGCGCACAGCCGTCGATCAGCGCAGTTGACAATACAATCCATAATGCATACGCAAAGAAATGCAATACGGAACGCGTTGTATCTGGGAGGAGACATCCAATGAGACAGCTAATGGGACGGGCGGCCCTCGCAGCAGGCTTGGTGTTGGGGACGTCCGGCGCGCTGCTTGCGCAAGACTATCCCTATCGCGACATCACGACCGCCGTGGTGTGGGGCGCGGGCGGAGGCACGGACACGATCAACCGCATGATCATGGCAGAGATGGAAAAGCACCTGCCGGTGTCGATCAATGTCACAAACCAAACCGGTGGCGTCGCCGGGTCGAACGGGATGGTCTATGTCATGAACCAGCCCGATGACGGCTACACGCTGGTGGGCCTGTCGGAATCGAACGTCACGGCCGCCGTTCAGGGCGGGTGGGACGAAAAGTTCGACTTCTGGTACCCCTTCATCGTCGGCGGCTCGCCCGACCTGATCTCCGTGCCGGCCAACAGCCCCTACAGCACAATCGAGGAGCTCGTGGAGGCCGCACAGGCCGCGCCCGGCACGATCCCGGCCGCCGCATCCGGGGCAGGGTCGATCCATCACCTGAACCTCCTTGCGATCGAAAACGGCACTGGCGCGACGTTCAAGTTCGTGCCCTATCAGGGATCCGCACCCGGGCAGGAAGCCGCCCTCGCGGGCGAGGTCGCCCTCGTCGTCACCTCCCTGGCAGAGCAGGCGGCCCTCATCGAGGGGGGCGAGCTCAAGCCGCTCGCAATGCTCACCCCGGAGAGCGCTGAAATCGCTGGCATGTCCGTTCCGTCGGCCTTCGATATCTATGACGGGCTCGACAAGTATCTGCCGCTCAAGCAGGCGATCGGCTTTGCCGTGCACAACTCTGCGGGCGACGATGTGAAAGCGGCCCTGGGCTCGGCCTTCGAGGCCGCCATGGCCTCGGACACCGTCGCGGAATGGGCGGCTGCCAACAATTATGATATCGGCGGCCAGTATGGCGAAGAGGCACAAATGCTCTTCAGCACGCTGGAAAGCAACTTCGCCTACACGCTGCAGGAGCTTGGCGTTGCGACCGTCGATCCGGCGTCGCTCGGTATCGACAAACCATAGCCTGCGGCGTCCCCCGTCCCGGCAGGCTCGCCCGCGGGCCTGTCGGGATCTCTGTGTCAGGAGGTGCCGATGGAGGCCGATCGCGAAGTCGCGCAACTGCGCGCCAGGGATTTCTGGGCATCGCTGGGTCTGATCGGGCTGTCGCTGTTCTTTCTCTGGAAAACCTCGGCGATCCCGCTCTTCGGCGATCAGCTTGGCGGCGTCAGCAACATCCAGTGGTACGAGTCCGCGGCCATCGTCCCCTTCGGCATCTTCGGCGGCCTGCTCGTCCTCTCCCTGATCCTCCTGGCCAACGCCATTCGGTCGGGGGGCGCGGCCCAGGCGCTCAGCGCCGCCGGCCTGGGGTGGGACAGCAGCGAAGCCCTCAGGTTCACCTGCATCGCCATCTGCCTGGCGGCCTATATCGCCGGTCTGGTGCCCCGGGTGGATTTCATCCTTGCAAGCGGGCTGCTGATCACCGCCCTGATCTTTGGCTTTCACGCCAGCCGGCCGGGTCGGATGGTCCTTGCCAGCATCGCAATGGCCCTGCCCGCGGCCTACGCCCTCCTCGCCAACCTGCCGCGGTCGGCCTGGAATGCCCACGACGACGACCTCGTCGCGCTGGCCGTCTGGGTGCTGCTCACGCTTTACGTGACGTGGCAGAGCCGAACCGAGCCCCTGCTGCGGGTCGTGCCCCTTGTCGCACTGGCGGCCCCGCTGATCCTTGTCTGCGCCATGGCGTTCGGTTTTCGACAAAACGTGCCGGCGCGCACCGGGCTGATCTTTAAGCAGATCGAATACCATTACTACGTGACCCTGCGCCCGCTCTGGGCCGGCTGACATGGAGATCGTGCTCGCCCAGCTTGCAGGTTTCGGCAGCGCCTTCATCGGGCTGGTGGCCGACCCGGTCACCTATATTTACCTGGTCTCGTCGGTCTTCCTCGGCATCACCTTTGGCGCCCTGCCGGGCCTCACGGCCACCCTTGCCGTAACCATCCTCACAGGCTTCTTCGGCAACAAGGTCCCGCTCGACTACTCCCTGATCGCGCTCATGGGCGCCTATGTCGGGGCGATCTATGGCGGGTCCTACCCTTCGATCCTGCTCAACATCCCGGGCACGGCCGCCTCGGCCGCAACGGCGATGGATGGCCACCCGTTGGCTAAGGCCGGGCGCGGCGGCGAGGCGCTGGGGCTGACCACCACGGCAAGCTTCATCGGCACACTCGTGGGCACCATCGCGCTCCTGGTCTTCGCCTGGGCGCTCCTGCTCCTTTCCAAGAACATTGCCAGCCCCGAAAAGGCGATGCTGGCGCTCTTCGGCATTCTGCTGTCCGGCACGCTGATGAGCGAGGACCTTGTCATCAAAGGGTGGATCGCCGGGCTGATCGGGCTGGCCATGGCGATGGTCGGGCTCGATCCGCTGCTCTCCGAGCCGCGCTATACGTTCGGCTGGTCATACCTCCTGTCGGGGTTTCAGGTTGTTCCGGTGCTGATGGGGGCGTTCGCCGTGCCGCAGATCATCGACGGCCTGCGCCCGATGCTGTCGGGCGAGATGGTGGCGCTGCGCGGCCGGATCGTGCCGAGCCTCGCCGCGGTTCGGCGCCACCTGCCGACCATTGGGCGCTCGGGCGTCATCGGCACGGGGGTCGGTGCCCTGCCGGGTGTGGGCGAGGACGTGGCCGGCTGGGTCAGCTACGGCGTGGGAAAAACCGCCAGCGCCGAGGGCGACCAATTCGGCAAGGGCAGCATCGAGGGGCTCCTGTGCTCGGAAACGGCGAACAATGCCTGCATCGGGGGCGCGCTCATCCCGCTTCTGGTGCTCGGCATCCCCGGCTCGCCCCCCGCCGCCGCGCTCATGGGCGCCTTCAAGATCAACAACGTCATTCCGGGCCCGACGATCGACCCCGAGATCATCCTGCGCATCGTCGCTATCATGGTGCTGGCCTCGCTCACGATGTTCATCCTGGGCCTCTTCACGGCACGGATCTTCATTAAGATCCTGCAGATCCCGCCCGCCATTTTTCTGCCCGTCGTCATGGTGCTGACCACCATCGGCTCGTTCAGCGTCGGCGGCGGCATCAACGACCTCTACCTGATGCTCGGGGTTGGGTTCGTCGCCTACGCCATGCGACTGATGAAATACCCCATCGCGCCCCTGGTCATCGGCGTCATCCTGGGTGGGCTCTTCGACGAGACGTTCCGGCGCTCGCTGTTTCTGGCGGACGGAGATCTGAGCGTCTTTGTCTCGCGCCCCGGCGCCACGATCCTGCTCTGTCTCAACGTCGCGCTGATCCTGAGCCAATTGCCGATCAGCCGCAGGCTCGTTGCCAAAGCCCGGGAAAGGCTGATCTGATGTACGTCGTGACCGTCCTGTTTCAGATCAAACCCGGCAGCATGTCGGCTTTCATGCCGCTCATGGTCGACAATGCCCGCACCTCGCTTCGCAACGAGCCGGGCTGCCTGCAATTCGATGTGTGCCCGGACCCGAACGCAAACGAGGTCTTCCTCTATGAGATCTACAACAGCAGAGCGGGGTTCGACCTGCATCTTGCAAGCCCGCACTTCCAGTCGTTCGACGCGGTCGTCGCCCCGATGATCGCAAGCAAAAGTGTGCGCTGTTTCGACGAGGTGATCCGGTGAGCACCTGGGAGGTCTATGCCGCCAAGTATGCCGACCGGAACGCGCGCATCCGGATCGACAGCTTCATCTTCGACGACAATCACGATGCGCCCCATCCGATCGACTACTTCATCTGGGTCCTCCGCCGCGACGATCAGGTGATCGTGGTCGACAGCGGCTATGATGCGGCCGAGGCCGAGGCACGCGGTCGCCCGATCCTGCGCGACCCGCGCGAGGCCCTAAAGCCGCTGGGCATCGATGCCGACGCCGTCACCGACCTCGTCGTGACGCACTTGCACTATGACCATGCGGGCGGCCTGCACCTGTTCCCCAATGCCATGCTGCACCTGCAAGAGCTTGAGATGGCCTATGCCACGGGCCCCTGCATGTGCCACGACATTCTGCGTGCTCCCTTCACCGGAGATCATATCTGCGAAGCCGTCCGCCGGCTCTATGCGGGCAAGCTCATCTTCTATAGCGGCGATGCGGAGTTGGCCGATGGCGTAACCCTGCATCGCATCGGCGGGCATTCGCGCGGGCTGCAGGCCGTTCGGGTGCGCACCAAAGCCGGCTGGCTCGTGCTCGCCTCTGACGCGAGCCACTACTATGAGAATTTCTGGCACAACAAGCCCTTCCCCATCGTCGTCGACCTGCAGGACATGCTCGACGGGTTCGGCACGCTGCGCCGCCTCGCCTCGCGCCAGGATCTGATCGTGCCGGGGCATGACACGCTTGTCTTGACGTGTTTCGAGCCGGGTCCCGCGCCCCACATCGTGCGCCTCGACCCGGGCCCGATTTCGACAGTAGCGCCATGAAGATCGGGGTGATCGCCGATGATTTCACGGGCGCCTCCGACATCGCGTTGACCCTGGCCGAGGCGGGCATGGCGGTGACCCAGTTCATCGGCGTGCCGCATGGGTCCAGCGACGCGGCACTCGGCGCGGGTGTCGTTGCCCTGAAGTCTCGCAGCGCCCCGGTCGACGAGGCCGTGGCAGACTCGCTGGCCGCCTGCAACTGGCTTCTCGCGCAAGGCGCCCGGCAGATCGTCTTTAAGGTCTGCTCGACCTTTGACAGCACCGCCGAGGGCAATATCGGGCCGGTTCTGGATGCCCTCGCGGCGCGCCTCAGCGCCGGCCCTGTGATGGTCTGCCCTGCGTTCCCCGAAAATGGCCGCAGCGTCTATCTCGGCCATCTCTTCGTGGGCGATCGGCTCTTGAACGAAAGCGGGATGGAGACCCATCCGCTCACGCCCATGCGCGACGCCGATCTCCGCCGCGTCCTGGCAGCACAAAGCGTGGCGCCCGTCCACCACGTCCCCATCGCGGATGTCGCATCAGGCGCCGCCGCGATCCGTCATGCGCTGCCAGACACGGGCTATGCCATCGTCGACGCGATCGCGGACGCGGACCTGCGCGCCATCGGGGCGGCGGCACAAGGCGCGCGTCTTATATGCGGCGGCTCGGGGATCGCGCTGGGGCTCCCAGCCAACTTCGATGCCGTTCCCGGCCGCCCGTCCTGGACACCCGTGACGGGGCCCGGCGTTGTGCTGTCGGGCTCTTGCAGCACGGCCACCCGGGGCCAGGTCGCACGCTATCGCGATGGCGCTCCGAGCCTTGAGATCACGGCTGAAGCCGCGATGTCGGGCGATATCGACCCCACCCGCCTCGCCGATTGGGCGCTTTCGCATACCGCGCCGCCTCTGATCTATTCCTCGGCAGATCCAGAGACGGTCCGCGCGGCCCAAAGCCGCTTTGGTCGCGCGGCCGTGGCCGACCGGATCGAAGAGATCTTCGCCGCTCTCGCCGCAGCCCTGCGCCACGCCGGCGTCACCCGCATCGTCGTGGCCGGCGGCGAGACATCTGGGGCCGTCGTCCGGGGGCTCGGCGCCACGGCCCTCCGGATCGGGCCACGCCTTGCCGCCGGCGTGCCCGCCCTCCGCTGCGAAAACGACCCATCTCTCGCTCTCGCCCTCAAGTCCGGCAATTTCGGCGGGCCCGACTTCTTCCGCGACGCGCTCGGCATGATGGAAACCGGTGCATGAGCGCAGACGTCCCGCTCCACATGACCTGCCACAAGACACAATGCCGACCCGCCGCCGAGGGGGGGCCCTTCCACGCCAGCCGTTCCGTTGGCGGGTCGGCGAGGTTTGAGAGCCTCGCCACCCTCACTTTCAAGGTCGGCGAGGGCGCCTAAGGGCCTAGGCCACGTCTTCCAGCCGGTCGGTCGCCGGGGCGGGCGTGGGCGACAGCGCGGTGACGCGCGCCAGCAACGCGTCATCCATCCGATACTCCAGTGCGGCCAGGGAGGGCTCAAGCTGATCCACCGAGCGCGCGCTGATGATCGGCGCGAACACGTCAGGCTGCTGCGCCACCCATGCCACGGCCAGCGTCGAGGCTGCCACGCCCACCTCATCCGCCAGCTCCGCAAGGTTGCTCGCGGCGTCGTGCATCCAGCGCTCCCGATAGCGTGAGGCATAGCGCGGGTCATCGGTGATCCGCCCGGCCCCTTGCCCTCGATACTTCCCCGTCAAGAGGCCCCCACCCAAGGGCGAATAGGGGACGACGGCGATGCCCTGATCCGCGGCCATCGGCAGGATCTCGACCTCCACCTGACGTTTGACCAGATTATACATCGGCTGCATCAGCGAAATGCGAAGATCGAAACGCGCGGCAACCTGGGCGGCCTTCATCACCTGCCACGCCGCATAGTTCGACACGCCAAGGTCCCGGAATTTGCCCTCGGCGCGCATCTCCGCCAGCGCCTCATAGGTTTCTTCCAGCGGCGTCTCGCTGTCCCACCGGTGAAGGTAGAGCGCGTCGACGGCGTCCATCTTCAGACGCCCCAGGCTCTCCGAGACCTGCCCTCGAAGGCTCGCCCGATCGGCCCGCCCCTGCCCGGCCGCCTTCGTCGCGATATACACGTTCTCGCGGTCGGACCGCGCAAACGCGCCGAGCCAGGTTTCCGATGTTCCGCCGGTGTAGGCGTTGGCGGTGTCGAAGAAATTGATGCCCAGCGCACGGCATGCCTCATACATCGCCTGCGATGCAGTTTCATCGGCCGTCCCGCCAAACTGCATCGCCCCGAAACAAAAGCGGGAAACGGGTGACCCGTCTGAAAGCGTCAACGCCATCTGTGTGTCCATTGTTTGGAGTGCCTCGATCACCCGAACCATGCCGCACGGGCGTCACATGGGGCAAGTGGCACCTGTGCCTGTCGGAATGGGCGATCGTCAGATTGAGCCGAGCAGAAAGCGAGAGGTGTCTCGGCACAGTCCACCGGCCTGATGACCCGGAGCGTGACCCACGTTGCCCGGCGCGACCGACAGGATGCCGTGGCACTGCCCATCCAACGGGCGCGCGGCACAAAACCGGCCAGTTTGCGAGAAGCTTTTGTATCAGACGCCGGGGCTTCGCCCTCCTGTTACGTGTCCCGGTTGCGTTGGATCCATCACGCCATTCTGGGAGCCGTCTCATGCCTCGCCTAAGCCGCCGCGAATTCCTCGCCCATGTCTCCGCCGGTGCGACCGTGTTCGGTCTGAGCCATCTTCTGGATCCCACCAAAGCCCTTGCCGCGACGCCCGACATGGTCGCCGAGATGCTTGCCGGCCACGAGCCCAAGCAGGGCGGAACCCTCACCTACGGCCAGACCTACCCCAACTGGGCGCTCGGCCAGTCGAACCGCGGCGAGCACCCGTATTTCTGGCTCGACCTGCTCACCCGCTCGGTCTGGAACTCGCTCACCTGGGTCGACGAGGAGATGAACGTTCAGCTCGAACTCGCCAAGTCGATGAATTCGGACGACACGCTCAGCGTTTGGGAGGTTGAGCTCCACGAAGGCGTCCTGTTCCACGACGGCACCGAGATGACCGCAAACGACGTCATCGCCTCGATGAACTTCCACAAAGACGCGATCGGCCTCATCCGCCAGAATGTCGAGCGGATGGAAGCAATGGGCGATTACGGCGTCCGGTTCTTCCTGCAGGACGCCAACGCCGAGTTCCCCTACGCGCTGGCCGAGTACCGCGCGATGATCCTCAAGGCCAACGACAATCTCGAAGAGATGGGCTTCGACGGGATCGGCACCGGCCCGTTCCGTCTTGTCGAGATCGACAATGCGCGCCAGTTCCGCGCGGAACGGTTCGACGAGTATTGGATGGGCGCGCCCTACCTCGACGAATTGCGCGGCGTGATCGCCATGGGCAACGCCGCGATCAACGGCTTCCGCGCCGGCCAGTTGAACGCGGTCTGGAATATCGATCCGGGCCAGATCGATCAGTATGAAGCGGCCGGGGGTGAGGTCCACGCCTCGGCGGCGGGCGATCAGTTCTGGCTGATCATGCCCAAGAACGTCAACTTCCCGTGGAACGACGTCCGCGTGCGCAAGGCCATGTCGCTTGCTATCGACCGCCCCGCGATCAACCGCATCGTCTATAACGACCCCGACGGCTGGACCGGCAACGACACCCACATGACCGGCGTCAACCAGGAGTTCCTGCCCCGCCCGGTCGAACGCGACGTCGCTCAGGCGCGTGCGCTTCTGGCCGAGGCCGGCTACAGCGATGGCGTGACATTGCCCGCGATGGTCTTCTGCCCCTCGTTCCCCGAAGAGCCGCGGATCTACCCGATTGTCAGCGAAAGCCTGGCCGAGGCAGGGATCAATCTGCAGTTCCAGGAACGGCCCTGCGACGGCTTCAATGCCTATGTCAGCGCCGTCAACGAGCCCATCGGCCGCCCGCGGCGCAACCTCGTCGGCCCGCGCAACCCGTTCATCAATCTCGGCCGTGCCTCACAGCGCAACGCGGCCGAGCCCGGCGGCTGGACCGGCGAGGCCTCGGATCGCTACACCGCCCTGATTGTCGAAGCCGTCGGCACGCTCGATGCCGAGAAGCGCATGGAGCTTTATCACGATGCCCAGCTCATCCTTCAGGAGGAAGTCCCAGGGATCATGCTGGGCGGCCGCCGCAACATGGTGGCCCATGCGCCCGAGGTGAAGAACGCCCGTAGCCACTCGCAGAACTGGTCGTCGCGCTTCGAGTACATCTGGATCGACGCCTGATCCGGCGCCGCGTCGCCACCCCGATTTATCAGTCGGCGCACGTGCGGCGGCGTTACGAAACCGTGTCCAACGGCACCTAAGGACGGGGGAAGGCGGCGCGCGCCGCCTCCAACACCCAACTCTGAAAGGACATTGCATGACCCCGATCAAGATCGGTGCCGCGCTCATGATCGACAGCATCGCCGAGCACCGTGACTGGCTCTATGCCGACGCCCGCGATCTCGAGATCCAGGATTTCATCTTCGCAGACGTGTTCCGCACGGGCTGGCAGGAGACAGTCGACCGCGCCAAGGCCGCGCTCGACGGGTTCGAGGGGCGGCTTGGCATTCACGGCCCGTTCTGGGGTCTCGACATCGCGACACCCGACCCCGACGTGGCCGAAGTGATCGGTCGGCGCTATTCGGACGCCATCGAGGCGGCGGCGGCGCTGGGCGCAACCCAGATGGTCGTCCACTCCCCGTTCGACAATTGGCACCAGTTCAATCGTCAGAAGAACGGCGATCTGGTCGACGAAGTCGCAGGGTATGTCAAAGCGCTGCTCGGTCCAGCGCTCAAGCTGGCCGAGGCGCATGGCGTCACGCTGGTGCTTGAAAACATCAAGGATATCACTCCCGAGATCCGCCGCGTCCTTGTCGAAGCGATCGGCTCTCCTGCATTGGCACTCTCGATCGATACGGGCCATGCGCATATCGCTGGCCGCGCCTCGGGCGCGCCGCCGGTCGACGTCTATGTGCGCGATGCCGGCAACCTTCTGCGCCACATGCATCTGCAGGACACCGACGGCTATGCCGACCGGCATTGGGCACCGGGCGAAGGCCATATCGACTGGGCCGAGGTCTTTCGCGCGATCTCGGAGCTCGACAGCGCCCCGCACCTGGTGCTCGAGCTTCGCCGCCACACCGACGTGCCCCAGGGGTTCCGCTATCTCCAGGGCCTCGGTGTCGCCGCATGAACCGGGCGCGCCGCTAACCAGATGGGCCCGATTGCCGTCCTTATCCTGCACCGTCTGGCGCTGTCGGGGCTGATCCTCGTTCTGGTGTCGGCGGTCGTATTCATCGGCACCGAGATCCTGCCAGGCGACGCGCTCGACAGCACGATCCCCGTCGACGAACTGATCTTCTACACCGAGGAGGATCTCGCGCGGATGCGGGCCGAGCTGGGCCTCGACAAGCCTCCGCTCGAGCGCTTCGGCGTGGTCCTGTGGAACCTCGTGACCTTCGACTTCGGCGTCACGATCCTGACGCAGGAGCCGGTGATCGACGAGATCCGCCATGCGCTGCTGAACTCGCTGATCATGGCCTCGGTCGCGGTGATCCTGACGCCCATCGTCTCGATTGCGCTCGGCGTCTGGGCCGCTCTGCGGCCCGGCGGCCGCACCGATGGGATCGTGTCGGGCGCGACGCTCTTTGCCTACTCGATGCCCGACTTCGTGGTGGGCAACGTCTTCATCATCGTCTTCGCGATCTGGCTTGGCCTTGCACCGGCCGTCCTGATGGTCGCCGAAAGCGCGCCGTGGCACGAGATCCTCGCGGTCTCGATCCTGCCCGTCGCCGCACTCACCGTCTCGGGTGTGGCCTATCAGTTCCGCTTGCTCCGGGCGGGCATGGTCGAGGCGCTCGACAGCGAGTTTGTCGAGCGCGCCCGCCTCTCCGGCGTGCCCGAGTGGCGGCTCGTCATCACCCACGCCCTGCCCTCGGCGCTGATCCCGATGCTGAACGGCAGCGCGCAGTTCGTGGCCGGGATCATCTCCGGCACGGTCGTGATCGAGGCCGTGTTTCGCTTTCCCGGTATCGGTCTCGAACTCATCCGCGCCATCGCCCAGCGCGAGGTGCCCACGGTGCAGGCCATCACCTTCTGCGCGGCCTTTGCGGTGATTCTCGCCAACCTGCTCGCCGACATCGGCGTTCTCGCCCTCGACCCGCGCGTTCGGAGGAAGGCCCATGGCTGACGCGACCTTCGACAGCACCCTCCCCCGCCGCGAAAACCGGTTTCGGCGCGCCCTCGCTTCTCCCCTCACCGTCATCGGCCTCGTCCTCGTCACCCTCCATCTGGTGCTCGCGCTCTTTGCGCCCCTGATCGCGCCCTACTCCGTCAGCGCGATCTTCACCGACGGGCTGACGCCGCCCTCGGCCGAGCATTGGCTCGGAACCGACCAGATCGGGCGCGACTATCTCTCTCGGATCATGTCGGGTGGGCGTGTCGCACTGCTGGTCTCGGCCACGGGCGTGCTGGCCGCGCTGCTCATCGGCACGATCCTGGGTATGATCGCGGGCTATTTCGGCGGCTGGCTCGATGATGCGGTCATGCGCCTGACCGACGCCCTCATGGCGGTGCCCGAGCTTCTTCTGATCGCCATCCTCGTCCTCACTTTCGGCAAGGATCTCTGGGCCCTCTCGATCATCGTCGCCATCGTCTACACGCCCGGCGTGGTCCGCGTGGTCCGTGCCAAAACCATCACCATCGCCGCGCTCGACTATGTGGCCGCGGCCGAGCTTCGAGGCGAAGCAAGCTGGTTCATCCTAGGCCGCGAAGTCGCGCCCAACCTCCTTGGCCTTCTGGCGGTCGAGCTCGCGATCCGCATCTCCGCAGCCGTGCTCAAGATCAGCGCCCTGTCCTTCCTCGGCCTCGGGATCAGCCAGCCGACCCCCGACTGGGGCCTGATGGTGCAAGAAGCCATGGTCGTCGTCTTCACCGATCCCTGGTTCCTGGTTCTGCCCGCCGCCGCCCTCTCGTCGCTGATCATCGGGATCAACTTCACGGTCGATGGCCTCGCCCGCGCCTACGGCATCTCATCGCTGGAGACCGGATGATGCCCCATGTCGAAATCGATGCCCTTCGGATCGAATTTGGCACCGGCACGGGATCCGCCGCCGCCGTCGACGGTGTGAGCTTCGCCCTACACCGTGGCGCCACCGTCGGCATCGTCGGCGAAAGCGGGTCCGGCAAGTCGACCATCGCCCGCGCCCTCCTCGGCTTCACCCGCCCCGGCGCGCGGGTGGCGGGCGGCACGGTGACGGTCGGCGATAGCGACGTCTTCGCGCTGTCGCCTCAGGGCCTTCGCGAGTTCCGCGGGCGCCACGCAGCGATGGTGCCGCAAAATCCGCTCTCGTCGCTCACGCCGCATATGACCGTCGGCGCCCAGCTGACCGAGCTCATCGGCCTCCATGCTGGTCTCGCCGGCCCGAGCGCCAGGGCCCGCGCTCTCGAATTGATGCGCGAAACCGACCTGCCCGATCCAGACGTGCTCTACGGTCGCTACCCGCACGAGATCTCGGGCGGCCAGCGCCAGCGCATCGTCATCGCCTCGGCGCTCGTCGCCCGGCCCGAACTGATCGTCCTCGACGAGCCCACCACCGCGCTCGACAAAACGGTTGAGGCCCGGGTGCTCGATCTCGTCCGCCGGGTGCAGCAGACCCTCAACGCCACGCTGATCTATGTCAGCCACGACCTCAACGTGATCGGCGCCATGTGCGAGCGGGTCCTCGTCATGCGGCGCGGGCGCGTGGTCGAAGACGGCGCGACGCAGCAGATCTTCAGCGCCCCGCAAACCCCCTATGCCCGCGAACTCATGCGCGCCATTCCGCAACTGGCGCCGGCAAACCGCCCGGCAAAGCCCGCGGCGGGACAGTGCCCGGTGCTGAGCCTGCAAGACGTCAGCTTCGGCTACCAGCCGCCCCGCCGCCTTCTCGGCCGTCGCCGTCCCGCGCCCCTCGCACTCGACGGCGTGTCGTTCAACCTCGCCGCCGGGCAAACCCTGGGCATTGTCGGCGAGTCGGGGTCGGGCAAGTCAACGCTCGCCAGCCTGGTGGCCGGCGCGGTGGCGGGCCACACCGGCCGCATCCTTCTCGATGACGGCACACCGCTTGCGGGCCTTGCCAAAGGCCGAAGCAAGATACACCAACGCCGCGTCCAGATGGTCTTCCAAGACCCACTCTCTTCCCTCAACCCGTCGCACACGGTTGAGGAGATCGTCACGCGCCCGCTCCGGATCTACTTCGGCATGACGATTTCGGCGGCCCGCAAGACCGCCGCAGACCTCATGGCGGAAATGGACCTTGGCCCGGAATTCCTGGCCCGGCGCCCGCGCCAGCTCTCCGGCGGTCAGCAACAGCGCATCGCCCTCGCCCGCGCTCTTGCGGCCGATCCCGACATCCTGCTCTGCGACGAGATCACCTCCGCACTCGATGTGACAGTCCAGGCCCAGGTCTTGCGCCTGCTCCAGCGATTACAAGATCAGCGGGGCCTCGCCTGCCTCTTCATCACCCACGACCTTGCCGTCGTCTCAGAAGTCGCCGACGACCTCCTCGTTCTCGAAAAGGGCACGGTCCGCGATATCGGGCCAGCCCACGACGTGATCGCCAATCCGAAAAGCGCCTACACCGCCCGGCTCCTCTCTGCGCACCGCGCCCAAAATGCCCAGACAGAGCCGCGCGATACGACCGCCGAGCGGCCACTGCGCATGGCCCAGTGACCCCCTGCGCGGGACGCGTCGTCGGCCCGACCATCCTGCGCAACGCACCTCCGCATGCCGAAGACTGACGGCCCTGGCAGTCATGACGTGTAGCGCTGCCCGCAGCCGCGACTGCCGCTCAGAGGGCGCTAGAACCACGAAACTGCCGTCAAACCTCAACCTTGGTTGGCACGCCGGCACGAGAGAGTTGAACGTGGTGGAGCCGAGGGGAATCGAACCCCTGACCTCGTCATTGCGAACGACGCGCTCTCCCAACTGAGCTACGGCCCCGACCGGCGCCGCATCGCCCAAAGGATGCGACTTGTCAAGTCGGGGGCGGCGGGGCGGCCGATTGGCCGGGTTGTCCCCCTCCGATCTGTCAGGGGCGGGGGCCCGGGTTGACCGGGCCGCTACTCGGCCGCTTCGGCGTAGCTTTCGAGCGGCGGGCAAGTGCAGACGAGATGCCGGTCGCCCCAGGCGTTGTCGACCCGGCCGACAGGCGGCCAATATTTGTCAACGCGGAACGCACCGGCCGGAAAACAGCCCATCTCGCGCGGATAGGCGCGGTCCCATGTCGCCACAAGATCCTCCACGGTATGCGGCGCGTGGCGCAGGGGTGAGTCCGCCGCCGCAACCTCGCCCGCCTCGACCTCGGCAATCTCGGCGCGGATGGCGAGCATCGCTGCAATGAAGCGGTCGAGCTCTGCCTTGGTCTCGCTTTCCGTGGGCTCGACCATCAGCGTCCCGGCCACCGGCCAGCTCATGGTCGGCGCGTGAAAGCCGTTGTCGATCAGGCGCTTGGCGATGTCATCGACGGTTACGCCCGCCTCGGCAAAGCCCCGTGTGTCGAGGATGCACTCATGCGCGATCCGCCCCCTCTTGCCGCGGAAAAGCACCGGGTAGGCGCCGTCGAGCCGCGCCGCCACATAGTTGGCGTTCAGGATCGCCACCTTCGTGGCCTGCGTCAGCCCTGCTCCGCCCATCAGCAGGCAATAGGCCCACGAGATCGGCAGGATCGAGGCCGACCCGAAGGGCGCGGCCGACACAGCGCCGGCGCGGCCCCCAGGCCCCTCGGGATGGCCCGGCAGGAACGGCGCCAGATGCGCTTTCACCCCGATCGGCCCCATGCCCGGGCCGCCGCCGCCATGGGGGATACAAAAGGTCTTGTGGAGGTTCAGGTGGCTGACATCGGCGCCGATCTCGCCCGGCTTCACAATCCCCACCATCGCGTTCAGGTTGGCCCCGTCGAGATAGACCTGCCCGCCATGGGCATGGGTGATGCGGCAGACCTCGCGCACCGTGTCCTCGAACACCCCATGCGTCGAAGGATAGGTGATCATGCAGGCGGCCAGTCGCTCGCCCGCCGCCTCGGCCTTGGCGCGGAACTCGTCAAGATCCACGTCGCCATTCTCGGCCGACCGCACCACGACGACCTCCATCCCCGCCATGGTGGCCGAGGCCGGGTTGGTGCCGTGGGCCGAGGTGGGGATCAGGCAGATGTCGCGCGCGGTGTCGCCGCGGCTGGCGTGATAGGCCGCAATGGTCAGAAGCCCGGCAAACTCGCCCTGGGCCCCGGAATTGGGCTGCATCGACATCGCGTCATAGCCTGTGATCGCGCACAGCCGCTCAGACAGATCCTCGATCATCTCGCGGTAGCCCTGCGCCTGATCGGCGGGCGCAAACGGGTGAAGCGACGCAAATTCGGGCCAGGTGATCGGCGCCATCTCGACCGCCGCGTTCAGCTTCATCGTGCACGAGCCCAAGGGGATCATCGCCCGGTCGAGCGCAAGGTCGCGGTCGGAGAGGCGCCGCATATAGCGCGTCATCTCGCTCTCCGCCCGGTTCATATGAAAGACCGGATGGGTCAGATAACCGGTGCGGCGCAGCAGGCCCTCGGGCAAGTCCGGCCGCTCGGCCCCCTCGAACCGCTCGTCGACGCCGAACGCGCGCCAGACCCGCTCGACGATCTCCCCCGTCACCGTTTCGTCGACCGAAATGCCGACCCGGCCGCGGGGCAGCGCACGCAGGTTGATGCCCTCGGCCACGGCTGCCCGTAGGATCGCGCCCTGCAGCGCGCCTGCCTCGATTGTGACCGTGTCGAAAAGCCCATCCTCTGGCCCGACGGTATATCCCGCATCCCGCAGACCCTCGGCCAGACGCGCCGCGCGCAGATGCACCCGCTCGGCAATGGCGCGCAGGCCCTTCGGCCCGTGAAACACCGCGTAGAACGAGGCGATCACCGCCAGCAAAGCCTGCGCCGTGCACACATTCGACGTCGCCTTCTCGCGCCGGATATGCTGCTCGCGCGTCTGCAGGCTCAGGCGATAGGCGGGGTTGCCGCGAGCGTCCACCGACACGCCGACGAGCCGCCCCGGCATGGCCCGCTTCAGCGCATCGCGGCACGCCATGAACGCGGCATGCGGCCCGCCATAGCCCATCGGCACGCCAAAGCGCTGCGCCGAGCCCACGGCGATGTCTGCCCCCATCGCGCCGGGCTCCTTCAGAAGCGTCAGCGCCAGCAGGTCGGTCGCGACGATGGCCAGTGCCTTCTCGGCATGAAGCGCGTCGATCTCGGGCGTCAGGTCGCAGAGGCGCCCCTCGGTGCCGGGATACTGGAAGAGCGCGCCAAAGACGCGCTCCGGCTCCAGCGGCCCGCCAACAATCACGTCGATCCCGAGGGGGCGCGCCCGCGTCTCGACCACCGCAATGGTCTGGGGGTGGCAATCCGCGGCCACCCAGAACGCCCCGGCCTTCGATTTTGACTGCCGCCGCGCCATCACCATGGCCTCGGCCGCCGCCGTCGCCTCGTCCAACAGCGAGGCATTGGCCACGTCGAGGCCCGTGAGGTCCACCACCATGGTCTGGAAGTTCAGGAGCGCCTCGAGCCGGCCCTGCGCAATCTCGGGCTGATATGGGGTATAGGCCGTGTACCACGCCGGGTTCTCAAGCACGTTGCGCTGAATGGCGGGCGGCGTAATCGTCCCGTAATAGCCCTGCCCGATCAGCGCCGTCGTCACCCGGTTCCGCGCCGCCACTTCGCGCAGCCGCACCAGAACCTCCCCCTCGGTCAGCGGGGTCCAGGGCAGCGTCTCGGCCTGGCGCAAGCCTGCCGGAACCGTTTCTTCGATCAGCTGGTCCAGGCTCGACGCCCCCACAGCCTCAAGCATTGCGGCCATCTCTTCGGGCGAGGGGCCGATATGGCGCCGATTGGCAAAGTCATACGGATCATAGGCGGTGGGCTCAAAGGGCATGGGGCACTCCGGATCGTTCGGCAACAGGGGTCAGTCGAGCGTGGCCTTGTACTCGTCTTCATCGAGGAACCCGTCGAGCAGGCCGGCATCCTCGATGCGGATCCGGAAGAACCAGGCATCGCCAGTCGGATCCTCGTTCACCATGGCGGGGTTCTCGACGATCTTGCCGTTCACTTCGACCACTTCGCCGTCGAGCGGCGCGGCAATGTCGGAGGCGGCCTTGACGCTCTCGATCACGACGATCTCGTCGCCCTTGGCCACCATGGTTTCGGTCTCGGGCAGTTCCACGAACACGATATCGCCGAGTTGCTCGGCCGCGTGCTCGGTGATCCCGACGGTGACGATGTCGCCGTCGAGGCTCAGCCATTCGTGGTCTTCGGTATACTTCATGGAGCCTCCGTGCGGAAATTGACCTGTCAGCGATTGTAGGCGTGGGGGTGAAACGGCATCGGCGACACGATGACCGGCAGGCGCTTGCCGCGCACCTCCCCAAAAAGCCGCGTGCCGGGCGCGGAAAGGCGCGCCGGGACATAGCCCATGGCCACGGGGGCCCCGAGCGTGGGCCCGAACGTCCCGCTTGTCACCTGTCCGAGCTTCTCCGCGGAAGCCTTTGTCTCATAAAGGGAAACGCCAGCCCGCATCGGCGCGCGGCCTTCCGGCCGAAGACCCACGCGCAGGCGCTCAGGAGGGTGAAGGAACTCGCGCAACACGATGTTTGCGCCGGGAAATCCGCCCTCGCGGTCACCGCCAGCGCGCCGCACTCTCTGGATCGCCCAGCCCAGCCCCGCGGCGACCGGCGTGGTGCCCTCATCGATATCGGAGCAATAGAGACACAATCCCGATTCGAGCCGCAGCGAGTCGCGGGCGCCAAGGCCCGCGGGCGTGACCTGCTCATCGCTCAGCAGGTCTTGGGCGAGGGCCTCGGCCCGATCCGCTGGCACGGAGATCTCGAAGCCATCCTCCCCCGTATAGCCGGATCTTGAAATGAATAGCGCGCCGTAGTCGCTTGATATCACGCGATGATCCATAAACCGCATAGCGTCTGCGCTCGCCACGAACCGGGAAAGCACGGCGCTTGCTTGCGGGCCCTGCAACGCCAGCATCGCGCGATCGGTCACGTGCGTAACCGCAACATTTGGCAGGCGCGTGCGCAGATGCGCGAGGTCCACAGCGACCCGGGACGCGTTCACGACAAGATACAGCCGGTCGCCTTGATGCGACACCATAAGATCGTCGATCAACCCACCATTATCGTTGGTGAAGAACGCGTAGCGCTGCCGCCCGTCCCGCAGCCCCACAATCGCCTGTGGAACCACACTCTCAAGCGCCTCGGCGGCGCCGGTGCCCTCGATCAGGATCTGCCCCATATGAGACACATCGAACAATCCGGCCGCGTTGCGGGTGGCGTTGTGCTCGGCCATCACCCCGGCATATTGCACCGGCATGTCCCACCCGGCGAACGGCACCATGCGCGCCCCAAGCGCCCTGTGAAGGCCATCGAGCGGCGTGCGCTCCAGCGTCAGCGTCTCGGTGTCTTGAGCCATCATGGCCTCCCGCGTCGTGCGCCGGGATCGGCCCGGCATCGCCCACCACGGGCCGGAGCCCGGGCACGATGCCCCCTCTGTCCTTTCGCCTGAGATCGTTATCCCTTCGGCGGGCGCGTGGGGCGCCTCTCTCCAGAGTGTCTGCGCATGCCGGTCCGTGGGCCTGAGAGTTTACCGGGGCGGTTGCTCCTTCGGCATCCGGGCGGGCCCGGATTCTCCCGACATGTGCACCTTCAGTGCTAAGCGGCCCGCGGCATCTTGGCAAGCCTTGCCTTCGCCGCAGGGCCGGGCCATCAGGCGGGCATGTCGGATCATCAGTTCTTCGGCTACGGCAGCCTCGTCAACGTCGGAACGCATGCCTATGCCAACCCCCGCCCGGCCACACTCGCAGGCTGGCGCCGCATCTGGGTGCATTCCGCACTGAGGCCGCTCGCGTTTCTCTCGGTCGAACCGGCCGACGCCGAGATTCAGGGGCTCGTCGCCGAAGTGCCCGGGGGAGACTGGGCCGCGCTCGATGCGCGCGAACGGGCCTACGACAAGCACCCCGTCACCTTGCGACTGAACGGCAGCGCCACCCCCGCTGTCGAAACGCCCGCGCGCGTCTATGCGGTGCCCGTCCGCCATGCCGCGCCGCCCGACACCCGGCACCCCGTGCTCCTGAGCTACATCGACACCGTCATTCAGGGCTTTCTACAGGTCTACGGTGCCACGGGCGCCGCCGAATTCTTTGCCTCAACCGCAGGGTGGGATGCTCCGATCCTCGACGACCGAAGCGCCCCCCGATACTCGCGCGCCACCACGCTCAGCCCGGCCGAGCGCGCCATCGTCGATCATCACCTTTCGCTGGTGCATCGCAGCGGACCCGTCGCCTCGGCCGGCAACTAAGGCGCGACGCGGGCCACAAGCCGCGATCACCGGCGCCCGTGAAACAGGCTCATCTGCCGAACGTGGCGGCGATAGGGCTCTGGCATCGCGTCATCCGGCTCCGCTGCCGGTGCCTCTCCGGACATGACTCGGCGCACCAGCAGCCCCGCGACCAGCGCAAACACCACTCCGCCCACGGCCTGGCCGATCAGCACGCCCGACGCGCCCATCATCGCCGAGCCCGCCCAGACGAACGGCACCGTGCCTAGCGTATGCCGCCCCCAGTTCACCCAGGTCGAATAGTAGGGGTGACCCATATTGTTGAAGGCCGCGTTCGACACGAAAATCACGCCATTGAAGAAGAAGGCGAGCGCGAGCGGACCGCAAAACAGAAACAGCAGCTCGCGCGTCACCCCTTCGGCCTCGAATAGCCACGCCAGCGGGCCCCGCAAGGCCACCAGGATCGCCGTGATGCTCACCACCACTACGGCGCAGAACACCAAGCCGTCCCAATAGGCGCGTTGGACGCGGTCGGATTTGCCCGCCCCGAAATTCTGCCCGATCACCGGGCCGATCGCGCCCGAGAGCGCAAAGATCACGCCAAAGGCGACGGGGGTCAGCCGGCCCACAATGGCCATGCCGGCCACCGCGGCCTCGCCATAAGCGGCCATCGACCGGGTCACGACGGCCTGCCCGACAGGCGTGGCAAGCTGCGTCAGGATCGCCGGCACCGCGATGGTCAAGACCGGGCGAAGGGCCTCGGCCAACGCCCCCGCTGTCGGCCGCGCCAACCCGCTATGGTGGCGCAGGAGCGGCGCGATGGCAGCCGCCGCCATGGTCAGTCGGGCCGCGACCGAGGCCAGCGCCGCCCCGGTCAGTTCCAGATCGAGCCCGAAGATCAGGATCGGATCGAGCACCCCATTGACGAGCGCGCCCCAGATCGTGGCCATCATGGCCCGCCGCGCATCGCCATAGGCGCGCAGGATCGCGCCCCCGATGATCCCGATCAGCAGGAAGGGCAGCGATGGCACGATGATCGCAAGATAGCGCACGGCGAGGTCCAGCGTTTCGCCACTGGCCCCAACCAGGCGGGCCAAATGCTCCAGATTGACCCACACGCAGGCCGAAAAGATCGCGCCGAACACAACGCCCCAGACCAGCGTCGCCGTGGCCCGGCTGCGCGCAAGGGTCACGTCGCCCTGTCCCAGCGCCCGCGCCACCAGCGCGCCGGCCGCAATCGCCATCCCGATGCCGAACGATGTCGTGAAGAACAGGATCGCGCCGGCATACCCGATCGCGGCGGCCAACTCGGCCTTGCCGAGCATCGAGATGAAAATCATGTCGATGAAGTCGACGAGGAACACAGCAACGAGCCCCAGGCTCGCCGTCAGCGCCATCACCGTGATGTGGCGCAAGAGGTTGCCCTCAAGGAAGACCGCCCGTGCCTCTGCCATCCCATCCTCCTTGCGCTTCAGTTGCACAGATCGGGTCGGATGGACAGGCCCGGATCACCGGGAACCGGCTGGTCCCTGATGCGCTTCAGGGCTAGGGGCACGCGTCGGACGCGGGAACCGCTAGAGGCGTGGCCTGCTCTGCATCAACGGCATGAAGTCGGCCATCTCGGGCCCGCGCCGGCGTCCGGTTAGCGCAAGCCGCAACGGCATGAAGAGCGCCTTGCCCTTCCGGCCCGTCGCCGCCTTCACCTCACTGGTCCACGCCCCCCAGGTCTCCGGCCCATAGGGCGGTGCCGGCAGCCGGGCCAGCGCCTCGGCCACAAAGGCGGCATCCTCGTCTTCCACCAGAGGGCGGGCCCCGTCCCGCAGGATGTCCCACCACGGGGCGATCTCAGCGCGCGTGTCGATATTCTCGCGCACCACCTGCCAAAAGGCCGGCGCCAACGCGTCCGGGACGCCGGCGGCGCTTACCTCGTGCGCCACGGCCTCCAACGGCAGCCCCGCGAGAACCCGGTGGGTCAGCGGGCCCAGATCCCCATCGTCAAACTTCGTGGGTGCCGCGCCAAAGCGTGTCAGGTCGAACCCGTCGATGATCTCGGTGTGGGAGCTGCGCAGCTCGACCGGGTCCGACGACCCAAGCCGCGCCATCAGCGACAAGAGCGCCATGGGCTCGACGCCCCGCTCCCGCAGGTCTCGAAGCGCGAGCGTCCCCAACCGCTTTGACAGCGCCTCGCCCTGCGGGCCCGTCAGCAGCGAGTGATGCGCAAAGGCCGGGTGCCCCTGGCCGAGCGCTTCCATGATCTGGATCTGCGTCGCGGTATTCGTCACATGGTCAGACCCGCGCACGACATGGGTGATGCCCATATCCGTGTCATCGACCACCGAGGCGAGAGTATAAAGCACCTGCCCGTCGGCGCGGATCAGCACCGGGTCCGAGACCGACGCCGCATCGATCGAGAGGGGGCCCAGAATGCCGTCCTCCCATTCGATCCGGTCATGGTCCAGCTTGAACCGCCAGACCCCGTTTCCGCGCTCCGCCCGCAGCGCCTCGCGTGCCCCATCGTCCAACACCAGCGCCGCCCGGTCATAGACCGGCGGCCGCCCCATATTCAGGAGCTTCTTGCGCTTCAGGTCCAGCTCGCCCGGCGTCTCGAACGCCTCATAGAACCGGCCCGCCCCGCGCAGGCGATCGGCCGCATCGGCATACTGGTCGAGCCGAGACGACTGCGTCTCCACCCGGTCCCAGGTCAGGCCCAGCCACTCCAGGTCCTCCCGGATCGCATCGGCAAATTCGGGCTTCGAGCGCTCGGGATCGGTGTCGTCGAGCCGCAGAATGAATGTGCCGCCCGCCTTGCGCGCGATCAGCCAGTTGAACAGCGCCGTGCGCAGGTTGCCGACATGAAGATAGCCCGTGGGCGAGGGGGCAAAGCGGGTGGTGGTCATCTCGGTCTCCTCGTCGCGGGGCTCTTTCACACGGGCGAGCGATTGTCCATATCAGCCCGGCGGGAGCACAAGGAGCCCCGACCATGACTGACGAGATCTGGTGGACTGCGCGCCCGGCCCCGACGCTGGGCGACATCACGGCGATGGCCCACGCCGCGCGCGAGTCCCTTCCACCGGAGTTTGCCCGAGCCGCAACCGAGGTGGCGATCCGGGTCGAAGACTTTGCCGACCCCTCCACGCTCAGCGATCTCCAGATCGAGGACGCATTCGACCTTACGGGCCTCTACAACGGCATCCCCCTGACCGAACGCTCTGTTATGGACCAGCCCGACCGCCCCGACACGATCTGGCTCTTCCGCCGCCCGATCCTCGACGAGTGGGCCGAACGCGGCAGCGAGCCGCTGGGCCGCCTTGTGGCCCATGTCTATATCCACGAACTCGCGCACCATTTCGGCTGGTCCGATGAAGACATCGCTGCCATCGACCGGTGGTGGGATTAGGGCCCGGCAGTCCTAAAAAGATGCGCCGACCCGATGACCACAGCGCCCGCCCGCAGCGCCGGGGATCTGGGCCCGCGGCCCAACGCTCGCCACATTGCGGGCCTACGCACCCGACATGCGACATTACTCCCAATCCGGATTGCCAAACCCTCTTGCGATCGCGGCAATTGTTGGCGTCGCGCTCCTCTCTCTCTTCGGCTTCGACGAGAGCGGACAGTTCGTGCTCACAGCCGAGCCGACGGCCGCCGAACGCCATGCCGGCGCAGGCCAGACGCTTGCCCCCGACTCGCCGCGCCAGGCCCAGATCCTCCCCGCTCAATCGGTCGCCCTGCCCCGGGGCTATGTGGCCGAAGCGGTGGCGACATTCGAGGCCACGGGCCTTGTTCTCGGCCGCAAACGCTATCCCCGCACGCGAGACGGGTGGCTCGCGCCGGTCGACCTCGCCCTCGGGTGGGGCCCGATGTCGAACCCCGATACGCTGTCCCACTTCCGCCTTTGGCAGGACAGCCGGTTTCTCTATTTCACCGCCAGCTCCGAGGCGCCGATCTCGCCGGACATGGCCAACCGAACGTCGGCCAACGTCCATATCGTGCCCGCAACGCCCGAAGCCCGCGCGCAGCTCGAGCGCGTGCGCAAGGGCGATCTGGTGCGCGTCACGGGGCGGCTTGTGAATGTCTCGGGCCCCGGCGGCTTCACCTGGACCACGTCGCTGACCCGCACCGACACGGGCTTTGGCGCGTGCGAACTTTTATTGCTGGATCGGGTCGAGGTGCTGCCCGCGACAGACGCCCCCGAGATCAGCGCGCACGATGCGCCGGCAGCGATCCAGCCTCACTTGGCCTCGCCTGGCGCCCGAGCTCCATCCCACGCCATTCTTTCCACGGAATTGTGAGACGACGCACATCGCGTGTGCGGGCCTTTCGGGCGATCCCAGCTATGTGCTGAAGCGACGCACGTGGCAACCAGGGAGACCCGTCATGCCGACCCTCACCCGTCGCACCGCCCTTCTGTCCGCGGCCGCCGCTCCGGCCGCCCTCGCCGTCTCGGCCAGCGCCCCGGCGCTTGCGGCCGGCCATGGAGGTGCCGCGATGCCCCGCGCCCGCAGCTTCACCCTCGGCGACTTCCAGGTCACGACGCTCCTGTCGGCCACCATGCCTCGCGAAGAGCCGCAGGGGATCTTCGGCCTCAACGTGTCGGCCGAGGAATTCGCCGCCGTGAGCGAGGAGAACTTCCTGCCCACCGATGTCGCGCAGTTCTATTTCACGCCGACGCTGGTCAATACGGGTTCCGAGGTGATCCTCTTCGACACGGGGCTCAGCGCAGAAAGCATGGTGCCGGCACTGGCCGAAGCCGGCGTTACGCCCGACGATATCACCCATGTCGTCATCACCCATATGCATGGCGACCACATCGGCGGCCTGACAACCGAAACCGGCGACAAGACCTACGCGAACGCAGCCCTCATCACGGGCCAGGTCGAGTTCGACCACTGGGCCGGTGCGGAAAACGAAGGGTTCGAAGCCAAGGTCCGCCCCTTTGCCGAGGAATTCTCGTTCGTGGGCGACGCCGAGTCGATCGCCTCGGGCGTGACGTCGGTGGCTTCGTTCGGGCACACACCGGGCCACATGACCTGGATGCTCGAAAGCGGGGGCAACCAGCTCTTCATCGCCGGCGATTTGGCCAACCACCATGTCTACTCTGTCGCCTACCCCGACTGGGAAGTGCGCTTCGACATGGACAAGCCAGCCGCCGCAGCGATGCGCCGCCAGGTTCTGAGCATGCTGGCGGCCGACAAGGTCCCGTTCGTCGGCTACCATATGCCGTTCCCCGCCGTCGGCTATGTTCAGCCGCGGGACGACGGCTTCCGCTTCGTGCCCGTCACCTATCAGATGATGGGCTGACCCTCGGCCCCGCTGCAATCTGTGGCAGAGCTTCGGCTGGCCGCGATTGTGGGGACCCGGGCTGACGACATCATTCGGCGCGCCGATCCCCGGCGCGCCATCTCTCAGCGCGGCTCGATCTCCCATCTCTGGCCCAGGTCATCGAGACCCGCGCGAATGAGCTCCTCCAGCACATTCAGATCCACGTCTTCCAGCTTCTTGATGTAAAGGCAGGAGACGCCCGTGCTATGCTTGCCGAGCCGGCCCAGGATCTGGCCGAAATCGGCATAGCCCGGCATGATGTAGATCGACAGCGACGCCTTTCTCGGGGCGAACCCCGTGGCAAGAAACGTGCCGCCATGCCCGCTTTTATAGGTGTAGTCGTAGCGGCCAAAGCCCACGATCCCGCCATCCCACACGACGGCCGGATAGCCCGTGACGTCGCCGAACAGATCCAACAGGCGCAGCGCGTCAGCCCGGCGCCGCGCTGGCTCGGCCTGCTCGACGAAGCCCTTCGGGTCGAGATCAGTGGGTCCGGTTTTGTTGGCCGCCATGGGCCATCTTACCACGCCGCGCCCCTCTTCTCATCCCCTGCGGCTTGGGCCAGTGTGAGCGCAAACAAACCCAGGGCTGCCCATGACCCCCATCGTCACCCTCACGCTCAATCCGACCGTAGATTATGCGACCATCGCCGACGCCATCGTGCCCAACGTCAAGTTGCGCTGCGCCGAGCCGTCGGTCGACCCCGGCGGTGGCGGGATCAACGTGTCGCGCGCGATCCAGATGCTGGGCGGGCAGTCCACGGCGCTCATTTCGATTGGCGGCACCACGGGCGCCCGGCTTCTGGAACTTCTCGCGCTCGAAGGCGTGCCGACCGTGGCATTCCAGGGCCCGGGCGAGACGCGGATGTCGTTTTCGGTGTCCGACGAGGCCGAAGGTCACCAGGTGCGCTTCGTGACACCGGGGCCGATCTGGGGCGAGGACGATGTGGCGCGCGCCCTTGCCACCGTCGCCCGCGCCGCCCATCCCGGCTCCTTCGTCGTTCTCTCGGGCAGCCAGCCGCCCGGCGTCGCCAAGGATTTCCCCCGCATCCTCGCCAACCGGGTCGAGGGGCGGCATGTGCGTCTGGTCGTCGACACGTCGGGCCCGGCGCTCAAGAGCCTCGTTGAGGGCAATCACGAACCGCTCGATGTGCTGCGCGCCAACGATGTCGAGGCCGAAGATTTCGCCGGCCGCGCCCTGCCCAACGTCGCCGACACCGCCGCCTTTGCGCGCGATCTCGTCGCCCGCGGCGTCGCCCATGCGGTGATCTTTGCCCGTGGGCGCGAAGGGTCGGTCCTGGCAAGCAGTGAGGGCGCGTGGCTCGCCACGCCCCCGCAGGTGACCGAAGTGTCCAAGATCGGCGCGGGCGACAGCTTTGTCGGCGCCTTCACCCTGGCGATGGCCCGCGATGAGGCACTGCCCGAAGCGCTGCGGACTGGCGTCGCCGCCTCCGCCGCCGCGGTCGCCACCGAGGCCACACGCCTGTGCCCCCCCGAAGATGTCGAGCGCCTGCGGCCGGCATGCAGCCTCACCGCGCTTTGATCCGGCGGCGGGCCGGTCAGGGTGGCGGCGTCACCTCCCACGTCCGGTTGGTGACGATGGCATGCTCGGCGCCCCTCTGCTCGATCTTGCAGCCGGCCGCCACGGCGTGGGCCAGAATCGCGTCGACGACGCGGGGCGCCGCGACCTCGAACCCGTGACCATCGAGTGCCAGGCGCGTGCCATCGGCCCGCGAAAGAACGATCTTGTCGGGCGCGCGCGGCACCTCAGTATGGCGCAGCAGCGCGAAGTCGGACCAGGAAATCGCAACCTCGGGCACCGGCCGGCCGCGCGTGCCCCATTTCGCCACCCGCATCCCTTGCGGCTCGAACAAAAGCCGGCCCTGCACGAATGGCTGCGCCCGCCAAAGATACCACCCAAAGGCCGCGGTTAGCCCAGACGCCAAAAGCGGGAACAACGCGGCTCCCGGCTCGCCGCCCTCCGTCAGCCGCCAGACCTGCCACGACATCACGGCCAGGAGCACCGCGACGCCGGCGCACAGGATCGTCGGCACCGGGTTCTTGCGCGTGCTCGGCCCGATCTCGCCCGGCAACTCCGGGCCAGCGGCAGCGGGCGGCGCGCTCATTCGGCGGCGTCGACGCCCATGTTCAGGTCGGCGCCCGGATCGCGCCAGCGGTTCACAATCGGGTAGCGCCGGTCGAGCCAGAATGCCCGCCGCGTCAGCCGCGCTCCGGGGGCCGACTGGAACCGCTTGTATTCGCTGATATAGATCAACCGCTCGATCTTCTTCACCGTTTCGCGGTCGAAGCCCTCTTCCACGACCTCCGCCACCCCGCGCTCCTCATCGATCAGCATCTCAAGGATGCGATCGAGCACGTCATAGGGCGGCAGACTGTCTTCGTCCTTCTGATCCGCGCGCAGTTCGGCCGATGGCGGCTTGTCGATCACCCGCGGCGGGATCACCTCGCCCGCCGGCCCCTTCATCCAGTCGCGATGCTCGCGGTTCCGCCAGCGGCAGGTCTCGAACACGCGCGTCTTGTAGAGGTCTTTGATCGGGTTATAGCCGCCCGCCATGTCGCCATAGATCGTGGCATAGCCCACGGCGACCTCGCTTTTGTTGCCGGTGGTCAACAGCATCTCGCCGAACTTGTTCGACAGCGCCATAAGGAGAAGTCCACGCAGGCGCGACTGGATGTTCTCCTCGGCAATCCCGGGCGCGCTGTCGCCGAAGAGGGGCGCAAGCGTCGCCCCCACGGCAGTGCGCGCCTCCGAGATCGGCACTTCGTCCAACCGACAGCCCAGGCGCGTGGCCACGGCGGCTGCATCCTCAAGGGAATGGGCAGACGTGTATTCCGACGGCAGCATCACACAGCGCACATTCTCTGGGCCCACCGCATCCGCCGCAATGGCCGCCACCAGCGCCGAATCGACACCTCCCGACAGACCCAGCAGCACCTTTGGGAAGCCCGTTTTGACCAGGTAATCGCGCAGGCTCTCGACCATCACGCGGTAATCCTGCTCCCAGGCATCGGGCAGATGGGCCAGCTCGCCCTGCATCGCCCGCCAGCCCCAGCCCTCGCGGGTGAAGTCGACATGCGCGATCGCCTCTTCCATCACCGGCATCTGAACGGCGAGCTGTCCGCCCGGGTTCAGCACGAACGAGCCGCCGTCGAACATCTGGTCATCCTGCCCACCGGCCAGATTGACATAGACGAGCGGCAGTCCGGTCTCGACCACACGGCTCACCATATGGCTCATCCGGATCTCGCGCTTGTCGCGGAAATAGGGCGACCCGTTGGGCACCACCAACAGCTCGGCCCCCGTCTCGGCCAGCGTTTCGCAGACATCCTCGTGCCAGGCATCCTCGCAAATCGGGGTGCCGATCCGGGCAGGTCCAACAGTGTAGGGACCATGCACCGCGCCCTGGGCATAGACGCGCATCTCGTCGAAGACGTTGAAGTTGGGCAGGTGATGCTTCGTCAGACGCGCCACCACCTCGCCCTGTGAAAGGATCACGTAGACATTGTGCAGCCCACGTCGATGCCGCTCCGGCAGGCCAATCCCCATTGCCGGCCCGTCGGCACAATCGCGCGCCAGCGCCGCAAGCACCCGCGCGCAATCGGCCACGAAGGCCGGCTTCATCGCCAGATCCTGAACCTGGTAGCCCGGCAGAAACATCTCCGGCAGCACCACCATGTCGGCCCCGGCCGCCTTGGCCTCGGCCCAGGCATCGCGCGCCTTCGCGGCGTTCTCTTTCAGCGCGCCCACCGTCGGGTTGAGCTGCGCGATGGTCAGGCGAAATCGGTCCATGCTCGGAGCCTCCCGCTGGATGGCGCCGTCATACCAGCTTGGCCGTCGGAAGGAAGGGGCGCCCATTGACACGTAGGGTCCGCCCAACGTTCGCGCCACAAGCAGTGGTCCCGTCGAGGGCTCAGGCGCGGTGTCAACGCCGCTTGCGGCCGCCCCGCGGGGCCGGGCCGCCCCCACGGAAATGTCAGTGCGTACCTTTGAGTTGGGCCGCGAACTCAACCATAAACCGCCTCAAAGACCCGTCGGATCGCGGCTCTTCCAGCCAGCGGTCAAAGGCCGGGGTCCCGGAACCAGCACTAAAGGCCAGAGCACCATGCAGAAATACGGCCGCACCTATCACCTGCCCGGCAGCCCCGGCGCCACCTCCGATGACAAGCGCATGGAGAGCACGTCCGTCCTCGAGGCCGCCGGCGATCTGGTTGCGACCGAAAAGATGGATGGCGAAAACACCACGATCCATGCCGGCGGCACCCACGCCCGCAGCCCAGACAGCCGCTATCACCCCTCGCGCGACTGGATGAAGGCCTTCGCCGCCGGCATCTCGCCCCACCTCGCACCGGGCGAGCGGATCGTCGGCGAATACCTCTTCGCCCGGCACGCGATCCCCTACACCGCCCTCCCGTCCTACTTCCTGGGCTTCGCCTGGATCACCCATGGCAGAGTGCGTACGTGGGACGAAACAGCTGACCGGTTCGCAGACCTGGGGATCACGCCCGTCCCCCTGCTCTTTCGCGGCCCCTGGCGCCCCGGGCTGGTGGACGACCTCACAACCGCGCTCGACCTCGAGCGGCAAGAAGGCCTCGTCCTCCGCACTGCAAGCGAGTTCCCCGAGCCTGCTATGCCCCAGCATATGGGCAAATGGGTCCGCTCCGATCACGTGACGAGCGAGACCCACTGGATGCACGCCGAAATCATCCGCAATGGCCTGGCCTGATGGGCGGCGCGGCCGGGTGTACCTCGCGCGCATCGGTTTGCATCGTCGACACCGCATCGCACTCGCCCCTTTGTGACGCCCGAAAGCAATTGCCCAAAATCGGCCGCAGTCGTAGGCTTCGCGAAAGAGCGTCAAACGCAAATGCCGCCTGGAGGAGCAGTCCATGGCCCGCCTGACCCGAGCCCCACGCCCGGCGCGCGCCGCGCTGTTGGGGATCGTCCCCATCCTGAGCGCGGCCCTGATCCTGCCCGCCCTCGTTGTGCCCGCCCTCGTTATGCCTGCCGCCGCCCAGCAAGGCCGCGTCGAGGTTATGCAATATGAGAATGGCGGCATCTATGAGGGCACATTCAAGGGCGGCCAGCCGCACGGGCAAGGCACCTATTCCCTGCCCAACGGCTACAGCTATGCCGGCGCCTGGGTCGAAGGGCAGATCCTTGGAGAGGGCGTCGCGACCTATCCCGATGGTTCGGTCTATGAGGGCGCGTTCGTCAACGGCCAGCCCGACGGCTTCGGCCGCATCACCTATGCCAACGGCGCCACTTATGAGGGGCAGTGGCAGGTCGGCTCGCGCAACGGCCAGGGCGTGGCGACCTATCCTGGCGGCGGGCGCTACGAAGGCGAGTTTCGCGACGGCAAACCCCACGGGACAGGCGTGCTCACGGGCTCCGACGGCTATCGCTACGACGGCACCTGGCTCGACGGCCGGAAAGAGGGCGAAGGCACCATCACCTATCCCGATGGCTCGGTCTATGTCGGCGGCCTCGTCGAGGACCGGCGCGCGGGCCAGGGCCGGCTCGTGCGCCCGGACGGGTTCGTTTATGAGGGTGCCTGGGCCGAGGGGCAGATCACCGGCGATGGCACGCTCACGCAAACCACCGGCGACATCTACGAAGGCTCCCTCGTCGCCGGCGCGCGCGACGGCCGAGGCAAGATCACCTACGCCAATGGCGACGTCTACGAGGGCGGCTTTCGCGACGATCTGCGCCACGGCCAGGGCACCTTTCGCGGTGCCGACGGCTATGTCTACGAAGGCGCTTATGTCCAGGGCGAGCCCGAGGGCGCCGGCCGCGTCACCTATCCCGACGGCGCGGTCTATGACGGCGGTCTGCAGGACGGCGTGCCGGAGGGCCAGGGCGCGATCACCTATCCCGACGGCTCGACCTATGAGGGCGGCTGGTCAGGCGGTGTGCAGTCGGGCGAGGGCATCGCGCGCTACGCCGACGAGACCGTATACGAGGGCGCGTTCATGAACGGCCTGCCCCACGGCATCGGCTCCATGCGCTACCCCGACGGCTACAGCTATACCGGCGCGTGGCGCGCGGGCCAGCACCACGGTCAGGGCACCGCGCGCTATGCCGACGGCTCGGTTTATGAGGGCAATTTCGAGAAGGGCGTCCGGTCGGGCGACGGCGCAATCACCACGCCGGACGGCTTCACCTATTCCGGGGGCTGGGCCGAGGGCCAGATGCAGGGCGAGGGCGAGGCCACCTATGTCAATGGCGACGTCTATACCGGCGAGTTCGTCGATGGTCAGCGCGAGGGCACCGGCCGCATGCTCTATGCCACAGGAGAACAGGCGTTCGGCATCTGGGAGGCTGGCCAGCTCGTAAGCGAGGTTGAGCCCGAACAGGACGGGTAACCGGCCGCGGCGCTGGGGCCATCGGCGCCGGTCAGAGACGCCCGAGGAGATCGGCCTTCTTCGCCGAGAACTCGTCCTCGGTCAGAATACCGGCCTCCTTCAGCTCGCCCAGCTTGCGGATCAGCTCGATAATGTCGTCGGCGCTGGCCGGGCCGGACGGGCCCGCAGGCGTGGCCTCCCGGGTCGGCGCCGGCTCGCGGGCGGGCGCCTGAGGCGGCGCAGGCTCCGCGACGGGCCCGGCGGGTGCAGGCTGTGTTTCCGGCGAGGGGTCTTTGGACGCAGCAGGGGGCGCCTCTTCTTCGACTCGGGCCAAGTCGGCCACCCGTACCGTCCCGTATTGACTGGTGAAGGTCATCGACCCGTCGGGCCCCTGCTGTTGCGACACGCCCGAGATCGCATGATCGCCGGTGTCGAACAGTTCGATTCGCCCGCCCACATCGATGGCCAGCCGCCGTGCCGCGGGGAACACCGCATACCGCATCGTGTTCTGTGCGCCTGTCGACGTGGGCGTTCCGAGGCCCTCAGGCCACCATGCCCCGCCAAGCCCACCGCCCGGAACGAACAGGCTCACGCCCGCCCCGCCCTGGCTCTGGCTTTGGGTCTGGCCCGTGGGCATGGCCGCCCGTGGCGCGGGCGCGAAGACATCTCCGCCCGCGATCGCGGTCGACAGCTCGGTACAGATCGCATCGACCGACGCCTTCAGCGTGTTGTTGAACATGTCGCCCAGCATGATCATGCCCCCAAGCGACCATTGTCCCATGCCGCCCAGCTCGGGATGGCTGAACTGCGCCTGCGTGCCCCCGCCCTGTGCAATGGCCACCAAAAGCGCCTGCACCGCCTCGTCCGAGACACCGTGGCGCGCGGCCACGTCGGCCACGAGCGCCCTGCCCTTCTCCGTCAGACGTGCCATCGCGCGATCCTTTCGCTGAGTCCCCGCGCGCCTATCATGCCGACCCCGGGGCTCCAAGCGTCGAGCCCGGCCTTGACACCCCCGCGCCCCACCGCCAAGTCGCCGCGCCAGAGCGGATCGGAGGCAACAGCATGCACTTTACCCTGACCGTCGTGACCTCGGCTGACGGCTTCATCGCCCGGGCGCCCGGAGACCCGCCGCAGGCCTGGGCCAGCGCCGAGGAACAAGTGCTCTTCTTCCGCGATGTCGAGGCGGCCGACTGGGCGGTCATGGGGCGCGGCACGCATGAGGCCGCCGACCGGCCCGACCGCCGCCGCATCATCTTCTCGCGCAGCTATGCCGGATGGCGCCGACCCACCCAACTCTGGCTCGACCCCGAACGCGTGGCGCCCACAGACCTCGCGGCCGCAGTCAGCCACATTCACCCGCTGCAAAACGGCCTGATCCTGGGCGGCACAACGGTGCATGACTGGTTCGCCGCCCACAACGCCATCGACCGCATCCACCTGACCGTCGAGCCCGTGACCTTTGGCGCCGGGCTCCCCATCTTCAGCGACCAGACGACACGGGATCCGCTGACGGCATTTGCCGCAAAGGGCTATGCCCCCGTCTCCGAGAAGGTTCTGAACGCTGGGGGAACGCGGTTGCTAACGCTCCAACGGTCCAAGAGTCACCAGCACTCCTGAGCCCCTAAACGGCCTCGCCCGCCGTCCCACGGGTCCCGGCGTCACTCCTGCAGCGCGCGCACCTCGATCTCGCCCTCTTCGCGCGCCCGCATCGCGTGGGCGGCGGCATGGGAGGCGGCCAGCGTCGTGTAATAGGGAATCCGGTCCATCAAAGCCACATTGCGCATAGAGCGGCTGTCTTCCACCGCCTGCGCGCCCTCGGTCGTGTTCATGACCAGATCGACGCCACCGTCCTTCATGTAGTCGACGATGTTGGGCCGACCCTCATAAACCTTGTTGACGATCTCGGCCTCGACCCCGCCGTCGGCCAAAAACGCCGCTGTCCCGCGCGTCGCCACAATGGCAAACCCCAGCTCCTTCAGCACCTTGGCGGTGTCCAACAGCATCGGCGTCTTGTCCGCCTCCTTGATCGACAAGAACACCTTGCCGGCGCGCGGCAGGTCCACCCCCGCCCCCATCTGCGCCTTAAGAAACGCCCGGTGGAAGTTCGCGTCCGACCCCATCACTTCGCCTGTCGACCGCATCTCGGGGCCCAAAAGCGTGTCGACGCCCGGGAAGCGGGCGAAGGGCAGCACCGCCTCCTTGACCGCAAAGCCCTCGATCCGCGGCGCGACCAGCGCGAAGTCCGAGAGCGGCGCACCGGCCATCAGCCGCGCCGCGATCGAGGCAATGGGAGAGCCCACGGCCTTGGCCACGAACGGCACCGTGCGTGAGGCACGCGGGTTCACCTCGATCAGGTAGACCGCGCCGTCCTTCACCGCGAACTGCACGTTCATCAAACCGATTACACCCAGTTCCAACGCCAGCGCCTCGGCCTGCCGCTCCATCTCGGCAACGACCTCGTCGGGCAGCGAATAGGGCGGAAGCGAACAGGCGCTGTCGCCCGAATGCACGCCGGCCTCCTCGATATGCTGCATGATCCCGGCCACGTGCACCGCAGACCCATCGCACAGCGCATCGACATCCACCTCGACCGCGCCATCGAGATAGCTGTCGAGCAGAACCGGGCTGTCGCCCGACACCACCACCGCTTCGGCGATGTATCGGCCCAGATGGGCCCGGTCGCGCACGATCTCCATCGCCCGGCCGCCCAGCACATAAGAGGGGCGGATGACCAGCGGAAAGCCGATCACCTCGGCCTGTTCCAGCGCGGCCGCATCGGACGACGCAATGGCATTTCTCGGCTGCCGCAGGCCGAGTTTTTCCACAAGCGCCTGAAATCGCTCACGGTCCTCCGCCCGGTCGATCGCATCGGGGCTCGTGCCCAAAATCGGGATCCCCTCCGCCTCGAGCGCGCGCGCGAGCTTCAGCGGCGTCTGCCCGCCGAACTGCACGATTACACCCTTCAGGGTGCCCGCCTCCTGCTCAACGCGCAGGATCTCCATCACATGCTCGAACGTCAGCGGCTCGAAGTAGAGCCGGTCGGAGGTGTCGTAGTCGGTCGACACGGTTTCGGGGTTGCAGTTGACCATGATCGTCTCATGGCCTGCCTCGGTCAGCGCAAAGCAGGCATGGCAGCAGCAATAATCGAACTCGATCCCCTGCCCGATCCGGTTCGGCCCGCCGCCGAGGATCACCACCTTGTCGGCGCCCGTGGGGCGGCTCTCGCACTCGGCATCCCCCATCGCGAGATGCTCATAGGTCGAATACATGTAGGGCGTCTGCGCCTCGAACTCGGCCGCACAAGTGTCGATCCGCTTGAAGCTGGCGACCACACCCAGGTTCTGGCGCGCGCGCCGCACCTGCCCCTCATCCCGCCCGGTCAGCGCAGCCAGCCGCGCATCGGTGAAGCCTATCATCTTGAGCCGCCTCAACCCCGCCTCGTCGAGCGGGAGGCCGTCGCGCTTCAGTCGCGCCTCCTCCTCGACGATCTCGCGGATCCGGGCCAGAAACCAAGGGTCAAAGGCGGTGACGGCCGCGATCTCATCGTCGCTCAGGCCTTCGCGCATCGCCTGGGCGATGATCCGCATCCGGTCGGGATGGCGCTCCGACAGCCGCTTGGTGATCGCCGTCCGGTCCTCTCCAATCTCGATATCGTCGAACCCGGTCAGCCCGGTTTCCATCGAGGCCAGCGCCTTTTGCACGCTCTCATGAAAACTCCGCCCGATCGCCATCGCCTCGCCGACCGACTTCATGGCCGTCGTCAGCTCGGGTTTGGCGCCGGGGAATTTCTCGAAGGCAAAGCGCGGGATCTTGGTGACGACATAGTCGATCGTTGGCTCGAAACTGGCCGGCGTGACCTTGGTGATGTCATTGTCTAGCTCGTCGAGCGTGTAGCCGATGGCAAGCTTCGCGGCGATCTTGGCAATCGGGAATCCCGTCGCCTTCGACGCCAGGGCCGAGGACCGCGACACCCGCGGGTTCATCTCGATCACCACCATCCGCCCGTCGGCTGGGTTCACCGCCCATTGCACGTTCGAGCCGCCGGTCTCAACGCCGATCTCGCGCAGAACGGCGATCGAGCCGTTGCGCATCATCTGGTATTCCTTGTCGGTCAGCGTCAGCGCCGGCGCCACGGTGATCGAGTCGCCGGTATGCACGCCCATCGGGTCGACGTTCTCGATGGAGCAGACAATGATTGCGTTGTCCGCCCGGTCGCGGACCACCTCCATCTCGAACTCTTTCCAGCCCAAAAGGCTCTCGTCGATCAGGATCTGGCTGACCGGCGAGGCATCAAGGCCGGCGCGGCAAATCTCAAGGAAATCATCGCGGTTATAGGCAATGCCGCCGCCCGTCCCGCCAAGCGTAAAGGCCGGGCGAATGATTGCCGGCAGACCCACCTCCTCAAGCGCCGCAAGGCAATCGTCCATCGAGTTGGCGATGGTGGCGCGGGGGTTTTCCAGCCCGATCCGGTCCATCGCCTCGCGGAAAAGCTTGCGATCTTCGGCCATCTCGATGGCCGCGCGCCGGGCGCCGATCATCTCGACCCCGAACTTTGCCAAAACCCCCATTTCCTCAAGCTGAAGCGAGGTGTTCAGGCCCGTCTGCCCGCCCATCGTCGGCAACAGCGCATCGGGGCGCTCCTTCTCGATGATCCGGGCCACCACCTCGGGCGTGATCGGCTCGATATAGGTCGCGTCCGCCAGCCCCGGATCGGTCATGATCGTGGCCGGGTTCGAGTTGACGAGGACAACGCGATAGCCCTCTTCGCGCAGCGCCTTACACGCCTGCGCCCCGGAATAGTCGAACTCGCAGGCCTGTCCGATCACAATGGGCCCCGCGCCGATGATCAGGATAGACGAGATATCGGTGCGTTTGGGCATCGGGGGCTCCGGCAGCGTGGGTGCTCAAGGCAAATCCCGCGCCTTATAGACCCGCCCGGTGGGGGTGCAAGGGGCGCCGCCGCCAAAGCAAGCGCACCCGTCCGGCCCGGCGCGCGCCCGGCCTGCCGGCCCCCACGCACGGGGTCACGCGCCGCACTCTCAAAACAAAACGGGGCGCGTCGACTGCTGCAATGCAGCAGGACAGCGCCCCGCTATCGTAAAGTGAGCCTTGGCTCAGCGGCCGTAGGTGGCCCGCCGCGCAACGTCGCGCAGCTCTTCCCGGTTGACGCCGAGATCGTCGAGCAGGCTGTCGGGCAGCGCCATCAGCTCATTGTAGGTGCGCCACTCGTCGCGCTTGGCGAGGAAGGCGGAAACGAGGCCGGAAAACCAGCCGGTGGACGTGCGGGCGCGGCCCGCCTCTTGGGCAACATAGGCCATTGTGAACTCCTGAATTTCGGTGGGCTGCCGGACTTGGCCGCCCCGATGACCCTGATCTATGCGAACCGTTCTCAAACACAATCCGCTTAACGATCATGCCCGCCATGCCCGGGTTGCATACCGATTGGGCGCTGTGTGAACGCTATTCCGCGGCCATCCGCCCGCGTTCAGCGCCCGGCTCGTAGAGGTAGGTGCGCGTCAACGGCACCACATCCCGCTCGGTGGCCAGTTGCAGCTGGAAGACGCAATGATGCTGGTAGCGGAAGCTCTGCTCCGAGATCACGAGGTAATACTTCCACATCCGGCAGAACCGCGCATCATAGAGCGCCTCTGCCTTGTCGATATTGGCCACGAACCGATCGAACCAGTGCCGAAGCGTCATCGCATAGTGCATCCGCCACACTTCGATGTCGGAGTTCCATAGCCCCGCGCGCTCCACCGCGCGCATCACTTCCGACAAGGCCGGGATATAGCCGCCCGGAAAGATGTACCGGTGAATCCACGGGCTCGTCGCCCCCGGCGGCGCCACGCGCCCGATCGTGTGGATCAGCGAGACGCCGCCCTCCGACAGTCTCGCGTGCACATTGTCGAAATACTCACGATAGTGCGGCACGCCCACATGCTCAAACATGCCGACCGACACGATCCGGTCGAACCGCTCACGCACCTTGCGATAGTCCTGCAAACGGAACTCGACGCGACCCTCCAGCCCCACCTCCTCAGCCCGGGCGCTTGCGACCGCATGCTGCTCCTTCGACAGCGTGACACCCAAGACGCGCGCGCCATAGTCCCGGGCCAGCGTCAACGCCATCCCGCCCCAGCCACACCCGATGTCGAGCACGCGCATCCCCGGCTCAATCAGAAGCTTGCGCGCAATGTGATGCTTCTTGGCCGCCTGCGCCGCCTCAAGGGTCATCCCCGGATCGGGGAAGTAGGCGCAGGAATATTGCCGATCGTCGTCGAGAAACAGATCATAGAGTTTGCCCGACAGGTCATAGTGATGGGCGACATTGGCGCGCGCCTTGGGCATCGGATTGTGCTGCTGAAAGCTCCGAACAATGCGCCGCAGCCCTAGCTCAAGCTTCACCGCCCAGTGGTTTTCGCCCCCATCGTGGTTTTGCAAGAGCAACGCAATGAGGCCATGGAGGTCATCGCCCTCGACCGTCAGCGTGCCGTCCATATAGGCCTCGCCGAGCGCCAGCTCCGGCGACATCAGCAATTTGCGCGGCAGAGCTGTGTCGCGCAGATGCACGGTCACCTGGGGCGCATCTTGTCCGTTCCCGAAGCTGCGCGTGCCGCGGCGCCCCGGGCCTTTGATGGTCAACCGCCCCTGCGTGACCACCTTGTCCATCATGTTGTCGAATAGCCGATCCCACATCGCCACCCCCGATTCGTCTTTCAACCGGTCGAAGGCCCGCACCACCGGACCAATCGCCCGCACTGCCGTGTCATCGTGCCACAGAGGCCACAGGGATTCAAAAATCTATGGGGAAAAATCCGTGAACATCGATAGGCTTGCGCATTTGCCATTTGGTAACTGGCGAGAATCCGCTTAGTGTGACGGTGCTCGGGTGAAGTAGCCCTTGCGCTGTCAGTGTTTTTGTTGGGGGGGGTGTTATGGCTCTCGCACGTTTACTTATGATCTCCGGAATGCTGTCGGGCATGGCCCTTGCGGTCGCCATGGGCGGGTTGTCCTGACTTCGGTGTTTGTTCTGTTCCGGCTTAAGCCAACGGCGCGACCCGCGCCTGCGGTTGTTACGATTGCCATTTTCTAGCACGAAGACGGCCCGGCGGTGCTCCGCCGGGCCAATTTCTTTGCCGCGCCCGTCCGCGCACGTTAGGCGTCAGGTCATCTGATATCCCGGCGTCGACTGCGAGATCTTCTCTTCTTCCTCGCTCATACCCTCGGGAATGCCTTCGAAGAGTGGCGTCGAAAGATACCGCTCGCCGGTATCGGGCAGCATGCACAACAGCACAGAACCCTCGGGCGCCTGTTCGGCCAACTTCATCGTCACCGCAAAAGTCGAGCCGCCCGAGACGCCAGTGAAGATCCCTTCCTCCGCCGCCAAGCGCCGCGCCCAGGCAATCCCGTCGGCCCCAGGCACCGGCAACAGCTCGTCGTAATAGCCGCCGTCGATTGCCTCCTGCAGAACATGGGGGATGAAATCCGGCGTCCAGCCCTGGATCGGATGCGGCTCGAACGACGGGTGGCTCTCTGCGGGCGAATGGTCCGCCGGGTCGCGCCCCTGGGGGCGGCCCGAGCCCACAAGCTGCGCGTTCGCAGGCTCCGTCAGAATGATCTTCACCTCCGGCCGTTCCTTGCGGATCACCCGGCCAAGGCCCGACACCGTGCCGCCCGTTCCGTAGCCGGTGATGATGTAGTCGAGGCGCTGCCCCTCGAAATCGCCCAGGATCTCCTGCGCCGTCGTGTTCTCGTGGATTGTGGCGTTGGCCGCGGTCTCGAACTGACGCGCCAGGAACCACCCATTCGCGTCGGCCAGCTCCTTGGCCTTCTGATACATCCCAAAGCCTTTCTGGGCGCGCGGCGTCAGCACCACCTTGGCGCCGAGCATCCGCATCAGGCGCCGCCGCTCGATCGAGAAACTGTCGGCCATCGTCACCACCAGCGGATAGCCCTTCGCCGCGCACACCATGGCCAGCCCGATGCCGGTATTGCCGGACGTCGCCTCCACCACCGTCTGCCCCGGCTTCAGCGAGCCGTCCTGCTCGGCCGTCTCGATGATCGACAGGGCCAGCCGGTCCTTGACCGATGCGGCCGGGTTAAACGCCTCGGCCTTGACATAGATCGTCACGCCCGCGGCCCCGATATTGTTGATGCGAATGACCGGCGTGTCACCGACCGTGTCGAGCACGCTGTCGTAGAGACGACCGCGCCCTTTGGTTGTGCGGATCGAGTTTGCGTCCTTCATGGATCCCCCCGTCGGGTCTGTTGTCGTTTGAGCCTGCGGGCGAGCCTATCATGCGCCTGCTCAATAGCCGAGGTCACGATTGACGAGATAAAGCAGCGGTTCCCCCGCCTCGCAGCGCCGAATGTTCTCGGCGATGACCTCCGATGCGGTGTCGGGCCGCGTCTCCGACGCGATATGGGGGCAGACCGTCACCTTGGGATGAGCCCAGAACGGGTGCTCGGGCGGAAGGGGCTCCTGGCGGAACACATCCAGCGTCGCATGGCCAATCTGGCCCGCATCGAGCGCGGCAATCAGCGCGTCGTCATCGATCAGCGGCCCACGCCCGGGGTTCACTATCGCCGCGCCCGGAGCCATCAGCGCCATCGCGCCCGCATCGATCAGGTCGTGGGTTGCGGGCGTGTCGGGAAGCAGCAGCACCACGATCTCGGCCCCAGACAGCGCGCCGTCGAACCCGTCGGCGCCGCTCAGGCATGTGAGCCCCGGCACGTCTCGCGCGCTGCGAGACCAGCCCGTCACGGCAAAATTCAGGCCCGCAAGCGCCGCGCCGCAGGCCCGCCCCAACTCACCCAAGCCCAGGATCGTCACCTTGCGGTGGCGGGCCAGCGGCGGCACATGCCGCACCCACGCGCCCGCCTGATGCGCCAAGCAATGGTCGATGTTCAGGTGATGGCGCAACACATGGCCGGTCACCCATTCCACCATCCCCTCGGTCAGGCCCTGATCGACCATCCGCGCCAGCGGAACCTTCAGGGTGGCGTTATGGGTGACGTCCTCCACCCCGGCCCAAAGGTTCAACACCGCCTTCAGGCGGGTGTAGGGCGTGAAATCCTGGATGTCGGAGTTCGGGGCATATACGATATAGTCCACCTCCTCCGGCGGCAGGGGGTCGGCACTGAGGATCGCCTCGCCGAGACCCCGTTCGGCCAGCGCACGCCGCAAGTGCTCCTCATAGGTCTCCCAACGCTCATAGGTGGCGGCGAAACGGATGGTTGGCGGCATGAGGACACTCGCAGGTCAGGGCAGAATGCGCCCAGCCGTGACCGGGACAGCCGGCGGGGTCAAGCCGATGGACAACGCGCGCCCGGGCCCAACTCCCCGACCCGCCCCGTCTCCTAATCGCGCCCCCGCGGCCGATGCACATGGGCCGACTGAACCAGACCAAAGGCGATCAGCAGCACCAGCATGGCCGACCCGCCATAGCTGACGAGTGGCAAAGGCACGCCCACGACCGGCGCCAGCCCCATCACCATCGACATGTTCACGGCGAAGTAGAGGAAGAACGCCCCCGCGATCCCGATCGTCAGAAGCGCCGCAAACCGGTCGGAATTGGTCATCGCCGAGATCAGGCAGAAGAGAATGATCAGCCCATACAGCACCAGGAGCGACACCGCGCCGAGAAAGCCGAACTCCTCCGCCAATGTGGTGAAGATGAAGTCCGTGTGCTTTTCGGGCAGGAAGTTCAGCCGCGACTGCGTCCCCTGCATAAAGCCCCGCCCCGTCCACCCGCCCGAGCCAAAGGCGATGGTTGACTGCGTAATGTGATAGCCGTCTCCCAGCGGGTCGCTCGAGGGGTTCAGGAACGTGTCGATCCGGCGGTACTGGTAGTCCTCAAGAAGCTGCCAGTCCGTCCCCCGGCTTTGCAGCACGGCCGTCACAAGGCCCCCGGCCCCGCCCGCCACGACGGCAAAGTAGAGCCAGTGAACGCCCGCGGCGAACATCACCAGCGCGCCGCCTGTGACCAGCAAGATCGCCGTCCCGAGGTCCGGCTGCGCAAGAACCAGCGCCGTCGGCGCCAGGATCAGGCCCACCGGCAGCAAGACCCAGAAAAGCCGCGAGACCTTGTTGAGATCGAGCCAGTCGTAATAGGCAGCCAAAAGCATCACGAGGGTGATCTTCATCATCTCCGACGGCTGCAGCCGCATGAAGCCCAAATCGATCCAGCGCTGCGCCCCACCTGCTGCCTGCCCGGCCACCTCGACGACAAGCAAGAGCCCGAACGCCAGCAAGTAGGCGACGAACGCCACGTTGCGCCAGAAATAGATCGGCACCATGGCCACCACGAACATCGCCGCAAGGCCAAGGCCGAACCGCTCCATCTGCGGCCGCGCCCAGGGCTCCATCGAGCCCCCGGCCACAGAGTAGAGCATCAGAAAGCCCATCCCCGCGACCGTCGAGATCAGCAGGACAAGCGGCCAGTTCATATAGAAGATCTTGCGCAGACCGGTGGGAACGGTCTGGACGCGATATTCCAGATAACTCATGCGCGCGCTGGCTCCCCCCGCCCGAGTGCGCCCCGCCCGCGTTCGCCCGGCCCGCTCGTGCCCCGGTTTCTCACACCGAGAGGTCTCAAGCGCGATCCGAGGCGGGCGGCAACTCGCCGTCCTCGCTCAAAAGCGGCATCAACAGGAACATCTCCTCGATCGCCTTGCGCTCGCTTGCGGGATAGACTTCCAGATCCGGCAGACCGTCCGAGAGGGCGCGGGCGATCACGTCGCGCGCGATGGGGGCCGCGGCCCGGCTGCCGCCGCCGCCATGCTCCACAACCACGGAAATCGCGATCCGGGGGTTCTCATACGGCGCGAAGGCGACAAACAGCGCATGGTCCCGCTGCTCCCACGGCACGTCCTCGTTGCGCACCACGACCGAACGCACCTGGCTGGTGCCGGTCTTGCCCGCAATCTTCATCTCGTCGGGCAAAAGACGCGAGCGATAGCCCGTCCCGCGCCGGTGGTTCGACACATCGTACATCGCCTTGCGGATCTGCGACAGGAGCGTCGGCGACACCCCGAGCGGCCCGTCGTTCAGCACCGGCTGTTCCACTCCGTCAATCGACCGGACAAGCCGCGGCCGGATCGCCTCACCCGTCGCCAGGCGCGCAGCCATCACGCAAAGCTGCAGGGGTGAGGCGAGCACATAGCCCTGCCCGATCGAGGCGTTGAGGCTGTCGCCAATCCGCCAGTTCTGGCCATGGCGCGCGCGCTTCCATTCCTTCGTCGGCGTCAGCCCCTCGGCCACTGCCGACATCGGCAGATCAAACCGTTCGCCCAGCCCAAAGCGCCGCGCCATCGCGGTGATCCGGTCGATGCCCACCCGCTCGGCCATCTCGTAATAGTATACGTCGCAGGACTGCTTGAGGCTCTCGTGCATGTCCATCCAGCCATGCCCGCCCCGCTTCCAGCAATGGAACCGCCGTCCGCCCATTTCCTTGTGGCCCGGGCAATAGACCGTCTCGCCCGCGGTCGCCACGCCCGCATCGATTGCCGCAATCGCGGTCATCATCTTGAAGGTCGAGCCAGGCGGATAGACGCCCTGAACCGTCTTGGTCGCCAGCGGCCGGTGATCGTCTTCCAGAAGCCGCCTGTAATCGGGCACCGAGATGCCGCGTACGAAGAGGTTGGGGTCGAAGGACGGCGCCGACGCCACGGCCAGCAAATCGCCCGTCCGAACATCCATCACCACGACCGATGCGCTCTCGTCGCCCATCCGGGCCTGGGCGAAGTTCTGCAGCTTGTGATCAACGGTCACCTGGATGTCGCCGCCCGGCTCACCCTCGTCGCGGCTCAACTCGCGCATGACGCGGCCGTTTGCGTTGATCTCAAGGTTCTTGGTGCCGGCCGAGCCGCGGAGCGTCCGCTCCAGCTTCTTCTCAACGCCAACTTTGCCGATCTGAAAGTTCGGGATCCGCAGCAAAGCGGGCTCTTCGGCCTCCTCCAGGTCTTTGTCGTTCACCGGCCCGACATAGCCCAGCGCATGGGCAAAATCGCCCTTCAGCGGATAGTATCGCGACAGGCCGACCTCCGGCGTCACACCGGGCAAGGCCGGCGCGTTGACGGCCACCTCGGCCACATCCCTCCACTGCAACTGGTCGATGATGGTCACCGGCCGGAACGCGGCCTGCTTCAGCAGGTCTTCCTTCGCCTCTTCGATCTGAGCCTCCGACAGGGGCAAAAGGGCACGAAGCTTTGCGAACATCACGTCGAGGTCGCCCGCCGCTTCCCGCAGCACCACGATCCGGTAGTTCTGCGCATTGCCGGCAAGAAGCTGGCCGTTTCGATCAAAGATCAGGCCGCGCGTCGGTGGGATCAGTTCGATCTTGACCCGGTTCTCTTCGGCCAGCAGGCGAAACTCGTCGGCCTGCTCCACCTGCATATAGCGCATGCGCCCTGCAAGCAGGCCCATGAACCCGATCATCGACCCGCCCAGCACGGCCGCCCGGCGCGAGATCCGCCGTCCACTTTCCTCGGTATCTTTGGGTGCTCTGCGCATGATCCCTATCCTATAGCCGCGCGCCCAGCGCGTCGACCTCACCCGGCGTGGCCTTGCGCACGCCAAATCCATGGGCCGACACCGCCACCACCACCGGATAGATGGCCGCCGTAAGCAACGCCCTAAGAAGCTCCAGCCCAAGCGGCGGGCGCGGCACCAGAAAAAGACCCATCAGGATCTGCAGCGCCCCTGCCGTCGCAACGAGCGCCACCGCCACCAGCGCCCACTCGATGGGAAAGGGCAGACCCGCGCTCAGCTCTTTGCGCCCGCGCAACACTTCGGTCGCCACCAGCACGGTGAGCGCGCCAAGGCCCGGCGGCTGGTGAAAGATCAGATCGAGCGGCAGGAACAGCGCCACGACCAGCCAGGCCGGCACATAGGCCGGGCGCCGCAGCACCCATGCAAAGGTCAGCGCCAGCAACAGATCCGGCCCCGGCAGCCCCGTCGACCCCGCATCCACAGGCATCAGCCGCCCCACAGCAATCACGGCGACCAGCACCACAAAGAGCGCACGATAGCTCCAAAGCCGCGCCGTAACCGGATCAACCATCCGCGGCCTCCGCGGTGTCCTCGGCCGCTGGCACGGGCGCAGGCTGCGGCGGGATCAGCAGATCGCCCTCGTCGTCGATCACCTCCGCCTCATGGCTTCGCAGAACCCGCAGGAACTCCAGGCGCTGATAATCCGCCGCCAGCCGCACCCGCAGCCGCCCGTCGGGTCCGCGCGCAACCTCGCCCACCAGCATGCCAGGGGGGAAAAGCCCCCCGTCGCCCGAACTCGTCACCCGGTCGCCGGGTCGGATCAGGTCGGGGTCTTCCACGAAATCGAGCGTCGGCGCGGCCGTGTTGTCGCCCATCAGCATCGCCTTCTGGCCCGAGGGCAGAACCGTGACCGGCAGCCGCGAGGTCGGGTCCGTCAGCAAAAGCACGCGCGAGGTGTTCTGGCCCACCCCCGATATCCGACCCACGATGCCGAGCCCGTCCATCGTGGCCCAGCCTTCTATGATCCCGTCGCGCGCGCCCACATTCAAGAGAACCGATTGCCGGAAGGGCGAGCCGGCATCGGCGATCACCACTCCGGACACGCTCGTCAGTTTTGGATCGAGCCGCACATTGTTCAGCGCCAGAAGCTTGGCGTTCTGCTGCTCGAGCTGAACGGCGGCCTCTTTCCACGCGCGCATCTGCTGCAGCTCGCGCCGCAGATCGCGGTTCTGTTCATAAAGGCGCTGATAGCTCTGGAAATCGTCGACCATGTCGGCCACCTGCCGCAGCGGTGCCGACAGCCATTCAAAGCGCGGCACCACACGGTCGACCAGGTCCGACCGCACCCGCTCCACGCGCGGCGAGTCGATCCGCCAGAGCAGGAACACCGCCAGACACAGCAGAACGAGGGCCCCCAATCCGACCCGGCGCAGGGGGCTGGCATAGTCGAAATCCGCGTTCCGGTCCCGTGCCACGTCGTGCGTCTCCACGGTGATGGGGCGCGCGCCGCCCCACGACAGGCCTGAGGCCGAGGCCTCAGCTGTCGTAATCTATCGCATGGCGCAGCTGTTTTTCATATTCCAGCGCCTTGCCGGTTCCCAGGGCGACACAATTGAGCGACTCGTCCGCCACAGAGATCGACAGGCCCGTCTGCTCGCGGAGCGCCAGGTCCAAATCGCCCAAAAGCGCCCCGCCGCCTGTCAGCATCACGCCGCGGTCGACGATGTCGGCGGCAAGATCGGGCGGGGTGGTTTCGAGCGCCGTCATCACCGCCTCGCAGATCGCCTGCACCGGTTCGGCCAGCGCCTCGGCCACCTGCGCCTGGTTCACTTCGGTTTCCTTCGGCACGCCATTGATCAGGTCGCGCCCCCGGATCAAGACCTCGATTGGCTCGGCGCGGATGCCCGACGACGGACGCGGGGCTTCGATGCTGATCCGGGGG
>JBCBMY010000024.1:0-66665 GCA_039822045.1 Pseudomonadota bacterium | reverse complement strand
TCGCTGATCGTGACTTCGGCGGTGGCATCGGCGTCGATGCCCAAGACATCGATCTGTACCGAGGTCAGTTCGGTCGCCCCGATCGCTGTATCTGGCGCCGAAAGCGCCAGATTGCCGTCCGCATCCGCAGATACGTCAGAAAGGTCGAGCCCCGCGAGCACCTCGGAGGCGGCGACGCCGACAAATCGCGCTAAGTCGTAGGTTCCACTACTGGAGTCGACGGAAAATAGTGCGCCGTCGGAAGTATCGGCGACCGTGATCGCAGCCAGTGCTTGGCTGTCGGTCCAGCCAAAGGCGGACAGCAACTGCCCAATATCGATCAGGTCGCCTTCTGCCAGGGAAAAATCGGTAACCAGATCTGTTTTGCCGTCGAGGGCCGACAGCCCGTAGATAAACTTATCGGCGCCGCCGCCGCCCGTAAGATGGTCGGCCCCGCCGCCGCCGGTGATTTCATTGGCGTTCGTATCGCCAATGATGCGGTCGCCCGCATCGCCGCCGATCACGTTGATTGCTGCAGGGTCGACCGTTCCACCCGTTGTGGTGAAGCTTCCGTCAACAAGGCCGATCTCAGCCTCCAGCAAGTCGTAGAGACTCTGCGCATAGGCCTCGTAACCAGCGTTCGAATAGTGAATGTCGTCTGGTGAGATCAGCGACAGATCCACCGGATTGTCGTGCAAAAGCAACGTCGGATGTTGGGCCTGCAGCGAGGTGATCAGTACGCGCAAGCCAGGCGTGTAGGTGCCGTTGCCTGTATCGCCGACCTCGACATCGCCGTTGGCCAGCGTCGTGTATCCCTCATTGAGAAAGTAGGCGTACTCCTCGGGCACATTATTGCGGGTTTTCGGCGCCAGCGTCGATACGACGAGATACTTATTCTCGTTTCCTGCATACGCATAGAACTGTTCGACCGCCGTCTCCATATTCTCGATGAAGTTCGGGAACCGGTTGTTGAAGAAGTTCTTCGAGTTGAAGTCGTTCGTACCGGCCATCAAGAGCACGACATCGGGCGTATAGGTGCCCAGACCGACCGAAAGATCGATCGGGCTTGTATCTTGGGTGCGGACAATATCCCTCAGGCTCTCTCCACCAAGGGCGTTATGGTCCGGATCCATCATTGTCGGTGGGCCGTCCTGTGACCCACCGACATAATCAATCCAGCCGCCGCTTGCGAGGATGTGATCGAAGAGGTCGAGCCTGTAGCCGTCGCGCTCCTCAGGGATTTCCGCGGGATCCCCGACATCGATTTGTCCAACGGTCAGCGAGTCGCCGACCGGCATAACCTTTGCTGCACGGGCAAAGCTGTCTTCGGCAAGGTTGATGATGTATCCATCGCTGTCACCTGCTAGGGAAACAGTATCATTGGTACTCATAGGGGCCTCCGGGACATACGGGGTATAGCTCACTGAGGAATAAACGGCTTGCGTGTCGGCATTGACGTCGATGGGGCCATGCCAGTGCTCCAATCCCGCCGCGCCAGTCCAAACGTTTGCGTAGACCTTCATGGATTCGTTAGGAATGGGGACCGGCGCTGTCTCGGACGTGACCTCATAGAGGAGGACGCCGTCGGCCAACCAACGGATGCTGTCGGGCTGCCAGTCGATCGTGTAGGTGTGCAGCCCGGCGGCGGCATCGAAGCCCAGTGGCACCTGGACGCTGCCGTTGTCGCCCAGTTTCGCGCCACCATAGAAGTAGTTGATGTTGACGACGCTGGTGTCGCCGCCAAGGAACTCAAAGTCGATCTCGTTGTGCTGGGTTGCGCCGAAGAAGGTGCCGGAGAACAGGAAGAACGAGGACACGACTCCGGACTCGCCGGAAGCCTGCATCTCCACCTCGTAGGTGCCGTAGCTGTAGAAGGCATCCGACTGGATTTCCGAGCCGGTGAAGGGTTTGCCGCCCTTGTCGGCTCCGTCGAAAGCGAGCGATACGGTGCCAGGGCCATGGGCAACGTAGTCGGCTTCCCATGCCGTCTGGTTCCAATTCGCCGCAACGGTGAAGTCAGAGACATACCAGAAGCTGGTATCAAATGTCGTAAAATCGTCCTGAAAACCGAGCACCGGATCCACCTTCAACAACATAAATCCGGATGCCAAGACACGGCAGCCGGACAAATCCCCGCCCACTTCACCTTACCGCGTGCTGCCCCAAGAGAGAAGAGATGACGGCAAGTTTATGGTCAAAATCAGTCCGGGCATGCGGGCCTTGTCCACAATCCGTCCCGGCGGTGGGCGCTGTTGTGGGATCGCGCACGTAACTCCCTCGCTGCGTACATGAATCAGCCGTTCAGGATCGCCGCGCATCGGTGCAGTGCGCGCGGCTGGAGGGCAGCAGCCAGAAGCCATGCGGCCAGAAGCGCGCTCAAAAGCCACAGGAGCAGCCCGGCAATACCTGTCTCTGTCGGCAGCCAAAGTGCGAGCGCGACCCCGCCAGCAAGGCTGGCCAGGGATGGCCCGATCAGCGCCTTCAGCGCGGTGACCTCGCTAAAGGGTACCGCCTGTTTCAGATAAGCCCAAAACCGAGGCAGATAGAGCAGTGCGAAGGCTGTGATCGCCAGCGCTGCCGCCTCGATGCCAAACGGAATTGCCAGAGCAATGGCAGTGGTGCGGAGCACTGCGCGTTCGGCCGCCATCCGGAGGCGGATCCCGGTTTGTCCTGTGGCCTGGAAGGCGACGCCGGCCGCCGACGTCGCCACCTCGAGCGCGACACCTGGAGCCGCCAGGGCATAGACCAGGCCCGATTGGCGCCAAGCCTCAGAGAACAGGAGCGAGAAGGTCTGTTCGCCAATCGCGGCTACCAGCAGCATCGGCGGCAGCACGACGAGGGCCATGGCGCGCACCGACTCCACGTAAAGATCGCCGACCCGCGCTGGCTCCGCTTGGACCCGCGCCATGCGGACGTAGACGACTTGCGAGAACGGCCCACTAAAGCCCATCAGCGGCAATCGCAAGAGCCGTTGGCTCATGGCATAAAGACCCAAGGTTGAAGAGCCCAGCACATAGCCGATGAGCATGACAGGCAGCTGTCGTTGGGCGGTAAATAGCAGCGAAACACCGATATTGTCGCGGGCAAACCCATAGTGGCGCTCCAGATCGTTGGCACGAAGCGCCGCGGCAGGCCGGAAGTTGCTGAGCAACCAAATCGCGACGAGGTCAATGGCGGCGACCGAGATCTGCTGGGCCACCAATGCCCAGGCCCCGGCGCCCGCGACTGCGAGCACCACCGCAATGGCGAGGCCTGCAAGCGCGCTCCCCAACCGTACGGTGGCGAGAGGGGCGAAGCGATTGTGCTTTTCCATAAAGGCCGCAGGGATCGCCGTGACCGCGGACAGAAATGGCATCACTCCGAAAACCTGTAGGAGAGGGCGCAGTTCGGGTGCTCCGAAAAGCGCCGCCAAAGGACCGGATACCATAACGACCAGCGCCCCTAAGCCTAGGCCTACCGCGGCGAGAAACCAGAAGACACTGCTCCATTCTGCACGATCGTAAATTGGCTGCCGGATCAGCGACCGTCCGAGACCCGCGTCGCTGAGCGTCTGGCAGAACACGACGACGCTCATGGCCAGGGCCACGAGACCGAACTCCGCAGTGGTTAGATACCGAGCGATTACCGGCAGCGCAGCGAACTGCAGGAGTACAACTACAACGCGCGACCCGCTCAGCGCGCCGACATTCCTGAAGAAACCGAACTTGGCCATGTGCTTCCGATACCACTCCCGCACCAGGATGGTCTCGCGCACTTCGGCATCAGTCGTAAAGCCCTATCACGAGGGCAGAACGCCGGCGAGCGGCCCGCCGTCAAGGTAACGATTGCCGTCTGGCATTCGCGAGCACGCCGAGGTTCCATTACGGTATTGCGCCGGCGAACGGTATTTTCACCGCTTATGCTTTATTCGCAGTAGGACGCGTTATGCGTGCGCCCAATTTCTCAGTAGTCTTTCTTGGGGTCGTTCACGAAATCTTCGCAGTTCTACCACCACGCCGACAAACTTTAGCCCTTATCAAAAGAGACAATTCGACACCTTCGCAGTTTATTTGTGACACTCAGGGTGTATGGATGCTGTCGCCATCGCTCAAAACGGTTCTAAAGACCCGTGCCCCCGGCGTGCCGGACGGGCACGAGCTTGTGCGTCTGCACTTCCCCTTGCTCTGTTGGCGAAAACGTCTAGCAGATAGGCGGATTCGTTCGTACTGCTCCAGGGTCATCGGCTTGATTCCGCCAGTTTGGATCGTTTTCCCACAAGGCGTGTTTGCTATCTCTCGGAGCCGTCTACATACGGTTCGCAATAAGAACGCTAGCAAAAGCGAGTTGTTCTCAACAAGCGGTACGTGCACTCAAATGTTAAGAGATCAGGTACGACAGGATGGCTCGGGCAGACAGTGGCGTTTGCCTAGCACCATTCGATCGCCAGTTTCCCAGTTTAGTGTTCCAATCCGAGTAGCGCAATTCCCGGTCTATTTTGAGTTTAGGCAGAGCAGTGCGTTTCGAATTGGATTGCAGTTTCGTTGCGTTAATGAGTTCTTCAGTTCCTTGTGTTTCAACTAAATTGCTCGCTTCTCTCCAACGTAGTGTCCGTGTCCCCAGTTCCAGTTTCCGCGACGCACCATCTCTTCACTCGACTTCGACAACTCGCCACGCTTATCCCCTAGGAACACCTACAAGATGATGAACGATCATGGCATGTCCGGACATGCAGCGGCAGTCGACGGCATTCTCAAGCTCGAAGATGCTTCTCATATAGCGATCAAGGATGGCGCCTGGTCGGATCCCGGCACGTGGGACACTGGTAGGGTTCCTGGTTCTGAAGCCGACGTCTACATTCCAGCCGGGACGACGGTCACCTACGACATGGACAGCGAAACGCCGCTGCATGTCGTACGTGTCGACGGCGAACTGACCTGGAGCCAGACCGAAGACACCAAGATGGTGGTCGAGACGATCGTGACCGATATGGGATCGACGATCGAAGTTGGTTCGATGGCGGATCCGATGCCGACCGGCGTCAACGCCGAGATTGTGTTCCGTGACACGCCGATCACCGATGACGCGCAAATCACTCACGGCCTCGTCGCATTTGGCGAGGTCGACATCCAGGGCGCCGAGAAAGAGAGCTACCTGACGCTTGAGGACGGTGCCTCGCGGGGCGCAACCTCTGTGAAGGTCGACGGCGACCTGTCGAACTGGGAAATTGGCGATACATTGCTCTTCGTTGGCACTGAACGCGACGGGAACGGAAGCCAAGACGAAGAACGCACGATCACCTCGATTAGCGGCGACACGATCTCATTCGACCGGCCTCTGGATCACGATCACAAATCTCCGGACGGTTTCGACTTCGACACGTTCGTCGGCAACCTGTCCCGGAATGTCGTTCTGACTTCGGAGAATCCTGACGGGGTCCGTGGACATGTCATGTTGCACAATGGCATGCCCGATCCTGAGGACGGCTCGATCAACAGTGTGCGCTACGCCGAGTTCCGCGATCTCGGTCGCACCGACGAAAGCGAGCCCTTCAGCGACACCAACGTCATGGGCCGCTATCCTCTGCACCTGCACGAAATCGGCACCGACGGCGGACCGGCTTCGATGATCGAAGGCAATTCTGTGCATGGCAGCCCCGGCTGGGGCATCGTCCAACATTCCAGCCACGCGATGATCAACCACAACATCGTTTACGACACTGTGGGATCGGGGATCGTCTCCGAGGACGGTGATGAGACCGGCATGTGGATCGGTAACCTCGTGACCTCCGTCGAACACAATGACGTTGAGGGCGATCACGGTCATCCCCGCATAGGAACAGAGGGTGCGGCGTACGAAAACCAGTCGCGTGTCATCGTTCAGCAGGACAACATTGCGGCCAACTCGAAGATCGGATGGAACTACTCCGGCCGTGAGGACTTTGAGTTTGGCGCACCCACTGATGGCGCACACCGGAAGATGTTCGATCGGGATGAAGTTCCGTTCGACCCGTCGCCGTTCGACGTGGCGCTCGATCACGAGGAGCCGCCGATCGTTGAGTTCAACAACAACACGTCGATCGCTTCTGGCGTTGGCCTAAGGGTATTTCACCGCCAGTATTCAGACGATACCGACACGATGAGCGTTTTCCGCGAGTTCGACGTCTGGGGCGGTGGAAGCGGGGTCTTTCTAGACAACTACGCGTCCAACTATCAGTTCATGGACTCCGTCTGGCAAGGCGATGGCACCGGCTTCCGGATCGAACGGAAGACGTCATCGGTTGTCTTCAATGACGTTGAAATGCATGACTTCGATACCGGTTACCTGAGTTTAGGGGCAAACCACGAAGTAGTTCTGATCGATACATCGTTCCATGATGTGGAGACGACCTTCGACATCAAAGACGTCATGAGGAACGTCGACGATGCTGGCCTACGCAACGAGTTGATCAGCTACTTCCGGTCGCAACACGGCATTAACTATGAAAACCCAATGCCAAAAATCGTGGACAGCCGAGACCTAACACCGCTTGACGCGGTGACGTTCACTCCGGCCTCAGATGCCGATTTGAGGATTACTTCAGGCAGCAGCAGTATCGACATCCGAGGCACGATCACGGACTCGGTCGGTGACAGACGTTTCAACGAGTATGTGATCGCGAAGCCACCGAATGGACAAGGGACCAGCAAGGACTTCGAGGGCGTACAAGCGAATCTGAATGGCGGCGGAACCTTCAACAAGGAGTTTACTACCGCCGAATTTTTCGCACTGCATGGCACGCTGCAAAAGGACGATGGGAGCTGGGTGGTTCCCGTTGTGAACTGGATAACGGACCGGCTGACCGGTGTTCAACATCCTGTGGTCATCGAGATTGAGCTTGAGGGGTATAGTGATGAGTATATGAAGTCCTTCGAGCTGCCGTCGAATTGGCAGCCGCCGGAGCCCAACAACCCCGACTTCGATTTCGGAGTTTCAACTGGGTCGAATTCCGGGTCTTCGAATCCGCCGGACGACGACGGTAACAGCAATCAGCAGGATGATGAGCAAGAGCCCGAGCAGCCAGATGATCCAGTAGACCCCGACCCCACCGAACCAGGGCAGACCATCTTGGGAACCAGCGGCGACGATCGCCTCTTTGGGTCCAACGATGACGACGTGATCCTCGGTAAGCAGGGCGACGATAGGGTGATCGGCGCGGACGGCGACGATGAAGCCCGCGGCGGTGAAGGTGAAGATTCCGTGTGGGGCAAAGCGGGCGCCGACCTCGCGTTTGGTGGCGTGGGTAGAGACGAAGTGGTCGGCGGACACGGCGAAGACACCCTCAGTGGCGGAAAGGGCGGAGATAAGCTCCGCGGCGGATGGGGCGAAGACATTCTCAAAGGTGGAAAAGGTGACGACAATCTCCGTGGTGGCCGTGACGCAGACCAGCTCTTCGGAGGTGGCGGAGACGACAAGCTCGTCGGAGGCAAGGGGAGTGATACTCTGACCGGCGAAGACGGTGCTGACCTCTTCGTTTTGCGTCCAGACTCACCAGATGTCGACACGATTGAAGACTTCTCACTCCCGGAGCTTGATGCGATCCAAATCAAGGGCGTGATCTTCCGCCTAGAGACCGACGAAGACCTGACCGACCTCATTAAAATAGAGACCCAGGGCGCGGACGGTCTTCTGACGATCAGCGAGACTGGGGACCCCGGAACCTTTGAGACGATTGCAATCATCAAAGGTGGCGCGGGTCTGAGCGTTGCCGATCTCCTTGAAGAAGATCGGCTCGGAGTCAAATGGGAAGAAGATACGTCCGGAGGGTCTAGCGCTCCGCCGGCGCCAGACTCGGAGGCCGATGTAACGATCCAGGGAACCGGCGCAGATGAAAAGCTGGTGGGTGGATCAGGTTCGGATGTGATTGCTGGCCGCGCCGGGGAAGACACGCTTATTGGTGAAGCTGGAGATGACGTCCTGATCGGTGGTGGCGGGTCCGACGTGCTCCGCGGCAAGTCGGGGAGTGATTTCTTTGTCTTCGATGCCGAGGACATCGGCACAGGCCGTGACAATATCCAGGACTTTTCGATTGCCGAGGGCGACGTCCTGGATCTGAGCGGTGTCTTCGGAGAGATGGCCGGACCTCTCGAAGACTATCTACGGATTACTGCAACGGGCAAAAAAGCGAACCTCTACGTCGATGTCGATGGCGGGGGCGACAGCTTCGAGCACATCGCAGTTTTCTCCGACACAAACAGCTTGACGGTCTCCGGCCTCATGGAGAGCGACTCGATTCTGTTCTGATCGGGCCGACCAGAACGAATGTGACACAAGATACAAGCGGCGGTGCCCTCACCGCCGCTTGTTTTTGTTGCGGTCGGATGGGATGAACAGGTCATTCGGGCGGTTCGTGACCCGTCCGGCGATTTCTGGTGCCTCCGGTATGGAGAAAGACCCGTGACCGAGACCGCAGGCCAGAGTGCAACGTCCGCTTCCGGGGGGTTAGGGCGAGCCGATGCCGCCTCTGTGCAGCCGATCGACCCCAGCGCCACCGACCCGGACCCGGCGGCCGTGCTGGTGGCGGTCCCTGCGCTCAACGAGGCCAACAATATCCGCGACTGCTTAGCCTCGCTCTTCGCCGATCCCTGGATGATGGACGTTCCCGTCGTGGTCGCCGACGGTGGCAGCACGGACGCCACGTGCGAGATTGTGCGTGCGCTACAGGGCGAGTATCCCAGCCTAAGGCTTCGCGAGAACCCAAAACGCTTGCAGTCGGCCGCACTAAACGCCGTGGCCGCCGTCGCGGCAGACACGGCGCGCGTGTTGGTGCGATGTGACGCCCATGCCACCTATCCTGTGGGCTATGTCCGTGCCGTCGCGCGGGAGTTACTGGCCCGTCCGGAGGCCGCCTCCCTGGTCACGCCGATGGATGCCCGCGGGCAAGGGTGTTTTTCGTCCGCAGCCGCCTGGGTCGTCGACACGCCCCTGGGCTCAGGCGGATCGGCCCATCGTGGTGGCACGCGTAGCGGCTGGGTTGATCACGGGCACCATGCCGGCTTCCGGCTGGACTGGTACAACAAGATCCGCGGTTATGATGAAAGCTTCTCCCACAACGAAGATGCCGAGTTCGACCATCGACTGGGCCTCGCCGGCGGCCAGATCTGGCTAGACGCCGGGATCCGGCTCGACTATCGCATGCGGCGCGGGCCTCGCGCACTCGCACGGCAATACTGGAACTACGGCCAGGGACGAGCGCGGACGGTGCGCAAACACCGTCTCCGGCCGCGCCTTCGCCAGCTGATCCCTGTGGTCAACCTCTTGGCGCAGGCCCTCGCCCTTCTGCTGGCGCCGCTGTTCCCGGTGACGCTGCTGCTGCCCGCGGTCTATCTGGCGGTGCTGGCGCTCGTGTCGCTGGTGGGTGCGGTGCGCCTCGGATCGGTCTGCGGGCTCTGGGCGGGGTCGGCCCTGCTGATCATGCACATGGCCTGGGGCGCCGGCTTTCTACGGCAGAGTCTGCGGGGCGTAGGGGGATGACTGCGACTCGCATCGACATCTTGCTTTGCACCTTCCGCCGTCCAGAAGTCGCGCGAACGCTGGCCTCGCTCGGTGCGCTGACGATCCCCGAAGGCGTCGCGGTGCGGGTGATTGTGTCGGACAACGACGACACACCGAGCGCGGAGGCCCGGGTGACGGAGGCCGCCGCGACGCTGTCGTTTCCGCTTCTCTATCTGCATGCGCCGGCGCGCAACATCTCGATTGCGCGCAATGCCTGCCTCGATGCCGCCACAGCCGCATGGGTCGCTTTTCTCGACGACGACGAGTTCGCCGATCCCGCTTGGCTCACCGAACTGTACGCCCGGGCGGCTCAGACCGGCGCCGATGGGCTCTTTGGGCCGGCCCTGGCCGAATACGGGTCCGACGCCCCGACCTGGATGCGCGGGCGGGATTATCATTCCAACATTCCCGAACGGCGTGGCGACCGAGTCGAGACGGGGCACACCTGCAACGCCTTCTTGCGGTGGGCCGGCACCCCCTGGCAGTACGAGCGGTTCGCCCTCGACCGCGGCCGGTCGGGTGGCGAAGACACCGAGTTCTTCTTTCGCCTCGGCCGCCTCGGCGCGCAGTTCGAGATTTGCGACACCGCGATCGTAACCGAACCCGTGGCCGAGAGCCGTCTGAGCTTCCGCTGGCTGCGTGACCGGAAATTCCGCATGGGGCAGAGCTATGCCGCCGCCGCCACAACCCCAGCCGCTCGATTGACGCTCGGGCTCAGCGCGTTGGCCAAGGCTGGGATCTGCGGGCTAGCCGTCCTGGCGTACTTGCCGCTGCAAGCGCGCCGCAACTTCTGGGCGCTGCGTGGGGCGCTTCATGTGGGGGTTTGCGCCGGCTGCCTCTCGCTGCGGCAGGCCGAGCACTATGGCTAGGTTTTGACGGGCCCGCCATAGCTGTAGCGGCCGTAGGAACTGAGCATTCGCTCCCTGGGGGTCATCGTCATCACTGCGCAGGTTAGTGAAACCCCAGCCTGTTGCAGGAGGTCGAGGCTTTCGCGCATCTTCTGGCTTTGGCTGCGTTTCCAGCGGACCACCATAATGGTGTCGTCGGCGTGCCGCAGGATCGGCAGCGCGTCTGAGACCCGCAGAAGCGGAGGCGTGTCGAAGATGATGAGGTCGAACTCCGTCTCGAGCTTGGCGACGAGCGCCGACATGCGTTCCGACCAGAGCACCGCCGCGGGATCTTGTACCTCAGGTTGCGCAAGCAGAATCCACGCTCCTGTTGTTTTGTCCTGCACAAGCGCGTCGTAGAGCCCGACTTTTCCCGCCAGCACATCGACGAGGTCGGGTCGGGTCGATTTGCCCAGAACCCGGGCCATGGAACTACGCCGCAGGTCGGTTTCGACCACAACGCAATGCTTGCCGGCCTGTGCCGCTGCGCGCGCGAGCATCAAGCACGTGGTCGTCTTGCCTTCCGCAGGTTCTGCGGACACAACCGCTACTTTCCAGCCTGGTGTATCCCGCCTTAGCAGGAGCGTATTGCGCAGCTTGCGGATGGCCTCCGCAACAGGCTCGCTTGAGGGTTTACCTATCGCCTTGATCGGATCCTGCCGTCGGAGCCACCGGCGCCGAACGCGGGGGATTGCAGACACAACTGGCACGCCCCCGAGGATGCGGCGCAGCTTAGCCACGCTGTCGATCGACGAGTCAGTGAGCGCGCGCAGAAACACCAGGCCGATCCCGGCGAATAAACCTGCGACCAGCCCGAGTGCTACGGACACCTTCTTGTTGGGCGCCGAGGGTGCGGGTGGCGGCTTGGCATAGGAGACGACGCGGACATCGGCCTCTTGGAGGCCGACTACTTCGCTCGTCTGCGTGAAGGTCGTCAGGAAGGTCTCATAGACCAAGCGGCTGGCCTCGGCTTCACGCTCGAGCTGAGCGAGGCGGATCAATTGCTGCGACAGCGTCAAGTAGCGTCGCTCCAACTCGCGCAGTTGATCGCCAATTGAGGTCTCCCGGGCCGCCGCGACTGCGGCTTGGCCGGCCATCTCCCCACGTAGACGCTCGACTTCTTGGCTCAGGGCCCTCTCGGTGCGCGCAATGCTCGCTTCCATGTCGGCCAGCCGGCTGGTCTCGTCGCCGAACCGGCTTCGGAGTTGCGCCTCACGCAGCTGTAGCTCTGCTCGTTCGCTCTGGAGTTGCTGGATTAAGGCGGAGTCAAGCACGCCGGCCACCGCCAACGTACCCTGGCTTTCGATCAGAATGCCAATCTCGCGCAGTTCGGCATCGAGTTCGGCGCGCTGTGCGCTGACCTCGACAAGTCGGCTTGAAAGTTCGCGGATCTGCTGTTCGAGGCGCTCCGATCCGCCGCTTTCAGTGCCCAGCATTTGGTCGCGGAACTCCAGCACCGCCCTTTCGGCGGCTTCGAGGCGCAGCTCCAAATCAGTGATCCGCTCGTTCAACCCGTCAGTCACGCGACGAGTGGAGTCGAATTTCTCTTCGAGTTGGAAGTCGATGTACTGGTCGGCCACCGTGTTGACCACCGCCGCTGCAGTGATCCGGTCAGGTGACGCGAAGCTGATATTAACAAGGGCGGAGCTGCCTTGCTGGCGAATGCGCAGGCCCTGTGAGAGCTGAGATACGTAATCTTCCTGGTCGCGCAACCGGGCCTTTTCGGCCTGGGACGCGGCAAATAGCGGATTTTCAGAGGTGGTCGCATTCGCAGCGCTGTCCGAAGACGTAGCGGGCGCATTGGCCTCCCCTGCGCCGAGCAGCGATTTTACGAGCTCTTCCGCCTCAGCGATGGCTTGTGCAATCGGTCCTGGCGGTGGCTCCTCGGGGAGAAGTGCGGCATTGAACTCTGGCAGTTGATCGAGCCCCAGCGTCTCCGAAACCCGCGTCAGGATTGGGCCTGAGCGCATGATTGCGATCTGGCCGGCGATCTCCTGGTTGTCGAGTTCTAGGCCTTGGAACAGGCTCCCGAGAGCGTCGTCGGCGAGGCTTTGTTGCCCGAGTAGAATCTGCGACGTGGCAGTATAGGTGGGTGTAATCTGCAGAACCAAATAGGCCGAAATCAGACCGCCGAGAAACGTGGAGGTGCCGATGACCCACACGCCCTGGCGCAACAATCGGGCGATCTCGGAGAGATTGAGCACGAAGTCGTTACTGGGCGCAGATGCCGACACCGCGCCTCGGTCGAGATCGCGGCGAGAGATGAATCCATGGCCTGCTGCTTCGTTCATCAAACTCTCTTCGTAGCGTCAGGGTATAAACGTCGTTCCCGGTGTGCCCAACTGGCACTCTGGGATATCCGCCAGCGTACTACCATAGACGAGCGCGTTACCCAATCTGCAGCTCTGGGGCGGGCCGACTGCACGCAGCCAGACGCCTTCAGATCATACAAGGCGGGTCGAATTATGGCGCTGCGTCGGGAGTACCACTGTTCGGCTCCGGGTCGGCTCGCGCGGTGTCCCCCACATTCGGGGCCGCACCCTGAGGCGCCAGCGGACCCCGCAGGACTGACTTCACCGTATATTGCTTCATCTGACGGCTGTTGGCAAAGATGATAATTTCTCCGATCAGACCCATCGCGATCACCTGTAGGCCAAGCACGACCATGAGCACGCCGAAGATCAGCCCAGGCCGGTCCCCAAGTGCTATCCCTCCGAATATGCGCATGCTTAGATAGGTGAAGGTGATGATTGCCCCGAGCAGAAAGATCGGAAGGCCGACGGCGCCGAAGAAGCGCAGGGGGCGGCGCAAGAACTTCAGTACGACATAGAGCATTAGTGCGTCGAACAGCGCCCGGATATGCCCCAGTGGCTTGAAAACGAAGGTGGCCTTGCCCTCGGCATCGGCGGGCGCTGCGGCGACCGGAACTTCAGTCACAGTTCGGCCCAGTTCGGCGCTGATCGTGGGCAGGAAATGCTGGCGCACCCCAAAGGCACTGGCTTCCTCCATCGCCGTCCGCTTCGCCGCCCGCGTACGGCAGAAGAGATCCGTCCAAGAACGCCCGAAGAGCGTGCGGAGTGTGCCCTGCAGAACCCGCTCTCGGCCCGTCTCCTGCCGCCCCTCGCGCACTGCCACGGCCATATCCACTGTCTCAAGCTGTTTGAGCAGGTCGGAGATGCCGGCGGGCGCGATTTCCGGCCACCCCGCCAGGGTCAAGAGGTGCGCCCCGCGGGCGCGCTTGACGATTGCCTGCAGCGCAGCATCCTCGTCGGCCCAGGGACGCAGGCCCAGGACCAAGAGCTGCGGCCAAGTGCTCGCCAGACCAAGCATATCGGACAGAACCTCGTCCTGCTGACCGTCGATCGCACAGATGACCTCGTAAGGCCGCTGCAATGCGTCAAGCGCAGGGCGATACATTTCCAGCGTCGCGCGCAGGTCCGGAGCGCCGTCGACGGCCACGACGACCGACAGGTTGAGGGGCCCCGAGGTGTCCGCCTCGGTAGTAGTCCCAGTCAGGGGCGAAACATTCATATTCATGGCAACACTCATTCCTCAGGATCCACCCAGGCGGGACGGGACAGAGATGACAGCGGAGACCTCACGGGTCTCATCGAGAACAGCCCTGTTTCGAAATGCGAGCATAGTGATTACGCCGCAGAGAAAGAGAAACACCGCGACCATCGCCAAGAGCCCGGCCACGGTCATGCCCACCACCTCCGAGCCGCCAGCGGCGGGACCGATGAAGAGAGCGCTCAGAAGCGCGGCTATAGCCAGCAGCAGAGCCACGTTGACAAAGCTCGCCAGCGGCCGGCGGGCGAAGTGCAACAGAGTCTTGACCACCAGAAGATCCAGCAAAACCTTGAATATCCTAGACAACCCGTACTTCGATTCTCCGAACTGGCGGGCGTGGTGGCGTACGCCCACCTCGGCGATGCGGGCACCGATCGGGATCGTCATGGCCGGAATGAACCGGTGCATGTCGGAATAAAGTGGCACCTTCTGGATGACATCGGCACGATAGACCTTAAGCGAGCACCCATTGTCACGTATCGGCAAGCCGGTGACCCGACCAATCAGCCGGTTGGCCAGTTTCGACGGCAGCTTGCGGGACAGGAACTTGTCCTGTCGGTTCATGCGCCAGCCGACGACAAGGTCGTAGCCCTCGGTGAGCTTGTTGAGCATCATCGGGATATCGGCCGGGTCGTTCTGCAGATCGCCATCCATAGTCACGATATAGCGCCCGCGGGCATGCTCGATCCCGGCATGCATGGCCGCCGTCTGGCCTTGATTGCGTTGGAACTGCACGATCATGAGCCGGGGATCGGCTTCCGCCAATGCGGCAGCGCGGGGGATCGAGGCGTCCTTGCTGCCGTCATCGACAAAAAGGATCTCGAAGCTCCGCTCCATCGGGTCGAGTGCCGCAACGATGGCCTCATAGAGCGGAGTGACACTGTCCTCTTCGTTGTAGATCGGCACCACGATCGACACGTCCGGCGCTATGCCCTGCGCCCAGGCGTTCTGCACATTATCTGACATCGAAATCGACCGCACCTGCCAAAGGAAACACAACACCGCCCTCGCCCACGCGAGCTTACCAGAAACAGACTCGGTGTAACAGGCTTTGACCCGCTTCCCTTCCGCGGGCGGCCACAGCGTAGTGCAAAGCCGGGGTATTGTCTCACGTAGTGGCGCGATACTGCTGCGTGCCCACATTATGCGCATTCGCGCAACCTTGCGTCCCGCCGCCGCGTATCACTGAGCCGAGACGTTCGCCGGCACGTCTTCGGGCGCGGTCCAGCGCACTTCGAGTACGTCGAGGGGTTGCAGAAGGCGGTCGGAGGTCACCACCTCCGTCACCAGGCCCTCCTCAGTTTCGCGCGAGACCCGGAAAACCGGCACGAGATCTGCCTCCGCCCCCTCTTCCTCGACGAGGAGCGCCGCCTCGGCCTGTGTCTCGGCTAGGATGCGGGACTGAGTGTCGTTGCGCACCTGGAGTCGAGCGATCTGCGCCTGGAGTGTCTGCAATTCGTTCAGCACTTCGGTTTTGTGGCGCTGTACCAGGTCGTTGATATCGCGCTCGATTTCGCCGAGCGACTGGCGGGCCCGGAAGACCTGGTTCTCCGTGTCGAGTTGGCGCGCTTCGAGATCCATCAGCGCACGTTGCGAACTCAGAAAATTCGGAGAGCGCAGCAGCCCCTGCTCGACCAGCGCGGCGAGGTTGCCGACCGCCTCGGACATCATCTCGACCTGGCCATCGATGCCGACTTGCTTCTCCGCCAAGATGCGCACCTCAGTTTCCAGCAGCGTTCGTGAACTTTCAAGCGAGGCGACCTGGCTCTCGCGCGATTGCCGGCGCGCCGTCATCAGCGCCTGCTCGCGGGCCAGGATCTCGTCGATGGCGGCCTCCCCGTCGGGGTGGATCAGCCCCTCGGGTCGCAGGAAGCTCGTCCCATCTACGGCTTCGGCCAGCAGCCGCGCCTCGCGGATCCGGGCGGTCACCATGTCGACGCGAAGCTCGCGCAGGGTCCCGCTCACTCGGATTCCCTCGCGCAGCAGCCCGCTTCCTATCTCGTCGGTCAACCGGAAGAACCCGCCCGACAGCGCTAGGAGCTGCACCGCCCGCATCCCCGGGCGGTAAGGATATTCGCCGGGCCGGGCGACATCGCCGAGCACGAAGACCGGGCGGTAGCGCTCGATCCCGATGGCCACGCTCGGCGCCTCACTCAGCCCGGTGAGCGCTTTGAGGGAGCCTGCCACGGTCTCGGCCAAAACGGACGTCGTAGTCCCGGCGGCAGATACGGTACCGAGGATCGGCAGCATCACCGCACCGTCCGGGCCAATGGTATAGGTGCCGCTGATCGCCTCCAGATCGACGAAGCTCAACTCGACACTGTCCCAGACCACGACGCGTAACGAGATCAGCTCGCCTGGCCCCAGCCGGTAGGATGCTGCGGCGCTCCCCGATCCGGCGTCTGAGGTCTGTGCCGGCGCCGCATCGGCCCTGGCCGCCAGCGCGGTTTCCTGCGCCGCGGCCGGCGCGAGGCCGGCCAGTGTGACCGCCAGCACAGCCGCCAGGAGCCGGATCGAAACACTCGGAGGCCGCCCGAGAGGGCGGTGAAAATAGACGGACATTGTGTCTCCGGGATATTAGGCTCTTACCTCCAGACCAGAGACAGAGCCGCAGCCTTGCGATTTCGGACGCTTTAGATGAAACCAAACCAAGCGAACCAGTCAAGGCAGCCCCCCGCAAAGGATTGGCTCCGCAGATGAGTGGCACCATCACGGCGATTGTCCCGACCTACAACCGTGCGGGCTTTCTTGCAGAGGCACTCGCGGCGTTGGCCTCCCAGACCCGGCCGGTAACCGAGATCCTCGTCTGGGACGACGGCTCCACCGACGGCACCGAGACGGTGGCGCGCACCGGTCCAGGACCGGTGCGCTACTTTCGCAGCGAGAACGGGGGCAAGTCACGGGCGCTAAACGCGGCGCTTCGCGAAGCGCGGGGCGATTACATCTGGATCTGTGACGACGACGATCTCGCGCTGCCCGATGCTGCCGAACGGCTGGCCGGACCGCTCGATGCCGATTCCACAACCGGCGTGTCGGGTGCGAGCTACCGTCGCTTCCGCACCGATTCCGTAACAGGGGGGCGGATCGAGAGCGGGCCCGGCTACTGGCCCGATCTCGGCGCCGGCTCAATCCTACGCCATCTGCTGGAGGACATCTTTCTTTTCCAGAACGCGACGCTGGTGCGACGCAGCTGTTACGCGGCGGTTGGCCCGTTCCGGGAAGATCTTGCGCGGTCGATCGATTACGACATGGTCGTTCGGCTCGCGGCGCGGTTCCCGATCGCCATGCGTGAGGACGTAGTGTTTTTGCAGCGCAAACATGACGGCGTGCGCGGCCCGGCCGTGGCGCGCCACGCCGCCGACCTTTCCGACGCGGTCTGGAAGGACGCGGACCGGGAGATCTTCGCCGCATTCCGCGCGGCGTTGCCGTTGGCACTCTATGAAGCGATGTATGACGGCCCCGATCTGCAGGCGGTGCGTCGCGCCGCCCTGCTGCAGCGCGCCTGCATCTATGCCCGCCGCACCGATTGGGGCGCGGCGCTCGAGGATTTCTCCGCCGCCGCGAAGATCTGCCCTGAGACGCGGCTGTCGCGCACCGAACAGGCGATCTGTCGCCGTGCCATGGCTGGCAAGCATGGCTGCGACGAAGCACTGCTGCCGGCAGTCCGGGAGGACCTCCGCACGCTCGGCAACGGCTCAGCCGCTGGCGCTGGCGTCGTCCGAGCTCTCCTGCGCGGCCTGGTGTGGCGCGCCCGGGCCGCGATCCGTGGCGGGGAGGTGGTGCGGATCGGACAGTTGGCACGGGCCGGTCTCGCGCTCGGCCCCGCGGCGCGGCCCCGCGGCGCGGCACCCGCCATGCCTGAGCAAGCCGAACGTCGTATCCTGCCACCAACGGCCTACGGGCTCGCGGCATGACTGCGCTCGTGCGGACCGCTGGAGCCGCACTGCCGGATTTTGCCATCATCGGTGCGATGAAAGCTGGCACGACGACGTTGTACCGGCTGCTCGATGGGCATCCCGATATCGGCATGTCCCGTATGAAGGAGACTGACTACTTCATCGAAGGTGCCCAATTCGGGTTGGGGCCGAAGTGGTATCGCGCGCAGTTCGATCTCGACGCCGTAGTGGTCGGAGAGGCGTCGCCGAACTACACCAAGCGGGACCTGTTTTCCGGCGTGCCCGAGCGAATGGAGGCACAGGCCCCTGAAGCCCGGTTGATCTTCGTAGCCCGCGACCCGGTCGCGCGCTTCGCCTCGCACTATCGCCACGCTTGGCTACTAGGCCATATGACGGAGCAACCAGACACCCTGTTGGACTCGGATCCGGGCCGGCACATGCTCGCCACCAGCCGCTATGCTTGGCAATTGCAGCCATGGATCGACTGCTTCGGACGCGACAGCCTGCTGATCGTTGATTTCGACGCGCTGCGCGCGGCGCCACAGGGCGTCTTCGACAGCGTCTGCGATCACATCGGTGTTGACCGCCACCCGGCCCCACAGATTGGCCCGCAGAACGAGGGGACATCGCTGGCGCGTATGCCCAAGTCTCTGCAGCGTCTTTGGCGGTCACGGGCTATGCGGCGGCTCGATCCACTGATTTCCCGTGGTCTACGCGATCGCTTGCGCCGGGCTCTGTCCCGCGGCTCCGCCCGGGAAGCGCCCAATCTAGCCGCCGAAGTCCTCGACGCGGCGGCGGCGGCCCTTGCCGAGGACGTTGCGGCATTCCGTACTCTGTCGGGCCTTCCGTTCTCGAAATGGCGGGTGTGAGGGACGCAGCGCTGGGGACAGGAAGAGTGAGGGCCTGCGTCATCTGCGCCTTGCCGCGCGCCTCTTTGCAGTCAGTCTTGCTCGTCATTGCCTAAATCAGCGACTTATGTGGCATGCCGAACTCCACTGTTGAGTTGAAACGCTGCGATGACCTATCGAGACAAGAATCGTTTGATTACGCGACGAGATAACGCGAAGTTGCGCCCCGAAAACAGGTCGCTTGAGGACTGTCGGAATGGAAGACATCACGACGATCGCGCTTGAAACGCAAGAACGATACGGCGTTCTCGACCTGTCGATCATCGTGCCGACGTACAATGAGGCCGATAACATCGAAGAACTTGTACGGCGTCTCGACAGCACGCTTGCGGGCACATCCTGGGAGGTCGTCTTCGTCGATGACGACAGTTCCGATGGAACCCATGAGATTGTTCGCGAACTTGCGCAGCGCGACCGGAGGGTACGCGTACTGAGACGCATTGGGCGACGAGGGCTGAGCTCTGCCTGCGTGGAGGGGATGCTCTCTACCTCCGCACCGATCCTCGCTGTGATGGATGCCGATTTGCAGCATGACGAGACAGTGCTGCCTCAAATGCTCGCTGAGATCCAGACGGGGGATTACGATCTCGTCGTCGGCTCACGCTATGTCTCTGGCGGAGGACTGGGCGATTGGGATGAGCGGCGTGCTGCGATTTCCCGCTTTTCCAACTGGCTCGCCCGGCAGGTCACGAAAGTCCAACTTGCAGATCCAATGAGCGGGTTTTTCATGATCCGCCGAGAGGTGCTTGGTGAGGTCATAAAGGACCTCTCAGGCGTTGGCTTTAAACTCTTGCTTGATATCTTGGCAAGCTCGGAACGTCCCCTTAAATGCGCCGAAGTCCCATATACCTTTCGAAGCCGTCAAGCTGGCCAGAGCAAACTTGACAACGCCGTTGCTCTCGATTTTGGCGTAATGCTGCTAGAAAAAACAGTCGGCCGCTACGTTCCAGTCAAGTTTATCATGTTCTCCCTCGTCGGCGGGACAGGCTTAATTGTGCACCTGACCGCTTTAGGGATTATTCATAAGATGGTAGGGATAAATTTTGTTGTTTCACAGACTGTGGCAACACTGATTGCTATAACTTTCAACTTTTTCATGAATAATGCGTTCACTTTCCGCGATCAACAACTCAAAGGGTGGTCAATTATACGCGGATGGTTAAGCTTTACTTTTGCCTGTAGCGTTGGCGCTTTTGCAAATATTGGGGTTGCGGTATATCTGTTTGATATATTTTCAGGCCAAGTCTCTCTTCTTTGGATTTGGTCAGCAGTCGCGGGCGCCTTGGTCGGCGCAGTTTGGAACTATGCGGTTACCGCAGTTTACACCTGGGGAAACCGAAAGTAAAATACCGGCTTTTTTGGTTGAGCAAGCGGCACGGTTTAAGTGAGCGGAATGAGAACGATTTATAAAACGGCGAACCTCCAGAAGATCGTCATCCTAATGGTCTCGATGACCGCTTTCTCTTCATTGGTCGTGATTGTCACTGGAGCGATTGGCGACTACGCGGCATATCTCGAACAATGGGTCCTCGTGACTGCTGGCTTGGATCCGTGGAGTCCATACTATAATGGCAATCCGGTGCCATTTAATGCCTATGGTCCCTTGCATGCCGCCGTGGGCTCTGCAGTTGCCTTGCATTCCTATGGTCCGAAGTTCATCTTCGCTCTCTGCTCACTTGCGAGCTTCGTGGTGTTGATCTTCGCGGCATCACGTACTCGATTAGAAGTAGAGCAGAGGTCGATTTTCCTCTTGGCTCTTCTATTTCCGCTTTCTCCGTTGGTTATCGTGCACACCTACGCCTATGGCGGCAACGATATTGTTTGTGCTCTCCTATGTATCCTGGCGTGTGAGTTACGCGCTCGTAACATGTTTCTTCTCGCCGGGATGGCACTTGGTCTGGGAGCATTGATGAAGTTTTATCCTTTGCTCTTTGCACCTTTCTTCTGCATTGACCGTAATGGGATCGCACGTTTGCGTCCGTTGCTTGCGGCGGCATGCGTTTTCGCGCTTGGGATGCTGTTTTGTCATGTGGTACTGGGCTGGAGTGTTCTTTCAGCCGTTGAAGGAGGCGTCACAAGAGAAGCAAAGTCCCTTTCCATCTTACGCTTTGCGCAGGTTGCCGTAGAGTATACGGGTAGTAACGCGGCGCATTGGATCGTTGATTTCTTAATCGATAAGAATTCTCTTTTCGTTCTTGTTGCAGTGGCCCTTGTTTCACTCTGGGGCTGGATATTCCGGGTAAGTTGGCGTGTCGTTACACTGATTGGTATCTTGGCGGTGTTTGCGGTTTACAAGGTTGGTCATACGCAGTTCTTCATCGTTTGGTCTGCTGTAATCGCATGGGCTCTCGCCGAAGATGAGGACCAGGAAGCGGTGGAGGTCTCCCGAGCCTTCTTCCCTTTGCTCGCCTTCCTTTGGCTGCTTTCTGTCAAATCCGCCGCATTAGCACTGGCGTACTCCGAGCTACCGGAGTTTTCGCAGATCCTTGGCAAGCTTGATTACCAATGGAGGACGTTGAGTTCCTTGGTGTTCTGGGCTTTCGTTGTGTACGGCTTGATCAAAGCACGTTCGATTATATTTGCGGGAAATCGGAGAAGGCCGGCCATTAGGGTTTAGAAGACTGCCCTGGCCTTGTTGTATATGAGTATTGGTTCCTGTTCTGCTATCCCGCTACGTTCGCCAAGGAACTTCCTGGAGACTTGGAGCCAATGAACGGTAGACTCTACAATAACACGTTCTTTTGGGTCCTAATCACCCTACTCCTTTCACTACTAACACGTGTTTCTCTACTCGACGCACCTCTCGTGGATGACGAGTTTTTTCATGTGCTAGTTGCGGAAAGTTGGTTGGAAGACCGAGAGCTTTCAATGCTTGATGGTATCTACACCAGGGGCGCGTTCTTTACGAAGCTCGTCGCGATCTCTTATGCTCTATTTGGTGAGGTTAGTTGGGAAGCAGCACGGATCTTTCCATCTGTCCTGACAGGAGTCCTGCTGGTCGGCCTTATAACCTGGTGGGTGCATCGCGAAGTGGGACCAGTAGCCGCTGCGTCTACTGCAATACTACTCATTTTTTGGCCCGCTGGGATAGAAGTCTCTCAATTTGTTCGATTTTATGCTCTTCATGGGTTTCTTTTCTGCGTCGGCGCAATCTTGATCTACTATGCTTGCGTTTCTGCGGAATGGGTGATGTGGATAAGGGTTGCCGTTGTAGCTATCGCAGGAGCCTGCCTCTTTGTTGCACTGCAACTCACTGTTCTAACTATTGCCGGGATACTAGCAATCGGGTCTTGGATCTTCGCCGTATGTATCTTCCCGGCAATCCTAAAATCGCGAAGGCGCTTGTTGCTCTCTGCCGTGGGCCTTGTCCTCGTTGGCATTTTTATCTTTGCGTTGGGCTACGACAAGGTCGGAGCGGACCTTTGGAGTATTTACCGCAAGTTGCCACCGGGCTGGGACTACGATGCTACCTTCTATCACAGATATTTGCGCGATGCTTATCCAACGCTTTGGCCGCTTCTGACCCTAGTTTGCGTCGTTGCAATTTTAGAAAGGCCTCAGATGGCGCTTCTGTGCGCTGCGATCTTTGTGTTCGTTTTCTTCATAATGTCACTCGGGCATCGCGTGCACATGCGATATCTGTATCACGCGTTTCCGTTTCTAGTTGTCCTATGGGCTATTGCTTTTCAGAGCCTGTTCACCGCGACCAGTAGATATATACTGGATCGTGGGGATGATTTGTCTGCGAAGATGTTCTCGGGCTTGGCACGTCGATGGGTTGCGTTTGCTCTTGTTGGCCTCATGATCGTTTTCGCGGTTTTTTCAAATGCTGCCTTTCCCCGCGCTGTGCGTTTGGCGCTTGGATCGTCGGGGGGGGAACTGCTTGGGGACAGGCGTCTTGACTGGAGTGATGCCTATGACCTGGTACTACCCTGGGCAGAAGAGAAGGCGCTATTCCTGACGAGCGGGACAATGATATCGATCGCCTATATTGGCGACTTTGACGTTGCTTTCTCTCGTTTGTCAGTACACGACATCGGTGCGACTGTGGCGGACAGCGAAACCCTGAACTCTGGTCGCTACATCGTCGACCCACGCGATGGCCGGCCGCTCATTGGCACGAGGGACGAAGTATTGCGCTTGATTGCCTGCACGCCGGTTGGCTTGGCAATTTCGACTCGGCATGAACGCGTTTTCGACGACTTGATGTTCCTCCAAGGCCGAGATCTACCGGTTGAGGTGACGATAGAGCAGGGGGCGAATATCAGATTGATCGGTTGGCGTCTTCTTGAAGAGCCGAATCCAGAAATGTGCCAAGGCCTTCCCATTCCTACCGACGGTGGCGCGGCAGAGCGTATACTAAACGGGGTTTCGACCCCTGCGATGGGACCAAGGCGGCCTTAGGCTGACGTTAGGGGTCAAGCGCGAGGGCGATTGCTCCGCGAATTTCGTCGCATCCCAAGCGGAAGTCTGTTTCCGGTCGGGTGAGAAGTTTGCGGCGCGCTTGCGCTATGGTTGCTGGTGTCAGTGCTTTGATGCAGGCCACCAGCGCCTCGGACGTCGGCACGGGCAGCGCCCAGCCGAGGCCGTTGGCCACTCGGCGCCCGGTTTCGGTCCCCTCCACGGCCAGGGACGGGCAGCCGAAGTAGCTGGCCTCGTAGATCCGGTTGGGGAGAAGCCAGGTTGAGTTCGTGCCCCATTGCCAGAGGTCCTGGCTCCAGACCAGATCGCAGTTGGCATAGATCCCGGCCAGGTCGTCCGGATAAGCGTAGGGCCCACCGTAGCTGATATTGGGATGAGCGGCGACCACGGCGTCGAAATCGGGTAGGGCATGGCTATGGACCGCACCGTGAAAGCGCAGCGAAAGGCGCGGCCCAAGCGTCTCGGCCGCTGCGGCCAGTAGCGCCAAGCTCCGAGGGCACCGCAAGGTGCCAACCCAGCCCAGGCGGATCGCATCGCCGGCGACGGGGGCAGGGGGGGCATCTGGAGTAGGCCGGGCCAGGCTATCACCCTCGATCCAGAGCTTGTTCTCAAGCAGCACGCTCGGCCCATCCCAGCCCTGAACCGGACCAAAGTAGGCGCTCAGAAAGGCGGGGGACGACACAATGAGCAGTCGCGTCCGGAGAAGGAGGCGACGCTCTAGCCCGCGAAAGACCCGCCCCTTCGCACCAGTGTCGGTCATCGCGCCATGAATATCGAGACACTCATAGATCAGGGGAGGTCGGGAGCCCGGGGTCAACCCTTGAGCCACCACAGCCAGGGCCAGCATGTCAAGGTTGCGGGCAACGATGACATCGGCTCCGGCGAGCTTGTCGCGGTTACGGCGGATTACAGGCACCGCGGCGGCCAACGTCCCCACACGGCGCAGGACATCCTCGTTGGGAACCTGACCCAATTCGACATTGGGCCAGAATGGTGTGAAATCCACGTTCATGTTGTCGCGGCGCATGGTGAAGCCTTGCACGTCGAAGCCGCAATCCATGTAGCTGTGGATACGGCGAATCTGCGCTGCCTCAGCGGCGTCGAAACCGAAGATGACGAGGCGCGTCATCGAAGGCGTGGGGCTAAGCGGGCCGGCATCGACTCAGTCCCACGCCGTCCAGGGCAGGGTCCGATCCGGCAAGAGCGTGCGCAATCGGTCGACCTCAGGGCCGAAGCTGTCGACCAGCCGAGCGCGGGTGTCGTCCTGCATTGGCGAGATCTCGCTGCGGACATCGACGCTGTTGGCCTTCAGTGCGCCATTCACCGGCCCCCAGGCCTTCATCCGCATTAGCTGCTCCTCCAGTCCCCGGCGGCGCAGCCAGTCGCCACCTGCGCGCAATGTGTGCCGGACCAAAGGAAAGCGCGCGCGATCGCTCTCGTTGCGACGCTCTGAAAAGACCCCGCTCCGGAAGTCCGGATCAACACCGACGAAGCTATAGAGTTCAGCCGCAGCGGCCGCCGGATCCTCGGCGATCTCCTCGGCAAACATCACCTTGACGGCATCCGCGCCGAAGACATCAAGCCAGCGGCCCAAGTGTGTGGCATAGCGGCCCTGGTCAAGATAGCCGGGGTTGTTGGCCAGACCCTCCTCGAAGGAGATTGCTGGGATATGGCCCTTCACCACCTCGTGCAGGTGGTTGGAATAGGCGCGCATTACTGGATCGCGCAGCATGGCCAGCACGCGCAGATTGGGCGCATAGGTTCGGGCCCGTTCAGGGCTGCGCGGGTCATAGAAGTAGGACGGCGAGCTTTCGAATCGCGCTGTCCGGCCGACAAACTCGGCGAAATGGTCCTCGTACCAGCGGTAGCCGCGGTCGAAATAGTAGCTGAAGAAGTCGAGTTCTTTGGGATCGGAGACACCGACTTCCGGATGGGCGCCCAGAACGGCGTGGACCCAGGAGGAGGCGCATTTCTGTGCACCGATGCCGATAGTCGTGGGTTTCATCTGGACACATTCTGAACTGGCGCCGCTTCGCTATTGCCTATGGCGCATCACTGCAAAGTCGGGGACTACGCAAAAGATAGCATGAGATGAAGTGAGACATTGCAAGATCCCAAGCTTGGTCTTCACCACCCTCTGCCCCGTAAGGCACCGACGAAATAGATCAGCGTCGCAATCAAAACGGCAAGCATCGTACCAGTATAGAAACTTGCGGGAACGAAAAGCCAGAGCAATACGCTGAGAGCGACGACAATCACCAGAATAGGGATCAGGCGAAGCGGCATGTCAAACGTTCTGAGGGCCGTAGGCCAGGGCAGCTAAAAGGCAAAGGCTCGCCTCCGTGCGGCTTAAAAGCCAGCCCTGCGCATGAACCGTTCTAGCCACGGCGAAATCCTCCCGGATCTGTCTTCCCCAGGGGCGTTTGAGTAGTCTTGTGACGTCCTCGTAGCCCACTCCAAGACCCGCTCGCAGCATGCCCGGATCCACGGGCAGAAGGCCGTCGGCGATGAGCACCTGTCCGATCGCGGCGGCGTCGGCTACCGATACGCCCTGACCCTGCAGCACTTCCACCTGACGCAGCTTCACCACGATCTCTTCGGGTTTGTCTCTCTTCCCAGCCATCTCTGGTCCTCCTGAATCGGGATAAACCTATCCCAGTGGGTGGACCATTTCATTGCGGGCACTCCACATTGACACAGCACACAGACGTTCGCTCGATCATGTGACTAGGGATTGTGCCGGTCGATCAGCTTCTGACGCGTCGGCACTATGGCTGGGATTGGGGGGCCTCGCGGCCCTTTGAGCAGCCCGAGACATCAGTTGACACCTTCCAAGGCTCTTTGGTAGGCCACCATGCGGAGCCTACGGGTTGTCTGCATCGGGCGCAGGCGCGTCACAAAATTGCTTTTATGGCCCTGCAAGTGATAGCGTAACAGTCTACGAGTTCGGCTCGAATTGCGGAGCTGTCTTCCCTTTATGTCAATTTCATCGCGATCCAATTGGTATCTTCTGCTGGTGTGTCTTGCACTCGGCTCGATTTATGCGATCGGTCTCCTGAGTCGCTCTATCTGGTACGATGAAGCCATCACGCTACAATCTCTTGCATCGCAGACCTTCTCCGGTGTTGCACCCGGCCCGCTTCTGATTGCTGAGCTGAAATCCTATTTCGAGGGGGTCGCCACGTTACCCAAGCTCTTGGAGCATTACCGGGACGACGACGTTCACCCACCGCTATACTTCTTAGTGGCTCATGGTGCGACACTGGCATTTGGAAACAGTCTGAGCGTGGTGCGCGCAGTGTCGCTCGTTCTGGTTGTTCTCTCGGTCCTGGTCTATGCGCGTTTTCTCTTGCGCATTGGTCACGCCGATCCCTGGATCTACGCTCTGGTCTACGGCCTGTCATTTGCCGCGGTCACGACGGCTCAGGACGCCAGGGGCTACGCTCTCGTCTTGTTACTTGGGGTGTCGACGTGGTGTCTGCTAGCCGCGTTGCCGGATTGGCGCGGCCGGCAACGGATTGGCGGAGAACTCGTCTTCGGGCTATTGTGCGGCGGACTACTCCTGACCCACTATTTCGCGGCCCTTCTGGTAGCTGGTCTTATGGCTTGGCACATGGCCAATGCCGTCTATCGCCGTACCGCCGTTGCGCTTGTCGCGCCGGCTGTTGCGGTTGCGGTTTTCTTGCCTTGGGCCCCAGTGTTCGTGCAGCATCTGACGGCCCGACCCGATCAGTTCGCAGGGTTTCTGGGATTCATGGAATGGGCCAAGCGCAGTGCAAACCTTGCGGGTGGACAGGTGCTGTCCGCAACGTTCTTCGCCGTCCCTTCAGAGTTGCAACGGCTGGGACGTTTCGCAGTCCTAGGTCTGATGATCGTTGGTGCCATCTCGATCGCTTGGGACCGAACCAGTGCTCCAGTGCAGGCACGGCTTGCACGGATTGCCGTCGTCGTTCCCGCCGTGGGACTTGCAGGCTTCCTGTCCGCATCGATCGTCCTTGACCGCTGGTTCATAACGCTGCGCTACTTCCTCTTCTTTGCGCCCTTTCTGGCTTATCTGTCGGCACGGGGCGCTGTAGTCCTCGGTTCGATCGCAGCCAGAAGCGGCATTGAGCCGCTTCGCTTAGCGCCGGCGGCGATCTTGCTTCTTGCCCAAGTCGCCATGCTCAACTTTGGCTGGGAAGCCAATACCAACCGTGGCGGCGCCTATTTCAAGACCGTTGCCGAACAGCTTCGCGATCATGACGCCGCGAAGACCCTCGTGATCATAGATTCGGGCAGTGGCCGGGGAACACCGTTGGCCGCCGCCTACTCCCTACCACCAGAGACCTCTGCCTACCTCTTGGGCGAACAGCCTGATACGTGGGAGCGCGCGGCCGATGAGATCGAAGCCGAACTTGAAGGCACGGAGGAGGTCTATCTGCTCTTCACCATCGAGCGTGGGTCAATGGAGTCCGACAAGGCACTGTTGTACGATCCGATCGTCAATGCCGTTGAACGCGCCGGATTTCGTCGGACGGCGGCCCCACCGGCCAGCCAAGGACAGCGGTTCTATGCGAGATGGACCAGGGAAGGCTAGGCACCATGGAACTGAAACGAGCGTCCGAGCTGTCATTGCCGCCGCGCTCACCGCGCAAAGCCTCACCGCTGATTTCATTGGTTGTGCCCTGCTACGCGGAAAGTGAGGCGATCGATGCCTTTGTCCCGGCCGTGGACGAGGCGCTCGCCGGCCATCGGCTGGAGTTCGTCTTCGTCAATGATGGCAGTCCCGACGACACTCTCCAGAAGCTGCTTGCGCTCAGCGCAGACGATCCGCGTATCACCGTTGTGAATCTCAGCCGCAATTTCGGTAAGGAGATCGCGATGACCGCTGGTGTCGAGCACGCTACAGGCGATATCGTCGTGCCTATGGATGCCGATCTGCAGGACCCTCCGGCGGTGATCCCACTCTTCCTAGAGCGTTGGCGAGATGGCTATGACGTGGTCTATGGCGAACGCGTCGACCGAAGCAGCGACGAGCGCTCCAAACGGATGACAGCGAACCTATTCTACCGCCTATTCAACCGACTGGCGCAAACGCAAATTCCTCAGAATGTGGGCGATTTTCGACTCATGGATCGTGTGGTCGTCGACGCGATCTTGAGCTTGCCGGAACGCAACAGATTCATGAAGGGCCTTTTTGCCTGGGTTGGATTCCCATCAATCGGCGTTGAATATGCACGGCCTGAACGGGTCGCGGGCGAGACCAAGTTCAACTACTGGCGGCTGTGGAACTTCGCGCTGGACGGCATCGTGAGTTTCTCAACTCTGCCGTTGCGGATCTGGACCTATCTCGGTGGCGTTGTCGCGTTGGTATCATTGGGCTACGCACTATACATCGCCATCCGCACTTTGATCTTCGGCCGCGATATCCCAGGCTACGCCTCGTTGATGACGGCGCTTCTGTTTCTGGGTGGGGTTCAGTTGGTTTCTCTCGGCGTAATCGGCGAATACCTGTCGCGGATCTTCATCGAGGCCAAGCAGCGGCCCCTTTATCTGCTCCAGGGTGTCTACCGAGAGGGTCGCGATGTCGAAAAGGTCCTCCGCCGGGTATGAAGTTCGCCAAGCGGAGCGGGGCGTTCTTGTCGTCGCAGCGGAGAAATCTCTAACCAACCGCTTCTCTGTGGTGTCACCCCTTCCTGTTATCAACGGTTCTGCCGCGCAGAACGGGTGAGGCGCTGCCGACACCCCAACGAGAGAGCCCATGCCGAACACCCTTGCCCATCTCGGCCTGCAGCCGATCCTGACCCGCGCCGGGATGCCAGGGGCGGATCTGAAATGGATCTGGGCTGGGTGCGTTCTGCCCGATGTGCCCTGGATCGGGCAGCGCCTACTGCGCGCGCAGCTTCCCGAGGTCTCGGGGCTGGATCTGAGGCTCTACGCGGCCGTGCAGAGCAGCTTGTTTATCACGCTGATCCTTGCCGCTGCACTTGCACTGTTGGCCCGACGGCCCGGACCGATTTTTGCGATCCTTGCGGTGGGGACGGCGATCCACCTGGTGCTCGACGCCACGCAGACAAAATGGGCCAACGGCGTGTTGCTCTTCGCGCCGCTGTCATGGGAGCTGTCGAATTTCGGTCTCTATTGGCCCGGGGACTGGCCGACCCAAGCACTGACGGCGCTCGGGGTGGGCTATGCGGCCTGGGCGATCTTGCACGAACGTCCGGTCGGAGTGCGGCCTATGGCGCTGTCCAGGCGACAGTGGCTAGGTGCGGCGGGGCTCGCGCTGCTCTATCTCGGCGCACCACTGATCTTTCTGGACCAAGCTGAGCGCGCTGATCTGCACTATGTGGCAACGTTGCGCGAGGTCGCCGACCGCCCGGGCCGTCCGATTGAGATCGACCGCACCGCTATCTCTTGGCAGAATGGCGTGCCCGTCGCACGCCTGTCGATGGGCCCTGAACTGGTGCTGAAGGGCGCCGTGCCGGAGGATGTGACGCATGCCTCGATTCGCGGCACTTTCACCGACAGCCGGACGATCGCAGTGACCGAGATCCATGTCCATTCCGTCCGCTGGCGCGCGAAGATGACCTATCTTGGGTTGCTTGTCGTAGCCGGGTGGTGGGCGGTGGCGCTCCTGCGCCACGCGCCTCGCGAAGTACCTCTCACCTAGCTGCGTACGCCCAGGGAACGAGCGGGAACACCACCTACATGAGCCTGCCCCCGGAAACCGGACCAGGGATTATATTAACCCTGGATTTGGGAGGGCGAGATGGCAAAGCGAACAAGGAGACGGTTTTCGCAGGAGTTCAAGAAAGGCGCGGTGGCGCGTCTGACGGTGGCTGGGGCGACCTACGCGAGCGTAGCGGGTGAACTGGACGTCAGCAGGAGTAGAGAGTAGCTTAACCCAAGCAAAATCTTGTCCAAGAATTGAGGAGTAGCTCACTTACTCGAGGTACGCCTCGCACATAGAACTACGGGTGTTCCAATTACCCGGGCCAATCCGGTCGTGCGGAGCCCACGCTCTAGCGTCCCGGAAAGGCGTGGACGTCCGAGCTTTCGATGGAGCACCATCGGCAAAACGAACTGTCCAATAGCATTGAACTCGGCGAGTCCTGCTTCAGAAAGACTAGCGCGAACCTCTTTGCGTGTAATGGTCTGAAAGCGGCGCGTGTCGCCCTCGACCCGCTGCTTTAGACCGAAGAGCAACGGCTCAAGGGCGTTTGCCCCACCCGGAATCGGGAAATCGACAATTACCGCGTGTCGTGCAACCCGAGCCATTTCTCTCAGAAGCACTCGCCAATCACCGATATGCGCAAGAATCCGAAACGACGCCACAACATCGAAGCTTTGGTCCGAGTAGGCTAGCGCGGTAAGTGGCCCGACCTCAGTCGAAAGGCTGACAGACGACATTGCACGAACCTGGCCGAGAGCCACCTCGGAACTGGCCAAGACACGGACCTTGTGTCCATCTTCGAGCAATGGCGTTGCAACTTGCCCGTGGCCTCCGCCAACGTCGAGCACCGTCGCCTGCGGCCAAGGGGCGATAAGCCGCCGCAAGGCCTTGGTTTGCCGCGACAACAACCACTCACCAGCGGGGCCTTCGAACCTGCGGGCATATCGGTCGGTTGAAGGATCGAGATCGGCCTGGTCTGATCCGATATCGGCTACCCCGGAGGCAGCGTCGGCATTCACGCGGCGTCCTTTCCAGTAGCTCGGAGATAGCCCATCTCGCGGTACCAGGCGGCCGTCTGGGCGAGCCCGTCGGGCAGCGTGACCTGAGGCGCGTAGCCAAGGAGGCGCTTTGCCTTCTCTACAGAAAAAGCCCTCGCCTTGACGAAGAACGAGACCCGTCGTCGGTGGAGCGGCGGGTCGATCCCTAGCGGCTTGCACGCAAACTCGCATAGGGTGGCCGCCGCCATCACTGGGGCGACAGGGATGTGGCCACGACGCGGCGACACTTCTAGCACCTTCGCAATCTCGTGCACGAGGCCGTTCAGTGTAGTGTAGCTATCGGACCCAATCAGGAAGGCTTCTCCGATCGCTGCGGGATGCTCTGCGCACAGGATGATCCCTCTGACTAGATCGTCAATATAGCTCATGTGGTAGGCAATCTCGCCCGATCCGACCATCCTGAAGGTCCGGTTCTCAATCGTTCGAAACAGCTTCAAGAAGCGGGTATCACCGGGCCCGTATATGCCCGTCGGGCGGACAATTGAAACGGGCGCACCAACTGCGATCCCTTCGCGCGCCAGCATCTCGCCAGCAAGCTTAGACTTCTGGTACACATCTCCAGGGTTGAAATCGGTGTCCTCAGTGGCTGGGATTTCGGCCACATCGCCGTGAACGCCACAGGTCGAGCAATGCACGATGCGCGCAACGCCGTGTTTCTTGGCAGATTCAAGTATATGGCCGACCGAGTCGCGGTTGACTGCGTAGTAGTAGCTGTCTGGATGGTTCGCGCTGCGATAAACAGCGGCAATGTGAAAAGCGTGGCTGGTGCCGGCAACGGCACGGTCCACCGCATCCGCATCCGCCACATCGCCCTCTACAATCTCGATCCCCTCCGCCGCGAGCGCCTGCGCAGGTGCCGCACCGGCACGTCGCACCAGGGCGCGCACGCGGTAACCCTCTCGCCCAAGCGCGCGGGCTAGGTGACCGCCAGTAAAGCCTGTCGCTCCTGTGACCAGGGCGAACTTCGAGTTGTCGATCATATGCCAACCCCAGAAGTGTGTCCGTTGCTCCCGTACTCGGTCCAAGCTCGGGTCGTCTACACCTACGCCCATCTGAGTTGCAAAATGTCCAGACAGCGGGCAATAAAGTGTGTCGATCAGGCTCCGACAGGGACTTCCACGGCTCTGCTTGCGGCGAACGGGCCCTACTCAAGCTCACGAGGCTTACAGAACTGACTCCACGTTGCATGCAAATTCAACACCGGCTCAACGGGCCTCCGGGCAACCTCGGACCTCGAGCGTCCGGAACATGACTGGCTTGAACGTATGTGTTAAGCGCTCCTACAGTGGTTACGAGGATCTACACGCGTGGATGTGTCCCTCAAGAAGCTCATTCAGGCCGCCATAAGCGCAGGCTTGCTATTAGCGCTCAGCTTTTTCGTGGACTGGCAAGCAGTTGTGATGAATCTCCGTCAGGCTTCACCAGTCTGGCTCGCCCTCGCGGCAGCAACCGTTATCCTTGCCCGCCTCGCCATCACATGGCGATGGATGATTCTCCTACGGGTGTCCGGCGGAGGGGCAAGACTGCGGCGGCTATTCGGGATCGTTTCGGCAGGAATCGGAGTGGGGTCGCTGATCCCGACCTCAGTCGGGCCGGACATAATGCGCGGCGCGCTCCTTGCGCGCCACAGCCAGGTCGCATCGGGCGATGCGCAAGTGGGTCAGATCGTTTCCAGTCTGCTCTTGGACCGGATCGCAGCGATGTTTGGCACATTCCTTGTTGCCGTCCTTGCAACAACGTTAACGGGATTTTGGTCGGCCGCCATTCCATTGGCCGCTGTTCTGGCTGCGGGCGTTTCGGCTTTTTTCCTTGCGATTAGGAGCGGGCCAGATGTCGTGTCGGCTCTAGTGCCCGAGCGGTTCGGAAAGCTTCGCGAAAAGACCCGAGGTCTTCTTCAGCGCCTGCGAGAGCCGGGATTTGTTCGTCGCAGCTTCCCAGCGGCCGTCGCAGTCTCGACCCTTATGACGCTGGCACGAACGCTTATGTTCCTGTTCCTATACCGAGCGTTTGGCTACCAGGTACCACTCGACCATGCGCTCGTGATGATACCTCTCCTCTTGATCGCCCTAATTGCTCCTATTTCTTTCGGCGGCTTAGGGCTCAGGGAATGGGTCTTGGTTGTCGGGTTCCAGGGCATAGGCATCCCGCCCGCGGTCAGTGTGTCCGTCGGGATCCTCTCATTCGCCCTACAACTTGTCGTCAGCGCCCCCTGGGTCCTGGCGCACATGGCGGGCTGGGATACGCAACGACCGGACGTGGGTGCGGCGAAGAGCTTTTCCGAACGATGACCACCGGAAGGCAGCCTGACGACACCCCGAGAAACGCGCGACCGATCTTGATCTTCGGTGCGCCGCGTTCAGGCACGTCGCTTCTCAGCCGACTGCTCAACGCTCATTCGCGGATCGCCATTCCGTTCGAGTCGCATCTCTTCAACCAGTGGATGAAGCGAGCGCAGAGCTACGGTGACCTATCGAGCACAGACGCCCAGCGACGGCTAGTTGGCGATATCATTGCCTTCGGCGTCGTTCGTGACTGGACGCCGCTTCCTGATGCGAAGGCCGTTCTTGCCCATGTCCAGGGTCCTGGCTTCGGCGCTGTCGCGCGTGCCTTCATGGATTGGGCCGCAGAGATCGAGGACAAGCAACGCTGGGGCGAGAAGACACCGCATCATACGCTACTCCATGCAGACGTTCTTCGAGAATGGGCGGATGCGCTTGTAGTCATCATCGAGAGGGATCCTCGAGACGTCGCACTGTCCTGGAAGCGGGCGCGGTTCGGCGGAAACCATGTCCTCCCGTTCGCGCGTGCCTGGGTAAAGTATGTCGAAGCCTGCGAAGCCGTCAGAGAAAGCCTGCCGCCATCACGGGTTTTCGACCTCCGCTACGAGAGCCTCGTGACCGCACCCGAGGACACGCTTCAAGAACTCATGGCGTTTCTTGGCGAAAACTTCGAGATAGGGCAACTTTCGTTCCATCAATCCGGTCACGTCTGGAAAACGGACAGCCGCAACCAGCGGAAGCTGCAGACTCCGATCTCTGATCAAAGCATCGGACAGTGGAGCATCGGTTTAGCCCCTCGCGAAGGTCGATTGATTGAGACGATTGCCGGCGATGCGATGGAGCGTCGCGGCTACGCCTCGTCGCCCGGTACGGGCACAACAAACACAGCCGAACTCTCTTTGGCGAAATGGGTCGAGTTCCCAGCGCAACGCCTGCTTGGTCTTGCCAAGAACGCCCGAGGCTTTGTCTATATTGGCCGCGACGTCGCGTGGCGGCTTCGCGATCTCGGGACTCGGAGGCTGATGCGACCATGACCATTAACCGCCAAGCACGCATTGGGTCGACGACCGCACCAGCAAACACCCCGGCCAAGGACCAAGTGATCGAGGCGCTGTCCGGCGACAGATCGGCCCTCAAGAAGTATCAAACGTTCTTCGTTGGCGCACCTGGCCTAGGCCGTCTTGCGCGGTACGAAGCGGCTATGCTCCTTGCAAACTGCGTTCCAGGGGCGCTCGGTTACGCCGCCCGAAAGGTGCTCTTCCCGGGGCTTTTTGCGGAGATTGGAAAGGGCGTCAACTTCGGCCGCAATCTCTCGCTCCGATGCCCTGGACGGATAGCAATCGGCAACCATGTGGCGATCGACGATAACTGCACTCTCGATGCCCGTGGTGCTGCTGACCCGGACGGTTTCAGGATCGGAGACGGCACGCTTCTTGCCCGCGATGTTCTCCTGGTTGTTAAGCAGGGGTACCTCCGAGTCGGCGCCTATGGCTCAATCGGCAGCCAGACCACCTTGTCGGCTGTGTCTGGAATCGAGATCGGCGATCACGCAATTGTCGCCGGTCAATGCTACTTCGGCGGCGGCCGCTACCGAACGGAGTTGGGGAAGGGTCCGATGGTCACACAGGGCCTCAAGACAAGGGGGCCCGTCCGCTTGGGTTCAGATGTTTGGGTCGGAGCGGGAGTGAGGGTCCTTGATGGTGTGACGGTCGGGGACGGTGCGATCTTGGGCGCCGGCGCCGTGGTGACAAGCGATGTACCGGCCAACGCAATCTTCGGAGGCATTCCAGCGCGCCAGATCGGCGAAAGACGTTGAACCCTTCCCGTCCGCTGCCCTAGGTTTCAGCGCGACAGACCCGAGCACTACTGAAACGCAATGTAGGACGGATGTAAGTTGTGATTCTTCAATCTGGTTCCCTGTCCGAGGGCGAGGTCTTAGACGCCGATCTTTGCATCGTCGGTGCAGGCGCGGCCGGCATTTCAATGTCCCACGAGCTTGCTGGCACCGGAATTCGCGTTGTGGTACTGGAAAGTGGTTTCGATGGCTTCGATGAACGGGCGCAGTCACTCTATTCAGGCCCCAATGTCGGATTTGATGCGACCCCGCTTGATGAAGCGCGGCTCCGCATGCTGGGCGGTTCGAGCAATCACTGGGCGGGAAACTGCATGCGGCTCGATCCAATCGACTTCGAGGCGCGCGAAGGCGTTCCCTATTCCGGCTGGCCAATTTCCCGTTCCGATCTCGACCCCTACTATCTTCGGGCACAGAAGATGGTCGAAACCCCGAGCGAGACCGCGTATGATGCCGAAGCAAACTTTCAGGCAATCGAAGCTCAACCGATTGCGTTTGATCCTGCGACTTTTGCCAACTTTCTTTTCGCCGAGAGCCCACCGACGACATTCGGCAACGTCTACTACGATGTGCTCAAACGTGCAGACAACGTCTCAGTCTACCTTAATGCAACCGCCCTGGAGATCCAGACCGACTATACCGCCTCGCGCGTGACCGCCGTCCGTGCCGCTGGCATAGACGGGCCAAGATTTGAAGTGCGAGCGCGCCACTTCATTTTGGCACAAGGCGGCATAGAAGTCGCGCGGCTGCTTCTTCTGTCCAACGCAGTGGCGACACAAGGCTTAGGCAATCAGAATGACCTCGTCGGCCGCTTCTACATGGATCACGTCTCGATCCGCCCGGCGCTGCAAGCGATGATCCCGACGCGGCAAGAGGAGTTCTCTCTCTACACCGAATCGCACTTCGCCAACGACGGCTACTTCCGTGGCGCAATCCAGGCCACAAGGGAGTTGCTGTATGCAGAACAGCTTCCGAACTTCCGCTTCATTTTCTTCCTTCAGGAGTCTGGCTCACCGGGGCAGGTTGCCGCAAAAAGGTTGAAGAGATCGCTGCAACAAAGCGAATTGCCGGACGACTTCGGTTGGCACATGCGGAACATGATCACCGATCTCGACGGCGTTACGAACGAAGCCTTTCGAACCATATCGCGGCGAAACATCGATATTGTCCGCCGTAGCTGGATCGAACCATGGCTTTCGGTGGAGAGCATTCCAAATCCAGACAGCCGTGTGTACCTCATCGACGAGCGGGACGACTTCTTCGGACAGCACCGTGTTGCCCTCGATTGGCGGCTGACAGAAGCCGATCTCATCGCCAATCGGCGGGCAACGGAGATTCTTGCGCAAGAGCTAGGGCGGCTGGGTTACGGTCGTGTCTGGTCGGCGCTTCTCAAGGATGACTATGATTGGCCGTTTCCTACGACGCACGGCAAACACCATACCGGAACCACTCGTATGTCGGCCGACCCAAAGAAGGGGGTTGTCGACGCCGATTGCCGCGTTCACGGCATCTCGAACTTGTACATCGCAAGCAGTTCGGTGTTTCCGACCCAAGGCCATGCTACGCCAACCCTGTCGATCGTTGCACTGTCCTTGCGTCTATCGGATCATCTCTCGCAGCGCTTGTCGGAAGAAGGAGAGTGAGAATGGGCGCTATTCTCCCCAATGTAACCGAAGGGAAGTGCAGCCGTCGCGGCGTGTTGCAGTTCGCTGCTGGTGCCTGTGCCGTCGGCATTCTTCCCGCTGGTGTCGTATCAGCAAAAACGCCAACGGACGTCCTCAGATTCAACATCACGCGCTGCTTTGCACGCGAAGATGCCATGGCCATTGGAAGCCAAGTTGTAGGTGCAGGACTTGCACCCCAACACACCGGCGATATCGCCACCGCACTGATATCCCGTCTCGAACAAGCCATCTGGTTGGACACTTCCACTAAGCGCAAACACTTGGTCAAGGACCTCGAGGCGCGGATTAGGGAGGATTTTGGGGAAGGGTCCGTAGTCCTCGTCGAAGGATGGATGCTAAGCCAAACAGAGGCCCTCGCCACCGCCCTGATCGCACAATCCCAAGCGCAGCGCCCAGCCTCTGACTAGACCCCAAGTTGGAGCATTATGATGAGATTCTTGTTAAGTAGGGCTGTGCCCGCGCTCAGCCTGATCGCCCTCGCGTGGTTCTTCCTTCCTGGAAGCTTCTACACGCTCTCTGGGCTCGTCCTGTTGTGGCTGCTAGTCGTGCTTGTCCTTGGCTGGCGGCGGGCCGCAAGGGCCGACGATCCGTAGACCTGGGAAGTTCCTCATATCCCACGTGACCAATAAACGCGAAGATGGACCTTAGTGGGAAGTGGGACAGCCGCCAATATCTATCACATCATGTCGTCAGGGACGAGATAGAGCGCCCAATCACTCGTCCGGCCAAGATCTAAGGTCTGGTTCGTTAGGCTGACGCTGTCGAGTACGATCTCGGAATAGGCTCTCTCCGTGTCGACAGCGATGATTTGCGCACCATCCAGCCAGTCGACGTCGTTGGCCAAAGCCGCGAGATTGAGGCGTACTGTGTCGGTGTCCTCCGCATAGATGATGAGACTGCTGTCCTCTTCCGAGAGCAGCGCGTATTGACCGTTGGAGGTGCCACCAGTCAGGTTGTTAGCTCGCACCGCATCGAGTGCGAAACGATCCTGAACAAGCATAAACTCGTTCCAGGTCGAAATCTCACGTATGGTTTCGTCCGAATATGAGAACGAGCCGAAGTTACCAGATCGCGTGACTTCGCCATTACTCGGATTCGTCAAGTTGCCCCAGATGTTCGATACGCCGCCAGCCATGGTGGAGATCCAGAGCCCGTCCACGGTCTCGGCCTCCGTGTAGTCCTTGTCCGGATAGCCTTCGTCACCACGAACGCGAAATCTGTCTCCGCTTTGCACAGCCAAGCCTTTAGAAGCTTCCAGTGCAGCGACATAGACCTCGTAGGTCGGGGCGTGGTGCTCAAAGTCAGCGAAGCCCTGCTCCTTATGCCACTCGATGTCGAAACTGTGGTCCGTTCCGTCGTTTGGGCCGGGCGAACGCACAGCGAGCAGGTGCTCATAGTCAGTCTGCGCTTCGAAATACTCGGTGCGATCTTCTGCTTTCGACGCCGAAGTCCACTCATTTGTGTCGAAGCCGTATCCCATAGTCCAGCCGGGGATGGGGCCGAGGCGATCAGCTATGTACTCGAGCAAGCGCAAGTGCTCGTCGCCGAGTTCGCCGTCCGGCAGTTGGTCGGGAGATTGTCCGCGTTGTGAGTCACCCCATGGCCAGAAATGCACGATCCCGCCAGCTTCGTGTGTGGCCACTATGATCTTTTCTAGGACAGCAAAAGTCTCGGGATCCGGGTTGGTCCTTGCTTTGCCAATCGCGCTTCCAGCCTCTCCGGCGGTGTTGTCAAGATCGAAGAACTGGCCCCCAATGTTCGGGATGTGGAAGCCCGTGAAGCCGTGTTGGTTAATGAACACGTCAATAAGGTCATCGATTTTATCGGGATCGTCAGCGTACTTGCTCAGATCGGGATCGATCATCACAAGATTTGGCAACAGGGCGTCCAGACTTCCGTCGCCAATCTGTTGTGCGAACTTCGCCTCTGATGAGACCACGAAGCCGCGCGCCTTGGCGTCTGGCGCCACATTCACGACGCCAGTGAACCCGTCTAGATCGAAGTCTGAGGAGCTTGTCTCGAAAGTCCATTCGCCGGTCTTTACGCCCGTGAAGCGGAACGCGTACTCCCCGTCGCCGGTGTAGAACATGCCCGTTTTGAGCGTCTCGCCGGTCGCCGTATGCGTAAACGTTACAGTCGCTTCCAGATCGAAGGGGTTACCGCTAATAGACGGATTTGCCAGCGTCCACTCACCTTCAGGGGCGTAGAGCTTCACATTCGTAGTGCCGAGGGTCTTTCCGAGGTCACCTTCCGAGCCCGAATCAGTATCAGTATCAGTATCAGTATCAGTATCAGAGTTGGAAGCGCCGGGGAGACCAACTCCTGCAACTTCCAAATAGTCTATCCGCGCACGTTCTCCGCTATCAGACATGCCGACTATCTCGACCGTATCGCCGGCCTCAATCGCGATGTCGTCAACGGTGACTGTCACAACCTCATTAGTGTTGGCGTCGAGCATCCATTCACCGACTTGGTCTCCGTCGACCATCAGCTGGACCATGCCTTCGCCGTCGGACTCGTCGATGAAACCAAGCGTAAGATCATAAATCCCAGTCGGACCGTCGAAGGAAGTCGATGCTTTGCCGACGCCGACATCCTTCGAGACGATCTTTGCTACGGCGTCAGATGATCCTTGAGATGTGCTCTCTTCTTCGTAGTTCTCTAGCGACATGGACTCCGCCTCGATCCGCATCGAGACTTCCACTGGGTGCTGCGCGGCGTCGCTTTCATCTGCGGCGCCCATGATATCGGCGAAACCGATGTCACTGAGGTCAAGATCGGAAAAAACAGCTAGGACCTGCGAGTGACCCGGAGTCGTGATCCGAAGTTCAACCCCAGCACCAGTCTCCTCCAGAGCCAGGTTGTCGCGTGTCTCGCTCTCACTCCAGCCGAACGCTACCGCAATGTTTCTTACATCGACACTGTCTCCCTCACCCCGAGAAAAGTCGCTTACAGTGTTTGTGGAGCTATCGAGATCGGCCTCGAGGAAGCGGTAGCGATCCGAGCCTGCGCCGCCCGCCATAGTGTCGGCGCCGGATCCCCCCACCAAGATATCGTCCCCGTCTCCTCCGTCCATATTGTCTGGACCGCTGCCGCCAACCAATCGGTCGTTGCCGTCACCCCCCTTCAACCGATCAGCACTCTTTCCGCCCTTCAAAGTATCGTCGCCGTCGCCTCCGCTCAGAGTGTCGCGGCCTGCATGCCCCTTTAACCGGTCGTGGCCGTCTCCACCGTTCAGCCGGTCTCCCCCGTCCCCGCCGTAAAGATCATCATTGCCCAATCCGCCCCTTAGGATGTCGTGGCCTTCGTGGCCCTCAAGAGTGTCATTTCCTAGGTTGCCGATAAGCGTATCGTCGCCCAAACCACCGGCAAGATGGTCGGCGTCGCTCCCGCCACGTCGTTGCATCGAGGCATTGCTGGGGGCTGCATCTTCGTCGGCGGCTGAATCTATTGCTGCCAACACCATACCAAACGCGTCCGGCTTTGCTTCTTCAGCATCAGTCGAAGACGACGAAGCGGCGGTGACTCCGTCGCCAACTCTGCCTATATCGAGCTGTTCGCAAGAATTGTCGTCTTCCGGATACTCGCTAGCCGCCGACACAACCGCACTGGCCTCCTCCGTACCGAGTAGAGGATCCGTGGGAAGCAGTTGCTCCGACTGGCTTGCAGATTTCCGTGTGCTGCTGTCTGCTGAATTATTGGCGAAGCTATCCACACTAGAAGAACCTGTGGTCTCGATCGCTTCAGCCGAAGTGTCTGGACCACTGAACACATGGTCCAGATCACTGCCTATGAGGCCCATTCCTACGCTCTCCGTTTCTCAGCACAGAGCTATCCTATCCCCAAGAAGGGAATGAACGTCTCGCATCCGTCCTATTTCGTTCTGTCCTTGCTCAGTCAGGGACGCTGAGCGCACGGCTGAGTGGTGTCCTAAGCCGTTGTCTGGATCACTTATCGCATGCGTGTTAGTGCAATCTTTCAAACATGGCATAATTCGGCGTAACTTCGCGCAGCCGTCTGCAAAGACGAGGCATTTTCTGCCTAGTCGCACAGACTTGCGCCGATGAACGTGTGACTTCCTCATAGAGGTTACAATTCAGCCATTGTCCGTGTCGTTCTGACGAACCACCAACCGAAAGAGGGCCGACTCGTCACATTAAGGTCTTATGGCTGAAACAGGTTCGGACTGGGGCACGTGTGAGGTACGAGCAAGGTCGACTTGTGGCCGTAGTGTGGCCCTTGACAACGGTACTGCGAGCGGGTGCGCATTGTCGGCATAGCTTTGACGCAAGGCCACATTTGGAACGAATGGCAGGCGAAGGCTGAAAGCTGCGGTCTTCGGCACGAGCCGACGAATACTGATGCCCTTCTCGTACTCCTGGGGTCCGAGACCACTCATAGCGGCATCCTGGTATGTCACCCGCTCGCCGATCATTGCCGGGCGAACTGTTTGATCCCAAGGTTTGATGGTGCGATCCATTTGTTGGAATGGAAGGACGCCCTATGGGACAGATACGTCACGGCTGCGCCACGGTGAGGCATCGAAGCCGCCATCGGTCCGAGGCCGATGCCGAACGCACGCCGTCAGAGCAGCAATACAGCGATCGCAAGCTTCGAACGCCCAAGACAGTGGCGAAGTGGCGGAAGCGGCAGACGGTCGAGGACCGTAAGACCGGACCAAGGGAGCCTCGCTCAACAGTTCTCAGCGAGGATGAAGAGGCTATCGTCGTCGCGTTTCGCCGCCACACGCTGCTCCCGCTCGATGACTGCCTCTATGCCTTGCAGCCAGCGATCCCGCATCTCACGCGCTCTTCTTGGCATAGATGTCTCCAGCGGCATGGCATCTCTCGCCTTCTGGACATGGACGGCGACAAGCCCAAGACGCAGCGTCTCAAGCGGCGAGCCCATCGGCTACTTCCATATCGATATTGCTGAGCTCCGGACCGCCGAGGGCAAGCTCCATCTCTTCGTGGCGATTGACCGAACTAGCAAGTTCGCTGTGGCGCAACTGGTCGAGAAAGCGAACCGGAAGACCGCTTGGGAGATCTTGGAGCTACTCCTCGAAGCAGTGCCTTATCGGATCCACACGATCCTGACCGATAACGGTATCCAGTTCGCCGAGCAGCGGCGGAACCGAAACACGATCTACTCTCGGCCTATGCGGTTTGTCGTTTCCGGGGCTTACGCGGCCCCACTGGGGCCACGGTCCCCTCCAACTCTGTGAAGCGAACGGCATTGAGCATCGGCTGACCAATCCGAACCACCCGTGGAACCGCGAAGATCAAAAAACGGTCCGGGGGACCGTTTTCCTGAGGGGCGGTCAGGTCGAGCGCATGCACCGCACCATCAAGCACGCCACCGTCAAACGGTACCACTACGACAGCCACGAGCAGTTGCGGGGCCACCTCGCCGACTTTCTCGATGCATATAACTACGCCCGTCGTTTGAAGACGCTCAACGGCCTCACGCCGTACGAGTATATCTGCAGAATCTGGACTTCAGAGCCAGATCGATCATCGTCCACCCGATCCACCAGATGCCGGGACGGAACACCTAGCCACATGGTGGATCCCAGCGACTCCCTGAACCCCGACAGTGAGACTTGCGGGATCGGTCAGGTCGCCGATCACCACTTCGTCGGCCAGTCCCTCAAGCGTTTTGGCCTGAGGCTCGCGGCGCACCATGGCACGCACGCGCTGTCCCTGCGCCTTGAAATGGCGAACGACATGGCTGCCGACAAACCCGGCCGCGCCGGTGACGAGATAAGTTGGTTCGGAGGACATGGATTCGCTCCGACCGTTCTTCCGTGCGGCATCCTTTCGAGGGAAAGGGCGTCGTCGCCAATTTGATCGGTAATGCCGGAGGGCACCACGCTCCGATCATGGCGATTGCCTCGCCGCTTTATGGTGGTCTGCCGGACCCTATCCAGCCCCGAGATTTCCTTGATAGCAATTCAGCACCGCCGGCGGAGAATGCCCGGTTTTTGGCCAGGATTGTCGAGGCAAAGCCAATTTTTGACAGTCATACGCTGCCTGCTTCCGGTGCCTGCTCCGCTTTAGCCTTGACCGCACAAGTCGAACACCGGATCTAATGCGCGCGAGTGCGATCCAAGTTCTGGTAGAGTGGGTGATGCGTATCCTCGTTCTGGCTCCGCAGCCGTTCTTTGCGCTGCGCGGCACCCCTATTGCTGTGCGGATGTTGCTCGAAGCCCTGTCCGCGAAGGGTCATGAGATCGATGTGATCACGTTTGCCGAGGGTGAGGAGATCGCCATCGAGGGCGTGCACATCGCGCGAGTACCCGATCTTCGCATTTTGCGCGGCATCCGACCCGGGTTCTCGGGCAAAAAGGCGGTGGCGGATGTTCTGATGGCAGGAATGGTTATCGGCCGGCTGATCCGGCGTCGCTACGACGTGATCCACGCCGTCGAGGAAATGGCCTATCTCGCGCGCTGGCTGAAACCCGTGTTCCGTACGCCTTATGTGTTCGATCTCGACTCCTCGATCCCCCAGCAGATCGCCGAGAAATACACGCTGCCCCGACCGGCCCGGTCACTCCTCAACGCCACCGAACGGGGCGCGCTGCGCCATGCGGTCGCCGCGCTGACCTGCTGCCCGGCGCTGGAAGAAATCGTCCGCGATGCAGTTCCTGGCCTGCCCGTCTCCACCCTTACAGATGTGAGCCTGCTCGACGGCGCGCTCATCACCCAAGAAGAGGTCGATACCTCCGACGCCCGAAAGGACGCGCCGGTGGCGATGTATGTGGGCAATCTTGAGCACTATCAGGGGATCGATCTTTTGATGGAAGGGCTTGCCCTTGCGCTACCCCAACGCCAGATGCACCTGGTCGTCATCGGCGGTTCCTCGGACGATATTGCCCGCTACAAGGAAAAGGCCGCCGCGCTGGGGATAGGCGAGGTCACACACTTCCTTGGGCCGCGGCCAATCTCGGCCCTCCGCGCCTATCTCGGAACGGCCGACATCGTCGTCTCGCCCAGGCTCAAAGGCGTCAATACTCCGATGAAAGTCTATTCCTATCTCGACAGCGGGCGGCCGCTTCTGGCCACCGACCTGTCGACCCATACCCAGGTGATCGGGCCAGAGATTGCCGAACTCGTCGCGCCGGACCCCGCCGCCATGGCCGAAGGGCTGCTACGGCTGACGGGCGATCCTGCGGCGGCCGAGGCACTAGCCGTTCGGGCCAAGGCCAGAGTCGCCGCCGCGTTCAGCCATGCCGCTTTCAGCGCACGGCTTGCGGCATTCTACGACGAAACGGTCAAACCCCGGATCCGACTGCGCGTGCGCGACAGTGCAAGCTAGGGGGCGTATGGTTATCTCGTTGCAGTCTGCCTAGGGTGTGCCCCTTACGGATGCGGAGCCCGATAAGAGATGTTATGTAAAATATTCCGCAGCTGTCCTCGCCACCTGGCTGATGTTACCGTCGACAGCCATTGAGTGGTAGAGGTAATGGGCGACATGTGGGGACTGGCCACTATTCCGGAGCCTGGCGCTGGAAACTCGCTATTTGCGTGCGCATGGGGCCAAGTCTCCGTTAACGGAAAGCGCGCTGTGCCGGAAGACCAATTGCAAGTGCAGGTCGGTACCTCATGGTCATGGCATGGCGCATTGTGGCGCCTCGACGCGCCGGACGGACCCCTTCGCCTCGAAGGCGCAATCGGCCGTGCCGCCCTGCACCAAAGCGCCGAGCGCCGAGCGGCACGACTTCTACGGCTGCGGAACGTCGGGCGGCAAGCATCGGAAACCGTTCGCGCAAGGCCCCCGGTCGAAGAGTACTCCGAGGCACGATCCGGCATTCACTCCGGATCTGTACGAGAGATCACCCACGGGAATACGTCCGAGGCAATGGCCAGATCGGAGACCCAACAGCCGTTCGATTTGACGACGATCGCCGACGCTTTCGTTTTTCACGGCATGCCTTCGCACTCTGGGGCAACCGCACCTGCGGCTCCTATACCTGTCGTCTCGACTCCTACCCCATTCGAACGGCAGGACGGACACGCGGTCGAGCCCGCGAGTCTACTCCGCGATGCCTTTGTCGTCACGGATGGCGAGCGCACCTGGTCAGTCAGCCTCTTGCCGCAAACGGCACGGAGCCCGGCATTGGCCCTCTTCGAAGGCGCCGTGCCCCCACGGGACACCACTCTTTGGGTCCTGTCGACTCGCATGGAGGCAGGACGTGCGGCGCCGCGGGGCGGGTTCGGTTTCGGCGCCGGCACGCTGATCGAGACGCCGGAGGGCCCACGCCCGGTGCAGGAGTTGTCGACCGGCCACACGGTCATCACCGAAGACGGCCCCCGCCGCATCCAGGAATTTCGCATTTGCTTGGCAGCCCGGGCGATCGTGATCTCGCCAGGCTTCTTCGGTGATGACGGGCCCGCCGCACCGGTCCTCGTGGGGGGTGATTCATGGATCGGCTTTGAGGGCCTCGCGCTCGACGCGCTGTTCTCGGAAACCGAAGCGCTGGTGCGTGCAGGGGATCTAGAGACCCAGCCAGGCGTACGGCTCTTGGGGCCAGCGCTGCTGTTCGCCATCGGCACTGATCGGGCCAACCTCGTTATGGCCGGCGGCCTGCCGTTCCTCTCCGGTCAGCCGGAGGACGCGGGTATGCGGGCACTGTCCTGCGGAGAGGCGCAGATTGCGCTCTCGGGACCACCGGGCTGGGCTAAGCCGCGCATTGCCTTTCGCGGGGCCGCCTGAGGAACAGTTATCTTCCGTACTGCCGACGCCTTCAATCGAACTCAGACGTCGGCGAACTGGGTCAGATCAGTGATGGCGTGGGCGTAAGGCTCACCACGGACGGTGGAGCTTGAGGATGGCCCAAACATCTGAATCCGAATTGAAAATCTGATTTCCCTAAAGAAATTATATGCTTGGAGCCAGGGTAAGAGGATTGCTTCGTCACCACAGGCAGTCACGCGCGAATTCTACGGGTGCTCGTATAGCAGAGAGCAAATCTCTTGAATGCCGCGCTCTGCGCCCCCCGCGGAAACCCACTATCCCCAGGAAGGACCCAAAGCGTCCACGTCCACGCAACAGTGAAGGTTCCACCGTTCGCCGAACCCTCCACCGTCCGGCGCACTCTCACCCCCTAGTCGCATCTTCCACCATCCCGTGAACAAGGCCCCGCTCGCCTCTATGCCCCCCCGGACCACGGGCCCCCGGTCCGCCCGGACACACGAAAGAGGCCGCAGGCGAAGCGCCGCTGCAGCGGCGGGAAGTGCCCGGGCAACAACATCGGTCGCCGCCCCCTGCCCGTCCAGCGCTGGCGTCGCTCTTGATTACCGCCCCGTCGCCCTGACTGCGCCCCTGACGAAGCCCAGGAACGCACGGTCAGCAGAGCGCAGCCGCGGCCGTCCGGAGCGGACCCAATAGGCACGCCAATCGGCCTCTAGAGCGTATACGTCGGCACCAGGGGCCAGCGCCCGGGCGGCATCGAACGCCTCGGGCGACAAGACCGGCCCTTCCCCGGCGCCTATCTCCAGCCGAGGCCGGACGCGGATCATGTCGCCTGGCTCCTCGGAGAGCGTATAGTCTGGCAGGTGGTTCGTTGCGATCATGTCGCGCACCATCCGCCGAAAGACCCGCCGAGGCGAACCGGACCCCGACTTCTTCAGCAAAGTGTCGAGAGAGATCCGCCAGCTGTCCTGGCGGCCGCAATGCTTGCGCGCGATCTCGTAGATCCGCCGCTCGAGCGGTTTGCGCAGCCGGAAATAATCGCGCGACAATGTCAGTACCGACTTCGACAGCACTGCCCGATAGAGCCACTCCGAGAGCGTCACCGAGACCGACACCATACGCCCTCCCCGGGTCCTGCGCACGATCTCCCAGGCTTCGATCAGGCCGAAGCCCGTGGTCGTCTCGGTCTCGGCGGTGGCAATGTTCGTGGTAACGCGGGTGCCGGCAAGGCGTTCGAACGCTTCCCGGAGACGGCGATAAGCATCCCCGCTCGTCTCGCGGTTGGTGGCCACCAACAGGTCATGAGCGCGCAGTGTCAGCGTCCGGCTTGCCACCCGGCCCGCGTTCAACGCCGCCATCAACTGCGAGATACAGAAGATCAGGATGTCCTTGTCGTGGATCGTGGCGAGACCCTTCACCGAAGGCGTCACCTCGATCACCACGCCCCGATGTTCGTAGCGCAGGATGCGCCGGTCAGGCCGGGTGGCAAGTGAAAACAGAGGATGTTCCATTGACGCCATGTCATCCTTGGGGATCGCGTCGAACACATCGCACAGAAAAAAATCCATCTGACGATGCCGCGTGGGTGCAAGACCGCCCGACCCCCCTGCCCCGCTTGACATGGCCGCACCCGATCCACGCGACCGCACTGTCACGGGCCCGACCCCGGTGTCTGACCCATGCCGGATCCTTTCACTGCTCGCCCCCACCCGCCCGGATGTGCCCCGGGATCTTTCGTGGTTTCATGACCACCAACATAGAGTTTTCCACAGGGCGACGCTAGGACCTTCCATCGGGGGTTCGGAGTCGCTTCACCCCCCTTTTCGTCCCACTTCTTCGGGGGTTCGGAATCACACGTGCCCAAGAAGACCGTCAAAACCCTTACATAATCAAAGGAGTATACGACACGGTCAGTCTCTTTAACATAAAGTAACACGGAAATAACACTGCGAATTTCTTCAAGCACTCCACTCCGACCCACCAAATACAGATCAGGAACCACTGATCTTGCTCAGAAAAACGCTGGGAGGCTCGGGTTTTGCTTTGATATGCTGCGAATCGCATTACATTGCTACATAGGTAGCACACGGAGCGATTTGCGCCCCGGCTGCCACCACCACAAAGCCGGAGACTACCGGCCTCCCAAGCGTCGAGCGAGCAGGACAAGACATCCATGGCACCACCCCCCTCGAAGTCCGTGCCGGCGCGTAGCGCCTCCAAGGAGAGCAACCTTCCCCCCTATCTCCAGATCGATCCTGATCAGGCCGCAGCCGATCTGGGCACGGAGATCACAACCGCCCGGTTCGCTGACATTGCCGAGGCTTGCACCCGGGGCCGGCAGGACCTCGCCTCGCGCGGGCTCGAAGGACGAGATGCGAAACATCTGCGCCTGTTTTCAACGTGGGAGATCACCCGCTACCTGATCTCTGTCGCGCCGCCCCATTTCCGCAGAGTGCTTAAGGCCAACCCCGACCTTCCCCAAGGCAGGACCGAGACAGAGGGTGGCGCCAAGTGGTTCACACTCGACGAGGTGCTGCGGCTACGTGCCCATTTCGCGACCCAAGGCTCGAAGGCCAAGGAATACCGACCCTACCGACCCGTGGGCTTGCCCGCCAAGGTCGTCGCTGTGGCCAACTTCAAGGGTGGCGTTGGCAAGACATCAACCGCGGCGCATCTGGCGATGTCGGCTGCCCTCGACGGTTACCGCGTGCTGGTCATCGATCTCGACAGCCAGGGTTCGATGACCTCGATCTTCGGCGGTCGGGTCGCTGACGAATGGGACACGATCTTTCCTCTGTTGGCTCGGCACTACGCCGCACATCTGCGGCGCGAGAACCAGAGTCGGCTCGACCGGGGTGAGGCGCCGATCCCGATGGACGACACGCTGGCCGAGGCGCTGGAAGTCCGCACCGAGGCGCTCGCGCGGCCAACGCACTGGCCGAATATTGACCTTATCGGAGCGCAATTGAACCTCTACTGGTCGGAATTTCAGATCCCGGTGTGGCGGATGCAATCGCGGTCATGGAAGCTCTGGGATGCGCTAACCGACATCCTGGTCGAGGACGGTGCGCTCGACAGCTATGACCTCGTTATCCTCGATACCCCCCCTGCCCTTGGCTATCTGACGATCAACGGGCTTGCAGCGGCGGATATCGTGCTGGTGCCGCTTGGCGCGTCCTTCCTGGAATTCGACAGCACTGGCCGCTTTTTCGACATGCTGCATTCCACCTTCCAATCGATCGAGGAGGGCGAGAACCTAGCCGCCCGGGCGCTGGGGCGCACCGAACTGGCATTCCAGTGGGACGCGGTTCGCGCTGTGGTCACCCGCTACGACAGTGGGCAGCAGGGTGAGTTCGCAGCGCTGATGCAGGCCTACCTCGGCCCTGTTCTTTCACCTCACAGGCAGGAGTTCACCGCTCTGATCGGACAGGCAGGCGAGCAGGTCTCAGGCATCTACGAGGCCGACTATCGCGACTTCAACCGCGAGACCTATGTCCGAGGGCGCGAAACCTTCGACGCGACCTATGCTATGTTGAAGCGGTTGCTGGTCGGCGCCTGGCGCCGCGAAGAGTTGGCTGCGGCCAGCCCTGGGGCAGGTGTCGCCGAGAGTGCGGCATGAGTGCCGTCTTCCCTACCCGCCATCGGACGTTTCGCATGCGAAACATTGAGACAGCAATGCTGATATATTGTTTCGCATACGAAACGTCTGTCTCGATGTCTGAAATGTCTCGCCGTGTTTCCTGCTTAGGCGTTCACCGCTGCCCTGCCCACTGAGCCATTGCAATCCGGAGCATCCCATGGCCAAGCGTAAACGCCTTACCCCGCCCGAGTCTGGCTTTGTTGGCACACCAACCGCCGCTTCTGCGGCCGGGATCGCGCACGAGAAGACAGCCTTTCCTTTGGGCGTCACCCGGGTACAGAACGCAAGTGGCCCGCGCGCACCGATCGCCCAGGTGGCCGGCGACAGCGCCGCTGCTGCTGCGCTCGATGAAGTGACCGAAGCGCTGGTGACCGCCCGCACCGAGGGACGGCTGGCCCTGCCCTTGCCCCTCGATGCGGTGGACGAGAGCTATCTCGTGCGCGATCGGATCTCCGCCGATACCCCCGAACTCGACGACCTTGTGGCGAGTCTGCGAACCAGGGGCCAGCGTAGCGCCATCGAGGTGGTCGACCTCGGCGAAGCGGCGGCCCCGCGCTATGGCCTGATCTCGGGCTGGCGCCGGCTGACCGCTCTACGTCGGCTCGCCGCGGAAGATCCACGCTTTGCCACCGTGGCTGCGATAGTCCGCAGTCCCGATAACGCGCCCGAGGCCTATCTGTCGATGGTCGAGGAGAACGAGATCCGTCTCGGGCTCAGCTATTACGAGCGCGCCCGGATCGTGGTGAAAGCGCTGGAGGTCGGCGTGTTCGACACCCCCCGCGCGGCACTTCAGATCCTTTTTGCCAATGTCTCGCGCGCGAAACGCTCGAAGATCAAGAGTGTGATGTCAGTCGTCGAGGCACTCGACACGTCGCTGCGCTTCCCCGAGGCGCTGACCGAGCGGGCAGGGCTCGACCTTGCCAAGGCGCTGGAAGTTGACGGCGCCGCCGCAACGTTGAATGCAGCTCTGGCCGACCGTGCTCCCGACAGCCCAGAGGCCGAGACTGCGCTCCTGGCTGCGACGGTGGCGACCATCCTGTCACCGCGCGATGCCTCGCGCCCCGGGTCGGTGACGGCACACGATGGGACTGGAGTGCCTGAAGCTGCGCACGTCTATGTTCGCCATGGTCCCGACGGTCTCACGCTAAGCGGGCCCGGCGTCGACGACGGCCTAGAGGACGCTCTCAAGGCCTGGCTTCGTCGGCGGGGTCAGTTTGGGGAATGAGAGGGGCCCCACTCTTGCAGAATCTGCAAGGCCGGCAAAGCGGGTCGGGACAGGGGTAGATCGTCGTTAGGCGGACCATTAAAGGTCAAGCGCGTCCACTGAGAGAACTTCGGTTTCGGCGTCAAGGCGTACGGCTGTGAGGCGACCAGTGTAATAGGCGCCGGTGTCAACGCAGATGCGATGTCGGGTGACGACGGGGGACGGCGCGTCCCAATGGCCGTGGACGGCGCGTAGGCCCGGAGGCGGGCCGATGTCGAGAAAGCCCGAGCGGCCCCAGATCATCGCTTCGCTAGGCTGTCCAACGAGCGGCAGTGCCGGGTCGAGACCTGCATGGGACAGCACGACATGGCCCGAGACGAAGTGCGTTTCGGTCTTGCGCAGGAAGTCGGCGTGATGCTGCATGGCGCGGGCGAGTGCGGCGGCGGCGGCGTGCAACTCGTCCGCGCTTGGCATGTCTGACGGCACCGGGATGCCATAGCTGCCGAACGTCTGCCTTCCGCCATAGTTGAGCCAGGCTTCGCCTTGCTCCGGCGCGTCCAGGAAGGATAGCAGTGCGTCCTCATGGTTGCCACGCAGAACGATCGTGCGCGGCCAGGAGAGCCAGGCAGCGATCACTTGGTCGAGCACCTCGCGACTGTTGTCACCGCGATCCACCAGATCGCCGAGAAAGACGAGGATTGGCTGGCGCTCGTCGGCTTGGGCGCGGGCGTCCCGCTTGATTTTCCATAGCATTGCCTCAAGCAGGTCATGCCTGCCATGGACATCTCCCACCGCGTATATCCGGTGCGTGGGATCGGGCCCAGGGGGCGGCGGGGAAGCCGGTGGCGGTCCGCGTTTGCGCCAGAGGCGACGCAGAGAGGATAGCATCGTGCGGCGGTCCTTCATGCGCGGTCAGGTCGAATGGCAAAAGTGGTAGGGGGGCAGGGCAGGGGTGTCCACTCCAGGCCGAAGCGAGACTGGCGGCGCGGCAGTGAGGACACGGTGCGCAATTCTGCAGCGCGGCTGACCGGCGGAACGGTAGTTGCGGTGTCCGCACGACTAGGGCCACCAGCGATGCGTCCTGGGCAGCCTGCGGCTAATTGGCTTCAGCCTTTGAGGAGCGGTTCACTCCCCAAAGGCTGGAGGAGGGCGTCTGCGTCTCAGGCAATGATTCTGTGCGAAAGAGGCGGTCCTTTCCCTCGCATCAGTGCGGCGGATGCAGAATCTACCGCCGAAGCCTCCAGTTCAGGTCACGCCAAAGATACACCAATCCACGCGAGTTCTTGAGCGCCCCCAAAACGCGTTTCAACGGTTGTTCGACCAAATTGACGAATAGCCTGTCTGGCCAGATCAGCCTAGCTTGAGGGACGGCGCGAACGTATCCGTGTCGCTCCATGATCGGCCCGGTCATGGCTTCAACCAATCTCACCTCGCGCTTCGAGAGTCCTGTCTTCCAACGCCAAACGCTATCCTTTGACACGGGTTTACGCAGTTGCATTTCGTTACGTTGGTCAGTCTTCCAGCTTCCGCCGCGGGAATGGAACTGAAGCTGGTTCGGCTGAAACTCTTCCCCAAGGAATGACATGAGCCGCGTCAGTTCCTGCTCCGTATCGGAGACGAAGTTCTCGTAGTAGACTTCGCACCAACTGTTCAGAGGCAGCCGTTCGCGGACAACTGTAGAAGGTGCCAATCATCGCCACGAGCAGCGTTCCTAGCGTTGCGGCATAGCGATCCAGAAGAAGACTGGACACGAGCACACTTGTCGTCATCTGGGATGCACCGTCACGTTGGTCCGCGTGTAGCAGGACGCCGCGTGCAACATCTGGTCCGACCGAAGTCGGTGGCAGTGAGCCAACGCCGATACCAGCAGAGACGACCCGGAACAGTCGTCGGAATTCCGCATGACAGGACATCGCATGCAGGATTACTTGCCATCGGCGCGTGATCACCAGCCGGGCGAGGACAACACAGGCCATCGCGCCTATGAGCCATTCCGGCTCAGCCTGGACGACCGTGCTAAGGACTTGATCCCATTCGATGATAATGCCGAGACCAACAAGCAAGATCAGCGAAAGCAGGAGGCTAAGGAAGTTCTTCTTCAACGTAGCCTCCCAGAACGCTGCATCTCGCGGGCTCCGAGACCTCTCCATTTTTGATCCGCATCCTTGGCGCAAACCGTGATCGTGAGTTCGAGTAGGGGCCGTTTCGTGGGCATGCCAAGTGTGTGTGTGCTGCGAGGTCCGATTCGACAGAGGGAGACGATGTTAGGCCAGGGGAGATCGGTTCGACAAAGCGCTAACCTATAAGCCGCATCGGCGGGCTTCTGCCTGTGTAACCTTCTATCCTTGGACGAGGGCCAAACAGCACATATATTCATTTACGAGAATATCGGCGCCGCAATGCAACTCTAGGCCGAAATTCGTCTCGCTGCTTGTCACAATGCACCAGAAAGGTGGTGTGGTCGATGTTCAGATCGCTTGCCCTTGGATACGGGTGTACCGCAGTCGTTGGTCTTCTCGGCCTCCTGGCACTCGGCGGCTCCGTCTGGATCTGGCTTGCGTTCGTCTGGCTTGCGGGCGCTCCCATAACACTTGTGGTAGCCGGTATTCAGCAATCGGCGCCGACAGGCGTCGCCCGATCGTTTTCGTCACAAGCTCTCAAGCAGCAGGACAAGATCACCGTCATGCGTTGATCCGCTCCGTAGCTGAGTATGGCGCACGATGAGTTAGCCATACCTCAAACTACGATGTGCACCGTATTCGTCTGCGACGCTCTGCAATCAGTTAGTAGGCGCCAGGAGCCCGGCCGCTGAGGAAAATCCGCGCCGTGCGAAGGACAATCCTCAGGTCGAGGCTCATGCTACGATTCATAACGTAGTCCACGTCCTGGCGGACTCGATTGTCATAGCTCTCGTCGGAACGATTGCCGACTTGCCATGGACCGGTGAGGCCTGGGCGGACCGACAGGTAGTAGCGCTCAAACGCACCGTACCGCTCAAGCTCTTCGGCGACGACCGGACGCGGCCCCACGATACTCATCTCGCCACGCAGTACATTCAGGACTTGCGGCAACTCGTCGAGGCTGGACTTGCGAAGAAGTGACCCAATCACCGGTAGGATGCGTGGATCATCGCGCAGCTTGCGACATGCCTTCCATTCACGGGCGGCTTCAGGCGACGCTACCAGCAGCTTTGTCAACTCCTTATCGGCGTCCCGGACCATGGTGCGGAACTTCAGGCATCTGAACAGTTTGCCCCCCCGGCCGACCCGTGTATGCGCAAAGAAGGGGTTACCACCGTCAATCGTCATAATCGCTGCGGAGATGATCAGAAAAATTGGTAGAAATGCAGCTAGCATCGCGCCTGCAAACACGATGTCAAAGAGACGCTTTGCAATCGAATCACGATGTATGCGCTCGCACACCACCGGGTAATCCTCACCATTGGCGAGGAAATCCTGAGCAGAATCAACCATATACGTCCTAATCCCTACAACTCACGCTATGCCCTTAGACGGACAACCAAACTCACTGCTCCTGCCCTAGCAAGACATTAACAAGAGTGGCATGTCTTGAACATAGTTTTGTCAGATTCTCGTGACGCCGGACGCGTCCGATCCCTCGAAAACGGGTCTCCGCCGGATTCAGTGCAGTTTTTTTTAGCAAGGCTTCCAGATCTCGTTAAGACATTGTGCGCTGCCGGGACGCAATCTTTGGTCCGGGCAGGATTATCTCGAAACCGCGCCCGTCCGATTCTTCGCGGCCTCAAGCAACTGACGCAGAAGCCGTCCTGCTGCCCGGGGGCGGTGGGTCATCGTGGCAAGTGCGGTGGCCAGATGCCGGGCTTTGAGTGCGCGGAGCGCGGCTTCGGCCGCCGCGAGGTCGGACAGGCGAGCCGTGCGCTGGCGCATCAGGCGCTGCGCCTCCCGCGACAAAGTCGCCCGCATACGATCGAGATAGGCGGCATCGGCCTCCGCTAGGGCACGCGCATGATCTGGGTCGAGCCGGTTTGAGAGCGAACCAGTCCGCGTGGTGTAGAGATATCCAGCCTCAGGTATGAGCCAGAGCGCGGCACCGGCGGTCAGCGCGGCCAACACCAGATGAAAATCCTCGCCGTTGCGCAGCGTCTCGTCGTAGCGCAGGCGGTGCGTCTCGAGAAAGGCGCGCCGAAGAGCTGGTTTCAAGAACCCAAGGCTCGGACGGTCGGGGCGGGCCTGGTTGCCGGCCAGGTAATCCTCCAGCGACAGGCGCTGCGGCGTGATAGGTGCATGGGGGCCGAGGAAAACCCGCCCCGGCGGCGTGCCGCCGCCAACCAGTTCAAGATCGTCGCAGACGATGTCGGCCCGGTGCGCTTCGGCATAGGCGATCATCCGCGTCAGCCGGTTTGGGCGCATGGCGTCATCGGCGTCGAGCACCGCGATCCAATCACCCTGAGCGAGGTCCAGTGCGGCGTTGCGTGCCGCCGCCGGGCCGGCGTTTCGGGTCAGCCGGGTGAGCTTGACGCGGGCGTCCCGGGCAGCGAGGTCCTGTGTCAGCGCGCTGGTACCGTCGGGCGAGGCGTCGTCGGCGACGATCACCTCGCGCACGATATCTCCTTGGGCGAGCGCGCTTTCAACGCTGGTCGCTAGTGTCTTCTCCGCCTTCCAAGCGGCGATAATTACCGTTGCTTGCGTCATGGGTGCGACATAAACCTCGTAGAGGCGAGTGCGTCAAAGGTCTCAGTTGGTTTTGTGAGGGCATCGCGCGTGACATCTCGAACAACATCTGCGTTGACCGTTCTGATTGTGGGGATTGGCTTGGTCGGCCCAGCCTCGGAGCAGGCCGCAGAAGGTTCTGAGAGTTCGGAGAATACTGCTTTCATCTGGCATGTGGGTATTGCCGAAGCGGCACGTGACGAAGCGGAGTGGTTCGTCGCGAATTTTGCAATCCGCAAGCCGAGCTTTCGGACCCGCTGGAGTCGCCGGGCCGTACACATCATTGACGATGCCCTCGTTTTGCCTTTGCGGCCCGCCCCCGAGGAGGACGCCAAGGATTTCATCGGCGGAGAGATCCAGCGCCGACAGCGCACCCATTACGGCCGCTACGAGGTGGTAATGACCGCCGCCCGGGGCGAGGGCGTGATCTCGTCGTTCTTCACCTATACCGGGCCATATTTCGGTGACCCGCACGATGAGATCGATTTCGAGTTCCTCGGCCGCGACACAACCAAGGTCTGGCTAAACCGTTTTGTGGACGGCGAGAGGCTTCCGGGCCAGTGGATCGATCTTGGCTTCGATGCAGCCGAAGGCTCACATCTATATGCCTTCGAATGGACGCCCGAAGGCATCGTCTGGTTCGCCGACGGGCGCGAGTTGTTGCGCATCAGCGCCGAAGAAACCGCGATCCCAAATACCCCCAGCAAGGTCTATATCAATATCTGGGCCGGCGGTGAGGGACAGCGGCAATGGTCGGGAACGGCCCCCGACAACCAGATGGCGCAGGCACGCTACTACTGTCTGTCGTTCCAGCCAATCGGGACGGAGACGGCGCAATGCTCCGAACGAGCAGCCCCATGACTGCGAGTCTAGGCGCGCAGCCAGCACCTCCGCCGCGCGCCACTGTGGTGATCGCGGCCTGGAACGCCGCGGCGACCATCCGGCGCGCAGTCGAAAGCGCGCTGGCGCAGACCCTGCCGGTGGAGGTCGTGGTTGTTGACGATGCCTCGACCGACGCGACGGCCGAGCTTGTGGCGGCCCGTGCCGCGGCGGCGCCCGCGCTGCGGCTGCTGCGCCAGGCGGTCAACGCCGGGCCGGCAGCGGCCCGCAACTGGGCGATCGCCGAAAGTGGTGCGCCTTGGATTGCGGTGCTCGATTCCGACGACCGGATGGCGCCCGGCCGGCTCGAGCGGTTGGTGGTCCGGGCTGAAGCGGCGGATCTCGACTTTCTGGCCGACGATATCGAGAAGGTCGCCGAGGACGATCCCGACGGCCCTCGCACTCGGCTCTGGTCCGACACGGAGATCGGCGAGATCGACCTCGACGCGGCCGCCTTCGTGCGGGGCAACCTGTCGACACGTCACGGCGGGCGGCGCGAGATGGGATTTCTCAAGCCGTTGATGCGGCGCAGCTTCCTGGAGCATCGCGGCCTCACCTATGCCGACATGCGCCTCGGCGAGGACTATGAGCTCTATGCGCGGGCGCTGATCCTTGGCGCCCGGTTCCGTCTAACCGATCCGCAAGGCTATCTCGCTACTGTGCGCCCGGGGTCGCTGTCGGGCCAGCACCCGACCGGGGCCCATGCCGCGCTGATGGCGGCCGATGAGCGGCTTCTGTCGCTGCCGCAGACCGACGCCCAGACCCGCGAGGCGCTCACGGCCCATCTCCTCGAAGAGCACAAGAAGTGGGCCTGGCGGCGCATGATCGATGCGGTGAAGGCGCGTGACCTAGCCGCGGCACTCGGTTGCTTCCGCGCGCCGCCGCCGGTGCGGGCGGATCTTTCCAGGCGGCTCGGCCTCGAACTCTGGCAGCGCACGGTCCGCCGCCGCCGGGCGGGCTGAGGCATGGCGGCGTTCGACCTTCTCGTGGTAAGCGATGCCCGCTTTCAAGGCGGCACGACGGCTGCCATGGTCTCCGACGTCCGGGCGTTTTCCGCCCTCGGTGCGCGGATCGGGCTCATGTTCGTTCGGTCTGCCTATCTCGATGACAGCAGTGATCCGGTAAATCCGGCGGCGTTGGCGTTGGCCGATCTCGACGGCGTGACGCTGCTCGCGCCTGACAGCAAGGCCAGGGCCGGAACGGCATTTCTGCACCATCCGTTGGTGTTCTTCCGTGGCATCGAGGAATGCGCGGAATTCAGCGCCGACCGCGCCGTGCTGGTCACCCATCATGCGCCGTTTCGGGCCGACGGCTCGCTCGAATACGATCCAGTGGCGGTGTGCCGCCGGGCCTGGCGTGCGCTCGGGCTCGCGCCATGGTTCGCGCCGGTCTCGGGGATCATCCGTGCCCAACTGCAAAGCTTCGCGCCACTGATCCGCCTGACCAGCGAGGATTGGCCCAATACGTTCGACACCGACGCCTGGCGAAGGGGCCCGCCGATCCTGGAGGGCGGCCGGATCACCGTCGGGCGGCACGGGCGCGCAGACGCCCTGAAATGGCCTGCGACCGCTGCTGAGATCTCAGCCTCCCTGCCCGCGGGCGCGGGGGTCCGGGTGCGCGTGCTCGGCTGTCCTGAGGCAGAGTTGACGGCACTCGGGGTCGATCTGAGCGGTTGGGAGGTGCTGGCCTTCGGCGCCGAAACGCCGCAGGACTTCCTACACGCGCTCGATGTCTTCGTTTATCATTATAGTCCAAATTGGGTTGAAGCATTCGGCCGTACCGTGGCCGAAGCCGCGCTCTGCGGGCGGCTTTGCCTGCTCGATCCGCGGCTGGAGGCGACATTCGGGGAAATCGGCCTCTATTGCCGCCCCGGCGAAGTTGCGGCAGTGCTCGACCGGTTGCGCACCGATCCTTCGAAGGCGCGGGCTCGTGCCGCCAGGGGTGAAGAACTGGCGCGGACGCGCTACGGTCTGGCCAGCGTCGCGGCGCGTCTGAACAGGTTGCGCGCGGATCGCGGTGACACTGGCCGCACCCGCCCCGATACGCCCCCCTTGCAGACAGCACGCAAGCTGGTCGGGCTCTACCGCCGCCGCGCGCGGGGGGGCGCCGGATGAAGGCGCGCGGCCAGCCTAAGGCATCTCGTCGGCGCGACAAAGTGCTGACCGCTCTCGGTCGCGCCCGTGTCCGCCGCCACGGCGAAGCGCTGGCGCGCACCGGCTTGGCGCCGCTTTTCGTGATCGGGGCAGGGCGCTCGGGCAACACGCTGGTGCGCCGGGTGCTGATGGCTACAGGCGAGATCTACATTCCGCCCGAAACCTACGTGCTGGGCGACATTATCGAAGGCTGGCCGCGCGGAGCGCTGCTGACCTGGCAGGAGCGGGTCTGGCTGTTCTGTGCCTATTTCGAGAAACACCATTCATTCTCGACCTTCGGGTTCAACAATCTGGACGAATTCGCTCGCCTTGCTTGCGCGCTGCCCCGTGCGGAGCGCACCCTGCCGGCCCTGATTGATGCGTTCTACCGCAATCTTGCTGCGGCACACGGGTTGGAGGGTGCGCGCTGGGGCGACAAGACCCCATACAACACCTTCCACCTCGACGCGCTTGAGGCGGTCTTTCCCAGTGCCCGCTTTCTATGGCTGGTGCGCGACGGGCGCGATGTGGCGCTATCCTATGTCGAAGCAGGGTTGTTCGACACCCTCGGTGAGGCCGCTGGACGTTGGGTCGAAGCCAATGCGGCTTGTACCGCGCTGGCCCAACGTCACCCCCGCGTTCGACGGCAATCCTACGAGGCTCTGGTCTCCGCTCCTGAGGAAGTCTTCGCTGATCTCTGTGCTTGGGCCGAGTTGACCTTCGCGCCAGCCATGCTGACCGCGCCTATCGCGCCCCTCGGCGATGTCGAGACGCTCGACCACCACCGCAATGTCACGCGGCCGATCTCCGCAGCCTCGGTTGGGCGCTGGCGCTCGACGGTCGATCCGGACGCGTTCGATGAGCTGCCAGCGGAGTTTTGGGCCATGATGGATGCAGTCGGCTACGAGCGCTCGGGGGGGGATGGGGAGTGAGTTGGTTCGGAATACACTGGGTGTGGTCGCAGCGAGAGGCACGCGCCCATCGGGACCGATCTCTTGGGCGATGCGCGCAGGCACGAAGCGAAGAGCAGACCTGCCGCTACTCAGACATCACACGGGAGGCGCACCGTTTATACTTAAGGGCGCTGGAGCGCCTGCGGGAGGCGGATGCGTTTTGCCTACCGGGTTTTTCAACACCGGTGGTATGAGGTGGCGATGAAGCGCGATCCCAAGCGGCTGGTTTCGGAGCGCTTCGACGTGATCGTTGTAGGCGCGGGGATCCACGGTGCCTGCGTGGCCCGCGACGTCGCCTTGCGCGGGCTGCGAGTGGCGGTGATCGAGCGTGGCGATTTGGGCGGAGAGACCAGCCACAACTCGCTCAAGACCATCCATGGTGGGATCCGCTACATCCAGCATCTGAACTTTACCCGAACCCGGGAATCGATCCGTGAGCAGACGATCTGGTTAAGGACTGCGCCGCACCTTGTGCGGCCCTTGCCGTTTCTGATGCCGACCTATGGCCACGGCCTGCGCGGGCCGGCGGCGATGTTTGCGGGCATCCAGATCTATCGCTCGCTGGGGCTGAGGCGGAATGCGGGCCTCGTCCCGCAGGCGCGGATCCGGCCGGGGCGGGTCATGGGGATCCGCGCAGCGCGCGCCATGGTCCCGGACGTGCCAGGCGATGGTCTCAGCGGCGCGGCGCTCTGGGACGATGCCCAGGTTCGCTTCGCCGACCGTGCAGTGATCGAGATCCTGTCCGATGCCTCAGCCCATGGCGCTGCCGTGCTCAACCACGCAGAGGCGACAGCCGTCCTGAAGGTGGGCGTCCGCGCTGCTGGCGTTCGCGTCATCGACCGGCTGAGCGGTGCCGAATTCGAGGTCGCTGGCCGGCTGGTTGTGAATGCGGCCGGCCCCTGGGCCGCCGCGCTCGCCACCGATCTGCCCGCTTCCGCAGCAGACGTGCCGCTTACGCGGTCAATGAACATCGTCACCCGCCGTCCGCCCCGCGATTTCGCGCTATCGATCAAGAGCGACGAGGCTTCGGATTCGAAACTAGGCGCGACCAAGCGGCTCTTCTTCGAAGTGCCCTGGGAGGGGTGTACGATCTTCGGGACTACCTATGCCGCGGCGGGCGAGGGGGCCGACACGCCCGACCTCCAGGCCGTCGATATCGCGGATTTCTTGGCCGATTTGAACGCTGCCTGGCCTGCGCTCGGCCTGACCCTGGACGAGGTTGTCTATTGCTATCGCGGCCTGACCCCGGCCGAAATCGGAGAGGGCAGCCAGCGCCATTCTCATGAGAGCAGGATCCTCGACCATGTGCAGGCGGGCGGGCTCGACGGGCTGATCTCGATCATTGGGGTGAAATGGACGACGGCCCGCCTGGTGGCCGAACGCGCAGTCGACCTGGCGGCGGCGAAGCTTGGCGTCGATGTCCCCTGCTGCACGCGTGACGCGCCGCTGCCGCCACTGGCGGAGATCGGCTACGACCTCGCTGGCAGGCCGGAGCGGGACATCGTCAAGATCTGCCGCGCGCACATAGAGCGGACCCTCACCCTGACCCTGCGCGACATGCTCCTACGGCGTACCGACGATCTGGTGCGCGGCCGCCTGTCGGTGGATGAGATCGCATGCGTGGCGCGCTGCATGCGCGCACATCTGGGCTGGGACGCCACGGCGTGTGCGCGGCAGGCGGCACTGCTCTGCGAGCGCTGGCTGCCGCCGGAGACGCGGCGGGTTTTCGAGACAAGTGATGCGTTATGGGGAACGACATGATCGGCTCCACCCTCCCTTCCGGTACCGGGCGCAGCGATGTGTCGGCTTGTTCTGCCGTGGAGGCAGGCGTATCAGCCAAGGCCCTGCCACCGCCGGTTCGGCCTGGCGTGTCCGGCAAGATTACGTGTTCTGGCGAATCGTTGCGCCTGATGCCGGGAGGATAATCTGCGATGTCTGCGCCCCCACCCTCCGAGACCTGCCTGGTGGATGCCCATGTCCACCTCTATCCCGGTGTTGACCTTGGCGCGATGCTAACCGCCGCGGCACGCCACATGGCGCAGGCAGCGCACGGCGCGCCCCGCCGGTCGCCTGGGATTTTGATCCTGACCGAGACTGCGGGGCTCGACCTCTTTGCTGGGCTGATCGGGCCAACAGACGGCTGGACCATTGCGCCTACCGCTGAACCGGTCAGCGTTCTGGCCATGCCCCGCGATGAGGTAGGGGGTGGCTCTCCGCTAGCCCTCGTTTCGGGACGTCAGATTGTAACTGCAGAGAACATCGAAGTGCATGCGCTCGGCACCCGTGAGCTCTTCGCTGACGGCGTGCCCGCCGCCGCGGTTCTGACCGCGGTGCAGAACGCGGGGGCGCTGGCAGTCTTGCCCTGGGGGGTGGGCAAATGGTCGGGGGTCCGCGCCGAATTGGTGCGCGGTCTCATCTCGCGGCAGGCGGAGTGGCCGGGCCTGATGCTTGCTGACAGCGGTGTCCGGCCGGCGTTCCTGTCCCGTCCGGTGCTGCTCGCCGAGGCCGAGGCTGGCGGTCTGACAGTGCTGGCCGGATCCGATCCTCTTCCGTTGGCCGCTGAAGCCGACAAGCCTGGGCGCTACGGGTTCGTTGCCAGTTGCTGCTTCGACCCCGAACGGCCCTTCGCGGCCCTCGCCGCCTGGCTGCGCGGAAATACGGGATCGCCGGAGACATACGGAACGCTCGAGGGCGCCCTAGCCTTCCTATGCCGCCAGGTGGCCATGCAGGTGCACAAGCGCTTGCGCTAGGGGCATGCGCGGCGCGTCAGACAGGTGGGCTTTTCGCGGCTGCGCGCATTGCTGACAGGGCGCCGATCCAGAACAGCATGTGGAAGATGATAAAGTGCTTGTAGAAATCTGCCTCGGTGAAGGTGCGTACGAGGATGGCCGAGGCCGCGCAGAAGAAATAGATATGCGGCATGGTTCCTAGTGTCAGCGCGCCACGCAGGATCCATCCGGTTGCCCAGAACTGGGCTATTATGACTATGCCGAGGCCGACTAGGCCCTGGTGGACAGCTATCTCATAGTAGCTGTTGTGGAAATTGAAATGGTCGCGCGGTTTCCTGTGGTGCTCCTCATAGATCCGTTGCACCAGTGGTGAGGCGTGGTACCGCCAGAAGCCACCGGCACCGACGCCTAGAACAGGCCGCTCCCCAATCTGGGCCGTAGCGTATTGCCAGAGGACCGTGCGCCCGGTGAGGGTCCGGTCCTTGCCGAAATGGCCCAGCACCGCCCCCACCGGATCGCCCTTGAAGGTGGAGATACCGACGCTGCCGCCTCCGGCTGTGAGGGCCAGTACCAAGCAGGTCAAGGCGATCCGGCTTGGACGTAGGAAACCGCCGAGCAGGGCACTGGCGCCAGCCAAGCAGATGCCGCCCGTTGCGAGCATTAATAGAATCGCGGTGGCGGAGTCGCTGTTGAAGACCAGAAATGCTGCCAAGACTGCCGCACCGGCCGCGATGATCCGGATCAGGCGCTGCGAGGCCGGATCGAGCATCGTCGCCACTGCCACCGTCCATAGCATCAGCATGCTGATGCCCATCCGGTTCTTGTGGGGGAACAGGGCCCAAGCGAAATTGCCTGAGGACACCCCGAGCACGAAAGTCAGAACGCCGATGGCGCCGGTAGCGGCGAGGACCGCGTACATGATTTGGCGAGGGCTGAGATGCAAGACCACATGATAGCAGATCAGCATCGTTAGCGAGAGATAGATCGCCTGTTTCAGCGCCTCCATCGGTTCGACCGCCCAGATCGGAGAGATCAGGCACCAGATGGGGAACAGCATTATCGGCCAGGACCGAGCCATCAGCCCGAAGACCGCCTCCCGTTCTTGCCAGGCGCGAATGGCGAAATAGAGTGCTAGTGGATAGAGCAGGAGTTCGTCGCCCGAGAACTGGACGAAGGTTACGAGGATCCAAAGCGTCCCGGCTACGAACTCACGTTGATGCGGCGTCACCCGCAGGCACCGGTCGCCTGCGGATCCGTCCGCAAACAGGGCGTCGATCGTACTCGTCATCCCGACCTCGTTGGGGTCGCTGGTTCCTGGGCCGCGAGGTCCCAGCCCGTCATATCCGTCGCGATGTCGTATACATGTTGTCCCACGGAATCCACGGATTTACTAACTCAGATGGGTGGGTTGTCTAGAAAATGGGCATATAACCATATAACGCGGTACCATTCCGGACTCTCTGCGCCGCGGCATCGAAACACTCTGTTCGCGTGAAAAAAACACGTGCGACCTCACGGCTCCGCGCTTGTTCGCTAGCGGGCAGGAGGGTACGTTGTAATCTCGTCACTCACGTGTCGCGTTGATGTCACAGGGAGAGGGGTATGCCATCCGACGCGTGCGCGTGTATTGCCCCTGGCACCAAGGTCTTGGTGTTGGGGGGAGATGGGTTCTGCGGGTGGCCCACTGCGCTGCGGCTTTCGGCAGGTGGCTGCTGCGTTACGATCATCGACAACGGATCGCGCCGGGCCATTGACCGCGATCTTGGCACCGCCCCATTGGTGCCGATCAAGAGCCTGCGTGCCCGGGTCGCGGCCTGGGCTGAACACAGCAGTAGCCTCATCGGCATCCGCTATCTCGACCTCGCTACCGATTACGAGGCGCTCTGCCAGAACATCTTCGAGCTCTCTCCGGACATCGTGGTGCATTTCGCTGAGCAGCGCTCGGCGCCGTTCTCGATGCGGTCGTCGGCAGGGGCGCGCTATTCAGTCGACAACAATATCCGGGCCACCCACAACTTGCTGGCTGCGCTGGTCGAGACGAAGTCCGATCCACATCTGATCCACCTCGGCACGGTTGGAGTCTATGGCTATACCAGCGCTGGTTTGACCCTGCCTGAGGGCTACGTGAAGGTCACCGCGCATGGTGCCGACGGCCGCTCTGTAGAGCGCGAGATCCTTTATCCCGGTGAGCCGGATTCAATCTATCATATGACAAAGGTGCTCGATCAGCAGATGCTGGCCTTCTATGCCCGCTATCACAACTTGACGATCACCGATCTCCACCAGGGGGTCGTCTGGGGCACGCAAACGGCAGAGACCCGCTCCGACCCGCGTCTTGTCAACCGCTTCGACCACGACGCGATCTACGGCACTGTGGTTAACCGCTTCCTTGTGCAGGCCCGCTCTGATCTCCCGCTCACCGTCTATGGCAGCGGTACCCAGACTCGCGCCTTCATCCATATCGAGGACATGGTGAGCTGCATTATGCTAGCTGCGAGCACCCCACCCCAAAGGACCGGGGGCCGTGTGCGGGTCGTCAACCAGGTGGGTGAGGTTGCCAGCATCAACGCGCTGGCGCGCCAGGTGGCCGAGTTCACTGGTGCCGAGATTGCCCATATCAACAATCCGCGCCGCGAGCCCGAGGGCAACAGCTTCGACCTCGATCGGTCTACTTTCTCGTCGCTCGGCTTCACGCCGCGCACCTTCGCCGTGGCGCTCCCACAGGAGATTGCTGAACTGACCGATTTCAAGGCGAATTCTGCAGGAGAGCTAGTTACAGACCTGGCCACTCAGCTTGAGGGTGCGAAGCGCCACTAGAGGCGTCGGATCGTTTCCAGCAATGCCCGCATGTCGCGCCCGTCCTCGAGGAACAACTCGTGCCGGTGTGCCATGATTTGGGCGCGCTCGGCGCAGTACTCGTCGGGGTCCAACTGCTCGAGAAAATCCACCACGCTGTCGGCATAGGGGGCGGGTAGGGCGTGTCCGACCTCGGCCCGACCGATCCAGCGTGCCATTTCTGTCCCCTCGGCTACCAGCGGCACCGCGCCGTAGAATCCGCCCTGATACATCCGGCAAGGTAGCAGTAGGGGCGAATTGCCGAACTCGTCGAGGAAGTCGAAGCACCACGCGAAGTGCACCCGGCCGTACATCGCTTCGAGATCGTCGGGGATGGTGTATTCGTCCTCGTAGGCCCAGTTCGGGTGCCGATCGACGATCTTTATGTAGGCTGGCAAGCCGGTTTCAGTGGGGTAGCCGCGGGTATAAATTTCCACCCGGTCGCCCATACGTGCCGCGATCTCTTCCAGCAACGCCATACTCTTGGGGCAGCGAAGCGTGCCGAACCAGCCGATGACCCAGCGGTCTGTGATCGTCTCCCAAACCCGGCCGGCGTGGGTCGGTGTGTTAGGCTTGTCGCCGAGCTGGATCTTGTTTTCCAGAACGAAGCTCGGGCCGTTATATTCCTGTACTGGTTTGAAATAGCCGCTGAGGAATCCTGGCGACAGCGGTACCAGCAGATCGATGCGGGCAAGCGCCCAGCGTTCCAGCCGGCGGAAGATAGCGCCACCCGTTGTGTCTTTGAAAAAGATCTCCTGCACATCCTCGACTTCGTAGACGAGTTTAGCCTTGCTGCCGGTCAAGCGTTTGGCCAGAAGGCCCAGGAACAGCAGGTCCATGTTGCGGGCATAGATGAAATCAGCTGCCCGCATCGTATCGCTATGGGCCAGGATCTGGCGCAGCCCGGCCACGAGCGAGGGAAGGCGACGGAGATAATGGCGGTCCGATGTCTTGCCGAGATGGATGTTGCGCCATTCGGGAACGTAATCGCTATTGAATTTCTTCCGCCGGAAGGTGAACGCGGTCAGGTCGACCCCAGCGCGCAGGAACGAGCGGATGCGCAGAATTAGGGTCGGATTTGTGGCATCGACCCCAATATAGACGCCCTTCAGCGGGGCCGCCTTGGCATCGGGGCCTAGGTCAGGGCCAGGGTCCGGCTCAATCGGAGCTTGCAGGGATTGCACGTGATACAGACCTCGCGACGCGACCGTTATGTGCGCCAGGCGCGAAGATCACCGTCGCGCCTGGCAGGTTCATGGTCAAACGAAAACAAAGTCGTCGTAAGTGACGTCCCCGAGGCTGATATTCCGCAAATCGATCAGAGATTGGCTAGCATCAGGCGAAGCTAGCTCGACATAGACCCCCTTCGAATGCGAGCTGAAGCTGATGTAGCCCTCGGTCTCGGCTTCGGACCAACCGAAGGCCGAGACGATGCCCGTTAGATCCAGGAGGTCACCGCTAGCGGCGTCGAAGTCGTCGATCCTGTCACGCGTTCCATCGAGGCCTGGAACATCGAAGAAGAAAGTGTCTGCCCCACTGCCTCCCTTCATGACATCGGCGCCGGCGCCACCGGTTAGCTGGTCATTGCCGGCGTCGCCGCGCAGGTTGTCTTTGCCGGAGCCGCCGAAGATGGCATCCGTTCCACCGTTGCCGATCAGCTTGTCGTTGCCACCAAGGCCGAGGATTGTGCTCGCACCTCCGCCGTCCCTGATCGTGTCGGCAGCTTCGGTGCCTTCCAGAACCGGCCCACTGATCGGTGAACTGTCGTAGGTCACGTCTGGCCCGGCTACCGTCTTTGTGTTAAGAGCATCGTCAGTCACGGTCACCGAGGTCGACAACACTCCGTCGCTTAGGCCCGAGATGTCGATCAGCGCGGTGCCATCTGTAGTGAGTGCGCCCGAGGCGGTGTTGATCCCGTCAGTCACGTCGACCACCACCGTTGCATCGGCATCGATCCCCGTGACCACGAAGGCCGCCGCAGTAGCCTCGATCACGTCGATGTTTGTGTCCGGGGCCGAGAGGGCGAGGTTGTCGTCCGCATCCGCCGTAGTATCGGGCACTGTCTGTAGCACGATCTGTGGTCCTGCGACGGTAGACTGGTTGGTGTTGGTGTCGGTCGCGGTGACGGAGGTGGTGAGGGTGCCGTCATTCAGAGTGGAGAGGTCGAAGAACAGGCTGCCATCTGCGGCGATGGTGTCGCTGACCGAGGT
>JBCBMY010000023.1:0-74210 GCA_039822045.1 Pseudomonadota bacterium | reverse complement strand
CGGTCGAACACGCTCTGCACCTGCGCGTCTCAAGCGTGATCGAAAGCATCGAACAAAGCCTCATTGATCGCCTCGCCACAACGACCATCGCGGAAGTGCAAGAAGCCCAACACTGCACATGCACCGCATGCTTGCCCAACACTTGAACAGCGCCCCCCACGCCAAAAGCCGGGCGGAACAAAACAAGCGCTGCAGGTCCACCAGTTCAAGCGCCTATTGGTTAGGCTCAGATTGCTCCATGCGCTGCCAAAGCGTCGTGCAAACCGGCGGAATGGCGTCCTCGATCGCCTCCATCGCGTCGACGATAAGGTCCTCTCGCCATCGTCGGCCCACGATTTGCACGCCGATCGGCTGGGCGCCTCCGGGCAGTTGGGCAATGTGGGTTGGCAGGTTGCCCGCAGGCAATCCAAGGAAGTTGACGAGGAAGGACCAATGCGACCGCCCAAGCGCATCGCGCACGCCCTCGGGCCCTTCTGCGTCCCGCCCCGCCGTGAAGAAGGGGGTCAGCAAGAGTGGCGTCAGCACCAGCGGGTAGTCTTCGAGGAAGATCGACCACTGGCGCGCATAGTCGGTTCGCTGTGCCATCATCGCAAGCAGGTCGTCGCCTTCGAACGGCGGAAACTGGCGAAAGTACTCGTCGAAAATCGCATTGATCCGCTCCGATCCGAACTGCCGGATGTCTGCGCCGAGGAGCGCCTTCACCTCGCCCAAAAGCGCGCGATAGCCGATCTCGGCCGCCTCGCGTACCGAGGGCGGCTCCACCTCATCGACGGCATAGCCCGCCTTCGATAGCGCCGTGGCGGCGGCGTCGAGCGCAACGGCCACGTCCGGGTGCAGGCCGAAGCCAAAATCGCTGCGTGCAAACGCGACGCTTATGGGGCTGTCAAGCGGTGCTCCGCGCCATGGAATGGGGACGTGAAAGGGGTCTCGGGGATCGGCGGCGATCAGACTCGGCATCGAAAGATGCAGGTCCGCCGCGCCGCGCGTGATCATCCCCTGAACAGACATCAATTGGGCAAGCAAACCCCGCTCGAACCGTTGGCTGGGATTCCAGGCCGGCACGCGGCCAAGCCCGGGCTTTACCGTCACTGCACCATTGGCGGATGCTGGAAAGCGCAAGGAGCCGCCAATGTCATTGCCATGGGCCAGGGCGCCTATTCCGGCCATGACGGCTGATCCTGCACCGCCGGAGGACCCTCCGGCCGAAAGATGCACGCCCCACGGATTAAAGGTGCGGCCGAAGAGCGGGTTCTCCGTGTCGGCGCGAAAGGAAAACTCGGGCGTGTTCGTGCGCCCGATTACAACCGCTCCCGCTTCCCTGAGGTTGCGCACGACCGGCGCGTCGTCGGGCGCGATCAGGTCCCGAAACGCGGCGACGCCGTTGCTGGTGGCGCAGCCGGTCTGGTCGATGTTGATCTTGATCGTGACCGGAACGCCATGGAGCGGCCCCCTGGGCGCGCTGCTGGCATCGAGCCGGGCTGCCTCGACACGCGCCTCCTCTGCCAACGAGACGACCACCGCATTGAGCGCCGGGTTGACTTTCTCCATCCGTTCGATCGCCGCATCCGTCACCTCACTCGCGCTGAGATCGCCCGCGCGCGTGGCCTTGGCGATCCTGGCGGCGCTCCACTGCCAAAGCGGTATCGTGTCTGGTGGTTGGCGCATGGGTAGGTGGGCCCCTCACGTGATCCCTTGCTGTGGCCGACACAGCTTCGTGGCGACATGACGTTCTTGCCCGAAACCTTGCTCGGTTCGGCGAGCAGATAACGCGCAAACGTCACGTCGCACGTATTGAGCCTTCACACTGTCGCAGAAACCTCATGCATGGCGCTTTTTGACGGCCATGAGCGCCCGGTCACCGGATACATCCCCGCGAGGATCGAGAAAGAGGGGCCGTGACGATTGCGCTTCGGCGCATGGGCACTCGCAAAGGACGTGATGTGAAACACATGATGAGTTTTGACCTGGGCCGGGTTCCGCCGGTCACTTTTGGTGCGGGCCGTATGGCGGAGGTGCCGGAGATCGTGGCGGCCTTAGGTGGTGGGCCAGCGCTGGTCGTTGCCGACGCATTTTTGGCAGACATCGGGGTGACCGCCCGCCTTGCGTCGTCCCTGCAAACGGCGGGGATCGGATGCGAGATCGCCGCAGAAATCGCAGGCGAGCCAAACGAGGCGCTTATCGACAGCCTGTCCGCCCGCGCCCGTGCAGAAGGCGTCTCCGCTGTGATCGGACTTGGCGGTGGGGCAGCCATGGACGCGGCCAAGTTGGTTGCTGCCATTGCCCCCTCGGGAGCGGCCGCCAGAACCTTCGCTCTGGGTGCCGCGCCCTGGCCCACGACCGGCTTGCCCGCCATTGCAATTCCGACGACTGCCGGAACGGGCTCCGAGGTCACACGAACCTCTATCGTCTCCACAGCATCGGGCGCAAAGAATTGGTATTTCGGCGAAGAGCTGATGTTCGCCCATGCAGTGCTCGACCCGTCGCTCTCTCTCACCCTCCCTCCACACCTTACTGCGTGGACGGGGGTGGACGCTGTTGCACACGCGCTGGAGGCGGTAACGGCGCGCAAGAGCAACGCCGCCGGGCGCCTTTACGGGCTGGAGGCGTTGCGCATCCTCGCTGGGGCTCTGCCGCGCGCTGTAGCGGATGGCGCAGACATCGAGGCGCGTGGCGAAGTGCTCTGGGCCAGCATGCTGGCTGGGCTCGCCTTGCACAATTGCAACACACATATGGGGCACAATGTCAGTCACGCGCTCGGGTCCCTCTCGCGCATCCATCATGGATTGGCCACGGGGCTGGCGCTGGAGGTGACCCTGCCCTGGCTTGTCGCGCGCCCCGCCGGTGCGGGGCGGTATGCCCTAGCAGCGGAGGCGCTCGGAGGCGCGCGCCGCGCCGAGGACTTGCCACGCGCCTTTGAGACCTTGACCCGCTCGTGCGGGATTTCGCGGATGCTGCCCTCGACGTGCGCCAGCATAACGTCCGACGACTTGGCGGCCGCCATGAAGTCCCCAGCGAACCGATCGATGTCTCAAAACGCTCCGTGCCCTGTGGAAGACGAGGATCTCGACGACATTGCCGCAATGATGATGTGCCTGCCCCTTGCCGAGGCCGCATAGGGTCGTGCCAGCCTGTCGAAGAACCAGGACCGTCCCAGGGTCCGCTGTGCTCTAGGCCCAACTTGCGGGTAGCTCAGCCTTCTTCCATGCCCGGTGAGCCAGGACTCGTTCACCGGCACAGGCAGAACACGCGATCCGGGTCTCTGTGAGAGAAAGCTGCCATTGGAGCTGGCCGGCCCGCACGCCGACTCCGACGCTCATGGGCCACCCCCCCGCGCGCCGCGCACCATATGCTCGGAGGGGACGGCTTCGACGTTGGCACTGCAGCATTCGCGGTCAGCCTAGAGCGACAGCAGAGTCCGACACCCATTCGGAAGACTCAGCCTCTGGCCGCCTGAGCGCCAAGAGCACCTCCCCTCTTGACCTTCCAGCTACTGGAAGCGCCATCTCCCGTCTAAGCGCAGGTTGGACTGATGAGAGAAAGGTCGCGCCATGAACGCGGACCCCAGGTTAGCGCAAACGCTGACACTCCCCATCGAGGGGATGAACTGCGCCTCCTGCGTGGGCCGTCTGGAGCTGGCGCTGGGGACCGTGCCAGGTGTGAAGGAAGTCAACGTCAATCTGGCCGCGGAGCGCGCTGACATTCGCTCAGACGCGGGGCTGGACCCGAACACGCTCGTCAAGGCCGTCGAGGAGCTTGGCTACAAGGTCCCGATGCAGTCCGTGACACTCGCGATCGAAGGCATGAAATGTGCCGGATGCGTTGGGAATGTCGAAAGGGCGCTCCTCGCTGTTCCGGGCGTGACAGAGGCAAGCGTCAACCTCGCCACCGAGCGGGCCGTGGTCAAAGGGAACGCGGGCACGAAGGCTCTCCTCAGGGCCGTGGCCGAGACCGGCAAGAGCGCACAGGAAATCCCAAGCGGCGGAACGACCCAAGCACACGCCTCGGAAAAGCGTGACGAAGAGGCGACCCAACTGAAAGCACGCGTGGCCCTGGCCGGTCTGCTCACCTTGCCCGTGTTCGCGTTGGAGATGGGCAGCCACCTGCTCCCCGGCCTGCACCACCTCATCGCAACCACCATTGGCATCCAGACCAGCTGGTTGATCCAGTTCTTCCTCACATCCGCCGTTCTGTTCGGGCCCGGCCGCGCCTTCTACACGCTTGGCCTCCCAGCGCTGCTGAGGGGTGCGCCCGACATGAACAGCCTCGTCGCACTGGGCACTGCGGCGGCCTACCTGTTCTCTGTCGTTGCCACGTTCGCACCCGGGCTCCTGCCAGAGGAGACGGTTGGTGTCTACTACGAGGCCGCCGCGGTGATCGTGACGCTGATCCTAGTGGGACGCTGGATGGAAGCCCGGGCGAAGGGGCGCACGTCCGATGCGATCCAGCGGCTCGTGCGCCTCGCCCCGAAAACAGCCCGCGTCCGGCGCGGTGGCGAAACCGAAGCGATAGGCGTCGCCGAAGTGGCTATCGGCGACGTGGTTGAGGTGCGACCCGGCGAGCGCCTGCCCGTTGACGGCGAGGTGCTGGAAGGTGCGAGCTATGTCGACGAGAGCATGATCACCGGGGAGCCGATCCCGGTCGCCAAAGACGCCGGAGCGACAGTCGTAGGCGGGACGGTCAATCAAACGGGCCACCTTGTCTTCAGCGCCACGGCGGTGGGCAGCGACACGATGCTCGCTCAGATCATCCGCATGGTCGAGGACGCTCAGGGTGGCAAGCTGCCGATCCAGGCGATGGTAGACAAGGTGACGATGTACTTCGTGCCCGCAATCATCGCGCTGGCGGTGTTGACCTTCAGCGTCTGGCTTCTGGTCGGGCCGGCTCCTGCTCTGACGTTCGGGCTGGTGAACGCCGTCGCCGTCCTCATTATCGCCTGTCCCTGCGCTATGGGTCTGGCCACACCGACCTCCATCATGGTTGGGACAGGACGCGGCGCTGAGATGGGCATTCTGTTCCGCAAGGGCGAAGCGTTGCAGCTCCTGAAGGAGGCGCGTGTCGTCGCATTCGACAAGACCGGCACGCTGACCGAGGGCGCGCCGCGAATGACAGACCTAGAGGTGGCGGCTGCGTTCGAGCGTGCAGACGTCTTGGCACGGATCGCAGCAGTCGAGACGAAATCCGAACATCCGATCGCGCGGGCCATCGTCGCCGCGGCAAGGGCCCAGAATCTCAGACTGCCCGAGGTTGCGAACTTTGACAGCGTGACCGGCATGGGTGTCCGCGCAATTGCGGGTGGTGCGAAGGTCGAGGTCGGCGCCGACCGCTACATGGCGGCGCTAGGCCACGATCTCGGATGCTTCGCCGAAACGGCCGAGCGGCTCGCGAGCGAAGGAAAGTCCCCCCTCTACGCTGCCCTGGATGGTCGTCTGGCGGCCATTGTCGCCGTCGCGGACCCCGTCAAGGCTACGGCTCCCTCGGCCATCGCTGCTCTGCATGAACTTGGCGTGAAGGTGGCCATGATCACCGGTGACAACCAGCGCACGGCCGATGTCATCGCTCGGCGGCTTGGCATCGATGAAGTTGTGGCCGAGGCGTCGCCCAAAGCCAAGCTGAAGGCCGTCCGCGCGTTGAAAGCAAGGCACGGACTGCTGGCTTTCGTGGGCGACGGCATCAACGACGCCCCGGCGCTCGCCGAAGCGGATGTCGGGCTGGCAATCGGCACCGGCACCGATGTCGCTATCGAAGCCGCAGATGTCGTGCTGATGTCGGGGTCGCTCACAGGCGTGCCGAACGCCATCGCCCTGTCGAACTCAACGATCCGCAACATCAAGCAAAATCTGTTCTGGGCCTTCGCCTACAACACGGCGTTGGTGCCCATCGCTGCCGGAGTGCTCTATCCAGCCTTCAGTATTCTCTTGTCGCCGGTCTTCGCGGCCGGGGCCATGGCGCTCAGTTCGGTATTCGTTCTGGGCAACGCTCTGCGTCTGCGAAGATGGCACCCGCAAATGCCGCAGGTAGCGGCTCCGCAGCTTTCGAGCTGAATGGGGCCGCTCAGCGCCACAGCGCCAACGGCAACACCGTCCGCACCTCAGCATCTCAACCTCGGACACGCCAGTGGAGTGCAGAGGCCAGAACCCAACCACGCGCTCCGCGCAGGACAACTTGCATGGGCAGGCCGCCTTTTCTCAGGGGGTACAGCCGACAGCCCAATCCTCCGCTCGGCCCGCGCATTGAACACCGACCTCCAGCGTCTACAAATGTCACCCGGACAGATCGGGCACTGCTCTGCAGTCAGACTGGAGCCGAACCCCCGAGTTGGGGACAGACCACCGGTTCATCATGGCGCAGCAAGAGCAAGTAGCCCTATCATGACCGCACGAATCCACAGGTAGGCACATGGCTGACGCACCGAAAGACAAACCAGAAACCGGGCGCACACTCATCCGCAATATCGGCCGGCTTCTGACCGGGGATCTCGCCAAGCCAATCTTAGAAGGCGACTGCCTTTTGATTGAGGATGGCGTGATCGCCGGCTTCGAAGCGGCCGAAGCCGACCGCACGATCGACGCTGCGGGCTGTGCGGTTGCACCCGGTCTGATCGATGGGCACTGCCATCCCGTTTTTGGCGACTGGACCCCGCGCCAGAACCAGATCGGCTGGATCGAAATGAACGTGAACGGGGGCGTCACCAGCTTCCTGTCCGCCGGCGAGGTGCATCTTCCTGGCCGCCCGAAAGACGCCGAGGGCGTCAAAGCCCTGGCCATGGTGGCGCAACGCTGCTTCGCCAATTTCCGCGCCGCCGGAGCCAAGGTTATGGCCGGCGCGCCGGTGCCAGAGCTCGACTTCGACCGCGACTTCTACGCTGCGGTCAAGGCGGCCGGCATCCGGCATATCGGTGAGATCGGTCTTGGCACTGTGGCCAAGGGCCCAGATGCGGCGCGCGTCACCGGCTGGTGCAGAGAGTTGGGGATCGAGACGATCATGCACACGGGCGGCCCTTCGATCGCGGGCTCTCACCATGTCACGGCGGAGGACGTTTTGGAGGCACAGCCCGACGTGGTCAGCCATATCAACGGTGGCCCGACCTCGATCCCGCATGATGCGATCCGCGAGCTTTGCCGCCACGCCACGGGCGCACTTGAGGCGGTGCATAACGGCAACGAGAAGTCCGCCTTGGTCGCGCTGGAGGGCGCGCTGGCGGAGGACCGGCTGGCCGATGTCCTGATCGGAACGGACGCGCCCGCGGGTTCCGGCGTCCAACCCAACGGCATGTTGCGCATGGCGACGCTTCTCTCCAGTCTCGGCGGTCTGCCGGCCGAACAGGCATGGTGTTGTGGCAGCGGAAACGTGGCCAGGCGGCGCAGCCTTGCGCAAGGGATCATCGCAACCGGCCGGCCCGCGGATCTCGTCTTAATGGACCGTCCTGGCGGATCGGCGGGCGACGACGTCCTGGGTGCCATGGCGATGGGCAACATCCCCGGCATCGCGGCGGTGATGATCGACGGCAAGATCCGCACAGGGCGCTCGCGCTCGACCCCACCCTCGGCGCGCGTGCCGGTTATCTGAAGAAGCGAGCACTTCAGGCGAAGACCCTCGGACCGGCAGCCTGTTTCTTCGGTGAGGGAAGCCTCTCCGCATTTCGGGTGCACCTCTCTTGACTCTCGCTGCGGCCAGTATCGGAGCCACGTCTTGGCCCTGCGCCGCAGCTCCCCCGGCGCTTCTGGGGAGTGCCGCAACTGCACGAGAAGAGAAGGGCCAACACAGGCTCTGGGCCGCTTTCGCAGCCCGGATCTACAAAAGACTGGCTGACGGCGCAGAAGGTCCCTGCATCAGATCCTCATCCCACTGAACGGGGCAACAACCTTCGTCCGAGGAGCGACCGCGACCGATGGCTCCTCACGCTCAAAGCGTTGCACCGCCGCAAGTCTGCTCGGAGCCCAAAGTGCCGAATGCTGCACAAGGCACGAATGTTCGCTTCCGGATTTTCCAGCTAAGTCTCTCATTCGTCCGAAATACTTGTTGGCCAAGAAGAATATAGTATACCCCCCTATACTATATTTGGAGTACACTATGGCCCATCTCAGTCGTGACAGCTCAAAGCTGATTTCCCGCTTGCGGCGGATCAAAGGGCAGGTCGAGGGCGTAGAGCGCGCGTTGGAAGCCGAAGCTGACTGTACCGAGGTGTTGCGACAGATCGCATCTATTCGTGGGGCCATGACAGGGCTGACCAATGAAGTCTTCGAAGAGCATCTCCGTAGCCACGTGGTTGACGCCGCCGACGCCGCCGCCCGCGAGAAGGGCGCAGAAGAGATGATCCAGATTTTGAAGTCCTACCTCAAGTGACGGGTGAGACTGTCGAAAAGAGCCAAACGATGAACCAACCAGCGACACCTTCGCTAGTACATGACCACGTCTTCTTGGGTAGAAACCAAGAGCAGAATGAGCGGCGCGTTTGGCTCGTTATTGCATTAACTGCCACAATGATGGTCGTGGAAATCACTGCAGGGCACTGGTTCGGGTCCATGGCGCTGATCGCTGACGGCTGGCACATGTCCACGCACGCCGCTGCCATGCTCATAGCTGTTTTGGCGTATGGCTATGCCCGGAAAAACGCGAACAATCGCGCTTTCACATTCGGCACCGGCAAGGTCGGTGATCTGGCGGGCTTTGCGAGCGCGGTGATGCTGGCGCTCATCGCGCTTCTGATCGGGTGGGAGAGCTTTCAAAGGCTCGTAGAACCTGTCCCCATAAGCTTCAATCAAGCCATCATGGTCGCAGTGATCGGATTGATCGTGAATTTGTTCAGCGCGTGGCTGCTGCGAGACGATCATCACCACCACCACCATCATCATGGTCATAGCCACGGGAACCATCACCACGGTCATGATTACGACCATCACCATGGGCAAGGGCAGGACAACAACCTGCGAGCTGCCTATCTGCACGTTCTGGCTGATGCCCTGGCATCGGTCTTGGCGATTGTTGCCCTGCTACTGGGCCGTGCCTACGGCTGGTTCTGGGCGGACCCGGTTATGGGCATTGTCGGAGCGATTGTAATCTCTCGGTGGTCTTGGGGACTGATCAAAGACTCGGGCGGCGTGTTGTTGGATCGGGTGCCAGAAGGCGGCCACATCGAAGCCAAGGTGCGCGAAGCCGTCGAGAACAGTGGCGACAGGATCACCGACCTGCACATCTGGCAAGTCGGCCCGGGTCATTACTCGGTCATTGCTTCGATTGTTTCTGAAGCACTGAAGACGGTCGCTGAATACAAGGCGATGTTGGATCACATCGACCACGTGTCTCACACCACCGTCGAAGTGCATCAGGTCGGTATATCCCGAGTCACTTAAGAAAAGCAGATGTTGGCGCAGCCGCAGCGAATTGGTGCTTTGTCCGCATAGCAGCCGCGTCATCGCTCACTTCTCTCCTCTATACCGGCGCCACGGCCCGTCGATAGAGGTGCCATGTGGTGTGGCCAAGGATCGGCAGGGTGACGATCAGGCCCAGAAAGGCGGGAATAAACGACAGGAGCATGGTGATCGAGATGAGCGCCGCCCAGGTGAGCATGACCACCGGATTTTCCGTAACGACGCGAACGGACGTCACCATCGCGGAGACGAAATCCATGTCCCGGTCGAGCAGCATGGGCATCGCGACCACGGTCACCGAGAACAGGACCGCCGCCAGGAAGGCGCCCACGCAAAAGCCGATCGCAAGAAAGGTCCACCCCTCCGGCGTGAAGAACACGGTGTTCAGGAACCCGTCTAAATCCGAGAAGGATGAATCCTGCAGGACGATCACCAGCACCGTCCGAAACTGGTAGAACCAGACCCACAGGATGAACAGAGTGACAAAGGCCATCCAGCCCATCTCGCGCTTGCGCTGATTGGCCATGACGGTGAGGATGTCAGACCAGCCAAACCTCTCCCCTCTCTCCAACCGCCGGGACATGTCGTAAAGCCCGGCCGCGGCGAACGGCGCGACCAGCGGAAAGGCGATGGCGGCGGGAATGATCATCCAGATCTTGCCGAGCGAGGCCAAGGTCCACACAAAGAGGATCCCGAACGCCGCATAAAAGAGGCCGAAGAAGCCGCTCATGAGAGGGCGCGCCAGAAAATCGGAATACCCGGCCCTGAGCGACGCGGTGATGTCGGCCTGCGTTACCTTGTTGACCTTGGGCATAGCCCGCTGCTCCGGCGACAGATCGTCCGGTGGTGGTGACCCGGTGCTCTTGGATGTCATGGCACGCTCCTCCCAAAGCATGGCTGCGCCCTGATCCGTTCGGCAGCAGACCAAGCGCTGAAACAGACATCCCTCCTCCGCGTGCAAGCTTGTCTCAGGTGGGCCTCAATCGCAAGGTCGGGAGTATCGCAGCGCTGCCCGCAACTAAGCCAACTCACCGAACATCTGGCTCAGCTCCGCAGGAATGCGCAGCACCGTGGCCTGCCGACGCAGACCCGCACCGTCTCGCACCCGCTTTCTTGCGGACGCCCAAGGCCATGCCCTACGTCGAATATCCTTCCCTGCGCCACCTGCAGGCCATCGCCGTCCCCCGACCGGTGCGAGGGGGCCCGACACCACCGCTGCCCGACCGGCGACGCGCGCAAGCCCCGCCCCACACGGCCTCCGCCCCCGGTCGCGGGCGGTTTCGCCGGAACTCCCGCGAGAAGACCGCACGAGACCTCCGCTCAGGGCCCCGTCCGGACTGCCCAGCAGCCGATGAGCGACCGGAATGTCTCGGCCATGGTCGTCAAGGACGACGAGTATGTGAACAAGGTGTATGTCGGCGGAGGCCGGCATCCTCCGATCAACGAGCTGGTCGACACCGACTACGCAATCCTGGTCAAGCGGACGTTGGTGAATTCGTCCGACCTCCACGATATCGCGGCCGTCAACGCGCTCCAGGATCAGTACGAGATCTGCGCAAACTCTGCCACGCCCTTTGCGGTGCCCAACCACAACCGCGACAGTTCCACGGAGGTCCTGAATCCGGGGCTGGACGTCGGTCGCGACATCCCGGACCCCCGCGCGCCAAGGAGGATGTCGACAGCCTTCGGATGGGGCGGGCGACCCGAACATCAGAAAACGGTCCGGGAATCGATCTCCTGCGGAGCCTCACACGTTGCCACGAACAGAGCCACGACCAGCTTTGCGGACACCTCGCCGATATCCCCTTGCGTCGGGAGCATCGATCGACTGGATTGATCGCTCGCCCCTCCTCACCGAGAGCTCTGCGCGCCGTCCCAGGGCGCACAGTGGGCTCGCGCCCCGCGAGCACATCTGCAAGACCCGAATAGTCTCCTCGTCGATCCGATCCACCAGATGGCGGAACTGCACGCTCAGTCGGGCGCTGGCGGCGGGTTCACCGCTCCCAAGGCAAGGGAGGCGAGGCGACGTTTGGCTCCGAGGCAGGTGGCACAGGGGTCGAGCCACGAGGTCTCTGTCGGGGACCACGTTCCTCGGGGTCACGCGCCGCGGTCCATAGACCGGTTTGTCGAACTCGGCGACAGGCTGCAGCACCGCGCGCAATTCCATAGCGCGACAGGCAGGGCCTCGGCTGATCCCGAACTGTCGGCCCGGATGCGGATCGTCGGTAGCGCGTTTGGCATCCGGTCGGAGTGACGGCGAAAGAAGGTCGAGGCCTCGGCACAGGCGCAGCCCCAGTTACGCGTGTACGCTCGGCACGAGGACGATCGCCAGCTCCAGCTGAGCGTCCTTGTCCCCGTCGACCCGTGCTAGCGCGTTATGTCAGATTTCCGTGCTGCGGAGGCAGGCGGCGCTGTGATCCTCGCCAACGGGCTCCAGGGTCGGCACCGCCTCGGCGCAGGCGGCTTGGGCGTAGGGGCAGCGGGTGCGGAACACGCAGCCCGAGGGCGGATCGAGCGGGCTCGGCACGTCGCCCTCCAGGACAACGTCCTGTTTCACCTGACCCGGCGTGGGATGCGGCACGGCAGCGATGAGAGCCCGTGTATAGGGGTGGCGCGGCGCGTCAAAGACAGCCTCCGACGCCCCGGTCTCTACGATCCGCCCGAGATACATCACCACGATCCGGTCGGAGACGTGGCGCACGATCTCGAGGTCATGGGAGATGAAAAGATAGGTGAGGTCGCGCTCCTCCTGGATGTCCTGGAGGAGGTTGACGACCTGGGCCTGGATCGACACGTCGAGCGCCGCCACCGCCTCATCGCACACCAGGAACCGGGGCGACACCGCCAAGGCACGCGCGATCACCACGCGCTGAAGCTGGCCGCCCGACATCTGGTGGGGGTAGCGGTCGAGCATATGGGGCTCGAGGCCGACCGAGCGCATCAGATCCTTCACCGCCTCGTCGCGCCCGCTTTCCTCGCCCAGATCGTGGGTGTCGAGCACCTCCCGCATCTGCCGCCCGATCTGCAGCCGCGGGTTCAGGGCGCCGAACGGGTTCTGGAAGATCATCTGCATGTCGCGCCGACGGTCCCGCCAGGACTGGCTGCCAACATCGGCCGAGAGCGCCCGCCCGTCGAACAACACATCCCCTGCGCTTGGCGCGAGAAGACCGAGGACCAGTTTTCCGACGGTGGACTTGCCGCAGCCGGATTCGCCCACGAGCCCCACCGTTTCGCCCTGCCCGATGGCAAAGCTCACATCCTGAACGGCGCGGAGCGGGCGGCTGCCGCCGAGGAAGGAATTGGCGCGACGCACCTGAAACACGCGCTCGACATGGCGCAGCTCGACCAAAGCGGTCATGGCAGGGGATCCAACGGATGGTGACAGGCGGCGCGGCCCGGGCCCATCGGCGCAAGCGCAGGCTGGGTCGTCCGGCAAAGCACCGAGGAACGCTGGCAGCGGGGCGCGAAGCGGCACCCGGGCGGATAGTCCTCGGGGGCGGGAACGGCGCCGCTGATCATCGGCAAACGCCGACCTCGCGCACTGCGGCTAGGGAGCGAGCCCAGAAGACCATCCGTGTAGGGATGGCGCGGGTCGGCAAAGATCTCGGCTACCGGCGCGGTCTCCACCACGCGGCCGGCATACATCACCGCCACATCGTCGGCGACTTCGGCCACCACGCCCAGATCATGGGTCACAAGGATAACGGCGGTGTCTGTATCCTCGGCCAGTTTGCCGATGAGGCGCAGGATCTGGGCTTGGATCGTCACGTCGAGCGCCGTGGTCGGTTCGTCGGCGATGAGGAGCTTTGGGCGACAGGCCAGCGCCATCGCGATCATCACGCGCTGGCACATGCCCCCCGAGAGCTGGTGCGGAAAGGCGCGGGCCCGCAGTTTCGGCTCGGGAATGCCAACCTCGGCCAAAAGCGCAACGGCTTGATCCTCAGCGGGCTTGAGGCCGAGGCCTTGGTGGATCATCAGCGCTTCGGCGATCTGCCAGCCCACCCGCTTGACCGGGTTGAGCGAGCTCATCGGGTCCTGGAAGATCATGGCGATCTCGCCGCCCCGCAGCGCCTGCAGCTCGTCGTGGCCCAGCGTCAGCAGGTCCCGCCCTCCGAAGAGGATCTCACCGTCGAGGATGCGCCCCCGCTCGGCCAGCAGCCGCAGAACCGACAGGCAGGTCACCGACTTGCCCGACCCGCTCTCGCCCACAAGCCCAAGCGTGCCGCCCGCGGGAACCTGGAGAGACACGCCATCGACAGCCACGACGATCCGGCTGCCATCGGCCGTCTCGAACCCCACCCGCAAATCGCGTATTTCGAGAAGCGGCGTCGCATGGGCTGCGGCGACAGCTGTGGGTGCGGGTTTGGCAAGGTTCATCGCAGGCTCGGGTCCAGATGATCCCGGAGCCAGTCGCCCAGGATCGAGATTGAAAGGGTGATGAAGAAGATCGTCATGCCCGGCGCGATCGCGATCCAGGGCGCCTGGAGGAGGTAGTCGCGCCCATAGCCCAGCATCTGCCCGAGCGACGTCATCGGCGGCTGCACCCCGAGGCCCAGAAACGACAGCGAGGTCTCCAACAGGATCGTGCCCGGCAGGTTGATCGTGAACTGGATGACAAGCGCCGGGAGGATGTTGGGCAAAAGATGCCGGGCGTAGACCTTCCACGTCGGCACGCCCAGCGCGCGTACCGCCTCGATATAGGTGTTGGAACTGCCCGCCAGCGTCATGCCGCGGGACAGACGCGCATAGCGCTCCCACCCGTCGATTCCGACCACGATCACGAGCACCCAAAAGGAGCCGGAGAAGAAGGCAAGAACCGCAAGCGCAAAGATCAGGAACGGCAGCGACGATTGGGCATCGACGAACATCATGATGACGTCGTCCACCCACCCCCGGAAATGGGCCGCCACGATGCCAAGGAAAGAGCCCAGGACAGCGCCGATCCCGGTGCCCACCAACGCGATCACCACCGATATCTTTGTTCCATAGATCACGCGGCTGAGGACGTCGCGCCCCAGATCGTCGGATCCCAGGATGTAGTTCCAGTCGCCGCCCATGAAGACCGGCGGGTTGCGAATCTCGAAGAGATCTTGCGCGGCGTGGTCGTAGGGCTGCAGGAGCGGCGCAAATAGGGCCACCAACAGCACGAGCACCAGATAGGCGCCCGCAAAGATCACCATCCAGGGGCGGTCGAGTCCGATGCGCTTCACAAAGCTCGGCGGCTTGATGATGACCGCGCTGCTGGATGGTTCGGTGACGGCCATCAGTTGGTCCCCCGCAGCCGGACCCTTGGATCGAGCACCGCATAGAGCAGGTCGACCATGAGGTTGATCAGGATGATGGATGTCGCGATGAGCAGGATGATCGTCTGCACCACGGCATAGTCGCGCGCGTTCACCGCCTGGTAAAAGAGGCGCCCCATCCCGGGCCAGGCGAACACCGTCTCGATCACCACGGTGCCCGCGATCATCAGACCGAACTGGAAGCCAAGCACGGTCAGGGTCGGGATCGCGGCATTGGGCAGCGCATGCCACCGGATGCGCCGCGGCCACGACGCCCCCTTGGCGCGGGCCGTCCGCATGTAGGATTGGCGCAGCACCTCCAGGACCGAGGACCGCGTGAACCGCGCAATCTGCGAGGCCGCGGCAAGGCCGAGCGTGATCGCAGGCATGATCATGTGCTGCCACGTGTCGGAGCCGGAGGGCGGCAGCCACCGAAGCTGCAGCGAGAACACGATGATCATCAAAAGCCCGAAGAAGAAGTTGGGCATCGAATAGCCAAAGACCGCCACCGCCATCGTCAGCCGGTCGATCAAGGTGTTGCGGTTCAGCGCGGCGATCACACCGAGTGTCACACCGATGATCGCCCCTCCGGCATAGGCGACGAGGCCCAGTTGCAGTGTCTTCGGCACCCGTTCCATCACCAGATCGAGGGCCGGGCGAAAGTCGAAGAAGCTCACGCCGAAGTCGCCCTGCAGGAGCGACCGCATATAGGTGAGGTATTGCTCCCATATCGGGCGATCAATTCCCCAGCGCTCGCGATAGATGTCGATGATATCTTGCGGAGTGTCGTCCGGCAGAAGGACATAGGTCGGATCGCCCGATGCCCTTAGGATTATAAAAACGAATGTGACGACAATCCAAAGGGTTGCCACCGCTCTGAGTAACTTCAGTGAAATGAACCCAAGCATCTCTGCCCCCTTCTCAGCCTCAGAAGTGCCCAGATTCTATGACAGTTTTTTGCATGCCCCCGGGATTTCACTGGCGACACAAAAGCTTCAAGCAGGCGTCAGGAATTAGTTAAGAAAGCTTCTCGAAAAATTCTCTCAAACCTCCCGATTTCGCGAATACAGATTCTCCAGGGCAAAATTTTTTTGCACCTAAGTGCAAATTCCGGAATTGTCACTGTCCTGTCTCATTGCGCTGGCCTTTTTTTCTCGGATGCAGCGAGCATCCGGGATCCAAGGGGAGATTCATGCGCACTACGCTTCTTGCTGGCCTGCTTGCCGGCGCCGCTTCGCTCGCCGTGTCGGCGGCCTGGGCAGACGATCGCCCGGAATTGACCATTGCCATGGCTGCCATGCAGCGCCTGCACCCGGCGGTGGCGGAATCGAACTTCGACAGCCGTGTCATCAAGTCGGTGATGGATGGCCTGCTGAACCGTGATTGGCTCAACGGCCCCAACGGGAATGACGGCACCGACATCGTGCCGGGCATCTTCACCGAATGGGAGCAGATCGACGATCTGACCTGGGAGTTCAAGGTCCGCCAGGGCGTCAAGTTCCACCATGGCCGCGAGATGACGGCTGAAGACGCCGCCTTCACACTCTCGCAAGAGCGGTTCGAGATCCGTCCGCACAATCTCGCCTCTTCGCTCGAAGAGGTCACCGTGGTCGACGACGAGACCGTCCGCATTGTCACCAAGTACCCCGATCCGGTCTTGCTGCACCGCCTGGCGCACGTGATCGGCCATGTCGTGCCGGCTGAGCTTTACCGCGAGCGCGGCTACGAGGGCTTCGGCGCCGCGCCCGTCGGCACAGGTCCCTACTACTGGGCAGAGAGCGTCGCCGACGATTACATCGTTCTGAAGGCGTTCGATGAGTACTGGGGCGGCACGCCTCCCTTCTCGCAGATCACCTTCAAGTCGGTGCCCGAAACCTCGGCCCGCATCGCGGGCCTGATCACCGGCGAGTACGACATCATCACCTCGATCCCGCCCGATCAGGCCGAACTGATCGATCGCGAAGCGTTTTACGAGACGCGCTCGATCGAGGTGGAAAACATGCATCACCTCACCTTCATGACCGGTTGCGGCGAAGAGGGCGTAGGCTGCGACCGCGGCGATGGCCGCGAGGCTGCCGTGCGCAACCCGCTCATCCGCAAGGCCATGATCATGGCCGTAGATCGCGAGCAGATCGCCGACCGGCTGTGGAACGGCCTGGCCGAAGTGCCCGCGGGTCCGACCTGGGAGATGTATGGCGAACTGCACGATGCCGACCGCGCGCCGATCGGCTTCGACCCCGACGGCGCCAAGGCGCTGATCGAGGAAGCGGGCTATGAGGACCAGGAGATCGTGATCGCCGTCACCGCCGGTTATTATGTGAACGGCGACCGAGCGGTGCAGGTGATGATGCAGATGTGGGAGGCCGTCGGCCTGAACGTCCGCCTGCAATTCGTCGAGAACTGGGGCCAGCAGCGCCCCTATGGCTGGCAGGACGTGTGGATCAACTCCTCCAACATCCGCATCCCTGACCCGCTGTCGCCCTTCTGGTGGCGCTTTGCCGAGCCCGCGGCGTCCTACCTCGCGCGCAACGTCCAGGAACCGACCGAAGAATATATCCGCGTCGGCAACATTCTAGAGACCACGCTCGACTCCGAGGCCCGGATCGAAGCCTTCCACCAGGGTCTCGACGAGTGGCAGGAGCAGAACCCGGCCCTGATCATGTACCGCCCGATCGAGATCTACGGCGTCCGCAAAGACCTGCTTTGGACGCCCTACAGCTTCTACTGGATGGACTTCCGCGACTACAACGTCGCCTTCGCGGGCGATTGAAAGCCCGGCTGGTGCGCCTGCGCGCCCAAGCCCTGAGCGACAGGGGCCCGCCACTCCAGGCGGGCCCGCATCACCCCGGGAGGACCACCATGAAGACGCCGACGCTGGCGCTACTCGCCACCGCCGTCCTTGCCTCTGGCGCTCTGGCCGATGGCCACGCCCCAAGGCCCGAACTCGTCATCGCCATGCCGGTGCTGCAGCGCAGTCACGGCGCTCTGGGCGACGCCAACTTCGTCAGCCGCGTCTCGCGCTCGGTGTTCGATGTTCTGATCAACCGCGACTGGCTCAGCGGGCCGAACGGGAATGACGGCACCGATCCCGTCCCTGGCATCTTCACCGAGTGGACCCAGATCGACGACCTCACTTGGGAGTTCAAGATCCGCGACGACGTTGTCTTTCACAATGGCCGGCCGATGACCATCGACGACGTGGCCTTCACGATCTCGGCGGAGCGCCTGTGGGGCGAGGAGCCTCTGCGCCCGCACCCGCTGGCCTCCAGCCTCGCCGCCGTCGACATCGTGGATGACGCAACCCTTCGCGTGACGACCAAGTTTCCCGACCCGGCGCTCCTCCACCGGTTCGCTTACGTGATCGGCCATGTCGTGCCCGCCGACGAATACCGCGAGTTGGGGCCCGAGGGGTTCGGCGCCGCGCCCATCGGCACCGGCCCCTACAAGTGGAACGAGTACCGCGCCGACGACATGCTCGAGCTCGTCGCAAATGACGAGTACTGGGGCGCCCCGCCACCATTCTCCAAGATCACGTTCCGCGCCGTGCCCGAAACCTCGGCCCGAATCGCCGGCCTCATCACCGGCGAGTATGACATCATCACCTCGGTGCCGCCGGATCAGGCCGAACTGATCGATCGCGAGGACGCCTACGACACGCGCGTCTCGGAGATCGAGAACTACCACAACGTGCTCTTCATGACCGGATGCGGGGAAACCGGCAAAGGCTGTGAAACCCCGGCGCCCACCGACAACCCTCTCGTGCGGCAAGCCATGATCCATGCGGTGGACCGTGAGCAGCTGGCCGACCGGCTGTGGAACGGGCTGGCCACCGTGCCGTCAGGCCCGACCTGGTCGCTCTATGGCGACTTTCACGACGAGACCCGTTCGGCGCTTCCCTACGATCCCGAGAGAGCCAAGGCGCTTCTGGCCGAGGCGGGCTACGACGGAGAGCCGATCAAGCTCTTCATCACCCAGGGCTACTACGTCAACGGCGACCGCGCGATGGAAGTGGCGCTGGAGATGTGGAAGGCCGTCGGCCTCAATGTCGAGCTGAGCTTCGTCGAGAACTGGTCGCAGCAACAGCCGTTCGCCGAGATCCAGGATGCCATCCTGATCTCGGCCACGATGTATATCCCCGATCCCGTGGTCCTCTACTGGAACTACGGCCTGCCGAGCGCGACGCTCGTGCGCCTCGGCATGGTGGATCTGGGCGACGAGTTCCGCGCCGCCGGCGAAGTGCTGGAACAGAGCCTCGACGAGGCCGAGCGCCAAAAGGCCTTCGCCACGCTCCTCGACATCTTCCAGGAACAGGCCGGCGCAATGCTGCTCTACCGGACGATGGAGATCTACGGCGTCCGCTCCGACCTCGAATGGACGCCCTATTCCCAGTTCTGGATGGATTTCCGCGACCACAACGTCGCGTTCTCCGAGTGACCGATCGCCGGCGCCGCCCCACCCGGGCGGCGCCCTTGCTTCCTCCGCGCCAAAGGTTCTGCCCAATGCCCCGCCTTGCTCTCACGCTCTTCGCCGCGCTAATGGCCACCACGGCCCTCGCCGATGGCCACGACGCGCGCCCCGAGATCACGATTGCGACCCCCACGATCCGCCCCACCCATGGCGGGCTCGACACGTCCAACTACGCCCAGCCCGTGGTCTACAACGTCTTCGACCGGATCGTGACGCGCGACTACCTGTCCACCGATCCCTCCGTCGAGGGCACCCCGTCGCCCGGCCTCGCGACATCGTGGGCGCAAATCGACGATGTGACGTGGGAGTTGACGGTCCGTCAGGGCGTGACCTTCCACGATGGCACGCCGATGACGGCCGCGGATGTCGCCTTTGCCGTCTCGCCCGAGCGCGCCGAGATCCGCCCCAGCGGCTTTGTCGCCACCATCGAAAGCGCCGAGGCGGTGGACGCCGAGACCGTCCGCATCACCACCAAGGGCCCGGACCCTGTCCTCCTCTGGCGTCTGGCGAGCCCGCTCGGCCATGTCGTGCCCAAGGAGATGTATATCGAGATGGGCCATGAGGCGTTCTCCGCCGCGCCCGTCGGCACCGGCCCGTACCGCTTCATTGAAAAGGTCGACGGCGACCGGCTCGTCCTCGAGGCCAACGACGACTACTGGGGCACCACCCCGCCACTCCGCCGGATCACCTTCCGCGAGGTGCCCGAGGTTTCCACCCGCATCGCCAATCTCGTGACCGGCGAGATGGATATGGCGATCTCCATCCCCCCCGATCAGAAGGAACTGGTCGACCGCGAAGAGAGCCTGCAGACCAAATCCGTCCGCATCCTCAACAACCATCAGCTGGTCTTCAACAGCGCCGATCCCGCCAACATCGTGCACGACAAGCGCATCCGGCAGGCGATGATGCTGTCTATGCCGCGGCCGCAGCTGGTCGATGTCATCTGGGGCGGCCTGACCGAGGTGCCCGACGGCTACAATTGGGACGAGTTCGGCGCCATGGCGGCGGAGAACCCGATGCCCGCCTACGACACCGAGCGCGCCCGGGCGCTGCTGGCCGAGGCCGGCTATGGCGGCGAGACGATCGAGCTGCGTTTCGTCGACGGCTACTACGTCAATATGGGCCGCGCCCTGCAGGTCGCCCAACAGGAATGGGCCAAGGTCGGCCTGAATGTCGAGCTGGGGATCAAGGAAAACTGGACCCAGCTCGAATGGCAGAAGACCGATTTCGACATGTGGGCGGTCTCGGCGGACCTCAACTTCAACGACCCGCTGAGCCCCATGTGGGTGCGCTGGAACCCCGACACCGGCAGCTATGCGGTGCCCCGGCCCGAGTCCGAATACGGCAACTGGGCCGTGCCCGCCGCCTATGCCGAGGCGGGCGAGACCCTCAGCACATCGATGGACCCCGCCGTGCGCAAGGCCGCCTGGCAGACCATGCACGACATCCTGATCGACGATGTCCCCCACCTGCCGCTCTACCGCCCGGTCGAGATCTGGGGCTTCCGCGCCGACATCGATTGGGCGCCCTACCCGCTCTACTGGATGGATTTCCGCGCCGAGAACTTCTCGGTCGAATGACGCAGCCGGGCCGCCGCGCGCCCCGTCGCGGCCCTCCCCCCTTGCCTAGGAGCCTCCCATGACCCGCCTTGCCCTCTCCGTCGCTGCCACGGCCCTCCTGGCAACCGGCGCCCTCGCCGATGGCCATGATCCGCGCCCTGAGCTTGTGATCGGGATGAACCTGATCCAGCGCGCGCACCCGGCCGTCGCGGAATCGAACTACGACAGCCGCGTGATCAAGTCCGTGATGGACGGGCTCCTCAACCGCGACTGGGCCGCCGGCCCGAACCGGAACGGCACCGAGATCGTGCCCGGCCTCTTCACCGAATGGGAGCAGATCGACGACCTGACCTGGGAGTTCAAGATGCGCCCGGGCGTCGTCTTCCACAACGGTCGCGAGATGACGATCGAGGACGTGCACTTCACGCTCTCGGCCGAGCGTCTCTGGGGCCCCGAAGCCATCCGCCCGCACGCCATGGCCGGCTCCTTCGCCTCGGTCGATATCGTCGATGAGGAGACCTTGCGCCTCACCACCAAGGCACCCGACCCGGTGCTGCTCCAGCGTCTGGCCCATGTGATCGGCCATGTCGTACCGGCCGAGGAATACCGCGAGCTGGGGCCTGAGGGCTTCGCCGCCGCGCCCATCGGCACCGGCCCCTACAAGTGGGAGACCTATGTCTCGGGCGACGAGCTCATCCTGTCGGCCCATGACGACTACTGGGGCTCAAAACCGCCATTCCGCCGCATCGTCTTCAAGGCCGTCCCTGAGAACTCCTCGCGCATCGCCGGTCTGATCACCGGCCAGTACGACATCATCACGAGCGTCCCGCCGGATCAGGCCGAACTGATCGACCGCGAGGAGGGCTATCGCACCGCGCCGTTCGAGGTCGAGAACATCCACATCCTGATGTTCATCTCCGGCTGTGGCGAGCGGACCGAGGAAGACTGCGCAGCCGACCCCTCGGCGCTCGAAGACAAGCGCCTGCGCCAGGCCATGGTGCACGCGGTGGACCGCGAGCAGATCGCAGACCGTCTCTGGGGCGGCCTGGCCAAAGTGCCCGCGGGCCCGAACTTCCCCTTCTTCGGCGAGCTCTACGAGGAGACACGCACGCCGCTAGCCTATGACCCCGAGCGCGCCAAGGCACTGATGGAAGAGACCGGCTACGACGGCGAAGAGATCGTCGTCACCGCGGTCCAGGGCTACTACGTCAACGGCGACCGCGCGCTGCAGGTGATGCAGCAGATGTGGCAGGCCGTCGGCCTCAACGTCAACCTGCAGTTCATCGAGAACTGGACGCAGCAGCGCCCCTACGGCGAGGTGCAAGACAGCTTCATCGTGTCCGCGAACCTGCGCGTTCCCGATCCCCTCTCGCCCTGGTGGTGGAACTACGCCGCGCCCGCCGGCTTCTATCAGTCCAACGGTATTCTGGCCCTGTCGGACGAGTATATCGAGGTGGGTGAGGCGATCTCCTCAACGCTCGATGTCGAAGAGCGCAAGGCGCTTTGGACCCGCGCGCTCGACATCTGGCAGGACGAGCTGCCGGGCATGATCTTCTATCGCCCGATCGAGATCCTGGGCGTCCGCGATTGCCTCGGCTGGGAGCCCTACAGCTTCTACTGGATGGATTTCCGCGCCGAGAACGTCACCGCCGTTTGCGACCAAAGCTGACGCCAAAAGGGCGCGCGCGGGTCGCCTCGCGCGCGCCTCTCGCAACTCAGGAGGAACCCATGACCCGTTTTATGACGGCCGCTCTGGTCACCACGACCCTGGCAACGGGCGCCCTGGCCGAGAGTCATGACCCGCGCCCCGAACTGACCATCGCCATGCCTGCCCTACAGCGCTCGCACCCGGCAGTCTGCGAGGCGAACTTCTGCAGCCGCGTCAGCAAGTCGGTGTTCGACGGCCTGTTGAACCGCGATTGGCTGGCCGGCCCCAATGGCAATGACGGCACCGAAATCGTGCCCGGCATTTTCACCGAGTGGGAGCAGATCGACGAGCTGACCTGGGAGTTCAAACTCCGCCCCGGAGTCAAGTTCCACCATGGTCCCGAGGTCACTGCTGAAGACGTGGCCTTCACGATCTCTGCCGAACGGCTTTGGGGCGAAAACCCAATTCGCCCGCATTCGATGGCGTCGTCGCTCGCCGAGGTCACCGTGGTCGACGACGAGACGATCAAGGTCGTCACCATGTACCCTGACCCGGTTCTGCTGCACCGCCTGGCCCACACGGTCGGCCATGTGGTGCCCGCCGAGCTCTACCGCGAGCGCGGCTACGAAGGCTTCGGCGCAGCACCGGTGGGCACCGGACCTTACCGCTGGGTCGAGAGCGCTGCCGACGACTACATCGTGCTGGAAGCGTTCGACGAGTACTGGGGCGGCACGCCACCATTCTCCAAGATCACGTTCCGCGCCGTGCCGGAAACCTCGGCCCGGATCGCTGGCATGATCACCGGGGACTACGACATCATCACCTCGATCCCACCGGATCAGGCCGAATTGATCGACCGGGAGGATGAGTACGAAACCCGGTCCATCGAAGTCGAAAACATGCACCAGCTCACGTTCATTGCGGGCTGTGGGCAGGAGAACGCGGCCTGTGAGCGCGAGTCACCCGTGCATGACCCGCTGATCCGCAAGGCGATGGTTGTCTCTGTCGACCGCGAGCAGATCGCTGACCGTCTGTGGAACGGCCTCGCAAAAGTGCCCGCCGGGCCGAACTGGCCGATGTATGGCGATCTCTACGATGCCGACCGGGACCCCCTCGGCTACGACCCGGAGGAAGCCAAACGGCTGATGGAAGAAGCCGGCTATGACGGCGAAGAAATCAAGGTTGTGGTGACTGCGGGCTACTACGTGAACGGCGACCGCGCCATGCAGGTCATGCTGCAAATGTGGGAAGAGGTGGGGCTGAACGTCCAACTGCAATTCGTCGAGAACTGGAGCCAGCAGACGCCCTATGGCTGGCAGGACGCGTTCCTCACGTCGTCCAATATCCGGATCCCCGATCCGCTCTCGCCCTTCTGGTGGCGCTTCGGCGAGAAGTCGGCCAGCTTCGCGGTGCGCGGTATCATCGCGCCGACAGAGGAGCATACCCGCACCGGCAACATCCTGGAGCGCACGCTCGACCAGGAGGCCCGGATCGAAGCCTTCCACGCGGGCCTCGACGAATGGCAGGAACAGAACCCCGCCATCATCATGTACCGGCCGATCGAGATCTACGGGGTCCGGACGGACCTCGAGTGGACGCCCTACAGCTTCTACTGGATGGATTTCCGCGACTACAACGTTTCGTTCGCGGATCAGTAAGCAACGCGACGGCGCGCTCCTCGGGGCGCGCCGCTTTCGTTTCAGGGAGAGAAAAAGATGATCCGGACCACCCTTGTTTTCGCACTCATGGCCACCGGGGCGCTCGCCGAAAGCCACGATCCGCGCCCCGAGCTCGTGATCGCCATGCCCGTGATCCAGAGGACCCATGAGGCGCTCGGCGACGCCAACTTCGTCAGCCGCGTGTCCATGTCGCTCTTTGATCGTCTGGTGAACCGGGACTGGCTGAATGGCCCGAACGGCAATGACGGGACCGAGATCGTGCCCGGCATCTTCACCGAATGGACCCAGGTCGATGACCTGACCTGGGAGTTCAAGATCCGCGACGACGTTGTCTTCCACAACGGCCGCCCGATGACGATCGACGACGTGGCCTTCACCATCTCGGCCGAGCGCATCTGGGGGCCTGAGCCGCTCCGCCCGCACCCCCTGGGCTCGAGCCTCGCGGCCGTGGACGTGGTCGACGACAGCACCCTGCGCGTGACCACCAAGTTCCCCGATCCGGTGCTCCTCCAGCGCTTCGCCTATGTGCTCGGCAACGTTGTGCCCGCGGACGAGTACCGCGAAGCCGGCGCCGCAGGCTTTGCCGCCGCGCCCATCGGCACCGGCCCCTACAAGTGGAACGAATACCGCACTGACGACATGCTCGAACTGGTCGCCCATGACGAGTACTGGGGCGAGACGCCACCGTTCTCCAAGATCACCTTCCGCGCGGTGCCCGAAACCTCGGCCCGTATCGCGGGTCTGATCACCGGCGAATACGACGTGATCACCTCGATCCCGCCAGATCAGGCCGAGCTGATCGATCGCGAGGGCGACTACGAAACCCGCGCCACCGAGATCGAGAACTACCACGGCGTCCTCTTCGTCACCGGCTGCGGCGCCAATGGCACCGGCTGCGACACGCCGGCCCCCACCGACAACCCGCTGGTCCGCCGCGCCATGATCCACGCCGTGGACCGCGCCAACATTGCCGACCGGCTCTGGAACGGGCTGGCGACGGTGCCTGCGGGCCCAACATGGCCGCTCTTTGGCGACTTCCACGACCCCAGCCGAGAGCCCCTCAACTACGACCCCGACCTGGCCAAGGCGATTTTGCAGGAGGCCGGCTACGACGGAGAGGAGATCCGCGTCCTGGTCACCCAGGGCTACTACGTGAACGGTGACCGGGCGATGCAGGTGGCCTTGCAGCAATGGCGCGACATCGGCCTCAACGTCGATCTGCGCTTCGTCGAGAACTGGTCGCAGCAGCAGCCCTATGGCGAGGTGCAGGACGCGCTGATCGTCTCTGCCAACGTCCACATTCCCGATCCGGTGACGCTATTCTGGAACTACGGCAACCCGTCATCCTGGGCGGTGCGCAGCGGTCTGGTGGACCTGGGCGACGACTTCCTAAAGGCCGGCGAAACCCTCGAGCGGACCCTCGACCCCGAGGTCCGCAAGGCCGCCTTCAACGACCTTCTCGACATCTACGACGAGGTCGGCGCCAAGGTCATGTTCTACCGCACCATCGAGATCTACGGCGTCCGCAAAGACCTCGAGTGGACCCCATACTCGGCCTATTGGATGGATTTCCGCGACCACAATGCCGCGCTCCATATCGCCGATGACTGAGCGACCTGGCCCTGGGCTGGGCTGGGCCCGGGCCTCTTCCCGACTGGAAAGGAAACAGATCATGCGTTTTGTCCCCGTACTCCTCGCCCCCCTATTGGCGACCTCCGCCCTGGCCGACGGCCACAGCGACCCGCGCCCGGACCTCGTCATCGCCATGCCCGAGCTCAACCGCGGCTCCTATGGCGGCTATGACGCGTCCAACTATGCCAGCCGGATCGTCCACAACCTCTACGACAACATCGTCAAGCGCGACTGGCTGTCGAACCCAGATGGCACGGGCATCGAGCTGGTGCCGGGCCTCGCGACCTCGTGGACCCAGCTCTCCCCCACCGAATGGGAGCTGAAGATCCGTCAGGGCGTGAAGTTCCATGACGGCAGCGACATGACGGCCGAGGATGTGGCCTTTACCCTCAGCCAGGAGCGGCGCGAGATCCGCAACCACTCCATCGCCACGCCGATCAAGAGCGCCCGCGCCGTCGACGCCGAGACGGTGATCGTCGAGACCCATGCGCCCGACGCCGCCTTCCTGCCGCGTCTCTCCACGCGCGCGGGTAAGGTTGTCCCCGCCGACATCTACCGCGAGCTGGGCCACCCCGCCTTTGCCGCGGCCCCCATAGGCACCGGCCCCTATTACATCGCCGAGACGACGCCCGACACGCTCACCCTCCTGCCCTTCGACGCGTACTGGGGGGGCACCCCGCCCCTGTCCAAGATCACCTATGTCGCCGTGCCCGAGACCTCGGCCCGCATCGCCGGCCTGATCACCGGCGAATACGACATCATCACCTCGATCCCGCCCGCGCAGGCCGAACTCGTTGACCGGGAGGAGGGCTTCCACACCCAGGCCTCCGTCCTGGAGAACGTGCAGCTCATCATGTTCCCCAACGCCGACCAGGACGAGCCCCTGGGCGAGGTCACCAACAACAAGCTGATCCGCCAGGCGCTCGTCCACGCCACCGACCGTCAGATCCTTGTCGACCGGCTCTGGAACGGCCTGACCTCGGTGCCAGAAGGCTTCAGCTTCCCCGAATACGGGCAGTACCACTCCCCGCAGGAGCCGCGCGGCTACGACCCCGAGAAAGCCAAGGCCCTGCTGGAAGAGGCAGGCTATAATGGCGAGCCGCTCAAGCTCGCCATGGTCGGCGGCTACTACGTCAACATGGACCGCGCCGTGCAGGTGATGGAGCAGCAATGGTCCGCCGTCGGCCTCAATGTCGAGCTCACGATCCGCGAGAACTGGAGCCAGATGAACCCCCGTGGCGAGTGGGACGCGTTCCCGATCTCCGCCAACTTCAACTTCCCCGACCCGGCCGCACCGATGTGGGCCTATTGGGGCGCCGAGGGCGGCCCCCACCGCACCGCACGCCCGATGTGGGACGTGCCCGAGGACTTCCTCGAGCTCGGCCTGACGCTTGAGCGCTCCAGCGACCCGGCCGAGCGCAAGGCCGCCTTCGAGGAGATGCTGCAGATCTGGGAAGACGAGGTGCCCGCCATGCTCCTCTACCGTCCCGTCGAAATCTACGGCGTCCGCGAAGGCGTCGAATGGCAGAACTACGGAATGTATTGGATGGACTTCCGCGACTACAACATCTCGGTTGACGAGTAAGCATTCCCTGGGCGGCCCCGCACAGGCCGCCCCATTTCCCCAATGAAAGATACCATGATGACCGATTTCCGGCTCGTAATGCTGAGCGACACCCATGTGAGCGCCACGCATCCCTTCTTCTTCCACAATTGGGATGTGGCGCTTGAGGCCGCCAATGCGCTCGCACCCGACCTCGCTGTCGTAACGGGCGATCTGTCCCTCAACGGCCCGCACGCCGCCGAAGACCTCGACTTTGCCGCCGCCCAGATGCAGCGGCTCACGGCAGGCTCCGTTCACGTCCTGCCCGGCAATCACGACCTCGGCTACTCCCCCGCGGCAGACAGCGCAGAGCAGGCGATGACGCCCGAGCGCCGGGCGGAGTATCTCGGCCGTGTCGGCCCCGATTTCTGGCAGGCGGACCATGGCGACTGGCGCTTCATCGGTCTGAACCCGTTCCTCATGGAAAGCGGTCAGCCGGGCGAGGCCGAACAGCGGGCGATGGTCGTCGAGGCGCTGACCCATGACGGCCCAATCGGCGTGTTCACGCACGTGCCCTTCTTCGCCCACGAGCCAGGCGAGACAGACGCGACCACCACCGCCACCGTGCGCCCCGGGCCGCGGGCCGATTACCTCGCCTTGTTCCGCGAGGGCGGCGTGCGGTTCGTCGCCTCGGGCCACCTGCACCGGGACAAGCGGATGAGCTTCGACGGGATCGACCATGTCTGGGCACCGGGCACGGCCTTCATGTCTACCGGAGACAAGAGCGATGCCTGGGGCGGCGAGCCCTGGGTCGGGTTCCTCGAATTCCAGTTCTCGGGCGCAGACTTCACCGTGACCAAGCACGAGCCCCAGGACATGCTGAACATCGACTTGCGCAATTGGGCCCGCGGCGCCGGCCACCGCTACTTCCGTGTCGCAGAACAGCCCTATCGTCGCCCCGCATAGCGGCGGCGAGGAATGGCGTTGAAGACGACGGATTGGGTGTTCATCGGGTTGGCAATGGCCGCCGGGGCCTTGTGCCTTGCCACCGGCGGTTGGTCGGCCGTGGTCTCGGCGCTCGGGGCGGCCGGCGGCCTCCTCTGGATCGTCCTCCCTCAGCTCGTCGCAGGCCTCCTGATCGGCGGCATGATCCAGGAGCTGGTGGATCGCGACCGCGTCACCCGGCTCCTGGGCGCGCAATCGGGAATGAAGGGGCTCGGCCTCGCCGCGGTTGCGGGCGCGCTCACCCCAGGCGGGCCCTTCACCTCCTTCCCCATCGTCTACGCGCTCTGGACGGCGGGCGCCGATGCCGGCGCGCTCGTGGCCTATGTCGCGGCGTGGTCCACCATCGGGATCCATCGCCTGATCGTGTGGGAGCTGCCGTTCATGGGCGCGGACCTCGCCGTCCTGCGCTACGCTGTCAGCCTGCCGCTGCCGATCATTGCCGGGCTCGCCGCGCGCTGGCTCGTCCGTGTGACCCGCCTCCGTGTGCAAGAGGCGACCGATTCATGACCGCCGTCATCATCGGGATCTGGGTCGCGCTCGCCGCCCTCACCTCGGCGGTCCACGCGCGCAAGGGGCGCCCGGGCGTCGAGGCCGGGGCGGGCTTCGCCTGGCGCACAGCCAAGTCGCTCTCGGTCCGCCTGCCCTTCGCCCTCCTCACCGCCGCCTTCCTGGCCGAGGCGCTCCCCGTCGAGCGCCTGGCCAGCATCGTCGGCCCCGAAACTGGGCTCCTCGGCATCGTGGTCAGCGCCGGGCTGGGCGGCCTCCTCCCCGGCGGCCCAATGACGTCCTTTCCCATCGCGCTCGTGATCTTCCAGGGCGGAGCTGGTGCGCCCCAGATCGTGGCCTTCATCACCGGCTGGTCGATCTTCGCGATGCACCGGGTCATCGCCTACGAGGCCCCGATCATGGGGTGGAGCTTCGTCGCCCTCCGCATGCTCTCCTGTTCTCTTCTCCCCATTCTGGCGGGTCTCCTGGCCTGGGCCGTCATCGCGCTCTTGCCCGGCTTCAACCCTGCCCCCCTCCCCATCCCGATCTGAAGGATCTCTCCCATGCTTCCCATCCTCGGCGCGGCCCTGCCCCCCCAAGACCTCGCCCAGCACCACAACTGGCTTCGCGACAAGCCCCGGGACCTCGAGCTTCAGGGCTTCCACGGCGACGCCGTTATCGGCATCGACGTCAAGGAAAAGGCGGAGGCCACCAAGCCCCTGCTTGACGGCATGGAGGGCCGCATCGGCATCCATGGGCCCTTCCGCGGGTTCCTCCTGGACACCGAGGATGCCGATGTGCGCGCCGTCATCCACAAGCGGCTGACCGAGGGGCTCGACGCCTGCGGTTGGCTGGGCGCGACGCAAATGGTGATCCACAGCCCCGTCAAGGCGTGGCACTACGAAAACCTCGACAATGCCGACGATGGCTGGGAGAAGTTCGTCGAACGCGTGCACGCGGCACTGTCCCCTGCGGTCACCCGTGCCAGCGACATGGGGGTCGAGATTGTGGTGGAAAACATCGAGGATCGGGACCCTACGGCGCGCGTGCGGCTGGTGGAGAGCTTCGACAGCCCCGCCATCAAGGTGTCGCTCGATACCGGCCATGCCGCCTATGCCCATGGCATCGGCAACGCCCCTGCCGTCGATCGCTACGTGCGAACTGCCGGGAACCAGCTAACCCATGTCCACGTCCAGGACACCGATCACTTTGCCGATCGGCACTGGGCCATCGGCGATGGCGAATTGCCCTGGATGTCGATCTTCGACGAGCTTGCGAAACTCACGTCCAACCCGCGTCTGATCATCGAGATCAAGGACAAGACCGCCGTCCAGCGCTCCGCCGCCTGGCTCGCCGATCGCGGCCTGGCGCAATGACCGCCCCCGGCGCGCGATGAGGGCCCTGGGCCCACCTGCAATGATCGCGCGGCTCGTGGTCGATGGGTCGGCAGCCAACGACCTTTTGTCTCCGGTCGAGCGGCATCGCATTGCGGTGGGTCTTGTGGTCTTCAGCGGCGTCACGATGGCGGGGATGATGACGACGCTCAAGCTCGCCTCGGGCGTCATGTCGCTGTGGCAGGTGATGGTGCTGCGCGCCGGGATCGGTGCGCTCCTGCTCCTTCCCGTCTTTCGTCTCGCCGGGATCAATCTCCTGCCGAGCGGGCAGTATGCCCTCTACGTCTGGCGGATCTTCCTCGCGGCGGGCGGCATCAGCTGTTGGATCTATTCGGTCGCCTACCTCCCGCTCGGCGTGGCAACCGCGATCAGCTTCTCCAAGGGCCTCTTCGTCCTCTGGCTTGCGGCGATCCTGCTTGGCGAGCGGATCACGTCGGTGAAGGTCGCCACCACGCTCGCGGGCTTCGTCGGCGTTCTCCTGGTGCTCGATCCCACGGGCGGGGGGTCGATTGTGGCGGGCCTCGCAGGTGTCCTCGGCGCACTCTTTGGCGCACTTCTGTCGGTCGTCATCAAACGGCTCTCGGCGACAGAGCCGACCATCCGCATGATGTTCTATCCGCTGGCCGGGATCTCGGTCATCTACGCCGTGCCGGCGGCCCTGACATGGCAACCGCTCGACATGACGGCCGCCCTCCTCACCGCCTCGATGGTGATCCTCGGCATGATCAGCCAATGGTGCTTTATCAGTGCCTACCGGCTGGGAGAGGTCTCGGCGCTGGCTCCGGTGGAATATTCGCGCCTTGTGATGGCCGTCATCGCCGGCTTTCTGGTCTTCAGCGAGGTGCCCACGCTCCTCAGCATCGCGGGCATGGCGCTCATTGCCGGGGCAAGCTACGCCGCCTTCCGCTTCGGCGCGTCCGAGCCCGCAGGAGAAACATGACGGCCCTGTCGGCAACGGGATGCCTGAAGCCAAGCCCAAACCCATCCGCCCCAAAGGCGTGCCCCCACTGGAGTGCTCCAACCAACGGGACAGGCTTATCCCGTTGGGCGCCCTCCACCGCACGTCACGGAGCAGAAGTATCGGGTTTCTGAAGGTGTCGATCTAGTGCGGCACGGTCGGACGGTTGAAGCACAGCGTTTTGCCGGTATCGCTATTCTTTAGGCAAAAGAACCATGGGCCGTCGCGGCCCTCGCGATCGTTCGTCGCCGGGCGGCCGTTTACCGTCAGTGCCTCTTCGAAAGCCGCATTGCGGCGCGTCACGACGGTCACTCTTCCACTGGGGAACTGAATCTTATCGACTATGCCCCACTCGCTGTCTGTCACCGGAAACTGGCGGCAGGGGAGCGTCTCCAATACCTCCAGTCCGCTGAAGATCGTACATTCCCCATCGCGTCCGCCCGCAAGGATCTGCGAGCGCAGAGGGTCACTCTCCGTTGTTTCGGGCGGCAAAGAGACAGCGTGATCCAACGGCGTTCCGGGGTTGTATCGCGCCAAGAAGGGCGCGCCCTTTTTCACCGTGTCATCATGAAAATAGGTGATCAACGGCGCACTTTCCTCGCTCTCATACGAGATGGTGCAGCCGAAGTACAAACCGCGAACCCGCGTGTAGAACGTCAGGTTGTCATCCTCGATCATCTTGCTGTCCCACGTCGCCCCCTGCCGGCCGCAGCAGTCCCGAGAAAAATTGCTGAGCGTCTCTTCCGTCGCGAGACGATCTTGCCAAATGCCCGTATAAGCAGGGTCCTGGCGCCCGGAATTGTAGCACATCCAAAAGTTCTCGATGTACATGTCGTAGCGGTTTCTGGGGTCGGGTCGAACCGCGTTCAGCACGTCGATCTGCCATGACAGCGCATCCCCCACCGTCTCCAGATACACAAACCGGCCATCGTCGCTGGCCTCCGTGGCCGTCAGCATCTCGACCAGAAGTTCGGGGCTCCAGTCGGGGGGATCGACCGCGACCATGCGCAGGATCAACTCGTTGGCCACGTCGAACGCGTTGGCAAATTCGCCGCTGAGGAACTCCGTCACCTCGTCCGGCGACAATTCCCGGAGAAGCTCAGGCGGCAGGCTCGGCGCCACACTCATGAAGGGGCGATGGAAACCAAGCTCAACCGGCCACTCGACCTTCCGAAAGGCAACCTCCTGCTGACGGAATCCGGGCTGATAGGTGCCCGCCATAAAGATCACCGCACAGGCCGACAAACACTCGCTTCCCGCAGCGACAAGGGTTTGCAGTTTCTCACGATCGATGATCCTCGCGATCTCGATCCCCTCGCTGAACACGCCGCCTGGACTGTCAAGACGTACCACCATCTCCACGCCCCGGGGGCCAACGTCCATGCTGGCCGGGTCCAGCCTCTCGACCAGTTCAGCAAACTTGGTCGCGTCGCCGGGCTCGATCGGACCGCTGATGTCGATGACCGTGCGCAAGTTGGTCAGCGACGGAAGGAGGTCCAGAAGTTCTGGCTCCGGCGCGCGCGCTGATACGTCCGCGGCCCCCACCGGACCCGCATGGGTGAGCGCGGTGATCGCCCACACCACCAGAGGTACAACCTTACAGGTCAGCCGTCCTGCATTTGTCCGTGAACCTTTCCAATTCATGCCGTTGATCTCCCGATCCTTCGAAATCGCGATAAAACGCAATCAGCCGTTGGTGCCTCGATTGGAACTCTTCTGCGCGCGGGCAAAAATACCCAAGCAGGATCTCACCGTCACACATTTCGGCTTCAAGGCAAAAATCAACCTGCGCATAAAAGTCCAGAATGAGGTTCAGATCATCCACGAATGGCCGCACGCGAAACTCACGATCACCATTATCGCCGGTATCCGCAAACAATGTCTCTTTCGCGATAGCTGCGAATAATTTGTCAGGAAAGTGGTTTGGGTTATTCAGGTTGTTTCCGCCTTGGCTGTAGAAAAGCAATCGCTGAATGAGCACGTTTTCCAACCGCCGTACACCGGAGGTATCGTATTGTTCCATGAGCGCCTTGGTTTCCGCATAGAGCCGCTCTGCCTGCGACAGCCGCAGGTTGTTCGCATAGGTGAATGCAGTGAAGAGCAGGCCGAGAACCGCAGCGGCCTTGGCCATGAGCTCGATATTTTCCTTTGAGATCAACCTTGGCAGTCCAACGCGAAGGTAATCGTGCCGTCTGTGGCCGACTGCGAATTTTCCACCACATATTCCTCAATGTGAGCGATGAGACATTCAAAATCACGGCGAAGGATGTATGTCAGAGTAGGCGCGTCGACCTCGCTGTCAGTGTTCAACGACAATCGACTGAGGTCCACTTCAACCGTCGGGCACTCCATCGGCGCGAAAGGAAAGGCCGCCCGGGGCAACTCAAGATACCGCTCTCTATTCTCCAACAGGCATTCGAGCTTTTCTGCTGGCACGGTGATCTCCGTGGCGCCTTGCGCGCCGACGGGAGGTGCCGACAAGGTCAGTGCGACAATGACCTGAGCTAATCTAGAAAAGAAATTCACTGTTGCGGTTGCACGCATCGCGCAGCTCCCAACTTTCCGTCTTGTCAAACGTCAGCAATCACTGATCGACCCGGTGCCTGCCGGGCAAATGCCTTGCCCGCCAATCCTATCACACTTCACCGACAGAATCAGCCGAGACTGAGAGAAGGCCGGTATTCGAACCGGGGACACCAATGCTGAACGCAATGCCACGCATCCGCGCAGAGAGCGACCACCGATTGTAGGCCGTTTCAGGGGCTTGAACGTCCCCAAGGAAGCCGCAGTCCCCCTAAACTGCGCCGGCCATCCTCCCTTGGCGCGTCACACCAACGCAAGCCACTGCGATTGATCAGGATTCTGCCACCAGTGACGCGCCGGTCGTCGACCCGTGGCTTGCCATGCGACGCGGGGAAACAGGGCGTGAGGCGCGCCATCCGCGCGCCGCTCAGCCAGAGTAGATTTCTCCCGTCACCGCTCGCTTCTCGCGCGGTGCGTCACAATCAACCAAGCGGATCAATGCGTCCCGAGCCTAATTGTGCCTTCAGCTTCGCATGAGGTCATCGGCGCATTGCTGCGAATTCCGCAAAGCCCGAACCAGACTTGCAGCACCTTCGAGCATGTCGTGAATTTCAGTTCCAAGGATCGCGATCAAGTCAGTTATCTCTGGCACAGAAGGACGCGGCCAGGACTGAAGGGTCCGGATCGCGCCATCCCATCCACACTCGAAATCACTTGTGACTTGCTCCGGACGCTTTGGCCCATGCTCACGTTGATAGAAGCGTGTTGCCAGCGCATAGCCACCAAGGGGGCGATCGGTTTGCTATTCGGCCCATAGGGATGCGGCAGGAAATCCCTATCGCCGTGCGCCGGCGAGGCCCCATTCATCTCGAAAGGTTGCGCAAGACGCGTCGCACAATAGGCCATGCCCACGGTGCCGTCCGCATAGGCCCGCACCAAGACATCAACAAGATCGACAAGGGCGGGACATCAAAGCAACGCAAGCATGATCCCGAAGCGTTTGCATGCTACCGAGACTTTCGCAGCGTCGCCGCAAAGAGCGGCCCCGATACATGCGTAATCTCAACGACCTCCCAGCCCGTCGTGCGAGCCAGCCGTTCGAGTTCGTTCGGCTCAGGGTGGACCCATGGCACCCAGTCGCCGATCCTTCCCTCGTATTCGAACCGCATGGTGATTTCGCCACGCGGCCTGCCCTTCGCGCGATTGGCACGGTGATAGGCCAGATGGCGCGGAGTCTCGGTCTGTGCGACATCGAGACCGGTAACCAAAAGCTGCCCGCCAGGTCGCGTCATGTGAGCAATGCGGCGCAGCAGGTCGGCCGCACCCTCGATGGTGCCGCCGATCCCCATGTTATTGCCGAACAGAATAATCGTCTGAAACGCGTCCCGAGTGAGCATATCGGACCCATCGGCCATAACGTCACAATGACGGACATCCTTACAGCCCCGCGACCGCGAAACCTCCACCGCGCCAGGCGACAGATCGATCCCCGTCGCTTCGATGCCGTGCCGCTCTAACCACAAAAGCGTTCGGCCCGCGCCACAGCCAACATCAAGGACCGGGCCACGGGCCTGCGCAAGCAGGTCGGTCTCATGCGCGAATGGCATCTCGGCGAAGTACAGCCCGGGGTCGTGCGCATCGGTATGGTTGTCGTCGCGCCGGATGGTCAGCATCCGACCACGCTTTCCCGCTTCCCAGTCCCGAAGCGCGTCTCCGAACAGGTCCATGGAACAGCTCTGTCTGTTGATTTCGCGAACTCCTACCATTGGGAGGGGATTGCCAAACGGTCGACGTCGGGGCGCGTGCAGCGGGATCGCGCTCCGTCCGCCGTCCTGACATCCTGCTGGCGCAAGGAAGCCCGCCCCGATCCGAACGCGACCCGACACCTCCACAGGCCGTGGCCAGTCGCTCGACGCTCAGTCACTCCCCGTCCGCACGAGCACGTCCCTGACATCGCGCCGCACCGTCGGAGGCGGTCGTTCCCGTGCCCTCCCGATCCGCAGCAGCAACTGCGGAACGCCGTCGACACCCGACACCTCCTTCAGCTGATGACGCAGGCTCGCGGTTTCGATCGGCTGATTGAGGTAGGACGACGTGAAACCTGCGGCAGTCAGCGTCAGCAACACACGGGCCAGCGCTCGACCGCACTGAATCCAACATTCCTGATCGTCGCGCGCACTCGACAGGAGGGCCAGCATCGGGGTGCCGTCCACGATCTTGGCCTCGTCACCCGCCGCAACGCCATCTCCAAGATCGAACGTGCGGATCACGAACCGCGCGACCGGCGCCAGAAGATCGGGCATGCCAAACCCCGATCCCGACATCCCGTCACGGCTCCCCAGACGCGTTGAGTGAACCCAGGCGGCCAGTTCGCGGCGAAAAGCGGGATCGTCAAACTGAATGCGGTCTCCTTCAGCGACAAGCTCCGCAATCTCACGGCGCTTGCCGGCATCCCAAACCGCATCAAACCCAATTCCATGTATCTGCGCGTCCGAAACGCAGAGGTCGATCACCTCTTGCGGAGGGTGCTCGGGCCCATAGCTGGCTCTCGTCGTCCGCCTTTGCGTGATCGCCCCAAAACGCCCATCAGACCCTTGCCGAACGCCGGCGCCTGTCCCGAGATCCACGCGTGCAAGACGGTCCGCGTCGCCGCCATCCGGATTGAGCGCAACCGTTGGCTCAAAGCCGAAATGCGCCGCGGCGATCTCAAGGGTGCCAAGCGCCGCCCCACAGCTGATCACCAGCTCGCGGTCATACGGGTCGACAACCGGCAGCGCGCGACGCCTGTCAGCGAACATATCGATCCAGCCGTCGCCGACCTCAAACATCCACGGCTGCGTGTTGTGCCCGGATGGGGCCAGTATGGCGTAGCGCAGCAGCATGTCGGCCTGGCTGGAAAACGCCTGCCCATAGGGAAAATCGGCGTCGGTTAACGCCCACGTACCGTCCCGATTGCGCGTCATGTCAAAGGCCGGAACCTCCACTCCGCAGGGAAATCACGGGCTCGCCCTGGCACGGTTTTGCCTTGGCCAGATCCTACTACATCTGGGCTCGCGTGTCAGTCCGAACGCGGTGTTGGCCCGCTCTGTCAGCGGTCATGACTGCCGCGCGCGCCAACAGCCCCTTGCACACTCCCGGACGCCCCCAGAGCCAACCGCAACCCGTTCGGTCGCCCGAGCGAACGGCCCCGGTGGCCGCCCCGCCCGAACCGATTGACGGCGATCTGGCCGCCCGGGACGCCGCGATGCGGGGCATTCCGGCGCGGATGCGACGTGCTCAGGTCCCCATGTCTGCGCCGCCTGAAGTGAAAAACGACCAGGGCCGGCCCCGCGCCGCACGTTGCAAAACCAAAGAACAATGCGCAGTCTCCCGATCGGAGGCTGCCGGATGATTGACCACATCACCTTTGGAGTTGTCGACTTCGCTCGATCGACGGCCTTCTACGATCAGGCCTTTGCCCCCCTTGGCGTTCGACGCCTGTTCGATGTCCCCCAAGAGCAGTCTGGCGGGGTAAAGGTGACAGGGTACGGCGACGACCGCCCGTGGTTTTGGCTGGCCGAAGAGCGGGCCACAACCGGATTGATGCATATCGCTTTGCAAGGAAAGACCAGGGCCGACGTCGATGCGTTTCACGCCGCGGCCATTCGTGCGGGCGGCACAGACAATGGGCCACCGGGCCTTCGTCCGCACTATCACCCGACCTACTATGCAGCCTTCGTGTTCGACCCCGACGGGCACAATATCGAAGTGGTCTGTCACACGCCGGAGCCTTGACATCGCGACCTCGGGCTGAGCCGCGAGGGGCTTGACGCCCGGCATACATGGCCAAGGTCCGCATCGTCCCGCGCTCTGCCCGGGCAGCAGGCGCCGGGAAGCCCGACCGCGCCGCAGCCGGGGCGTGCCTTGCCACAGAACACCCGCGCGCCGCAGTCCCAGCCGGGACGGGCCTCAAGCCTCGCGCGCCACGCTTAACCGCCCCTTCAGCCCGGGCCGCTAGGGTTCCGCAATCTGTATCTCGAGCATTGCGGTCTCACCATGGCGGACAAACTGAACGGCCTGATCTTCAGCGAGTTTCTGCTCGACAACCCCAAGTTCGACCCGGGGATCGACACCGACGGCGACGGCAATCAGAACAAATCTGACGAGTATATCGAGCTGCAGAACACGACCGGCCAGTCGGTCTCGCTGGACGGCTACGAGCTCTGGTCCGACGCCAAGGGCCTGCTTCATGCGTTCGGCTCCGGCGATGCGATCGCGCCGGGTCAAACCGCAACCATCGTCGGCGAATATACCGGATCGCTGCCCGACGGGTACCACGAGGCGGGCCTCAGCGAGGGGGACGATTTTCTCGTCGACGGCGAAGGCGGCAAGAATGACAGCCTCTATCTCGTCAACACGTCAACGGGCGAGTACATCTCGTTCTCCTATGGCGATCCGCCCCAGCCGCCCAGCCCGCCGGCCGGGTTTCCCGGAACGACGCAGGTTGGGCTCGGAGAGGCGCTCGATACGAATGCCCCGAACGGCATCGCCGTTATCCGCGATGCCAGCGGTGAGTGGACCGAGGGTGCGGGCACGCCAGGCACACCGGGCGTTCCCTGCTTCGTCGCCGGAACCCTGATCCGCACACCCGATGGCGACAGGCGGGTCGAAGATCTGCGCACCGGCGATCTGGTGCTGACCCGCAGCAGCGGCCCGATGCCCATTCTTTGGATGGGCACGCAGACCTTTGGACCTAAGACGCTGTCTGCCCGGCCCGATCTGCGGCCGATCGCGCTGGAGCCGCGCTGGACCGGCGCACCCGCGCGCACCCTCGTATCGCCGCAGCACGGCGTCCTCGTCGCTTGGTCTGGTGGACCGGAGGAGCGCCTTGCCCGGGCCATTCAACTGGCGCGCCTCGGGGGCGGCGCGGTGCGCGTGGCCGAAGGCGCCCGCTCCGTCCGCTATGTTCATTTCCTGCTGCCGCACCATGAGATCGTCTACGGCAACGGCCTGGCCATGGAATCGTTCTATCCCGGTCCCTGGGCCGTCGCGACGCTGGTGCCCGCGTCGCGCCTGTCGCTCCTGGCACGGTTTCCGGGCCGCAATGCGGGCGCGCTCGCCGACGCCTATGGCAGCCCGATCGTGCCCTACGCCCGCCGGCGCGACTTGCCGCGGCACCTGCGCGACGTGTCGCTCGCCCGGGTCGCCGGGCCGAGGGCCGCGGACATGGATGTGGCCGTGGACGTAAACGCGGCAGTGGACGTGACCATGGACGTGGCACTGCCCTAGGACGGCCCCGCGCGGGCGCGCCATTGTCCCCTGCCGCGCAACAATCTTGGCGGCGCAGGACTCATATGATGCTCATACGTGAGTCATATGCGACTCATATGCGAGTCATATGGAATTCATATGCTTTTCATATTCGCCTCAGACCCCTTGAGATTGTCGCCCCTCCGGAAACGGGCGTGCCCTAGCCGGCCGTCCTGCGCGCGGCACACGCCTCCGACGCGTCGCGCAGAATGGCCGACAGTTGGGGCGCCGCATGGTCGACAAAGGCGCGCACCAGAGGGTTCTCAAACCGGCGCTCGGGCCAGATGAAGTGGCAGGGCACGGGCGGCGGCATCTCCTCCACCAGCACCGGCACCAGCCGTCCTGCCCGCACCGACGCCGCGCACTGATAGGAAAAGAGCGGCGCAATCCCGTGGCCATCCTCGGCCAGCTCCAGCGCCGCCGCGGCCGAGTTGATCTCGATATGGACCGGGCCGAACGGCACACTGCCGCCCCGCACCGGCAGCCGCCCGCCCCGCATACGACCGCTGAACCCGATCAGGCGATGACCTGACAGCGCGTCCAGGCCCTCAGGTCGACCGTTTTTCTTAAGATAACAGGGGCTTGCCACTAGATATTGACGCACCTCTCCCAATCGTCGGACGATGGCGCTGGTGTCCTCCAGCATACCGATCCGCACGCCCAGATCGATCCCCTCGTCGAGCAAATGCACGACTCTGTCGAGCAGCAAAAAGCGGGCGCGGACAAGGGGTTCGGCCTCAAGGAACTCCGCCAGAACGGGTGCCACCGCAATCCGTCCGAATTGCAGCGGAGCGGTCAGAGTGAGCAGGCCCGACAGCGTACGCCTCGTCTCGCTCACGGCCGCATCGGCCTCGTCGAACGCCGTCAACGCATCTCGCGCCCGCGTCGCATAGGCCTCGCCCGCCGGGGTCAGCGCCAGGCTGCGCGTGGTCCGGACGACCAGCGCCGCGCCCAGCCGATCCTCCAGCCGCGCCAGCGCCCGCGTCACCGCCGGCGCCGACACCGACAACCGCCGCGCCGCCCCCGCCAGGCTCTCCTCCGCCACGATCGCCAGAAAAATCTCGATCTCTCGCAGCCGATCCATTCTTGCACCTCGTGCAATTATCCCTTGGAAGAATTGCGGATACACGCAAGCAGGTGCAAGGGCTACCTCGGGGCCATCGAACCGACGCCACACCAGGAGGCCCCGACCATGACCCTCACCCGCCGCAGCTTCGCAACCGCCCTCGTCGCCGCGCCCGCCGCGCTTGCCCTGCCCCGCATTTCCCTTGCGCACGTGACCGCACCCGCTCCCACCGCGCAGATCCAGATCGGACGCTTCACCGTCACGTTCCTGTCCGACGGGACCGGCGAAGTGCCACTCGGCTTCTTCCAGGGCCCGTCGCCCGAAGAACTCGCCGCCCGCGCCCTCGCCACGGGCGCCTCGGCCGGCGAAACCCTGCGCCTCAACTTCACGCAATACCTGATCGAAGACGGCGAGCAGACGATCCTTGTCGATGCCGGCCCGGCGGGCCTGATCGGCGAAAGCGGTCGGCTGCCCGGCGCCCTGTCCGCGCTTGGCGTCACCCCCGACCGGGTCGACGCGGTCATCCTGACCCACACCCATTTCGACCATATTTCCGGGATGTTGCGCGATGGAACGGCGGTCTTCCCCGAGGCGGACGTCTATGTCGACCGGCGCGACATTGCCTATTTCACTGACCCCGCCGAACGCGCCGCCGCGCCCGACTTCCTGCATTCGAGCTTTGATCAGACCGCGGCACTCGTCGCCGCCTATCCGCGGCTCCAGCAAACCTCGGGCGCCACGCAGATCGCGAGCGGCATTGAGATCGTCGATCTGACGGGCCATACGCCGGGCCATGTCGGCGTGCGGGTGTCTGACGCTGGCCAGACCCTCGTTATCTCGTCGGATATGCTCTTCCACCCGGCCGTCCACCCCGAGACGATGGCCAGCTTCGTGTTCGAGACCGACCCCGCCGCAGCCGAAGCAATGCGCACACGCTTCTTTGCAGACGCCGCCGCCGAGGGCACGCTCTTGGCCGCAACACATATGCCCTTTCCGGGGCTCGGCCGGATCGTCCCGGATCGGGGCCGGCTGGAATGGGTGCCGGCCGAGTGGGTGGCCTAGACGCGCCGCAAGAGAGGAGCAGAGCCATGTCAAACGCCTATCACGACATTGCCTTCACCGACGCGGTGAAGGCCCGCCAGGAGGCGCGCGGCAGCCGCGCCTCCTATGCAGGGCACGCCGAGGGGCCCGTCCATGCCGATGCGATCGGGCCGGCTGAGGCCGCCTTTATCGCCCAGCGCGACAGCGTCTACCTCGCCTCGGTCGGCGAAACTGGCTGGCCCTATGTACAGCACCGCGGCGGCCCGCGCGGCTTCATCCGGGTGCTCGACGCCAGGACGCTCGGCTTCGCCGAGTTCCGCGGCAACAAGCAATATGTGACGACGGGCAATATCGACGGCGACGACCGCGTGTCGTTCTTCTTCATGGACTACGCCAATCGCCGGCGCCTCAAGCTCTACGGCCATGCGCGCCGGGTCGAGATCGACGCGGCCCCTGACCTTGCCGCGCCTTATGCGGGCACGCGGCTGGAACCGCGCATCGAGGGCGCCCTTCTGATCAAGGTCGCCGCCCTCGACTGGAACTGCCCACAATACATCACGCCCCGCTTCACCGAGGAGGAGATCGCGGCCCTGGTGGCCCAGTCCCAGACAGACCCTGGCGGCCCGTCCTGACCGCACGGAGGCCGCCGGCCGTGCCGCTTGCGCGGGCCACGCCGGCGCGCACCCGCGCAGCGACGTTAACCCCCCGTTCCGCCCGGGAGTGCGGTCAGGTTGCCGGCTCAGCCGACAGGGCGCCCTGGACGCGCCGAAGATACGTCTCGTAGTCCGGCGTGCCGTCGGCCGCATAGTGGAAGTTCTTGAAATCGCTCGTCAGGCGCGTGAAGAACGCGCGCGCAGCAGCCTTGTCGGGGAAGTCGAGCTTGGCATCGGCGACCTGCTGCACGATGTCGAACACCGTCTTCTGGCGACCCAGTGGCACGGCGGCGTCGACCGGGTCGAACGCGTCCTGCTGCAGATAGACCATGTCGACCATGAGCGCCTTTTGCTGGATCACGAAATCCTCGATCGAGACGCTGTCTTCGCCGGTGACCTGCATCATCTGGCTGATCTCTTCGCCACGCTCCAGAAGGGCCTGCAGCGCCTTCACCCGGCCCGTCCAGCCCGCAGCCACGTTGTCGTCGAACCAGGGGCGGAGCTGATCGAGATAGCGCGACCAGCTCATCAGCGGGTCGACCGCGGGGTAGAACCGCTTGTAGGCGCGGTCGGCCGAGAGGCCGAGGAAGCACTTCACGGTGGAGAGCGTCGCCTGGGTCACCGGCTCGTCGAAATTGCCGCCCGCGGGCGAGACGGTGCCGATCATGGTCAGGCTGCCCGTCGAGCCATCATTCGTGCGGATCACGCCCGCGCGCTCATAGAGCCCCTTGATCGAGCTTTGCAGGTAGGCCGGGAAGCCCTCCTCGCCCGGGATCTCTTCCAGACGCCCGGACGTCTCGCGCATCGCCTGGGCCCAGCGTGAGGTGCTGTCGGCGATCAGAAGCACGTCAAATCCCATCTGGCGGTAATACTCGCCGAGCGTGATGCCGGTGAAGATCGAGGCCTCGCGCGCGGCGACCGGCATCGACGAGGTGTTGCAGATAATGACGGTGCGGTCCATCAGGCTGCCGCCCGTGGCCGGGTCGGTCATCTTGGGGAACTCGCTGATCGTCTCGACCACCTCGCCGGCCCGCTCGCCGCACGCCACAACGATCACGATGTCGACCTTGGCGTTTCGCGCGATGAGGTTCTGCAGCACTGTTTTGCCCGCGCCGAAGGGCCCCGGGACGCATGCGGTTCCGCCGCGCGCGATGGGGAAGAACGTGTCGATCAGGCGCTGCGAGGTCAGCACCGGCTCGGTCGGATAGGTTCGCTGTGATGTCGCGCTCTTCAGCAGAGCCGCGGGCAGCGCCCTGCGCACCGGCCAGGGCTGGCTCAGCGTCATCTCGCGCTCGCGCCCTCCGGGGCCCGACAGCCGGGCGATGGCGTCGCTGACCCGCGCCGCGCCCTTTTGCACCCAGTCGACGCGCCACTGACCCGTCCAGTTGAAGGGCACCATGATCTTGTGGACCAGATGCCCCTCGGGGACGGTGCCGAGCGTGTCGCCCGCGCACACCTCGTCGCCCACGCGCACGATGGGCGTGAACGACCATTTCGCCTCCGGATCGAGCGCGGCCGACTCCGCCCCGCGCGGCAGGAACGTGCCGTATTCGGCGGCGAGCGACTTCAGCGGCGCCTGAAGCCCGTCATAGACCGAGCCGAGCAGGCCGGGCCCGAGATCAACCGACAAAAGCTGACCCGTCTGCTCCACCGGATCGCCGACGGCCACGCCCTGGGTTGGCTCATAGACCTGCGCGTCGGCCGTGTTGCCGCGGATCTGCAGGACCTCGGCCTTCAGCCGCTCCTGGCGGCCGCCCGGGCCTGGCCGGGTCGGCAGGACATAGACCACCTCGTTCTTCACCAGGCGACCGGGGGTGCCATCGGGGCCATCCAGCGCCTCGATCTCGACGATATCGTCCTGAACCTTGACGATACGGGCCGTGGGGGATGCGGTCATGGGATCAGGTCTCCGCGCGCAGCTCGGGAAAGTCGGACAGGGCCTCAAGGGTCAGCGCTTCGAACCGGCGCGTGGCCGCTTCGGCATTGGTGCGCGCCCAGCGATCGAAGATGTTCCAGGTCAGAACATAGATTGCGACGGCCTCGAAATCGAACTGATGGGCCGCCCCGTGGCGACGCATCATGCGGTAAGTCTGCTCAAGCAGATGGCGCTCGAGATCGAGCGTCTCGCGTGCCTCGGCAAGGCGCACGGCCTCGCGCATCCAGGGATAGGGCCGGTCAAGCCCGAAGGTCGGCTCGGACCAGCGCGCGACGATGCGCCGGCGATAGCGGCCAAAGCCCCACGCGCCGGTGGGCGCCGGAACGCCGGCCAAGCGACGCCGGATCGCGGCGACCGCGGTGCGCACCTCCAGCCGCTCGGCCAAGAGGGCGCGCAGGGTCGGTTGCGGCACACGCGCGAGCGCCGCGCGCCCGCGGGCGGTGGCTTCGGCATCGCTTACCTCCATCCCGTAGGACGACCACGACAGCGCCCCTTCGAGCACGCTCAGGGTCTCGGCATCTTCGGGGCTGAGCGCGCGGAGGCGGCGGTCGAGCCGGATGCGGGAGAGCGGCGGCTGCTTGGCGACAAACAGCCGCTCGCTGCCCGGAAGGCTCGCGACCAGCGCGACATATGCGTCGGGGTCGGCCACCCTAGCCCCGGATCACGCCATCCATCACCGCGCGGAACCGCGGCTGGAGATGGTCCATCAGCATATCGGCGACAGCCTCTTCGGACAGGTCGATCTCGACATCCTCGCCCATGACGCGCACCCGTACACCGCCGGCCAGATCGCTGTCGGCGCGCAGGGTGACGCCCTCGCGCAGCATCTCACCGGTCAGCCCCAGGACATAGCCGGTAAGCTCGCCCGAGCGGATGTCGTCGGCCTTCTCGCGGATCTGTTCGGGGCCGATCACCTCGGCCGGCAGGATCACCTCGACCGGCTCCTCTCCCACGCGCTCGCGCCCGCGGCCCGCTAGCTCCAGGATCATACGCTTCAACACATCGGGATCGACGGTCTGCGCGCTCACAAGCCGGCGCACATCGCCCCGAAACCGTCTCATGATGTCGCCGCGCATCTGCTGGACGGCATCGCGCATCGCGGTCTCCAGCGCGAGCTTTCCGGCGCGCACGTAGTTGTCGGCATCGCGCTTAGCTGTCTCGCGCTCGCTGTCTGCGGCGCGGCGCGCCTCAGCCACAAGGCGGGCCGCCTCGGCCTTGGCTTCGGCCACAAGCCGCTCGGCCTCGGCCTTGCCCGCCTCGACCCCGTTGGTGCGGAGCCGCGCGATCAGTTCGTCGACACCGCGCGACGTTGCCTCGGCCCCCGACATCACGTGATCCCCGCGCTGATGACGAGGGCAAAGACGAAGGCGAAGACGCCGAAGCCCTCGATGATCGCGGCCGGCGCGAGCGACAGGCCAAAGATCTCGGGCTTCTCCTTGGACGCGTTGATCGCACTGGCGCAGGCCCGCCCCTGCCAGATCCCGCAGTAAAGGAGCGCGATCCCCGCCAGAAGGCCAACCCCGAAGAGGCCGCCCGAGTTCTCCGGCGTCACCTCGCGGTTCAATGTGAACATGATCACGATGCCATAGATCACAAAGGTCGACGGGAAGGCCGAGATGCCCACGAACCGGCCATAGCCGCCGTCGGTTTCAAGCATCGCGCCAATGCTCGCCTGGCCGGCCAGCGCACAGCCGATGGCGCTGGCCACGGCGCCGAGGGCCATGGGGGAGTAGATCCCAAGCCATCCCAGCGCGAGGACGAATTCGTTCATGCGTCGATCTCCTTTCGAGCGAGCGGACGGAAGGGCCGACCCTCTTCCCCCGACAGGCCCCACTTGAAAAATTCCATGTAGTTGAGCCGCAGGCCGTGCACGACGCCGCTCATCAGCGCGAGGCCGAAATTGAGGACGTGACCGATCAGGAAGATCAGAAGGCCGAGCAGGACGCCGAGCCCCGGCAGCGCCTCGCGCACCTGTCCGGCGAGGTCGTTGAACGTGATGGCCAGCGAGGCCGAGGCCAGGCCCAGCGCAAAGAGGCGCATATAGCTCAGTACGTCGCCAAAGAGCCCCATGGCGCCGGCAAGGCCCTGCAGGCCGTCGAGGCCGCGCCAGAGCCAATCGATGGGATCCTTGATCGGGCGCTCGCTTGTAAAGGCCAGAACGCCGCCGAAGCCGCCCACCATAGTCAGGATGCCGAGGGTCGAGACCGCGTCGCTGTCTGCCAGCCACAGGATGAGCCCGCCGATCAGAACTGCGCACCAGCCCAGGCTCGCATAGGCAACCGTGCGGCCCCAGCGCGCCCGCGCGGCGAGCACGTTGCCCAGCACCAGATGCGCCACCCCGATCACGATCGACAGCGTCATCATGGTGCCGAAATCGTCGACGCTCATGATCTTGAGCCCCGCGAGCAACGACCCTTCGCGCGGCGAGAAGCCCAGATAACTGCCCACCAGAACGCCATAGACCAAGGTCGCAGCCGCCAAGATCGCAAGAAGCCGCCGCCATGACCGCGCATGCGCCGTGCCGCCGAGCCGCGACCAGTAGGCCCCGACGATCCCGGCGATGATCAGGCCATAGCCCGCATCCGCCACGATCATGGCAAAAAACAGCGAGAAGGACGCAACCAGGATCACCGTGGGATCCCAGTCGCGATAGCCCGGCACCTGATAGAACATTGCCAGATCGACGCCGGCCGCCCGCTCCTCGGGCTGCTCCAGGAGCGTGGGCGGGGTTTCGTCGAACGCAGGCTCCTCGATCAGCACCGCAAAGCCTTGCGACTCGGCCAACGCGTTTACCTCGTCGACCCGGTCCTCGGGCACCCAGCCCTGCAGCGCAAACATCGCCTCGTCGGTCAACACCTGCTGGTGTGCGAAATCGAGCTCGGCACGGCTTTCGGCCTCCGACATTCGGGCACGCATCAATGTGAGGTAGCGGGTGCAAGCCAACCGGTCGGCCTCGAGCGCCTCGAGCGCGATCTCAGTCTCTTCGACCTCAGCGTCGAGCTCGTGAATGGGCAGCGACCCGGTATGCGTACGCGGCACCGGGAGGATGTCCTCGGGCGGCTCCTCGGGTGCGATGATTACGACGAACAGGCTGCGCGTGTCGCGCGCCACGATCTCCCAGGGCAGCGCCACCTCGTCGAGGGCCGCGCGCTCTTTGACTGGCAGCTGGTAGAACCAGAGCATCTGGCCGGCGAGCGCATCGTGCGGCGGAAAGTCGAGATTGCCCCAGGGCCGCACGGCCGCGATGCGGGCGTTGAGGAAATCCCGCTTGTCGCGCGCCTCGCGGATCCGCTGCTGCAGTTCGAGAACTTCGGCGATGAAGGCTGCAATGTCGAAATCGGGATCGCGGCGCACCTGCCGCCTTGGATCCGGGACCTCGGTCAGAAACTTCAGAGCCTTGTAGGCGTCCTTTGCCGTCCGGGTGCTCGCATCCTCCGGTCGCTCGGGCTCGGGCGCCAGCGGCAGAAGGTGCATGCATCCGAGCGCCTGCAAGTCCTCGAGCGCCGTAGCCTCCTCAGACGCGGGCCCAAGCACCGAGATCTTCTTCAGCGCCGCAATGGTCATGCGGCCCGCTTTCGCTTGGAGATCTTCGAGCGCACGACCGCCTGCATTTCCTCGTCGGACAGGTAGACGCGGATGCGTTTGATGTTGGCGCGCGCGTTGGGGATCAGGACCTTCTCGAACAGGTTCACCCGCTGGGTCACCGTGTCGACGGCGCGGTCGAGCAACGCCAGGCGCTTGCGCGCCACATCCACCCGAACGCGCGCCTCGAGCATGTCGTGGAGAAGCCGCGCGACCTGGTCAACCCAGTGAGGCTTGGCAAACCGCGAGTAGGGCCGCACCTCGACCTCGATCGCTTCCAGCGCGGGCACCTTCGTGCCGACCACGTTTTCGGTCGTCAACCGCACGTCGGCCAGGCGCACGAGGCCGTCGAGGCGCACGCTCTCGTTGGCCAGCATCGGGACATCGCGCCCGACCTGCCGCGCCAGATCGGCCACCCGGTCCTCCAGGCGCTTCACCTCAGCCCGCGCCCGGGCCCGCTCGGCCATGAGTTGCTGCCGCTTGAGATCGAGCGACGGCAGGAACCGCTCAAAGGAGGCAAGGCTCGCCTGCTCGCGCGCGAGCGACGACTTATTCAGCTGCAGCCGCGGCATCGATATCTCCGGGAAAATACTTGTCGACAAGGGCCGCCCGCATCAGCAACTGCTCGCGCGCAAAGCACTCGGCCAGCGTCTGCCAGCAGAGGTCCAGCGCCTCCTCCAGCGGCATCGACACCTCGATGTCCATGAAGCGCTCGCGGAAGAGGGCGCCGAACTTCAGAAGCTGGTGGTCATAGTCCGACAGGTCGAACGCCATCGCTTGCTTTTGCGCCGAATCGCGGCTTTCGGAGTAGAAGCGGATCATGGTGTTCATGATCTGCCCGTGATCCTCGCGGGTGACCTTGCCGATCACGTTCTGCTTGAGGCGCGACAGGCTGCCGAACGGGTCGATGACGCCAGAATGCAGATAGAACTGGCCCTCGGTGATATAGCCGGTGTTGTCTGGCACCGGGTGGGTCACGTCATTGCCGGGCATCGTCGTGACGGTCAGGATCGTGACGGAGCCGCCGCGTGCGAAATCGCAGGCCTTCTCGTAGCGACGGGCAAGCTGGCTGTAGAGGTCGCCCATATAGCCGCGGTTCGAGGGCACCCGCTCCTGGCTGATCCCCACCTCCTTCATCGCATCGGCGTATGAGGTCATGTCGGTCAGAAGGACCAGCACGCGCTTGCCCTCTTCCACGGCAAACTTCTCGGCCACGGCGAGGGCGAGATCGGGCACAAGGAGCCGCTCGATCAGCGGATCAGACGCCTGGTTGACGAACATGACCGTGCGACTGAAGACGCCCGCATCCTCGAAGGCCTGCCGGAATGTATAGTAATCGTCGAAGATCAGGCCGAGCCCGCCGAACACCACGATATCGGCGTCGGCCTGGATGCCGATCCGCGCGAGGAACGGGTTGTAACTCTCTCCCGAGACAGAAAAAATCGGGATCTTCTGGCTCTCCACCAGACAGTTGAAGATGTCGATCATCGGCACGTCGGTGCGGATCATGTTTGCCGGCACCGACCGCTGGGCAGGGTTGACCGAGGTGCCTCCGATCTCGGCACGGGGCTCCGACGACAGATCGGGGCCGCCATCGACCGGCTCGCCGGTGCCATCCATCACGCGGCCCAGGATATTCTCGGAATAGCACACCTGCATCGGATGACCGAGGAAGGCCGCCGACGCGCCGGTCGAGATGCCCTTCGTGCCCGAGAACACCTCGAGCGTCACCACATCGCGGTCGATGAAGGTGACGCGCGCAAGGGAGGATTCGCCATCGACGCTGCGCACCGTGGCAAGGTCGCCGAGGCGCACGGCATCGGCCGATCCGTCAGCTTCGGGCACGCGCATCTTCATGATGTCGCCGGTAATCTCCAGCACGCGCGTGTAGCGAAGCAATCCCTGAGCCATTATCCCGTGCCCCCTGCTGGTCTTGATGCCGGATGACGGCGGGTCGGTCTTGGACGCCCGCCTCCGGTCTCTGGCGATCTTGCCAGACCGCAGCGCCCCTCACCCCAAGGCGGTTTGCCGCGCCTGCAAAATGAAGCCTGAAGTGGTCGGCGAAAAGGGCGGGCACGGGTTTCACCCACAATCGCATCGCCGGAAGGCACCAAGTCAGGTTTGCAGCAATAAGTAAGTATTTGGCTTGGATTGATTTTCTTCGGCTTGACCTGCGCCCCGAGAAGGCTGCGATGGTCAGGCATGATTTAGCGTTAGGCGCATGTGCATGCGGCGGTGAGCGCAAAAGATCACCAGTGGCGCGGCATCATCTCGCATGTGCGGCACAGGGACGGTCGGGATTGGAAACCCCATTCGGACCTGAACGGAATTGCCACGCCTTGTGCCTTCGCAGGGCCGCTGGGCTGATGCGCCTGGACGTGCCGAGTCGGAAGCCGTTCTGCGTTCTGTTCGGTGCTCTTTCGCCCCGTTCTGACAGGGGATTTCCCCCGAAGCACACCGTGCCAACACCCGGCCTTCGCGGCGCGCTCGGCTCGGCCCGTTCTTCGCAAACTGCGCGAAAAACCGGCGTGGAGATGGATTGAGCGTTGCCGAAACCGGTTTCGGAGCCAATGGTAAGAATCATGGAGGACAAAATGTGAGCGTGGCGCCCGAAAAAACCGCACGGCCTGTACGCCCCGTTCGCGTGCGTCTCACCGATCTGGCCGACGCGCTGGGGCTCACCAAAGGCACCGTGTCACGCGCGCTCAACGGCTACCCCGACATCGCCGAGGCCACGCAGCTTCGGGTTCGGCGCAAGGCCGAGGCGATGGGCTATCGGCCCCTTGCCCAGGCCCAGGCGATCCGAACCGGGCGCACCTGCACATTGGGTCTCGTCCTTCAGACTGACACGGACGGGTCGCAGCGGCCGTTTCTGTCGGACTTTCTCGAAGGCGTAACCCGCGCCGCAAGCGCCGAGAACTGGACGACGACGGTGGCCACGGCGGAGCCAGGCGAAGAGATGGAGATGGTCCTCGGCCGGCTTGTGGAAGAGCGCAAGGCGGACGGCTTTATCCTTCCGCGGACCCACACGGTCGACCGGCGGGCAATTCTGTTGCGCGATCTCGGGGTGCCGTTTGTCCTCTTCGGCCGCGTGGCCGATGCGGCGGGGTGCGCATGGTTCGACATCCTGGGCGAGGCGGCCATGCGCGACGCGGCCATGCGGCTGGCGACCCAGGGCCACAGGCGCATCGGGTTCGTGAACGGCGCGTTCACCTATTCCTTCGCCGGCCTGCGTGACCAGGGCTTTCGCGACGGGATGGCGCGGGCCGGATTGACGCTCGACGAGAGCCTGATCCGGTCGGGCGCGATGAGCCGGGAAGCGGGGGCCGAGGCGGCGGCGGCCCTTCTGCACCGGCCCGAGCCGCCAACCGCCATCATCTTCGCCGTCGATCGCGCGGCGCTCGGGGGCTACGACGCGGCCGAGGCCGCCGGCCTCCGGGTGGGCCAGGACCTGTCGATCATCGGCTATGACGGCATCCCTGAGGGCCGCTGGATGCGCCCCACACTGACGACCTTCAGCGTCGACAGCCGGGGCGCGGGGGCACGGCTCGCCACCCTTTTGATCCGCCGCATCCGGGGCGAGGCGGCAGAGACGCTGCGCGAGACCGCCGAGGCCCGCCTGCAAACGGGTGGCTCCGACGGGCCGCCGCAGCGCACCAGCGCCGACATCGCGGCACACATCGCCGCGCAGACCGAACACGAAGAATGCTGACAGACCAACGGGAGGAACAGCATGACACTTAAGGTGAACACCCTTGCGGCACGGCTGATGTCGACCGCCGCCCTCGGGCTGGCGCTCGGCGCCGGTGCGGCCACGGCCGATATCCGGTTCTGGACGACCGAAGAGCAGCCTGAGCGCCTGGCCAAGCAGGAGGAGATGGCCGCCGCGTTCGAGGCCGAAACCGGCATCGCCGTCGATGTGATCCCGGTGACCGAGAGCGATCTGGGCACCCGTGCGACGGCGGCCTTTGCCGCGGGCGATTTGCCCGACGTGATCTACCACACGCTGCAATATGCCCTGCCCTGGGTCGAAGCCGGCATCCTCGACGCCGAGGCCGCAAGCGAGGTGATCGAAGACCTCGGCACCGACACGTTTGCCTCGGGCGCCCTCGCCATGGCCAAGACCGACGATGGCTGGGCGAGTGTGCCGGTCGACGGCTGGACCCAGATGATCGTCTACCGCAAAGACCTGTTCGACGAGGCCGGTCTGGAAGCACCAACGACCTTTGCCAACGTCCTGGCCGCACTTGAGGCCCTCCACAACCCGCCCGAGATGTTCGGCTTCGTGGCCGCAACCAAGGTCGACGAGAACTTCATGAGCCAGGTGCTCGAGCATGTGTTCCTCGCCAACGGCGCAACGCCCGTTGGGCCGGACGGCTTCACCGGGTTCGACGAGGCGAGCACGGTCGAGGTGCTCGACTTCTACAAGGCCATCGCCGAGGCCTCGCCCCCGGGCGAACTCTACTGGGATCAGTCGCGCACGCTCTATTTCGCGGGCGACGCGGCGATGATCATCTGGTCGCCCTTCATCCTCGACGAGCTCGCCGGTCTGCGCGACAGCGCCCCGCCGACGATCACCGACGATCCGACGAGCGGCGAGCTTGCCAGCAAGACGGGCGTTGTGACCAACTTCGCGGGGCCCTCGAACCCCGATGGCGCCGCATGGGGCGACATCCGCTATTTCGGGATCACCGCCGACGCCGATATCGACGAGGCGCAGCAATTCATCGCCTACTCGATGAACGAGGGCTACACCCAGACCCTGTCGATCGCGCCCGAGGGCAAGTTCCCGGTGCGGCGCGGCACGTCCGACAGCCCGACCGCGTTCATCGATGCCTGGTCGCAGCTTGATGTGGGCGTCGATCGGCGCGCGCCCCTGTCGGATCTCTATGACACGGCAATGATCGGCGAGATCGTGGGCGGCCTCGATGTGGCACAGCGCTGGGGCGTGGCCGAAGGCCAGCTCGCGCTCGCCTCGAAGATCATCAACAGCCAGGCGATCAACCGGATCGTCCGCGAATATATCGACGGCGAGATCGAGGCGGCCGACGCGGTTGCCAAGATGAACGACGAGCTCGCCGGGATCGAGTGACCGGACGGGCCGGGCGGCGCATCTGCCGCCCGGCCTCCCCTTCAGCCGGAGAACACCAATGTCGACCCCTGTGCCCCCGAGCGGGACAGGGCCTCTCCAGCGGCGCGAAGCGCGGCTGGCCTGGGGCCTGTTGTTTCCAACGCTTGCCATCGTCTCGGCGGTGGTCGTGTTGCCGCTTCTTGCAATCTTCTGGATCAGCTTCAAACCCATCGGACTTGCCGACCTGCGCCCGGCCACACCGGTCGTGCGCGAGGCGCTGCGCGGCTCGGGCGAGGAGCTTCGCCTGCAATACCGCATCCGAAATTCCAGCCAGGACGTGGCGCTCTCGGGCGTAACGCTGTCCGACACGATGCCGGGTAGCCTGAGCATCGTGCGCGCCGACGAGCGCTGTGCCGTGGACGGGTCCGAGATCTTCTGCGACCTCGGCGAGCTTGAGGGCGGCGCGCGCGACGAGATCGAGGTCTTCGTCGCGCTCGACGGCGACGAGGATGCCGCCGAAGAGGCGGCCGAGGGCTCCGAACCCGTCGTCACCGGCACCGGCAACAACGTTCTGACCAACTTCGCGTTCACGACCGAGAACTTCGCCGAAGTGTTCGATGGCGACGAGTTCTGGACCGTTCTCTGGACGACGCTCTTCTACACCGTCTTCGGCACCATCGGCGCGCTCGTCATGGGCCTCTTCGCCGCGATGCTCCTGAACAAGGAGTTCCGCGGTCAGGGCATCCTGCGGGGTCTCTACCTCTTTCCCTACGTGGCCCCAGTGATCGCCGTGGCGTTTTCCTGGGTCATCCTCTTCGACCCGTTCTCGGGCTCGGCCAATGCGCTGCTCATCCAGATGGGTGTGACAACCGAGGCCATCAACTTCTTCGGAGAGCGGCCGCTGGCCCTGATCATGGTGACCGTGTTCGAGATCTGGCGCTACTTCCCGCTCTCGTTCCTCTTCATCCTGGCGCGGATGCAGTCGATCGACACCGACATGTACGAGGCTGCCGACATGGATGGCGCGTCGCCCTTCCAGAAGTTCTGGTACCTCTCACTGCCGCAGCTTCTGGGCATCCTCAGCGTCCTGTTCCTGCTGCGCTTCATTTGGACCTTCAACAAGTTCGACGACATCTTCCTCTTGACCGGCGGCAACGCGGGCACGCGGACGTTGACTGTCAATGTCTATGAACAGGCCTTTGCGGTGTCGAACATCGGCGCCGGGGCGGCCGTGGCGGTGGTGATCTTCTGCTGCCTCGTCCTCTTCTCGATCTTCTTCTTCAAATATGTCAGCCAGGAGGAAGGGCTATGAGTGCGCCCGACACGGCGTCGCAGGGCGCCCACGAGACCGTCCTCGAACCCGCAGCCGAACGCCATGGCGGCCTCTTCGCCCCGTTCCAGTATGGCTATGTTTCGGGGCCCATCCTCGGCGCGCTCTGGCTGGTGACCGCGGCCGTCACCGTGGCCGTCGTCGCGTCGTTCGCCAGCGGCCTGCCCTATGCGGTGTCGATCTGGAGGTGCCTCCTCTGGGGCGCGCTTGCCGGTGCGGCCCTCGCCTATCGCCCGGGGCTCGCCTCGGCGCTCGCGGTGGCAGCGGTGCTCGCCGTGATCTCGATGCTCCCCTTTGGGCCGTTGCGGGTCGGCGAGGAGGTGAGCCTCGGCGGCCGCGCTTTGGCCGCCGCGTCTCTCGGCCTGGCTGCAATCTGGCCCCTGGCGGTGATGGTTCAGCCCCTGCCCTGGGCCACCGCCACGCGGCATGAGTTCGAGGATGCAGTGATCCGGTTTCTCACCGGTTTCGGCTATGTCTTCTTCACCGCGATCGTCGCCATTCCCTTCTACGTGATGGTGATGACCAGCCTGAAGAACCAGTCGGAGCTTATGCAGAACCCGCTGGATTTCACGCTGGACCTGAGCAAGGGCTGGGATCTGTTCCGGAGCTACTCCGAGCTCATCACCGACTTTAACTTCGGCGCCTATCTCTGGACGTCGTTTTACATTTCGGTCCTGACCGTGCTTCTGACTCTGGCTTTCAGCGTGCCGGGGGCCTACGCGGTGGCACGGCTCAAGTTCAAGGGGCGCGCAGCCTTCTCGCGCTCGATCCTTCTCATCTACATGGTGCCGATGATCGTGCTCGCGCTGCCGATCTACATCGTCTTCTCGATGACGGGCCTCCGGAACACGATCTTCGGCATCGTCATGATCTACCCGGTCACAACGATCCCGGTGGCGCTCTATATGCTGCAGGGCTACTTCCGGGGGCTGCCGGCCGAGGTGGAAGAGGCGGGCCTGATGGACGGACTGTCACGGCTTGCCGTGATCTGGAAGATCACACTGCCGCTCAGCCTGCCGGCGCTCGCCTCGGTCTCGCTCTACGTCTTCATGATCGCGTGGAACGAATTCCTCTTGGCCTTCATGCTGCTCGACGATCCGTCGAAATTCACGCTGACGCGCGGCATCGCCTCGCTCAACTCGTCCGAGATCCCAAGGCAACACCTGATGGCAGGTGCCGTGATCGCGACCGTTCCGATCATGGTTCTGTTCCTCGGGCTTGAACGCTTCATGACCAAAGGCCTCACGGCCGGGAGTGTCAAAGGATGACCACAACCCTGAACAAAACCGACGAACTTGACGCCAAGGCCCGCCAGATCCTGACGGGCAACGACAGGGGCGGCTACACGCTGCCCACCGCCGGCCTCTACCCCTACCAGTGGAACTGGGACTCGGCCTTCGCGGCCTGGGGCTTCTCCACCTTTGATGTCGACCGAGCCTGGGCCGAAGTCGAGACCTTGATGGCCGGTCAATGGCCAAACGGGATGGTGCCCCACATCCTCTTCCACCAGCCTGATCCGGGCTACTTCCCGGGGCCGGATGTGTGGGGGACCGACGGCAAAGGCCCGATCCAATCCTCGGGCATCACGCAACCGCCCGTGGCAGCCACGTTCATCCGGGCAATCTGGGAACGCGACCGTCAGGGCGGCAAGGCACGGCTGGCCGCACTTCTGCCCAAGCTTGTCGCCTGGCACCGATGGTTCATGGCCTGGCGCGCGGACGAAGGCGTGATGTTCGTCACCCATCCCTGGGAGGCGGGGCGCGACAATTGCCCGGACTGGGACAGTGCCATGGCGCTGATCGATCCGGTGGGCGTGGGCGACTATGTCCGGCGCGACACCAGCCATGTCGACCCCTCGATGCGCCCGACCAAGGCTGACTACGACCGCTATATCTGGCTCGTCCAGCGCGGGCGGCGGCTCGGCTGGGACGATGCCGCGATGGCCGAAGACCCGCCCTTCCGCGTGGCCGACCCGACGATGACGTTCATTCTCTTGCGCGCCAATCGCGACCTCGCCGCGATGGCCGAGGCGCTGGGGCAAGACCGTTCCGAAATCGACGGCTGGATCGCCACGCTCGAGGCCGGCGCCGACCGGCTCAGAAACCCCGATACTGGCGTTTTCGACGCCATCAACCTGACGACCGGCGCGCATACGGGTACCACCTCGTCAGCCTCCTTCCTGTCCTGGTATGCCGGGATCGAGGATGCCCGCATGGCCGAGGCGCTCGAAGCCTGCTTCGAGAGCTGCCGCTACCCGGTGCCGAGCCACGCGGTCAACGCGTCCGACTTCGACCCCAAACGCTATTGGCGTGGGCCGACCTGGGCGATCATGAATTCGCTCATCGCGATGGGCCTCGCAGAGATGGGCCACACCACGCAAGCCGAACGGCTGAGGCGCCTCACCGAGGGGCTGATCGCCGAACATGGCTTTGCCGAATACTTCCACCCGCTGACCGGCGACCCCGCGGGGGGAGGCACTTTCACTTGGACGGCGGCCGTATGGCTCGCCTGGGTCTCGCCGAACGCTGGGAGGACATAATGGGCGCGATTACGTTGCAAGGCGTCGAGAAGTGGTTCGGCGATCTTCAGGTCATCAAGGGGATCGATCTGGAGATCTCGGACGGGGAGTTTGTGGTGTTTGTCGGTCCTTCGGGCTGCGGCAAGTCCACCCTCCTGCGGATGATCGGGGGACTCGAGGAGATCTCGCGCGGCGGTCTTCTGATCGACGGGGTGGACAAGGCGGCCGAACCGCCCTCGAAGCGGGGGTTGACGATGGTGTTTCAGTCCTATGCGCTCTATCCCCACATGTCGGTGCGCGACAATATGGGCTTTTCGCTGAAGACCGCCGGCGCGCCCAAGACCGAGATCGAGAGCAAGGTCGACGAGGCGGCGCGGGTCCTGAGGCTCGACGCGTTCCTCGACCGACGCCCCAAGGCTCTGTCGGGGGGCCAGCGGCAGCGTGTCGCCATCGGGCGCTCGATCGTGCGGGACCCAACGGCATTCCTGTTCGACGAGCCCCTGTCGAACCTTGACGCCGCGCTGCGCGTGGAGATGCGCTATGAGATCGCCAAGCTCCATCAGAGCCTGAAGCGCACGATGATCTACGTCACCCACGACCAGGTCGAGGCCATGACCCTGGCCGATCGGATCGTTGTGCTCGAATACGGGCGCATCGCGCAGGTCGGCCCGCCCCGTGAGCTCTATGAGCGGCCGGCCAACCTCTTTGTGGCGCAGTTCATCGGGTCACCCAAGATGAATGTGGTGGACTGCACGACCCAGGGCGACCGGTTCTCCCTGGCCGAAGGTCGGGGCGGCTCCTATCGCGGCGAGCGGCCGGCGGTGAAGCTGGGCATCCGTCCGGAGGACATCCGCGTCGGCGCACCGGGCGAGGGCATCGTCGATGGCGTGGTGGACGTGCTCGAATATCTCGGCGCCGACACGTTCCTGATCGTCGATTGCGGCGCGCTCGGTCGGGTGACGGTGCGCACCGGCGGCGACACGCCGCTGCGCGAGGGCGAGCGGATCGGGCTGTTGGCCGAGCATGACCGGCTGCATTTCTTCGACGCCGAAGGTCTGGCGGTCGCCGAAAAGGAACTGGAAGAGGCCTGAAGAAGTCAGCGGGCGGCGGGGAGGTCTCCGCCGCCGCGCGTCAATGATCGCCCAGAGGCACCGGGCGTCCCTCACCCATCGACCGCGCCGCCGCATCCGCGAGCATCTGCGCCCGCAGCCCGTCGGTCGCGCTCGGAGACGGCGCGCGCCCCTCGTTCAGAGCATCAACGAAGTGCGAGATCTCGGCGAAATAGGCCGCCTCGTAGCGCTCCAGAAAGAAGTGCGTGTTCGGTGCCCGGGTGAATCCGTCAGGCCCCGCCTGCTCGACGGTGTTCTCCAGGATGTTCGCGGCCGAGAGCATCCCCTCGGCGCCATGCACCTCGATCCGCTGGTCATAGCCGTAGCGCGCGCGCCGGGAATTGGTGATCTGGCAGAGAGCGCCCGAGGCGGTGCGGAGGGTCACGGCGGCCGTGTCGACATCGCCTGCTGCGCCGATGGCTGGATCGACAAGGCAGGAGCCTGTGGCAAACACCTCCACCGGCTCTTCGCCTAACAGGAACCGCGCCATATCGAAATCGTGGATCATCATGTCGCGAAAGAGGCCGCCCGACGCCTCGATATAGCTCACGGGCGGCGGCGCTGGGTCGCGCGACGTAAGGACAACCAACTCGACCTTGCCGATGGCCCCCGCGCGCAGGCGCCGCTCAAGCTCGGCGAAGTTCGGGTCGAACCGGCGGTTGAAAGCGGTGAGGAACGGCACGCCGGCGGCCGAGACGGCGGCGATGCATTCGCGCACCCGGTCGGTCGACAGGTCGATCGGCTTTTCGCAAAAGATCGCCTTGCCCGCCGCCGCGGCCGCGTGGATCTGATCGTAGTGGAAGGTCGTCGGCGTGCCGATGATCACGGCGTCGATGTCACCGGCGGTTAGAATGGCGTCGGTGTCGCGCACCTCGGCTCCATAGGCGTCGGCCAGCGACCGCGCCGCGGCAGGCACGGCATCGGACACCGCCACGAGCCGCGCCCCAGCAAGGCGAGAAAGGCTCAGCGCATGCACCCGGCCGATCCGGCCGCAGCCGAGCAGCCCGAACCGGATCATGCCGCCTGGTCCTGGGCCGGGCCGAGCGCGCGCAGCACCGCCCGTGCGGCCGTTTCAATCGGTGCCTCAACCTCCCGCAGGATCTGCACACGGTCGAACCGGTCGGGATCGGCGGCGAGCGCCGCCCGCAGATGTTTGCCAAAGGCCATCCGCAGCTCGGTCCCGATGTTGAACTTGCAGATCGCCGTCTCGCGCGCGAGCGCGGTACGCTGGGCCACCGGTACGCCGGAGCCGCCATGGATCACCAGCGGCACGTCGGTCACCGCCTCGATCTCGGCGATGCGCGCCGCGTCGAGCCCGCCCTCGCGGTTCTGCTGCAGATGCACGTTGCCGACCGAGATCGCCATCGCGTCGACCTTGGTCTCCTGCGCGAAGCGCTGCGCCTCGTCCGGGTCGGTCCCCTGCGAGGCATCGCCTTCGGCATAGCCCACGAAACCGATCTCACCCTCGCAGGAGATGCCTGCCCCATGCGCCATCTCGGCGATGGCACCGGTCTCGTCGATATTCTGGCCGAGCGGCTTCCGCGACCCGTCGAACATCAGCGAGGTGAAGCCGCTCTCCAGCGCGATGCGGCACTCCTCATGCGTATAGCCATGGTCGAGATGGGCGACGACCGGCACGCTGACACTCTCGGCAAGGCTGCGGAACATCGCGCCCAGCACCGGCAACGGCGTGTGCGCCCGGCAGGACGGGCCGGCCTGCAGAATCACCGGCAGCCCCTCGGCTTCCGCCGCGCGTGCATAGGCGCGCATATCCTCCCAGCCGAGGCACACGAGCCCCGCCACGGCATAGCCTCCGCCGCGTGCGGGCTGCAGCACCTCCGCAAGAGTGGCGAGTGTCATTTGAACTTCGCCACCATGTCCATGATGCCGGGGATCGTTTTCAGCTGCTCGGCATGCGTCGGCTCGAAATACTGCACCAGCGAGCGCTGCGAGAGGCCACCGAGGATGGTGAAATAATACATCTCGTAGCCCGGCATCACGACGCAGGGGTGATAGCCCTTGTCGATGCAGAAGGTGGAGCCGTCGACGATGTGATGGGCCTCGCCCGGTCCCTTTTCGCCCTTCTGCAACACCTGCACGCCCGATCCGTAGTTGGGCCGAAAGCGGAAATTGTAGGTCTCGTCGTGGCGCGTCTCATCGGGCAGCCTGTCGGTGTCGTGCTTGTGGGCGGGAAAGCCCGACCAACCGCCCTGCCCGACCGTATAGAGTTCCGACACCAGCAAACGCCCCACCTTGCCATGCTGCTGCTGGCCCAGGATGTGCTTGATCTTGCGATGAGTTTTCGTGTCGTCGGAGCCGTATTGCACCAGGTCGATCTCGTCGGCCCGCACGGCAAAGGGCGCGAGAACGTCGTCGAACTTCGCCCCGGCGATGAAAACCTCGGCCGTCTCCGAGCGACAAGTCATCTCCGCCGTCATGCCGGTCGGCACATAGACGCCCTCGGGCTCGCCGTCCCACACGTCGGTCCGGCGCCGGCCCAGATCCTTGGCGGAGAAGTCGCCCACGAGCACATCGACCGTGCCGGTCGCGGGCACGATGCAGGTCTCATAGCCCGGCACCGCATAGCTGAAGGTCTCGCCCTCCGTCAGCTTGACGATGTTGAAGTAGTTGAGCGGCACCGTCGCGTCGCCCGCGGCTACGATCGGCTCGTTGCGGTTGTCGAAGGGAGGGATGTGCATGGGAACCTCTCAGGCGGCGGTGGGCCCGGCATGGGCCTTGAGGAATTGGGCGAGGTCGGCCTCGTCCGGCATGGCGGGGGCGCAGCCCGGGCGCGCCACCACGATGGCCGCGCAGGCCGAGCCCCGCAGAACGGCCTCGCGCATGGGCTGACCGGCGGCGAGGCCCGACAGGAGGCCGGCCATGAAACTGTCGCCCGCCCCGTTGGGCTTGAGGGCGGTGACGGGGTAGATGCCGGTGCGCACCTCGTGACCCTCGGCCATGGTAACCGCACCCTTCTCGCCCATCTTGTAGATCACGAGCGCGGCGCCGGCCGCAGCGAGCGATCGCGCCTTCTCCAACCCTCGCGAGGGGTCGCCGGCCATGAACTGAAACTCTTCGTCGTTCCCGATGATTGCGTCCGACATCTCGCCTGCGCGCGACAGCACGTCGGCCGCTTCCTCCGCCGAAGGCCAGGAATAGGGGCGGTAATCGATGTCAAAGATCACCGGAAGGCCCGCCGCCCGGGCGCGCTCGAACGCCTCGAAATGCGCCGACCGCGAAGGCTCGGCCGCAAACACCGTGCCGGTGGCGACAAGCGCGCCATAGGCTGCATAGTCTACCTTCGCGATATCTTGCGACGTGACCTGAAAGTCGGCCGCATTGTTGCGGTAGATAACGTTCTGAAAGTCCTCGATGACGCTTTCATAGACCGCGAGCGAGGTGCGCACCTCGCCGCCCACCGACCGGACATGCGCCGTGTCGACACCGTAGCCCTGCAACTGGTTCAGGCAGAACCGGCCCACCGCATCGTCGGACACCGAGGTTACGAGCGCGGCCTGGCCGCCGAACTTGCACAGTCCCGCGGCGATGTTGGCGGAAGAACCGCCGAGGCCTGAGCGGAAGACCTCGGCATGCTCGCTCTTAACCCCGGGCGGGTCGGCGAACATATCCATACCCGCTCGCCCGAACACGACGAAGCGGTTGCGGGCAAGGGCGTCGCGAAACTTGGTCACCCGCGGCCCTCTGTATTGCCGGCGGCAGCTGCATCCAGCACTTCCGGATACGGGTAATTCAGCCCCAGAAGTTGGCGCAGATCCGGGCTGGCCGCGTCGAGGAACGCCCGCGGCAGGGCGGCCGGCATGTCCTCCATCGGTTTCACCCATTTGGGTAGGTACTGGATCAGCACCGCGTTCCGGTCATGCGCGGCACGGTTCGGCATCGCACAATGCCAGACGGCCCCGAAAAACAATGCCACGTCGCCCGGCTCGCCAACCATCCGTTCGCACCGATCGAAGAACCCGTCGGCCTCGGTCGGATAGCGCAGCTCGGCCTGCGTGCCCGGCGCATAGGCCGTAGCGCCGCTCTCCTCGGTGAAAGGATCGAGGATCACCGAGACCTGCGCATTCATCGGGAACGAGGAGTTCAGGCCCGCGGGGTGGCTCTCGGCCTTGTGGAAATCCCAGTAGGGATAGTCGATATGCGGCTCCTGCCCCGGCCCCCCCGGAAGGATGCGGTTGGCGGCGATCGAGCCCATGATGAACTCGGTTCCCAGAAACTTGCGCAGGATCTCCATCAAAACGGGATGCGCCGCCATCCGGGAAAACACGTCACCCTTGGCAAGAAGGTTCCATACCCGGCGCTGCAGCGACAGCGTGCCGTCTTCCTCAGCTGCGCCCTGAAAATGAGTGACCTTCTCGGCCGCAGCCTCGGAATGCTCCATGATAATGCGGCGCGCCAAGGCCACGTCCTCAGCCGGGAACAGCCCGGCGATCCGCACCGCACCGGCGCCGTGCAGCAGTTCGTGCACCACGGCGTCGGGTTCTGCCGCATCGGGCGCAAAGCTCTTCATGGCGGGGGCGGTTAGTACATCGGCCATTTCGGTCCTCCCTCAGACACCGCGGCGCTGCCGCGCGCGGGCGCTTTCCACCTCGTCATGGGCCGCGCGCACCTTCTCGTGCTCCGAGACCGTCGGCGTGCCGACCTCCCACCAGGTGTGGCCATGCGTCGTCCACCCTTCGTAGGCGTCGACATTCATGACGATCACGCTCGTCCGGTCCGCCGCCTTGGCGCGCTTGAACGCCTCGCCCAGCTCGGCGGGGTTCGCCACATGCTCGGACATCGCGCCCATCGCCGCGGCATGGGCGGCGAAGTCGACGGCAAACGCTTCGGGGATCGTCGGCGCATCGGCGAAGAGGTTGTTAAAGCTCTCGTTGCCGGTGTTGTTCTGCAGCTTGTTGATGACCGCGAAGCCACCGTTGTCCAGCACCAGGATGACCAGCTTTTTCCGCGTCAGAACAGACGAATAGATGTCGGAGTTCATCAAGAGGTAGGAGCCGTCGCCGACAAACACGATGGTGTCGGCATCGGGCTCGGCCTCGGACTGCGCGATGCGCGCGCCCCAGCCGCCGGCGATCTCATAGCCCATGCACGAGAAGCCGAACTCAACATCGACCGTCCCGATATCGAGCGTCCGCCAGTTCGCCGTCACCTCGGCAGGCAAGCCGCCAGCCGCGGCGACAACCCGGTCGCGCGGGCCGCAAAGGTCGTTCACCACGCCGATCGCCTGCGCATAGGAGGCCGGGCGGTTGCCGGGGCGGACATTCTCGGCGACGTAGGCATCCCACTTCTGGCGCTCGCCCTTGGCAAAGCTCACCCAGGTGCCAGGCGCGCGATAGCTGCCCAGCGCGGCCCCGAGCGCCTGCAGCCCCAGCTTGGCATCGCCCACGACCGGCAAAGACATGTGCTTGCCCGCATCGTGCCGCGCCGCGTTGAGCGAGATAAACCGCGCGTCCTTGGCAAAAGCGGTCCAGGACCCGGTGGTGAAGTCCTGCAGGCGCGAGCCGACCGACAGGATCACGTCGGCCGCCTCGGCCACAGCGTTGGCGCTGTCGGAGCCGGTCACGCCTACGGGGCCTATGTTCAGCGGATGGGTCGCCACCAGGTTCGCCCGGCCGGCAATCGTCTCGATCACCGGAATGTCGTGAGCTTCGGCGAACGCCGTCACCTCGGCCACCGCACGGGAATACTGCACGCCCCCACCTGCGATGATGGCCGGGCGCTCGGCACGGGCCAGCAGAGCTGCGGCATCGGCGATCTCGTCGGCATCGGGCGTCTGGCGACGTATGCGATGGGTGCGCTCGGCAAAGAACGACACCGGGTAATCATAGCTCCAGCCCTGCACGTCCTGCGGCAGCGCGAAGAAGGCCGGGCCGCACTCGCCCGGATCGAGCATCAGCGCGAGCGCGGCCGGGAACGACTGGATGACCTGCGCGGGATGGGCAATCCGGTCCCAATACCGGGTCACGGCCTTGAACCCGTCGTTCAGCCCGTGCGTCGGATCGCCGAAATGCTCCACCTGCTGCAGCACCGGGTCCGGCAGCCGCGTCAGGAACGTGTCGCCGCAGAGCATCAGCATCGGCAGCCGGTTGGCATGGGCCAGCGCCGAGGCCGTCAGCAGGTTCGCCGTGCCCGGGCCTGCCGACGCCGTGCAGAACATGAACCGCTGGCGCAGGTGATACTTGGCATAGGCTGCCGCCGCGAACCCCATGCTCTGCTCGTTCTGCCCGCGATAGAGCGGCAGCGTCCCGCGGTGATCATAGAGCGCCTCGCCCAGGCAGGTGACGTTGCCATGCCCGAAAATGCCGAAGCCGCCGCCGCAAATGCGCGTACGCCCTCCGTCGATCTCGATGAACTGGGCATTCAGCCAGCGGATAATGGCCTGCGCCGTGGTCAGGCGAATTGTATCCTCGGCCATGCGTCGCGTCCTCCCGCTGCCGTGATGCTGTCGCGTGTCGCTTATCTGGGCACTTCTGCGTTGCCAGCCGCGTAAATTGACGATACGCGAATTGCAACCGGTTGCAAACTGATTTGGGAAGAGGCGCGCGAGACGGTGGGCAGGGCTGAGATCGGGATCGGCATCGTCGGCGGGGGCTATATGGGAAAGGCCCATGCCGTGGCCATGGCCGCGGTCGGCGCCGCGTTCGACACGCCCATGCGCCCGCGGCTCGAGCGGGTTGCAGCCTCCTCGCCCGAAAGCGGCCAGCGCTATGCGGAAAGCTTTGGCTTTGCCGGACCTGCCGCCGACTGGCGCGCCCTGGTCGACGACCCGAAGGTCGAGGCCGTGGTGATTGCATCCCCGCAGGAAACGCATCGGGCCATCGCCGAGGCCGCCTTTGCCCTGGGCAAGCCCGTGTTCTGCGAAAAGCCTCTCGGTGCCTCGATCGAGGATGCGCGGGCAATGGTGGCGGCGGCCGAGGCCTCGGGCCAGGCCAACATGATCGGGTTCAACTACGTGCGCACGCCCGCCACGCAGTTTGCCCGCCAACTCATTGCAGAGGGCGCCATCGGGCGCGTCGTGTGGCTCCGCGGCGAGCATACCGAGGATTTCTATGCCGACGCCGACGCGCCCGCGACCTGGCGCGCCCACGGCGACGCCAACGGCACGCTGGGCGATCTTGCCCCGCATATGATCAACGCGGCCATCGCTCTCGTCGGGCCCATTGCGTCGATCATGGCCGAGATCGAAACCGTTCATGCCACGCGCGGCGGCGCGCCCGTGTCGAACGACGATCAGGTTCAGGCGATGGTGAGGTTTACCAGCGGCGCGATGGGGCATCTCTTCTTCAGTCGGGTCGCCCATGGCCGGAAGATGGGCTATGCCTATGAAGTCACAGGCACAACGGGCGCCATCCGCTTCGATCAGGAAGACCAGAACGCGCTTTGGCTCTACCGGGCCGAGGGGCCCGAGGCCACGCGTGGTTTCGTCAAGATCCTGACCGGCCCGGCCCACCCCGACTATGCCGCCTTCTGCCAGGGGCCCGGGCACGGCACCGGCTACCAGGATCAGATCATCATCGAAGCCCGCGACTTCCTGCAGGCGATCCATACGGGCGAGCCGGTCTGGCCGACATTCCGCGACGGGCTCGCCGTGGCCGAAGTGGCCGCCGCGGCGCGCCGCTCCCATTCCGAACGCCGGTGGCAGGACGTCACCCAGCCCGAGGACCAGACATGAGTATCAAGATCGGCAATGCCCCCTGCTCATGGGGTGTCGAGTTCGCGGACGACCCGCGCAATCCGGGCTGGCGCGACGTGCTGCGCGAGAATGCCGAAGCCGGCTATACCGGGATCGAGCTTGGCCCGGTGGGCTTCATGCCCGAGGACCCGCCGCTGGTGGCCGATGCGCTGGCCGAGCATGGCCTCACCCTGATCGGCGGCGTGGTCTTCCGCGCCTTCCACGATCCTGCCCAATGGGACGATGTGATGGACGGCTCGGTGCGCACCTGCAAGGCGCTCGCGGCCCACGGCGCCCGCCATCTTGTGCTGATCGATTCCATTTCGCCGCGCCGCGCGCCCACCGCTGGCCGCGCCGATGCGGCCGAGCAGATGGACGCCGCCGAATGGGCCGCGTTCCGCGACCGCCTGGCCACCGTCGCGAAAATGGGCACCGAGGAGTACGGCCTAGCCGTTGGGATGCACGCCCACGCGGCAGGCTTCATGGATTTCGAGCCCGAACTTGAGCGGCTCCTCGATGAGGTCGACGAGACGATCCTCAAGATCTGCTTCGACACCGGCCACCACTCCTATGCGGGCTTTGATCCAGTGGTCTTTATGGAGCGGCACATCGGCCGCATATCCTATATGCATTTCAAGGATATCGACCCCAAAGTTAAGGCAGACGTCATCGCCAACGGCACCGGCTTTTACGAGGCTTGCGGCCAAGGGATCTTCTGCAATCTGGGCGATGGCGATGTCGACTTTCCGCGGGTGCGCCAGATCCTAGTGGATGCGGGCTTTGAGGGCTGGTGCACGGTCGAGCAAGACTGCGACCCCACCCTGCCCGACACCGACCCGCTGCGCGATGCGAGGATCAATCGCGACTACTTGGCATCCATCGGCTTCTGAGGGAGGGGACCATGGCGAAACTGAACTGGGGCATGGTCGGCGGCGGCGAAGGCAGCCAGATTGGCCCCGCCCATCGTCTTGGCGCCCTGGCTGACGGGCACTTCGCGTTCGCCGCCGGCGCGCTCGACGCGAATGCCGAGAAGGGCCGCGCCTATGCCCAGTCGCTCGGCGTTGCACCCGACCGCGCCTATGGCGATTGGCGCGAGATGCTGGCGGGCGAGCGCGGGCGCGACGATAGGGTCGACCTGGTGACCGTTGCGACGCCCAACGCCACCCACTTCGAGATCACGAAGTCGTTCCTCGAGGCGGGCTTCCACGTGCTCTGCGAGAAGCCCATGACGATGACCGTTGAAGAGGGCGAAGAGATCACGCGTGTGGCCCAAGCGTCGGGCCGCGTCTGCGCGGTCAACTACTGCTATTCCGCCTATCCGATGGTGCGGCACATGCGGGCGCTGGTGACCGCGGGCGAGATCGGCAAGATCCGCCTCGTGGTGGCGAACTTCTCGCACGGGCACCACGCCGATGCGGCCGACGCCGACAATCCCCGCGTCCGCTGGCGGTACGATCCGGCGCAGGCCGGCGTCTCGGGGCAGATGGCCGATTGCGGCATCCACGCCCTCCACCTCGCCTCCTTCATCACCGCCGACGAGGTCACGCAGATCTCGGCCGATTTCGCGTCGCTGGTTCCGGGCCGGGTGCTGGAAGACGACGCGATGGTCAATTTCCGGATGGAGGGCGGCACGGTCGGCCGGCTCTGGACGTCGACCGTCGCGATCGGTCGCCAACACGGGCTCGACATCCAGGTCTTCGGCGAAACCGGCGGCATGCGATGGTCGCAGGAACAGCCGAACCAAGTGTATCTGCAGCGCCTCGGCGGACGCACCGAGATCCTGGAGAAGGGCGATGCCGCGTTGACCCCCGAGGCCGCGCGCCTCAGCCGCGTGGTCATCGGCTCTCCGGAAGGCTTCCCGATGGCGGTCGCCAATATCTATGTCGATCTCGCCGAAGTCATCGGCGCCGCCAAAGCCGGCCGGGCCCCCGACCCGGCCGCCACGCTCTACCCCAAGGCCGGCGACGGCCTCCGCTCCATGGCCGCCGTTTATGCCGCCGTCGCCTCGGCCCAGGCCAACGGCACCTGGCAAGACGCCCGCCCCCCGATGTTCAGGTAAGGCGATCACGGTCAAGCGGTGTAAGATACGCGCGGTTCTTTGCACGCCTTGCTAAGGCGTTGCGGATCAGGAACTTACGCCGTGCGAAAGTCAGACTGGAAACGACCGGCTTCGACAGGGGGCTAAATCTGGGCAAAACCACGCGGGTTTCGCCCTAGTTTGCGCCACGCCCATCCTCTTGAAACCCCGTCGGACCCAACGGCGGGACACAAAGGACCGTTTGTGCACTTCGGCAGCGAAAGCTTTGCAGCCTGGACGTGCAGAAAGGCCGTGACAGCGAATGGCGGCTTGGAGCCCACTTTCACCGATGCTGCGGGCGGCGTGAATGACGGCTCTCGTCCCTTCTGTCTCCATGTGTTCGCATCATGGTCCAGCCTCAGCTTTGCCCCACGGAGATTGCGGTGTACTTACGTGTCGAATGTGGCGTCCGCAAAATCTCTATATCATCACCGGCACGGCTGTGGTGTTCTTGCTCTTTCTGGGAACCTTCTTCCTCGTGCGAACCGGCCTGCCATCCGCTGACGTTGTTTTTGAGACAGCAGCGAGCCGACCTGTCATCAACGTGTCTGACTTTGATCCCGGAGATGTGGAAATCCTGTTGCTGAATGACCGTCGGGTGATTGTTTGGAGACGAAGCGAAGCTGACCAAGCGCTTGCGGAAAGCCAAAATACATCAGAGGCTTGGCGGCACCAAACCTCAACAGTCTCCGGACAAGCGGCAGCCGTTTTTGCCGACGATGCAAATTTGACACTGGATGGTGAATGGTTCTTCGCGTTGGCCGAGTTTTCAAACCAATTTCAATACCTCTCGCTACGAGCGGGCAAATTTGAGGGCTTCTTTGAGGGGCGGTATGCTGCCCACTTTGATCTGGCGGGGCGTATACGAAAGGGTGGCGGCAGCACCAACCTCACGGTCATTGAAGCCGAGTATGTAGACGACGGACAGCGCATCCGGCTCTATCTTGACGGAGAACTTTGAAGCAGCCGTTGGCGCCGTCGCAGCGAAATGGCGCTTCGTCCCGCATAGTGGGCGTTGAGCGCCTTCAATCGCTGACTGGAGGCTGCTGCGGCGCAGATCAACTTAGGCGCGAACCCCAGATTCCGGGCTCGAACGACCGTTTCCGTCCCACTGCCAAGGCTCGCGCGTCGTGCAGAAATCTTGATTTCCTCACACATTCGGCACCGAACTGTCCAAAGCTTAACCATCCACGCGTCGAGCCGCTAAATTCGGGCATCTCCTATCCGACAGCCATCAAGCTATGTAGGTCTTTCGGTGTGATGGGGCCGCGTCGACCGGTCCCCGTGGACTTGCGGTGTTTGAGCAAGTCAAAGCCATCTCTGATATCCGTCGAGCGGCGGACGTTGTGGACGATGAACGCCAACGCGATGCCCTTCTTGCGTACCTTCTGAGGCGCAAGGTTGATGCCGGGTGCTTTGCCTTCGGTGAACGTTGGATCGAGATTGCCATGTCCGGCCGCGCGAAGCTCACCAATGGGCGATGCGGCCTCCCGCGACCTGGGTTGTGCGGCCCGTGCACCATAAATACCCCCGGTCTGTCGCAGGGCGTCCGGAACGGCGCGTAGACGGTTCGCTTACCCGGGAAAGACCAAAGACATCGCGAGCCAGTAAGCGGTGTGGACGTTGGCGTCGGCACTATCGTCGAGGCCGCGGACCGAGTGAAACGCGATCTTCTGGGGTGTCTGCAGCATCCTTGGGCAAGCCCTGCGATGCGGGCGCGCGCTCGTCCGAGGCCGCGGCCGGCGCGCGAATGGGCTCATCAAGCGTGCGGGCTTCCGGTGCAGGCGTCTCGGGCATGCGAAACACAGGGGCCAAATCCTTGACGGTTTTCGATGACTTGCTCCATTGTCATGCCCATCAGACAACCAATCTGTCAGGGAGAGTATAATGAATAATCACGTGATGGCCGCATTGGTGGCAGGGGCAACTGCGCTTGCCGGCGGGGTCGCCTCGGCACAGAACCAGACCTTCATTGCCATCGGAACAGGTGGCGTAACCGGGGTTTACTATCCCACCGGCGGCGCGATCTGCCGGCTGGTCAACCGCGACCGGTCAGAGCATGGGATCCGGTGCGGCGTGGAATCGACCGGCGGCTCGGTCTTCAACATCAATGCCATCCGGGGCGGCGAGCTGGAATTCGGCGTCGCGCAGTCCGACTGGCAGTACCACGCGTTCAACGGCACGTCGCGGTTCGAGGAGCAGGGCCCGTTCGAAGAGCTGCGTGCGGTGTTCTCGGTGCATCCCGAGCCCTTCACCGTCGTGGCACGGGCGGATGCCGGCATCGGAAGCTTCGAAGACCTTCAGGGCAAGCGCGTGAACGTGGGCAACCCCGGGTCCGGCCAGCGCGGCACCATGGAGGTCCTGATGGAGGCCATGGGCTGGACGCTCGATGACTTCGCCGTCGCCTCCGAGCTTCAGGCGGCCGAACAGTCGCAAGCGCTCTGCGACAACAACATCGACGCGATGATCTACACCGTTGGCCACCCCTCCGGTTCGATCCAGGAGGCCACAACGGCGTGCGACAGCGTGCTTGTGACCGTTGCCAACGACGCCGTCGACACGTTGGTCGCCGACAACCCGTTCTACCGCACGGCAACCATCCCCGGCGGCATGTATCGCGGCAACGATGGCGATGTGCAGACCTTCGGCGTGGGCGCCACTTTCGTCACGTCGGCGACCGTACCGGATGAGGTCGTCTATACGGTGGTCTCGGCGGTCTTCGAGAACATCGATCAGTTCCGCGGCCTGCACCCCGCCTTTGCCAATCTCGATCCCGCGGAGATGGCGAACGATGGCCTGAGCGCCCCCCTCCACCCCGGTGCCGAACGCTACTTCCGCGAGGCGGGCCTGATCGAGTGATCCCTCTCCATTAAGGAGTTGAGACACGGCCCCGGGGCGGTGCAACAGGCGCGCCCCGGGGTTCCGCGAGTGGGCGGGATTTGTGCGCATTCAAGGGGACGGCCCGATGACCGATCAGGACAAGCGCGAAGAGCGCCAATTCTCGGACGAGGAACTTCAGGATCTGGTCGCGAGCACCGACAGCGGCGCGCGCGCGCCCGCAAACCGGTCCATCGCGCTCCTGATCGCTGGGCTGGCGCTGGTCTGGTCGCTCTTCCAGCTCTGGATCGCGCAGCCGATGCTGTGGTTCGGCGAGTGGTTCTCGGTGATGAACTCGTCGCAGACCCGGCCGCTTCACCTGTTCTTCGCCATCGTCCTGGCGTTCCTGGCCTATCCCGCATTCAAGTCGTCGCCCCGCGATCGGATCCCGGTGACGGACTGGATCCTTATGGCGATCGGCGGTTTCTGCACCTTCTACATCTTCTGGTTTGCCGATCAGTTGGCGCTGACCGCGCGGTCGGGGCTTCCGACCCAGACCCAGGTCATCATCGGCGCCGTCGGCATCCTGATCCTGCTCGAGGCGAGCCGACGGGCGCTTGGGCCCGCTCTGACTGTGGTGGGCTCGATCTTCCTGCTCTACGCCTATATGGGCACCGGCTGGCTCATTCCGGATCTCATCGAGCATGAAGGTCTGAGCTTCACCGCTCTCATCAACGCGCAGTGGCTCGATACCGGAGGTGTCTTCGGGATCCCGTTGGGGGTGTCGACCGCGTTCGTGTTCCTATTCGTCCTCTTCGGGTCGCTGCTCGATAAGGCCGGTGCGGGCAATTACTTCATCAAACTGGCCTTCGCAGGCCTTGGCCATTTGCGCGGTGGGCCGGCCAAGGCGGCGGTCGTGGGGTCGGCCATGACGGGCCTGATCTCGGGGTCGTCCATCGCCAATGTGGTGACGACTGGCACCTTCACGATCCCTCTGATGAAGCGCGTGGGCTTCACCAACGAGCAAGCCGGATCGGTCGAGGTCGCCTCATCGGTCAACGGCCAGATCATGCCGCCGGTGATGGGCGCCGCCGCCTTCCTCATGGTGGAGTTCATCGGCATCTCCTATGTCGAGGTCATCAAGCACGCCTTCATACCGGCGGTGATCTCCTACATCGCGCTGGTCTACATCGTTCACCTCGAAGCGCTGAAGAAGGACATGCCCGCCCTTGGCGAAGCAAAGAGCTTCGCGGGGATGATCGGAAAGTTCATCTTGGGCTTCGTTGTTGCCGGCATCGCCTTCACGGCGCTGATCTACGGCGTCGACGCGCTGCGGACGGCCGTTCCAAGCTTGACCGGCCCGATCATGATGGCGGTGCTGGCGGCGGTCTATATCTGGCTGGTCGCAATTGCATCGCGCAAGCCCGACCTCGAGGTCGATGACCCGAACGCCGAGAAGATCGAGCTGCCCGAGGTCAAGGACATCTATTCCACCGGCCTGCACTATGTCTTGCCGATCGTGGTGCTCGTTTGGTTCCTCATGGTCGAGCGCCAGTCTCCCGCGCGGTCTGCGTTCTTCGCCACGGCGCTGATGATCGGCATCATCGCCACGCAACGGCCGCTCAAAGCGCTCTTCCGGGGCCAGGCGGCGCAAATCGCAAGCGAGTTCGTGGAAGGTCTCGTGGACCTGCGCGAAGGATTGATTGCCGGCGCGCGGAACATGATCGGGATCGGGGTCGCAACGGCGGCGGCCGGCATCATTGTGGCGACCGTTACGCGCACGCCCATCGGCACCGAGCTTGCCGGCCTCGTCGAGCAGCTCTCGGGCGGCATTCTCTTTGCGATGCTGGTACTGATCGGACTATTCTCACTGATCCTCGGGATGGGCCTGCCCACAACGGCCAATTACATCGTGGTCTCGTCCCTCATGGCGTCGGTCGTGGTGTCGCTCGGCGCGCAGGAGGGCCTGATCGTGCCACTCATCGCCGCGCACCTTTTCGTCTTCTACTTCGGGATTATGGCCGACGTGACGCCACCCGTCGGACTGGCAAGCTTCGCGGCGGCGGCGGTCTCGGGGGGCGACCCGATCAAAACCGGGTTCACGGCGTTCTTCTATTCGCTCAGGACGGTCGCGCTGCCCTTCCTGTTCATCTTCAATCCCACGCTCATTCTCTATGGCGTCGATCTGGGAACGGGGGCAGGCATCGCACAGGCGGCCTTTGTGTTTGTGGTCGCGACCTTTGCGATGCTCCTGTTTGCGGCCGCGACCCAGGGCTATTTCCTTGCAAAGTCGCGCATCTACGAAAGCGCCGCGCTCCTTCTCGTGGCTTTCACCCTGTTCGTGCCGAATGTGTGGCTCGACATGGTGCAGGATCCGTTCCGGACCGTGGATGCCGTGCAATTCGAGACGGTGCTGGGTGAGGTGGCCGAGGGCGAGCAGCTGCGATTGCTGATCAGCGGTCCCGACTTCAATACGGGCGAAGCGACCGAGACAACGCTGGTGGTCGACGCGACCGGCGCAAGTGCGGCCGAGCGTTTGGCCAATACCGGGCTGCTCCTCTTGCCCGAGGGCGACGTGATGCGGCTTGATGAACCGATGTTCGGGACAGACACGGCCGAGGCCCTGATCGACTTCGACTTCTACGCTGACGATCCGGTGGCCCTGGCCTCGGTACAGATCGCGCAGGATCGGCTGCCCGAACAGGTGTTCTACATCCCGGCGCTTCTCCTTCTGGGGCTGGTGATCGCCCTTCAGCGCCGGCGTCAGACGAAACCGGCCTTCTGAGGCCGCGAGGGGGGATACTCCAATGTTCAAGACAATACTCCTGCCCGTCGACCTTTCAGCGCCGAGCAGTTGGGAGAAGGCGCTTCCCGCGGCACTCCGTCTGTGCCAGCCCGAGGACGGCGGCGTTCTTCACGTGATAACGGTTGTCCCGGACTTTGGAATGTCGGTCGTCGGAACCTACTTCGAACCCGAGTTCGAAGAGAAGGCAATGCACAAGGTCGGAGAGGGCCTGACCGACTGGGTGGCCGATCATATTCCCGAGGGGACAGAGGTTCACCCCCATGTCACGCAAGGCCGGGTTTACGATCAGATCATCACAGCGGCCAACCAGCTCAAGGTCGATGCGATCGTCATGGGATCGCACCGACCGGAACTCACCGACTACCTGCTCGGCCCAAATGCAGCCCGCGTTGTGCGCCATGCCAACCAGTCGGTTTTCGTGGTCCGGTGACGCGGACGCCCGTGCCGCGCCCTTGGTCGCAATCCGGGCTCACATCCGGCAGCCATCCCCTGTGACGGATGCCGCCGGCAGGGCGGCCGAAGGCGGCGCGTGTCTCGGCGTATCCTAGGGCGCCGCAAGATCCAGCGCAGAGCCTTCGAACCCGAGCGCTCCCGTCGCAATTGCCCCACGTGCGGCGCGCAGAGACCCAGGTCTCCGCACGCCGCTCTACCAGCGCGCTGCCAGCTAGACCGTGCCCCCCAACGAGCCCTCAAGCTCGACCATTTCCTGGCCGCCTGCCATCATGTCCTGCAGCTCCTCGGGCGTGATCTGGCCGCGCTGGGCGGTGCCGAGGGTCTTGCCGCGGTTGAGCACGGTGAAGCGGTCTCCGACGGCCATGGCATGGCGCACATTGTGAGTGATGAACACCACCGCAATGTCCTGCTTTCGAACCTTGTCGATCGTCGCCAGAACGTTGGCCGTTTGCCGAACGCCGAGCGCCGAGGTGGGCTCGTCAAGGATCAGGACCTTCGCGCCGAAATGGACCGCGCGCGCGATTGCCACTGTCTGTCGCTCGCCACCCGACAAGGTGCCGACGGCTTGATCGGGGCCGCGCAGGTTGATGCCCATTTTGCGCATTTCTTCCATCGTCACCGTGTCGGCAAGCTCATGGTCGAAGAACGGAACGCCCATGCGGGTCTTCACCGGTTCGTTGCCCATGAAGAAGTTCCGGCTGACCGACATCAGCGGGATCATCGCCAGGTGCTGGTGCACCGTTGCAATGCCCACCGCAATCGCGTCGCGCGGGTCGTCAAAGGCCAGCGGCTTCCCTTCGAAGACGATCTCGCCCGCCGTGGGCTTGTGCACCCCCGACATCGTCTTGATGAAGGTCGACTTGCCGGCCCCGTTGTCGCCCAAGAGGCAATGGCATTCGCCCGGAAAGACATCCACCGACACCCCGGCGAGCGCGATCACGCTGCCGAAGTGCTTTTCGATGTTCTTCATCTGGATGATCGGGGCATGGGTCGTGCGGGTGTTCATCTTACCTCTCCCCCGTGATCATGCGGCGGATATAGGTGTTCAGGATCACCGCGCCGAGCAGGATGACCCCCAGGAACACCCGGAAGAGCGAGCTCTCGACGCCGGCAAAGAAAAGTCCCTGCTGCACGACGCCAAAGATCAACGCCCCGAGCGCGGCCCCGATGACCGACCCGTAGCCCCCTGTCAGAAGCGCGCCGCCAATCACCACGGCGATGATCTTTG
>JBCBMY010000022.1:0-90718 GCA_039822045.1 Pseudomonadota bacterium | reverse complement strand
GCACTATTGTGCGTGTTTGGTCTCGACGCTCTGGCCAGGGGATCTCGCTCGTCGGCTATCCGTTGACGCCCGTCGGGCGATGCAGTAAGCCACTCGCCGCCGCGGGTATAGCTTAATGGTAAAGCCCCTGCCTTCCAAGCAGGTTATGTCGGTTCGATTCCGTCTACCCGCTCCAGAGATTCTGATCTGACAGAACACCTACAACGACTGTAGGGCAGTGAGCCTTTGTGACTGAAAAGTCGTAAGGAATCCCGTCGCGCGTCACAGCATTGCTACCCCAGGCGGTCACGACCAAGCTCACGCCTGCATTAACCATCTTCCTGCTCCCTCATCGTGGACACGTGAGGCGGTTCGACCCAGCCAAACCTCTTCGGCCCTGGCCATTCCCGCTCGGAGCCTTGGTGTGACGTGGCTGACAGGAGTAGGTCGCTTCGCTGATACCCAACTTGCGACACGTCTCGGCGACATCCAATCCCGACGTCGGATGAACCTCGACTTCCCGCGGAAGACGCAGGGGAATCCGTCCCTGCGACGCGTTATTGCCATCCCTCACCAGGGAGGTTCCTGTCGCCAGCGCTCCAACCTTGGGGACCAACCAAAGCTCTCAAGAAAGCAAGCGGGTTAGGTGCCGGTTGCACTGGACCACGTGGCTCGGTCGCTCGATTCGGGAAGGGCACCTTGAGTATGACAGCGAGATCGCCGTGCCCGCAACCATATGCCGTCTGCGGACTGCCAAATCTCTGGCGACAGCATGAGTCTAACGCGTGCTAAATGTGCGGCTGCACTGCGCTTTCAAGGAGATCGCTGCACGCCGATACCTCAATTCCAAATGCGAGAATTCAGTAACAAAACTGACGCAAATTCGTTACGCAATGACTGTAGCGCTGCGCCGAACTTTTGGGGGATGCAGTGCTCAACGTACAAAACGTGACAAAGATCTTTGGCGAAAAAGCAGCGGTCAGCGACCTGAGCTTCTCTGCGTCTGAGCCACAGATCATCGGCATCATCGGGCAGTCCGGCGCCGGGAAGTCGACCTTTCTGCGCATGATGAACCGAATGACCGAAGCCAGCGGCGGCGAGATTGTCATCGACGGGACAGACGTGCTCAGCCTGCGCGGTCGGGCCAAGATGGACTGGCAGCGGAACTGCGCCATGATCTTTCAGCAGTTCAACCTTGTGCCGCGGTTGAATGTGCTGACCAACGTCATCCTCGGACGCCTTAACCAGCAGTCGGTGCTACGGTCGTCGTTGATGTTCTTTACCGAGGCGGAGCGGCGCGAGGCGCTGAGGCTTCTGGATCGCTTCGGTGTGGCCCAAACGGCGTTGCAGAGGGCCGAAACGCTTTCCGGCGGTCAGCAGCAGCGCGTGGCAATTTGCCGTGCAATGATGCAAGAGCCGAGCTTCATCCTTGCCGATGAGCCGATTGCATCGCTCGATCCGCTGAACGCGCGTCTCGTGATGGAGGCGCTGCAAAAGATCAACCGCGAAGAGAAGATCACGGTGATCTGCAACCTGCATACCCTCGACACCGCGCGCACCTATTGTGATCGGGTCATCGGGATGCGCGCCGGCGAGAAGGTGTTTGACGATGTGCCCGCGGCACTGACCGACGCCATGGCCCGCGAAATCTATGGGGCCGAGGCCGAAGAAGCGTTCGAAGGGTCCATCACTTCGACGTCGCTCGCACCTTCGGCTGCGCCCCCTCGTGTTGCCGCCGAATCGGGCGCGCACTAACGGCGCACGCCGCGCCGAATCCTCACCAATGGGAGACACTCTATGACCACTATCGCACGCGTTGCGGCCAGCTTTGCTGCTGCTGCCTTCGCCACAACGGCCTTTGCCGATGGCCACTCCAGCTATGCAGGTCCGACGTTCGACATGTCGGGCATCCAGTCGGAGTTCCGCATCGGCTTCCTCGGCGACGAAGCCGCCCAGGATATCATCGCGCGCAACGAGTGCCTGCAAGACTACGTCGAGGCCGCCTTCCTCGTGCCCGCCAAGATGTTCACGTTCAAGGACTATGCCGGCACGATGGAGTCGTTTGCTGGCGGCAACCTGGATTACACGTGGTTCGGCGCGTCGGGCTATGCCGGCCTCTACCTGCAGAACCCCGATGCAGGCGAGCCGGTCATGACCCGCATGCAGCCGACGGGCGACACGGGCTACTACTCGGTCATGGTCACCCTCGCCGACAGCGGCATCGAGTCGCTTGAGGACATGGCGGACAAAAACCTCGGGTTTGCCGACCCCAACTCGACCTCGGGCTACCTGATCCCATCGATCGAGCTCGTGGACCAGCTTGGCCCGCTTGACGAGTTCTTCGCCTCGACGGAGTTCCAGGGTGGCCACGAGAACGGCGTGCTCGCCGTGCTGAACGGCGACATCGACGCGGCCGTGACCTGGGTTTCGGGCGTTGGCGCGTGGGAAGAGGGCTACACCTCGGGCAACCTGCGCAAGATGGTGGACAAGGGCATCCTCAACATGGATGACATCCGTCAGATCTGGTCGTCGAACCTGATCCCGAACGGCCCGATCGTGATGCGCAAGGAGCTTCCCCAGGAAGCCAAGGACACCATGCTTGGCATGAAGCAGTGGATCCTTGAGAACGATCCTGTGTGCGCCGAGAACATCGCCAACGGCGTGGTCAAGGCTTGGGTTCCGGTCGATCACTCGTTCTACGAAGTGATCGTGAAGGCTCGTCAGTCCCAGATCGAAGCTGCCAAGAGCAACTAAGATCCTTTGCCTTCGGGAGGTGCCGACACGGCGCCTCCCATCTCGAACGCGCGAGTGCCTATGACCGCAATTTTGCCCGAGCACCTGCAGGGTCTGGAAGACCAGCTCAAGATCCTGCAGCAACGCAAGACGACCTACACGATCATCGGCATCACAATCACTGCGCTGGTCGTGCTGTTCGGGATCGATATGGCGAACACGGCGAACGCCACACCGTTCAGCCAGGGTATCGTCAAGATCTTCGATTTTCCCAAGGACATGTTCGCCATGGCCTGGGAATTGGGTTTCGTGCGCTGGTTCAACCGCGTTCTAGAATTCGTCCCCGACCTCATCCTGACGCTCAATATGGCGTTGCTGTCGACGTTTCTCGGCTTCGTCTTCGCCGTGATCTTCGCGTGCTTCGCTTCGCAGAACATTGTCGGCAATTCTTACGTGGTGGGCGTCACCCGTCGGATGCTCGATCTCTTTCGCTCGTTCCCTGAGATCGTGATCGCTCTGATCTTCCTCTACCTGATGGGAAAGAGCCTGCTGCCGGCTGTCATTGCGATTTGGATCCACACGACAGGGGCGTTGGGCAAGCTTTTCTCCGAGGCCATCGAGAATATCGACGATAAGCCGCTGGAGGGCCTGCAATCGGTGGGCGCGGGCTGGATCAGCAGAATTCGTTTCGGCGTCTTGCCCCAGGTGCTGCCTCTGTTCTTTTCATACGGGATCTTGCGGCTGGAGATTAACGTTCGAGCCTCCACAATTCTGGGCTTCTTCGGCGCCGGAGGCATCGGTCAAGCCCTGTCAACCATGATCCAATGGCGCGACGGCGGGCGGGTGACGGCGATCTTCATCTTGCTGGTCGCGACGATTATTGCGCTCGACTATCTGTCCGACTGGATCCGCTCCAAACTGATCGGGAAGCGCCAATGAGCATGACCATGCATCCCGCGGCGCTTGAAGCGATCGAGCAAGAGGTCGACCGCGCTGCAAGTCGCCAGAGACGTTGGTTCTGGGCCATTCTGGCGATCATTCTGACCTATCTCGCTATTTCGTGGGTTCAGTTCGATATTGGCAGCCTGCGCGACAAGTGGCGGCCGGAGCGCGCCGCCCTCTTCGTGCTCGATACCTACGCCCACAAAGATCACATCACGATGCGGTGGGACGAGCCGGAGGAGATCCGTGTCGCCTTTGAAGGCGGGCATCGGCATGTCTATGAGCCCAAGCCCGACTGGTTTGAGGAGCGCGCCGACGGTGGCCGCACGATCACCTACGGCAACGGCGGCCAGGTCACCTTTTACGATACCGAAGTGACGCTCGATTGGCCGGATCAGGACGAGACGTTCGTGTTCCGCCTCGACGGCGATGGCAAGCCATTTGTCGTGGGCTACCAGGATCGACTTGACGAATTGCCGGAGTGGATGCGGCAGACCGAAAACAAGGTCGAGATCCGACCATCCCTCTTCGAGCGCCTGCAGGTCGGCACGATCCGCGTCGAGGCACACCGGTATGAAGTGGGTTGGGCCTATTTCTGGTTCGACTTTGATAGCCCGCTGCGAGACGTCGGCTTTTTCGAGGCCATCGGCTTGATGTTCTCCAGCGACCGTGTCGTGCCCGAGATGTCGAATGCCAAGCTGGTGTGGACCGAGTTCCGCGACAACACGATCTGGGGCCATGGCACGGTGCTCTACGCCATGCTCGAGACGATCTTCATGGCGCTCCTCGGCACGATGATCGCTGCGGGCGTGGGCTTGCCGCTTGCTTTCATGGCGGCGCGCAATGTGCAGCCGATCGGCGCGTTCCGGTTCGCCCTCCGTCGCCTGTTTGACGTGCTCCGTGGCGTCGACACGCTGATCTGGTCGCTGATCTTTCTGCGTGCGTTCGGGCCGGGCCTGTTCACTGGGATCTTCGCGATCGCTTTCACCGACACGGGAACCCTTGGCAAGCTGATGTCTGAGGCCATTGAGAACGCCGACAACAATCAGCGCGAGGGCATCCAATCGACGGGAGCCTCGAAAGTGCAGCAGCACAGGTTTGGCATTCTGCCCCAGATCATGCCCGTCTTTATTTCTCAGTCGCTCTACTATCTGGAATCCAACACGCGTGGGGCCGTGATCATTGGGGCGATGGGGGCAGGGGGCATCGGCCTTCAATTCCTAGGTGCGCTCCAAACCGGGAATGACTTCGAGAACGTGGCCTACATGGCGCTGCTTGTGCTGGTCACCGTGATCGCAATGGATGCCATGTCGGCCCGGTTGCGCCGTGCCCTGATCGGACTTGACCAGAAGGGGCGCTGAGCTCCGTAGCTTGAAAGGGAGATCGAGATGAACCGCTCTGTCTTTGTCGCGTTGAGCCTTGCCACGGCGCTTCCCGTCCACGCGCAAGAGCAGCAGGCCGGGAACGCCGCCAGCACCGATGTCGACGGAACCTACCAGGCACTGATCGAAAAGTGCGATGACGTTGATGCCCTGATGCTGCGGGCGCGGATCCGGTTGCAGCTACCACGAACGACGGAAGAGGCGGCGGCCACGGCGCAAAAGATGCTCGACGACGCGTTTGCAACGTGTGGCGGGGGCGACCTGGAGGGTGCCAAGGCCCAACTGACCGAAGCGCTGGCCCTTGCAGAGGCAGGCGCATCCGAGGTTTTTGAGGCCGAGGCGTCCGAAGAAGCCACTGAGGAGACGGCCGCAGCAGAAGGCTCTGCACCGGCCGCGGTGGAAGACGAGCAGAAGCCCTGGTGGCGGTTCTGGTGATCCTGGCCTCGCCGGATCTGCCTCGATCGTCGCGCCACGGGCGGAAGGAATTCGGCCAGACTTAGTGCCAGCGCCGCTCCCATTGGTTTCGGGAGCCACGTTTGGCTTGTGCAAGGGCACGCCTTCTAACGGCAATCCGGGGAAATGACCGGCGATCGGTCCTTAACCTCGCACTTGGTGTCCACTGGTCTTGAGTGAAGGTAATCGCCAACCCTTGAAGTCACCGCCCTTCCTTTGCGTGCACGCGACAGGTAGTTGAGGGGGCAACAGGCGCGGTTGGGGGGGTGGACCTGCGGTGACGACAGACAAATCGTCCTCCCGACCCGGTACTGCGTCTGCAATCGCGCGGTCCTTCGATATCTACTACCGGGACCTGGAACGTGTGCGCCGGATGGATGCCTTGCACGCCGCGCTGATGCCTCCCGGCGGCCTCGCGTTCGACATCGGGGCCCATGTGGGCGACCGAACGGCGAGCTTTTTGCGCCGGGGATCGGCCGTGGTTGCGCTCGAGCCCGATCCGCATGTGTTTCGTGCGCTTCGCCTGCTCTACGGTCGTGCGCCTGGGGTCACTCTCGTTCGTGCCGCGGCCGGCGCCGAGGCAGGCGTGGCCAGCATGTATTTGAACAGGTCAAACCCGACTGTCTCGACCCTGTCTCGAAGGCTCGTGGACGCCTCGCCCAACGATCCCGCATGGCAGGATCAAGTCTGGGACGATCGAAGCAGCGTTCGCGTTGTCACACTTGACGGCTTGATCGCCACTCATGGTCGGCCGGACTTCGCCAAGATCGATGTCGAAGGGTTCGAAGCAAAGGTACTGCATGGTCTGAGTACGCCCCTGCCGTTGCTATCTTTCGAGGTGACCATGCTGTGTCGGGAGGTCGCCTATGCCTGTCTTGACCGGCTCTCCGACCTCGGTCGATACGTCTACAACCTGAGCCTCGGGGAAGAGCATCGCCTGCGGTTTCCAGACTGGCAGGACGAGCAAGCGCTGCGCGCCGAGATTTCGCGCCTGCCTATGTCGGCCAATTCAGGAGACGTCTACGCGCGCCTCCGCTAGGCAATGTCCCAGACCACTTGGAAGCGCCGAGCACCAACGCCGCACTTTGCGACGCTTGCGTCGATAGGATTGGGCGGAGCAGGCCCATCGGTCGATGGGAGCACAACGGGCATCGCCCCGGCCTCGGTTGAACCAGTGCCGGTGATCCGTTCTATTTGGTGAATGGGGTCACGCGAAAAAGCTTCTGCCTTGAAGGCGTATCACGACGGCGGTGGAGCAACGTTCCCGTTTCGCCACGGATATGCGGCTTTGGGCGCCGTGCTCGACGCGATGCCGCCCGAAACATGGCGTCGGGACGAGGCGGTCCTCGGTGGTCTGGTGCTGTATCTCGTCAAGCGTGGGCAGGCCGCGCGGGCGAAGTCCTATTTGTATGCAGTCAATCTCGACTTCGAGAAGACGTATCTCTTCGATCTCATGGAGTTGCTCCTGTCGCTGCATATGGGCGAGCCGGTCAGCGGTGCGAAGCTGGCGACGTGGCGGCGGCTAGAACGCATTCTGCCACTCTCCGAGCCGCTGCTATTGGGGCTCTACTACAACGCCATGCTGGCGATGCTGGTGCGCCTGGGCCAGGTTGAGGATGCGCGCGTCGTGGGTCAGCAGGCCATCTCATGCTACCGCGAAGACGGGCATGTTTATCTTGAGCACTTCATTCACATCCACCTTGCAGGCCTCGATGTCATCCAAGGCCGTCTGAACAGTGCGGAACGCCGTCTCTCTGTGTCGCGCCGATGCCTGGCGCAGGCCGGCGTTTCCTATGGCAACGAGTGCGACGTCATCGAGGTCATTCAGATGGCTATCCACTACGAGCGGGGTGATTTGGAGCGCGTCCGACGGGAGGCCTCGCGTCTGCGGGCAAGTCTGCTCACGGGAGACAGCTGGTCGGAGTTGTTCTTTGAACTCGCCCGGATCTCGGTCCTCAGCACTTACTTTCTTGAGGGGCGAAAAGCGGCGCAGGCGGAGTTGGAAGACTTTCAGGCCGACTATGCGCGGCGTCATGGCGGCGCCGCGACGACCGTCGACGTCCTGAATGCATGGATCTGGCACCTCGAGTGGCGCCCCAACGAGGCCGAACGCGCGCTCGACCAGATCCGTCGGGCCGACATCCAGAGTGCGATCGGGAACGTGCTGCTGGGGGAACTGGCGAGGCTTCTCGATATCTCGAAGCCCGGGCAGCCTCCCACACCCCGAGGTGCGATCGTCGCGTGCCTGCAGAATGCGGCGAACCAACGGGGCCAAGCCCGCAGATCAGCGATCGAAAAGGCGATCAGACTCGCCATCGACGAACGACATGTCGCGCCGTTCCTGGAGCACCGCGACGTGTTCCTGGGCGTTTCATCGAAGCTTGCCAATAGCGGCTTCGCCCGACGAAATCGAAAGTACGCCTACCTCGTCAGCCGCATCGTGCGGCAGGTCGACGAGAGCTATGTCGTGCCCGAATCCCTGAGCGCAATCGGCTTCAATCGTCGCCAATATAGGGTGGCATCCGCGTTGCAGGGCGGAGCAACGAATAAGCAGGTGGCGCGCCAGCTGGGCACCTCGGAGGCAACTGTCAAATACCATCTGACGTCATTGTTCCGCCTGACCGGACTGCGCGGGCGCGCGGAACTCATTGAGTACATTGATGAAGTGATGGGTTCGCCGGTTTCCTAGACCTTTTTCTCGGATCTTCGACCCATTGCGTATCTCCCAGCTGGCCAATCTCCGCCAAGCTTTCGGCGAGGGGTCTCGCTTGTGGTCGGATACATACTCAGACGCGCGGTCGTTCTGTTCCTGGTGCTTCTGGGATTGGCGATCCTCATCTTCGTGATTTCGAGGATCGTGCCGGGAGATCCTGCGCGGATTGCGCTTGGGCCTCTGGCGACCGCAGCGCAGGTGGCTGAACTCCGCGAGGAAATGGGGCTGAATGAGCCGTTCCCGGTGCAGCTTTGGACCTATCTCACAGGGTTGGCACAGGGCGATCTTGGGAAATCGCTTCTCACATCTCGACCCGTGCTGGACGACATCCGAGCGGCCCTGCCGGCCACGCTGGAACTTGTCCTTTTCACGATCGTCATTCAGATCGCTGTCTCGATCCCGCTTGGGGTTCTCGCTGCCATCTACCGCAACACGTGGGTCGACAACGTCCTGCGTGTCGCGTCTCTCATCGGCGTGGTGACCCCGGGCTTCGTCCTTGCGATCATTCTGCAATTGGTCGCGGCGCATTATCTGGGCTTTTTTCCGGTGACAGGCCGGATGGATCCCGCGTTGGATTTCTCGGCGGATGTCACGGGGTTGCTCATCGTGGATGGCGTGATTGCAGGGCGCTTTGACGTGGTCCTGGACGCCGTCCGCCACCTCATCCTGCCGTCGGTCGCGCTCGCGGCGGCCGGGATTGGACAGGTCATGCGGATCACCCGCACGGCAATGATCGAGGTGGCTTCGCGCGACTTCGTCGAGGCGTCGCGGGCTTACGGAATTCCCGAACGGGTGGTGACCTTTCGCTACATGCTGCGCGTGGCGTCGGTCGCGCCGCTTACGATCCTCGGGTTGGAGTTCGCCTCCCTGATCGGCAATGCGTTCATCGTCGAGTTCGTGTTTTCGTGGCCCGGCATTGCGAGCTATGGCGTGCGTACCATTCTCCAAAAGGACCTCAATGCCGTGATCGGGGTCGTGCTCGTCTCGGGCGTGTTCTTTGTCCTGGCAAACCTGATCATCGACATCCTTCTGGGCGTTCTCGACCCGCGCCATCGGATCCGCGAGGGGAGGGACGCATGAGTGCGGTCGACGAGGCGGACCTCGAGCATCATGGCCTGAACGCGCGCCAGATGGCCTTCTACCGGTTTCGGCGCAATCCGCTGGCGGTGATTGGCGCGCTGATCGTTCTGAGCGTTATATTGGCGGCTGTCTTCGCGCCATTGCTGGCGCCTTCGCCAGAAAGCGCCGGGTCGTTCGTAGATTTTCGGAACCGCCACGCGCCCCCTTCTTGGGCACATCCGATGGGGACGGACAATGTTGGCCGCGATGTGCTGAGCCGGGTGATCTATGGCTACCGCATCTCGCTTGGGCTAGTGGTTGGGGTCCTCGGTGTTGCGGTGCCGTTCGGCGTGGTTCTGGGGCTGTTGGCTGGGTACTTCGGGGGCTGGATCGAGACCATCGTGATGCGGTTCACCGACATCATGCTGGCCGTCCCACCGCTTGCCATGGCGCTTGCGATCACGGCCGTGCTGTCGCCCAATCTGATCAACGCCATGATTGCGATAACGCTCCTCTGGTGGACTTGGCATACGCGGCTGATCTACCGGATCGTCAAAGCCCAGATGAACGAGGACTATGTCGAGGCGGCCCGCGTGGCCGGCGCGACCCATACCCATATTCTGTTTCGCGAACTCTTGCCGAACTGCATTTCCGCGGTTGCAGTAAAGGTCTCCCTCGATGCGGGTTTTGTGATCCTCTTTGGGGCGGCGCTGTCGTTTCTCGGCCTTGGTGTGCAGCCGCCCACGCCCGACCTCGGCACAATGGTCGCGACGGGCTCGGAATACATGCCCGAAATGTGGTGGCAGGCTGTGATGCCAGGGCTTGCCATCCTCTATGCGATCCTTGGCTTCAACCTTCTGGGTGATGGGCTGCGCGACATGCTGGATGTCGAGCTATGAGCGCGCTGTTGCAGATCGAGGACCTCAGCATCGGGTTCACCGCCTATGGCCGCCATCGCCGCGTGCTGCACAGCGTGACCATGCATGTGAACGAGGGCGAGCGGGTGTCGCTGATCGGCCAATCGGGCTCGGGCAAGACCGTGACGATGCGCACGATCATCGGCACGCTGCCCATGCCACCCGGGAAGGTGGAGCAGGGCCGGATCAGCTATGCCGGCACGTCGCTCCTCGACTTAAGCACCGCCGAGCGCAACCGGCTTAAGGGCACCGGGATCTCCATTGTCCTTCAGGACCCCATGCTGTCGTTCAACCCGGTGCTGACCATTGGCCGGCAGATGGACGATATCATTCGGTACGCCGATATCCGTTCGCGCCGCATCCGAAGCCGCGCCGAACGTCAGGCGCACATGATCGACACGCTCCGGAAAGTGCGGTTGGAGGACGGCGCGCGGGTGCTCGACAGCTACCCGATGATGCTGTCTGGCGGGATGCGCCAGCGGGTGTTGATCGGAATGGCCCTTTTGAACAAGCCCCGTCTTCTGATCGCCGATGAGCCGGGGACAGCGCTTGATGTCACGACCCAGGACGAGATTCTGGTGCTTTTGAACACGTTGGTGGCCGAGGACGGGCTGTCGCTCCTATTGATCACACACAATCTTGGCGTCGTTCGCGAGATGGCGGACCGCGTCTACGTGATGGAGCGCGGGCGGATCGTTGAGACGGGTTCGCGCGACGCGATTTTCGACGCGCCGCAGCATGCCTACACGAGCAAGCTCATGGCCGCGGTGCCTCCGCTCTACGGGGCCCGGGTCAAGACCGTGGCGCACGATGAGGCGCGCGAGATGGTGGCCATCCAGAACGTCACCAAGGATTTCAAGACGCGCAGCGGCTGGCTGCAGCGGTTGACGGGCAGCGTTCGGGCCGTGAGCGACGTATCTCTGTCGGTTCAGCAGGGTGACATTTTTGGGATCGCAGGAGAGAGCGGGTCGGGCAAGACAACCCTCGCCAAAATGATCCTTGGCCTGATCCCGCCGAGCCAAGGGGACATCTTGCTTGATGGGCGCGCAGTCTCGGCCTTTGCCGGGACGCGGGAATTTCGCAAGCTCATTCAGATTGTCTATCAGAACCCGGGATCATCGCTGAACCCGCGCCGAACCGTGGCCGATCAGCTTGCGGTGCCGCTGAAGTTCACCGGCGAAGACAAAGCCTCGATCGTACAACGGATCTCGGAGCTTCTGGATCTTGTGGAGCTGCCGCAGGCCTACAAGAGCATGTATCCCCACGAATTGTCGGGCGGGCAAAAGCAGAGGGTCGCGATTGCTCGGGCTCTATCGGTCAAGCCCAAGATCCTTGTGCTAGATGAGCCGACTTCGGCGCTCGATGTCCTGGTGCAGTCGACGGTGATCGACCTGCTGAACCGGCTTCGGGCCGAGTTCGAGCTGACTTATGTGTTCATCAGCCACGACCTCAGCCTGATGCGGAACTTCTGCAATCGTGTCGCCGTAATGCTGCGTGGCGAGGTCGTGGAAGTGGGGCCGGTCGGCAGGATCTTTGACACGCCAAGCCACCCCTACACCCGTGCGCTTCTGTCGGCGATCCCGGTGATCTCGCCCGAGGAGGAAGCGCGGAAACCCAAGGTCACCAAGGAAGAGCGGGCCCGCGTGCTTGCGACTTCAACCGCGATGGAAGGATAACCCATGGTTCGGATTGGCGTGGATGTCGGCGGCACGAACACAGACGCGGTGGTGATGCAGGGCGAGAAGATCCTGTCGGGGGTCAAATCCCCCACCACGGAGGACGTGATGGGCGGTGTCGTCGCGGCGGTCGAAAGCGCGATTGCCGAGGCCGCGGTCGACAAGGCCAGTGTGACCGGCGTGATGATCGGGACGACCCACTTCACCAACGCGGTTGTGGAACGACGGCATCTTGCGCGGACGGCGGCGGTTCGGCTCTGCCTTCCTGCGGCGCAGTGTCTGCCGCCGATGGTCGATTGGCCCGAGGACATTCGCGAGGCCGTCGGCGGGCACTACTGGATGGCAAAGGGCGGCAACGAGTTCGATGGTCGCGCCATATCGGACCTCGATACCGCAGAATTGGATGACATTGCCCGAGAGATTGGTGAGACCGGCATACAGACCGTTGCCATCACGTCGGTCTTCTCGCCCGTCAGCGATGCCATGGAGCGCAGCGCCATGGAGCATCTGTCCCAGCGCTTGCCCGGGGTCGACTTCACGCTCTCGAGCGAAATCGGTCGCCTTGGCATTCTCGAGCGAGAGAACGCGGCCATCATGAACGCGTCGCTGCGTGCGCTCTCGGAGCGCACCGTCGCGGCCTTGGGACAGGCTTTGAACAAAGTTGGTCTCGCCTGTACTTACTACATCACGCAGAACGACGGCACATTGATGAGCCGGACCTTCGTGCAGTCCTATCCGGTGCTGACCTTTGCCTCTGGGCCCACGAACTCGATGCGCGGGGCGGCGTTTCTGTCGGGCGAGAGCGAGGCCATCGTTGTGGATGTCGGCGGCACGACCACCGATGTGGGTGCCTTGGTCAAAGGGTTCCCGCGGCCGGCCAGTACGACGGTTGATGTGGGCGGCGTGCGCACAAACTTCCGGATGCCCGATGTGTTCGCAATCGGCCTGGGCGGGGGCACACATGTCAGTGCACCGGGCGGACCGCTGAAGGTTGGGCCCCAGTCCGTCGGCTATCGGTTGACCGAGGAGGCGCTGATTTTTGGCGGTGAAATGCTTACCGCGTCGGACGTGGCCGTGGGGCTTGGGCTTGCCGAGTTCGGCGATCCGTCTGCGGTGGCAGAGCTTGATCGGGCACACCTGTTGGCCGTAAAGGCGCATACCGACATGATGCTCACCAACGCTGTCGAACGGATGCGCGTGTCGCCCGATCGCATTCCTGTTCTGGCGGTTGGGGGCGGCTCGATCCTGGTGCCAGACCGGATCGGCGATCTGTCTGTTATTCGCCCGGCGCACTATTCGGTTGCGAACGCCGTGGGCGCGGCCATTGGGCAGATCTCGGGTGAGGTGGATCGCATCTTCTCGCTCGCGAGCACGTCGCGTGAGAGCGCACTTGCCGAGGCGCATCAGGAAGCCACCGACAAGGCGATCGCAGCAGGGGCGAACCCTGAGAGCATCGAGCTTCTGGACCAGGAAGATGTGCCTCTCGCGTATCTGCCAGGCAACGCCACGCGGATCCGCCTCAAGGTCGTGGGGTCGATGCATGGCTGAGCCAATCCGAGAGGTGACAGACGCCGACCTCGATGCCATCGAAATTGGGGCTGCGATCCTCGGCACGGGGGGAGGGGGCAACCCCTATATCGGCAAGCTTCGGTGCCGAGAGGAACTGAAGAAGGGGAACAGGATACCCGTTATCCCCTTGGCAGAGCTGCCCGACGATGCGCTCGTCGTGTCCTTGGGGGGCATCGGCGCGCCAGTCGTGGGCGTTGAGAAGATCGAAGAGGGCGAGGAATGCCTGCGCGCGCTTCGGGCGCTTGAAAGGGAACTCGGCGTGACGGTCGACGCCCTGATCTCGGCTGAGATCGGCGGGGCGAACTCGATGGAGCCGATGCTTACAGCGGCGCAGGCCGACCTACCGGTGGTCGATGGTGACGGGATGGGCCGGGCCTTTCCAGAAATGCAGATGTGCACCTGGTCGATCTATGGGCACCGCGAGGCGCCAAGCGCGATGGCCGACGAGAAGGGCTCGATCGTCGTGATCCGCGACACGCCGAACGATCTATGGCTTGAGCGGATCGCGCGACATGTCGTGGTGGCGATGGGCGCCGCCGCGGGTCTTGCGACGCAGCCGATGCGCGGGGCGTTTGTCAAGCGAGCGGCCATTCCCGGAACGATCACGCAGGCGCTCAAGCTCGGGCGTGCGGTACTCGACGCGCACGCGCAAAACCTCGACCCGGTCCAGACCGTGATCGATCAGGAGAACGGCAGGCTCCTTCTGACAGGGAAGATCGTCGATCTGGAGCGGCACCTGAAGGGCGGGTTTGCAGTGGGCCACATCGCGCTGGAGGGTTTTGGCGACTATCGTGGCGACACCGGATGGATCGATCTTCAGAACGAATTCCTCGTTTTCCGCCGCAATGGTGCGGTGGAGGTCTGCGTCCCCGATCTGGTCGTCGTGCTCGACAGCGACACCGGCCTCCCAATCACCACTGAGATGTTGCGCTATGGGCAGCGGGTTGCTGTGCTCGGCCTGCCGGCCCATGCACTGCTTCGAACCCCTCAAGCGCTCGACGTCGTGGGGCCGGCGGCTTTCGGATACGACAACATCTCTTTTGTGCCCATGGGTCGCGCGTGATGGAACCTGTGCGCCAGATCACTCGGGCCGACATGTCCGACGTGGCCCTCGGCGGTGCCTTCCTTGGGACGGGCGGCGGTGGCGATCCCTATATCGGCCGGCTCATGGCGGAGCAGGCCATTGCAGCGCACGGGCCCGTCGAGGTTCTTGATGTCGAGGCGCTCGATGACGAGGCGCTCGTTGTGCCTGTGGCCATGATGGGCGCGCCCACGGTGATGTTGGAGAAGTTGCCACGGGGGGACGAGGCGCTGTCTGCGCTTCGGTCTCTTGAGGCGGTGCTTGGGCGGAAGGCCGATGCGATCTTCTGCATCGAAGCGGGTGGGTTGAACTCGACAATCCCGATTGCCGTCGCCGCAACGGCAGCGCTCCCCATCGTCGACGGGGACGGCATGGGGCGCGCGTTTCCCGAGTTGCAGATGGTCTCGATGACTATGTTTGGCATCCATGCCTGCCCGATGGCCATGGCCGACGAGAAGGGAAACTCGCTTGTCTTGAACACTGTGGACAACCTGTCGACCGAGAAGTTCGCGCGGGTCATCACGGTGGAGATGGGGGGTGCAGGATTGATCGCTCTGTACCCCATGACCGGAGCGCAGGCCAAACGCGCGATCCTGCGTGGCTCGCTTTCACTCATCACCAATCTCGGGCGGATCATTCGGGCAGAGCAATCCGCCAACCGAAACCCGGCAGACAGACTGGCTAGAGAACTAAACGGCGTTCGGCTGTTTGAGGGACGTGTCACGGATGTCGACCGGCGCACTGAAGGTGGGTTTGCTCGCGGGCAGGCCAAGATCGAAGGGCTGGAGGCCCATCAGGGGCGGACGTTCACCTTGAGGTTCCAGAACGAGTTCCTGGTCGCAGAAGACGAAGACGGCGTGCCGCGCGCCATGACCCCGGACCTCATCTGCCTTTTGGATCTGGAAACCGGCCAGCCGATCACGACGGAGCAGATGGCCTATGGCTATCGCGTGATCGTGTTTGGGCTTCCCTGTGATCCCAAGTGGCGATCCGATCACGGGCTCGAGCTCGTCGGCCCTCGCTACTTCGGGTATGACTTCGCGTACCAGCCCATTGAAACACAAAGCAAAAAGTAAGGACCAACAAGGAGAAGAGAAGATGAAAACGAGACACGCAATCGCCGCTGGCTTGGCGGCGACGACGGCTCTGGTCGCCGGACCCGCCGCTGCCCAGAACGTGATTACAGTGAATGCGGTGCAGATCTTCGGGACGATCGATCCGGCCAAGATCAACGACTACACCGAGTATATGGCCGGGGTGAACCTCTACGAAGCGCTCACGACGCTCGACGGGTCTGGGGCGATCCAGCCCCTACTCGCAGAAAGCTGGACGACGTCGGAAGATGGGCTGACCTGGACGTTCACGCTCAAGGACGGAGCGACATTCCAGGACGGCTCGCCAATCGAGGCAAAGGACGTGGTCTGGTCCGTCAACCGCCTTCTCGCGATCAATGAGGGGCCATCATACCTTTTTGAGGGCGTCCTCTCCGAAGGCTCGGTGACCGAAATTGATGGGAGTACGGTTCAGTTCCAATTGGAACAGACCTATGCGCCGTTCCTGACCACGACGCCGATCCTCTTTGTCGTCAACTCCGACCTCGCGATGGAGAATGCGACGGACGGCGACCCTTGGGCGCAGGACTTCGTCGCGAACAACTCGGCCGGAGCGGGTGCCTTCATGCTCGACAGCTGGGACCGCGGCGCGCGTATGACGATCAAGGCGTACGAGGGCTATCACCTCGGCTGGTCCGATGACAGCATCGACGAGGTGCGCTTCGTGGTAACCAACGAGGAAGCCACCGTGAAGGCGCTTGCGGCGTCAGGTGAGTTGTCGATGTCGTCGGACGGGCAGGCACAGGAAACCTATGACAGCATCGGGGCGCTCGAGGATTACCGGATCATCGAATACCCGACGGCGACGAACTTCTACTTCAAGCTGAACAACAGCCGGCCGCCGACGGACGACGCCAATATCCGCAAAGCCGTTGCCTATGCGACGGACTACGAGACGATCCGCGACGTGATCCTGCCGGGTGAGCCGCTCACCGGGCCGATGCCGCCGATCTTCGCCGATGCTTATCCCGATGATATCGAGCCGCCTGTCTTCGATCTCGAGACGGCGCGCACATATGTCGAGCAATCGAGCTATGCCGGCCAGGGCCCGATCGATATCGAGATCATGTACGTTGCCGGGCTGGCCTTTGAGGAGGAGATCGGCCTCTTGATGAAGTCGACGCTCGACACGATCGGCTTCAACACGATCCTCAAGCCCGAGCCATGGAACCGGATGACTGAGCTGGCCGGCGATGTGAGCACGACGCCGGCCATCAATCAGGTGTTCTATGGCGCCACATATCCGTCGCCCGACACCTATTTCTTCACGCAATATCACAGCCGTGCGGCGGGCACGTGGGCGTCGATGGAATGGGTGCAGAGCCCGGAGGTGGACGCCATGATTGACGAGGCGAGGGCGACAGCTGACGTGAGCCGTCAGAATGAGATCTACAAAGCGCTCCAGCGCAAGCTCGTGGAAGATCAGGTGGGCGTGTTTCTGTTGACCCAGCGCAGCCAGCAGGCGTTTCACAACTGCCTTGAAGGGTTCACCTGGGTGCCGATGCAAAGCTTCGAGTTCAATTTCCACACAATGAAGTGGGTCTGCGATTAAGCGCGGCTTTGAAGCTGTGCCTCCTGCGCCGCGTTTTGGCGGGGCAGGGGGCAGCCTTCCTAGGCTGGACGTCCCAACCGTTCTCGTCCGGCATCGCAGCATCGCAGCATCGCAGCATCGCCGCTCAAGACGACTTCACTATTTTTCCGTCCTGAAGAACCAGAGAGATATGCTCTCCCTTGCCGGAGAGGCATGCGATGTCGGCGAACGGGTCCCCGTCGATCAGGATCAAGTCAGCCGTCTTGCCGGGCGCGACTACGCCGAGGTCGTCTCGGCGAATGACCTGTGCATTTACCGATGTCGCAGACCTCAGAACGTCTGCGACCGACAGGACCTGCGCCCGCAAGGCGAATTCTGCGAGTTGATCATGATGCATCCAGCCCAACAGATCTGTGCCGTAGCCCATCGGCACACCGGCGTTTGCCAGGACCTCTAATGATCCCAGGCCCGCGTCGCGGACCATCCGGTTCTTTGCGCGATTGGCGGCGCCGAGGCCGATCGCGTCGGCATGGCGATCGAGGCAATCGTAGATGACGAGGGTCGGTATGGCGAAGCATCCCCGCTCAGCCAGGATCGCGGCGACGCGGTCGTCGATGAGGTTGCAATGCTCAAGCGTTCGCACGCCGTTGACGGCGGCATGTTCGATCGCCCGTGCGGTGTAGGTGTGAGCGGCAACATAGGTGCAGGATGCTTCGGCGACCGTGACGATGGCCTGGATCTCTTCTGGCGTAAACTGGATCCAGTCGATCGGGTCCGCGGGCGTCGCGACCCCACCATTGGCCATGATCTTGATGAAGTCCGCACCCAGCCGGAGCTCGTCGCGTGCGGCGGCAAGGCATGCGGGAACCCCATCGGCGATCCGTCCTAGGCCCGCGGTGTGGCGCCGCTGCAGATCACCGATGTCGGTCCGCGCCGTACCTCGGAAATCGGTGTGCCCCCCGGTTTGGCCGAGCGCCTTGCCGGACACCGACAGGCGGGGCCCGCGCACCAGTCCGTCCTCCTGCGCGCGCCGGTGCCCGGCGTCGCCCCCACCGACATCCCGAACGGTGGTGAAGCCCCGATCCAGCATTTCGCCGAGGGTCTTGGCCGTCCAGTGGCTGACGTAAGACACCGGCATCGCCTCGAGTTCGGCGAGGTTGGGAGAGGCGGCGGTGATATGCACATGCGCATCGATGAGCCCTGGCATCAGCATCTTGCCGGTGCCGTCGATGACGAGGTCGGCCTCTGCCGTGAGGGATCTGTCGGAGACGTCAGCGATTTTGCCGTCGGCGACCATCACGTGCATGCCCGGGAGCGCCTCGTCGGCAAGCCCATCAAATACTGTGCAGTTCTCCAGCCGAATGCGCATGCCACCCCCCAACGGATCATTCCGAGCCTATGGGAGCGGGTGCGCATTGCAATCGTCACTGGCCTTTGGCGCGGTCTCCGCTAGCCTCGCCGCGGAGGGGAAGACATGTCCGACACGCTGTTGAGTGCCACCGGTCTCGAGCGCAGCTTCTATGGCGTGCGTGCCCTCAATGGCGCGACTCTGCATGTGCGCCGCGGAACGATCACCGGGCTCATTGGGCCGAACGGGGCCGGAAAGACCACCGTTTTCAATTGTCTCTCGGGTGTCATTCCTCCCGAAGCCGGAACAGTGACGCTTGACGGCACCGACATTACGGGATGGCGGCCTGAGCAGATCAGCCAGCGCGGGCTGGTCCGTACATTTCAGATTGCACGGGGCTTTCCCAAACTGACGGTTCTCGAGACGCTGCTCCTGCATGGCGACGCGCAGCCCGGCGAAGACGTGCTGACGGCGCTGTTCTGGCCGTCGCGCAGTCGCGCACGCGAGCGCGACTTGATTGCAAGAGCGCGGGAGGTCGCCGCGCGCCTCAACCTTGACCACGTGTTGGGAAACGTGTCGTCCGAGCTTTCGGGTGGGCAAAAGAAGCTTCTTGAGATTGGGCGCGCCCTGATGGCGCGCCCGAAGCTGATCATGCTCGATGAACCGGTGGCGGGCGTGAACCCGGCTCTCGCTGGAGAGATTGCGGAGCGCATCGTCGAATTGCGCGATGCCGGCCTGACTTTTCTGATCGTGGAACACGATATGGACGTTGTCGCGCGGCTCTGTGATCCAGTGATTGTGATGTCAGCGGGAGCGAAGCTGACGGAGGGCACCTTCGCCGATATCGTTGCCGACGACCGCGTGCAGGACGCCTATCTGGGTCAGCGCGCATGATGTTTTCGGCGCAGGATGTCACCGGCGGCTACAGCGACGCCGACCAAATCTTGAAGGGCGTTACGGTCACCGCGGATGCGGGAGAAATCGTTGCAATCCTCGGGCCCAACGGCGCCGGAAAGTCGACGCTGCTGAAGGCGGTGACTGGGCTCCTGCCCACGCAGACCGGCACGATCACACTTGCCGAAGACGCGCTGACAGGGCTGAGGCCCCGCCGCATCGCAGAGCTTGGCGTGGCCTATGTGCCCCAGGAGGGCAATGTCTTTGCCACAATGAGCGTGCGGGAGAACCTCGAAATCGGGGGCTTCATTGCGCGGGAAACGGCAACGCGGATCGACGAGACATTTGCGCGCTTCCCGGTTCTGGCCGAGAAACGCGGTGATGCCGCGCGCACGTTGTCGGGTGGACAGCGTCAGATCCTGGCCATGGCCATAGCGATGATGGTGTCGCCCAGACTGCTCCTGCTCGATGAGCCGTCGGCCGGTCTGTCACCAATTGCGGCGGGCCAGCTCTTTGACACGATCAGGGAGATCGCCGCGCAAGGCGTGTGTATCGTGCTGGTTGAGCAAAATGCGCTCGACGCGCTCGAGTTATGCGACCGGGCCTATATTCTGTCGGCTGGACGCAACCACGCCACGGGCGCGGGCGCCGACCTCGCGGTCGACCCAGACATCCGCAAGACGTTTCTGGGTGGTTGACAGAGAAGAGAACGTGGCGACGCAACAGAGAGGACACTGACATGACACGACTTAGCCGGCGCCTGTTTTTGGGCGCAACAGCCGCGACGCTTGCCTCCCCTGCGGCACTCAGGGCCCAAACCGATGCGATCAAACTCGGGTCGCTCACCCCGTTGACCGGTGTGGGCGGGGCCTACGGCCCGTCCATGCGCGACGCCATCGCCGGGGTCATCGAGCAGGTAAACGAGGCCGGTGGCGTCCTTGGCAGCCAGATTGAGCTTGTGTCCGAGGATACGCAGACCTCGCCGGAAGCGGCTGTGCGCGCCGCGCGAAAGCTGATCGATGTCGATGGCGTCTCTGCGATCATGGGGACCTGGGCGTCGTCGGTAACAACGGCGGTCGCGCCGCTTGCCTGGGAGAGCAAAACGATGCTGCTTTGCGTTTCGGGCGCCGACAGCATTACCCAACTTCCACATCAGGGCTTCATCTGTCGAACGCAGCCCAATTCAAAACTGCAGATTCGCGTGGCCGGCGACTTCATGGTCGAAGAGGGCGCAACGCAGATGGCCTGGATCGGGCCGCAAACGCCCTTTGCCGCCTCGTCAATCGAGATCCTTGGGGAAATGGCGGCGGCCAATGGTGCCGGAATGGAGAGCCTGATCTACGAGGCCGACAAATCAACCTACCGCTCCGAGGTCGACCAGATCCTTCGGGCGCCCCCGGATTTCATCATGCTGGGCGGTTATGCGGCAGACAGCACCGTGCTGCTACGGGACATCTGGCAGGCGGGTTATGACGGCAAGATCATCGGGCCAGCCTACGCGGTGAACAACACGGTGCTTGAGGCGCTACCGGCTGATGTGACCGAGGGCGTATTCACCTGGGAGGGCGCGCCGGCCATCGACAGCGGCGCCTATGGGAATATCCAGGCGATCCTGGGTGTCGACGATGTCGACCCCTACTCGGCCCAGACCTACGACCATGCGAGCTTGGCGATCCTAGCGATGGCCGCGGCCGGCGATGCCAGCGGAGACGCGATCCGCGCGAATATCCGCGCCATCAGCCAGGGGGACGGGCAGGTCGTCGAGAGCGCCGTCGATGGCCTTGCGGCACTTGACGGTGGGATCAACTATTCCGGTGCTTCGGGGCCCTGCGACTTCGACGAGATCGGCGACATTACGGGCACGCAGTTCGTGTTCAAGCAGATCTCCGGCAGCGGCGCGTCGGAGTACAAACGCGCATAGCAATCAAGAAAACCGTTCGGGCCGCCCACGAACAAGGGGCGGCCCAACGCATTGAGGCGCGCTGTACCGATGGATCTTCTTCCGCAGCTCTTGGTGAACGGCATCATCAGCGGCACGTTGCTGGCGATCCCAGCCATTGGGTTTACAGCGATTTTCGCCGTGCTTCGCTTTCCAAACTTTTCCGTTGCCAGCCACGCCACAATCGGAGCGTTCGCAGGATACGCGGCCAATGTCTGGCTCGGGTTGCCGGCCGCCCCAGCGCTGATCGCGGCGTTCCTCGTGGCCGCGCTCGTGGGGCTTGTCTCGGACGAAGTCGCGCTGAAACCCCTTCGCCCCTATGGCGCGTTAACCGCGGCGATTGCCTCGATCGCACTCACGATCGTTCTGGAAAACATGGTTCGCTTCGGGTTTGGAAATGATCTGCGCGGCTACGACTTGCCGCTTGTGCGCGATTGGCGAATTGCGGGCGTCCGCGTGGGCCCTCAGCAGGTGCAGAACTTCGCGCTGGCGCTCGGCATCATGGCGGCCGTGTTTGCCGCCCTGAAGTTCACGCGGATCGGGAAAGCCATGCGCGCGGTCGCCGACAATCCGACACTGGCCGAACTGAAAGGCATCGACCCGGTGTGGGTGGGGCGATTGACGGTGTTCATGGCCATGGGTTTGGTCGGTGCGGGCGGCATGCTTCTTGGGCTCGGCACGTCGATCGACCCGCTGACGGGCTTTCGCTTCATCCTGCCAATCTTTGCGGCCGCTGTCGTCGGCGGGCTCGGCAGCATTCCTGGCGCGGCCCTCGGTGCGATGGTTGTGGGCGTCGGTGAGGAGCTTTCGATCCTCGTCCTGTCGCCCTCTTACAAGAGCGCTGTGGGCTTTATTGCCATTATCCTTGTCCTCGCCTTTCGGCCGCGCGGGTTACTTGGGGAGCGCGCCTACTGATGCTGAGCTACCTCCTTGCCACACTGACCTTCGCCGGGGTCTATGCCCTTCTGGCGCTCGGCCTCAACGTGATTTGGGGCATGGCCGGGATGATCAACCTCGGGCTTGCTGGGTTCTTCGCCCTGGGCGCCTATGCTTCGGCGCTTGCGACCGTCGCGCTCGGCCTGCCCATTCTGCTCGGGCTACTGATCGCTATCGCCGTGGCGGCGCTTTCGGGCGGACTTCTGTCGCGCCTCACCCTGAACCTGCGTGGCGACTACCTGGCGATCGTGACGCTTGGTTTTGGTGAGGTCATCCGGCTGATCGCGGCGAATGAGATCTGGCTCACCAATGGGTCGGACGGCATTCCCGGTATCCCTGGTCCGTTTCGCGGGGCGCTCACTCCGCTGCAGTTCAACGCGCTCTCCTGCGCTCTCCTGCTCTTGGCCGTGGCACTCGCCTGGCTGATGACAGAGCGGTTGCGGCGGTCTCCCTATGGCCGTGCCCTGCGTGCCATCCGAGACGACGAAACGGCCGCAGCGGTCGCGGGCAAGCCCGTGCGCCTCTACAAGGTTCAGGCCTTCGCAATTGGTGCCGGGCTTCTGGGGTTGGCCGGTGCGGCCTATGCGCATTTCACGAGCTGTGTGGCGCCCGATATCTTCCGGCCCCTTCTGACGATCTACATCTTCCTGGCGCTTACGGCCGGAGGCACGGGGAACACCTCGGGTGCCGTGCTGGGCGCGTTTCTCGTCATAGTGATCCTGGAAGGCAGCCGTTTCATTGAGCCCATGCTCCACGGCATGACCGGTGCGCAAGGCGCCGCCTTGCGTGAGATCATCATCGGGACAGCCCTGATCGTTGTGATGCGGATCCGGCCCGAAGGCCTTCTGGCGGAACGTCCCCCCAAACCTGTGAGTGCTCCATGACCGATGAAGACCGGCTCGCCGACATTGCGAGCGCCGAGGACATCTATCCCGCGCTTGAGCACCATTTGGGAGCGGTGATCGGGCACAAGCTCTTCACGTTGATGGTGATTGACCGAGCCACGAACGAGGCCGCCCGCGTCTATTCGTCGAACCCCGACGCCTACCCGGTCAAAGGACGCAAGCCATTGGGTGATCTGACGGACTGGGGAAACCATGTTCTGGGCAAAGGCCTTCCGTATATCGGCTATACTGCGGACGATATCCGGTCGGTGTTTTTCGACCATGAGACGATTGCCGCCCTCGGGTGCAGCTCCGTTCTGAACCTTCCTGTTGTGTCGGACGGGAGCGTTATCGGGACGGTGAACCTGCTCCACGAAGAGGGATGGTATCGCCTCGATCATGCCCAACGCGGCGCGCCGTTCGCGACGCTGCTGGTGCCGCGCTACCTCGCCTGGGCGCGTGGTCAGGCCGGCTAGACTGCGATATCCTGCAAGGCAAACCCGCCGGCGAGCTTTGCCGCGCCGATTGCCGCTTCCCCGTGCGGTGCGGGCTCGGGGACAAGGCCCAATGCGCGCGCCCGGATCTGTGTGAAGACGGCGTTGGCGGCACCACCCCCGGCTGAATAGATCACGTCGGGAAAGCGTCCACCACGCTCGGACAATGCGCCGTAGCACCGCGCTTCGATCTGCGCGATCCCCTCCAAGAGACCCTGAAGGAACAGGGCGTCGGAGGTCGGCCTTGGCTCTATGCGTGGCGGAAAGCTCGGATCGTTGAATGGGAAGCGCTCGCCGGGGGACAACAAAGGGTAGTAGTCAAGGCCGGTCGGCGCGTTGGGATCGATGTGTCGGCTGAGGTCGGCCAACGCATCGGCCGTGAAGAAATGCGCCAGGACCGCGCCGCCCGTGTTCGACGCGCCGCCGGCCAGCCAGACCGGCCCGAGACGATGGGAGTAGAGCCCGATTTCAGGGTCGTCGATCCGAGCAGGGCTCAGCGACTTTACCGCGAGCGTCGATCCCAGCGACGTGACAGCCGTCCCGCTCCGCAAAGGCGCCGCCGCGATAAAGGCCGCGATGCTGTCTGTGGTTCCGGCATGCACTGTTGCATCAGGGGCAATCCCGAGACGCGCGGCGACTTCACGGGACACGCTTTCGAGCGGGGTGCCAGTGGGGCGCGGGTCTGGCAGCACGCTCGGATCGATGGCTTCGCCGATCCAGTCAGGCCACTCGCCTGTTTCGGGATCGAACCCGGTCTTCAGGGCGTTGTTGTGATCTGACAGTCCGCCGCGCCCGATCAGCTTTGCGGCGACGAAATCGGCCTGGTGCATCAGATGGCGTGCGCGCGACTCCTCGTCTTCCGAGGCGAGCCGCGTCGCGCGCGCGAGAGCTGAGTTGCTTCCTCGTGTAATGTGCTTTGGAGGGGCATGAGTGGCTATCGCGGCGGCTTCGTCGTCGAAGCCCTTCGAGTTGTACATCAGAGCGCGCGAAACGGGGGCGAGCGCCTCGTCTGTCAGCACCATGCTGCCCGATGTGCCGTCAACCGCGATCCGACTGATCTCGCTCCCGTCGCGCCCAACCTCGACAAGCGCTGCGATCTGCCGGGTTATACAAAGGCAGGTCGCCTCCCACCATTTGCTTGCATCGATCCTATCAGGGTCCTGGGGCAAATGATCGGCTCGGGCCATCGAAACAAGCGCGCCGTCTGCATCGAGCACCGCCGTACGAATGCCTGACGTGCCGATGTCTATTCCCAAGCTGAGGGTCATTGCCGGGCAGCCAGGGCCTGGCGATACTTCTCTGCATCCCAGTTCAGCAGTTCGGCTTCGGCCGCCTCACCGATTGGCTCGGCCTCCCAGTCGCTCGGAATGCGTTTTAGGACGTCGAACAGACATCGCAGCATCGCGCGCTGGCTTCCGGTCGCGCCAGAGCGGATCGCGGCGCCAAGCTCACGGTGCAACACGACGGGGGGCTGCCCCTCATGGTCGACAGTGGGCAGGCCGGGGCCGAGAAACACCACGTGGTCCGGGTAGTAGGAGCCGGTTGTCGCCACTGCAAAGGCGCGTGGGTCGGTGGCGAGCCAACCTTCGTCGGCCCAGGCAAAGCCTGTTGGCGCATTGGCACTTGGCAGGTCTGTCGACGTTTCAAGCGCGGGTATTGCGAGCCGGGCTTCCACATCGGCCACCAGTGCAGACACTTCGTCAACCGTGGGGCCACAGCAGATCAGGCCATGGTTCTCAAGAACGAATACCGTCGTGGCGGCTTCGGCGCGCGCCATGATTTCCTTCGTGAGCGGCAGGCCGGGTTTGGCGTAGGGCACCATTGCGAACGGCAGGCCCGACAGCTTGTCCAGCGCCGCGGCGCGCCCCACCGGACAGATCGCGTGCACTAGGGTGGCCACCGAATGCGTGTGGACCACCACAGGATGGTTCAGCGCGGCGTGAAAGGTCGTTTCGATTGAGGGCCGAAGCCCGATCTCAGCGTCAATAACCGTCCCCTTGCAACTTCCATCCCCCGCGTCGCCCCGTGCTTCGGCCAGCGCGGCCGTGCGGTCGACCGGCACGAAGATGTTCTTGCGCTCCGCGTCGGCCAATTCGGTGCCTGAGGCCTTGATCCACATGACCTCGCCGTCCTTCACCGAGGTGTTCCCGCCCGGCCCCTGGACTTGGAGTGGATCTTGACCGAGCCGGGCCGAGAGTGCCCGGAAGGCAGGTGTCAGAAGCTCTGGGCGCGTGCTCATCGCAGAGCCTCCATCATGTACGTGGGGGGCGGGAAGCGGCCGTCGTCAAGCAACAGATCCAGCACCTCGTCCGGATTGCCGGAGGCGAACCGGTCCGCATAGAGGCCACCCGTGACGAGCACGCTGTCCCATCCAGCCGCTGCCGCGCCTGCGATGTCGTGCTCCAGGCTGTCGCCGACCATCAGAAGCCGCTCGGCACCAAGTGCGTTCCGTACCGCCTCAAAGACCGGGCGGTGCGGCTTTCCATAGAAGCGGACGCGCCCGCCCGACTCGCCATGGGCATGGGCCAGCGCTCCGGGCGACACAACGATCTTGCCGCCTGAACGCGGGCTGGCCCGGTCCGGGTTTGAGCAGTAGACCGGCAGACTTGCGGCGAGCACGTGGTCCAAGACGTCGCGCCAAGTGTCCTCGTTGCTGTCATCGGGCAGACCCATCAACAGGATGGCCTCAGAGTCTCGCACATCGCTGCACAGGGTCACATCGAGCCCGTCGGCCCAGGCGGCCGCGTCGCCCTCTTTGCGCTCAATTGGAAAGAACGCGCGTTCGGTAAGCCGCGCTTCGGCCACGTCGCGCCAAAGGGCCTCGCCGCTGGTCATGATTGTGGCAAAAGCTTCGGGAGGAAATCCCATCCCGGAGATGCGGTCTGCGTTCGGTCCGGCCCGCTTGCCGGAGTTCGAAAGGACCGCCAGTTTAGCACCGATGTCGTGCAAGCCTCTGACGGCGGAGACCGCGTCGCGGTAGGGGTCCGTCCCGTCGTGCAGGACGCCCCATTGGTCGAGCACGATGGCGTCGTAGGCAGCCGCCACCTCGCAAAGCGAACGGAGGGAGCGGGTCATTGCCGACTAGTCCACCATGTCCTCGGGTTTGGCGAGACCCGCGATATAGGCATCAACCTCGTCAGCCTTCATCGCCGGCGTCTCGCGCTGTGCGGCTCCCGCCGGCATATCGCCGAAGTAGAACTGATATCCCGGGATGGCCTGCCGCCGCTTGCGCAGGGGCATACCGTCGTAGGGAAAGACGTCGGATCGCGCATTCGCCTCGTAGTCGTGGCAGGGCAGGACGTAGTCGGCGCGTTTGTCGAGCTCCTCGACGGACTTCCACCCCTCATAGGAGTTCACGAACCGCGCTGGCACCCAGTACCGCCATTTTTCGGCCGGGTTGGGTTCGAGATTTCGTTCTTCGAAGATCGCGTCGCCGCAAACCACGATGTCGCCGGCACTGGTGGCGACCGTCACTGCCATATGGCCCACCGAGTGGCCGGGCGTGTGGAACATGGTGATGCCGGGAAGCACCTCGCACTCATCGGCGACAGCTTCAAACACGCAGCCCGCATAGGCCGGTTCTATGCCGAGGATCCCGCATTCATAGGTACGGTAGTAGAGGGGCAGGGGATTGTACGCCATTTCGATCTCGCCCTTCGGCGCGACGTAGCGGGCGTTCCTGAATTCCTTCATGTTCTGCACGTGATCCCAGTGCAGATGGGTAAAGACGATGGCATCGATCTCGTCGGGATGCACACCGAGCTTCTGCTGCAAATGCTCATGCACCTGCAGACAGCCGCGCTTCTCGCAATTGTGGTGATACTTGCTGGCGCGTTCTTGATCCGGCAGGCCGGTATCAATCAGGATCTTGTGCTCACCGGTATCCACGTAGTGGCAGTAGACGGGCTGCCACTTCTTCTTTCCGGCCGGCCCCTTCCAGAAGATGTAGGTGCCCAGATCGCCATGAAGCCAACCGGTGTTGATCGGGTAAATCTTGGTCTCGGCGACGCCCATGACACGCTCCGTGCGCAGTGATTCATATTTGCATACAAAAAATCGATTATGTGCTCACTTGCAAGCCCAATCTGGCAGTGCCTGGGCTCAGTTGACCTTCAAGGTCTCGATAAAACTGGCTGTCATATGGCTTCGCATGCTGCGCGACGCTGCCGTGGAATCCTCGGAAAAGATGTCGCGGATCAGATCCTCGTGGCTGCGGGCCGAGGCCAAAAGGTCTTGATGCGTTGCGAATTTCTTGGCCCGAAACGGGCCGGTTCGCCTGCGGAATTCCGATGCCATCTCGGCAATATAGGGGTTGCCCGTGGCGGCATAGATCGTCTGGTGGAAAGCCTCATTGGCCCTCAGATACGCACCGCGATCGCCCGCCTCGGCCGCCTTTACGCACTCCGCCTGCGCGGCTTCGATCTCGGACCGGGTAAGAAGCGTCAGTCGTTGCGCCGCGATCCTGGCGCAAGCCGCCTCGATTTCGTGCATGGCTTCAAAGATTTGGCTCAGTTCTTCGCGTCCATACTCGGCAACGAACACGCCGCGCCGCTCGCCCTGCACAAGCACGCCTTGCGCCGTCAGCCGCGACAAAGCTTCGCGGACAGGCGTGCGTGAGGCGCCGAACCGCTCGGCAAGGCCGGCCTCGTCCAGCCGCTGGCCCGGCTCAAGCGCACCCACGCTAATCTCCTCAAGCAACGCTTGCTCGATGCGTTGCACTGCAGAGGGCCTTTGCCGGTCGTCCTGCCTTGCACTGCCTGATGCCATTCTTGTCTCTTCAGCCTGACCTGACCGCCATCCTACACTTTGTGGGGCTTGCCCGCAACTTTGCATATTTACAAGATCTTCTGTATGCAAAATAGTGAAAGGCCACGGGAGGAGAGATTCGATGCCGGAAATTCGCCTGCATGAACTGGTGAAGCGGTATGGTGCGGTGGAAGTGCTGCACGGCATCGATCTGGCGATGGGCGACAATGAGTTCACGGTCCTCGTTGGTCCGTCAGGCTGCGGCAAGTCCACCACGTTGAGGATGATTGCAGGCCTCGAGTCTGTGTCCGATGGCGAGATCTACATCGACGAGAAGCCCGTCAGCCAGCTTGATCCCAAGGATCGTGGCCTGGCCATGGTGTTTCAGGACTATGCGCTCTATCCGCACATGGACGTTGCGCGGAACATCTCGTTCGCGCTGCGCCTGCAGAAACGCCCGAAGGCCGAGATCGAGGCCAAGGTGCGCGAGGTCGCTGCAACTGTCGGCCTTTCGGACTTTCTGCATCGCAAGCCCGGTGCCTTGTCGGGCGGGCAGCGCCAAAGGGTGGCTATGGCGCGGGCGCTTGCCAAGGACAGCGAGATCTTTCTGTTTGATGAGCCGCTCTCAAACCTCGACGCCAAGCTGCGTGGGCAGATGCGCGCCGAACTGGCGGTGATGCGCCAAAAAGTGCGCAAGAACATGATCTACGTCACCCATGACCAGATCGAAGCAATGACGTTGGCTGATCGGATCGTGGTCATGCATGGCGGCTATATTCAGCAGCAGGGCACGCCGGCCGAGCTCTTCAAGCGACCCGCAAACAAGTTCGTGGCCGGCTTCTTGGGCTCGCCGCCGATGAATTTCCTCGATGCCGATCTCACGGACGAGGGCGGCACGCTCTACGCGCAAGGGGCCGGCTTCAAGATTTCGATTCCGCAGGACCGGGCTGCCACTCTCAAGCACACAACAGGCGCCGTGGTCCTTGGCGTTCGCCCGTCGGACTTGAACTACGATCCCGACGCCGCAAGCGAGGTTGCCCTCGATCTGCAGGTGATCGTGTCGGAATATGTCGGCGCACAATCGGTGCTGCTCTGCGCCTGCGGACCCACCACCGTCACGGTGGAGCTGAAGTCGGAGACCCCCATCGCCCTCGGAGAGGAACTCCGTTTCGCGGTCAGACCCGAGGGCATTCATTTGTTCGACCGCAACGACGAAACGGCGCTCTGAGCGCCGGCCAACTGCATAGGGAGGAAAACTGATGCTGAAGACACTGAAGCACGCCGGGCTCGGCGCCGTTTCGGCGCTCGCGCTGGCCACAACGGCAATGGCCGGGCCATATGACGACTATGCCGGCCAGACCCTGATCGTGAACTTCCCCGCACACCCGCACTTTGACGCGGTGATGCGGATCCTGCCCGAGTTCACCAACGAGACCGGCATCGAGGTGGAGGTTGATCAGCTGCCCTACCTCAAGATGCGCGAGCGTCAGACGCTGGAACTCGCCCAGGAAGACGGCGAGTACGATCTGATCGCCTATGTCGTGTTCTCAAAGGCCGACTATGTCTACGCCGACCAACTCGAGAACCTAGCCAAGTACTTCATGAATCCCCGGCTCGCCGACCCGAGCTACGATGCGGGCGACTTGATCGACGGCTATGTCTACAACATCGGCTTCGCGGGGGGCGACAAAGGTTATCTCGAGGGAAAGACCGGGTCTCTCTTTGGCATCCCCTACGGATCGGAAACCTCCATCCTTGGCTATCGAAAGGATGTATTCGAGAAACACGGCCTCGAGGTCCCGCAGACCTACGATGAGATGCTCGAGATCGCCTGCCAGATTCCCGAGCTTGAGCCGGGGATGGGCGGTTTGTCCTCTCGCGCCGCATCGGGCCACCACGCGAGCCACGCATTCCTGCTCCATTTGGCGCCGCTCGGTGGACGCGTGTTCGACGACGGCTGGAACCCAATCGTGAATAACGAAGCGGGCGTGGAAGCTGCCAACGCGCTGAAAACGATTGTGGATTGCGGGCCCGAAGGGGCGGCGAGCTTTGGCTTTGGCGAGGCGCTTGGCTCGTTCCTGAACGGCGATACCGCGATGTTCCTCGACACTACGGTGGTGGCCGGCCAGATCAACGATCCCTCAAAGAGCCAGGTTGTCGGCAAGGTCGGCTGGGCGCTTCACCCCGAGGGCGTGCGCCGTGGCTCGCAAACCGGCGGCTTCGGAATTGGCATCCCGGCAAATGCCGAGAACAAGGAAGCGGCCTTTCTGCTGATGCAGTGGCTGACATCGAAGCAGGGCGACAAACTGGTCGCGCTGGCGGGCGGAAATCCCTCGCGCTTCTCCACCCATGCTGATCCCGAAGTGAACGAGAAGTTCCCGCATATGGCCACTTTTGGCGAGGCACTGAAGCATGCCGACCCCGACTGGCGGCCGATCATTCCCGTCTGGGGCAAGATCAACGCCGACTTGGGCACGACGCTGTCGAAAGTGCTGACGGAGGACCTCGACGTGCAAGAGGCCCTCGACGGCGTCGCTGAGCGCACACAGGCAATCATGGAAGAGGCCGGATACTACACCTGGCAGTGATCCTGCCTGCATGCGGCCGGTGACACACTGGCCGCATGGCATGCCCTTCCCGTCGCCGGAGACAGGCCCAGTGAACGTCCAGACCATCAATCGCACCACGCCCTACATGTTCATGGCGCCAGCCGTGATCATCATGGCGATCGCGCTGCTCTATCCGCTGGGCTACATGGTCTATGGCTCGTTTCGGGCGTGGGACCCGAGCCAAAGCATTTCTGAGACCGAGTTCGTCGGATTCAAGAACTACGTCACGCTATTCTTCGATCCGGCTTTCCGCGAGAGCCTGTCTGTCACGCTGATCTTTGCGTTCAGCGTTGTCATTGCCGAGATGGTCATCGGCGTCGGACTGGCCCTTCTTCTCGATCGCAATATCCGCGGGATGTCGGTCCTGCGGACCCTGTTCATCCTGCCGATGATGATCGCGCCCGTCGTCGTGGGCCTGATGTGGCGGTACATGTATCACCCCACGGTCGGCACGTTTAACCGAACGCTCAAGTCGCTCGGGTTCGAAGGGGTCGACTGGCTTGGCCAACATGCGCTCCTCAGCGTGATCATCGCCGATATCTGGCAATGGACGCCATTCATCTTCATTCTCGCGCTCGCCGCCCTGCAATCTCTGCCGCGGTCGGCGCTGGAGGCGGCGCGGATCGACGGTGCGACGGCCTGGCAGCAGATCTGGCACATCAAGCTGCCGCTGATGATGCCCGTGCTGATCGTTACTGGCCTGCTGCGCCTGATCGACGCCTTCAAGGTGCTGGAGGTCATCCTTGTGATGACCGAGGGCGGGCCGGGCCTCTCAACCGAGATCGTGGCCCTCAGGATTTCGCGCACGGCGACCGAGTTCCGGGAGCTTGGCACGGCGGCGGCGATGTCGAATTACCTGCTGATCCTGCTGCTGATCCTGACGCTCATCATGTTTGCCATCACCCGCCTGCAGGAAGCGCGCGCCGCCCGCATGGCACGCCAGATCCAGGAAGAGGGCTGAGATGCCACAGGACCGCCCCAGCCCCGCATTTTATGCCCTTCTGGTCGCCCTGATCTTCATGGCAGTCGGGCCGATCTACCTGATGTTCGTCAACTCTTTCAAACTGGACGTCGACATTATCGGCGGCACGTCCGGCCTACTGTTCCTTCCGACCATCCAGAACTACGAAACCGCGCTGTGCGACATCCTCTGGTACGAGCCGGACCATCTGGAATTCTGTTCGCTCAAGTTCGGCGAGGCCTTCATCAACTCGATCATCATCGCGCTGATCTCGACGGCGCTGACGCTCGTGATCGGCTGCATGGCTGCCTATGCCCTCGTGCGGTTTAGCTTCATGGGCCGCGATACAGTCTCGCTCACCACGCTGACCGTTCGGATGGTGCCGCCCGCCGTCCTACTCGTCCCGGTCTTCGGCCTTTGGAACAACGAGTTCTGCATCGACAAAGAGACGCTGGTCGGCGCCTTCATTCGCGAAACTTTCGGCGGCCGCGGTGACGTGTGCCTTGCGGGCACCCATTCCGGGATCATCCTGATCTATGTGGCGATGAACCTGCCGTTCGTGATCTGGATCCTGCAAAGCTTCATCGTTCAGGTTCCGCGCTCGCTTGAAGAGGCCGCACGGGTCGATGGCGCCGGGCCGTTTCAGGTGTTCTTTCGGATCGTTCTGCCCCTCATCAAGCCGGGGCTCGCCGCAGCCGCGATCTTTACGTTCCGCATCGCCTGGAACGAGTATCTGCTGGCCTCCGCACTGTCGGACCGCAACACGAAGACCGTGCCAATCCTGATTGTGAACAATATGAGCGAGTTCAACGTTGAGTGGGGGGTGATCATGGCGACGGGCATGCTCCTTGCGATCCCACCGATCATCTTCACGCTCTTCGCGTCGCGCCAGATCATCACGGGCATGACCGCTGGTGCGGTAAAGGGCTAGCAAAATGGCCGCGCCCGCCGCCGTCGTCCTTGCGACGCTCGAGACCAAGGCGGAGGAGACGGATTACCTTACCCAGAAGCTCGCCGAGCACGGCGTGACCTGTCGCACGATCGATATCTCGCTCGGCTCGAGCGGTGCGGTTCTGGATGGCGCAGACAAAATCCGCGCGATGGACGACGCCGTCGACCGGGCCATTGGCGCCATCGATGGGGCGGTCGCGGACGCGCAAGTCGTGGTCGGTGTCGGTGGCGGCACGGGCGGCGAAATAGCCCTGCGCGTGATGCGTGCTCTACCAATCACCTTCCCCAAAGTGCTCATTACGACCTTGCCCTTCGATCCAAGGATCGCTGCGGCTGACGCGTCGATCATCTTTGTGCCCACCCTTGCCGATATTTGCGGGCTCAACGCCACGTTGCGAGAGGTGCTTGAGAACGCGGCCGCTCTGACAGCGGGCCTCTGCACAACGCGCCGGCAGGCGGGCGCCTGTGTGGAGCGCCCCTCGGTCGGCATCACAGGGCTCGGGGCCACAGAGGGCGCTGTGCAAGGGCTCGTGGCAGCACTGCGCGCGCGCGGGCAGGAATGCACCGTGTTTCATGCCAATGGCTATGGCGGCGCCGCCTTCGCGCGCTTTGCCCAGCAAGGCGCGTTTCACACAATCGTCGATCTCACTCCCCACGAGCTCACGCGGCTCCACATTGCTGGCGCCCATGTCCCTATGCCCGAGCGCTTTAGCGCTGGCGGATCGTTGCCGCGCATTGTCCTTCCGGGTGCGCTCAATTTCATTGGACTAGGCGAGCGGTCGCTGCTGCCCGACGCCTACCTTGACCGGCCGCACTACAAGCACTCGGGGTATTTTACCCATGTGAAGCTCACTCCAGACGAGATGCGAGAGGTCGCGGGTGAGCTGGCGGCAGCTCTGAACGCGGCGTCTGGGCCCAAGACCCTGATAGTCCCGCTCGGGGGATTCTCTCATCAGGACGCACCCGGCGGCGCCATTCAGGATCGCGCGCTCCGCGAGGTGTTCCTTGGCGCAGCGCGCCGACAGCTCCGCCCGGAGATCGAGGTAAGGGTTGTCGAGGCCCATATCGCCGATCCCGCCGTGACCGCCGCTATCCTCGAAGCCATGGACGCGCTGGCGTCGACTAAGGAGACCTGAACCGCATGTCCGAGATCGATGAAAAGAAAGATGCGCTGATCGCGACGGCCCGACGATGCTTCGATCTGCGGCTGCAGACCAATGCCGGGGGCAACCTTTCAGTCCGACTCGATAGTCGCGATGCGATCGTCATCAAACCGTCCGGGATCGGCTTCAACGAGTGCACGCGCGACAACCTGCAGATCGTCGATCTCGACGGAACGATCGAGTCAAGCCCCTTCAAGCCCTCAAAGGACCTCGGATTTCACCTCGATCTCTACCGCATCCGCGACGACATCCGGGCGGTTGTTCATTGCCACAGCCCCTGGGCCACGGGCTATGCGAGCGCGGGACTCGAGATTCCCTGTCTGACGGTGCAGACGATCGAAAAGATCGGCCGGATGCCCTTGATCCCGCTGTCGCCTCAGGGTGGGCCGCAGACGGAAAGGGACATCAGCCCGGTCTTCCGCGACCCCAAAATCGTGGCAGCCGTCCTCGCCAACCACGGCACAATCGGAGTCGGCAAGTCGTTGATGGCGGCGCAATATCTTGCCGAGATCATTGAGGAGACAGCGCACATCGCGTTTGTGCGCGACACTCTGATGGCGGCTCATGGGCGGCAATCTGTCGATCTTCCAACCTATGGAACCGCAGCAGACGCCGCTCGTGGAGCCGGATGAAATGACTGGGCTCACAGGGTGGGTGCCAGGGAAACAGGGAGCCAAGGTTAAGGGCGCGGCATTGAGCGGTTAGGCGGCGCGCGTCCTCGGTTTTTGGACGGGTTCCTGAGCCTCCAAGGCGATAGCGGGATTCCGCAGGAGGATAATGGCGGGGTTCTTCATGCCTGACAGGGCAATGTCCGTTGCGAGGTCGTCGACGGTCGTGTGGATGATCTCCTCGTGCGCCGTCGTGGCGGCCGACACAACGTCGACCGCGAGGTCCGCCGGAAGACCGTGCGCGATCATCTGGTCGCGGATCTCGGCAGCTGCCCCGAGACCCATATAGATTGCCATGGTTGTGCCGGGCCTGAGGGCCTCAGCGATATCGTCGACGATCTGGTTTCCGGCGCCGACCGCCGTTGCAAGTACCAGCCTGTTGGTTCGTCCGCGTTCGGTGAGTGGACGACCGAGGCGCGATGCCACCGCCGATGCAGCGGTGACGCCTGGCACGATCTCGATAGGAACGTTCGCAGCGCGTGCGCCGCTCAATTCCTCTTCAGCACGGCCGAAGATTGACGGGTCACCCCCTTTCAGCCGGACCACCCGTCGCCCTCTGCGCGCCTCGGTCACGATCACTTGGTCGATCTTGTCCTGTGGCCACGAGTGGATGCCGGGAGCCTTGCCGACATAGATACGCTCTGCATCGCGCCGGGCCAGTTCAAGAACTTCCGGATCGACGAGGCGATCGTAGAAGATAACGTCGGCCTCCTGGAGGCGGCGCACAGCCCGGAGCGTCAGCAGATCGGCGGCGCCGGGGCCGGCGCCGACCAGTGCGATGGAGCCGACCGATTGATCGTCGGGCGCGCCACCGGCGGCGATGGCTTGCTTCAGCATCCGCGCGGCGTCGCGCTCGGCGCCCTGTGCATGCTGCCGGCGCGGCGCTTCGAACGCCCATCGCCAGAAGGCCCGTCGCCGTGCCTTGGGAATTGATGCGGTCACAGCAGTGCGAAGCCGTCCAGCGAGGGCAGCAAAGCCGCCCAGCGTTGGCTCGAGCATCTCTTCGACCTGCGTCTTGATCTGCCGTGCAAGCACCGGCGCGGTTCCTTCGGTTCCGATGGCCACCACAACGGGGTCGCGATCGACGATCGAGGGGGTTATGGCATCGCAGAGGTCCGGCTGGTCGACGGCGTTCACGAGGGCGCCACCCGCGCGGGCAACGCTTGCAGTGCAGGCATCGAGCCCCGGGCAGCCAGAGGCGGCAAAGACGAGCGCTGAGCCGGACAGGCGCACGGGAGATGGCGCCGAGGTCTCGTGCGTCGCCCGGCCCGCCTCGACCAGTGCTGCGAGTTCCCCGTCCAGCGTCTCAGCGACAAGGGTTAGCCGTGCCTCGGTTTTGAGGATGAGGCGGGCTTTCTGTGCGGCCTCCTCGCCGCCGCCGACGATGACGACTTCGCGGCCTTCCATGCGGAGGAACATAGGAAAGGTCTTCATGCGGGCACCTTCTCGCTGGGCTGCAAGCGGCCAGCCCAAAGGGCTTCGGCGCGCCGCGTCGCGTCGGCATCTGATGTGGCTTGCCCGGCACCGCGCAGCACCAGGGCTGCCGTTCCGATGACGCATGCCTCGGCGAACGGGTCGCGCAGCCGGCCGTCCCACAAGTCGGTAAGGCGGGCAGGCTCTGGCGGAAAAGCCGGGCCATCAGCCAACCGGACGGTAGCGTGCAAGAGCGGCGGGGCGGTCTCGTCGGTCGCGTGGGTGCCGGTCTGCCCGACAACCTCAATCACTTTGCAGGGGTGACGCTCGAATTCTCCCCCGCCGCCCTTGATTGTCATGCTGCGGCGCTGGCCGAGAAGGATCGCGGCATCACGCTGCAGCTCTCGATAGGGCGGGTGGAAGACGCCCTGAACGGACAGCGGCGCAGCGGCAGGGTTTGCCATGCGCGCGACGGTGTTGAGGCAAGAGCGAAGGCCGAGCGTGTCGCGCAGACGCAGCAGGCTGAGGAGGTCGGTCGAGATGGCCTCCAGGGGGAGGTAGGCGATGGCGTCTCGGGCGAGCAATTGGCTAGCATCATCCAGCGATCGAGCCCGCTCAATTCCGGTGTGGCCGAGGGCCTCGCGCACATCCGCCCCGGTGCCCTGGTGGCTGTTCCAACCGTGCAGAAGGACGGGAAGGCCAGCACGTGCGACCAGGCGGGCGGCCAAGAGAAAGAACGGCAGGCCGCGCGACCGTCCGGCAGCGTAGGACGGCCAGTCGAGAGCGGGCGCGGCGCCCGGCCAAGGCGGCAGGGTGGCGCGTAGGGCGCGCGTGAAGCCTGCGATCTCGGCGGCGCTCTCGCCCCGGTAGCGCATCAGCATCAGAAGAGCGCCCGTCGCTTCCGGCGCGGCCTCGCCGGCGAGGATCAGCGACAGCGCCGCCTCGGCTTCGTCCTCTGTCAAATGCCGCGCCCGTCCGGGGCCCCGGCCGAGGATGCGGACATAGGGCGCCAGGGCGGTCATTCCGCGGCGACCTTGGGCTGGACTTGGGCGACAAGCGCCGCAAGCTCGGGTCGGCATGAGCCGCATTCGCCGCCAGCGCCAATTGCCGCGGTGATTGCAGGCACATCGGCCAAGCCGCCATCGAGAATCGCACGCACGATCGTGTTGACGCCAATCCCGAGACAGGCGCAGACCACCGCGCCCGGATCGGGGCGATTTGCGGGCGCGCGGCCGGCCAGAACGTCTGCGTCCTGGGGATCGCCAAGGGCTGCGGCAAGTGTGCCGCGGGAGAGAGCCACAGGCCCGGGCGCGGCGAAGAGCGCAGCGACAAGCCGCTTGCCCAGCATAAACGCGATGCGGTGCGTGCCTTGCGCGGCGTCGTCGACGCGGAGCGCTTCGGCGTCCGGCGGCACCGCCAGCGCGCTTCTTGCCCAAGCCTCGATGTCTTCGGGCGGTGAGAGGTCGGCCGCTTCAATCTGCCAGCCAGCCTTGACCCGGGCTCGGGCCCAATAGCCGGAGGTGGGCTCTGGGCGGTCGAGGGATACGGCAAACGCGAACCAGCGCGCGGGCCATGGCGCGATCGCCACCGGAGCCGCCTTGCTATCGGGCTGGCCCGAGATTGGGTCGGTCTCCGCAGGCACCACCGCGTCGATCCGGGCACAGGCGGCAGTCTCGGCGGTCCAGTGCATGGGGGCAAAGAGGTGCCCCGGTTTGACTCGGTCAGTGACGAGAACCCGAAGACGGGCGCGGCCGGTGGGTGAGTACAGTTCGGCGATGCCGGCGGGCGACAGGCCGACGCGCTCCGCATCAACCGGGTGCACCTCGACAAAGGGTTCGGCGAAATGGGCCGACAGGCGCGATGACAGGGCCGTGCGGGTCATTGTGTGCCAGTGATCGCGCACACGACCGGTGTTCAGGCGGAACGGGTGTTTGGAGTTGGTCTTGCGCGCAGGCGGACGATGGTCGAGGGCGAGCATTCTGGCCCGGCCGTCGGGTGTGAAGAAACGACCGTCGCCGAAGAAACGGCCACCGATGCGGTTCTCGGCGACGGGCCAGCGAACCGGCGCGAGCCGTTCGTACTCGGCGTCGGTGAGACCGGCGAGCGCCGAGATGTCGAAGTCACGTCCGAGCCGGCCGGCCACGCCGGAAAGGGCCGCGTATTCACGAAAGATCTCGGCCGGCGTGGCATAGTCGAAGGCGTCGTCCCACCCCATCTTCCGGGCGACGTCGGAGATGATTTGCCAGTCCGGGCGCGCCAAGCCCGGCGGGGGCAGCGCGGAACGTTGTCGGCTGATTGTCCGGTCGGAATTGGTGACGGTGCCGTCCTTTTCGCCCCAGCCCGTTGCGGGCAAGAGAACATGAGCGAGGCGGGCCGTGTCGGTCCGCTCCGTCAGGTCGGACACAACCACGAAGGGGCAGGCCGCAATGGCGTCGCGCACAGCGTCTGCCTCGGGCAGCGAGACGGCGGGATTGGTGCACATCACCCAGATCGCGCGGATCCGCCCGTCGGCCACTGCACGAAACATGTCGACCGCCTTGAGCCCCTGTTCCTGCGGCATTTGCGGCGCGTCCCAGAAGCCGCGCACGGCGCTGCGGTGCTCGGGGTTCTCGATGTCGAGGTGGCAGGCCAGCATGTTGGCCAATCCGCCCACCTCTCGGCCGCCCATCGCGTTCGGCTGGCCGGTGACTGACAGAGGGCCCATTCCGGGACGTCCGATCCGGCCTGTTGCCAGGTGGCAGTTGATGAGGGCGTTGACCTTGTCGGTTCCTGATGAGGACTGATTGAGGCCCTGACTGAAGACCGAGACGACGCGCTCGGTGCCGATCCAGAGCGCATAGAACGCCTCAAGATCGGTTCGCGTCAGTCCGGTGACAGCTGCGGTGTTTGATGTGAAATCGCGGTCACTGTTCGCGGTTGCAGCGGCAACAGCCGCCTCGAAACCCTCGACATGGTCGCGCACAAACGTCTCGTCCAACGCAGCCGTTTCTGCGATCCGTGCGAGCAGGCCGTTCCAGAGGGCGACGTCGGATCCAGGCGAAAGCGCGAGGTGCAGGTCGGCGAGGTCGCACGTGGCGGTACGGCGCGGGTCAATGACGACGACACGCATTCCGGGCCGCGCGGCTTTGGCCGCAGCGAGGCGTTGATAGAGGACGGGGTGACACCAGGCGAGGTTGGAGCCGGCGAGCACGACCAGGTCTGCCTCCTCCAGGTCTTCGTAGGTGCCTGGCACCGTGTCGGTCCCGAAGGCGCGCTTGTGCCCGGCCACAGTGGAGGCCATGCAGAGGCGGCTGTTGGTGTCGATGTTCGCTGACCCGATGAAACCCTTCATCAGCTTGTTCGCGACGTAGTAATCCTCGGTCAGCAGCTGGCCCGACACATAGAAGGCGACGCTGTCGGGGCCGTGCTCCTCGATTGTCTTGCCAAAACGTTTGGCGACCTCCCCGAGTGCCGAGTCCCAGCTCGCTGGGCGGCCGTAAAGCCGCGGCTCGAGGAGGCGCTCTTCTAGCCCGACCGTTTCCCCCAGGGCCGAGCCCTTTGAGCAGAGTCGGCCTTGGTTGGCGGGGTGGGTTGGGTCCCCCGCAACCGTGAGACCGCCATGTTCATCGGGCGTGGCGAGCACCCCGCATCCGACCCCGCAGTAGGGACAGGTGGTCTTGATGGCCGAGCGCGCCGAGACGTCCTTGGCCATGGCTCAGGCCGCCGAAGGGCGCGCGACGAGCCGCGCCGCATCCAGAAGGATACGACCCGCCTCCACCCGGGCCGGAAAGGTCGCAACTTGCCCCTCATCGGAGCCTAAGACTTCACCGCTTTCGAGGCTGATCACCCAGTTGTGGAGGGGGCAGGTGACCGCACGGTTGTGCACAATGCCTTCAGCCAGCGGACCGGCCTTGTGGGGGCAGGCATTGTCGAGCGCAAAAACCTCGTTTGCCGCCGTGCGGAACACGGCGACGCAGCCATGGGCCGTCGTCACCTTGCGTGCGCCGCGTAGCGGGATGGCATCGAGCGGGCCAATATCGATCCAGGTGGTCATTCGGCGGCCTCCTGATGCAGCGACGCCAGCGGCTGGAAGCTCTCGGCGCGGTCGCGCGCGTGCTCGGCCCACGGGTCTTTCTGGTAGATCGACTGTGAGAGGGCGAAGGCGTCAATCAGGCGCTGGCGCTCAGCGAGATCCTCGACCACCCGGGCCTTGACCCAGTCGAGCCCGACCTTGGCGATCCACTTGTAGGGACGGTCGAGGTATTTGGCGTTCTCGCGGTAGAGTTGGATGAACGCGACGGTGACGTCGATCGCCTCCTGCTCGGTCGGGACATCGGCGAGGCGTTCGGTTTCCTTCACGTCCATGCCGGCGGCGCCACCCACGCCGACCTGGTAGCCGCTGTCGACGCACACGACGCCCACATCCTTGCAGGTCGCCTCGGCGCAGTTCCTGGGGCAGCCCGACACTGCGAGCTTGACCTTGTGGGGCGTCCAGGAGCCCCAGAGCACCTTTTCCAGCTTTATGCCAAGCCCGGTGCTGTCTTGCGTGCCGAACCGGCAATGATCGGTGCCGACGCAGGTTTTGACCGTGCGGAGGCCCTTGGAATAGGCATGGCCCGAGACGAGGCCCGCACGCCCGAGATCCGCCCAGATGTCAGGCAGGTCTTCGCCACGGACGCCCAAGAGATCGATCCTCTGTCCACCGGTCACCTTGACGGTCGGCACGTTGTACTTGTCGGCCGCATCGGCGATCGCGCGCAATTCGTCGGACGTTGTGATCCCGCCCCACATCCGCGGCACGACTGAAAACGTGCCGTCTTTCTGAATGTTCGCGTGCTTGCGCTCGTTGATGAACCGGCTTTGCGGGTCATCGCGGTATTCCTGCGGCCACTCCGACAGCAGATAGTAGTTCAATGCCGGGCGGCAGACATGACAGCCGTCGGGCGTTTTGAATGCGGCGGCCTGCCAGACCGCGGGCATGCTTTTTAGCTCCTGCGATTTGATCAGGCGGCGCACATCCTCATGCGTGAGATCGGTGCAGCCGCACATGGGTTGCGCGGCGGGCGCGGCATAGTCCGCGCCTAGGGTGACCGACAGGAGCTGTTCCACGAGCCCCGTGCATGTGCCACACGAGCCCGATGCTTTGGTCGTGCTGCGAACAGCGCCGAGGTCGGTGGCGCCGCCTTCGATTGCGGAGACGATCTGGCCCTTGCAGACGCCGTTGCAGCCGCAGATCTCTGCCTCATCCGGCAAGGCTGCAACGGCCGCCATAGGGTCCACGGAGGTGCCCCCCTGGTAGGCCGGCCCGAAGATGAGCGTGTCGCGCATCTCCGAGATATCGGTCTTGTCGCGGATCAGGCCGAAGAACCAGCCCGAGTCCGCCGTGTCGCCATACATGACGGCGCCAATGATGCGGCTCTCTCGGAGGACGAGGCGCTTGTAGACGCCACGGGCCGGATCGCGGAAGACGATGTCTTCGCTTTCCTCTCCCCCTTGGAAGTCGCCCGCCGAGAAAAGGTCACACCCTGTCACCTTGAGCTTTGTCGAGAGCTCCTTCTGAACGAACGCGGCGTCCTGTCCGGCAAGCGTTTGTGCAGCAACCTTGGCTTGGTCGTAGAGCGGCGCCACGAGGCCGAAGAGGGCGCCGTTATGCTCAACGCACTCGCCGATGGCGAGGACGTTGGCGTCGGACGTCACCATCTGATCGTCGACATGGATGCCTTTGCCGACGGCCAGCCCCGCTGCCTTGGCGAGTGCTGTACTCGGCCGGATACCCACGGCCATGACCAGAAGGTCGCACGGCAGTTCCGTTCCATCGTCGAGACGGAGCGCCCGGACCTGTCCGTTTTCGCCGAGGATCTCCTTGGAGTTGGTCGAGCAGCGGATGGAGATGCCCTTGTCGATGAGCGACTTGCGCAAGAGAAAACCGGCCGCCTCGTCGAGCTGGCGCTCCATCAGGTGGCCCATGAGATGCACGACGGTGACGTCGACCCCGCGGGCCGCCATTCCTGCGGCTGCTTCCAGGCCCAGCAGACCGCCGCCTATGACCACCGCTCTTTGCCCGGGCGAGAGAGACATCATGCGCTCGGTGTCCTCGAGATCGCGGTACGCGATGACGCCTTCGAGGTCATGACCGGGCAGGGGGATCATGAACGGCTTTGAGCCGGTGGCGATTACCAGCTTGTCGTAGGGCAGGGCGACGCCGTCTTCACCCGTGACGGTTTGCGCGGCGCGGTCGATGTTCGTCACCCGCTCGCCAAACCGTGTGGTGATGCCCCGTTCACCGTACCATGCGTCGTCATGGGTGACGATCTCGGGGTAAGTCCTGTCGCCAGCCAAGACGGGCGACAGCATGATGCGATCGTAGGTGCCGCGCTTCTCGGCGTTAAAGAGCGTGATTTCCCACGTCTCGGGTTGGTTGTCGGTGACATGTTCGAGCAGGCGACCCGCGGCCATGCCCGCCCCGATCACGATGAGCTTCTTGGTCATGACCGTCACTCCGCCGCGATCTGCGCCGCAGGCTTTTCGGCGCTGGGCTTGGACTTTGGCTTGGCGCCGTGTTCGTACTCCTCGAGGAAGTCGAGCACTTCCTGCCGGTAGGCGTAGTAGTCGGGATGCTCCAGAAGCGCCTTGCGGGTGCGCGGGCGTTCCAGCTTCACGTCGGTGATCTTCCCGATCGTGGCCCGCGGCCCGTTCGTCATCATTACCACGCGGTCGCCCAAGAGGATCGCCTCGTCGACATCATGGGTGACGCAAATCGCGGTCACCTTTGTGCGGGACCAGACCTCCATAAGAACCTCTTGCAGCTCCCACCGTGTCAGGCTGTCGAGCATGCCGAAGGGCTCATCGAGAAGGAGGAGTTTGGGCGACAAAGCAAAGGCGCGCGCGATGCCTACCCGCTGCTTCATCCCGTTCGACAGGTCCGCGGCCTGCTTGTCCATCGCGTCGGCCAGTCCGACGCGCTCGAGATAGTACTCGACCACATCCTGCCGCTCCTGGCGGCTTGCCCGCGGATAGACCTTGTCGACCCCTATCGCGACGTTCTGCTTGGCGGTGAGCCACGGAAAGAGGTTAGGCGATTGGAAGACGACGGCGCGCTCGGGGTCGGCCCCTTCCACGTGCCGCCCATCTAGCTTTATCGCGCCCTTCGAGATGGCGTTCAGCCCGGCCGCCATGGTCAGCACCGTGGACTTGCCGCAGCCGGAATGGCCGATCAGCGAGATGAACTCGCCCTTGTCGAGCTTCAGTTCAAAATCCTCGACCACAGTCAGCGGCCCCTTCGGCGTTGGATAGACTTTGTGCAGCTGGCTGAATTCGAGGAACCGCTCCGCGCGCAGCCCCTTCTGCGCGTCGGCGACGGCCGTGGGCACGCCATGGATCGGCGTGACATCGGGGAGGATCTTCGTTCCCTCAACCTTTGCCTCAATGCCGACATCCATCAGGTAGCCGGTCACTTCGGCGCGCAGGCGCTTGAACGTCTCGTTGGTGTTCATCTCGCCGCGCTCGCGCGGGCGGGGAAGCGAGACGGGGAACTCTGTGCCAAGGGTCCCGTCAGGGTTCAGCGCGATGATCCGGTCGCCAAGCAAGATCGCCTCGTCCACATCGTTGGTGATCAGGACGCAAGTCTTCTTGTCTGCCTCCCAGATCCGCTCGATCTCGTCGGCGAGGTTGGCGCGGGTCAGCGCGTCGAGCGCTGAAAGCGGCTCGTCCAGAAGCAGCGTCTCGGGGTTCATCGCCAAAGCGCGCGCCACATTCACCCGCTGGCGCATTCCGCCCGACAGCTCCGCGGGGCGCCGCCCCGTTGCGTGACCGAGCCCCACCATGTTGACGTAGTGGTCGACCTTGTCCGCCTTCTCCTTGCGGGAGAGGCGGGGAAAGAGCGTGTCGACCGCGAGGCCGACATTCCCGTTCACTGTCAACCACGGCATCAGCGAGTAGCTCTGAAAGATCACCCCTCGCTCGGGCCCGGGCCCTGTGATCGGCGCGCCTTTGAACCGCACTTCGCCTTTCGTGGGCGTCTCAAGGCCTGCGAGCAGGTTGATCAGCGTTGTCTTGCCGGTGCCGGAGAAGCCGAGGAGGACGAGAAACTCGCCTTCCTCCACTTTCAGGTCGATCCCCTTGAGCACGTCGGTGCGGTTCGTGCCCTCACCGAAGCTTTTGGAGACGCCTTTGAGTTCGAGAACGCTCATGGGGATCACCGGTTGTTCGTGAAGGTGAACATGGACTGGATCGCGTACATCAGGCGGTCGAGCAGGAAGCCGATGATGCCGATGGTGAAGACTGCGACCATGATCTTGGCGAGCGACTGCGAGGAGCCGTTCTGGAACTCATCCCAGACGAACTTCCCGAGCCCTGGGTTCTGCGCGAGCATCTCGGCGGCGATCAGCACCATCCAGCCGACGCCGAGCGACAGGCGCAGGCCGGTGAAGATGAGCGGCAGCGCCGAGGGCAGGACGAGTTTGCTGATCTTCGTCCAGGTGCCCATCTTGAGGACTTTCGAGACGTTGACGAGGTCCTTGTCGATGGACGCGACGCCGAGCGAGGTGTTGATGAGCGTGGGCCAGAGCGAGCAGAGTGTCACGGTGATGGCCGAGTTCAGGAATGACTTCGCAAACCAGCCGTCATCGGTCACATAAAGGGCTGAAACAACCATCGTGACGATGGGGAGCCAGGCGAGCGGTGAGACTGGTTTGAAGATTTGGATGAGCGGGTTCATCGCGGCGGCGGCAGCCGGTGAGAGCCCGGCCAAGATTCCTAGGGGCACGGCAATGACCGTAGCGATGAGGAAGCCGAAGAAGACTGTTTTGATCGACGTCCAGATCTGCTGGTAGTAGCTCGGCGCCCCGGTATAGGCCCGCTCTTTGGGCTCTTTGCCCTGCGCGATCAGGCGCTCGTTGAGTTGCGCGACCTTGGCTTCGAACTCGGCGCGGCTTTCGGCCTTTGCTTGTGCGTCCTCGTGCAGGTTGACCGCCTCGTGCCAGACCTGCGCCGGTCCCGGGACCGCACCGAGCGAGGTTTGGACCTTGGGCGCCAGCGTGCCCCAGACCAACAGGAAGCCCAGGATGGCAAGGACAGGAATGCCAAGGAGACGCCAGATTTCGCGGCCCTGCGCGCGGGGATTGTCGCCCGCTGCGGCGCGAAGGATCGGGGTAATCCAGGCAAGCCCCAAGATGGAGAACCACCGGTCGGCGGTCGTGATACGGGAGAAGAGCCGTTCACGACGGGCCTCGCGGGCCGCGTCGTCGCTGAGGCTCTGTGGATCGATGGCGGTCATACTCGCGCTCCGATGGGTGTTGGTGCGGATGCTGGGACGACGCTCGCTTCCGGTCCGGAAGCATCGCCCCGCCCACCATCCCTTTGGCGGCTGTGCCGGGGACGGCGGGCGGGGCGACGCTGCCGCGGCAGCGAGCGCCGTACCCGCCGTCCCTCAGATTTCAGCCCTGGACTTCGTTTCCGACAACGCGTTGATCGCCCTTGAGGCCAATCGGAAGGCTGTCGAGATAGGCGTTGGGCTGGCGGGCGTCATAGGAGATGCCGTCGATGATATCTTCGGCCGGTGTCGGCGTCTTGTAACCGTCGCTGTCCCACGGAAAGTCGGCCTCGTTGGCCAGCCCTTCGTCTACAAGCATCCGCGCGGCTTCCAGGTAGATGTCGGGCTTGTAGACGGACTTCGCGACCTCGTCGTACCAGCTGTCGGGCTTGGCCTCTGCGATCTGACCCCAGCGACGCATCTGAGTGAGATACCAGATCGCGTCGGAATAGAACGGGTAGGTCGCGTTGTAGCGGAAGAACACGTTGAAGTCGGGAATGTCCCGCTTGTCGCCCTTCTCGAACTCGAAGAAGCCCGTCATTGAGTTCGCGATCACCTCATAGTCGGCGCCCACATATTCGGGCCGCGACAGGATCTCGACAGCTTCGGGGCGGTTGGCATTGTCGTTTTCGTCAAGCCAGATCGCCGCGCGGATCAGCGCCTTCACCACCGCGAGCGTTGTGTTGGGGTTCTCCTCCGCAAACTCCGCCGTGATGCCGAAGACCTTCTCGGGGTTGTTCTTCCACATCTGGTAGTCGGTGATGACGGGCACCCCGATGCCCTTGAAGACGGCTTGCTGGTTCCATGGCTCGCCAACGCAATAGCCGAAGATGGTGCCGGCCTCGAGCGTTGCAGGCATCTGCGGCGGCGGCGTCACAGAGAGGAGCACGTCGGCGCCGATTTGGCCGGTGATGTTCTCGGGGCTGTAAAAGCCCGGCTCGAGCCCGCCGGCGGCAAGCCAGTAGCGCAGTTCGTAGTTGTGGGTCGAGACGGGGAAGACCATGCCCATATTGAACGGGATCCCTTGAGACTGGTAGTCTTCGACCACTGGCTTTAGCGCCGACGCGCTGATCGGATGGATCGGCTTGCCTTCGGCATCGTGCTCGATGTGCTCCTTCATCTGTGCCCAGATGTCGTTCGAGACGGTGATGCCGTTGCCGTTCAGGTCCATCGAGAAGGGTGTGATGATGTGCGCTTCGGTTCCGAAGCCGATCGTCGCAGCCAGGGGTTGACCGGCCAGCATGTGCGCGCCGTCAAGTTGGCCGTCGATTACGCCATCCAACAGGACTTTCCAGTTGGCCTGCGCTTCGAGCGTCACGAACAGGCCTTCGTCGAGGAAGTAGCCCTGCTCATAGGCTACGGCGAGCGGCGCCATGTCCGTCAGCTTGATGAACCCGAATGTCAGTTCGTCTTTTTCAAGGTCCAGCATCTCGGCAGAGAGCGGGCCGGTGAGGGCGGAGGACGCGACGAGTGCGAGAAGCAGCCTGGAAGTCATCTGGGATGTCCTTTTGTCGGGGGGCGCATGCGGGAGAGGGCGCCTGAAAACACAGAAAGTCGCAGAACAGCAGGCGCAAACGCTGCGCGCTGGCTGATCAAGCGACCTTGCTCGGGAGAGCCCCATCCGGCGGGGCGCTGCGATCGGGGGGACGCCCTTGTCCCTTCGATGACACTTTGAAACGTCAGAGCGCCAATTCGGTCAAGATTGTTGGGGCCGCCTGGAGCGATTTTCTTTCTGCAGGGCAGCATTCCGTTCGCAGACCGCCTGCGGAATAGTCATTCACTGTGCTCAGGGTCGAAAACGGTGCCATCGAAGAAAGCGTCACGGGCGAGCGTAAGCGTTCCGCGCTGTGAGGCGACCGGGGTCGGCTCGAGAATCGCGCCTTCGACCTTTTCGGATGCGCCTGGCAGGTCGGCGGTCGTGCGGTCGAGCGCGGCGCGATACAAATCACTCCGGAAGACGCGGCGCGCAGATCTGGCGGCCATGGATCTGTCCAGGCCCGTTCGCCCGGCTAGTCGATCGGCAATCCAGAGGGCCTGGCTGCGCCAGGGAAAGCCAGCCGCCCCATCAAAGAACCGCAAGAAGCCAGGTACGTGGCGGCGGCGTCCATCTGCTGTGACCACGAGCTGGCCTGTGAGGGCGCGCTCGATGACGTCAGCCGAGACACCCACATAGTCGGACCGCGCCAAGATGTCGGACGCCGTGGACAGGTTTTCGGGCCGTGCCAGCCAACGCTGGGCGCGCCAGACCGCGCGGATCAGCTGCTCGGCCCGAGCCCGATCGGCCTCGACCCAGTCTCGTCGTGCGGCCAGTACCTTTTCCGGCGCGCCTGCCCAGATGGCCGCTCCGGGCAGAAGCAGGGCGCCGTGGCCGCCCTCAACAGCGATCGAGCCCCAAGGCTCACCCACGCAAAACGCGTCGATCTCTCCGTTGGCGAGCGCCTGGGCCATTTGAGGCGGAGGAACCGTTCTCACGTCGAGCTCTTGCGGCACCCTCATGCCGAGGGCGCCAAGCCAGTGGAAGACCAGCTCCGCATGGATCGAAAAGGGGAACGGTACGCCGACCCGCAGTCTTCCTTGGGTCGTCGCCATGAGGGCCTTGCCCGCGATGGTGGCGTCCTCGAAGTCGAATCCGTAGTCCTGTGTGTCGAGCCGGGCGGCGATGGCCTCGGACACACCAACGACGTTGCCGTTGATCGACATAATGGCCAGGGCGTCGATGTCGGCAGGCAGACCGCCGAGGCCGAGCGCCATTGCAATGGGCACTGGCGCGAGCATATGGGCTGCATCGATCTGTCCGAGCGCCAGCTGGTCCCGGAGGGACGACCAGGATGGCGCCGGGCTCAGCTCCAGATTGAGCCCTTCTTCTTCGGCAAATCCGATTTCTCTCGCGATTGCCAATGGCGCGCAATCCACAAGGGGGATGAATCCGGCCTCCAGCGTCACCGTGCTCACGACAGCAGACCCGCTGTCGAAACGAGGGCCGCGGCAACCTCGGCGACGCGCTTTCCCTGATCCATTGCGGTTCGGCGAAGGGGCGCGTAGGCCTCCTCTTCCTCGACACCGCGCGCTTTCATGATGAGGCCCTTGGCGCGGTCGATGATCTTGCGCTCCTCGAGAGCCCGCTTGGTCGCTTCAAGTTCCGTCCGCATCTGCTGGAACATCTGGAAGCGGGTGATCGCCGCGTCGATGATCGGGCGGATCCTGTCCGGCCGCATGCCATCGACGACATAGGCCGATACCCCGGCTTCGATGGCTGCGCGAGTCAAAGCGTCGTCGGATCGATCCACGAACATCGCCACGGGCCGCTCCAGCGGTGAAGAGACGAGTGTCAGCTCTTCGAGCACGTCGCGCGACGGATGCGCGATGTCGATCAACACGATATCGGGATCATGCGTGGCGATGGCGCGGCTCAGGCTGCTTTCTGACCCGATGAGATGGACTGAGTTCTCGCCGGCGCTCTCAAGCGCCTCTGCGATAAGCCGGGCGCGATCCGCGTCGGGCTCGACGACGACGATGGAAAGTGCGTTGGTCACGCGAATGAGGTGCAAATTGCCCGCGAGATGGTCCAGCCGATCGGTCGACGGTGCGTTTGCCTCATGCCGTGACGCCCGATTTGGGGGCGTTCGCGGGCATAGCTGCTTGGTTCTGCATCGCAGCGTGCAGGACAAGCGGCAAAAAACCTGGCCCCCAACACGTAGCAACTAGTGCAGCGCTTCTAGCGAGACTTGCCGTGGCCGGATTCAACTGGCGCGTCTCGCCATCGCAACTCGCCTCGGTTGATCAAGACGGTCTCGCTCAGGAGGCGCCGATCATCGACGCGGGCTTTGCCATGAGGCATCGGGGTTAGGGAGGATCCGGGAACGAGCCGCGGGCTGGTCTTTCCGACGATGGTCACAATACGCGCGGCCTGCTCATCCGCCAGCCCACAGAGGTTGCCCGCTCCGCTCCCCTCTTCGAATGGTGACTCACATGGTTGTGCGCTGGACAATGGGCTCTGGCCCCAGGCGGTTCGCTGGGTCAGGCTGTCAGAGCTTCTCGAGAAGACGAAGGAGGACTTCCCGCTCGCAACCTGTCAGTGTGGAGGTGGCCTCGTTCACGACCTCTGACAACTGCGTCTTCATCTCTTCGATGAAGGATTTGCCCATCGGAGTGAGGTGAAGAAGGCTGACGCGCCCATCGCTCGGGTCACCGCTCCGCGCAACGACGCCCTTGGTTTCGAGCCCCCGGATCACGCGGGTCATCTGCGAGTTGTCTCGCCCCATACGGTCGCACAGCGCGTGGATCGAGCACGGCTGCATTTCGTCGAGATGCAGAAGTGCGAGACCCCCGAGTTGACCGATGCGCGCTGTGTCGACTTCGCGCATGCGCCCGTGCATCTGGGCATCGATCCGACGGACGACCCGGTCCAACGCGTGGGCAATCCGATAGCTCTGCGACATCTCACCTCTCGCGCTTAGTGGACGAAGTCCGACAATATGCCGGAGAAAGTCCAGTATCGGACCATTCCCGAAAAACGCGGGGTCAAACATTGCCCATCGGACGGAAAAACACCACCGAACTGACGGAGCCGCGGCGCCTCGCCCCAGCACGTAATCCGCAATCGTTGCAGCACTTCCACGCTATTGGGTGCTCTTGCAGCGATGCGCGCGAAAACGACCTTCAGCCGCTGTCATGAGTGGTGTTGAGACGCTGGCGGACATTGCGCGAGGAAGCGTTGTGCCAAAGGCACGGCGCAAGGTGATGGGCGGGACCGACCAACGACTTGGGCCATCCGGGAGCGACCCGAAATACGATCTCTATCATTTCGAGTTCTCGATTTGCTCCCACAAGGTCCGCGCCGTGCTGGGCGAGATCAAAGTGCCTTGGCTCTCGCTGGAACTCGAGCCGGCGGCGCATGAGAACTACAAGCCCGACTATGTTCGGTTGCGCCTTGCTTCGCATGCTGCGCAGGCGGCGGAGTTCGCCACGGGGTGGGAGGGCGGCTCGTCGGTTGCCCAAGCGGGCTTCGATGCGTTGGTTGTCCCCACACTGGTGGATCGCGACCGAGGGGAGGTGGTCGCCGATTCACTGGCGATTTGCACCTATCTTGCGAGGCATGAAACCGGTGCGATAGATCTGATACCGGAAGACTTGGCCACTGAGATTGCGGCCGAGGTTGACGCCGTTGATCAGACCCCGCACGTCGCGCTTCTCTACGGCCCGAACCCAGATGGCGACGGCCGAGCCTTGATCTTCCGCCTTACATTCAAGGGAGAGCACGTCAAGAAAGCTGCCGCCGTCCGTCGCGAGGCCGCCAAGGTAGCGGGTCAAGACGGACGCCTCGACGCCGCCTATGCCGCCAAGGTTGCAAAGGAAAAGGCTGGCAGCGCGTTTGTCGCGGCGCCCGAGCGGATGCGCGCGGCGATTGCCGAGACCGACAGTGTGATTGCGGCGTTCTCGGAGCGACTGGGCCTTACGAATGGGCCCTGGGCACTGGGCGTGGACTATACGCTTGCCGATGTCTTCTGGGGTGTCAGCCTCTTCCGCCTCGAATTCCTGGGCTATGGTTGGCTTTATCGGGGCCGCTCGGATCGAGCGGCACTTGCCGCCTACGCCGACAGGGCCTTTGCGCGCCCCTCGCTGGCCTCTGCCGTCGCGCGTTGGCCAAGCCATCCTTGGGCGCGTCCGGTCGCGCATCTCATGCGCCCTCCGGGATTGAAAGACCGTGTCATGGGCTTTGGATCCCATACCCCCAAGACAGCCGCAGACTGATCATCGGGACACGTGAAGAGGAACGCAGCATGACGAGCAAGAGCATAGTGATTGTTGGTGGCGGCTATGTTGGTATCGAACTCGCCAAGGCGCTTGAGGGCGACATGCACGTCACTCTGGTCGAGCCGCGCACAGCCTTCGTGCACGCCCCGGCCATGATCCGGTCAATCGTCGACCCGTCGGTGTTGGGGCGCGCTCTCATTCCCTATGACACGCTCCTGAAGAAGGGGCGGGTTGTGCGTGACAGGGCGACCGCGATCCAGGCGACCGGGGTGACGCTAGCCGGAGGCGAAGAGCTTGCGGCCGACTTCATCGTGGTGGCGACGGGCTCGACAAACGGCGCTGCGTTCAAACCCGAAGGCGACAGCATAGAGGACTTTCAAGCCGCCCAGGCCCGCACGCACGAGGCCATCAAGGCCGCCAGTAAGATTGCTATCGTCGGGGCAGGTGCCGTGGGCACCGAGCTTGCCGGCGAAATCGCCCACGCCATGCCTGCCAAGAAGGTGACGCTGATCTCGGACGGCGCCCGGCTCTTTCCCATGATGCCCGACAAACTGGGAAACGAACTTGCGCGAAAGCTCGGCAAGATGGGTGTCGCGCTGGTCCTCGGTACGCGGGTTGAGGACTTGGCGAGCACGACGGAGCCGTTTCCAGGGCCGCTGACCTTGTCGAACGGACAAGTGGTCGACGCAGACCTTGTGATCCCGGCGATTGGGTCGCGCGCCAACACGGCGCTGCTTGATGGCTTGCCCGGCGTTCGCCATGGCGGGGGAGGGCGGGTCAAGGTGGACGCCTATCTCCGCCCGTCCGACTATCCGAACCTCTTTGTCGCCGGGGATGTGGCCGATGCCGGCGATGCGATGACGATCGTCGCGATCAGTCGGCAGCAGCCATGGCTCGCCAAAACGCTCAAGCACGTCGCGGCCGGGAAGCCAATTCAAGCGGTCAAGCCCTATACGCCATGGGGCAAGGCACCAATCCTCGTCCCGCTTGGCCCCGAACGCGGCAACTCGTTCCTGATGATTGCCACGCTCGGCGACCGGGTCACCAGGATGATGAAGGGACGAGATCTCTTCATCCCCAAGTACCGCAAGATCCTCGGAAAGTCGGCATGACCGACGAAAAGCGTTGTTGTCCATTGGTCGCGGCGCGCCTGACCCCCGTCAATTTCCGTCACATATCAACGGAGTAGCCCAATGCGTTTGGTCTTTCTGATCGCCATGGTCGCCGCGATCCTCGACAGTTGTGCCCCCAACGCCGAAGACGCAGCAGAATTCGAGCAGCCCGTACGTGGGCTGATCACGCGCGTCGTGGAGGCCGAGGAAGACACCACGGTCCGCCGCTATCCCGGAGTGCTCGAGCCCGGTGAAGTCAACGTGCTGTCTTTCGAAGTGGGCGGCCGCCTCGGGCGGCTTGATCTGGCGGTCGGCCAGCGTGTGGCCGAGGGCGAGCTCTTGGCGTCGCTCGACGCAGCGGCCTTCTTTGTGACACTCGAGAACCGCCGCGCGTCGGTCGAAGAGGCACAAGTTGCCCTCGAGCAAGCGCAGGAGAACTACGAACGCTCTGAGGCACTTCTTCAAAGCGGCGCAATCACGCGCGTCCGCCGTGACGAAGACGAAACTGAGTTCCAGACTGCCCAGGCCCGCTTGACCCAGGCCGAACAAGACCTCGCCTCAGCGCAGGAAGACCTTGAGGACGCCGATCTTCACGCTCCGTTCGACGCAATCGTAAACTCGGTCGATGCCGACAGTTTTGCCACCGTTGCGGCCGGCGAGGCGGTTTTGTCAGTCTACTCCGAGGCCGACTATGAGGTGTCCTTTTCCGTAAACTTCGAGGTCGCATCCCAGCTTGTCGTGGGCAAAGAGGCAACCGTTCGTCTTGCCGACGATCCCGATGTCGCCTTGGCGGCGACGGTGCGGGAATTGGGCGAACGCGCGGAAACCGTCTCGTCTTTCCCGGTGGTCGTACGGCTCGAAGAGACAGACCCACTGATCAAGCCGGGCATGGCCGTTGAAGTGAGTTTCGAGTTCGACCTGCCCGGCGACCGTGGGTTTCTCATCCCGATCAGCGCAGCGATCCCCGAGGGCGAGATCCCCGATACCGCCGGCACGCCCCGCCCGACGCCGCTGCTTCTTTATGTCTTCGATCCGGAGAGCAGCACCGTGAAGCGGCGCGAGGTGACGTTTGCTGGGCTCCGGGAAAACCACTTGGTGGTCATCGAGGGGCTCTCGCCTGGCGAGAGGGTGGCCGTGGCTGGAGTGTCCTTCCTGCGCGACGGGATGGAAGTGAAACTCGTCGACCGGCCGGAGTGAGACCATGAACGCATTGACCCGCTTTGGTATTGAGAAGTCACGCTTCACCACGTTGCTGATGGCGATCATTCTGTTGATGGGCGTGTTCTCGTATTTCGGGATCCCCAAACGCGAGAATCCGGTCATCACCATTCGCACGGCTGTGGTTGCGGTCAGCTTCGATGGGATGGCGCCGACCCGGGTGGAGAACCTGATCGCGATCCCGATCGAGCGGAAGATCCGTGAGATTGGCGAGGTCGAAGACATTGAGACGCGGATCACCACGGGAGAAGTGCTGATCTATGTGAACCTCTATGACGAGGTGGTGGGCGACGGGATCGAGACCGCCTGGGAAGACCTGCGCAACAAGATGAGCCAGGTTGTGGTCGAACTGCCCGACGGAACGAGCCAACCCATTGTCAACACCGACTACGGAGACGTCTCCATCGCCACAATCGCGGTAACGGGTGACGGGTTCTCTTTGGCCGAGATCGAGGACGTCGCGGACGACCTGCGCACCGATCTCTACCGGGTTGAAGGGATTTCTAAAGTCACGCTCTACGGGACGCAGGAGGAGCGGATCTGGCTGGAGGTGGACACCCGCAAGCTTGCCGCGGTGGGCGTGCAGCTCCAGCAATTGCTGGACGATCTCGGCGCACAGAACGTCATCATGCCGGCCGGAGAAATCGACGCCGCAGGCACCAAGGTGGTGCTTGAGGCCAACGGCGACCTCGCGAGTGTCGAAGAGATCCGGAACGTCCTCACCAAAGTGAGTGGATTGGCGGGCTATGTCCGTCTGCGCGATCTGATCGAGGTGCGGCGCGGCTATGAGGATCCCAAGAACAAGCCGGTCTTCTTCAACGGACAGCCCGCGGTGGTTCTTGCCATCGAGATGGCCGAGACAGCTGACATTCAGGATTTGGGCCGCAGGCTCGCCCAGCGGATCGACGAGTTCGAGATGAGCCAGCCGATTGGCATCGCGCTCAACGCGTCCACCTTCCAGGAGACGATCGTGACCGATGCGGTGAACAACGCCTTGTCCAACGTCGGGCAGACGTTTGTCATCGTGCTGATCGTGATGCTGCTGTTTCTGGGGCTGCGACCGGCGGTCGTGATTGCCTGCATTGTGCCCTTTACCATCAGCTTTGCCCTGACCGTGTTCACGCCGCTTGGGGTGGACGTGCAGCAGGTGTCCATCGCCGCCGTCATCATTTCGCTCGGGCTTTTGGTCGACAATGGCCTTGTGGTCGTCGAGGATATCGACGGGCGCATCAAGGACGGCGAGGACCCCAAGGAAGCTGCGCTCGATGCAGGGGGGCAATACACGATCCCGCTGGCCGTTGCGTCGATCACCACGATTTCGGCGTTCATTCCGATGCTGATGGTCGACGGCACTGCGGGTGAGTTCTCGTACGCTCTGGGCGCGGTTGTCGGCGCAATGCTCTTCGGGTCGTGGCTGACTGCGCTCTACATCCTGCCATTTCTTTGCACGGTGCTTCTGAAACCGAAGCAGACGGCATCGACCAGCGGCTCGGGCTTCAGCCCCACGAAGGCCTATGGGCGCGCGGTAAGGTTTCTGATGCCGTTCGGGCTGCCGATCCTCGTGGTCACCTACATGGCGGTCGCTTATAGCGGTTCACTTCTGGGCGCGCTCAAGGCCGAGATGTTCCCCTACAGCGAGAGGGCGGACTTCATCATCTACATGGATATGCCAAAGGAGGCCGCAATCTCGCGAACCGAAGAGCTGGCAATTCGTGTGCAAGAGTGGCTGTCAGAGGCCGAAGAACTGCCAGGCGTGCTGAACAGCACCGTCTATGTCGGCGATGGCGGGCCGCGGTTCAACCTGGGGCTCAATCCCGCCGACCCGGATCCGGCGAGCGCCTTTTTTCAGGTCAACACCGTCACCCTCGACGACGCGATCCGAACCGCAGAGATTGCGCGTCACACGTTCATCGAGGAGTTTCCCGAAGCGCGATTCCGGGTAACCCGTCTGCCCCAGGGCGGCACCGAAGCCGGCGTCGTGGATGTCGAGATCTCGGGCCCCAACGCAGAGGTGCTCCTGGCCGCCGCCGCTCAGGTGGAAGCGGCATTTGCAGAGCTGCCAAGGGTGGTGAAGAACGAAAGCGACTGGGGCAACAAGGTTGTCAAAGTTGTGGTCGACATCGCGCAGGACAAGGCGCGCGAATTTGGTGTCACCTCGCAAGACATCTCGAGCGTCATGGACGCCTACTTCTCGGGAACCGCCTACTCGACCTTCCGTGAGGGCGATGAGCAGATCCCGATTGTGATGCGCGCGGCGAGCTTCAACCGCGACAGTCTTGACGATTTGGCGAACCTCTCTGTCGCGGCGGAGGGCCAATTGATCTCGGTGGATCAGGTGGCCTCGTTCCAACCCGTCTTGGAATATTCCGAGATCCGTCGGGAAAATCAGGTGCGCCAAATCATCGTGTCGGGAAAAAGCACGGAGCTAAGCGCGACCGAAACGCTGGCGCGGCTCCAGCCCACGCTCGATGCGCTGGGCAGTGAATTGGGGCCGCGTTACGAGATCTTCATTGGGGGCGAGCTCGAAGACAGTGCCGATTCCAATGGCCAGATGGGCGACGCGCTCCCTTATGCTCTGGGAGTGATGCTCGCAGCGTTGGTGTTCCAGTTCAATTCGCTGCGGCGGGCGCTGGTTACCTTCCTCACAATTCCCCTCATTGTAATCGGGGCGCCCTTCCTGATGCGCGCCATGGATCAACCGATGTCGTTCTTCGCCATCCTAGGATTGATGTCGCTGATGGGGATCATCATCAACAACGCGATTGTGCTGATAAATCAGGTGGATATCGACAAAGAGACTATGCCTCTCGATGACGCAATCGTTTCTGCCGCCCAGAAACGGGCTCGCCCGATCCTGCTTACATCGCTCACCACGATATGCGGCCTCATCCCGATGGCGATCGGGGGCGGCGCCCTCTTCGAGCCCATGGCAAATATGATGATCGGAGGGTTGCTCGTTGCATCGCCTCTCACGCTCTTCTTCGTGCCTCCGGTCGCCTATCTCTTTCTCAAGCCAAGGGGTCGCCGTGCCCAGGCCGAGGTGGCGGCATGATCGGGCGTTGGACTCTGACACTCTGCCTTGCGCTCGCGCTTACGGCCTGTGCGCCGCGGGGCATTATCGAGCCGGGCAACTCGGTTGTGGGGGCGACGGTGCGGGGCGTCTACGTCGCTCGGTTCCGTCAGGATACGGGCCAGGCGAGGAACTTTGGTGAGGCGCGATCGGGCGAGTTGGTCTTTGGTCGGGTCGATGTTTCCATTCCGCCAAATCACGAGGTCGGCCGCATCGAATGGCCCCGAGGTGAGCCAAACGGCGCCACCGATTTCGTGACAGTTGGCGGCGCGCAATACCCCGATATCAATCAGTTCGCCCGCGCCATTGCGGCGGCGGACAAGTCGGGCGAGAACGAGACCGTTCTGCACGTGCATGGCTACAACACCACACATGGCGAGGCAGTCTATGGCACGGCTCAGGTCGCCCACGATCTGGAAGTGCCCGTGCCGATGGTCGTCTTCTCTTGGCCGTCGGCTGCGCAAACGGCCGGCTATGTCTACGACCGGGATAGCGCCCTGATCTCGCGCGACATTCTCGAAGAGGTCATTGTTACTCTGGCGCGTCAACCTAACCGCAAGCTGTTTCTGACCGCGCATTCCATGGGAAGCCATCTGCTCATGGAAACGCTGCGCCAGATTGCGCTCTCCGGGCGCCTCGATCTGGAGCGCGAGATCAATGGCGTCATCCTGATGGCCCCAGACATCGATACCGAGCTCTTCCGCGAACAGGTCTCGCGAATGGGGGACCTCCCGGTCCCGTTCATTGTCATGATTGCTGAGCAGGATCGCGCTCTGCGCTTCTCTGGTACGCTGACGGGGCGCGGCGTGCGTCTTGGCTCTATCGACCACCCGGAGGACCTTGCCGGGCTCGGCCTCACGGTTGTCGATGTCGGCTCGCTGTCAGACGGACGCCGGTTTGACCACAACATCGCAACGACCTCGCCCGCGGCTCTCGCGATCTTCAAGAGGCTCAACGAGGTGACGCCGCCGGGCGACCTGCATGTGGTCGACTCCGTCGTGCAGGCGGATCAGGCAGGGGGCTTTCTGTCACGGATCGTCGGGGGTCAGTGAGGGGGTGCCCGTTCGCATCCGACCGGCCCAGCTAGCGGCCGCTTTCGTTCTCCTGACAGCCGTGATGTGCGGAATTCTGCCTGGCAGGGGCTGGGGCCAGTCAGAGTCACCGGCGCCCCAGCCGGCGACCCTAGGCACAGAAAGCCCGCGACAAACTATGGCGTCCTTCGAGGCTCTGTCTGAGCGGCTCGCAGCGGCGATGACCGCCTATGACCAAGAGCGGGACTCCGCTACCTATCTGGAGGTGCGCCGCACGCTCGAAGAGATGAGCGATCTCTTCGATCTGTCCGATGTGCCCTTGGCGCTGCGTCCCTATGTCGGACGGGAGACGGCGGCGTGGACGCGCGACGTGCTTGACGGGAGCACCCGCCCCGACGCGAGTGACCTTCCGGGGCTCGGTGACATTCCGGTGGATGGCGCCTTCCTCTATCGACTGCCGGGTACGCCCCTGCGCCTTGCCCGTGTCGAGGAGGGCGCGCGTCGCGGTGAGTTTCTGTTTGACCCGTTCACGGTGTCAGCCATCACGCGCATCGCCCATGATCTGGATGTCGATGCCGGGCGGCGTGGGGCGCATCCGGCGACCTGGGCCGAGCGGGTTGCCTCTCTCACCGGCCCGCTTGTGCCAAGTTGGTTTGCCGGCGCGATGCCAGACAGCGCGCGGGTCCACGTCTTCGGAACGCCCTTGTGGAAGGCAATCACGGCCACATTCCTCCTGGGGATTGCTGCAACCGGCCTTGTGCTTTTGCACCGGACTCTCCGCGGCATGGCCGGTCGCCAGACTCTTGGGCGCGCCCCGATCCTGACCCTTGGGCCCCTCTCGGTCGGGCTGGTCAGCCTCGCTCTCACACAACTTCTGACCTTTGAGCTAAACCTCTCAGGCGATCTCTCGACGGCTGTGCATGCAGCCAACACCGTCGTTCTTCACTTCTGCAGCGCGTGGCTCTCGTGGATATTGGTGCGGGCCTTTTTCGACCGCGCTGCCACCCGGCTCGACGGGCGCCCCGAGAGCCTTGACGTGAACATGCTACGTCTCGTGGGCCAGATCCTGGCCGCGCTCCTGGCGACGACCATCGTTTTGATGGGGGCCCACGCGCTCGGCCTTCCGGTGCTAAGCATCGTCGCGGGGTTCGGGATCGGTGGCCTTGCCATTGCGCTCGCGATTCGTCCCACCTTTGAGAACCTGATCGGGGGTTTCATCCTCTACTTTGACCGCCCGATCCGCGTTGGCGATTTCTGCACCTTTGGTGGCCTTGCCGGCACGGTAGAGCGCATCGGTATCCGCTCGACTCAAATCCGAGCGCTGGACCGTACGCTCATCAATGTTCCCAACGCGCAGTTTGCCGACCTTCATCTGATCAACTGGGCCGCATGCGATATGATGATGATATCGGCCGTGCTTGGTCTGCGATACGAGACCGACACCGATACCTTGCGCTATGTGCTGGCAGGCATCCGACGCATGCTGCACGCCCATCCGCGGATCGACAACGATACGATCCGCGTGCGCTTCGTCGGCTACGGGGCGCATTCGCTCGATGTCGACCTGCGTGTCTATGCGCTGACCCGAGAATGGAACGACTTTTACGCCATTCGGGAAGATGTGCTTCTGCGGATCGGCGAGATTGTCGAGAAGTCTGGCACGTCCTTCGCGTTCCCGTCACAAACGCTCTATGTGTCGAAGGATGCCGGGCTCGACGAGGCCGCCGTCGACAAGGCGCGCACCGAAACTGTGACCTGGCGGCGGCAAGGGAGGTTTCCTTTCCCACGCTTCTCGCAGCAGGAACTGGAGCGCCTCGAGGATACGCTCCACTATCCGCCGCCCGGATCGCCCGAGTTTCTCGCCGGCGAGGACCAGTCATCCGAAGGCGCCGAAACCCTCTCGACCGAGCCGATGGCTGAAGCAGATCAGACCGAGGAGGACCAGCGCAAAGGATGACATGTGCACCGCTGCGCTGCGTGCCCGACTCACCCGACTTGCTGCGTGCAGCAGCCGCGATGCAACGCCTTAGCTGGGTGTCTCATGTGCCGGCGTCACCAGCGCCTGCATGAAGCGTCCGGTCAGATTGTTGCCGAGGCGCGAGCCGGCAGCCCCAGTGGGTCTCTCTAAGCGGATACACGGCTGCAAACGATGACGGCGGAACTCTACCGAATGTCTCGCTTGGCTTGCGCCGCCCTTCCGGCGGATGGGCCTGGCCTTTCGCAGAACGTGATGGATCGATTGGACGGCTCTGTCGACTCCCACGCGATGTCGCGGGTCGGGTTATCGGATCTTGCCCGCGTGGCTGGGCTTCCCGAGGGCCGCCTTGCTGCCCGCCTCACGGCCAGAACGGGGCAGAGGCCCTACCAATACGCTCTTAAGCGGGGGTAGAGCGGGCCCTGCGGCTCATCGAGACGTCGGAGCGGTCGCTCGCCGAGATTGCCTATCGCTGCGGGTTCTCTTGGCAAAGCTACCTCAGCGACGTCTTGACCAACAAGATCGGGGTGCCCCGGGGCGCCCTTCGCTGGTCCCGGCTAGGTCGCTCAGGTCGGCTGCGCTTACGGTTCTTCGGACGCCACAAGCGCGTGGAAGTGGTGGATCGGGCCGTGCCCGCGCCCGACCGACAACTCGTGAGCCTTCGCGATCGACCTGGCCACGAACGTCTTTGCGCGCGTGGCGGCTCCGATCGGATCCTCCGGTGTCAACGCGAGAAAGGTCGCGAGCGCAGACGACAGGCTGCAGCCTGTCCCATGGGTATTCTTTGTGGTGACCCGCGCGCCATCCAGCCAGTGCCGCGTCGTAGCTGTTGCAACGAGGTCCGGGCTCTCGGGTCCGCCCAAGTGCCCACCTTTGAGGACGACCATTTTGGGGCCGAGGTCCAGCAGGGTGTTGGCCAGTTCCTCCATTTCGATCCGGTCCTGCGGGGTCGGTCGTCCAGCCAGATCGGCGGCCTCGGGCAGGTTTGGGGTGATCACCGTCGCGCGCGGGATGAGATCGGTGCGCAGGGCGTCAACCGCGCTGGCTTCGAGCAGACGGTCCCCGCCCTTGGCGACCATCACAGGATCGACCACCAGGGGCGGCCCCGCGTCGGGAAGCGCGCCGGCCACGGCCTCCACGATCTCTGCTGTGCCGAGCATGCCGATCTTGATGGCGGCCACGTCGATATCTTCGAGGATCGCCTCGATCTGAGCTACGACGAACGCGGCCGGCACAAGGTGGACGCCGGTCACGCCACATGTGTTTTGAGCCGTGAGAGCGGTTATTGCCGCCATGCCAAAGCCGCCCGAGGCGGAGATTGCCTTGAGATCGGCCTGAATTCCGGCGCCGCCCGATGGATCAGAGCCCGCTATGGAAAGGATGTTGGGGATCATGCATCCCTCCACGCCGCCCGAAGAGCGCAGGCTGCGGCCCTTGGATCAGGCGACGTGGAGATCGCCGAAATGACAGCGAGCCCGGCCACGCCCGCATCCTTCAGTGCCGCCGCGTCGCGCTCCGTGACGCCGCCAATGGCCACGACCGGCTTTGGTGCCGCTGCAGCGATCCGCGCTACGCCGTCATGCCCTATAGGTGGGGCAGCGTCTGCCTTGCTCATGGTGGCGTGAACTGGGCCGACGCCCAGGTAGTCCACTGCGTCCCACGGAACCCTCTCGAGCTGCGCGAAGGTTTCGACCGACAGGCCAATGATGGCGTCTGGTCCGAGCGCACCGCGCGCCTCGCGTGCCGACGCGTCGGACTGACCGACATGCACGCCTGCGGCCCCTGACCGCGCCGCCGCTTCGACGTCGTCGTTTACGATGAGAGGAGTACCATGGGGTGAGAGTGCCGCGATCAGCGAACGGGCCATATCGGCACGAGCATCCGTCGTGGCGTCCTTGTCCCGCAGCTGGACGAGCGTGGCGCCCCCTTCGACGGCGGCCAGCACCGTCGGGACCAGGCCGAGCGTCGCCGAGGGATCCGATACGAGGTAGAGCGTGGGGTCAAACGACGTCATGCGTCGGCCATGCGTGCGGCCGCATTGAGCGCTTTGCCGTCGATTTCGGCCAGCGCATCGAGAAAGTGCGTCGCAAAGGTTCCTGGACCCTCTGCCTTTGCAGCGGCGCGCTCGCCAGCGACGCCGTAATAGGTCAGCGCAGCCGATGTGGCCCGCAGCGGCGAACGGGCGCCGGCAAGAAACGCGCCCACCAGACAAGTCAGCGCGCACCCGAGTGCGGTCACACGCGGCATTATGGTGTGACCGTTCGCGATCCGGACCGATGTTTCGCCGTCGGTGACGTAGTCGACGCTGCCCGTCACCGCGACAACGCCGCCCGTGCGCTGAGCCAAGGCGTGTGCTGCGCTCTCGGCCGCTGCAACGGTGTCGCCTGCGTCCACTCCGCGCCCCGCCCCGCCGAGCCCTGCGAGTGCAAGGATCTCCGAGGCATTGCCGCGCACGACGGTGGGCGCTAACTCCAGCAGCGAGGCTGCAGTCTGCGTCCGAAACGCCGTGACCCCAACAGCCACCGGGTCGAGCACCCATGGAACTCGAACGTCATTGGCGGCGCGCGCGGCCGCTTCCATGGACGCCACCCAAGGCGCGGACAGCGTGCCGATGTTGATCGTCAGGGCGCCGGCAATGCGCGCGAAGTCGGCGGCCTCTTCCTCGGCATGTACCATGGCCGGCGACGCGCCGGCTGCGAGCAGCACGTTCGCCGCCACATTCATGGCGACATAGTTCGTGATATTGTGGACAAGTGGTGCGCGTTCGCGCATTGCCTCAAGCTCTTCGCCGCTGGTCATCGCCCCTCCCTTCGATGCGAAGGGACGCGGACCGGCGCACAGTGAGTGGGCCAATTTCGCGACTCCCTCCGCCGGCATGATCCGGTTCAGGTTCAAAGGGTTCTTCTCAGCCCGGCCATGCCGGACGCCCCTGTCTATCACCCGACGCTAGTGGGCCCTTCGCCGAGGATCAAGTCTGGCGTGAGCGGAGTGCTGCGTATAGCCGGCCAACACGGAAAACAGAGCTTGGCCGTCCGAGCCGGACGTCGCTCGACGAGATGCCACGCAGCCCCGTCTTTGACCTGTGTCAAGCAAGGCTGACACTCAGTGTGTAAACATGAGTGAGACGGGAGGTCTCACCATGCGCATTCTATTCGTCCATCCCAACTATCACTCGGGCGGTGCAGAGATCGCCGGAAGCTGGTCGCCGGCCTGGGTTGCCTATCTCACAGGGCATCTGCGTCAGGCCGGGTTCGATGACATCCAGTTCATCGATGCGATGACCGAGGACCTGAGCGACGCGGCCTTGTCAGAACGGATAGCCAAGATCGCACCAGATGCCATTGGCGTGACCTCAATCACCCCGTCGATCTACGCCGCAGAACGGGTTCTCGAAATCGCGGCCGAGGTCGTGCCTGATGCGGTTCGCGTCCTGGGCGGTGTGCATGCGACCTTCATGTACAAGCAGGTTCTGAGCGAGGCCCCCTGGGTCGACGTGATTGTGCGCGGCGAAGGAGAGGAGATCTGCCTTGCGCTGATGACCGCGATCCGCGATGGGCGCTGGCCAGCAGACCGCTCTCAGATCAAGGGGTTGGCCTATCGCGACGGCGATGAGATCGTGGCGACGCAGGCCGCGAGCACCGTCAAGGACCTGTCCAAGATCAAGCCCGACTGGTCGATTCTTGACTGGGAGCAGTACATCTACATCCCGCTCAACACGCGTGTGGCGATCCCCAACCTTGCGCGCGGTTGCCCGTTTACCTGCTCGTTCTGTTCGCAGTGGAAATTCTGGCGCGACTACCGCGTGCGCGATCCCAAGGACGTGGTCGATGAGATCGAGGATCTGGTCGAGAACCACGGCGTCGGCTTCTTCATCCTCGCCGACGAGGAACCCACCATCAACAAGAAGAAGTTTGTGGCCTTCTGCCAGGAGCTGATCGACCGCGACCTGCCGCGGCGTGTGAAGTGGGGCATCAATACCCGGGTCACCGACATCTATCGCGACAAGGATCTGCTGAAGTTCTACCGCAAGGCCGGGCTCGTCCACGTCTCGCTGGGTACGGAGGCCGCCGCCCAGCTCAAGCTCGACCAGTTCAATAAGGAGACCAAGGTCGAGGAGAACAAGACAGCCATCCGCCTCCTCCGCGAGGCCGACATCTTTGTCGAGGCGCAGTTCATCGTCGGGCTCGACAATGAGACGGCCGAGACCCTGGAAGAGACCTACCGGATGGCGTGGGACTGGCAGCCGGACCTCGCGAATTGGTCGATGTACACGCCCTGGCCCTTCACGCCCCTCTTCCAGGAGTTGAAGGACCAGGTGCAGGTCTTTGATTTCTCAAAGTACAACTTTGTCACTCCGATCATGAAGCCCGCCGCAATGGACCGGGGCGAACTCCTCGACAGGGTGATGAACAATTATCGCCGCTTCTATATGAAAAAGGCGCTCTTCCATTATCCATGGCGCGGCACGGGCTTTCGCAGGCGGTACCTGCTGGGCTGCCTCTACGCCTTTCTCCGCGCGGGCTTTCAGCGAACGTTCTACGACCTCGGCAAGGCCGGCTATTGGGGCCCGCAGACCAAGAAGTCGGTGGACTTTCATTTCGACGAAAGCCGCCAACTGGCAGAGGCACAGCTCGAGGATTGGGAGGCCGCTGCAGACCGCGCTGCGAAGGCCGCGGAACGTCGCGACGCCGTCAGGGCTCAGATGAAGGAGCGTGCTGAGGTTCGCGCTTGCGGTGGAGGAGACCAGCAGATGGAGGGCGCCTGAGGATGTTCAGGGCCATCGGGGGCTGATCGGGCCGAACGCCATTCTGCAGCTTGTACCCGTGCTGGAAGAGTATGGTGGTCAGCGGTATGCCCGCGGCCTCCTTGATCGCGCAGGGATTGCTTGCGCGCCGAGCGGCGCGCACATGATCCCTGAGGCCGACGCAGCGCGCCTGCACTATCAATTGCGAATTGAAGAGCCGGAACGCGCCCCTGCGCTGGCAGCCGAGGCCGGCCGTCGGACCGGCGACTACATCCTAGCGCATCGGATCCCGTCGGCCGCGCAGACGCTTCTGCGCGTTCTTCCGCCCGCTCTTGCAGCGCGGGCGCTGTCGCGCGCGATTGCCCGCCATGCCTGGACGTTCGCTGGCTCTGGCACGTTCCGTGTCCGCTCGCCCTGGGAGTTTGAGATCCGCCGCAACCCTTTGATTGCAGGCGAGACAAACGATGTCCCCTTGTGCACGTGGCATGCGGCCGTCTTTCAGCACCTCTATTCCGTGCTCGTCGCGCCAGACGTAGTGTGTCGAGAGACAAGCTGTGGCGCGCAGCCGGGCAGGGATGCCTGCGTGTTCAGGCTCTCGCGCGTACAGGAGTGACGTGGGCTCAGCCCATTCGGCTCCGCTGCATCATCGGTGGCACGCCAAACGCCGTCCGGTAGACGCGGGAGAAGTGACCGGGGCTCTGGAAACCGCAGGCAATTGCGATGTCCACGATGGCCATCTCGGTTTGCAAGAGAAGGCTGCGCGCCCGCTCCAATCGCATTTCCATATAGTATTTCTTGGGCGACGTATTCAGATGCTTGCCAAAGAGCCGCTCCAGCTGGCGGACCGAGATCCCGAGTTCCCGGGCGATCTCAGCCGGCGAGATCGGCTCGTCCAGCCGCTCCCGCATCCGTGCAATAGCCGCCGCGAGATGAGGGTTCCGCGCGCCGCTCCGCGACTGGAGCGATACTTTCTGACCCGCAGATGCATCGCGCACCGTGTTGTAGACGAGCTGATCCGCCACCGCGACCGAGAGATCGAAGCCGTGGTCCCGCTCGATCAGGTGCAGCATCAGATCGGCCGCTGCCGTGCCTCCCGACGCCGTGATAAAGCGCTCGTCGCTCACGAAGACACTTCTCACGAGGTTCACCTCCGGAAACGCTTCCATGAAGCTGTCATGATAGTCCCAGTGGATCGCCGCCCGCTGCCCGTTCAGAAACCCGGCGTGAGCCAGGATCCACGCGCCCGAGCAGATCGCCCCAATCCGGGTTTGAGAATGCCTGTCGATCTTGCGCAGGGCGACCGTTAGCCGGTCGTGGTTCTTGTATTGCATGTCGAGCCCAGAGAGCACGAACAGAAGGTCGGCGGTTGGCAGCGCTTCAAACGCATGGTGGACGAGCGTGACCGTGCCATCAGAGCTCTTGGCGTGTGCCCCGTCCAGCGACGCGTAAGACCAGCGATAGAGATCTTTGCCGCTGACAAGGTTCGCGATCCGCAGCGGATCGACCGCGCACGAGAACGAGACGTGCGTGAAGTCCTCGACGAGCGCAAAAAGCACGTGCTGAGGTTGTGCCATGGGCGGCCCCTCCCTGGGGCAGGATGCAGTGCATCCCGCAAGGCGCGGAAGCATAGGATGGATCGGTTGTAGACAACATGTATTTTTTCAGTCAAACACATTCGGGTAAGTTCGGAGATGCTCGCCGATGTCGGCACCGCCCAGCAAGAAAGCTCAATGCCTCGGAGAACTGCGTCGACGGGTCCTGACCCAGGAGCTGGAGCCCGGCACGTACCTTGACGAAACACTGCTTGCCGAGGCCCATGGGCTGTCGCGGCCTCCCCTGCGGGAGGTCCTGCGCGAGTTGGCCGGTGAGGGATATGTCGTCCTTCACCCCAACAGAGGCGCGCAGGTCGCGCCGATGACGTACAAGACGTTGCGCAACTTCTTTACCGTGGCACCTATGGTCTACGCGGCCGTGTCCCGGCTCGCCGCCGAACATGCTCGGCCGGAACAGGTAGCACGCCTGAAGACCGTGCAGCTTGAATTTCGTACTGCCATCCGAGCCGGCGATGTTGCCGAGCGCGCACTCACCAACGAGCGCTTTCACGCAATCATCGGCGAGATGGCCGACAACATCTATCTCGCACCGAGCCTGCGTCGCCTTCTGATCGATCACACGCGCATTGGCATGACTTTCTTCAACGCGCGGGAGCCGGCGCTGTCGCGCGAGCGCGAGATCGCGGCCGACCAGCACGATACGCTGATCGTTTTGATCGAGGCGGGCGATGCGGATGGGGCCGCCGCCCTTACGGTGGCGCACTGGGAATTGTCGCGGGCACAGATCGAACGCTTCGTCACGCCGCAAGGCATGCACATCCCGCTCGGCAAAGCGCCGGAGGCTGTCCGGCAGAAAGGAACGCCATGAGGTTCGAGGGGATCTACACGCCCGCTATCACCCCGTACCGCGATGATGGTTCGATCGACCGGGATGCGTTCGTGTCACAGATCGAGTTTCTGATCGAGGCGGGCGTGCATGGGATCATCTCTGGCGGCTCAACTGGCGAGTACTACGCGCAATCCATGGAGGAGCGCATCTCTTTGGCGGAGCTGGCGCGGGAGACGACCGCGGGCAAGGCCCTGTTGGTCGTCGGGACGGTCGCCATTCGCCAACCCGACTCCGTCGCGATGGCCGAAGCAGCGGCGAGGATGGGTGCCGACGCATTGCTTATCGGAACACCGCCCTATGCCGTGCCGACCGAGCGCGAGAATGCGCTGAATGCCCTCGCCATCGACCGCGCCGCCGATCTACCGATCATGCTCTACAACTATCCCGGCCGGATGGGCGTCGAGATGGGTGAGGAGTTTCTCGACAGGGTCGGCCGCAGCCGAAACTTTCAGGCGATCAAGGAAAGCTCCGGCGATATCGACCGCGTGCACGTGCTGGCGCGCGACTATCCGCATATCCAGATGTCGTGCGGGATGGACGACCAAGCGCTCGAGTTCTTCGCCTGGGGAGCGCGAAGCTGGGTCTGCGGTGGCTCGAACTTCCTGCCTGCCGAGCACATCGCTCTGTGGAAGGCTTGCGTGGTGGATGGCGATTTTGCCAGGGGCCGACGGATCATGTCGGCGCTGATGCCGCTCATGCGCGTGCTCGAGCAAGGCGGGAAGTTCATTCAGTGCATCAAACACGGGTGTGAGCTTGCGGGGCAGCGGGCCGGCCCACCGCGACCGCCCCTCAAGGCGCTCAACAAGGATGACAAGCGAGAGCTCGAACAGGTGGTGCGCGTCTTGAAGCGCACGGTGGCCGAGATCGAGGCAGAGGGACAGGCATGAGCGATCTTCTGACACATGAGGAATACCGAGCCATCGCCGCCGGCCTAACGCTGCCAAACCAGGCCTTCATCGACGGCAGCTTTCGGCCCGCCCGGTCCGGCGAGACTTTCGACACGGTCAATCCGGCCACCGGTGATTTGCTGACGAAGGTCGCGGCCTGCGGCGCTGAGGATGTCGATCTCGCGGTGGCCAAGGCGCGGGACGCGTTCGAGGATGGGCGGTGGTCGCGCCTGGCACCTGCAGAGCGCAAGGACGTTCTGATTCGGCTTGCCAAGCTGATGACGCGCAACGCGCGCGAGCTTGCGGTGATGGAGAGCCTCGACAGCGGCAAGACCATCTTCGATTGCGAGACTGTGGACGTGCCCGAGACGATCCATTGTCTGAAGTGGCACGCGGAACTGATCGACAAGATCTATGATCAGGTGTCGCCTGCCTCGGACGACCACATCGCCATGGTGGTGCGCGAGCCGGTTGGCGTGGTGGGGTTGGTTCTGCCCTGGAATTTTCCGCTCCTGATGCTGGCCTGGAAGATCGGGCCTGCGCTTGCCGCCGGATGTTCGGTGATTGTCAAACCAGCCGAGGAAACGTCTTTGACGGCGCTGCGCGTGGCCGAGCTTGCGATGGAGGCTGGCGTGCCGCCCGGGGTGTTGAACGTGCTGCCGGGAACAGGGCCCAAGGTCGGAGAACCGCTCGGCCGACATATGGACGTCGATGCGGTGTCGTTCACGGGGTCGACCGATACGGGTCGGCGCTTTCTGACCTACGCAGCCGAGTCGAATCTCAAAGAGATCACGCTGGAGATGGGTGGGAAGAACCCTGCCATCGTGCTCGACGATGCCGAGCATCTCGACCGTGTGGCGGCCCACATCGTCAACGGCGCGTTCTGGAACATGGGCGAGAATTGCTCGGCCAGCTCCCGTCTGATCGTACAAAGCGGTGTACGCGAGGCCCTCTTGGAGCGGATCGGGGCGCATTTGCGCGAGTGGCCTATGGGCGATCCGCTCAATCCGGAGGCACGCGTGGGTGCGCTGGTGTCGCCAACCCATTTCGACAAGGTGCGGAGTTATCTGGAGGGGCCGGCTCAGGTGATCTTCGGAGGAACGGCCAAGGATGGCTTTGTCGAACCTACCGTTCTCGACACGCCCCACCGAGACGCGGCGCAGGTGCGCGACGAGATCTTCGGACCGGTTCTCTCGGTCTTGACGGTCGAGAGCTTCGAAGACGCCATCACGCTCGCAAACGACACACAATATGGCCTTGCAGCGTCAATCTTCACCTCGAACGTCAAACGTGCATTGCGTGGCGCAAGGGCGATCCGCGCAGGCACGGTCACGGTCAATTGCTTCGGCGAAGGGGATATCTCGACGCCCTTCGGTGGTTTCAAGGCAAGCGGGTTCGGCGGGCGCGACAACGGTATTCATGCCCACGATCAATACACCCAGCTCAAAACCATCTGGGTGGATCTGACTGACGATGCCGACGAGGCGGTGGATTGACGAGGTACACGGCCCGTAGAGTGCCTGTCCATGCGGGGCCGGCCGCCTGGAATGCAATCCTTGGTCCGCAGCCTCCTGCCCAGCCGCTTGAGGGACGCCGCACGGCAGACGTCGTCATCGTTGGGGCCGGCTTTGCAGGGCTTTCGGCCGCGCGAAGGGTGACGCAGCTTCAGCCGGACGCGCAGGTCGCCATCATAGAGGCTGGCCAAGTGGCCGAGGGCGCGGCGGGCAGGAACTCGGGCTTCATGATCGACCTGCCGCACGATCTTGCCTCCCAGGATTACGCCGGTGCGGGAGATGACCGGGCGCAGATCCAACTGAACCGACAAGCGATCATCTTTGCCCAGTCCGCCGCAGAAGAGTATGAAATTCCAGCCGACTACGTGGATCCTGCGGGCAAGGTGAACGGAGCGGCAAGCGGGCAGGGCAACGACCACAACGAAAGCTATGCCCGACACCTGCAGATGCTCGATGAGCCCTGCGAGGTGCTCGATCGCCGGCAGATGCGAGAGCTGACGGGGTCGGACTACTACGTCTCGGGTCTCTACACGCCCGGCACCGTGATGTTGCAACCCGCCGGCTATGTCCGGGGCTTTGCAGCGGGCCTCGTCGCCCAAGGCGTTGCGCTCTTCGAAGCAAGCGCTGTGACTGCAATCGAGCGAGCAGGCCGAGCCTGGCGCGTCATGTCACAGGGTGGCCAGATTGAGGCCGACCGCGTCCTGCTTACTGTCAACGGGCACCTCGAAAGCTTCGGGGTCGCGCGTGGGCGCCTTATGCAGCTTTTCCTCTATGCGGTGATGACCCCTGAACTCGACGATGCGGCCCTTGCACGACTGGGCGGGCGCTCGCGCTGGGGCATCACGCCGTCCGACCCGATGGGGACGACCGTTCGCCGGATTGATGCGGGACAGGGGGGCAACCGGATTGTGACACGCACCTGTGCCACACTCCGCTCCGATGCCCGCCCCCGTCGCTCTGATCTGATCCGGGCGAAAAGGGTAATGCGGGAGAAGTTCGACAGCCGCTTTCCGCAGCTCGCTGGGATGAAGATGGAATATGCTTGGGCTGGGCATCTCTGTCTGTCGCGCAACGGCGTGGCTGTGATGGGCGAGATCGACGAGGGGCTGTTTGCCGGATGTGTCCAGAACGGGCTCGGCACGGCCCGTGGCACACTGACCGGGATCGGCGCGGCGGAGCTGGCGTGCGGAGCCACAAGCCCGATCACCGATCATTTCACCGCTGAGGACCAGCCAACGCGCCTGCCGCCCCAGCCCATACGGGATATCGGCGCGAACGCACTGCTTCGCTGGAAGGAATGGCGGGCTGCGGCCGAATAGTGGCGCTTCCGGCCCGTCAATACTCTGTATTCAAAGCATCTTCCGCAGGGATCTCGCGCTCGCGACGGGCAATGTAGTCGCGCAGAGCCTCGTCCTTGGCCGCATCAAGCGCCGGCTCCTCATAGTCGGCGAGCATCGCTCGGGCATAGTCCAAGGCCCGCGTCGTGATCTCTTTCGACCCGTCGGCGACCCACTGCTCGACCGAGTTGTTGTCGAAGAGCTCCGGCATGAAGAAAGCGGTCTGAAAGTTCTCCTGGGTATGCGGATGCCCCAAATAGTGACCGCCCGGGCCAATATCGGGCACCGCCGAAAGCGCCTGATCGAAATCGTCCCATACGGGGCCTTGGGCCATGCGGTAGGCCATAGCGCACTGCTCGGCATCCACCACGAACTTCGCAATCGAACAGTGCATCCCGGCTTCATTCCAGCCTGCCGAGTGCCAGATATAGTTAGCGCCCGCATGCAGCACGGAGGACAGGGTGGTCGCGCTTTCATAGCCCGCCTGCGCGTCGAACGTCTTTGCGCCGCCGAGCGTATTCGACGTCCGCCAAGGCACGCCGTAATGGCGCGCCATCTGGCCGATCATGAAGTTCATCAGACTTATCTCGGGTGTTCCGGCCATCGGGGCGCCAGACTTCATCGAGACAGTCGAGAGATAGTGGCCGTATATCGCCGGCGCGCCGCGGCGGATGACTTGGGTGTAGGCAAGCGCAGAAAGCGCCTCGGCATTCAGCTGGGCCACCGTGGCGGGCACGCTTGCGGGTGTGTTGGCTCCGCCAAGGACGAACGGTGAGCAGAGCACAGGCTGGTTGCGCCGACAAAACGCCCGCATTGCGCCAAGCATCGTCTCGTCCCACACCAGCGGCGAGTTTCCATTGCAGTTTCCGGTGGTTACGGGGTGCTCTTCGAGAAAGTCCTCGCCGAAGAGAATCGCACACATGTCCATGACGTCTTCAGCGTTCTTGGGACTCGTGGTCATTCCCATGAACGTCTTGTCGGAGTGCTTGATCGAGGAATAGGTGATCCGCAGGTGGCGATGGCTCACCGGATGGTCCATCGGCTCGACGATATGGTGCGCGCTGGAATGGAGCGCGGGCAGCATATGGCTCAGTTTATGGAACATTGCGAGATCGTCGAGGGTGGGTGCGCGCCGGCGATCTTCCAAATCGCGCAGATACGGGGCGCCGGTCATCGGCACGAAGATCGCATGGCGCCCTCCCAGGCGCACCGAATTCGCTGGGTTCCGCGCATGATAGGTGAAATCCGACGGGATCGTCGCCATAAGGTCGCGCACGAGGCCACGGTCGAGATAGACCATCTCACCCTCGACCTTGGCACCTGCGTGGCGCCAGTCGGCGAGCGCGATCGGGTCACGAAACTGGACGCCGACATTCTCAAGTATGTCCATCGATGCCGCGTCAATGCGCTCGACATGCGCGCCGTCCATCACTTCGCACAGGGGCAGTCGGCTCTCGAGACCCGGCAGCATTTGGATGTCACGTGCGCTGCGCAACGCGCGGCGGGCAGAGCGGCCGCCGGCGCGCGTCCGGGCCTTGTCGCGGGGGCGTGCGATCATCTCGGTCATCGTGGGTCTCCCTCTCCACGGCAAGATGGCACAACCGGATGCCGCCTCGGCTGCAGAAGTGCGAACTCTGCTTGCAGTAAGCGACACGGATCGCAGCTCCCGCGCTCGGCGGGTCAGCCTAGCGGCGGCCCGAGCGAGCCCCGTAGGCGCAGATCGGTCTCCAATTCCACCCTCGTGTCGGACGCGTCGCCTGCAACCATGCTCAACAGCATTTCGGCGGCTCGGCGGCCCATTTCGCGATGGGGCACATGGACGGTGGTCAGGCTTGGCTCGGCCAGGGTAGCCAGTTCGATATCGTCGAACCCAGTGATCGAGATGTCCTCAGGCACTCGCAAACCGGCGGCCTTGGCCGCACGGAGCGCGCCCATGGCGAGCACGTCGTTGCCGCACAGAACCGCTGTAGTATCCGGAGCGTCAGCGATGATTTTGCGGAACGCGGCTTCTCCACTTTCGATTCCGTACTGGGTGTGCACGAGTGTGAGATTGTCCGCGGCCAGCCCTGTTTCGCCCATGGCCCGCTGCACACCCTCGACGCGGCCGCGCGCGCGGTCGTTTGCCTCGGTAGGGGCAGAGATTGCACCGAGTTTGCGGTGGCCGAGGTGAATGACGTGTCGCGCGAGCCCGGCCATGGCCCGGGCATTGTCGAACCCGATGGCCGGGTGGGGCTCGTCGGAATCAAAACTCCAGGCCACCAGCGCGGGCACCTTGCGCCGAGCGATGAACTCGTACACCGCAGCATCGCGATGATAGCCAATCATCAGGAGCGCGTCGGCTCCGCGGGCAACGAGCGTCCGGATTTGCTCCGCCTCAAGGTCTTCTTGGTACGAGGAGGAGGCGACTAGCAGCGTGTTTCCGCGCCGCCCAAGCTCTTCCTGGAAAGCCTGAAGACCGCGCGCGAAGATCGCGTTCTCCATAGTGGGGATGACCGCGCCGACGGTGTTTGTACGTTTGGCCGCCAATGCCCGCGCGCTGAAGTTCGGGGAGTAGCCGAGCTCGGCCACCGCAGCCATCACCCGCTCACGGGTCGGTTTTCCAACGAGGTCCGGTGCGTTCAGACAGCGCGACACGGTGGCCGTCGACACTTTGGCGTGCCGTGCGACATCGGCCAGCGTTGGGACCGCGGTCGCCCTTTGGCGGCCCCGGGCGGCATAGGATGGGTCGTCATGCATCGGCCGATGAGCCTCCACACTGGGCGGTGCTGCCTATAGCGTAAGCGCTTGCGAGACGCAATGTAAGCGCTTACAGTGCTTGCGAATCGCCGAAGTTGGACGAAGGAGGTTGTCCATGGCGTTCCTGATTGCAGCACTGCTGCTCGCGTTTTTCGTCGCAAATGTCACCGTTGGCGCCGTTACGGGTACGCCTTGGATAGGCAACGTTGCCGAGGCGATCGTGCTCTTTGGCTCCTCGATCGCGTTCGTCGCCGGAATCCTGAAGCGTGAGGCAGATGCGGCCGGCCGGAGTGACGACTGACGCAATACAAGAAAAACGTTCGGACCTGACAGGGAGGAGTTCCGATGGACATCAAGAAGGGCGCGCCGTCTTCGGCAGAGCGACGCAATTTCCTCAAGCTTGCCGGTACCGGCAGCTTAACAGCTGCAATGGTTGCCGGCGCGGCGGGCGTGCTCTGGTCCGACGAGGCCGCCGCACAGACGGCCGCCGAGGAACGCGCACGCCAAGACGCCGCCGAGCACGTAATGACTCTGGCCACGGCCTATGTCCTGGGCGCGTCGCGCAGCTACCCGATCATGCAACTGGATCTGAAGGAAAACATCCAGAATATGACGAACGGCAAGGTCTATGTGCGCCTTGCTCCGGGAGGCCAGCTTGGCGCGGGAGGGGCGCTGGCTCAGGCCGTCCAGTCGGGCACGATCCAGTGCGCCCAGCACTCCTTGTCGAACTTCGCACCGTTCGCCAGCGTCGTAGATCTGATTAACCTTCCGTACTTCTGCGGTTCTAATCAGCGGTTCACCAACCTGACGAGCTCCGACGCGTGGAAGTCCGAGGTCGACCCCAAGATTGCGGCCTCGGGCTTCAAGGCGCTGTTCTACATCGTGATCGATCCGCGCGTTGTGGCCGTGCGTCAAGGCGGCAACGCCATCATAACGCCGGGCGACATGTCGGGCGTGAAGTTCCGCGTGCCAGGGTCGGCGATGCTGCAGCAATACTACCGGATGGTTGGTGCAAATCCGACGCCCGTGGCCTGGGGTGAGACCCCGTCGGCCATTCGCCAGGGCGTGGCCGACGCGCTCGACCCGTCGGTGGGCGCTCTGCACGTATTCGGCTTTGGCGAGATCCTGAGCCACGTGACCTTCACGCAGGCTGTCCCAGACAGTCAGGTCTATTCGATCAACCTGGAATGGTTCAACTCGCTGCCTGCCGATGTGCAGGAGGGGATCGAGTTCGCCGGTGAGATCACACAAGCCCAGAACCTCGCCAAAGTTCCGGCCGCGCGAGCTTATGCGATGTCCGAACTCATCTCCAACGGCGTCGAGTTCCACAGCCTCAATGAAGATCAACTCGGCGAGTGGCAGGAAGCGGGCGGCTATCAGAACAGCGACTGGGATCAGTTCAAGACCGATCTCGCTGGCTCGATGGACGTGTTCGCCAAGCTCGAGGAAGCGGCAGGCACGCCCGGTCGCCACTACGTACACGACGCCTGAGGGCGTCGCGGCGGGCCGGATCAGGGGGCCGGCCCGCCACCAATCCCAACGCCCTGGGCGGGGACGGATCTGACGGGTGCGCCCCACGCGACATCCGGAGAGGAGAGCCATGTCAGGGATCTATGCGGCGATCGACAAGAACGGAGAGCGATATCTCCTTCTGGTTTTCTACGTGATGTTGGTGGGCACGATGTTCATCGAGGTCGTGCGGCGTGAGATGTTCTCCTATTCCTCGATCTGGGGCGAGGAGATCGTGCGGTACTCGTTCATCTATCTCGCCTGGATCGGTGCGGCGGCGGCGGTGAAGGAGCGAGGGCACATCCGGATCGACGTGTTGATGCACTACGTGCCGCGGCCGGTGAAGGCGCTCCTCTACATCCTCGGCGACCTTGTGATGTTTGTCGTGGCGGTGATCGCGCTCTACTGGTCCTACGACGCGGTCCATGTCTCGGCGAAATTCGGTTCGGTCACCCATGGCCTGCGTGTCAGCCAGGTCTGGTTCCTGATGGCGGTGCCCTTCGGGTTTGCCCTGGTGATCTTCCGTCTCGTGCAATCCTTCCTGCGCGACGTCTCCGATCTTCGTAACGGTCGTCCCGTTTACGAAGGCGACAAGCTGTTCGACTGAGGGGACCCGGCCATGATGTGGCAAACGATGCAGGCCACCACCCTTGAACTGGGGTGGGACTTCTACGCCTCGGTCATTCTCTTCGTCGTGCTCGTGGCGCTGGCTGTGCCAGTCTGGGCAGCGATCGGGGCCTCGACGGTTCTGATGCTCGTTTGGTCCGGCGCACTGCCCCTCAGCCTGATGGGTGAAAAGCTCTTCTCGGGCATCGACGCCTTCGCGTTGACGGCCGTGCCGCTTTTCATCCTCACAGGCGATGTGCTTGTCCGAACTGGCCTGTCGAAGAAGTTTCTGGACGTGGCAGAGGCGCTTACATGCTGGGCCAAAGGGGGATTTGGCTCGGCCACCGTGCTTGTCTGCGGCATGTTCGCTGCGATCTCAGGCTCGGATGCGGCGGGGGCCGCGGCGGTGGGGCGAATGACCATCGACCGCCTCGTGGAGAGCGGCTATCCGCGGCCCTATGCCTGTGCGCTCGTGGCCGCGGGCGCCTGTACCGGCATCCTGATCCCGCCGTCCATCGCCTACATCATTATCGGCCTCGTACTCGGGATCGCTGTGTCGACCCTGTTTCTTGCCGCGCTGATCCCCGGCATCCTGATCCTCATCTCCATTCTCGTGACCAATATCGTGATGAACCGTCTGAACCTCTGGGAGGGCGGCGGCATCATGACAGCGGCGGAGTGGCGGGCGAACTTCTGGCAGTCGCTCAAGTCGGGCTGGTATGCCTTCATTGTACCCGGGATCATTTTCTACGGCATTTTCTCCGGGCGGCTGACGCCAACTGAGGCCGGCGCCGTGGCCGTCGTTGTGACCATCGCCATCGGGTTCATCATCGGCACGCTGAAGCTGTCGGACTTCCCGGCGATGCTCGTGAGTTCCGCCAAGGTGAACGGTGTGATCCTGCCGATCATCGCCTTTTCGATCCCGCTGGCAGAGGCACTCGCGATCATCGGGGTTCCGCAGGGCTTCGTCGGTGCGCTCACGTCAGTCAGCGAAAGCGAGTTTGTTCTGATAGGTATGATGGTGCTGATCCTAATCCTTGCCGGCTGCGTGATGGAGACGACGCCCAACATCGTGATCCTCGCGCCCATTCTGAAGCCGCTTGCCGACAATATCGGCATGAACGAGGTCCAGTTTTGTATCATGATGATTACGGCGCTTGGTGTGGGTTTCATCACACCGCCGCTTGGCCTCAACCTTTTCGTCGTGTCGGGGATCACGGGGGAGTCGATCCTCAAAATCGCGTGGCGCGCCATCCCGTTTGTGTTCTTCATGCTGATCGTGACGTTGATGATCGCTTACATTCCTGCGATCTCCACCACGCTTCTGCCTGACATCTACAAGTAGGATCCGCCATAGATGACCCGCGAGTACCTGAAGAAAGCCACACTCACCGCCCGTAGCGGTGCCTCCGACGTGCATGACACGGTGGTTGGCATCCTCGACGACATCGAGGCGGGGGGAGATGCGAAGGCGCTGGAATACGCGGCGAAGTTCGACAAGTACGAAGGCAATGTCCTGCTTACGGCCGACGAGATCACCGCGGCGGCGGATCTGGTGCCGGAAAAGGTGCGGCGCGACATCGAGTTTGCCCACGACAACGTACGCCGTTTCGCCGAGGCGCAGAAGGCCACGCTGAAGAACGTCGAAGTGGAAATCGTGCCGGGCATGATTGCTGGGCAAAGGACGATCCCCGTGGACGCGGCGGGCTGCTACGTGCCTGGCGGCCGCTATTCCCACATCGCGAGCGCCATCATGACGGTAACGACGGCCAAAGTCGCGGGCTGCGGGCACATCGTGGCGTGCTCGCCGCCGCGTCCGGGCGTGGGGATCGCGCCGGCGATCGTCTACGCGGCACAGATTTGCGGTGCAGACAAGATCTTGGCCATGGGCGGTGTGCAAGGCGTGGCCGCAATGACATTTGGCCTCTTTGGGCTCCCAAAGGCCAACATTCTTGTTGGGCCTGGAAACCAGTTTGTTGCAGAGGCCAAACGTATCCTGTTCGGGCGCGTCGGCATCGACATGATTGCCGGGCCAACGGACAGCCTGATCCTGGCCGACAAATCTGCAGATCCCATGATCGTCGCCTCAGATCTCGTCGGGCAGGCGGAACATGGCTACAACTCGCCCGTCTGGCTCGTGACCGATCATCGCCCGCTCGCCGAGGAGATCCTCGCGCTGGTCCCCAAGCTCATCGAGACGCTGCCAGAGGTGAACCGCGACAACGCGACGGCCGCCTGGCGGGACTATGCTGAGGTGATCCTGTGTGCCGACCGCGAGGAGATGGCCGCAACGTCGGACGACTACGCGCCCGAGCACCTGACGGTCATGGCCGATGACCTCGACTGGTGGCTCGACCGCCTGACCTGCTACGGCTCGCTGTTCCTGGGCGAGGAGACGACCGTGGCCTTTGGAGACAAGGCGTCGGGCACGAACCATGTTCTGCCGACCTCGCGGGCGGCGACCTACACTGGTGGGCTATCTGTCCACAAATACATGAAGATCGTCACGTGGCAGCGCTCGACGCGGGACGGCGCCAAACCGATTGCGCAGGCCACGGCCCGCATCGCGCGGCTGGAAGGGATGGAAGGGCACGCCCGCACCGCGGACATCCGTCTTCGCAAGTTCTTCCCGAACGAGAAGTTCGACCTGACGGCCGAGGATTGACCATGGCGCAGCCAGGCCTTCCGGACCTGACAGGGCACGTGGCCTGCGTGACCGGCGCGAGTTCGGGCCTTGGCCGTCAGGCGGCGCTGGTACTTGCGGAGGCAGGGGCCTCCGTGGTTGCGGTGGCGCGGCGGGCCGGCGCGCTGGAGGACCTCGTCGGCAAAGCCCGGCAGCGCGTTTCAGCTCTGCCGTTCGATCTGTCGGACCAGGAGGGCCTGCCCGAATGCGCCAAACGCGCCTCCGATCCCTTCGGTCCGCCTGATATCCTGGTCAATGCGGCGGGGCTCAACACGCGGGAGCCGGCCGGGGAAGTAACGGGAAAGGGATGGGAGGCGACCCTGTCGATCAACTTGTCGGTCCCGTTTTTCCTCGCGCAGGAGCTTGTTCCGGCCATGCAAAGCAAGGGTTGGGGACGGATCGTTAACTTTGCCTCGCTGCAATCCTTCCGCGCGTTCCCCGGTGGCGTGGCCTATGGCGCATCGAAGGGCGGCGTGGCGCAGTTGACCCGCGCGATGGCCGAAGCCTGGTCGCGCTTCGGGATCTGCGTGAATGCATTGGGCCCGGGCTTCTTCCGCACCGAGCTGACGGCCCCCGTCTTCGCCGACCCGGAGCGCGCGGCCCGCAACGCGGCGCAAACCTGCATCGGGCGGAACGGGGAGCCCGAAGACATCGACGGTCCGCTCCTCTTCCTGTGCTCCAACATGTCGGCCTATGTGACAGGCCAGGTTCTGATGGTGGACGGAGGGTTCACCGCAAAATGAAGGCGCTCGTCTACACCGCGCCAGAGACGCTTGAGCTCCGCGATGCGCCAGACCCGGTGGCCGGTTCGGAAGACCACTTGGTCCGGATCGATAGCGTCGGGATCTGTGGCTCGGACATGCACGCCTATCTCGGCCATGATGATCGGCGCCCTGCGCCGCTGACTCTGGGCCACGAAGCAGCGGGGGTCATCGAAGGCGGCCCGAGGGATGGCGAACGGGTGACCATCAACCCCCTCGTGACGCCGGTTGACTGTCCCTATGTGAGGGCGGGCCGCGAGAATCTCAGCCCCGACCGCCAGATCATCTCGATGCCGCCACGCGAGGGCGCATTTGCACAGTACGTGGCAATTCCAGAGCGAAACTTGGTGGCGGTGCCTGACAGTGTCTCGCTTGAGACAGCGGCGCTTGCAGAACCTCTATCGGTGAGTTGGCATTCGGTGCGGCTCGGCGTCGAAGCACTTGGGCGAGTGGGGCAGGCACACGTAATCGGCGGCGGCGCCATCGGCGTGGCCGCAGCGCTCGCGCTTCTGGCGCAAGGCGCCGAAGCGGTAACGTTGTCCGAGCCGAACCCTGTGCGCCGTGCCGCGCTTGATTTGGGGCCACGCATCTCGGTGAGGGATAGCTCGTCGCAGGGCCAGACGGTCGATCTCGTGGTGGATGCCGTTGGCATCGATGCGACCCGTGCGACCGCCTCTGCCGTTGCACGCCCTGGCGGCGTCATTGTGCATGTGGGGCTTGGCGGCGGGTCTGGCGGGCTCGATATCCGTCGCCTCACCTTGCAGGAGATCACCTTCATCGGCACATACACCTACACGATGCAGGACTTTCGTGACACCTGTGCCGCCATGTTCGACGGTCGCCTGGGCCCGCTGGACTGGGTGGAGACACGTCCCTTGTCCGAGGGCGCGGCGGCCTTTGCCGACATTCGCGCCGGCCGCGTGCCCGCCCCCAAGATCATTCTCAAACCCTGAACGACCCCGGAGACGCCCATGTCAAACCCTATCCCGAATGAGATCCCGCATCTCCTAGTCCACGAAGAGGCTGACAATGTAGGCGTCGTGGTCGTCGAGGGGCTGACGGCCGGAACCGATATGCTGTGCTGCATCACCCATGACAATTCCACCTTCCGCCTGACCGCTAACGACGATGTCCCGATCGGGCACAAGATCGCCCTGGCCGATCTCAAGTCTGGCGACACAGCGGTCAAGTATGGCGAGGACATCGGCAAGATGGTCGGCGATGTCGGCAAGGGCGGGCACGTTCACACCCACAACCTCAAAACCAAGCGCTGGTAAGGAGCCGACCCGATGTCGAGATATTCCAACATCACGTTCAAGGGCTTTCGCCGCGAAAACGGTCGGGTGGGCGTGCGCAACCATGTGCTCATCCTGCCGGTCGACGATATCTCCAACGCCGCGTGCGAGGCGGTCGCCAACAACGTCAAGGGAACGCTGGCGATCCCCCACGCCTATGGCAGGCTGCAGTTCGGCGAGGATCTGGAGCTGCACTTCCGGACGATGATCGGCACGGGGGCGAACCCCAACGTGGCCGCGGTTGTGGTGATCGGGATCGAGCCGGGTTGGACAAGGAAGATCGCCGACGGCATTCGTGAGACGGGCAAGCCTGTGGCCGAATTCTCCATCGAGCAGAACGGTGATTTTGAGACCATCCGTGCCGCAAGTTGGAAGGCCAAGGAGTTCGTGCACTGGGCCACCGAGCTAGACCGCGAGGAATGCTCGGTGAAAGAGCTCTGGGTCTCCACCAAGTGCGGCGAGAGCGACACGACCACGGGCCTTGGATCGTGCCCCACGGTTGGCAACATGTACGACAAGCTTCTGCCCGAAGGGATCACCGGGTTCTTCGGCGAGACATCCGAGATCACCGGCGCCGAGCACATTTGCCAGAAGCGTGCGGTCAATGAGGAGGTTGGCGCGCGCTGGTACGCAATGTGGAAGGCCTATCAGGACGACGTGATCTTCGCCCACCAAACCGACGATCTGTCCGACAGCCAGCCGACGAAGGGCAACATCGAGGGGGGGCTTACAACGATCGAGGAGAAGGCGCTCGGCAACCTCGAGAAGATCGGCCGAACCTCGCAATATATCGACATCCTTGAGCCTGCTGAGCAGCCGGCATCGGGCGCAGGCCTCTACTTCATGGACAGCTCGTCCGCTGCCGCCGAATGCGTGACGCTCATGGCTGCGGGCGGGGCGGTGGTTCACACCTTCCCGACCGGGCAGGGCAATGTCGTCGGCAACCCGATTGTTCCAGTCATCAAGATCACGGCCAACCCGCGCACGGTTCGAACGATGTCTGAGCATGTAGACGTTGATGTGAGCGGCGTTCTGCGGCGCGAGATGACGATCGACGAGGCCGGCGACGCACTCATCGACATGATCCGGCGCACAGCGAACGGGCGGCACACCGCGGCCGAGGCGCTGGGCCATCGCGAGTTCTCGATGACGAAACTCTACCGTAGCGCATGATCCGTCGAGCGGGTCACGCACCGGGGCCGTGCGAGACATCGAGGGCTGCGTGACCGATACAGTCAATCTGACGATTGCCGAGGGAGAGGCGCTCCTGGAACGCGCGTTTGCTGCGACCGGAGTTGCTGCGGACGCCGCTGCGTCGGTCGCGTCGGCGCTCGTTGCGGCGGAGGCGGAGGGGCAGGTGGGCCACGGTTTCTCGCGCGTGGCCGACTACGCCGCGCAGGCTCGCTCCGGCAAGGTGAATTGCGCCGCGCACGTCACGACCCGGGCGCGGGGCACAGCCTCGTTTCTGACCGACGCCGACTGCGGTTTCGCCTATCCAGCGCTTGACGCGGCGCGCTCTGCGGGGCTCTCGGCCGCCGAGGAAGCCGGCGTCGCGGTCATGGCCGTCACCAACTCGCACCATTGCGGAGCGCTCTCGGTCCAGGTCGACCGCATCGCCCGTACTGGCCTCATCGGGATCATGGTGGCCAACACACCCAAGGCGATCGCACCCTGGGGCGCCCGCGAGGCTCTGTTCGGCACAAACCCCATCGCCTTTGCTGTCCCGCGGCACGGCGCCGAGCCGCTGGTCATCGACCTGTCCCTCTCGGTGGCCGCGCGCGGCAAGGTTATGGCGGCGCAGAAGGCGGGCAAACGCATCCCCGAGGGCTGGGCGCTCGATGCGACGGGACAGCCGACGACCAACCCCGAGGCTGCCCTCGCTGGCACCATGGTGCCCATAGGCGAGGCCAAGGGCACCGCACTCGCCCTGATGGTCGAGGTGCTGGCAGCGGTTTTCACCGGGGCGGCCTTTAGCTCCGAAGCGTCGTCGTTTTTTGCGGCCGGCGGTCCGGCCCCGCGCGTCGGGCAAACGATGATCGCGATCCGGCCCGGCCACGGCGGAGACTTTGCCACGCGCCTGGAGATGCTCCTCGATCAGATCGAGGCGCTCGACGGCGCGCGGTTGCCCGGCACGCGCCGCCTCGCGGCACTTGCGCGCGCCCGTGCAGAAGGGCTGTCGGTGCCCATGCAACATGTAGAGGTGGCCGAGCGACTGGCCGCTGGCGGCTGAACACGCGCGTAGGAGACTGACCATGTTCAAGTCCATTCTGATCCCGGTCGCAATCGACCACGAACCGCTCATTGCGCAGAAGATCGATCTTGCGCGCAAACTGATGGCGCCCGAGGGGCGGATCACCCTGCTGACGGTTTTGGAGCAGATCCCCGCGTTCGCCGCCGAGCTGGTCACGCCCAAAGTCGAGAACCACCTGACCGACAAGATCCGCGCCAAGCTCAGGGAGGCGGCGGGAGATGCCGCAGAGATCGATGTGGCCATCGCTCAGGGAAAGGCCGGCGTGAAGATTGCGGAGTATGCCGACGACAACGGGACCGATCTGATCCTCGTTGCCGCCCATCACCCCAATGCGATGGACTACTTTCTCGGTTCGACTGCCGCGCGCGTGGCCCGGCGCGCCCCGTGTTCCGTTCACATCATGCGGTGAGGTCGGTCGTTCGGGCCAGAGTGTGTTGATCGGGGCCCGTTGGCGTCTACCCATCTCCGAACCAGCCCCGATGTGCGCCGCCCCGACCTTGAGCAAGCTCAACGCGGTAAGAACAGCCACCGCACACACCGAGTGTTCTCGCCGCGATCCAAATTCCCCCGCTCCGATGCGCCCATCTTTTGGCAAGCCCGTTGCGTCGCATCGCCAGAATCTCCGGCGACTACTCGGCGGGATGGCTCGGACGAGGGACATGAACGCGTGAGCGGGAACAGCCCAGCACAGGATAAGAAGAGTCAGATCCTGCGCGGCGCGACGACTCTGATCAAAGGGCAGGGCCTTCAAGCGCTCTCTTTTGAGGCTGTCGCGAAGGAGGCCGGTCTTTCCCGGCAATTGGTCCGATATTACTTCGCCGACCTCGATACGTTGATTGTGGAATTGTGCGAGTTTCTTGGGAACGGCTACCGCGAGATCCTGATAGCGGGTATTGTAGACATCGCCCAAGTTGAACGTCTGAAGTTCTTCTTGGATTTCTTCTTTGATCTGGCGGAAGAGCATCCGATGCCAGACAATCTGGAAGCCTACGACTCGCTCCTTGCCTATGCCGTCGGCTCAGAAGAGCTGAAGAAGCGGCTGTGTGATCAATACAAGACGCTTGGTCAGGTAATCGCGCATGAGCTGGCGATTGCCCATCCCGCACTCGATGGCCATGCCTGCGAAGAGCTGTCTTTCATTTTCGTTTCCATGATGCATGCGCATTGGAGCTTCGTTGCGAGCCTTGGCTACTCCCGTGCGCACAGTCGGCTGGCCCGCCGGGCGATGGACAGGCTGATTGAGTCCTACCTCTCCGATTCGTCGCCTTCTCGGTCTATGGATCGGCCTTGGTCCCGCGACGGCTGACTTTCGGAGCGAAAAAGATCGCCATCGATCATCAAGACATCTAGCCAATGGTCTTTCGGGCCTATGCCCTGGCCCACACGGAACATGCTCGGCGTCCGCTCCCAATGCCTGTCGGCCAGTGAGGGTCGAGGAACACCAAATCTTGCGTTTCCAGGGCGAAAAACCGGAAAGAAAACGTTTGAAGACTGGGTCCAAAGCCGCTTCGATCTCTGGGGGTGGATGGGTCGCGCGTGATGATGTCGCGGCCACGCAGGAAGCTAGGGGGTAACGATGTGACGGCTTTGGTGCCGAGTTGGGGAGGTCTGGGACCCTCTCGATCTTGCTGGGTTGGCTGCGCTGCGGGCAGCGGCGTGCAGTCGATCCTCGCGGCGTGTGTGGTGGTACGTGGGTTGGCCGATCCCGCTCTTTTGTCTGCAACCAATCCCTGTGCGGCGTTCAAAAGCGTGGCTTCCACGTCCGTCCCAGGGCCCGATCACGTAACGCCAGTCGCTCCTGTGATACCGCCAGCTCCAAGCTTCATCTCCTTGGTGGATCTTGGAAGCGCTGGTGGAGTGCATGAAACTTGAATGGCTTCGGCCTAGGTGCAGTACGAGTGCCATGAGAGGAGCGGTTCACCGCTCCTTTCGTTTCCGCGAACCATTTCAAGGTTCGATTGGTGGTGCTGGCTTTGTGATTGTCTCTTACGAGCATGGCACTCACAGCTGAAATCCCCCGAACATTGCAATCGATCGCGTTGAAGCAACCGCTGCGTTGATCGTTCGAACTAACGCGTTGCCGTGCGTCCGAATGTCGGGCGGCGTTCGTTGTGCCTCCCTATCGTCTAAGTCGCCTCACGATGAAGAAGAGGTAATTCGTTGGGTGTCGGTCGGACCTTCGGCCGATAAACCTAAGTCGATCTCGCGTGCGGTAGGGGCCGCCTGTGCGCGACCATTGTCGCAAGCGCCGCAAGCCCTGCACCAATCCAGATGACCTCGGCCTTCATCATCAAGAGAACTGCCAGAACCAGTCGTAGGGCAATTTCCCAGGGGGCGAGAGACCGCCGGTCAAAGCCGGCCAGGGCCGACGACAAGAGGTAGAGCGCAACAACGAACCGCAATAGCAACAGCGCAAACGCACCCAATGCAACCTGCCCATCATAGCCTGGCAGAAATCCAGCGCCTCCGGCTGACTGCGGATCCAGAACGGCCTCGTCGATGAGCAGAAGCTCCGGGTGGAAGGCAAAAACGAACGGCACCACAAACATCACGATCCCCGATCTGACAGCGGAGAATGCGGTCGCCATCGGCTCTGCCTTGGTGATCGTCGCCGCGGCAAACGCGGCCAACGCCACCGGTGGCGTGATCGCGCTGGCCACTGCGAAATAGAAGATGAACATATGCGCCGTGAAGAGCGACAGGCCGAGGCCCGCCAGCACAGGGCCCATGAGCAGAGCTGCGTTGATGTAGGCGGGCACCGCCGGCATGCCCATGCCCAAGAGCACGGCTAGGAGCATCGTCAGGAGCAGGGCCGTGAACTGGAAGAACTGCGACCCGCTGCCCCCCAGGTTCAGGCTGTTCAGCCAGGCCAAGACATCGAGGGACAGAAACACCGGCAGACCGGTGAAGGACAGGCAGAAATCGATGATCGAGACGGCGAGGAACATCAGGTAGAGCGTCGAGATCAGCACGCCGGCATCCGACAGCGCATCGACGATCTTGCGAGGGCGAGCGCGGACGTCGGGATCGAGAAAGAGCAACACGAGCAGCAGCATGACCGCCCACCATCCAGCGGCCCCTGCGGCTCCGGCAGCGTTCTGGATGGCTTGCTGGAGCCAGCTGAGGCTCTGTACCTGACAGCCGGTGTCGGTCAGGATCCGCTCCGCTCCGAGCACTACGCCCAGAAGGCCGCAGCCGACCGCGTCCTTGGGGGTCAAAAGCAGGGCCAGGATCAGCAAGATCGGGCCGAAGATCATCAGGAGGTTCAGGTAATCCTGACGGTTCAGATTCATCTCGTCGGTGATTTCACCAATGGCGGTGATGTTCTGCTTTCGGGATTGGAAGACGGCCGACAGAAAAAGGCAAAAGAAATAGGCCAACGCTGGAATGATTGCGGCGATGATCACGCTCGAATAGGGGATGGCCGTGAGCGACGCGAGCACGAACGCGGCAACCCCCATCACCGGCGGCATGATCGAGCCCCCCGATGACGCGGCCGCTTCAACGCCGCCAGCAAACACTTTGGAGAACCCGCGTTTGAGCATCATGGGGATCGTCAGAACCCCTGTTGAGAGAACGTTAACGATCGGCCCGCCAGAGATCGTTCCGAACATGGCCGACGACACGATCGCTGCATGTGCCGGCCCGCCCCGCAAATGGCGGGTCCAGCGGAATGCGACCTTGATCAACGAGCGCCCCCCCGCAGAGCTTCCGAACAGCGAGCCCAGCACCAGATAGGGAAAGATCGTGTTCAGGACGATGTCCATGAATCGTCCCAGAAGGCCGGACGCGTTGTTGACAAGAACGTCGTGCACGCGCGGGCGACCGTCGGCCAGCATTCGCGGCTCTCCGGCCAGCTTGGTGACGAAGTACTTGTTGATGTCCTCGACACCGTAGAAGTACCAGACGAGCACCGTGAGGATGGTGTAGGCCGACACCAGGATGGCCACGATCACCAGTGGCAAGCCCCACACTTTCACATTGTAGGAAAGGAATACTACGATCGCGAGGCCGACGATCAGCACGAGCCAGCCGCCAGTAGTGTTCACGCACTGCGGATCTTCGACGGTGGTCGGCGCAGGAAGCCCGAAGCTCTCATTGAATGCCGCGGCAGCAGCCAGGCTCTCTTCGATGAGACGCGCCCGATCCCCGGTGATCCGGTCGATAAGGCAGATGGACTCGATCTCGACGAGGTAGGTCACCGAGATCGTGGACGCCATTGCGACAAGAGCGATGTCGAGAACCAGGCCGAAGCGCCGTCTGGCGGGTGATCTGTTCTGCCACGCGCGCCAGATCGAGTGCTTCAGAACGACGATCAGCATCATCAGGGCGAAGAACAGCGGGTAGAACCACTCAAACGGAAACTTGCGCAGCTTGGCACCGTCCTGGCCCAAGAGCCCCGCCACCCACGCGTCGTAGCCGGGAATCCCCGGCGTCGAGTTGATGAGCCCGACAAGGACCATCGAAACCGACAGCACGTAGAGCAGGCGCAGCGAAAATGCGCGATCTTGGTCTGGCTGGATCGATGCGTTGGCCATGGCCTGCCTCACCCGTCCGAGGGAGCCGGGCGCGAGAGGTGCGCCCGACCAAACGGCGAGTACCTACTTTGCGCAGTCAGGCAGGGAATAGCCCGCTTCTTCCCACGCTGCGACGGCGCCGGGATGGTACTTGACCGGGTTCGGCCCGCACATATCGGTGATGGCAATGTCTGTTTCGCCATGCCACGTGACGGGCATAAAGGGCGCCTTGGCGTGATAGATCGTCTCGATGTTGTCGATGAACGCCGTCGTCAGAGCCTTGGCCATGTCGAAATCCATGCTGACATTGACGAGGTCGGCGCCCACGGTACCCGGCCCGCGGAAGGTGTCATCCTCGGACACGATTGTGACGCCGTTGCCATAGCCCATGTCGGCCACGGGCATCGAGAACTTCACCGTGCCCGGCAGGTTCGCAACATTGTTGAACGCGTCGCTCTCGAACACCTCATTTGACACGGAGTAGATTGAGATATTGCCCGAAGCCAAAGCGGCCGACACCCGGGGGTCGGGGAAGGACATCGGCAGCACAAATGCGTCCGCCGAGCCGTCTTGCATCGTCTTGACCGCTTGTCCCCAGTTGACCTGCACGCCGTTATAGCCGCTGCCCTCTTCGAGCCCAGTATTGGTCTTGATCAGGATCCGGGCGTTTGACAGGGCCGCACCACGCGGCGGGCCATTGTAGATTGTCTTGCCTTCGATCCCGTCCCAGCCGCTGATCCCGGCGCTGTCATAGGCAATCAGCCCCTGGACCGAGATCCGATAGGTATAAAGAACCGCAAGGTTGCTCGCGAGTTCCGCACCCGCTTCCGCACCGACGCCCGCATAGGGACCGACACCGCGCGACAAGAAGAAAGGCAGGATGAACGGTGAGGCCGCAATATCGGTTTTACCCTCTGCCACGTTCTGAACCGAGTTTGTCAGGGTTTGGCCCGAGGTCACCTGGATGTCGGCTATGCCGGCCTTGGCGGCGGCCTCTGACAGCGAGATGATCGAGATCCCGGGTGTCGTGTTGGGGGCCGCCGTCTCGGCCGTCAGAATGCTCTGGGCCTGCGCCCCGGATGCCAGACACAGAGCTGCAGCCAGTCCCACGATTATTCTTGGTGACATCGTCTTCCTCCCTAGGTGACGTCCCATTTGACCCTCGCCCATCGGCGTCTGACCGCGCGTCTTGAGCTGAGATCAAAATATCGATTTTTCTCTTGTCTATCCAGTAATAGCTAGATTAAGACTTCTTTCAATGCCTGAAGTGGAGCTTTTTGTTGCGCCGAACACGTGCGCCCGTGTCCCAACCATCGCGTTGGAGGAAATCGGTGTGCCGTTCGAGACCCACCTGGTGCGAACCGCGGCCAATCAGCAGAACTCGCCTGAATTCCTTAAGCTAAACCCAAAGGGCAAGGTCCCGACCCTCTTGATCGACGGCGCGCCGCTGACGGAAAACGTCGCGATCCTGAGCTGGCTCAACGCTGAGTACCCCGAAGCGAACCTCCTTCCCAAGACGACGGGGACCTACGAGGCGCTCCTGCAAACCGCTGACTTGGCCTTCTTTTCGGCCACGGTGCATCCGACGGTAACGCGTGTGGCGATGCCGCTGAAATTCATCGCGGACAAAGCGCTGTCGTTCGAGATCGTGCGCCCCGTCGGCATCGCTGCAATGAACAAGCTGATGGACATGGTCGAAGCGCGTCTTACGAACGGGCCCTGGTGGTATGGCGACACGTGGTCGGCCGTCGACGGCTATCTTTATTGGGTGTGGGGTCGGATCACAGGCGTCGGCTATCCGGATACGGACTACCCCAACCTCCGGCAACATTTCCACCTGAGCAACGAGCGACCCGCGATCCAGCGCGCAATGGCGCGCGAGGCTGAGAACATTGAAATACTGAAGTCCGAGGGGCTCTTCATTCCTCCCCGGTAGCTTTGCCGGGATGGGCCATGGACCCGTGATAGACGGCCGTGCTGCCCTCTCTTCGCGGACGTGAGCGGAAGTGCAACGAAAACAGGGTGGGTCTTCGATGAACGTCTTGTGGATTATGGCCGACCAGCTGCGCTGGGACTACCTCAGCTGCTACGGCGCCACCCACATCGAGACGCCCAACCTCGATCGCCTCGCCGCCAAGGGTGTGCGCTTCGACCGAGCCTATGTTCAGTCGCCGATTTGCGGTCCAAGCCGGATGAGCTTCTACACAGGGCGCTACGTGCGCAGCCATGGCGCCACGTGGAACGGCTTCCCGTTGCGCGTAGGCGAGCCGACCCTGGGTGACCATCTGCGTGAGATTGGTGTTGCGAGCACCCTGGTCGGCAAGACGCATATGAGGGCGGATCTCGAGGGGATGAAGCGTCTCGGGATCGAGCCCAAGAGCACGATCGGCGCGCTGGTCAGCGAGTGCGGATTCGAGGTCTTCGTTCGCGACGACGGCACCAATGCCGCGACCGACAAGAACCGCCACGCCGAAGATTACGAGCAGTATCTTCGCGACCACGGCATGGGCGGCGAGACCCCGTGGGAGGAGTGGGCCAACACGGCGATCGGGGCAAACGGCGAGAAGAAATCCGGCTGGCTGCTGGAATCCGCACCCTTGCCCGCGCGCGTACCCAAAGAGCACTCAGAGACTGCATGGCTGACGACCAGGGGCATCGAGTTTATTGAGTCCCAAGGTGAACGCCCCTGGCTCTGTCACCTGAGCTATATCAAGCCGCACTGGCCCTATCTGGCCCCGGCTCCCTACAACGACATGTACTCCGCGCAGGATGTGCCGCCGGTCAACAGGCGCGACGAGGAGCATACGCATCCGCTCATGCAAACCTGGGCCAACACCAGGATCTGCAGGAGCTTTGCCCGGGACGACGTTCGCGATGTGGTGGCGCCGGTCTACATGGGCCTCATCAAGGAACTCGACGACAATATCGGCCGCCTGTTCGACTACCTCGAGAGCAGCGGGCGCATGGACGATACGATGGTCGTGTTCTGCTCCGACCATGGCGACAACATGGGCGATCACTGGCTTGGTGAGAAAGACCTGTTCTACGACTGCTCAGCCCGTATCCCTCTGATTGTTTATGATCCCCGAGCAGAGGCTGATGCGACCCGCGGCACGGCAAGTGAGGCGCTGATCGAGGGCATCGATCTTGCGCCAACATTCCAGGAGGTCCTGGGGGGGCCGGCCAAGCCCCATGTGTTCGAAGGTCGCTCCCTTCAGCCACTTCTTCACGGGGTCGACACGGAATGGCGGGATCACTGCATCTCAGAGTACGACTACGCGACCCGAGATGCCCGCCGCGCTGCCAATGTGGATCAAAGCGACGCGCGCCTCGTGATGGTGTTCGATGGGCGTTGGAAGTACATCCATGTCGAGACTATGCGCCCACTGCTCTTCGATCTTGAGAGCGACCCCGACGAACTGCACGACCTGGGCGACAGCCCCGAGCATCGGGACCAGATCGAGCGGCTCAAGTCGCTGCACTTTGCTTGGGCACGCCAGCACCACACCCGGATCACGCGTCCGCCCGAGATCATCGAGAAGATGACCGACACGCGCGAGCCCGAGGGCATCTACATCGCCTATTGGGATCAAGACGAGCTCGAGGCCGATGGCCTGAAGATGCCGCCGCACATTGGAGATCAGCAGTAGACCGAGGTGTCAGAAGCTCAGGCGCCCACGACCTGCATCCCACGTTGGAGTGCCGGGAGGCCTAGAGCGTTTCAGGTTTTGTCTGAATCGAATTGGGATTCCCATCTGGGTTCGCTTGTGATTCAGACTCCATACTGGTGGAGGAGGCCAGCATGGATGACGAGACCTTACTCAGACGATCTTC
>JBCBMY010000021.1:0-99297 GCA_039822045.1 Pseudomonadota bacterium | reverse complement strand
CGGTCGAACACGCTCTGCACCTGCGCGTCTCAAGCGTGATCGAAAGCATCGAACAAAGCCTCATTGATCGCCTCGCCACAACGACCATCGCGGAAGTGCAAGAAGCCCAACACTGCACATGCACCGCATGCTTGCCCAACAATTGAACAGCGCGCCCCATGCCAAAAGCCGGGCGACCGGTCTCACGTCCCCTATGCTCTGACCACTCGATGGGACGTGAAGTCGCTCCGCCCAGGCTCACGGTACGTTCCGGGGTTGCCGCGCAGGGCGCTACGGCAGCGGAGTTGGTCGTCGGTGGACACATTGCGTCTGACGCGACGAGCCCCCTTGTGGGTCCAACTCAATCAGATGGCACCCCGTCAAACGCGGCACAGATCCGCCTTCGGGTCACGTCGCACGCCTCTATGCCCAGATTGACTGTCCCTGCCGGCCATCGGATCGCTCGGAACGGGGTATGCTTCTTGTGAGACTACGATCTCAACGATTTGGCGGGGGTGAGGGCTCTTCCTCTGCCAGAGGCCGGGACGTGACCCGCCAACGTCTCTCCGAAATCAGCAGACCCCACTCCGCGTGGACTGCCCTTTCCCGTGCGCCAGTTCTAAGGGTGGTTCAGGCCCCGACAGGGGGCAGCCATGTCAGGGAAGAGTGGTGCAGCGAGATCAGAACCCGCCCACCAATCTTGTGATAGGCAAAGGTATAGTCCGCTCGAGTCGCGTTGCCCTCTTTATCGATGAAAGTGTAGTGACCCATATCCTTATAGCCGAGACCCCCCGCCTTTAGGATCGGTCCTACAGCACTTTGAAACTCCACACGCGTCCATCCTCGATTGAGGAAGCCGTGGTCGTTGGGATAGTTCGGATCGCCTCCAACGAAGTACGATCGCGTACCGGCCATATCGAGCCGGATCACATCGGCCAAGGTCGGTTTGAAGAGGAGGGGTTCGTCCGGCGTTCCAAAATCGTAAAGCTCCAAGAGACCTTCGACATCTTGCTCGGTGACAAACCTAGCCCAAGCCCGCTGCGCGGCGATAACCTCAGCCTTCGTCATGTGCTCGAAATTGCGATCAGAGATTGCCCGTGCCCCCCATCCAAAAGCCGCAGCCAATGCGCCGCGTCCCTGCGCCACAAAGCCCTCATGCGCTCCTGATCGATATGTTGCCACTTGGTTTTCGAGAGATACAAGGGACAAAAGTTGGGCTCTGCCGAACCCTTAGGATGCCCGGCGTCTGCATCTGTGGGGCATCTGACGTGACTTCGTAAGGAAGGGTGTTGGCCAATCCTGGCCGCCAAACAGGGCAGGTGAGACGGGAACCCGCTACTCAGATGGCCACACTTGGAGACCGCGCGTTCTGATCCCACACACTAAGTACCAACCGAAAGAGGAGCACACCAACGCGAGGCCGAGCGAATTTGCACGAACCCAAGTGAGCCGTACGGGCCCGGCAAGCTAAAGGATCCCCTTCAGCACGTCCTGCTGCACCTCGGGCCCCAGGACAGGCCAGCCACGACCTCCCTCCGACGGTTGTTCCCTTACTCCAACTCCCGCCGTCGATTCATGTCTGGTGGCAGCATGCTGCCAACTCTTGCGACAGCCGAAACATTTAAGTTGCTTGATCCAAGCCCCCCGGCCTGGAAGCCCGCTTCGGAGAATTCCAGCGGCGCCTGGCAGATGAAGCAGGTTTCAGTGCGACGGAAGCAGATCGTCAACGAAGTGCTCTTGGGACTTCGACCGGCCGTTCGTCGCGTTCGAACTTCGCTATTGCATTGAGGTCCTTTTGCGTTGCCGACACGGGCGCCTATGCGTCTCACATCATGCGCTTTAGTAATCGATCCTTTTTTATCAGTTGATGCCACAGGACCAGGCTAACGTGCCCCACAATGGCGGCCAGCAATACCCAGCCGGCGGCAATATGGGCCCATTTCGCCACATCGCGAAGCGTGTTGTCTCGTGGCAGCGGGCGTGGCATTTCCCATACGCCAAACAGGTTCACTCCGTAATTCCCCCACATCACATAGAGCCAGCCGGTTATCGGCATTATGAACATTGCCAAATAGAAGACCTGCTCAACCCGGTGGACAAAATTCCGCTCGCCGGTTGACAGCGTTGATGCCCAGGGCGGCAATTCACCTAATTGCCGGTTTATGAGCCGGAGGACCGCCACAATGAGCGCTACAAGCCCCAGAGATTTATGCCAGTTGAAGTAGGTGTTCGTGCTTATGCCCGCATAGCTTGAATTGAAGTCGATGCTGGTCATTATATTTCCACCGACATATTGCAAAGCGAATAGGAGCACGATGAGCCAATGGAAAATCTTGGTCGGAGTGCCGTAGCCCCTAGAGGAATTGGTCAATGCCATGGTCGAACCCTATTGCTGCCTCATCGCACCATGGAAGACACGCGCCTCACAAGCTAGGAGTTTTGCACATCGCTCTCCCCACGATGCAAACCTTCAACACTTCACGTGCACCAATTGCGCAAGGCCGGTCGCGTTTGGGTTCGTTTGCCTACCTGGTCGGTTGACGACGGTGTGCCGTTGTAGCATCCGCCGACATCCATCGATCGGTTCCACCAAAGTGACCTCATCGACCGACTACCTGATCGAATGAGATCGCTGGGCTGTCCTTGGCGTCGAAATGCTGAACGTGTGACCCCTCCGCCCGGAGCATCGGGCCGGTCCAAAGCGCCGGTTCACGCGTCTCGAGAACACATCACCCTGCTGTTCTCAGTTTGTCTTCCACAAAGCGAGTGACATAATGCGGCCAAAGGCTCCCCGCCGAAGAAAGGTCAACGGGCTAGGGATGCAGATCACTCCGGATCAGCGAGGGCCTTCCACCCTCGTGCCCAGCCCCGGCATCGCAGCGGGGAGCTGGAACGCCCTACCGGCGGCTCTGCCCCAGGGCCGTGCGCCGCAGAGGATCGCGAAGGCAGAAGTCACGGTCGCTCTTGGCAAGCTGTTCTAAACGGGCCCGGTGTATTCGCCGCGGGCGGGATAGTTCTTTTCGATGGCGAAATCGAGTGCGCCCACGAGTTCCGAGAAGTGGGGGCGCACGAATGGCATTGTCTGGACCGAGCCATAGTAAAGGCTCTGTTCCGGCGTCACCATGAACAGGCCGGGCTCGGAAAACAGCGCTGGTTCCTCGATCCCGATAGACGTCTTGCCGCGCGAGGTGGAGATGTAGAGGCCCCATTCCCGCGCGATCGACAGCGGCAGGTCGTAAGCAAAGCGCAAGGTGTCGGCGCCTATCTTCTTGGCCATGTCGCGGGCCCGGCCTTCGCCGTCGGAACTGATCGCGATCGTCCCGACGCCGCGGTCGGCGAAATCAGCGACGCGCTTCTGGAACTCCGTGAGGTAGCTCGCGCAGATCGGGCAATGCAGCCCCCGGTAGAAGCACAACACCGTGCCGCGCTCAGACGTCTCGGCGGACAGGTCGAATTCGCCATGGTCGAGCGTGGGTAGCGTGAGATCGGGTGTCTTCTGGCGGGGCAGTAGCATCTGATGTCCTTTGGTGGCTTTGGGTCTGTCTTGGTCGGTATCGTGCGAACGGGCCGGCGCGCTCGGAATCGGCCCGATCCAAGGGCATTGACCTATCGTCCGGAAATCGCGGGTCCAAACGCCGGAAAACGAACGATCCGATAGGTCCCGAGTGACGCGTCTTCGCCCCCGTTCAGCACAGGCGACCGATGCAGCTCGTTGATTGTGGCATAGACATAGCCGTCAACGCCTATGGAGAAACCGTCGGGCCACGGCAAGTCGTCGCCGGACTGGAACAGAACCTCGTAGGTCCCGTCGGGCCTGGTCACGCCGATGGCGTTGTCGGTCATGGCGGTGATATAAACGTTTCCTGCCGCGTCCACCGTTGAGCCGTCGGAGATCGGCTTGTCACCGTAGCGTTCGACCCGCGCTTCCAGCGCGCTGTTGTCGAGGCTCTCATCCAGCAGGTCCGTCGTGCGCACCCGGTACATGGCACTGCCCGTCATCGGCGCGAAGTAAACCCACGTGTTGGTCGGATCGACCGTGATCGGGTTGATCCCGATTTTCGCGGGATTGCCGCCCAATAGGATCTCGCGCCCATCGATTACCATCGGCGTGTCTTCGGCTGCGGTGAATTGGCTGCCTTCGAGGACGCGACGTGCGCGCCCGGTCTCAAGGTCGATCACGATGATCGCAGAGTCCACGTGGTTCGCGGTGTCGGAGATGTAGATTGCCCCGTGCTCCCGATCGACCGCCAGATCATTGAGGAACGAGAACGGACGCGCGACCGGGGCGCCAATATAGTAGATCGCGTGAAGCTCCTCGGTTCGGGTGTTCCACCCAACCACACGGCCCGTCTGGTTTTCTCCTTGACCGTCGAGCATCCACAAAATGCCCTCTCGGTCAGCGCGGAGGCCGAGGACGCCGTTCAACCCATCGCCATCTTCCGAGGGGCTGCGGGCCCACGCCTCGGTCGGATAAGGGCGTGTGCTGCCATCGGGCATCACTTCGACGACGCGCAGTTCCGGCCCATAGAACTCGTGCACCGACATGAACATGCGGCCATCTGGAGCGATGGCGAGGTTCCCAGGCGGCGTGTCCTTGGGGAACTCCAAGTAAGTCTCTAGGCCTTCGGCGTTCGCGCCGCACGCCAGGGTCAGCGCAGCCGTGAAGATAGCCAGATGTCGCTTCATTTCGTCCTCCTCTCGCGTTGACGGCTTGCTAGAGGGATGAATTACTCCGGAATAGAGGGTGAAATTCGAAACCAGCGTTTGAAGAAATCGAATGTACGGCGTCGACGATCTGAGAACCTTCGTGGTGATCGCCGAGACGGGCGGCGTGACGGCAGGTGCCCGACGCATCGGGATCTCGCCGGCAACCGCCAGCCACCGGCTGTCCAAGCTGGAAGCGGCGTTGCAGCTGACCCTCTTTCATCGCAACAGTCGGGCGCTTCAGCTCACGCCGGAGGGTCAGATCTATTTCGAGCGCGTGCAGACCATTCTGGCCGACCTGTCACAGGCGGAGCGTGACGCCGGCAGTGGGACGGCCGAGCTTTCGGGAAACCTGCGTATCACGATGTCGCCCTGGATTCTCTCACGCTTCATTTTGCCGGCCCTGCCTGAATTGCGTCGCGCGCATCCGCGACTGACATTCGAGTTTCTCGCTGTGGATCGCTATGTGCCTCTCGTGGCCGAGGGGCAGGATTGCGCCATCCGGGTCGGGCAATTGGAGGACAGTGCTCTGGTGGCCCGCAAGCTCAGCGAAAACGAGCGAATCGTGTGCTGTGCGCCGGCGTTTCTGGACACTCACGGTCCATTTACGCAGACAGACGATCTGATCCATGCGCCCTGGGTCAGCCTTCCCTGGCAGCGGCGCTTGGCTGTCCGGGACGCCAAAGGGCGCCGTCGGGACGTGACGCCGCGCAGCACCATTCTGGTCTCGAGTTCGGATATGCTGACGGAGGGCGCGGTTCAGGGTCTGGGGCTCGCAATCAAGTCGCGACTGGCCGTCATGTCCGAACTGGAAGAGGGGCGACTGGTGGAGGTGTCCGCTGGCATCTTGTGGGAACCGTCCGCCCCGATCTGGTTCGTTTTCTCGCCCGAGGCGCGCGCGGGTCAGAAGACCAAGCTCTTCGGTGATCTTGCACGGCGCGCATTCGAGACCGTTCGTACCGTGCCGGACGAAGAGGACGGCGCACGGAAGGGCTGAGGTAACCCGCTCAACTGGCACGCGCCGATTCAAATCCAGTCTCTCGGCGAAGCGAGCCTTCGCCCAAACGCAACTGTCCGAGAGCAACCAATCACAAGTTGCGCGGCCCTGTCCTGATGCTCAAGCAGGTTCGGCCTAGGTGAGCGAGCAATAAAGTTTCTCGTTAGCGCAACAATGTTGCGCATCCGCCACGGGCATTCCGCTGGGGAACTTGCGACGTAGCGCGACTCGGCGGGTGCGCCTATCCAGCAACTCCCGTTCAGGACGGAACGGACCCTAGCGGAACGAGGTCGCACCTCGTCCGGTGCGGGCGGCGCTGCCGTTGCCGTATGCCAGGGCCGGGACGGATCGGACGGTGTGGACGGGTAGCTCAGTGGTAGAGCAGCGGGCTCTTAACCCGCGGGCCGAGGGTTCGACCCCCTCTCCGTCCTCCAACTGCGACGTAGCTCAGTTTGGTAGAGCATTGGACATTTAATCCAATTGTCACGGGTTCGACTCCCGTCGACGCAACCTAGGGATGGGCTTGAAACCCCGGGGTTCGACTCCCCACCACGCCTGCGACGCGTGTGAACATCTACGGGTCCGGGATCGCGCCTGCGGGGGCGGTTCAACGCTTTGGCTCTTCGGGGCTCAAGGCGGCCGGCCGTTGCCGCTCTGGCCGCTGGCCGGAGGCTGGGAGGATGACAGGGCCGCGTGCGGCCGGGCCGGAGGGGTTTCGACCGCTCCCATGCCCCGCCGCGCGGCGCCCCTGTCCGCTCCCCCGCCTTCCGCCCCGGGCATGGCGCGGTGCGGTTCCGGGCTCCGCCCCTTTCGTGCGCCACCCGATCTGTGGGGCGCCCTGATATGCCCGCCGTCCCGGCGTGCTTCCCCGTTTCCGCGCCTCGGCGCGGGACACCCTGCGCCGCCCTGGCGCGTCACACCTGTCGGCCATGCTGGCCGCAACCCACCAACCCCAAAGGAGGATCGCGTGTAGCGAGACGACGAGAGCGAGATGGAGAGCCGAGATGATAAACACACTGACAGATTGGATCCTGGGGCGGCAACGGCTGACCCTGACAGAGACCCAGCGGGCGCTTGTGCTGCGCAAGGGGGTCTTTCACGCCATCCTGAGCGCCGGGGAGCATGTGCTGCCGCGCGACCAGGTGACCTGGCAGATCCACAATCTCGGCACGTCGCAGTTTCAGTCGCCCTACAAGGAGGCGCTCCTGCGGACGCGGCCTGACCTTGTCGAGGCCCATCTGACGGTCGTTGAGACCGGGGCGGACGAGGTCAAGATCGTCAACCGCAACGGGCGGGCCTATGAGGTGGTCACGCCCGATCACCGGTCGGTCTACTGGACCGAGGCCGGGGCGTGGACGGTCGACACCGTGTCTCTCGCCGAGACTCATCAGGTCGAGGCATGGCTCGCGAAGCGGCTCATGCGCGCGAAGCTGACCGGGGCGCTGACCTCGGCGGAGGTCTCCGAAGGGAAGGTCGGGATCCTGATGGTCGACGGGGTGGTCGATCGGGTTCTGGAGGCTGGGACCTATTGGTTCTGGAACCTGGGGCGGAAGCACCTGGTGAAGCTGGTGGACACGCGCTGGCAAACCCATGAGGTGGCGGGGCAAGAGCTCCTGACCGCCGACCGGGTGACGCTGCGGGTGAACCTGACGGCCGAGTACCGGGTGGTCGACCCGCTGGAGGCAGTGCGGGCGGTGAAGGATTTCACCGAAGCGCTGCACCTGGCCCTGCAACTGGCCTTCCGGAAGACGCTTGGGGCGCTGACGCTCGATGCGCTTCTGGCGGACAAGGTGGCGGTCTCTGATGGGGCGGCCTCCGAGGTCCGGACCGCGATGGCCCGGATCGGGCTTGAGGTCCGGGCGATCGCCCTGAAGGACGTGATCCTTCCGGGGGAGATGCGGGAGATCCTGAACCGGGTCGTCACGGCCGAGAAGGAGGCCGAGGCGAACGTCATCCGGCGGCGGGAGGAAACGAACGCAACGCGGTCGCTTCTGAACACCGCCAAGGTGATGGCGGAGAACCCCGTGATGCTGCGGCTGAAGGAGCTTGAGGCTCTGGAGGCCATCGCGGGGAAGGTCGAGCGGCTCACGGTCCATAACGGGACCGAGGGGCTGATGACCGATCTCGTGAAGCTACGGGAGTGAGATGGGCCGGCCCGGGGAACTCGGGCCGGTCTTTTCTTTTCTCAGACGGCGCCCGCGTTTGGCCTTGTCCATGTGTGCGGTGCTCTCCGTACCGTGTCGGTGACCGGACGCGGCGCAATCACGCGTTGGCCGTCACGGATCAATGTGCCCTTTCAAAATGGCCTGAGCAATGGCCTGATGGGTCGTTCGGGCATTCAGTTTGATGCGCGCATTCCGCAAGTGCATTTCGACCGTCTTAATGTCAATTGACACCCGGTCCGCAATTTCTCGCTGACGAAGACCGGATGCGAGCAACAACATGCAATCACTCTCCCGATTGGTCAAACAAGGCGTTTCATTAGGTCTAGACTCAACGCCAACCGACTTCATGCGTTCTAAGGCAACGCTCGCGGCAGGCACTACGAGCTGTCGTAACTCCCGCGTTCGCAACTCAAAGAGTCTCTGATCCTCTTCATCTGACCATATGCAAAATGAGATGCTCTGTGCTTCAGATATGGGAAATCGAACCCACATTTCGGCTGGTATTTTGATTTCTCGTACAAAATCCAAGAAATCGTGGTATCGGTCAGGCTTCCCTGACGTGTATTTGGAGAACGTATCCAAATGCAAACCATCAAGGCGGGCTGGCTTTTGCAGCGGGTTAAGGCTGTTTGAAAATTGGAAAAAGTGGTTCTTAAGGTAGTGGTCAACTTCAGCATCGGGGTAGTTTGTGCGAATCCGCGCCATTTTCATTTGGTAGTTGCGAAGACGAGTAGTTTGGGTGCCCGTTCGGGGGAAACCAAGTTTCGTGCACCAGTCTTGCCAGGCCGCGTCGACCTCATCGGCGGACGCGCATGAGTTAATTTTGTCGTAGAAGTCGAAAACGGAGGTCATCGAATTCAAATTCTCCGAAAGGATCAACCGTCCGACTCAAAAGATCCTGTCTCGAGTAGTCCAGTTTCGGGGTCGCTAGTCAACCCAGGGTTTTCCCTAGGGCCTGCAGTTGCAACCTTATCGCGTCTTCCTCAATTGTTGTCGTGAAAGCTGGTAGTGCTAGGACACACTATGGAAATCGGTATCCTCCTGTCGCTTTTCGTCGTAACATTTTTGAATGCAGCTGTACCCGGGCCGGGCATCATCTACGTGGCCGGTGTCGCAGCGAGATTTGGAGGCTTGAACGCAACACGCTTTGTCTTGGGGATAGTCTTAGGGACAGCTCTGTTGTTCTCGGTCTCCTTTGCGATCACCGTCGGCGCAGTATCTGTGTCCGACCAAACCTTTGGCATATTGCAATGGGCCGGGGTATTTGTCTTGGCATATCTGGCATGGATCCTATGGCCACGCTCGGAGGAGTCGACAGTAGAGGTTCAAAAGATCTACTCCGGTTTTTTCTGGACTGGGGTGGCGTTGTCGCTGAGTCAACCCTTGAGCCTTGTTTTTCTTCTCGCAATCGTTCCCCAATTCATTACCGGTGAGAACCCAATGTATCATGCGGCTCTGGCTCTTGGCTCGGTCGTTTTGGGAGCGACAGGTCTTGCGATGGCCGGCGCCGCACTTTGCGGGAATTCGCTCTCAAAACACCTCAGGAGATTTCACAACCCGTTTCTACGGCTCGCCGCCGTCAGCTTAGTGGTATTTTCGGCATTGTCCGCCCTTGCGGCCGTTGGCTACATCGGCTTTGGCCTTACCGATGTTCAATGAGCTATAGTCATACAGACAACGTGCAGCATGAATCAGTTTGAGTTCTCGTGCGACGAAAGGCCTGTCAACGGCAAGGCCGAGATTCTTGGGAGCGGACCTCAAACGCAGTAGGCTTGGCGTTGTTCTGACTCCGAGAAGGAGCCGTGTTATCGCGCTTTGCTTTGATTGATGTCCAGTGGTGTCTCGTCCGACCGGTGGTACCGTCCCATCGATTTGGTTTTGGTGCCGCTGTCGCTCTGGAGGCCATTGCGGGGAAGGTCGAACGGCTCAAGGTCCATAACAGGACCGAGGGGCTGATGACCGATCTCATGAAGCTACGGGAGTGAGATGGGCGGGTCCGGGGCAATCCGGGCCGACCGCTCCCGCACGCGGGTGCACGCGCTTGGCCGCCAATCCGCTGCCACGACCGGGCCCATGTCGAGGGAGTGGTCACCGCCGATGAGGGCGGGTGTTCCAGTGTCCCTCATGCTCTGCTTGCGCGTGAGCATCGAGTAGGCGTCCGCGGCGCGTCCCAACCCCTTAGTCGACTTCGGCAATCGGCAAGTAGCGGAAGGCCCAATCGTTGTAGCTGGTTTCGCCCCGATACCAGAGGACGTCGGAGCCCGGCTCTTCCCCGTGGTTCCAGCGTGGGCGCACGCCCTGCTTGGCGGCCTTCAGCACCAAACGACGGCGGCGTTGGCTGACCCGGATCTCCTCCGAAAGTCGCTCGCTGTCCCAGCGTTGCAGAATGAGCGCGGACAGGCGAGCGAGCACCGCTTCGTATTCGGGATCACCGGCGAGGTTGCGCCGCTCCTGAGGATCGGCGGCAACGTCGAACAGCAGCGGCGGATCGGCCGACGAGTGGACCAGCTTGAAGCGACCCTGCCGCACCATGAAGATCGGCGCCGTCGTCGCCTCGGCAAGGTACTCGGCGTAGATCGGGCGATCCGGATTGCCGTCTTCGAGCATCGTCGACAGATCGACCCCGTCGAGGCGTTCCACCGGGCTCGTCCACCCCGCACCCTCGGCAAGGCCCATGAACGTGGGCAGGAGATCGACAAGCGAAGCAGGCGTGTCGACCCGACCGGAGCCAAACGGTCCTCCGGAAATGATCAACGGCACACGTAACGACGGCTCGAAGAAGTGCTTCTTGAACCACATGCCGCGCTCTCCGAGCATTTCGCCGTGGTCTGAGGTGAAGACGACAACGGTGTCCTGCGCCTTGCCGATTGCCTCCAGCGTCTCGACCACACGGCCGATCATCGCATCGAGGTAGCTGATCGATCCATAATAGGCGTGCCGCGCGCGCCGTACGTCGTCATCGGAAAATCTGACATCCAGCATCCCGAAATCGCGGAGAAGTCGCACCGAGTGCGCGTCATGCTCCGCCTCGGGCAGGGGCGGCACGGTCGGCATGGGAATGTCGGCCTCATCGTAGAGTTCCCAATACTCCTTGCGACACAGGTAGGGCTCATGCGGATGTGTATAGGACACCTGCAGAAAGAACGGACGATCATCGGTTGCGCGGGCGATGTCGTAGAGATGCTGAATGGCTCGGTATGTCACCAGCTCGTCGAAGTCGATCTGCACTGATCGTTCACATATGCCGGCCACGGTCACCGAACGCGGATCATTGGTGTCTCGCGCGCCCTCGTCGCCCCAATTCGGCACCCACGAGAAATCGGCCGGGTAGAGATCCGGCGTCAGCCTTTTCTCAAAGCCGTGATACTGGTCCGGCCCGATGAAGTGCATCTTGCCCGACAGCGCTGTCTGATACCCCGCCGCGCGTAGATAATCCGCATATGTCGGGATCGATGCCGGCAGTTCAGCTGCATTGTCATAGGCTCCAACCTCGGAACACAGCCGGCCCGTCGCCATTGAGGCGCGCGAGGGGGCGCAAAGCGGAAAGTTGCAATAGGCGGTGTCAAACACCGTGCCGCGCTCTGCGAGTCGCTCGAGGTTCGGTGCATGGCACACCGCGTCGCCGTAGCATCTCAAATAGGAAGCGGCGAGCTGATCGACCTGGAGAAACAGGATGTTAGGCCGGGTCATGCACGCACCTCGAAAAAATTGTCGACAATCATACTATCTGGAACCTAGGCTCTGACAAGCCAAGACGGGTTGCGCGCCATGGAATGGAATTTCCTTGCGGTTCTGAATGATCTCGACCTGCTGCTGTTGGGGCTTCTGAACACGCTGAAGGTGACCGGCCTCGCCTTGCTGTTTGGCGTGCCCCTCGGCCTTGTACTTGCGCTCTCGCGGCTTTCGACGTTTCGCCCCCTTTCGGGTGTCGCCGGCTTTGTTGTTGAGTTCTTCCGCACCACGCCGCCATTGGTTCAGCTTTTCTGGTTCTTCTTTGCGCTACCGATCCTGGTCGACGTGCGGATGACCCCGCTCATCGCCGCGGTCGTCACATTTTCGATCCAGTCCTCGGCATTCTTTGCCGAGATCTTTCGCAGTGGCATCCAATCGATCGACAAGGGCCAGTGGGAAGGCGCCAAGGCCATGGGCATGAGCTATAGCCAGTCCCTTCAGCGCATCATCCTTCCCCAGGCCGTGAAGCGCATGATCCCCGCCTTCATGGAGCGCTCGATTGAGCTTCTGAAGACAACGACGCTTGTGTCGACGGTGGCCTATACCGACCTGATGTTCCAGGCCAACGAGCTGGCGCAAAAGACATTTCGCCCGCTCGAGGTCTACACCATCGTCGCGCTGATCTACTTTGTGCTGATCTTCTTTTTCAGCCAGCTGTCCATCTGGGTCGAGCACCGTCTGGCACGCACTGGTGAGGGGACGGTGCGCTGATGGGGCATACGTGGGACTTCGGCACAATTATCGCCGCGTGGCCGGTCCTTTGGGTGGGCCTCAAGGGCACGGTCTGGATCTTTCTCATCACCGTGGCGCTGGGCCTTGGAGGCGGGCTGATCGTCGGTATCGCGCGCTACGCCCGGTCTCCGTGGATCAGCTGGCCGGCGCGCGCCTTCGTCGAGGTCTTCAGGAACACGCCTGTCCTCGTACAGATCATCTGGTTCTTCTACGCGTTCCCGATCCTGACCGGGATCGAGACCGATCCGTTCCTTGCGGCTGTCCTTGGCATCTCTTTGAACACGATGGCGTTTTCGGCCGAGATTTACCGCGCGGGCATCCAGTCGATCGACCGCGGACAATGGGAGGCCGGCAAGGCCATCGGGATGACCTACGCCCAAACGCTGCGACGGATCATCCTGCCCGTCGCCGTCAAACGTGTCCTGCCCGCGCTCACCAACCGGGGCATCGAGGTGTTCAAGATGTCGACGCTCGCGTCCGTCGTCGGCTATGTCGAGACGCTCAATCAGGCCAAGCTGATCGCCGATCTGAATTTCAATCCGATCGAGAGCTACACCGCCGTCGCGCTCATCTTCTTTGTCGTACTCTATCCGGTCGTGCAGGGCACATACGTGCTCGAACGCATGCTCAGAAAGGCCGACTGATGCCTGAAATCGTTCGTATCGAGAACCTCCACAAGAGCTTCGGCACCCTCGAAGTGCTCAAGGGCATCGACCTGAGCGTAGAACAAGGCGAGGCGGTGGTGATCCTCGGCTCCAGCGGATCGGGCAAGTCGACCATGCTGCGCTGCGTCAACTTCATGGAGACACCCAGCGATGGCAGGATCTATCTCAAGGGCGATCTGATCGGCACCGAGCGCAATGGCACGATGCGCTATCGCGAGGCCGAACTCTGCGCCCTGCGTGCGCGCATCGGCATGGTGTTCCAGCATTTCAATCTTTTCCCCCACATGACGGTTCTCGACAACGTGATGGAGGGGCAGCTGATCGTGCTAAAACGCGACAAGGCCGAGGCCCGCGACAAGGCGATGGCGCAGTTGCAGCGCGTGGGTCTGGCTGAGAAGGCCGAGGAATATCCTGCGCGCCTCTCCGGCGGCCAGAAGCAGCGGGTCGCAATTGCCCGCGCGCTGGCGATGGATCCCGAAGTGATGCTCTTCGACGAGGTCACATCAGCGCTCGACCCCGAGCTTGTCGGCGAAGTCCTCAAGACAATGCGACAGCTCGCCGAAGAGGGTATGACCATGCTCTGCGTGACCCACGAGCTTGGCTTTGCCTACCACGTCGCCAACCGCGTTCTGTTCCTGAACCAGGGCGCAATTCTTGAGCAGGGCGAACCACAGAGCGTTCTCAAGGCGCCACAGACCGACCGGATGCGCGAATTCCTCGACGGGCATTCGCTCTTCAAGCTGCCCGATTGAAAGGCGGCACCTCTACAGACAGGGAAAGGACGGAAACATGATCGGATGGACGAGACAGACGGCACTGGGCCTGATGGCCGTCATCGCGGCGTTCGCGCTCAGCCTTGCCGCCGCCCACGCGCAATCCACGTGGGAGAAGATCCAGGAGACCGGCACACTTCGAATGGGCGTCACCCAGGCCCCGCCGTGGTACTCCAAGAACCCCGCCTCAGGCGAATGGGAAAGCGGGCTCATTGTGTCCATCGGCAAGGCAATGGCTGAAGAACTCGAAGTTGAGCTCGAGATGGTGGAAGTCACCTGGGCCACGGCCATCGCAGCGCTCCAGGCCGACAAGATCGATATGATGTTCCTCGACGCCACGCCCAAGCGCGCCATGGTGGTCGACTATCCAAAGCAGCCGCTCCTCTACATCTCACTTGCCGTTTTGGCCAATGATGGGGTGGATGCCTCAACCTGGGAGGCGCTGAACAGTCCCGACGTGACGATCGGCGTGCCTCAGGCAACCTCGATGGACGCATTCCTTACGCGCACCATTCCGAATGCCGACATCCAGCGGTTCCCGGACAACGGCGCCACCATCGCGGCCTTCCAGTCCGGCCGCGTGGATGCGGTGTCCCTCTTCCATCCGCCCCTTCTGGCCGCCCGCCAGAAGCTCGGTCGCGGGCAACTCGTGATCCCAACGCCAGCCTTCTCGTCGCCCTCGTCCATCGCCGTACGCCGCGAGGACGACAAGACCTTCCGCGACTGGGTCGATCACACCATCTTCTATTACTACGAAACGGGGCGCACCCAGCTGTGGTACGAGGAGTTCCTCGCAGAGTTTGGCCTCGATCCGAAGGCGTCGCCAGTCATCCAGCGCGAGCTACTCTTTGCCGACTGACTATTCACTGCCAGCGGCCGCACCGAGCGGCCGCTGCCCAATCTGGACCTCACGCATGGCCCCTGACACCCACGTCTCGACCCACGACGCCGCTGCCGACGACCGCAACGACGACATCCTGATCCATGTCGACGGCGATCTCGTTCACCGCGACGAGGCTAAGGTGTCGGTCTACGATTCCGGCTTCATGCTGGGCGACGGCGTGTGGGAGGGCTTGCGCCTCTACGACGGCCATATCCCATTTCTCGCCGATCATCTCGACCGGCTTTACGAGGCTGCGCTTTATATCGGGCTCGACATCGGCCAGTCGCGCGAAGAGCTCACCCGCGCTATCCACGCCACGCTCGAGGCAAACGGGATGGTCAGCGACGCCCATATCCGCCTGATGGTGACGCGCGGACGCAAGAAAAAGCCGTTCCAGCACCCGCATCTCAGCATCTACGGTCCAACCATCGTTATCATCGCCGAGCATTCGAAGCCCGACGAGAGTGTGCTGACCCGTGGCATCCGCTTGGGCACCGTACCGCATCATCGCGGCCTGCCCCTCACGCAGGACGCCAAACTCAACTCCCATTCCAAGCTCAACTGCATCATCGCCCTGAACCACGCCGTGCAGGCAGGGGCAGACGAGGCGCTGATGCTCGATCCGTTCGGCTTCGTGAACACCACAAACGCCTGCAACTTCTTCATCGTCCGCACGGGAGAGGTTTGGACGTCGACGGGCGATTACTGCATGAATGGGATCACGCGGCAGAAAGTTATCGATGTCTGCCGGGCCGACGGCATTCCCGTGTTCGAGCGGAACTTCTCGTTGGTCGACGCGTACGGAGCCGACGAAGCCTTCCTGACCGGAACGTTCGGCGCCCAAACCCCCGTCTTCGATATCGATGGCCGGACCATAGGCGGGGGGGTCGCGGGCCCGGTCTTTCACCGGATTCGCAGTCTCTATACGTCGCTCATCGAGGCAAGCCGGCCTTGACCCAGCCCGTTGCCAGGTTGCACCCCGTCGAAGACCGAACGTTGCGCGCCCAGGTCCACCAGCGGATCCTCGATATGGTCTTGTCGGGCAGGGTCGCGCCGGGTGCAAAACTCACCGAGCCGTCTTTGGCGGAGCAGCTTCAGGTCAGCCGCGCGCCGCTGCGCGAAGCCCTAAGGGAACTAGTCGACCAGGGCATCCTCGTCAGCCAACCCTACAAGGGTCTCCGCGTCCGCCCGGTATCCAGAACGGATCTGAAAGAGCTCTACTCGATGCGCAGCGCACTCGAGAAGTTCGCGTTCACACTCACTTGGCCTCTGCGCGATGCCGCAGCTTTCGCCGATCTCGACGGGCGCTACGACCAGCTTATGGCCACGCGCAAGATCGGAGATCAGGCGCGCGCTATTGAGCGCGAAATCGCGTTTCATAGCTGGGTCTACGATACGTCAGGGCATGGCCTTCTGCAGCGTCACTGGGCGCGGCTCTCCTCGCTCGTCCGGATCTACATGTCGCTGCACCACAACCTCCACGGCGCGCATGGCGTCTTCGGTGCGATGACGACCGAGTACTGGAGCCTGGCACAGGGTGCAGACCTCGACCGCATGCTCGGCCACATTGACGATCACATGGCCCAGGGCTTCGACTCCGTCGTGAAAACCCTTCCAGACGCCGAAGAGTAACCGCTGTATGGTGCCGCAAGCCGGCTACAGCCCGCCCGCTCTACCCAGCAGCGTTCGACGAGTTGCTTCTTGCGCAAGGGCAGGCGGATCGATTTTGTTGCTGCGCGCGTCCGACGATGGCCGATTGCTGCCTCATCCCGCATCTTGCCTGCAACAGGCCGAGAGCGACCACGAGGTCATGTCAGGTATCGCAACCGTCGATCCATAGAGTCACCCCCGGGGCCGCGACCGCGGCAGACTGACATCGGGGCCCCGAAACCGAGCCTTCGTGAGATTAGCTCGGGACACGCCCCAAAGGGCGCGAGCCGGTTTAGACGGCGCGACGCTTCTCTGTGTCGGGGTCCCAGTTGGGCACCCGGCGGTCGGCCGGGTAGGCGACGGCCAGGTCGACCGGCGCGTGGATCACGTACTTGCGGTCGAACTCGGCCCAGTCGTAGGGCATGCCTGAGCGGATGATGTGGGGCCAGTCCGGATGCGCGAAGAGGGGGCGCCCCACCACCGCCGCGTCTCCCGCGCCGGCCTCGAACACCGCTTCGCTCGTTACGCCATCCATGATCCCGCCATTCACAAGCATTGGCTTTCCGCTCGCTTCGCCAATCGCCTTGGGCATCGGCACATCCGAGGTGGGGTCGCGGTTGTCCTGCCAGTTGAAGCTCGACCAATGCAGCGCATCGGCGGCGCTGTCGGCCAGCGCCGTGCCAACCTCCCGCGCATAGGCGACACCGCCCTGCCATGCCCCCAGGAAGTCGTCGACCCCGTCCTGACTGAGCCGCAGAGTTATGAGCTTCCCCGGGCCGATCGCATCGCGCACCTTCTGGCAAACCAGTTTGGCGAAGCGCACATTGTTCTCGGCCGAGCCGCCATAGGCATCGGTCCGCAGGTTCGTCTTCGGGTGGACGAACTGATAGATGAGATAGCCGTTGGCGCCGTGAATCTCGACCCCGTCGAACCCGGCCTGGACCGCACGTGCAGCGCCCTCGGCAAAGCCATCTGCCACCCGGTGCAACTCGTCCTCGGAGAGCGCCCGCGCCGGAGGAAATGTCACCTTGGGCCAATCGCCAGCTATTCCGCGGTCATGAAACTCCGCGTCGCTGTCGGTATAGAGCACCCACCCGTCCGACCGCGTGTCGGACGCCGAGACCGGGCTTTCGCCTTCGAAGAGGCACCGCGGGTCGGTGACCCGCCCGCCATGCATCAGCTGGCAGATAATCGGGACCCCGAGGGCATGCACCGCATCGGTGGTCAACTTCCACCCCGCGACATGCTTCTCGTTCGCGATACCCGGCTGCGAAAGATAGGCTTTGCAGCCAAGCTCATCGATCTCATACGTGCCCTCCGAGATGATCATCCCGACCCCGCCCCGTGCACGCCGCGCATAGTAGGCCGCCATTTCGGCCGTGGGTGTGCCATCGGCATCCGCAACCTGACGAGTCAAGGGCGCCATGATCAGGCGGTTCTTGAGATTGAGCGGTCCCAGGGACAGGGGCGAGAACGTTGTTTCGAACATGACCATTTCTCCGGTTGGCGGATGGGCAGGGGCGGTGTCAGCCCCACCGAACGAGCATGACGCCGGCAAAGGCCAAGGCGAGGCCGGCCACCTTCTTCAAGGAGATGGTTTGCTGCATGAGGCCAAAGGCGCCGGCCGCATCGATCAGCACCGCCCCAGCCAGTTGGCCGGCAATCAGGCAGACGAAAAAGACTGCGGCTCCGTTGATCGGGATGAGGAACGTGCTGCCGGCCACAAAGATCGCCCCAATGATACCTCCCAACACCGACCACCACGGCAGATTGGTCAATTGCGATACCGTTGAGGGGGCACCCGTTGCAAAGAACAGGGCCAGAACCAGCAGCGCCGAAAGTGTCAGCGATAGGGTCGCCGCCGCCGGGGCAGACGTCAGGACCGATGCCGTGGCGCTGTTGACAGCCGGTTGCATCGACAATGCCAATCCGATGGCAGCGCTCAGCACCATGGCCCAGACAGGGGTCACCACGATCTGCGCCCCGGTCGACTCGCCGTGCGGTATCGGAGCCGGGTCATTCCTCGTTCCGCCGGTTCACCGTTTCAAGGTAGGCGACGCAATCGGCGGTCGACTCGACATCGGCGAACTTGGCGTCGATGTCGTAGAGGTTCCACGCCACGGCGCCGGGAACGCGGTCGCCAATGGCTTCGCGCACTGCGATGGTGCGAAAGCCCTCGGCCAGCCCGTCGCAGATCGTCGTGCGCACACAAGCGGTTGCGGTGACGCCGGTAACCAGGATGGTGTCGACCCCGAGCCCCCGAAGATACCCCGCCAGTGGCGTGCCTGAGAAGCCCGAGGCGCGCTTTTTCATCATCACCCATTCCCCTTCGACCGGGGCGATGCGGCTGTCGATGGCCCAGAGCTCGGTGTCTTTCAGATCGACCGCTTCTACGGGGATCTTGTGGTGCCACAGCCCCATGTCGGAGTTGGGGTTCGCGCGATCGGTAATCTGGTAGGCCGTCGTGATATGCACCACCGGGTGACCATGCGTACGACAGGCCTCAAGGAGGGCCTGCATGGCAGGGATGATCCGGTCGTCGATGCCGTCGCAGGTGAACGGATTGCCGGGACGTGTCCAGGCGTTTGCCAGGTCCACCGAGATGAGCGCAGGCTTGCGGCCAAATCCGATGCGCCGTTGAAACCCGCGCTCCTTGTAGATCCGGGTACTCTCGTCGAAGGCCTCCTGCAGAACTGCGTCGAGATCGCGTGTGTCCATCCTCATGCTCCCTGATTAAGACGCCGCGCCAACGGGCGTCAGGCGCGCATCTGGTGTCGCAGCGTCTCGGTTGCGGCTTTGTCGAGCGCCCAGCCATAACCATCGTCCACTTCGGCCAGGACCACGCCATAGGCCTCGCGCGCATGCTCGGTGCCGAAGAAGCCATCGAGCACGTCGTCGAGCACTTTCTCAGGCGGACGATCGAGCGGGTCGCCATAGCCGCCGCCCGAAGGCGAGAAGTAGCTCACGACATCGCCGATTTCGGTCCGTAGGCCCGAGAACTTGGAGTATTCCAGCCGGGTCTCTCCGTTGTGGACATTATGGATCTCAAGCTTTCCAACGGCGCCTTCGCCCCCGCCGAACACGCCCCAGGGTGCATCTTCGTGCCGATCGCTTTCGTGGGTCATGAAACCGGGCGTCAGATAGCGCTGTGACTTCACCACGCCGGACCCGCCGCGGAACTTGCCCGCGCCCGGCGGAACATCGTCGCGCACCTCGTAGCGGTCGCAGATCAGGGGCAAGTGCATGCCGAGGTCTTCAAGCGGGTTGTTGCGGGTATTCCGCATCAGTTCTTCCACCGTGTCCGGCCCGTCCGAGGCAGGGCGACCGCCCATCGCAGCCTCGTTCACCTCGAGAAACACCCAGTAGTCTCCGTTGGGGCGCACTCCGGAATAGGCGGCAAAGGACAGGGTCGCTGCGTTGCCCGCGGTCACCTTGTCGGGAATAACCGGCGCAAGCGCCTTGATTACCAGATCCGACATTCTCTGGATCTGGCAAAACCGCGCCTCGGCCGCGGCGGGTGCGATCGGATTGAAGATGCATCCTTCCGGCGCGATCACGCTGATCGGACGGAACGAGCCTTCGTTGGCCGGAATGTCGTCGGTCGACGTATAGGTATCGAGCAGCATCGCGCGGAAGACAAAGAACGCCGCCACCTTGGTGGAGCCGTCAAAGGGCACGTTGAAGGCGGTGGGCACCTGCGGCGACGACCCTGTCAGGTCGATCTCGGCGCTGTCGCCCTTGATCCTGACGCACACTTTGATCGGCAGCGTCTTGCCCCGGTTGCGGCCATCATCGTCGAGAAAGCCCTCGGCGAAATACTCGCCGTCCGGGATCTTGGCGATCTCGGCCCGCATCCGCCGTTCGGTGTAGTCCATCAGCTGCTTTGTCGCTTGGATCACCGTCTCCTGGCCGTACTTCTGGATCAGGTCTTCGAAGCGGCGCACACCCAACTCGGCAGACGCGACCTGGGCCTCGAGATCACCCATCACGAGGCCGGGCACCCGCGTGTTGTCGCGAATGTATTTCCACAGGTCTTCGTTGCGCACGCCCTCGTTGTAGAGCTTCACCCCGTCGAGCAGCATACCCTCGGCCCAGACATCGGGAACGTCGATGATCAGCCCAGGCGTGGCCGCCCCGATATCCACATGGTGCGCCGTGTTGGCCGAAAATCCGACAAGCTCACCCTTATGGAACACCGGCATCACGATGGCGATGTCGGGCGAGTGCGAGGCGCCCTTGTAAGGATGGTTGTGGATCACGCAGTCGCCGGGTTTCCAATCGCCAAGTGGCACGGCCTGTTCGATGCCGCGCAAATAGCCGGGCAGGGACCCGATATGCATCGGCGTCGAGTCCGACTCGCAGAGCGTGTTGTACTCGGTGTCAAAAAGCCCGGCGCCAAGGTCCTGACTTTCGCGGATGATCGAGGAATAACTCATCCGGTAGAGGACGTTGCCCATCTGCTCGGCGATCGAATGCAGCGCGCCGCCAACAACCTGAAGAGTAATTGGATCGAGGTCCTTTGTCATTGTGATGTCCTCCTTCACGCGCGTGCGATCCGCATGTCGCCATGCCCCAGAACCGTGGCCGCATAGCCCGGCGGGACGATGGTCGTGGAATTGTGCTGTGTGATGATGGCCGGCCCGCTCACGGTGTCGTCGGCGATCAGTTGCATCCTGTCATAGCGCGGCGTGGACACGGGCGCGCCATCGTCGAACACCGTCTCACGCTCATAGAGCAGTGCGCCGGACGGGTTGGCCCGCCCGCCCGTGGCAAGATCGGGCAGCCGCAGTGTGTCGACCGCTGCCGAGGCCACGACCCGCAAGGTGACGCCTTCCGTGATCTGATCGCGGAACGCATGCCCATAGGTTTCCTTGTGGACGTCGAAGAAGCTGTCGATGACGGCTTGCTTGTTCTCGGGCGTCAGCGGCCCGTCGGGCATCTCGGCGCGCAACTCAAAGCCCTGGCCAAGATACCGGCACTCCATGACCTTGGTGAAGTGGCGCGCACTCTCGGGAATCCCGTCCGCCTCGAGTTGTGCGGTTGCCTCCGCCGTCAGCTCGTCGGCAATCGCGTTGATCTGGGCCAGCGCGTCGTCGTCGGCGTCATTGAGCGTCTGCAGCACCGAGCGGGTACACTCGTACTTCAGATCGGTCACGAGCAGGCCCATCGCGGCGGTGATGCCGGGCTGGAGGGGCGAGATCACGGCCTTTGCCTGGATCATCTCCGACAGCGCAACCGCGTGAAGCGGGCCGGCACCACCAAAGCCCATGAGCGTAAACCCACGCGGGTCGATGCCCTTGGCAACCGAGTTCGCGTTGATCGCCAGCGCCATGTTGTTGTTGATGATCTTCAGGATGCCGAGCGCCGCGTCGGTCACGCTCATGCCAAGCGGATCGGCGATGTGCTCCTTGATGGCTTTCTCGGCCAGCGCCCTGTCGATCGACAGATCGCCCCCCAGAAACCGCTCGGGGTCGAGCCGGCCGAGGACCACCTGTGCATCGGTGACAGTGGGCTCGGTTCCGCCCCGCCCATAGCACGCCGGGCCCGGCACGGCCCCGGCCGAACGAGGCCCCACGCGAAACGCACCGCCGGCATCGATATAGGCAATCGAGCCCCCGCCCGCGCCGATTGCGTCGATGTCGATCATCGGCGCAAGAACCGGCAGCCCGGCCACCTCGGTGTCGCGCGGGTTCTTCACCCGCAACGCGCCATCCTGGATCACCGAGATATCGGCCGAGGTGCCGCCGATATCGATGGTGATCACGTCCTGCGTGTCGCAATGATCGCCCGTCCATCGGCCGCCGATAACCCCACCGGCGGGGCCCGACAGCAAAAGGCCGATCGGCCGTGTGGCCGATTGCTCGACAGTCGAAATCCCGCCGTTCGATTGCATGATCCGAACGGGCGCTGCGATGCCGTTCTTGCGCAGCCGGGCCTCAAGGCTGTTCAGATAGAGCGCAGTTTTGGGGCCGATATAGGCGTTCATCGCGGTCGAGCTGAACCGCTCATATTCCCGGATCACGTTGACGACCTCAGAGGAGGCGCAAACGAACGCGTCCGGCATCACCCCTTTGATAATCTCGACGGCCCGCCTTTCGTGGGCATCGTTGAGGAACGAAAACAGAAAGCCCACGATCACGGCGTCGAGCCCACGCTTCCGGAACAGCTCTGCCGCTGCCCGCACCTCCGCTTCGTCGAGCGGCACCTCGATCTCGCCTGTGGGCGGCATCAGCCGCTCGGTCACGGGGATGCGATTGCGCCGTTTGACAAGCGGCTTCGACTGCCATGGCACGTCGAATTGCAGCGAGAAATTGTGAGGCCGCTTGTGGCGCGCCATGTGCAGGATGTCGCGAAAGCCCTTCGTGGTGAGCATGCCCACCTCGGCGCCCTTGCGCTCAATCACCATATTCGTGGCAACAGTCGTCCCGTGGAACAGCACGTCGATCTCGTCGGGCGACACGCCGGCTTGCGAGCACACCTGCAGGACCCCTGTCACCACCCCTTCGGACTGATCGTGCGGTGTCGAGGGCACCTTGGTAACGACGATCTTCTGATCGCCCTCACCGTCCTGCCGCGTGCGTTCGAGGACGATGTCCGTGAACGTCCCCCCAACATCAACTCCGACACGTATCATGGTCTTCTTCCTCTCGTTGAACTCTCTTGGCCCGCCTTATCCGCGGATCGTTGTTTCTGTGCTCAGGGCCGCTCCCAGAAGCCTTGCGTCCTCGCCGCCGCAGGCCGACAGCAGGAAGCTGGTCGGCAGGCCTTTGGCATCGGTTCCGTTGGGGATCGCAACGCCCGGCAGGTTCAGGATGTTGCCGAGCGACGTGTTGCGCAGGGCCTTCAGGTTGGTGCGGTGAAACAGATCGTCGTCGGCCTCGAGCGGCGCGATTTCGGGGGCCGTCAGCGGGGTTGTCGGCATGGCCAAAAGCGCGCCGCCCAGCCTGTCGCGCAACGACGCCATGGCGGCTTCCCGTGCCCGGAGGAGAGCGGTCAGATCGGCCGCCGACAGTCTCTTGCCAGCGTCAATCCGAGACACGACTCTGCGGTCGATGCGGGATCGAGCGGCACCGTCGACAAGGTCCCGGTGCTCGGCATAGGCCTCGGCTGCAGTGATCGTCCCGATTTCGGCGGAGAGCCGGGCCATCTCGGCGAACTCGGGCAGCGGGCCGCGCGCGACCACGGCGCCCTCGGCTTCCAGCCGGTCAAGCGCTGCCTCGAAGTTCTTGCTCACATCAGCGTCGAGATCGTCCAAGACGACCGTTTCGGGCACGAAGAGACGTATATGTTGCAGCGTGATCGGGCGTGCCTCAGGATTGACGACGCCCCGAAGTATGGCGTCCACAAGCACGCAATCCTCGACGCTTCGCGCCAAAGGTCCGATCGTGTCGAGCGTCTGGGACAAGGCGAAGACGCCCGTGCGGTCAATCCGGCCTTCCGAACACTTGTAGCCGACCACGCCGTTAAATGCCGCCGGGATCCGCACAGAGCCACCGGTGTCCGACCCGATAGCGATAGGAACGAGCGCGCTGGCCACCGCCACACCACAGCCCGACGACGAGCCGCCAGGCGACCGGGGCACCTCAGGGTCATGCGGGTTGATCGGCGTGCCGAAATGCGGGTTAAGGCCGAGGCCCGAATAGGCGAACTCGGTCAGGTTAAGCTTGCCGAGGCTCACAAGGCCGGCGGCCGATGCACGCCCCACGACTGGCGCATCGGCCGCGGCCGGCGGTGCCGTTTGCCGAATCTCGGAGGCCGCCGTCGTTACTTCGCTCCTGAGGTCGAACAGGTCTTTCCAGGCGATCGGAACGCCGTCGAGCGCCGAGAGGGGTCGGCCCGCTGCCAGCCGCTGGGTCGATGCCCTCGCTTCGTTAAGCGCTCGCCCACGGGTCGTTGCCAGAAAGACCGGCGAAGGCTGCTCATCGATCCTGTCCAGCAGGATCTCGGCAAACGCCACCGGGTCGAGCGCCCCCCGCGCCATCGCGCGCCCGAGATCCGCGGCGGTCTGCCCGACAAAGGCCTCCGCGCCCGTCGCGCGCCGCCCCACGTGCCGCGAGCCGCAGGTCAAGAGTTGGCCCCAACGCCGCACGTGTAACTGGGCGCACCAACGTGTCCGGTACCATCTCTACCGACGCCAGATCGCAGCGGCGGATATGCAGACCGCGCGTTCATCCTCATGCCGCGTCGAGCACGATGGTCGTCCGATCCGGCCGCCACGACAGTTCGACGTCGTCCCCAGTGGACAGGCCGCGGGCGGTAATCTTGTCGCGATAGGCCTCCAGCCGGACTTCCATCTCGGCGTCAAGGCGCACGGCGACATAGACGACCCGGCCGACGATATCGAGCGATGTGACCCGGCCGCGCACCGTGTCGCGCGCAGCATCGGCCGCACCGTCGCCAACCGGCGAGATGTCGACATATTCTGATGGGACCACGGCCATCGCATGTGCGCCCGTGGCGGCTTGGTTTGCCTCAAAGCTCGGAATGCCGCGGAGCGTGCCGAACCGGGTCTCCACCGCGTTAAGGCCGCTTTCTTGCCCAGGCGCAAGCGTGCCGGGAATGATCTTGTTGCGCCCGATGAAGCGCGCCACGAAGGGCGATTGGGGCCGCGTGTAAAGCTCGAACGGGTTCGAGATCTGCTCGACCCGGCCGGCATTCATCACCACAACCCGGTCGCCCATGCTGAGCGCTTCTGACTGTGCATGGGTGACAAAGACAAACGTGATACCCAGATCGCGCTGGAGGATCTTCAACTCCTCCTGGATCGACTTGCGCAGGTTCGCATCAAGGGCGCCCAGTGGCTCGTCGAGAAGCAGGATGTCCGGCTCGGTCACCAGTCCGCGCCCCAAGGCCAAGCGCTGCTTTTGTCCGCCAGACAGGGCGCCTTCTTTCTCGCCCGCCACATCGCTCAGCTCAAGCTTGTCGAGGATCGCGTCGACCCGTCGTGCGATCTCGCTGGCGCCAAGATTGCGAACCTGCAGCCCGAACTCGATGTTCTGGCGCACCGTCATATGCGGAAAGATCGCGTAGTTCTGAAAGATTGTCGCTGTCGGCCGCTGCTCGGCGGGCGTCATCGTATAGTCCGTGCCACGGATCAAAAGCTGCCCGCCCGTGATCGACTCAAGCCCCGCGATCATCCGAAGCGTCGTCGTTTTCCCGCATCCGGAGGGGCCGACGAACGAGATGAACTCGCCCTTCGATACCTGAAGATCGAAGTCCTCCACAGCGACCGTGCCGCCGGGATAGACCTTGCGAAGCGAAACGAGTTCGAGGTCGTAGTCCGCCATTCCTTTGGTACCTCAGGGGTGAAGGGCAGGGCCGCAGCCGCGGAAAGGGCCCGCGCGGGGCCCCCTCCGGCCTGAACAAGGGCCGTTAGGCGCTCAGGAACTCATCCCATTTCATGATGAGGTGGTCGTACTCGTCGGGCCACTGGTGCCAGTATTTGATGGCCGCCGCCCGGGTCTCGAGCGATCCACCGTCGCGCAGGTCGCCCTCGACGATGCCGCGGTCGGGCGCGCCGACCCAGGGCTTGCCCTCGTACCAGAAGCCGTACTTGTCGGCGTCCATCACGTCTTTGATGTTGGTCGTGGGCGAATAATAACCCTGTTCCGACACGGTGATCGCAGGTGGGCCGGACAGCCAGTAATCGCAGTATGCGATCACAGCTTCAGGGTTGGGCGAGTTGGCGATCAGCGAGTTGCCGATCGACCAGGCCCGATAGCCTTCTTTAGGAATGGCATATGAGCACTGGATGCCCTGGGCCTTCACCGCCATCACAGCCGGCTGCCACGCGTCGGCGAGGATCATTTCGCCAGAGGCGAGCAGGTTGACGAGTTCGCCGAAATCGCCCCACAGCGCCCGGAACTGGCCGTCTTTCTTCTTGGCGACGAGGAACTTTGCGGCTTCGTCGATTTCTTCGACGGTCGGGTTGCCGGGGTTTTCGTTCTCCAGCATACCGAGCGACGTCATCGCGAGCACGGCCTGCCCGAAGGCGATCAGCGGGTCGACATTGAGACCGGTCTTGCCCTTAAACTTCTCGTCGAAGATCGCCGTCCAGGTATTGGCCTCCTCGGCCGACACAAGGTCGGGGCGATAGCCGATAGAGTCGAAGTTATAGACGGTCGGCACCATCCAAAGCTCGGTCTTGCCGTCATCTGCCCAGATCTGGCCGGATATCTGTGCGCGGGCCTCCATCCGTGCGTCGGTGTCGGTGAAGGTCGGGCGAATATTGGCCCAGTTCGACAGCGCGCTCGTTGGGATCGGCTGGATCGTGTTGGTGATCGTCATGGCCGGCAGGCGCTCGCCAATCGTCTCCCACACGTCGTAGGCGGTCGAGCCCGACAGAAGCTCGGTCTGGGTGTTGGGGAAGATGTCGGCTTTGCCTGACACCGAGCCCACGCCCGACTGCTCCTTGAAGTCGTTCAGGATGCGCTCCTGCACGGTGACCGACAAACCCACCGTGCGAAGCTCTTGGTCGCCAAGGCTCTGTGCCCAGAGCATATCGGGGCGGATCAGCGCAGTAGACGCCGCAAGGGCGCCGGCCCCTGCCATGACGCCTCTGCGCGTCGGATGATAGTTCCTCATCTTTCTACTCCCTGTAAGAAGTTGGACCGCAGATCTGCCGGCCTAATAGCGGCCGACAAGCAACCCTCCATCCACGGTGACGACCTGGCCGGTCAGATACCGGGCCGCGTTGGATGCGAGGAAAACGATGACGTCGGCGATGTCTTCGGGTTCGCCGACCCGCCCCATGGGAATAAAGTCGGCTGCCTTCTCAAGACCCGCCGGGCCAAGCGAGTGCTCCTCCGACAGCGCTTGGGCGGTGCGGATGTATCCCGGCGCAACGCCATTCACCCGAATGCCCGAGGCCGCGAGCTCGACGGCCAGCCCACGGACAAGGCCAATCACCCCCGACTTGGCCGCCGAATAGTGCGCGTGCTCGTCCCAGCCATAGGCGATGCCCATGATCGAGCTCAGGCAGACGATCGACCCAGCTTTGGCCTCGCGCATTTTCGGAGCAGCCGCGCGCACCACTCGGAGCATGCCCTTCAGGTCGACATCGAAGGTGAAATCCCACTTCTCGTCGGTCAGTTGATCGAGCGGAACCTTGTGCGCGATCCCGGCGTTGCAGACGATCGTATCGAGGGCTCCATGCGTGTCCTCGACCAGCGCGACCACGTCGTTGGCGCGACCGGTGGAAGTCACGTCCAGGGCGTGGAACTCCGCCGAGCCGCCGGCAGAGGCGATGGCATCGGCCACCTCAGCGCCCTCGGATTCAAGGATGTCGGTGACGATCACATGGTGCCCGGCCGAGGCAAAGGCATGCGCCGTAGAGCGGCCAATGCCGATCCCGGCGCCCGTTATCAAAACCGTCTTCATGCGATCATCCCCCTCAATCGCGCTCAGAGCATCACGTCGCCAGAGTTCGGGCCCAGCGTCTGGCCGACGTAGTTTCGCGCCTCCTCCGACGCGAGAAACGCCACCGTGGCGGCCACATCGACAGGCTCCCCGAAGCGCCCCAGTGGCAGTTCCGCTGCTTTGGCCGCGCGCCATTCATCCGACAGCGCCATGACCAGTTCGGTGTTGATCGGCCCCGGCGCCACGGCGTTGACCCGCACGCCTGCCGCACTGACCTCTCGCGCCAGCGCCTTGGTCAGCCCGATGATCCCTGCTTTGGCTGCGCTGTAGTGGGTCAACTCGATCCCGCCGATCTGGCCAAGCTGCGAGGCGATGTTGACGATCACGCCCTCGCCGATCGCGAGCATCGGGTTGATCGCGCGACGGCACACCAAAAACGTGCCCCGAAGGTGAATGGACACCATTCTGTCCCAGTCGTCGGGCGACATGTCTGCCAGACGAACCTGCTGAACGATCCCGGCATTGTTCACCGCCAGGGTGCAGCGGCCCCACTTCGTCTCGCAGACGTCAAAGAAGCTCTCGACATCGGCCTCACTACTCACGTCCCCCGGAGCAACCGTTGCCGTGCCACCCGCATCCGTGATTTCCGTCACGGTGGCCTCGGCCTTTTCGCCGTCGAGATCGTTGACCGTGACGCGTGCGCCCTCCGACGCCAGCCTCACGGCAATCGCCTTGCCGATGCCCGACCCGGCCCCGGTAACGATCGCGGCATGGTGCGCCAGACGGAGTGTCATCCGATCTCCTCCTGGATGCCCGAGGTCCGCGCCCGCGCGCGCCGCACCGACAGGTTCATGAGGATCCCGTAGATCGCGAGCAGCGAGAATGAGAACAGCGTCGTCAACACACCAAAGGCAAAGAGGTTGGGATGAATCTCCACCGCGAACGTGCCGTAGATCGCGATTGGCATTGTGACGTCAGATCCCGCGGTGAAGAGTGTGCGCGGGAACTCGTCATAGCTCAGCGTCAGCGCGAAAAGCATGGCCGACAAAACGCCCGGGAAAATCATCGGAAAGGTAATCTTGCGGAAGGTGCGGGACGGGGGAACCCCAAGCGCCCACGCGGCCTCCTCCACCGATTTGTCGAACCGGTTGAAGATCGCCAGCATCACAAGGAAGGCGAACGGATAGGTGTAGACCACGTGTAGGACAAACGCCGTGCCCCACCACGACCGTTGAATGCCCATCTGGTCGGCAACCAGCGCCATGCCGAGGCCCAGAAGGACGCCCGGCACCATCATACCCAGGACGACGAGGTAGAACACGAAACCCGAGCCGCGGAACCGCGTGCGGAAAGCTTGCGCGGTGAGTGTGCCAAGCACTGTCGAGACCACCATCGTGGCGAAGGCCAGCGTCAGCGACCGTGTCAACGCCTCCCCGAATGGCAGCGGTGCCACGCGGGAGGGTGGGGCGAAACCCAGAACATGCTGGTACCAGAACGTCGACCATTCGATGATCGGAAACTGCGGTCCGCCATCGGGCCCCTTCTGGAAGCTCAGGATCGCCATGACCACGAAAGGCCCATAAAGAAACGTTATGAAGAGTGCGGTGTAGATTGCCAGCCCGACACGAAGCCCGAAAAGCCGATGCATCGCCCGCGCCCTCCTACAACTCGCGCCGCAGGTTCACGACCCGCAGAAGCCCAGTGATCACGATGCCCATCACGATTGTCAGGATCACACCCACGACGGCCGCAAACGCCCATTTGAGCGAGCCAACCTGCGTGACGATGATGTTCCCCAATAGGTTGACCTTGCGCCCCGACAGGGCCGAGGCGGTTGCAAACTCGCCCAACACCATAACCGAGACGAAAATCGCGCCGACGACGACGCCGGGCAGGCTGAGCGGAAAGATGATCTTGCGGAAGATCGTCCAGGCGGAGGCGCCAAGGTCCCGACCCGCCTCGATCAGGCTCTCATCGATCCGGGCGAGCATGAAGGCGATCGGGCCCACCATGAACACCACGTAGATCTGGACCATGCCAATGATCACCGAGAGCTCGGTGAAAAGCAGGACTTCGATCGGCTCCGAGATCAACCCAAACTGCTGCAGAACGATGTTGATCGCGCCCTCCCTCCCGAGCATCGGGCGCCAAGCGAGCACGCGGATCAGAAACGACGTCCAGAACGGGATGACGCAAGCCACCAGCAGAACCGTCTGCAACGTCTTGTTGCGCACGAACTGCCCGATGAAGAGTGCGGTCGGATAGCCGACGATGAAGGTCAGCGCCAGAACGATGAGCCAGATGCGCAACGTTCGCAGAAGCGCGCCGAAATAGGTCTCCGACGCGAAGAAGTTTTGCCAGCTCTGCGTCGTCAGGTCGGGGCTGATGGCAAATGTCGTCTGCGTCCAAAAGCTGACATAGACCATCATCAGCAGCGGCACGACAAGGAACAGCAGCATCCAAAGCACACCCGGCGCAAGGAGCAGCAGATGGCGGTTGCGTGCCCAGAAAGACTCGCGGGGTGTCTCGAGCGACGTCGTGGCCACCGTGTGATCCGGGCTTGCCGCAACCATCAGGCCGCACCTTGCAGGCCGGTCGGCTCGAGACGGTCGCCGGCATCGTCGAAGAACAGCGTCTCAGGCACCCGCCAGCTCAGGAAGCGAGTCTCACCCTCGGGGATCGTCTCGGGATCGGACTGGCTCAGATGGCGCTCGACCTCGAGCATGGCGCCGTCCGGGGCCCGGAAGAAGTACACCACCTTGCTGCCCATGAACTCGCTTGTCATGAAGGTCGCGCGCGTGCCCACGCGTCCTTCTCCCACCGTGGCATCTTCGGCCTCGATCCTCGGCAGGTCGTAGCGCACGGCGATGTAGCGGGCTGACAAGGCACCGGGTGGAACGGGTACCCGCACATCGCCATGCCGGAACAGCCCGTCGGTCACGCCGCCTTCCAGCACGTTGTAGCTGTTGACGAACTTCGCCACACGCACCGTGCGGGGCCGGTCAAACACCGTGTCGGGTGCGTCGACCTGGATCGCGCGGCCTGCATCGAGCACGATCATCCGGTCGCCCATCGCGATCGCCTCGTGCTCGTTTCCCGTCACGTGGAAAAAGGTCACCCCCAGCTGGCGCCGGATCGTGCGCAACTCCACCGTCATCCGCTCTCGCAGATTGGCGTCGAGCGCGCCCAGCGGTTCGTCCAGCAGGCAGACTTTGGGCTCAGTGATAAGCGTCCGCGCCAGCGAGACGCGCTGCTTCTGTCCGCCCGAGATCTGGCCAACCGTACGGCCGCCAAGGCCCTCCAGTCCCACCAGCTCAAGCATGTCTCCGACCCGCCGGCGAAGCTCTGCGCCATCCTCGATGCGGTCGACAACCCGGTTCTGTAGCCCGAAGGCTATGTTCTCTTCGACGGAAAAGTGCGGAAAGAGCGCGTAGTTCTGCTGAACGAACCCAAGGCCGCGCAAGTGGGTCGGGCGCGCAGTGATGTCCTCGCCATTCAGAACGATCCGCCCCGAATCCGGGCGGTCCAGACCAGCCACGAGGCGCAGAAGTGTCGTCTTTCCCGATCCTGATGGTCCGAGCAGTGTGAGGTACTCGTCATCCTCCACCCTGAGCGACAGCCCCACGACCGCGGGTTTGCCCTCGAAGGCCTTCGAGAGACCGACCAACTCCATCATGACGCGGCGCCACCCCCGCTGCTGTATCTTCGCAGACCCCCGGTATGGGCCCAAGGGTGTGCGCACCGCATACAAAAGTCAAAAATTTTCTCCGAGAAGCACGGATTGCTGCGGAAGTCGGCGCCGTAAACTAGGGCTCTGCCCGGGAAGTCATCGCCAAAAAAATGTCTTTCGTCGACGAAGTGCCGTATAATCGAGTTCAGGGCTCGGAAGAAAGGCGCCACAGGCAGGACCATCCTATGCACGACAAGCTGTCCCAATTTGAGGATCCGCGCCTGCGGCCAGCACCCCACTACGTGGAAATCGAGCGCATCCTTGCGGCTGCGATCGAGGGGGGGGCGTTGGGCGAGGGAACGGTCCTGACCGAAGGCAAGGTCGCGGCCCTCTTTGGGACAAGCCGCACCCCGGTCCGCACCGCGTTTGCACAACTCCTTCAAGGCGGTCTTGTTGCGCGGTTCGACGGGCGCGGCTTTGTCGTCAGCGGTCCAACCGGCGTGGAGCCAACGCGGGTGAGGCTCACGCGCGCCATGCTGGGTCTCGACCCCGCCCAGGCCGCCGAGCCCCGGCCCGGATCGGCGGAGCTGATCGAGCGGGCCTTCGAGCAGAGCCTCACCGACGCATTGCCTTTTGGGCTGTTCCGGATCAACGAACAGCTCGCGGCCGACCATTTCGGCGTCAGCCGCAACATTGTCCGCGACCTGCTCGCGCGGTTTCAGGATCGCGGCGTCGTACGTAAGGATCGCCGATCGCACTGGGTGGTGGGCCCACTGACGGCGCGCGATGTGGCGCACTTCTTCGTCGTGCGCAGCAAGCTCGAGCCGCTGGCCCTGCTCGACAGTGTTCCCCATGTGCCGCTCGATGAGATCATGCGCATGCGGCAAGAGCTCGATGCCGCAATGACCGGCGACAAACCCCTCGATGCCGCAGGGTTCGACGAGCTCGAGATCGACATCCATGTGCGCCTGCTGTCGCGGTCGACGAACCCGCACTTGCTGCGCATGGTGCGGCAGACGCAGCTGGCCTTCGTGGTCAACGACGCCTTCGCCCGCCAGGTCGGGACCCATCCGTTCGAGATTGCCCTGCGTGAACACGCGATTGTTCTCGATTTCGTGATGCGCGGGTCGGTCGAGGCCGCGGCTCAGTGCCTTGAGGAACATATCCGCCTCTCAGCTGAACGAACGCGGCAACGGCTCATAGCGCTCTCGGTCTTTCCGGAACCAGACCTGCCCGGCTATCTTCAGAAGCAATGACGCCAAGCCGTGCGAGCGTGCCCGCCAAGGCGCCCTGCCAGCGTCGGACAAGATAGTTATGTTCGTTCATCACCGTATCCCAGACGCGCACGCGGGACATGCGGCGATGATACTCCCCGCCCTCTCGTCGCTCGCCAACGTCGAACAAGGTAACGCCATCGCAGTCGCGGATCGGCACCCGGGCCGGCTGTCCACCGTACCAGAAGTCCCACTCCGCCTCCGGCAACGAGGCGCGAACCGTGCCGGAGTTGGCCATGTATGCTCCGGAACGCGCCATCATCGCGCCGGGGCGGCCGTCGAGCCACCAGTTGATATAGTCGTAGGCCGCGTCACGGGCCCAATCCTGCAGGGCGGCCGACAGGGCCAGCCCCCCGAACCATCCACGATAGCCCTCGCGCGGCGTCACCATATTGGCCTTGATCCCAGCCGCGCGCAGCTTGGTGACGCCCGACCACCACATCGAGCCAATCCGGGGGTGTCCCCCAAGCATGGCGGCAACGGCCTCGGCCTCGTCGGACCACACGGCGCAAAAGTGGCCCGTGCGGACATAGTCGGCGAGCCGCTCGGTCAGCGCATCGATCTGCTCTAGCGTCAGGTCCCCGATGTCGAGCGCCTGCATCTCGCCCCGCGCCTGCAGCGCCAGCAGCATGTCAAGCGCGCCGATCGCGGCGTCGGCTTGAAGCACAACCTGCCCGGCACGTTTCGGCTCGAGGAGCGCCGCCCAGCTGGCAATGCTCTCCGGTTCCTCGCCCGTCACCACGAAACTGTCGGCATTATGTACCGTCGGCACCATGCTGACCCGGGCCGACGGGGTGTCGCCCAGCGTCCCGTCAAGCTGCACGAAGAGGCGCTTTGACGGATCGCCGCCCTGCGCCTTGGGCAGGTCAGGGCGCAGCCGGCCGGTTTTGGGCAGGTCGTTGATCTCGTCCCAGCGGGCAATCCGGCAGACATCGATGGGGCGGATCGAGCCCGTCGGCCAGATCAGGTCGATATCGTGAAACCACTGGTCATAGACGTCAAAGCTCGCGGGTTGCAGGGCGCCCTGGCGTTGCGCCTCGGTCCCATCGAGCGTGATGAAGTCAAGCGCCATGCCAAGGTCTTCCTCGGCAGCCCGCTTCATTGCAGGCGTCTGCGTGACCGATGTGCCGAGCACTCGGAGGGGCTGGCGCGGGCGACGCACGCCAGGAGCGGCCGGGCCCGCCGCCCGTTTCCGACCTGCGTCGCCCGCGCCCACGGTCATTCGAGAGACGCTCGGATGCTCTGCAGCCCCGCTGTCCGGTCGGCGCGGGCCGTCAAGGCGGTGTCCATATCGACCTCAATGAACTTCACCGGCATGTGCGGCTGCAATTGCCCGATCAGGTCCATATCGGCCGAGATGACCGTGCCGATCATGAAGTAGCCGCCACCCGACACCGCATCGCGGTGCAGAACGATCGGCTCGGTGCCGCCGGGCACTTGGATCGAGCCATAGGGATAGCATCCGTCGACGATGTTCGACGGGTCCGAACCCGCACCGAACGGCTGCTCTCGCTCCACGAACTCCAGCGGCCGTCCGTTGCGAAAGCGATAGCCCATGCGATCCGCCTCAGGCGCAACCGCCCACTCGTCATCGAAGAAGTTCTTCTGAGCCGTCTCGGTGATGCGGTGCCAATAGAGACCGGGAAGGACCCGCAGCTCCGCCGGGCTACCCGGCCCGCCCCGCAGCGCCTCTGGTACGCTCGCGCCGATCTTGGCCGCGCCGGCGTCGCCGACGGGAAGCGTGTCGTCCGCAGCGATGGCCCGGCCCCCGACACCGCCGAGCGCGCCGATCGCATAGGTCGAACGCGACCCAAGCGCCAATGGCGTATCGATGCCGCCCGAAATCGCGATGTAGGCGCGCGCGCCGGTCTTGAGATACCCAAATGACAGAGTCTGGCCGGCCTTGATCTGGAGCGCGGTCCATCCCGGCTGCTCATCCCCGTCGATCAGGATGGGCATATCGGCCCCGGTTACGGCGATCACGGCATCCTGGGTGAAGTCCAGCTCCGGCCCCATGAACACGGCTTCAAGACCTGCCGCGCCCTCGTCATTGCCCACCAGAAGGTTGGCCGCGCGCAGGGCAAGCCGGTCCATCGCCCCGCCGATCGGGATGCCAAGGTGGAAATATCCCGGGCGGCCCAGGTCCTGAATGGTCGTCAGCAGACCGGGCTTGATGACCTTAACGCCCATTGAGAGCCTCCATCAGCTTGGCGTTCGTGCCGTCGATATCGGCGTTCCACGCATCGAGATCGAACTCGACATCGACGATCTTGGGCCTGTAGGTGCCGGCCTCGACCGAGGCCGCGATCGCATCATGCTCCTCGCGGTCAATCGGCGCCCACTTCACGATGTCGCCTGGATTGAAAAGCACCATGAAGTCGGTGAGATAGCTCACCTTCTGCTCGGGGTCGTAGATCGGCATCGGCGTGATCCCGAACATCTGATAGCCGCCCGCGCCGCGGACTGAGTAGATGCACGAGAAACAGCCGCCATAGCCCACGGTCAGCTTCGGCGTGTCCGTGCGCGGGCGCAGGTACTTCGGCACCTCAAGCTGACGCGGGCGATCCACCAATTGATAGAGGAACGGAAGGCCCGAGACGAAGCCGACCATCGAAACGAACCACGGGTTCGAATGGTGCGCGGTGATGAAGGCCTCGGCCGTGTCGAAGCCATTGATCCGGGCGGCATATTCCAGGTCGGTGCCCGACGGATCCTGGTGCCGTTCGCGGAAGCGCATCAGCGTCTCATGTGTCCACGGGTCGTTGTAATAGACCGGGATCTCAATGATCCGGGACGGAATGCGCTTTTCGGCCGATTCCGCAGCGCCTTCGAGCTTTTTCAGCTCGGCCAGCATGTCGTCCGGGCTGATCTGATCGGGGTCGAACTTGATCTGGAACGAGGCGTTTGCCGGGCAGATCTCGGTCACGCCCTTGATCTGGCTATCGCGGACAGCGTTGGTCATCGACAGGCTCTTGAAGAACGCGTCGAGCGACATTTCCTCGTCGACCTCGACGAAGATATGTTCGTCGCCCCCGAATGAGTACCTGGTCTTCATCGTGTCTCGCCTCCTTGCCGCGCCCGCGGCCTTCTCCTGCCGCGATCAGCCGGGCGGGATGGTGTTGGTTTCAAGCCAGCGCTCCAGAAAGGCCGTGCTCAGCGCGTCGTCGCGAACGGCCGCTTCCTCCGACAGCACCCGAAAGAGCGGCAGAGTTGTCTTCAGCCCCTCAAGGCGGATCTCGGACAGAGCGGTTCCAAGACGCGCCAGCGCGTCCGAGCGGTCGGTGCCGTGAACGATCAGCTTCCCCAGAAGAGAGTCGTAGAAGGGCGGGATCGCATAGCCCTCGTAGAGCATCGTATCAAAGCGGATGCCCGACGGCACGTGCATCGCGCCGACCACGCCCGGAAACGGCATGAACCCATTGGACGGGTCTTCGGCATTCACGCGCACCTCGATCGCATGACCCGACATGGCAATGTCGTCTTGGGTCAGGCGCAGGGGCGCCCCGAATGCCACGTGGATCATCTCGTGCATCAGGTCGATTCCGGTGATCATCTCGGTCACCGGGTGCTCCACCTGAATGCGTGTGTTCATCTCCATGAAGTAGAAGGCGTCGCGCGCGGGCTCGTAGAGAAACTCCAGCGTCCCTGCGCCGCGATAGCCAACCGCCTCCGCCAGGCGCACCGAGGCCGCGCAGACGTGGGCGCGTGCTGCGTCGCTCAGGCAGGCCGCCGGGGCCTCCTCCCAGACTTTCTGGCGGCGCCGCTGCAGCGAGCACTCGCGTTCGAAAAGGTGGATGGCGCGGGTGCCGTCGCCGAGAATCTGAACCTCAACATGGCGCGCGTTGGTGACCATCCGTTCCAGATAGAGGCTGCCATCACCAAAGGCCGCGGCGGCCTCGGTCTGAGCCTGCGGGATCAGACGGGCCATATCGTCATCGGTCTCGGCCACCCGGATGCCCCGCCCGCCGCCGCCCGCGGCCGCCTTGATCATCACCGGATACCCAATGCGCGCGGCAACGGCCCGGGCTTCGTCGAGCCCGTCCAGGGCGCCATCGCTGCCCGGCGCAATGGGCACGCCCGCCGCGATTGCCGCGTCTCGCGCCGCCACCTTGTCGCCCATGCGCGCAATGGTGGCCGCTTGCGGCCCGACAAAGATCATCCCAGCCGCCTCGACCGCCTCGGCAAAGCCAGCATTCTCGGCCAAAAATCCATATCCCGGGTGAACGGCGTCGGCCCCCGACACACGCGCCGCCTCGACCACCCGCTCGATATCGAGGTAGGACTTGGTGGCGGCTGGGGGCCCGACATTCACCGCCTCGTCGGCCAACCGCACCGCCAGCATGTCCGTGTCGGCGTCGGAATGCGCCTGCACCACCCGCATCCCCAGGTCGCGCGCCGCCCGGTTGATCCGAACGGCGATCTCGCCGCGATTGGCGATGAAAAGGGTCTTGCCGGAGGGAGACATCGGTCAGTCGAGTTCGGCCAGCACGGCGCCCGCCATCACCGGCTCTTCGTTGGCCACCTTGAAGCGCACATTTTCGCCCGCGACCTCGGCCTTCACCTCGTGGAAGGTCTTCATCACTTCCACGAGGCCAATCGCGTCGCCGACCGCCACGCTCGCGCCATCCTCAACAAAGGGCGGTTGGTCCGGGGCCGGCTTGCGATAGAAGGTGCCCGGAAGTGGAGACTGTATTTGTTTTGCCAAAGCTGCATTCCTTCATTGTGCATTTGGGCCTGCGCGGAGGCACCGGGCGTTGCGTGGCGGTCGAGGCGCCGGACTGCGCGCCGCGTCAGGTTGGGCCGCCGTGGCTTGGCGGTGCGATGGTGACGCCACTGGCCAGCAGCGCCTCACGGATTGCAGTGCCGATCTGAAGCGCGCCGGGCGTGTCCGAGTGAAAGCAGATCGACTCGAACGGGATCTTGATGTCCTCGCCGTCGACGGTGCGCACCATGCCCTCCTGGCACGCCCGCACGCACTTCTCTGCCACCTCCTGCGGCTCGAGCGGGCGCATCTTTCGGGCAAAGACAATGGAGCCAGACGCGTCGTAATCGCGGTCGGCATAGAATTCTCGCACCGTCGGCTGACCGGACTCTTTGGCGATCCGGTACGTCTCGGAAATCGACATGCAGAAAATGAACAAGTCGGGGCCGGTTTTGTGGAGCGCCTCGATCAGCTGGCGGGACAACTCCGGATCCTTCGCAGCCGTCATGTAGAGCGCGCCATGCGGTTTCACATGTTGCAGCGCCACGCCGTGGCGCCGCCCGAACTCACGCAGCGCCCCCGTCTGGTAAAGGATATCGTTCACCAGCTCTTCCGGCTTGGCGGCAATCGTACGTCGACCAAACCCCTGCAGGTCATGGTATCCCGGATGCGCCCCAAGGCCGACGCCGTGCTCTGCGGCCATTTGGGCGACGGCGTCCATCTGGTTAGGGTCGCCGGCATGGTATCCCGTCGCGACGTTGGCCGAGCTGATCAGGGGCATCAGGGCACTGTCGGGGGCATCACCATACGCCCAATGGCCAAAGCCTTCGCCCATGTCGCAGTTGAGATCCACCGTCGACCGGTACATAGCATGTCCACCCCGTTGTGCTGGCAAAGGGTGCGGCGAATTCGCACTCAGCAGAAGTTCTTTTTTCTGCGGCTGAGATATCTGAAAAACTGATAGGAGCCGCTGCCTGCCGCGAAGGTCCGCACATGTCCTACAATCTCAGACACCTGAGATACTTCATTGCCACCGCAGAGCTCGGCCAAGTCAGCCGCGCGGCGATTGAACTGTCGGTGTCCCAATCCGCCGTCACGGCCGCGATCCGCGAGCTGGAGGCAACACTTGGGACTCAGCTCTTCACCCGCTCGTCGCACGGCATGGCGCTCACCGAGGCAGGGCGGCGCTTTCTCGCGTCGGGCTACGAGATCGTGGCAAAGGTCGAAGAGTCCCTCCAGGCCGCCGATACCGTCGCCTTGACCGGAGAGTTGCGGCTCGCGGCCTCGTACACCGTCATCGGCTACTTTCTTCCGGTACATCTCGACCGGCTGAGCCGAGTGATGCCCGAGGTCACGCTGCGCGTCCGGGAGATGACCCGGCAAGCCCTGGAGGACGCCCTGCTCGACGGGCAGATCGATATCGGTGTCGCGCTGACATCCAACATATCGAACCATGCCATCGCGAAGGAGACGCTGCTCAGCTCCCCCCGCCGGCTGTGGCTCCCCTCGCGCCACCCGCTTCTGGAGCGCGAAACGCTCGGCCTCGCCGATGTCGCGCGCGAACCGTATGTCATGCTCACCGTCGACGAAGCAGCCCACACGGCGATGCGGTATTGGGCGCCCACGTCGCTCCAGCCCAACGTGTTGCTGCGCACCTCGTCGATCGAAGCCGTGCGCAGCATCGTTGCAAATGGTCAGGGCGTCTCGATCCTGTCCGACATGGTCTATCGGCCCTGGTCGCTAGAAGGGCGCCGCATCGAAGTGGCCGACCTCCGCGAGCCAATTCCGGCGATGGAGGTCGGGCTTGTCTGGTGCCGCAACAACGAGTTCTCCCCCGTCATGAACGCGTTCCGCTACTATTTCCGCAGCCTTTTTGGCGCCCCTCAGAGTTCCGTTGCCCTGTCCCGCCCGGCCTGACGCCCCGCCGGCCATTACAAACTTTCCCTGACGTATGGGCAGGACGCCGGTCTATGGTGAACCGATTCGACATATTGCGAGCCCGGGGGGATCAGCTCAGATGACATTGAAGGACGTGGACCCGATCACTTTGAGCGTCGTGCGCGGCGTCCTCGAAACCACCCAACGCGAGATGACCGTGTCCCTGGAGAAGACGGCACGATCGAGCGTGTTCAACCTCGCGCACGACTATTCGACCGCGCTCTTCAACGCGACGCCCGAGATGATCCTGCAGGGGCAAGATATCCCGATCCATCTCGGCAGCCTGATCCCGGCGATGAAGGCGGTCTGGACCTACTTCGAGGGCGACGTGCGCGAGGGCGACCTGATCCTGCACAACGACCCCGACTATGCCGGCAGCCACGTTATCGACACCTGCATGTACTGGCCGGTGTTCTACGAAGGGGAGCTGGTCTTCTGGACCGTCTGCAAGGGGCACCTGACCGATATCGGAGGCCCGGTCCCGGCCGGCTATAATCCCGATGCCAAGGAGATCTATGCCGAAGGGCTGCGCATCCCGCCGATCAAGATCTGGGACGAAGGCAAGCCCCGCAACGATATCCTCAACATGCTGCTGACCAACATGCGCGCGCGCCGCGATCAGGAAGGCGATTTCAATGCGCTGATCGGCGCCTGTCAGGTCGGCGCCCGCAACCTCATCGCGCTGCTCGACAAATACGGCGTGGACGAGGTCAAGGCGTGCATCGATGTGCTGATGGACATGGCCGACAAGCATATGCGCTCGCTGATCCGCGACGTGCCCAACGGCACCTATAGCGGCCTCGCCGTGCTCGAAGATGCCGGGCACGGGTTCGGCGACTTCGAGATCACCGCCACCGTCGACATCAAGGATGACACCTGCCACATCGCCATAGATAGCCCGCCGCAGATCCCGTACTTCATCAATTCCTATGAGGGGAACAGCTATTCGGGCGTGTATCTTGGGCTGATGATGTTTGCGCAGCTTCCGCCCCCCTACAATGAGGGGCTCTATCGCTGTGTGACCGTCGATATGGGGCCCAAGGGCACGCTCTGTAACGCCAAGCCGCCCGCGCCGCATGCCAATTGCACGACAACGCCGATGGAGACGCTGACCGACGCCGTGCGCCTCGCCTTCGAGAAAGCGGCGCCGGACCGCGTGTCGGCCAGTTGGGGGCACGCCAACGGCTGCAACATCGCCGGTTGGGACAATCGGCACGACGAGGAATACGTAACGATGGTTCTCGCCTCCATCATCTCAGGTGCCGGCGCGACCCACAGCCAGGACGGGTGGCATGCGGTCGGCCCGGAATGCTGTTTCGGCGCGCTGACCTCGGGCGATATCGAACTTCTGGAGCATTCCTACCCGATCATCATTCACCGCTATTCTCTGATGACCGATTCCGGGGGGGCCGGTAAGTTCCGCGGTGGCTCCGGCACTTGCTGGGAGGTCGAGCCGCTCGACAGCGACATGACGTTCATCACCTTCGGCGAGGGTCGCCGCATTCCGGCCAAAGGGGCCCGGGGGGCCGAGTCCACGCTGGTCGAACCGAAAGTCGGTCGCCTCGAGATCACCCGCAGCGGCGAGACCCAGACGATCAAGCAGAACGTGATCGAGACGATCCGGCCCGGCGACCGTGCCGCCAACATGAACCCGGGCGGCGGGGGCTTCGGCGATCCCTTCGAGCGCGACATCGACAAGGTCGTTTCGGATGTCCGCAACGGGTTGGTATCGATTGCTGGAGCGAAGTCCGACTACGGCGTCGTGATCGGTGATCCCGATACACTCGCGGTCGACGAGGCTGCAACGGCTGCCGCACGCCAGCGCGCCGGCGCGGCCTGAAGGCGAGGGATCCACGATGGCAAAGTACAGGCTCGGCATCGATGCCGGCGGCACTTTCACCGATTTCGTACTGGCCGAAGACAACGGCCCCGTGTCTCTCTTCAAGGCACTGTCCACGCCGGAAGACCCGACGCAGGCGATCCGGAACGGGCTAGCCCAGATGGCCGAGGCAACCGGCGTGAGCCCGGAGGATCTGGTCTCCAACGCCGATCTCTGCATCAACGGCACGACGGTCGCTTTGAACGCGCTGATCCAGCACAAGGGCGCGCCGACGGGCCTTATCTGCACCGCGGGTCACGAAGACAGCCTCGAAATTCGCCTGGGCCACAAGGAAGACGGCTATCGCTATGATGCCGACTATCCGCCCGCCACCATGCTGGTCGACCGCTATCTGCGCCGGGGCGTCCGCGAGCGTGTGATCTCCACCGGCGCCGTCCGTACGCCGATGAGCGAGGATGACGTGCGCGCCGCCTGCGAGCTGTTCCTAGAGGAGGGCGTGCAATCGGTGGCCGTCTCGTTTGTATGGTCGGTCCTCAACCCCGATCATGAGCGGCGTGCGGGAAAGATCGTGGCCGAGATGATGCCCGATGCACTCCTGACCCTAGGATCGGAACTCTACCCCCAGGTGCGTGAGTACACCCGCACGTCGACCGCGGTGGTGAACGCCTATCTCGGCCCCGTCCTGCGCACCTATGTCGATGCGGTCGACGGGTACTTCCGGGAGCTCGGCGCGCGCAGCGCCGTCCGGTTCTTCCAGTCGAACGGCGGGCTGGCCGTCGGCGACGTGCTGTCGGACCGTTCGGTCTACGCTATCAATTCCGGCCCGGCCTCGGCGCCGCAGGCCGGCCTGCACGTCGCCGGGCCATTTGGGAAGACCAACATCATCACGGTCGACATGGGCGGTACGTCGTTCGACATCACGCTCACCAAGAACGGCGTCAGCAACATCGCCAAGAATATCGACTTCCTACGATACCGCCTCGGCGTGCCGATGATCCAGGTGGAGACACTAGGCGCCGGCGGCGGCTCGATCGGCCGGATCGACGAGATGGGCCTTTTGCAGATGGGCCCGGAAAGCGCGGGGGCCGATCCGGGCCCGGCCTGCTATGGGCAAGGCGGCGCGCGCCCGACAGTGTCGGACGCCAACCTGGTGCTGGGCTACCTCAATCCCGGCGGTTTGATCGGGGGCCGCCTGCCGCTCGATGTGGAAAAAGCGCGCAGCGCAATCCAGACCCACGTCGCCGATCCGCTGGGCCTCAGCGTCGAGCAGGCCGCATTTGGGATGTACACCATCGTCAACGCCAACATGGTCAACGGCATCCGCCGCGTGTCGGTCGAGCGCGGCGACGATCCTCGCGACTTCGTGCTCGTCGGCGCCGGCGGGGCCACCGGCGCGCATATCACGGCGCTGGCGCGCGATATGGGGATCGAAACGATCCTGATCCCAAAACTGGCCTCTGGGCTTTGCGCGTACGGTCAAATCATATCGGATGTGAAGTACAACTACATGGCTCCCTTTCCGGCGCGCCTCGAAGGTGCCGAAACGGCCACTGCTCTCGCGCGGACCTTCGGCGACATCGAGCAGCGCGGCATCTCGGACCTTGCGGAGGACGGCTTCTCGCGCGACCGGATCGATATCAAACGCGCGCTCGACATGCGCTATGTCGGCCAGGTCCACGAATGCACGGTGGATATCGGCGACATGGAGATCGACGAGGCCAATCTCGGCGAAATCCGCAATGCCTTCCACACCCGCCATGAGGAGCTCTACACCTATGCGGAGCCGCACAACGCCGTCGAGGTTGTGAACGTCGAAAGCGCGATCTATGGCCGGATCGAGAAGCCCGCGCAAATCAGCTTGCCGGCTTCAGACGGCGTTGAGGCAGCCGTCAAGGAACGCCGAAACATCGTTCTTTCGGCCGACGGGTCTCCGACGCAGGCAACGGTCTACGATGGCAACCGTCTCGGCGCCGGAGACCGGGTTACCGCTCCCGCTGTCATAGAGGAAGAAACGACGACGATCCTCCTCACCGAAGGATGGACGGCGGAGTTGCACGAAACCGGCGTCTATGTGCTGACATCAACCCAGGGGGAGACGCCATGACACTGGGGCCCGCCACCAGCAGTCTGCAGGAAGACAATGATCGCGTTCGGGTCACGCAATGGCGTCTGCCACCAGGCAGCGAAACAGGTCACCATGTGCACGAGTATGATTACGTGATCGTGCCCGTGATCGCCGGCACGCTTACAATCTACGACCCCGGCGGTGCAGTCACGGAAGCCCCGCTCACCTCCGGCCAATCGTACTTTCGAGGCGCCGGTGTCTCGCACAATGTGACCAACCGGGGCCCGTCCGACATTGTCTTCGTCGAGGTTGAACTAAAGCCATAGGCCGTAGCGCCGCCGAGATCCGGTTGCCTGTCGCTCCACCCAGCGCCACAGTAATGCGATGGACCGGCCCAACCCGAATTTGAACCCCAAAGGGAGCCTGCAGCGCAGGCTGCCGCGCGTGTCCGGTGTGGCGCGGCGATGACCGATCAAGACGGTCCGACTATTGGAGCCGGGTCCGATGGGGCGCACGCCCAGGCCGAAAGCCTGGAAGCAACCATCGGCAAGAAGGTCCGTTCTTTGCGGCAGGGTCTCGGCTTCACACTATCCGACTTGGCGCGCGCGACCGACCTCTCCGTCGGGATGGTCAGCAAGATCGAGAACGGCCAAACCTCGCCCTCGCTCTCCACGCTCAAGGCCCTGGCCCAAACGCTGAACGTCCCGATCTCGATCTTCTTCCAGGATTTCGGTGTCCGCCGCGATGTGAGCCATGTGCCGGCAGGACGGGGTGTACGGATCGATCGGCGCGGCACCCGGGCCGGCCATGTCTATGAACTTCTCGGCCATGCCCTTCGGTCCGCCGTTCAGATCGAGCCCTACCTGATTTCGCTCGACGCGGACGCCGAGCCCTACACGAGCTTCCAGCATCCGGGGCACGAGTTCATCTATATGCTGGCCGGCCGAGTGACCTACCGCCACGCCGAAACCAGCTATGATCTGCGGCCCGGCGATGCGCTGTTCCTCGACGCTCTGGCCCCTCACGGGCCCGAGGCGATGCCGGAACTGCCCGCGCGCTACCTGTCCATAATCGTGACGCCCCCTCCCGAGTGAAATCTCGAAACCGATGTCCAGGCGCGAGCACCTGTTGATTTTCCCCACAGGAAAGAAATTTCACTGTCTGTTGACACGTCGAGCGGTCTGTCGCAACGTCGCTTCCAGCGCCAACTGAAGAGACGGAGGCAAGCGAATGTGCGGGATCGTCGGTCTGTTTCTGAAAGACCCGGGCCTCTACCCGCGCCTTGGGTCACTCATGCTGCCGATGCTTGCCGAGATGTGCGAACGCGGGCCCGACAGCGCCGGCTTTGCGATCTACCGTGACGGCCCGGCCCGCCCTACTCTGTCGTGCCTTGCACCAAAGGGGTTCGATTGGGAGGCCGCCGCTGCATCGCTCGCGCAGGCAACCGGATCGCCCTGCGATATCGAGCGCATCGCCGATCATGGCCTCTTGCGCACCGCGGCCGACCTCCACGAGGCGCGACGTCATTTGATCGAGGCCTTCCCGGACCTCAGCGTCCTCGCCGCCGGCGAAGCCATCGAATTGTTCAAGGGGATCGGCGACCCGATGGCGGTGGCCCGCACCTTCGGGCTTGCCGGCCGCAGCGGCACCCATGGGCTCGCCCACACCCGAATGGCGACCGAAAGCGCCGTTACAATTGCCGGGTCGCATCCGTTCTCCACCGGCGCCGACACCTGCTTGGTGCACAACGGCTCGCTCTCGAACCATCACCTGCTGCGCGAGGTCCTCGAATCACGCGGCGAGACCCTTCAAACCGAGAACGATAGCGAGGTCGCGGCGGCCTTCCTGGCATGGCGTATGCGGGAGGGCGATACACTTCCTCAGGCACTCGAGGCGGCTCTGTCGCGGCTCGATGGCTTTTATACGCTCACCATCGGCACCCGCGACGGGTTCGCCGTCCTGCGCGACCCGATCGCCTGCAAACCCGCCGTGCTTGCCGAGACCGACCAATGGGTCGCAATGGCCAGTGAATTCCGAGCCATCGCGCAGTTGCCGGGTGTCGAACGCGCCCGGATTTGGGAGCCCGAGCCCAGCACGATCTACACCTGGGGCCCTGACGGTATGCAGGTGGCGGCATGAAGGTCGCGGCATGAGCGACGCCCCGAATCTCGCGCGAAACGTCACGGTGCTCGATCTGCAGAACACGCCGGTGAAAGACGCCAACACCGCCCTCCAAACGGCCCAAGACGGGGCGTTTGCCATGCTCAATCCTGGCGGACGGCACGCGCTGGCCTGCGGCCTCGACGCGCCGGTCTCAGTCAGCATCGAGGGCCATGTCGGCTACTATTGCGCGGGGATGAACCAGCATGCCGAGGTCACGGTTCGCGGCAATGCCGGCACCGGTCTTGCAGAAAACATCATGTCGGGCGTCGTGCGCGTCACAGGCGATGCAAGCCAATCGGCCGCGGCCACCGGCCACGGCGGCCTTGTGGTCATCGAAGGCAACGCGAGCGCGCGCTGTGGCATCTCGATGAAGGGCGTCGATATCGTCGTCGGCGGAAATGTCGGCCATATGTCGGCCTTCATGGCCCAGGCCGGCAACCTCGTTGTGTTGGGCGATGCGGGCGAGGATCTGGGCGACTCGATCTACGAGGCCCGCCTATTTGTGCGCGGCAAGGTGGCTCGCCTCGGCACGGATTGCGTCGAAAAACCCATGCGTGCGGAACATCTCGACACCCTGCGCGACATTCTGGCCCGCGCCGGCATGGAGGCCGCGCCGGAAGAGTTCACCCGCTACGGATCGGCCCGCGCGCTCTATCACTTCAAGATCGACAATGCGGGCGCCTATTGAGGCGATGCGCGACCGGAGAGTGACATGAACGATCAGTCAACCGAGCGCAGCGACAGCTCCGGCGCCCCGCGCACGACGCCCGTGAAGTCGGCCACGTTCGACGACCATACCCTGTCCGAGATCCGCCGGGCCGCGGCAACGGGGATCTACGACATTCGCGGCGGCGGCGCCAAACGCCGCGTGCCCCATTTCGACGATCTCCTGTTTCTTGGGGCCTCGATCTCGCGCTATCCGCTTGAGGGCTACCGCGAGCGCTGTGACACCGAGGTGGTCGTCGGCGCGCGACACGCGGCGAAGCCCGTGGTTCTGCGTACGCCAATCACGATCGCCGGCATGTCCTTCGGGTCGCTTTCGGCCCAAGCGAAGGAGGCGCTCGGGCGCGGGGCGAACGCGGCCGGAACGTCGACCACCACTGGCGACGGAGGCATGACGCCCGAGGAGCGCGGCCAATCCAAACTGCTGGTCTACCAACTGCTCCCCTCGCGCTATGGCATGAACCCCGACGATCTGCGCAAGGCCGATGCCATCGAAGTGGTCGTGGGGCAGGGCGCCAAACCGGGCGGAGGAGGGATGCTGCTCGGCCAGAAAATCGGGCCACGCGTGGCCGAGATGCGCACCTTGCCTGAGGGTATCGACCAGCGCTCGGCCTGCCGGCATCCCGACTGGACGGGCCCCGACGATCTGGAAATCAAGATCCAGGAATTGCGCGAGATCACGCGCTGGCAAGTGCCCATCTACGTGAAGGTCGGCGCCTCACGGCCCTACTACGACACGGCGCTTGCGGTGAAGTCAGGCGCAGATGCCGTTGTGCTCGACGGAATGCAGGGCGGCACAGCCGCGACGCAGAATGTCTTCATCGAGCATGTCGGCATTCCGATCCTTGCCGCGATCCGGCCGGCGGTGCAGGCGCTCAAGGATCTGAACATGCACCGCACCGTGCAACTCATCGTCTCCGGTGGCATCCGAAGCGGGGCCGATGTCGCCAAGGCCCTGGCGCTCGGGGCCGACGCGACGTCGATCGGAACGGCTGCACTCGTGGCGCTGGGCGACAATGACCCGGCGCTCGAGGTCGAATACCAGGCCCTTGGCACGACGGCCGGCGCCTACGACGACTGGCACGAGGGGCAAGATCCGGCGGGGATCACCACCCAGGATCCAACTCTTGCGGCTCGGCTCGACCCGGTCGCGGCCGGGCGGCGATTGGCCAACTACCTCAACGTGATGACGCTGGAGGTGCAAACCATCGCCCGCGCCTGCGGCAAGAGCCACGTGCTCAATCTCGAGCCCGAGGATCTGGTTGCGCTCACGGTCGAGAGCGCTGCGATGGCGGGCGTACCATTGGCCGGAACGGATTGGGTTCCGGGCCGGTCAACCTGAGGGGGCAAGAATGACTGATTTGAGCAAGGCCGCACAGGAAAAGGGGATCCGGTTCTTCCTGATCTCCTTCACCGACCTGTTGGGCGTTCAGCGCGCCAAGCTTGTGCCGGCCGCTGCCATCGCCGAGATGGCGGTCGACGGCGCGGGCTTTGCGGGGTTTGCGGCCTGGCTGGACATGTCGCCAGCCGATGCCGATATCCTGGCAATTCCAGACCCCGACAGCCTGATCCAACTCCCCTGGAAGCCCGAGGTCGGCTGGCTCGCCGCCGATGTCCACTATAACGGCGTGCCGTTCGCGCGCGCCCCACGCGTCGCCCTCAAGGCCGCTGTCGCGAAGGCGGTCGAGGCCGATATGCACCTCAAACACGGGGTCGAGTGCGAGTTCTTCCTGGTGACGCCCCAGGGCGACGCGATCTCGGACCCGTCCGATATCCAGTCCAAGCCCTGCTATGATCAGGATGCGCTGATGCGGCGCTACGACGTGATCGCCGAGATCTGCACCCACATGCTCGACCTCGGCTGGGGCCCCTACCAGAACGACCATGAAGATGCGAACGGGCAGTTCGAGATGAACTGGGACTTCGCCGACGCGCTCGTCACCGCAGACCGGCACGCGTTTTTCAAGTTCATGGTCCGCTCCGTCGCCGAGCGGCATGGCCTGCGCGCCACCTTCATGCCCAAGCCCTTTGCGCAACTGACGGGGAATGGCTGCCACGCTCACGTTTCACTCTGGAACAGCGCCGGCGAAAATCTCTTCGAAGGCGACGATGCGCTCGGCATGTCGGATACCGCGCGCGCCTTCCTCGGCGGCCTGATGGCCCATGCGCAGGGCCTCACTGCGGTCCTGAACCCCGCCGTGAACTCCTACAAGCGGCTCAACGCGCCTGTTACGTCATCCGGGGCGACATGGTCCCCCAATACGGTGACCTGGGCGGGCAACAACCGCACCCACATGGTGCGCGTGCCGGGGCCCGGGCGGATCGAACTGCGCTTGCCCGACGGAGCGGCCAATCCCTATCTCATGCCAGCCGCGCTGTTGGCGGCCGGTCTCGATGGCGTTGCAAAAAACACCGATCCCGGCGAGCGGCTCGATATCGACATGTACACCGAGGGCCACAAGGTCGAAGCGGCGCGCCTTCCGCTCAACCTGCTCGACGCGGTCCGCGCGCTCGAAGCCGACACCGAACTCTGCAACGGCATGGGCGCAGACGCCGCAGCTTCCTTTATCAAGTTCAAGCACGAGGAATGGACCGACTATATGCGCCACCTCACCGAGTGGGAGCGGCGCACGACCCTCGACTGCTGATCCGTCTCGCCCAGTGGCGGCCGCTCCGGCTCCGGCACGAGAGAGTGCGCTGCTTACCAATGGATGGCCCGCTTGTGCTCTGCCTTGAGCGGCGACTTAACACCTGAGGTCTCCACCACGACGCCCTTCGACGGCCTGAAGTTCAGCTTGCCTCCGCGCGTGCCTCAGTCACCCAGGCGGCCAGCGCATCGAGGTTAGGCTCCAACTCTTCGGCCAGACCGCCGGCAAACGCAGCGAACCCGTCGCGCCCGCTGGGATTGACGCCCACGAGCACAGGGATCTCCCGCGCCACCGCTTCGGCCAGAACCTCGCGGAAGCCGCCGCCGCTCGCCTCGCGTTCGCCAAACTTGTTGAGCAAGAACACGTCACCCCCTGCCTCCATTGCACCGGCGGCCAAGACGGTTGAGCGTTCCAGTTGATCGGCGTCGAGCCGGCACCCGACCGAGCCCACAGGCCGAAGAAGCGAGATCCGGATCACAGGACCTTCGGGCAGGATCTTGAGATCCATGTCGCATGGGCGCCCGTCGGTCCGGTCGGTATTGGTCTGAACGGCGCCAAGCGGGCGAAGGCCGTCGTCCGCCAGTCGCTCCGCTAGAGCCGCCAAAAGCGCGTCCGTCTCGCCCTTGCCCGGCGCATGGGTATAGGCAAACCGCATCGCGCCGCCCCTCAGCCGCACACCTGTTCGATCGCGGCTTTCGTCGCCGACACGATCGTATCGGCCTCGGCACGTGTCAGGCAGAGCGGGGGCGCATAGCCCAGGATGTCGCCTTGCGGCATCGCACGCGCAACAACGCCCTTCGACTGCATGGCCGCGATCACGCGGGGGCCAATCTTCTCGGACGGATCGAAGAAGGTGCGTCTGTCCCGGTCCTTCACCAGTTCAACGGAGCTCAACATGCCCGCGCCCCTCACCTCGCCCACATTGGGATGGTCGGCCACGGCCTCCTTCAGTGTCTGGGTCAGGTAGGGGCCAACCGCGTCGGCATTGGCCACCAGCCCCAAACTGTCGAGCAGTTGAAGATTGGCGACGCCAGCGGCGGCGCAGAGCGGATGTGCCGAATAGGTCCAGCCATGGCCGAAGGGGCCGTTTTCATCGGTGCCGCGCGCCAGCACCTGCCACACCTTGTCCGAAACGATCGACCCCGAAAGGGGCGCATAGGCTGACGTCAGCCCCTTGGCGATCGTCATGATGTCCGGCGTCAGACCGTAATATTCCGAGCCCCACATCCGGCCCATGCGGCCGAAGCCCGTCACTACCTCGTCGGCAATGAGCAGGATGTCATGCTTGGCCAGGATCGGCTGAATTGCCTCCCAATAGCCTGCTGGCGGAGGAACGATGCCCCCGGTGCCTAGGATCGGCTCGGCAATGAAGGCGGCGATCGTGTCGGCCCCTTCGGCCTCGATCAGCGCCTCGAGCTCAGCGGCGCAGTGGGCCGTAAAGGCGGCCTCGTCCATCGACAGGTCGTCCCGCCGATAGAAATAGGGCGCCGTCGTGTGGCGGACTGCGGCGTGCGGCAGGTCGAACTTGGCATGCCACATCGACAGGCCCGTCAGCGAGCCCGACATCAGCCCCGATCCGTGATATCCGCGCCAGCGCGCGATGATCTTCTTCTTTTCCGGCCTGCCGAGGATGTTGTTGTAGTACCAGACAAACTTGACGTTGGTCTCATTCGCGTCCGATCCACCCAGCCCGAAATAGACCTTCGACATGTGGTCCGGCGCGCGTTCCATCACCATCTGCGCCAGCTTGATCGATACTTCGGTGCCATGTCCGACATAGGCGTGGTAATAGGCCAACTCGCGCGCCTGCTCTGCGATGGCGTCGGCCACCTCCTGGCGCCCGTACCCGATATTGACGCAGTAGAGCCCGGCGAAAGCGTCGAGAAACCGCATGCCATCCCGATCCACGATGTGTGCGCCCTCGGCGCACGTGATGATCCGCGAGGGCGTGTCGCCGCGGGCGTGCTGCGCCAGATGGGTCGATGGATGGAAGAAATGCTCGCGGTCCCACTGGGCGAGCTGATCGTTGGTGAGCATCGGGGCCTCCGCTGTGCTTTGCACAGTGCTAGCGCGCCAGGTCAGGCAGGGCCAGAGGGCGGAATGCCATAGGATCAATCACGCTCTCGCGGCTTCGGCCAGCGCTCGGCCCCCACATTGCGGCGTCCCCAAATCCAGATCCCCACTTTTTCTGAACCGTTCCTGCCCCTTGCGCGATGCCAACACAGAGCCGGCTGCATGCCGCGCCAGGGTGACAGAAAAGGGACATGGACAATGGCACATCCGAGAAACACCATCACGCTCTTCTTCGCCGGCAGCGGCAACAGTCTGAGCGAGGGCCACGGCGCAATCTATGCCGTGCCGCATTTGAATGAGCTGGCCGTCGGGCGCCACTTTGGCCTGAACGGCGTAGGTGGCAACAAAAACAAGACTGTCCGCTACGAGCGGGAGGGCGCAGGCTTCAAGCTGCAGGACGGCCACAAGATCGAGCTGCCCGACGTGCCCACAGACTTCCAGAAGGACGCGAGCGCCGGGCACGGTCGGGGCGTCATGTCGCGGATCAAGAAGGGCATGGACTATGTGGTCGAGCAGATGAACTCTGCCGAGCCGGTAAAAGCCGTCAACCTGTGCGGCTTTAGCCGCGGCGCGGTGTGCTGCACCTATCTGGCTTGGCTGATCACGCGCTACTGCGAAAAGCACCCCACCCTGCTTATGCCCCAGATCAACATGTTCCTGTTCGATCCTGTGGCCGGCGGTCTTTTCGGAAAGATGAACGATTTCAAAAGCAAGATCAAATACGACGGCACCTATTACCACACGACCCGCAAGTCCCTTCCGCCTACGGTTCAGCACTTCAGGGGCATCGTTGCGACGCGCATGATCAACAAGTTCCAGAAGGACAAGTATTTCGGGTCAAGTATGCCAAAGCGTGGGACGACGTGCGACGACTACGAGGTCTACGTAATGCCGGGTGAGCACGAGGACGCGACGCGCTACAACGACATGCCAATCGGCCAGATCGGGTATTCGATCGCCAAGGAGTTCCTGATGCGCCACGGAAGCCGGTTCACCGATACCTCTACTATGAGCAAAACGGAGATTGCCGAGAAATATGCCCAGATCCTGCTCGGCCAGATCCTCAAAAAGCAGGTGCACCAGACGCAACTCCTTACGCAGTCGAACAAGATCCTCATGACCGACAACCGGAGCAAGGCGATCGACAAGCTGCCGATAGCCAGCGACCTCGAGCACCCTTTCTTCGTCAACAACCATCATGAGAAGATCGTTGAGGAGATCAGCCCGAGCTTCGCCAACGAGATCCACAAAGCAGTTGGCTCATACGGAATGAACCGGCATGCCCGTCGTGTCTCGGGGGCGAGCTGGCGGTGGCTGGAAAACCATGGATACGACTCGACCAAGCTCGCGCTCATAACACTGCGCATCCTGCCCAAGGAAAATGACGGTGTCCGCGGCTTCCAACACGCGGCCTAGCCCGACCAGCCGTCTTCAACTGCTCTAGAATCGAAACGCCCCCGTCCTTGCGGCGGGGGCGTTAAACCGGGGCTCACCGGGCCTTCTGGCCCGTGTTGCCTAGTCTCAGAAGCGCGACACGCCGCGGTCGGCCATCTCGTCGAAGTCCGAGCGCTGGAGACCGATATCGCTCAGCTCACGGTCGGTGAGCTTGTTCAGCGCAGTGCGCGTTGCACGGGCATCGCGCCACGCGGCGAAGTCGGTGAAGAGGGTGGCGACAGCACGGCGCAGCTGGCCGGCATTTGCAGGGCGGGAAGTGTCGAAAAAGGCCATCTGGCGTCTCCGTAGGTCGGTCCCCCATCGGGGATTTGTGTGGATGTTTCCGGTGTCGAGCATTGCTCGCCAGACCCACCTAGGGGCGCCCGATTGCCCATGCAATAGGCGATTTTTGCATCCGACCCATGCACCGGCGGCATAGCTGTTAGTCAAAATTTCACCAATAATTCCAAACGTCTAAAAGCGACGGCATTCCGCGTCGTTTTCAGAGCAGGAGCGGCGCAACCAGCATTTGGAATGTCGCAAACGGGCCGCGCCGCACCTCTCCGATCGTGCCGCTACGGCGTTGGGCCCTTGGCCGATGTTCGCGTTTCGTGCTAGGTCGAAACAAAGTGTCACGAAAATCGTGACTTTCGAGCAGCAGAGGGGCGCTCACATGCGCGTCATCGGGATCGATCCGGGGCTTCGCAGCCTCGGCTGGGGGGTGATCGAGGTCTCGGGCACGCGACTCAGCCATGTCGCGAATGGGCAGTGCAAAAGCGGCGATGGCCCACTTCCGACACGTCTCCTGACGCTCTTTACACAGCTCTCGGCCGTTCTCGCCGCGCACAGCCCAAGCGCCGCCGCCGTGGAGCAGACATTCGTCAATCGCGACGCGGCGGGCACCCTAAAGCTCGGACAGGCGCGGGGGATAGCGCTGCTCGCCCCGGCACAGGCCGGGCTGGAGGTGGGAGAGTACGCGCCCAACGCTGTCAAGAAGGCGGTGGTGGGCGTCGGCCATGCCGACAAACGCCAGATCGCCCACATGATCGGCCTGCACTTTCCAGGGGTCGCGGTCGCTGGCCCGGATGCGGCCGATGCGCTGGCCGTCGCGGTCTGCCATGCCCACAATTTGCAATCGGCAGGACGCCTTGACGCGGCGCTGGCCCGGGCGGGTGCGCGGTGATCGGGCGTTTGGCTGGCCGGATCGACTGGCTGGGGCCCGACCACATTCTGCTCGACGTCGGCGGTGTCGGCTACCTCGTCCATGTTTCCGAGCGCACCCGCGCAGCGATGCCAGGGCAGGGGCAGCATGCCGCGCTCTATACCGATCTGCTGGTGCGGGAAGACCTGTTGCAGCTCTTCGGCTTCACGACACTGCAAGAGAAAGAATGGCATCGCCTTCTCACATCGGTTCAGGGGATCGGCGCCAAGGCGAGCCTTGCGATCTTGGGCGCCTTGGGCCCTGAGGGTGTCGGCCGGGCGATCGCGCTGGGCGATTGGGCGGCGGTGCGCGCCGCACCCGGCGTCGGGCCCAAGCTCGCGCAACGGGTTGTCAACGAACTCAAGGACAAGGCCGCAGGCGTGATGGCTATGGGCGCGGGTCCCGGCCCCGCGGCAGCTGTCGCACCGGCGGGGGATCTTCCCGAGGCCAGCCCGGACAGCTTCACCGCGGCGAAGCCGGAGCTCTCTTCCGCCACGCCCGCGCAGTCCGCCCCTGCGCCCGCCGCAGCCCAGGCCGACGCCCTCTCGGCCCTGATCAACCTCGGCTATGGCCAGTCGGAAGCCGCATCAGCCGTCGCGGAAGCTGCTGGCGAGGGCATCGAGGGCGCCGCGGCGCTGATCCGAGCCGCGCTGAAGCGCCTCGCACCAAAGGGCTAGGCCGATGAGCGAACCCGACCCCACCCTGCGCGGCGTCGCTCTCGAGGGCGAAGAGGCCACCGACCGCGCCCTGCGCCCCGAGCGGCTGTCCGACTTCGTTGGCCAGGAGGAGGTGCGCGCCAATCTTTCTATCTTTCTGGAGAGCGCCCGGCGCCGCGGCGAAGCGATGGACCACACGCTGTTCCACGGGCCCCCGGGCCTCGGAAAGACCACGCTGGCGCAGATCATGGCGCGCGAGCTTGGTGTCGGCTTCCGAATGACGTCTGGGCCGGTGCTCGCCCGCCCAGGCGATCTTGCCGCAATCCTCACCAATCTCGATCCACGCGACGTATTGTTCATCGATGAGATCCACCGCCTGTCCCCGGTGGTTGAGGAAGTTCTCTACCCGGCGCTTGAGGATTTCGCGCTCGATCTCGTCATCGGCGAAGGTCCCGCCGCACGGACCGTACGGATCGATCTGCAGCCCTTCACGTTGGTCGGCGCAACCACGCGGCTCGGCTTGCTGACGACCCCGCTCCGCGACCGGTTCGGGATCCCCGTGCGGCTGCAGTTCTACACGATCGACGAGCTCCAGAGGATCACAGCGCGGGGCGCCGAGCGGCTCGGCGTCCCCGCCGAGCCCGACGGCACGCGCGAGATCGCCGCGCGCGCGCGCGGAACCCCGCGGATCGCCGGCCGGCTTCTGCGCCGCGTCGTCGATTTCGCCGTGGTCGAGGGCGACGGCACCATCACGCGCGCCTTGGCAGACAGCGCATTGACTCGCCTTGGCGTTGATTCATTGGGTCTTGACGGCGCCGACCAGCGCTATCTGCGGCTGATCGCCGAGAACTATGCCGGAGGGCCGGTCGGTCTCGAAACCATGGCCGCAGCACTTGCCGAAAGCCGCGATGCGCTCGAAGAAGTGATCGAGCCCTACCTGCTCCAACAGGGTCTCATCCAGCGCACACCGCGCGGCCGCATGCTCGCACCAAAGGGCTGGGCGCATCTTGGCCTTCGTGCCCCCGACATACCGACTGCCAAAGATGACCAGCGCGGTCTGTTTGAAAGCTGAGATCACCGACCTTCTCGTGCCACTCTCCCAAGGCGTGCATGGGCAAGACATGGCGCGGGCTCTCCGGATTGGGCCCCAGTCCAGCAACATCGTCGAGGTTCGCCGGTTGGATACGCAGACGAATGATGCCATCTATTGCGACACCCTCATAGCTGCGGGTCTGTCGCCATGAGCCTCATCACCGCCATCTCGACGCTTGCCACGCTTCTGTGGTTCTACATCCTCGTTCTGACTGTCGTCTGGTTTCGGGCCGTCGGCGCGCTGGACCGGCGGGATCACGTGGGCCAGTTCGTCGGCCTGATGGGGGTCTTCGTGCCGGGGATCGCGCTCACGGTGTCCACGTTGCTGGTCGGCGCAATGCTTGGCGTTCCGTATGTCGTGATCGCGATTGCGCTTCTGCTGCCCGGAGCGGTGGTCACGGGGTTGCAACTGGAAGTGTCGCGGCTCACGGGCTCCGACATGGTGCAAGACGCCCAGCGCCTGGCCCTCGCGGTGCTGATGTCGGTGCTCTACATGTCTATCGCTTAATGCAAACCTGCCTGTTCTCGCCTGTATGAGTTCCAATCGCTCCAACCCGCTCGATCTGCTCTCGCCGGAGGCCGTCGAGGCCCTCTTCACCCGCTCCGACGGTTCGTTCCTCTGTGCCCGTTGGGGCCGCCCGCTCGCGCCGGTCGTGTTTGGCGTAGCCGACCAGACGCTCGAAACGATCAAGGGCGCGCTCGAAGCCGTGGCCGGGCTCGCAAACCTGCCCATCAACGAAACCGATCCCGAACTTGGCGCCAACCTGATGTTCTTCTTCCTGCGCGACTGGCATGAGCTCGCCGAGACGCCTGGGCTCGATCAGCTGATCCCGGATCTGTCGGGGCTTCTGGAGCGGCTGGCGGACGCGGACGCCAACCAATATCGCATCTTCCGCTTCGACAAGGAGGGCGCGATCCGTGCATGCTTTGCCTTCGTGCGGATCGACGACGCGCTCGCCGCGATCCCGGCAGAAACACTCGCGCTGACACAGGCGGTTCAGTCGATCCTGCTTTGGTCCGACACGGCCTTCGGCGGGCCGGAGGGGGCTCCCCTGATGCGCGGGCCCGAGGGTTACACGGTTCTTCGTCCCGATATCGCTGCGATCATTCGCGCAGCCTACGACCCGGTGATGCCCCCTGCGGCGCAGGACCGCTCGCACGCCCTGCGGCTCGCTGCGCGGATCATACCTGTGCACTAGACGCGGGCGGCGGGCCGCGCTCGGAACACCCCCACACGCCCGCGGCAAACTAATCGAAAGCCTCGAAAATTCACGCTGTTTCGACACGGCGCGGAATAGCGCGAAAGTGTTCCGATTAGGGAGCCATTAACGCACCGGGCGGCATAAGCCCCTCGCATCCTGTCCGGATGGCGCAGCTGAAGCCTTGCTGCAGGGACATGACGTCCCCCCATCGGCCGTGAACCGCGGCCTTGCGAAGCTTGGCGAAAAAACCGCCGAAATCAAAGGATAGTGATATGTCGTCCATCCTGACGAACACCAGCTCGATGGTGGCCCTCCAGACGCTGAAAAGCATCTCTATGGACCTGGCGAAGACCCAGGACATGATCTCGACCGGCAAGAAGATCTCCACAGCCAAGGACAACGCGGCCATCTGGTCGATCTCCAAGGTCATGGAGTCCGACGTCAAGGGCTTCGAAGCCATTGCCGACTCGCTCAACCTCGGCCTGTCCACGGTCACCGTTGCCCGGAACGCAGCGGAGAGCGTCAATGAAATGCTGCTCGAAGTGAAAGAGCGGATCGTTGCGGCTCAAGAAGAAAACGTCGACCGGACCAAGCTGCAGGATGAGGTGAACTCCCTGCGCAACCAGATCGCCGGCATCGTGAACTCGGCGCAGTTCAACGGCCTCAACCTGCTCTCGAACAGGGAAGCAGCCGCGGGCAGTGGGAACACGTCTGTGCTCTCGTCGCTGAACCGCGCGTCCGATGGCTCAGTGTCCGCTGCCAACATCGACGTCGCCAAGCAAGACCTCGGAACGGCGGCCTCGGCCCTCGACGGTACCGCAGGTGCAAGCTTCAATGCCAACGTGGGCGCGTCCAACGTCACGCTGAATGCCACGCAATCGGTCTCGATCGATATCGGGGCGGAAATCGCGGCAGACGGTACGGATGCCGGCTACGGCTATGCCCTCAATATCTTCGGCGTCGACGCAGATGGCAGCACGTTCGCTCCGGCCAGCTACAATTCCGGGGCGGTTGCAGCCGCCACGGCGAACACCGACATGCCCAACATGGACGTCAAGTATGTGGCGCGCGATGGCGACACTGCGACGGACATCGCCCAGGGTCTGTTTGAATCGACGAAGGCCTGGATGGCCACCAACCAGCTCGATTCCGACATCTTCAATGTCACGGTCACTGGTGACACGTTGACCTTTACGTCCACGGTCACCGACGGCACGGACACGATCGCTGTACAGCTGAGCTCTCAGGACACGTCGGTCACCAACACGATTGGGGGCGGTCTTGAGGCCCTGAACAATGTCGACGTCTCGACGGCTGAAGGCGCCGAAGCGTCGCTCGATCTGATTGAGGGCTTCATCCAGAAGGCCATCAACGGTGCTGCGGCCTTCGGTACGACCGAGAAGCGGATCGAGATTCAGTCGGACTTCACCAGCCGTCTGATCGACAGCCTCAACTCCGGCATCGGCGCCCTTGTCGACACCGACATGGAGGCCGCGTCGGCCCAGCTGCAGGCCCTTCAGGTTCAACAGCAGCTTGGCGTTCAGGCGCTGTCGATCGCCAACCAGGCGCCGCAGACGATCCTGTCGCTCTTCCAGTAAGTCGGTCCTGAAGAGGCGTCCGGGCGCGCGCGGGTGGCGCTGCTCGGACGTCTCTGACGCTCAACCGCGTTTCACGACCCCTTACCGGAGACGAGTCAATGACAATAATCGATGCCTTCCGGGCCGGCGTAGCTGCCGTGCTTGCCGGAGAAGGGCGTCCCGTTGGCACTCACCGCGGTACGTTCCTGAATGCGGCAGGCGTGGCAAGCGCCAGCCACCACCCAGCAGGCTGGAGGACCGCCGAATGAGCGGTCTGGTCCTCAAGCTTGCGCCCCACGAAAGACTGCTGATCAACGGCGCCGTCGTTGAAAACGGCGATCGCCGCTCCCGCGTTCATATTCTGACTCCGGACACGAAGGTGCTGCGCATGAAGGACGCATTGCACCCCGAGGAGGTGAAAACTCCTGTCCGCCGTGTCGCCTACATCGCCCAGCTCGTGTTGTCGGGCGATGCTGAGATGGCCGAGGCAAAGCCTCAGCTTTTGCGCGGGATCGAGCAGTTGAGCCAGGTCTTTTCCGACCTGGACAGCCGAAAGAATCTGGATCTTGCCACCCAGGCGGTGGTTGAGGAGCAGATCTACAAAGCGATGAAGGCGCTGCGCGCTCTCATCGCCCGAGAGGACCGGCTGCTCGCCAGCAGGTCCTGATCCCAGAGGGCCGGTGCCCTAGACACCCCTGGCGCCGGTCCCACCCCCACACTCTCTTCGATAGGTTCAATCGCGTAGGGCACCGTCCTCTATCGGTGAAAGCCGCCGCATTAGCTAAAGTTGTTCAGGTCAACCCTCTGATAACCCCTTCTCAAATTGTCTACGCGGTGCCCCGCTGCGGTAAGGTTTTGTTAGTACCAGGCGGCGCATGGTCCTCGTGCACTCCGGGGGGGGTGGCGCGACCGGTGCGTTAACCGGCTATTCGCACGGCACAGAACGTCCTTGACGGGCTGGGTGTATCTCAGCCCTTGGAACGGCATGCGCAGAGCGCGTGTCGCACAGCAAGGAATGTGCAAATGTCTTCTATTCTGACGAACAACAGCGCGATGGTGGCGCTGAAGACGCTCCAGTCGATCAACAACGACCTGGCAAAAACCCAGAACATGATCTCGACCGGTAAGCGCATCGGTTCTGCCGCTGACAACGCGGCGATTTGGTCGATCTCCAAGACCATGGAAGCTGACGTGTCCGGTTTCGAGGCGATCTCTGACTCGCTTTCTCTCGGTCAGTCCACCGTCGCCGTGGCGTCCAACGCCTCGGAAGCGGTGACTGAGACGCTTGAGGAAATGAAGAAGCTCATCGTCGCGTCGCAAGAGGAAAACGTCGACCGTGCCAAGATCCAGGAAGATGTAGAGTCGCTGCGCGACCAGATCTCCGGCATCGTGAATTCGGCGCAGTTCAACGGCCTCAACCTGCTTTCGAACCGAGAGGCAACTGCAGGTAGCAGCAATACATCTGTGCTTTCGTCGCTGAACCGTGCGTCCGATGGATCCGTAACAGCCGGCAACATTGATGTCGCCAAGCAAGACCTCGGAACCGACGCATCGGTCCTCGATGGAACCGCAGGTGCAAGCTTCACGGCCGATGTGGGCGCGTCTGCCGTTACGCTGAATGCCACGCAGTCGGTCTCGATCGATATCGGGGCGGAAATCGCGGCAGACGGAACGGATGCCGGTTACGGCTATGCCCTCAACATCTTCGGCGTCGACGCAGATGGCAGCACGTTCACCCCAGCGACCTACAATTCCGGCGCGGTTGCAGCCGCCACGGCGAACACCGACATGCCGAACATGGACGTGAAGTATGTGGCGCGCGATGGCGACACCGCGACGGATATCGCGCAGGGCCTGTTTGAGTCGGCGAAGGGCTGGATGGCCTCCAACCAGCTCGATTCCGACGTCTTCAACGTCACGGTCTCTGGCGACACGTTGACCTTCACCTCCACGGTCACCGACGGCACGGACACGATCGCTGTCTCGCTGAGCTCTCAGGACACGTCGGTCACCAACACGATTGGCGGCGGCCTTGAGGCGCTCAACGCCATCGACGTCTCGACGACCGAAGGCGCCGAAGCGTCGCTCGATCTGATCGAGGGTTTCATCCAGAAGGGTATCAACGGTTCGGCGTCCTTCGGGACGACCTCGCGCCGGATCGAAATCCAGAACGATTTCGTGGGCAACCTCATGGACAGCCTCAAGTCTGGCATTGGCGCGTTGACCGACACCAACATGGAAGAGGCCTCGGCCAAGCTGCAGGCCCTCCAGGTGCAGCAGCAGCTCGGTGTTCAGGCGCTGTCGATCGCCAACCAGGCGCCGCAGACCATTCTGGCGCTCTTCCGGTAAGAGATGGTCCGCCCCTTCATGGGGTCCATTCAGGCCGGCGCTTCAGGGCGCCGGCCTTTTCAATTTGATCTCGTCCCCCCGGGTCTCAGCCCTTGGGCGCGGCATCAAGCGACACCGCGTTCGATCGGATGACCGCGAAAACAGGTGTGCCGGGCGCGATGTCCAGCGCCTTGGCCGAGAGGCGCGAAATCTGCGCAAGCAGATGCGCGGTGCGATCGGGCAGGGCGAGCCGCACGATCACCTCTTCGCCGCCGGACGGTGTGATCTCTGTCACTTCCACAGCGAGCACGTTTTCCGCCGACAGCCCGTCCGGGCGCGCCGTCGCGATCATGACCTCCGCCGCCGCGACCCGGACGCTAAGCGCGTCCCCGACCTGCGCGCCCGCCATACCCGGAACAATCAGGTTGGTCCCGCCGACGGCCAACTCCAGCATTTCCGCCCCGTGGCGGGCTGCGACCCGACCTCCGAGGAGCGCACACGGCCCGCTTGACCCAACCGCGCCTCCGTGCGCGGTCAGCACCTGCGCCGTCGGCCCAACGCCCGCGACGCGGCCCTCGTCCAGCGTAACAACCGTTCGGGCCAATCGCGCGACCTCGGCCTCGGCATGCGAGACGTAGAGGATCGGGACCCCGGCATTCGCGCTCACCTCCTCGAGGTAGGGCAAGATTTCGGCTTTTCGCGTTGCGTCAAGCGAGGCGAGCGGCTCGTCCATCAGCAGAACACGCGGCCGCGATAGCAGCGCCCGCCCAATCGCCACCCTCTGTTTTTCTCCGCCCGACAGGCCCGCCGGACGGCGCGCCATCAGAGCCTCCAGACCAAGAAGTGCAATGATCTGATCTGCAGAAGAGCTCCCATCGCGGGCGCCATAGAGCAAGTTTCGCCGGACCGACAGATGCGGAAAAAGCCGAGCCTCTTGAAAGACATAACCGACGCGCCGGAGGTGCGGCGGCACCCAGACCGCGGCCGCTGTGTCGGTTAGAACCTCGCCCTCGACCACCACACGTCCCATGTCGGGCTGCAACAGGCCGGCGACCGCGTTCACGATGCTGGTCTTGCCGGATCCGGACCGGCCGAATAGCGCCGTTACTCCATCCGGCGCCTCGAACGACACATCCAGGGTAAAGCCGGGAAACGAGTGCGCCAAGCGGATCTCGAGGCTCATCGCCCGGACACCCGGGCCGCCACGCGTCGCGACAGAGCCTCCGACACCAAAAGCGCTCCCATTGCGACCACGATCGATATGATGACGAGCCGCATCGCGTCGGCCTCGGCCCCGGGCACCTGGAGGAAGGCATAGATTGCCGAGGGCAACGTTTGCGTTTGGCCCGGAATGTTCGAGACGAACGTAATCGTCGCGCCAAACTCGCCCATCGCCTTGGCAAAGGCCAGAACGGCTCCCGCCAGGATGCCCGGCGCGGCTAGCGGCAGGGTCACCGTCGCAAACACCCGCCAGGGCGGCGCCCCGAGGGTCGACGCGGCCTGTTCCAGCCCCGGATCGACGGCCTCAATCGAGAGCCGGATCGCGCGCACCATCAACGGAAACGCCATCACCGCAGCCGCCAAGGCCGCGCCCGTCCAGCGAAATGCAAACACGATGCCGACCTCGCCCAGCGCGCGCCCAAGCGGTGCCTGCGGGCCGAACGCCAGAAGGAGAAGGTAACCCGTCACAACCGGCGGAAGCACAAGGGGCAGGTGCACCAGACCGTTCAGAAACTGCCGACCGGGAAAGCTCCACCGCGCCAGAGCGTGGGCTACGAGTATCCCGAGGGGGAGGCTGGCCACAGTTGCCCAAAAGGCCACGCGCAACGACAGGGCCAGCGCCGTCCATGCTTCGGGCCCGAGCCACCCCATCTCAGTTGCGCGCCAGTCCAAAGCCGTGGCGCGCAAAGATCTCGGCCGCCGCCTCGTCCTGCAGATGTTCAAAGAACGGCAAACCCGCGTCCGTGAGCGCAGCGGCAGGGTAGCTGATCGGGGGATGCGCCCCGGCCGGGAACTCCGCCACCACAGCCACGCGGAGATCGGCCGCCGCATCGGTGGAATAGACCACACCGAACGGCGTTGCACCAAGAGCAACAAGTGCCAGCGCCGCCCGCACATTGTCGGCCTGCGCCACACGGTCCTCAACCGCGTCCCAGACCCCCAGCGACGCGAGCGCCGCCCGACCATAGATCCCCGCCGGCACAGCGTCGACCAACGCCATCGCCAGTCGCCCGTTGCCCAGCCGGCCGGGGAGGTCGGTCACCTCAATCGGATCGGCTCCCGCCTCGCCGACGATCACCAGCCGGTTGGTCAGAAGGTCCTGCCGGGCCACGAGGTTTGTGGCAACCCGGTCCATCCAGTCCGGGTTGGCAGAGACGAACACGTCGGCCGGCGCCCCCGCTGCAATCTGCCGGGCCAACGCGGAGGACGCCGCATAGGAAAGCACGACCGGCTGAGGAAAGCCGGCCGCCACCTCGTCGAGCGCACCGCGCAAGCTTGCGGCCGCAAACACGGTGATCTCCCTGGCAATGCCCGGCACAGGCGCCGCGAGCACCGCAAGACAGGCCAACAGGCGAAGGGCGATGCGCATCGGGCTCCTTCCATGGTCCAATGGACGGACTATGGCTCCAGCCGCTCCGGGTGCAAGCCTGCCTCGGGGGCGGGGCGACAATTCTGTTGTCCTGCAGGGGTGTTGCGTCTTCAATGCAGACCAAGGGGAGGATTCGGGCGGCTCGGCCACGTGCCGCAAGCCCAACGCAATTCGCCCCACAACAAAGAACGATCAGGGAGCCCAATCCAATGAAGCACCTCGTTACGGCTGGCCTTGCGGCGCTGAGCCTCAGTCTCGCCGCCCCGGCACCCGCGCAGGATGGCGCCAACTACATTCTGTCGACCGCCTCAACGGGCGGAACCTACTATCCAGTCGGCGTTGCCATCGCGACGCTCACGAAGGTCCGGCTCGAACCCTCCACCGGCATTGGGATGTCCGCGATCTCGTCGGCGGGCTCAGGCGAAAACGTGCGCCTTCTGCGCGAAGGCGAGGCGCAGTTCGGCATCCTTCAAGGGCTCTTCGGCTATTTCGCGGCCACCGGCACCGGGCCGGTCGAGGCCGACGGCGCGCAGGAGCATCTGCGGTCAGTGACGCTCCTCTGGCCGAACGTCGAGCACTTCATCCTCGACAACGAGCATGTCAGCGGCGGGACGTTCTCCGACTTCCTGTCGATCAAGGGTATGACGGCGGGCCTCGGCCGCGCCAATTCCGGCACCATCGGATCGAACGCCGCGATCCTCGCGAACTTCGATCTCGACGCCTACAACGACTTTGACCTTGTGGATGCGGGCTATGGCCCCACCGTCGAAGCGCTCCAGAACGGGCAGGCCGATGGCGTGTCGATCCCTGCGGGCCCGCCCGTTGGTGCCGTGAGCCAGCTTCTGGCCGCGGCCGGCGATGACGTGACTGTCTTGAACTTCACCGATGAGGAACTGGCACAGGCCGATGGCGACCGGGGCCTCTGGTTCCGCTATGTTATCGCGTCCGGCACGTACCCCGGGCAGGACGCGGACATCGAAACCATCGCTCAGCCCAACTTCCTGGCGACCCACGCCGACATCCCCGATGATCACGTCTACGAGATCACTAAGACGATCTACGAGAACCTGCCCTTCCTGCAGGCGATACACCCCGCGACGAACGCCATGTCGCTCGAGGTCGCCATTTCGGGCCTTCCCGTGCCTTTGCACCCGGGTGCAGCGCGGTTCTATCAGGAGCAGGGGATCGAGATCCCCGAGCGCCTGATCGCCAACTGAGCCACCTGCGGGGCGGTCTCTCGGGGCCGCCCTCGTTCCCATGTCCGACGACAGCCCCCTGCGTGCTCCGACGGGCCTTCCGGGCCACGTCTTCACGGCGTTCTGCGCTCTCATTTCCATTGGCCATCTGGCGGTGGCGTTCGATCCGGGCCTCATCTCGGAGTTCCAGCGAAATGTCTTGCACTTCGGCGCCTTCGCAATCGTGGCCGCCGTGCTCTACCCCACTTGGGTTTCGCGCAAATCGGCCCGCCCTGTGCAACTCTTTGACTTGACGCTCGGGATCATGGCGGCCCTCTCGGCACTTTGGTTCGTTTGGAATGACACCCGGCTCTACGGCGAGAACAAGCCGTTCGGCCCAATCGACTGGGTGGCGGCGGTCTTTCTCGTGGTCATCGCGACAGAGCTCTGCCGTCGCGTCGCTGGGCTGGTCATTCCCACCCTGATCATCATCTCGCTGACCTACGTCGCCGAATGGGGCCCGCTCATCGAAGGCGTATTCGAGTTCCGGGGTTTCTCGTGGGAGTCCACGCTCTGGCGGTCGATTTACAACGACGAGGGCATGTTCGGCACCATCGCCCGGATCTCGTCGACAACCGTCTTCCTGTTCATCATCTTCGGCGCGTTCCTGGTGCGCTCCGGCGCCGGCGATTTCGTGATCGCGCTGGCCACGGCCGTGGCCGGGCGCGTTCGCGGTGGGCCGGGCGTCGTGGCCGTCATCTCGTCCGGCCTGACCGGCACCATTTCGGGCTCGGCCGTGGCCAACACCGCCTCGACCGGCGTCATCACCATTCCGCTGATGAAGAAAGCGGGCTTCCGCGCCCCGTTTGCCGGGGGTGTCGAGGCCGCGGCCTCCACGGGCGGGCAGCTTATGCCTCCCATTATGGGCGCCGGCGCCTTCGTGATGGCGAGCTTCACGCAGATTTCCTATGAGGTGATCGTCGCGGTCGCAGCGCTGCCAGCACTTCTCTACTTTCTGTCGGTCGCGTTCTTCGTGCGGATCGAAGCATGTCGGCTGGACCTGCCGCCGCTAGACCCCGATGGCGAAACCCTGGGTTCGGCGATGCGCAAAGGTGGCGCTCCGTTCATCCTTCCCATCGGTCTCCTGATCACCATGCTCGTGATGGGGTTCACGCCGAATTATGCGGCCGTCTTCGGGATAGGCGCCGTGATCATATCGAGTTGGGCCTCGGCCAACCCCATGGGCCCGAGGGCGATCTATGAGGCGATGGCGATGGGCGCGACCTCGATGGTCATGACCGCCGTCATCCTGTGCTCCGTCGGCCTCGTCGTGAACGTCATTACAACTGCGGGGATCGGCAACGTCTTTTCCCTGCAGATCGCCACATGGGCAGGCTCCAACCTGCTGGTGGCCCTGATCCTCGTGGCGCTCGCCTCGCTGGTGCTGGGGATGGGTCTGCCCGTCACGGCCGCCTACATCGTGATCGCCACGCTCTCGGCACCGGCCATCGCCGGCATGATCGCAGACCGTGTCGTCGTCGACGCGGTCGCAGCGGGAACACTCCCCCAAACCGCGCAGGCAATCTTCATGCTCGGCGCCCCCGAGGCGATCCCCCTCCTGACGGCGCCGATGCCCCTGGACGAGGCGCGCGCCCTGGTCGGGTCGCTGCCTCTGGAAGTGGCGCAGCCCTTGCGCGACATGGTGGTCTCTCCCGAGGCAATGGTCGCGGCGACCCTGTCGGCCCACATGATCATCTTCTGGCTCAGTCAGGATTCAAATGTCACCCCTCCGGTGGCGCTAGCGTCCTTCACCGCGGCCGCGATCGCCAAGGCCCCGGCAATGGCCACCGGTGTGGCCTCCTGGAAGCTGGCCAAGGGGCTCTACATCGTGCCCGTTCTTTTTGCATACACACCATTCCTGTCGCGCGATCCGCTGGCGGCCCTCTACGTATTCGCGTTCGGTGTCGTGGGGATCTACGGCCTGTCAGCTGCACTCGCCGGATGCATGGAAAAGCCTTTCGGTTGGCCCATGCGACTGGCCGCCGCCGCCGCCGGCACCGCCGCGCTCTGGCCGGACCTTGTGATCGCGAATGTTGCGGGCGCGGCCGGGGTCCTGGGTCTTCTTGCATTGAACGTCCGGATGCCACGCCGGGCTGTCGCGGCCTGAGGGGTTTCGCCCGAGCTTCGCTCGGGCGATCCGCGCCGCTGCGCGGCGATCTTGAGGCCTCCGGCGGGAGTATTTCCGTCAATATGATGGGCTAGATGATGGGCTAGGCCGATTTACCCATCGTAAGGCCTTCGGGCCGTGGCACATCGGCATGGGCTTGAGCGTAGGCGCCAAGGCAGGTGGCCACGTCGTCGGACGGAGGGGCCGAGCGGCGCGTCGCCAAGTCAACATGGATGAGAAGGCTTTCGACTGCGGCCACCTCCTCACCCGCTCCATTCCTCAGGCGATGGTAGAGGTGCATCTTCTTGCCCGCGCCCGAGATGACCTGCGTGTCCGCCGTGATCCGCTCGCCGACATGCATCTCCTTGAAATACTTCACGTGGTTCTCGACGGTGAAGTAGCTGCCGCCCCCGGCGACATAGGCCGCATCGGCGCCGATCATCTCCATGAACCGGTCGGTCGCGCGGCTGCCGACGTCCAGGTAATGGGTCTCGTTCATGTGACCATTATAGTCGGTCCAGCTCGAGGGAACGGCTTGGGCGAGCGTGATGGGCAGATCGGCTGACGCGGGTGCGGGCAAGGTTCCCTCGTGGGCAGCGATGACCCCACCCGCTCCGCTCCCGGTGCGTTTCAGGGCGCGCATCATCGCCACGAGGTTGTCGTCGCGCAGGCGTTCCAGCTCGCGAATCGTTCGATGCCCCGACTGCGCGTCCGACTGTCCGGCTATGAGGTCGACAAGCGTGTCATCGAAATCCGGCACCTCCATCAGTTTGGTCCAGGGCCACTTCAGCGCCGGGCCGAACTGCGCCATGAAGTGGCGCATGCCAGCCTCTCCGCCGGCGATCCGATAGGTCTCGAAGAGGCCCATCTGCGCCCAGCGCAGGCCAAAGCCCATGCGGATCGCCTCGTCGATCTCTTCTGTTGTGGCGACCCCGTCTTTCACCAGCCACAGCGCCTCGCGCCAGACGGCCTCAAGAAAGCGGTCGGCGATGTGGGCGTCGATCTCCTTGCGCACGACCAGGGGGAACATGCCGATGCGGCGCAGAAGCTCGGCTGCCCGGGCGCAGGCGTTGGCGTCGCCCACGAGCTCGACAAGGGGCAGGAGGTAGACGGGATTGAACGGGTGCGCGACGATTACGTTGGCACCCTGCGCGGCCAACTCCGACGGTTTGAAGCCCGAGGTGGAGGAGCCCAGGATCGCGCCGGTCGTACCAACCTCGGAATAGACCTTGTGCTTGAGATCAAGCCGTTCCGGAACGCTCTCCTGGATCCAGTCGGCACCCCGGATGGCCTCGGCCAGGCTCGAAGCGAACGACAGCGCGCCTTCAGCGGGCAGAGCCTTGTCGTAGAGCGAGGGCAGGGCGCGGCGGGCATTGGCCAGCACCTCGCCGATCTTGCGCTCGGCTTCCGGGTCGGGATCGAACACCGCGACGTTCCAGCCATTCAAGAGGAAACGCGCGGCCCATCCGCCGCCGATCACGCCACCGCCGATGATCGCTGCCTTCATGGATCGAGCCTTTCCAGGGTCGCCGGATGTTCCGCACCGGCGAAATACTTGTCCAGGGCCGCCCGGAATGGCGCACCGGCGGTCGAGGCCCGCAGAAACAGGGTCATCGAGGCGTGGAGCTTCATGTCATCGGGTGCGCCCATGAGGGCGAGAGGGTCACCGCCAGGGAGCGCGTTCACGATCTCCGTCAGTTCGATGAGGCGGGGCCCCAGCAAAGGGTGGGCGAGATAGGCTTTCGCCTCGTCCATGTCCACGATGGCATAGCGCTGAGACATGGCGGAGTGGCCCAGCCCGGCGATCTGAGGGAAGATATACCACATCCAATGCGATCGCTTTCTGCCAGCCGTCAGCTCTGACCGGGCCCGCGCGAACGCCCCCTCCTGCGCATCGACGAACCGGTCGAGGCCGCTCACGAGGCCGGGGCCCGCTTCGTCAGACCGAGCTTCTCGCGTACCTCCTGCGGTCCAATGACCCGCGCGCCCATGCGCTCGATGATCCCCACGGCGCGCTCGACCAACTGATCGTTCCGCGCCAGCACCCCTTTCTCGAGCCACAAATTGTCCTCAAGGCCGACGCGCACATGGCCTCCGGCCAACACCGCGGCCGCAGCATAGGCCATCTGGTTGCGGCCCAACGAAAAGGCGGAGAACGTCCAATCGTCAGGCACGTTATTCACCATCGCCATAAACGTGTTGAGGTCATCCGGTGCGCCCCAGGGCACGCCCATACACAACTGCACAAGGGCCGGCGCCTCCAGCACGCCTTCCTTCACCAGTTCTTTGGCGAACCACAAATGGCCGGTGTCGAACGCCTCGATCTCGGGCTTCACGCCCATCTCGGTCATCATCCCGCCCATCGCCCGCAGCATGCCTGGCGTGTTGGTCATCACATAATCGGCTTCGGCGAAGTTCATCGTGCCGCAATCGAGGGTGCAGATCTCGGGTAGGCATTCCTTGATGTGCGCGACCCGCGCCGCCGCGCCGATCATGTCCGTGCCGCGTTCGTTCACCGGCAAAGGCGCCTCGGTCGACCCAAAGGTGATGTCGCCGCCCATGCCCGCCGTCAGGTTTAGCACCACGTCGACATCCGCCGACCGGATCCGGTCCGCAACTTCGCGATAGAAGTCGAGTCGGCGGGAGGGCGCGCCAGTGTCGGGATCGCGCACATGGCAATGGACGATCGCCGCCCCCGCCTTGGCCGCCGCAATCGCGCTCTCGGCGATCTGCTCGGGCGAGCGTGGCACATGCGGACTCCGGTCTTGCGTGCTGCCCGACCCCGTCACGGCGCAGGTGATGAACACGTCCTTGCTCATCGTCAGTGGCATGGCCTACCTCCCTTTCCACACGGGATCGCGCTTTTCTGCGAATGCGCGTGCCCCTTCCTTCTGGTCCTCCGAGCGATAAAGCCGCTCGACGCTTTCGAACTGGCTGCGCGTGATCCGGTTCAGCGCATCCTGAAACTTCATGTCTTCGGCCTCCCGCACGATCTCCTTGATCGCCGCGTAGACAAGCGGTGGCCCGGAGGCGAGCAATTCGGCCATCTCTCGTGCGCGCGCCATAAGGTCGGCGCCATCGTGGATCTGGTTGATCAGGCCCCAGCGCGCCGCCTCGTGCGCGTCGAACCACCGTCCGGTCAGCAATAGCTCCATCGCAATGTGATACGGGATGCGCCGGGGCAGCTTGATCGAGGCTGCGTCGGCCACGGTGCCCGAGCGGATCTCGGGCAGGGCGAAGGTCGCATGATCGGCGGCCAGGATGATGTCAGCCGACAAGGCCAACTCCAGCCCGCCGCCGCATGCGATGCCGTTGACGGCCGCAATGACCGGTTTATTCAGGCCGCGCAGCTCTTGCAGGCCGCCGAAGCCGCCTTTGCCGTAGTCGGTGTCGGGGCCTTCGCCGTCGGCTGCGGCCTTCAGGTCCCACCCAGCGCAGAAGAATTTCTCACCGCCGCCAGTCAGGATCGCGACGCGCAGGTCTGCGTCGTCCCGGAACGCGGTGAACACGTCGCCCATCTGCCGGCTCGTGGGCGCATCGATGGCATTCGCTTTGGGCCGGTCGAGCGTCACCTCCAGGACATGGCCGTGCCGCTCGACCCTTACGGGCTCTGTCATTCGCTCTCCCCCAACGTGATGAGCGCATCGGCCGCCACAGCCCGCGTCTCTGTACAGATCAAAGGGTTGATCTCGATCTCGATCAAGCGGTCAGCCTCGGCCAAGACCAGCCGCTGCACGCCCACGATCGCGGCGACGACGGAGGCGCGATCGAACCCTGGCCGCCCGCGCCAGCCGCTCAAAACCGGAGCAAGGCGCAAACCGTTCAGCGCCGCGCCGATCTCGGCCTCAGTGGCCGGCACCAGAAGTGACACCGTGTCGTCCAGCATCTCTGCAAGAACCCCACCCGCGCCAAGCGTCAGAACGAAACCGTGGGCGGGGTCGCGCACAACGCCGACGAGCAATTCTGCGACGCCCCCCACGACCATCTCCTCCACCAGAAACTGCTCCGCAGCCATTCTGGCCGCGGCGCATCTCACAGCGCCCGCGTCGGCCAGGTTCAGCGCCACGAGCCCGGCCTCCGTCTTATGCGCCACGCCAAGCGCCTTCAGAACCACGGGGTAAGGGAGCCCGGCGTCGCCTGGCTGCGCCGTCTCCACCCCGCGCGGTACGTCCACCGCTTGCGCGCGAAGCATGGCTTTCGCGTCCCCTTCCGAACGCGTGCAGCCTCCCGAAACCGACCGCGGGATTTCGATCCGTCCGGGGTCGGCCGTCGCACCAGCCCGGGCGGCCCCGGCGAGAGCGGCAAGTCCCGCCCCGAGGCCCGCGAGTGGGATCAGACCCAGCGCGATCATCCGAGCGGCCTCGTCCTCTGGCATGGTCTCGGCGAGCGACGACAAAAGCGCCATCGGCTTGCCCGTCGTGGCCCGCACCGCGGCCGCCGCGTCGACCACTGGCGCCCAGGACGCTCCATCGCACCGGTCGGCGCGGGGGAAATCAAGCACGATGGTCCCAACGTCCGCATCGCCCGCCATCATCGCACCGAAGCAGGCCGCGAGCTTGTCCTGATCGCCCCAGATGTAGGTGTGGTAATCGAGGGGGTTCGACAAAGCCACACGGGGGCCCAGAGCGGCCCGCAGACCCGCGCTCTGGCGTCGATCCAGCGGCGGGAAGCTCAGGCCACGCGCCGCCCCCAGGTCCGCCATCAGCCCCGCTTCGCCCCCCGAGCTAGACATTGAGGCGACCCGCGATCCGCCCAGCGGCCCCGCCACATGCAGGACTTTCAACGTTTCAATCAGCGTCTCCAGATCGGAAACCCGCACAACGCCCAGCCGGTCGAAAAGGGCCGTGGCCCCCGCATCATTTCCGGCCAGCGACGCCGTATGCGAAACCGTCGCGGCCCGCGCCGTTTCTGTCGCGCCGGACTTCACGGCAACCACCGGTTTGCCCGCAGCATGCGCCGCTTTGGCCATCTCGGCAAAGGCCGCAAGATCGCCCACGCCTTCGATGTAGAGGCCCAGAGCCGTCACCCGGTCGTCTTCCAGAAGCGCCCGGCTCAGCGCGGCAAGCCCAATCTGCGCACCGTTCCCGATACAGGCGACAGCGGCCACCGGCAAGCCGCGCCGCTGCATCGTCAGGTTCAGCGCGATGTTGGAGCTTTGCGAGACGATGGCCACGCCGCGCTCCACGCGCTGCAGCCCATGCACATCGGGCCAGAGCGCCGCACCATCGAGCGCATTTAGAAAGCCATAGCAATTGGGTCCGAGGATGGGCATCTCGCCCGCCGCCTCGAGCAGCGCTGCCTCCAGGTCCGGCCCGTCCGGCATCTCCGACGCCGCCTCGCGAAAGCCCGAAGCAAAGCACACGGCCCCGCCCGCGCCCATCGCATTAAGCGCGCTCACCGCCTGAACCGTGGCCTCGCGGTTTATCGCCAGGAACGTCGCGTCGGGCGGCGCCGGCAAGTCTGCCAGCTGCGGTACTGCGGCAATCCCTCCAATGTCTGCCCGCGTCGGATGCACGGCCCATAGATCCCCGTCGAATCCGATAGACCGGCACGCACCGGCCAACGCGCCGCCCCAAGCTCCACCGCCGACGACGGCGATCGAACGCGGCGCAAGCAAGCGCGACAGCGCCATGTCAGGCCCCAAGCGGGCGGAAGATCTCGCGCCCGATGATGTGCCGCTGGATCTCGCTTGTGCCGTCCCAGATCCGCTCCACCCGCGCATCGCGCCAGAACCGCTCGACGGGAAAGTCGTCCATCAATCCCATGCCGCCGTAGATCTGCAGGGTTGTGTCGGTGACTCGCGCCAGCATCTCCGACGCATAGAGCTTTGCCGACGCGATCTCGCGGTTCGCGGGCAGCCCCTGGTCGAGACGCCAGGCCGCCGCCAGCGTCAGCCAGTCGGCCGCGTCGATCTCGGTCACCATATCGGCAATCTGGAACGAAACGCCCTGAAATTTGGCGATCTGCTGGCCGAACTGTCGCCGCTCGGCGGCCCAGTCCACCGCCATGTCAAAGACGCGCCGCGCTCGCCCCACGCTCATCGTCGCCACGGTGATCCGCGTGGCATAGAGCCATTCGTTCATCACCGCGAAGCCGCCATCGACCTCGCCCAGCACTTGCGCGTCCGGCAAGCGACAGCCGTCGAACTCCAGAATGCAGTTGGCGTAGCCGCGGTGGCTGACTGATCGATAGCCGTCGCGCACGGTGAAACCCGGCGTGCCCCGGTCGACCAGAAAGCAGGTGATCCGCTTCTTTGGGCCCTTCGGCGTCTCATCGACGCCCGTCGCAACGAAGACGATGAAGAAATCCGCATGGTCGGCGCCGGAGATGAAATGCTTCGTTCCATCCACCACCCAGTCGCCGCACTCCCGTCGCGCGGTGCAGCGCATGCCGCGCACATCCGATCCCGCCTCGGGCTCGGTCATGGCCAAGGCGTCCATCTTCTCGCCCCGGACGGCAGGCAAGAGGTAGCGATCACGCTGCGCGCCGGTGCAGGCCATCAAAATGTTCTGCGGTCGGCCAAAGAAATGGGTGAGCGCCATTGAGCCACGGCCGAGCTCTCGCTCGACAAGCGCGAAATCCACATGGCTCAGCCCGGCCCCGCCGACCTCCTCGGGGAAGTTGCAGGCATAGAAACCAAGCTCCAGGCATTTCGCCTTGATGCGCTGGGCAAGGTCCGGGTCCACTGCTCCGGTCCGCTCAACCTCGGCCTCGTGTGGATAGATTTCTTCCTCCACGAAGCGCCGAACGGTCGAGACGATCATCTCCTGCTCGTCGCTTAGTCCGAACTCCATCGCGCCCTCCCTGATCGGATCACGGTTACGAGGGTTGCGTGCGCCGCACCATGCAGGTTTGGTCGGAATCATGCAGAACCCGCGCTCCCCTGCCCAAACGCCGCTCCGAACCGACGTCCTGCTCTTCCCGCATTTCTCGAATCTGTGCCTTGCCAACGCGGTGGAGCCCCTGCGTGCCGCCAACATGCTGTCGGGTCGACCGCTCTATCGATGGCGCCATCTCACCCTCGACGCCCGCACTGTCGCCTCGTCAAGCGGCCTTCCAGTGGTGCCCGATGGCACGCTTACGGGTGAAGCGGGCGACCTGCTTCTCGTTATGCCAAGCTATGGGGTCGAGCGCCTGCTCACGCCCACAACGCTGCGTACCCTCCGCGCGGCGGCCAGGCGCTACGGGCTCGTGGCCGGGCTCGATGCGGGCAGCTGGCTGATGGCAGCGGCTGGGCTGCTGGACGGCCGCCGAGCGACCATCCACTGGGACATGCTCGATGCCTTTGCCGAGCGGTTCCCCGAGGTCGAGGTGCAGACCGAGCGGGTCGTGTTCGATGGGCCGGACCGAGCGAGTTGCGGCGGGGCGACCACCACCCTGGAGCTGATGCTGCACTGGATCGAGCAAGACCACGGCACGATGCTCCGGCTGGATGTCGCCGCCCTCTTCATGCATGGCGAGAAGGCGCCCTCAACATCGCCGGCGCAGACGTATGGACGCCGGCTCGATGCCGTTGCCGCCCTGATGCGGCGGAACATCGAAGTACCGCTGCCAATTGGCGAGATCGCCCAGCGCCTTGGCCTCACCCAGCGTCGGCTTGAAGACGTGGTGCGTAAACAAGCCGGGCGCCCTCCGGCCGCACTCTACCGTTCGATCCGCCTTCGCGAGGCCCGCCGCATGGTCGAGACATCCACGCTCCGGATTGCCGAGATCGCGCCCCGCTGCGGCTATGCCGATCCCGCCGCGCTGACCCGTGCATTCCGTCGCGAGTTCGGCACAGCGCCGTCCGCACTCCGGGTCTAGGCCAGGCTTACTCCGCCGGGGCGGCGGCAGGCTCCGGTTCGGCAACCGGGTCCGACTGCGCCGTCAGCACCAGTCGCAGAAGCGGTGGGACCGTCAGGAGCGTCAGGAAGGCCGACATCGAAAGGCCGCCGACTACGACCGCGCCGAGCCCGCGATAGAGCTCCGACCCTTCGCCCGGGAACACGACCAGCGGCAGCATCCCGCAGACCGACGTGAAGGTCGACATAAAGATCGGTCTGATCCGGTTCCGCGTCGCCTCCTCGATCGCATCGATCGGGCTCATGCCCTCTTCGCGCAGGTGTATGAGCGACTGGTGCACGATCAGGATCGCGTTGTTCACCACAATGCCGACCAGGATCACGAACCCAAGGAGCGTGAGCATATCGAGCGGTTGCGTCTGGAACATATTGAGCACCACAAGCCCGCCCACGCCTCCGGCCGCCGCAATCGGCACCGAGATCATGATCACCAACGGCAGCACAAAGCTCTCAAAGAGGATCGCCATGACGAGGAACACGATAATCAGCGCCACGGCCAGGTTGATCTGAATGGCGTTCCATGTCTGGCTCAGTTGATCGGCCGTTCCCGAAATCGACAGGCGCACCCCATCGGGCAGCCCCTGCGCCGAGAGCGGCGCAATCACCTCGGATTGCAGCAACTCCACCGCCGCTTCCAGTGGCAGAGCATCAGAGGGGCGCACTTCCAGCGTCACCGTCCGCAACCGTTCCAGATGCCGGATCTCGGTCGGTCCGGCCGTGACCCTGACCTCGGCAAGCTCCGCCGCCGGCACGATCTGCCCCGAGGGTGTGACGACGGGAAAGGCCCCCACGTCCTGGGTGCGAAGGCCATCGAGGATCCGCTCGTCCCCCTTCAGCATCAGGTTGAGCCGCCGGTTCCCGACGCTGATCTCAGCCACGCGTAGCCCGTCATTATAGGCGTCGATCGTCGCGGCCAAATCGTTGGCCGACAGCCCGGCATCCGCCAACCGAACCCGGTCGGGCAACAACCGCACCTCTGGCGCGCCAAGCTCGAGCCCGGGAAGCGGCCGAAACTGGTGTCCCTCGGATCGAGGCAAGAGGCCGCTGATCATGCCCGCGGCCTGCCCCGCAACGCCAAGAATATCCTCCAGCCCGTCCCCCGACACATTGAGCTCGATGGTGCGTCCGCCACCCACGCCCCGTCCAAAGAGCGAAGGCTGCGTCATGAAGCCAAAGGTCCCCGGCTCGGCGAAGATCGGTTGAGACAGGATCGGGATCACCTCCGCCACTCGGGTGCCATCGACCGCCGCGGCACCGACAAAGCTGTTTCCCGGGGTCGCCACGAAGAAGAAGCTTTGCAGGGCAGGGCGACCGTCCGGCGTTTCCGCGTCGGGCCGGGCCTCCCACATAGGGCGGGCCACATCCTCGATCCGCTGGGCGATGGTCTCGGTCGTGGCAAGGTTATAACCTGGCGGCGGGATCAGCAGGCCGAACACCAGGTTGCGGTTTCCTTCGGGCAGATATTCCAGCTTTGGCAGGAAGGTCACCGCCGCCACCGCCGCTGTCGACGCAATGGCCCCGACCATCAACAGCCCCGCCGCACGGTACCGCACCGTCAGGCGGGTATAGGCCATCACGAGCCAACTGAAGGCACCGCCCAGATGGTCGACGATCGGCAGGCGCATCGGCTTCTTGCCCTCGCCCCCCGACATCAGGCGCGACGACAGTGCCGGGATCACCGTTACCGCCACCACGAGCGACAGCAGGACAGACACCGAGATCGCCACCGCGATGTCGCGAAAAAGCTGCCCCGCCTCCAGCTGCATAATCAGGATCGGGATAAACACCATAACTGTCGTCAGGGCCGAGACGAGGATCGCGCCCCAGACCTGCCGCGCGCCCTCATAGGCCGCTTGGCGCCGGCTCATCCCCTGCTCGCGCAATCGGAAGATGTTCTCGAGCACGACGATGGCCGCATCGACGATCATCCCCACCGCAAATGCGATGCCCGCAAGCGAGATCACGTTCAGCGTCCGCCCCGTGGCCGCCATGGCCACAAAGGTCGCCACAATGGATACCGGGATCGAGAGCGAGATCACCAAGGTCGCGCGTGGCGAGCGCAGGAACAGCAGCAGTACACCTGCCGCCAGCAGCCCGCCGATCCAGATGTTCTGGGTCACCAGGTCGATTGCGCCCTCGATATAGACGGTCTCATCGTAGACCTGCTCAAGGATCAGCCCCTCGTCCGCCACAGGCCCTTCGGCCAACTCGTTGAGGACCGTCTTGACCTCTTCCATGGTCGCAATCACGTTCGCGCCCTGCTCGCGCACGATGTTGAAGGCGAGGCCTGGCTCCCCGCGGAACCGCAGCCGAACGCCCGGTTCCTGATAGGCAAAGCCCACGTCGGCCACATCGCGCACCAGAATGCGCCCCCGCGCGCCCGACAGTCCAAGCCCCTCAGATCGCAGAACAATCGTCTCCACCGCTTCCACGCTGTCGAGGTTGCCGTCGGCCCGCACGACATAGCGCCGCTTGCCCTCTTCGACGTCGCCGGCGGACACCGAGACGTTCTCATTGCGCAGCCGCTGTACGACGCCCGGGATGGTCAGGCCGAAGCGCGCGAGTTCTTCCGGTCGGATCACAATCTGCAACTCGCGCGACACGCCGCCGAAGACGTTGACGGTCGACACGCCATCGATGCGCTCAAGCCGTTCCTTGACCACATCCTCCATGAAGTCGCCGTACTCGGGCAGGAACCGGGTGTTGCCCTCGGCCGCGCGCACGGTCACCCAGGCGATGGGGCTGTCATCGGAGCCCGATGTGTTGAGCCGCGGCTCCCCGGCTTCGTCCGGATAGCCGCCCACCCGGTCCAGCCGGTTCGAGACCAGAAGCAGGATATCGCCCATGTCGGACCCAACGGCGAATTCCAGCGTCACTTCCGCTTCGCCCGTGCGCGACCGGCTGGTCATCCGCTCGAGCCCTTCAAGTCCGCGGAACGCGTCTTCCTGCGGGTTAACGATTTCGCGTTCGATCTCGGCCGGCGCGGCGCCGGGCCAATCGGTCTCGACCACGACGATCGGTTTGCGCACATCCGGCGCCAATTGCACCGGGATGCGTGTCAAGGCGAGCGCCCCGAACAAGACAGCCATGATGACGATGGCGAGAACGGCCACCGGGCGGTCGATGGCAAAGCGGATCGGGTTCATGGCGCGCTCCGCGTGCTGTTAGTTGCTGGAGGTTACGGCGGCCTGACGCTGCCCCTGGGATTGTGGCGTTTGACCCTGTTCGCTCTCGTTTGCGGCCGGCCGCGCAGCTTCCGGTTCGGTGCCTTCGGCGGGTGAGGCTGCCGGAGCGCCATCGCCGCCCTCCGGGGCCGCGTTAGGTTGGGGCATGATATCCTGCCCCGGCCGGAGCCGTTCATTGCCGCGCACGACAACAACATCGCCCTCGGCCAACCCCGAGACAACTTCGAACCGGTCGCCAAGCGCGGCGCCGATTTCAACGGTGCGCGGTTGGGCCTTGCCATCCGCGGCGACGAACACGCTCCAGCCGCCGCGCGCCTGAATGAGCGCATCCTTTGGAACGGCAACAACCTCGCGCGGCGCGCTCACAGGGATCTGGAGCGTCACCGACTGGCCCACCGCTGACGGCGCATCGCTGGCCATCAGGTCAAACCGAACAGGCCGTGTCCGGGTCGACGAAAATTCAGTAGGCAAAATCGCTCGAAGGCGCAGCACCAGGGCGCCACCGGCATCGGCCATGCCCGACACTTCGAGATCCGGCGCAAGCGCGGCAACAAAGCGGGCCGGCACGTTCGCCTCCACTTCCATTGCACCGGTGTCGACCAACGTCGCGATCTCGCTGCCCGCAGCCACGAACTGGCCCAGCTCGGTCGCCACGTCGACCACCACCCCGTCAAACGGGGCGCGGATCGTTGCATTTGTGACTTCGTATTCCGAGCGCCTGAGCGCCGTGCGCGCGGCATCGATCCGGGCCCGGGCCTCCTGCCGCGCGCCCAGGACCTCGGCGAATTCAGTCCGGCGGTCTTCCAGTTGCGCCTCGGCAATCGCGGAATTCTCGATCAGCGACTCAGCCCGGCTAAGGGCGTTCTGCGCGCGCTCCAGTCGTGCCTCAACCGTCGCTATCCCAGCCTCGGCAATCACGATCTCGGCTTGCGCCTGGGCCAGCCCAATCTCGAAAAGCTCTGTGTCGATCCGGGCCAGAAGGTCTCCCTCGGACACGCGGTCGCCCACGCGCAGGGGCACGTCGGCCGCAATGCCGGCCACACGTGCTGCCACGCGGCTCTGCCGCCCAGACACCACCTCGCCGAACACAGCCACCGTCTCTGCCATTTCCATCGTCGAGACGGTTTCGATCCCGACCATCGCGGGCCGCCCCTGCGCACTGGCTGCGCCAGAGCTCAGCGCCAGCGCCGCAGCCGCGAGCCATAAGCTCAATCGCCCTGCCATATGTCCGGACTCCTGTGACAAGAAGGCCTCCCGCAGAAGGAACGTAGTATTGCTGACCACTTTTCCACACCGGCCGCCGTCAATCATCGCCATTCACAATCAAAAAGAGGCGCGGCAGGCCAGGCCTGCCGCGCCTTTGGATTGCGATTGCTCGGGGCGCGCGCGGCTCTGCCGCCGCCGGGCGCCCAAGCCCTATCCGGCCGTTTCAGCCTGGCAGCCGCGCACGGCATCGATCGCGGCCCGTGTGCCGGAAAGGCTGATCTCGGTCGCCGAGGGGGTGTCGGGTGCGATCGTCATGACGCTACCATCCGACAGTGCATCGGCATATTCGGTCGAGTTCGAAATGACGTAGCCACCGTGGAAGCCCTGCTTCTCAACGCCCACGACGTCACCGCCGAACAGCTCGCCATCGATTGACACAAAGATCGGCAGCATTTCACCGTCCTTCAGCGCGATCTCGGCGGGCGCGTAAACCGCGACGAAGCCGAAGATGTCGCCATCGCCCTGGCCGAGCATCGCTGCCTCGGTGCCCATCTGCACGACGTAATCGCCCTGTTGGCCCTCCATAAAGCAGCCGCCCGTCTTGCCGTTGAAGAAGATGTTCCAACCCTGGACCGAGCCCTTGCCCTCGAAGGGCTGGGCGAGGGCGGCCGCACCGCTCAGGGCAAGGGCTGCTGCTGCAAATGCAATGACTTTCATAGGGGTGTCCTTCCTGTGTTTGACGCCGCGCGTCGTCGCGGTCGAGGTCGAAATCGTTGGTACCGAAACACACGTGAAGTCTGCGGTCTGTGTCCCCGCCGCAGTCGGGCAAGCAGCGCGTGCCGCGCTACAGGGCTCGCTTACAGGTGTTCTTGCCCAGAGGTAACGCAGACATGATGACGCGCTAAGGTTGAATCGGCAGGGCTGCGCCGGAGACGGACCGCGCCGTTCAGCCGGCGCTTCCCGACAATCTAGGCCACGCCGTCTCCGTCTCGTGAAGGAGGCTCGTCAGCCGCGCGACGGCCGCGTCATAGTCAGCCCGACGCGCAGGCGCGGCAATCGGGAAATAGTCCGCGAACTGGTCGAACTCTGTGTCGGGATAGGCGGTGCGAAACGCGGCATGGGCCATCAGGGCTGCTTCCGCCTGACCCAGCATGACGTGTGACAGACACCGGAAGATCAGCGCCGATACCTGCGGCGGCCCGGCCCGCGAGCAGATGATGCAACGCTCGTAATCACCAGCAAAGAACGTGATCCGTGCCTCAACGAAGTGGAACCAGGTTGGCCGCGTGGGGTTGGCCTTCGCTGCGTCATCGAGCAGGGCACGCGCACCCGCAATGTCGTCGGTCAGCACAGCTTTCGCCGTGGCAACGCAGGCCATCGCGTCGGCATCGCCATGCATTGTCGCTTCGGCGGCATGCAACAGGCCCAGCGCATGCTCAAGGTTGCCCTCGCGCGCGAACTTCAGGCACACGATCGCCAGCGTGACCGGGTCCCGCGGGGCAAGCGTAAACGCGGTCTCGAATGCCCGTGCCGAGCGCTGCAGATAGGTTTGGTCCCGACCCGTCATCACGTCAAAAGCCCATTGCAACTGCAACGCGAGGACAAGCCAGGCGCGGGAAAAGGTTGGATCCAGCGCGACGGATTGCTCCAGATGGTAGAGCGTGCGCCGCAAGTTGCTCTCATCAAAGCGCAGTTCCAGGTCGCATCCCAGAATGAAATGCTCAAACGCGTTCAGATCGGTCGCCCGTTTTCGGGTCACGGTCTTGAACTCGGCGCGATGCAGCTCTCCGTGCCAGCCCGTGAGCGCGGCGACCACCGCCTCCGCCATCTCGTCGGACGCCGCAAGAAGATCGTCGGCGGCATGATCGAACCGCTCCGCCCAGAGCGAGCGCCCGGTTTCCGCATCGACCAGTTGAAACCGGACACGCACCGACGGCCCGTAGACGCCGATGCTGCTCTCGAGCACGTAATCGGCCGCGACATCCCGTGCGAAGGCCCGAAGGTCGGTGACTTCTTCAGCCGAAAACGAACTGTGGCGCGCGACCACCCCGATATCGTGAAACCGGGCGAGGTGGTTGATGATGTCCGATGCGATCCCGTCGGCGAACAGCTTGATGGACGCGTTGCCATGAGCCACCGGCGTCAGAACCGCGACGGTCGGCCTGATCTCGGCCTGGCGCGGCGCCCTCCCGGCTGTCAGGTCGGGCGTCGCGACAGCAATCCCGCCCTTCAGCCGGAAGCCCTTGCCGCGCACCGTTTCGATGTAGGTGGGCTGTCTGGCATCGTCGTTCAGGGCTGCGCGCAGATCCGAGATGTACTCGCGCACGAGGTCTGCCGTCACGTGAACGTCCGGCCAAACCTCGTTCAAAAACGTGTCGACCGTCACAACGTCACCGGCATGCCGCATCAGACATCCAAGAACGGCCGCCGCCTTCGGCGTGAGTTGAACCGAATGTTCAGGGCAAATCACCCGGCCTTCGGTTTCGGAGAAATACCACGTGAACATCAACTGGCCTCGCGTCTCGCCGACCGGCGCGTGCAGGTAATGTGGAGTTCAGCGGACGGTACCAAACGCGGTCGAAAAATCAACGCACTTGACCTTTGCGGGCCATGGGCCCCGTCCCGCGCGCGCCGCCGGAGCGCTCAGACTCCACAGAACTCCACATTTACTTGAAACAAAGGTGACGTAGCGTGACCCGTGCGGCAGACGGGCGGGTGACGGGGCATATAGGCCCCTGCGCACGCACGCGGTCTGCCCGCCCGAGGGAGACGCGCATGCTTGTGACCTCATGCAACGGGCTTTTGTGCCGCCGCCGGCGCCCTTGGCGCCGCCCCACGCGGTCAAGGCTCAACCGCTCTCCCTAAAGGACAATGTCTCCAAAAGGATGGTGCGATGACTTTGCTCAACAGTTTCTTTTCTCCCCATTGGTGGCTTGGTCCCGTTGGATCGGCTGCCCCGCAATCGTGGTGGCCGGGTGACCTTTTCGTCTCCGGCAGCCGAAGAGCGGACGACGTCGAAACCGACGGCCCGGTGATCTTCGCCCGACTGAGAGGCGGAGACGACGTGTTCGACGCCAGCGGTCCTCTTAATTATCTTAAAGCAGGACGAGGGAACGACATCGTAACGCTCGAGGAGGGTGGCGGCACCGTCCGTCTCGGGGCGGGCGACGACCGGCTCGTGCTCCACGAGCAGGTGGGCTTCGTCAGGGGCGGGGCCGGGACGGACACGCTGGAGTTCAATGACGATCTCGGCGCCTTTGACATCGACGTGGTTGGTGGCCGGATCAGCTTCTTCGATCGCTTCACCGGGACTGAGATGAAGGTTCGCGGGATCGAGGAGTTCGTCTTCAACGACGCCGTTCTGTCGCAGGCCGAGCTCGTCGAAACCTTCAATCCCGCATCGGAGGTCCCCGCAATCAAGGTGGGAGAAGGCACACAGGTGCTCACGGTCAACGACCCCGATCCGACCGTCAGCGTCGTATGGGATCGCACCGTGCAGCAGGCGGTGATCGATACCGATGGCGCGGGCGGACCGACAATTGCATCGCGCGCCTACGCGATGATGCACACCGCCATGTTCGACGCCTGGGCGACGTTCGACGACACGGCAGTGCGCGTCTCCTTCGACGAGGACGGCAACAATGACGTGCTCGCCGCCATCGCCATCGCCACTGAGGCGAACAAGGAAGCGGCGATGAGCTATGCCGCTCACACCGTTCTGACGGCGCTCTTTCCCGATCAGACAGACCTCTTCGACGAGGTGCTTGGAGAGCGTTACGGGCTGACGCCCGGTGGCGACGGCACCATCGTCGCGGCCATTGGCATCGATGCCGCCCAAGACCTTCTGGCGCTCCGCGACGCGGACGGCTCAAATGTAGCCAACGGCTATACCGGCAGCTTCACGCCCGTGAATGCCAACCCGCAGTCTATGGTCGACATCGCGAGATGGACACCGGAATACGTCCCGATCGACCCCGAAGACGGCTCCGACGGTCAGAGCCTTCAATCGTTCCTTACGCCGCAATGGGGCGGGGTCGAGAGCTTTGCGTTGGCCGAAGACGCGTCCGGCGAGACCGACCACAACGACGCCCTTCCCCCGCCGCCACAGCCCTTCTTCACCGACGCCTATGCGGACTCCGTCCTGAACTTCGACGCCAAGACGATCACGCTCTCGGCGCCGCTAACCCTCGACGGCGTCGACTACGCGGCCGGCGACGACGTCGATGTCAGCCAGGCGCTGATCGGCCCCGTGATCGCGCCGCGCTTCATCGAGCAGGCTGAAGTCGTGATCGACTACAGTGCCAACCTGACCGACCAGGACAAGATCATCGCCGAGTTCTGGGAGGATGGCGGCGGCACGGCCTTCCCGCCGGGCACGTTCATGGCGTTCGCGCAGTTCGTCTCGGCCCGCGACGGCAACACCCTCGACGAGGACGCGCAGCTCTTCTTCGCCATGGGCAACGCCGTGATGGATGCGGGCATCGCCACATGGCACGCGAAGGTCGAGTACGACTATGTGCGCCCCGTGCGCGCGATCCGCGATCTGGGTGAGTTGGGCTTGATTGGCGAAGAGGGCGTCGACCACGAGGGCAATCCGGGCCACGTGATCGAAGCCTTCGCCGGGTTCGATCCGGTAACTGGCGAAGGCCTCGGGACCAAGACGATCCTCGCGACTGATTTTATCACGTTCCAGCGCCCGGACACCGACCCCTCGCCGCCCTTCGCCGAGTACACATCGGGCCACAGCGCGTTTAGCGCCGCAGGGGCCGAGATCCTGCGGCTCTTCACGGGCAGCGACGATTTCGGCGGGTCGGTCACCTTTGCGCCGGGCTCCACCCAGTTCGAGCCGGGCGTGCCAGCCGATGAAACGACCCTGTCGTGGGACACGTTCACCGAGGCTGCCGACGAAGCCGGGCTGTCCCGGCTCTATGGCGGCATCCATTTCGAAGATGGCGACTTCAATGGGCGTGCGCTCGGCCAACAGGTTGCGGCCGATGTCTTTGCCCAGGCCCAGGGGTTCATTGACGGCACCGCGACCGACATGGACCGACCGTTCTACTTGCCCGAAGACCTCGTCGTCTGATCCAATTCGGCGCCTCGGCCTCTTGGTCGTGGCGCCGATCCGCCCCGCTGGCCATTACGCCCAACGGTCACGGGCCGGAGGGGGTATAAACAGACTTTGCCTGGATATTGGACAATTTAAATTTGTCAGGCTGCCAAATCTGGCTAGCGTCCGCTCGACCGCCCCTGCGCTTGCGGGATTCATTCAGGCGGACTTTGGCCGGGAGCGAATTTGCAGATGACCAATCTATCGGGGGCTCAGATCGCGCTTAAGGCGCGTGCCCAAGACCTTGCGGAGCGGCGATTCAGGCCGCGCGCCGCCGAGATCGACCGGTCCGAAGACTATCCTTGGGACAATGTCATGCGCCTCACCGAGGCGGGCTTTATGGGGATGACGGTGCCCCAGGAGTATGGTGGCCCGGGGCACAGCTACCTCGACGTGGTGCTTGTCATCGAAGAGATCGCGCGCGTCTGCGGCGTCACCGCGCGTATCGTGGTCGAGGGCAACATGGGCGGGATCGGCGCGATCCTGGCCTTCGGCACGCCCGAACAAAAGCGGCTCGCGGCCTCCTGCGTGCTGTCCGGAGACAAGCCAGCCATCTGCATCACCGAGCCGGGCGCGGGCAGCGCGGCCACCGAGATGACCACTACGGCGGTCCGCAAGGGCGACCGCTATGTGATCAACGGAAAGAAGCACTGGATCACGGGCGGCGGCGTCTCCCGTCTGCATCTCGTCTTCGCGCAAGTGATGGAGGACGGTCAGCCGCAGGGCATCGCCGGCTTCATCTGCGTGCGCGACGAGTGCACGGGCATGATCGTTGGCGAACGCGAGCCTGCCATGGGCCTGCGTGGGATCCCCGAAACCGAGGTCATCTTCGACAATTTGGAGGTGCCCCGATCGATGATGGTCGTACCGCCCGAGGGCCTGCGGCGCGGCTTCGCCCGGCTCATGTCGGCCTACAATGCCCAACGGGTCGGGGCTGCGACGGTCGCGCTCGGCATCGCCCAGGGCGCCTATGAGCTTGCCGTCGAGCACGCCAAGTCGCGCGAGCAGTTCGGCCGCCCGATTGCCGAGTTCCAGGGGCTCCAGTGGATGCTTGCGGATATGTCCATCGGGCTCGAAGCGTCCCGCGCCCTCGTCCACAAGGCCGCATCTCGCTCGGTCGAGGGTTTCCCCGACATGCGCGAGGCGGCCCAGGCCAAGATCTTTGCCTCCGAAACCGCCATCAAGATCACCAACGACGCGCTGCAGATCCACGGTGCCGCCGGCTATTCCCGTAACAATCCGGTCGAACGGATGGTCCGTGACGCACGCATGTTCACGATTGGCGGAGGGACTGCACAGATTCTGCGGACGCAGGTTGCAGGGGCAATCCTGGGCATGAAGTCTCCGCAAACGCGTGACGGATACGCTCGGTCAGAGGCCGAGAACGTCCGCGACGAGGAAAGCGGAGTGGCTGTCGCCGAATGAAACAGTATGCCGACCCGTCGGGCCTGGTCTTCACTGCATCACGCCCCGAGAGCGCGGCCGGCCTCGCCGACGTGACCCGTGCGTATATGGGGTTTCGCCGGGACACGGGCAGCCTGCTCACGGGCGTTCTGGAGGCTGATCCCGACATGCCGATGGCCCGCTGCGCGCAGGGCTACTTCGCCAAGCTCATGGGCAGTGCGAACCATTCCGCGCGCGCAATCCAGATCTCGCGCGACCTCGCCGCCGACTTGCCCCGCCTCGGCGCAACCGAGCGGGAAGCGCAGCACGCTGCGGCCCTCAGCGCCTGGACATCGGGACAGACCGACAAGGCGACCGAGATCTGGGAGCGCATCCTTCTCGATCACCCGGGCGACGGGCTCGCCCTTCGGCTCTCGCACTTCACCCATTTCTATTCGGGCGACGGCCGCCGGATGCGCGATGCGCTCGCCCGCATCCTGCCGCTTTGGTCCGAGGATCACCCCGACTACGGCTTCCTCTTGGGCATGTATGCCTTCGGGCTCGAGGAAAGCGGTGACTACGCCCGAGCCGAAGCCTATGGCCGGCGCGCCGTCGAACGGAACCCCGCCGACGCCTGGTCGGTCCACTCCGTCGCCCACGTGCTCGAGATGACCGAGCGCCGTGAGGAGGGCATTGCCTGGGTCAAGGGGCTCGAGAAGGACTGGTCGACGGTCAACAACTTCCGGTTTCACCTGCACTGGCATCGATGCCTCTATCACCTCGAGCGCGGTGAGTTCGAGGCGGTCCTTCAACTCTATGATGCCGAGGTCGTCTCCGAAATCGAGTCAGATTTCTACCTCGACATCTGCAACGCCTCGTCCCTTCTCTGGCGGCTCGAAATGTTCGGCGTCGATGTCGGCGACCGCTGGCACGACCTCGCCCGCGTCGCGCGTCGTCACCTGGCCGACACCGAGCTCATCTTTGTGTCACTGCACTACCTGATGGCGCTCGTCTCCGCGGGCGACAAGGACGCCGCCGACGAGATGATTGCCACCATTCGCACCTGGTCGACGCTTGAGGACACGCAGGCCGGCATCTGCGCCCGCGTCGGCCTCACCCTGGCCGAAGGCCTGCGCGACGTGCGGGCCGGGGCCTATGCCCGCGCCGTCGAGCGGATCGAACGCGTCCGCTACACGCTCGACCAGATCGGTGGCAGTGCCGCCCAGCGCGATGTGTTTCACATGATCCTGCTCGATGCGACGGTGTCGAGCGGCAACGCGTTGAAAGCGCGCTCTCTGTTTGCCGAGCGGGTGGGCCACAAGGTGCATTCCAGCTGGTCGTGGCACGGCTACAGCAACGCGTTGTCGGCTCTCGGCGATCTGGCCAACGCCCAGGCCGCGGACCAGCGGTCGGCCGCTTTGCGCACGGTGGCATGAATGCTGAAGGAAGACCCCACGCCCATGACCACTCCCATGCTCCGGCACACCGGTGCCTCGCTGACGATCCAGCCCCGCATCCGCAAGGGCGCGTTCTTCGAGGCCGCATGGCGCCATGGCTGCCGCTCGTTCTCGGTCTATAACCGCACCTTCATCTCCAGCACCTTCTCCGATCCGCTGGCCGAGTACTGGAAAGTCACCAAGGACGTCGCGATCTGGCCCGTGATGGGCGAGCGCCAGGTCGAGATCGCCGGCCCCGACGCCGCGCGCTTCGTTCAGTTCCTGACGCCGCGCGACATGTCGAAATGCGCCGTCAACCAGTGCAAGTACGCCCTCATCACAGCCGTCGACGGCGGCATCGTGAGCGATCCGATCATCCTTCGGATTGCTGAAGACAGGTTCTGGCTCTCGACCTCCGATTGCGACCTGGAGCTCTGGGCCAAGGGAGTTGCGGTCAACGCGGCGATGGACGTCACGATCCGCGACGCCAACGTCTCGGTGATCCAGGTCCAGGGGCCGAAATCGCCACAGCTTATGGCCAACCTCTTTGGCGACAGCATCCTCGACCTGAAATACTACCGCCTGATGGCCGCGCCGTTTCAGGGCCACGCACTCCGCATCTCGCGCACCGGGTGGAGCGGAGAGTTCGGCTACGAGATCTATTTGGAGAATCCCGATCAGGGCGACGCGCTCTTCGATGCGCTCCTGACGGCCGGCGAAGGCTCCAACGTCGCCCCCGGAGCGGTGAACCAGGCGCGCCGCATCGAATCCGGCATCCTGTCGTGGGGCGTCGACATGACGCCCGAGGAAACGCCCTTCGATGTCGGCCTCGGCCGCCTCGTTGAACTCGGCAGCAATTCCGATTTCGTCGGTCGCGCCGCCCTGACCCGGTTACGGGACGAGCCGCCACTCAAAACCCTTGTGGGGCTCACCGTGCACGGCGAGACGCTCGCGCCGAACGAAGAACCTTGGCCCCTCTATGCCGACGGCGTAGCGGTCGGTAAGCTCACGAGCCTCGCCTATTCTCCCCGGCTCGACCGCAATATCGGCCTCGGTCTTGTGCGGCCCGACATGTCGGCCGAGGGCTCCGTGTTCACAGTGCGCACATGGGACGGCATCCGGCAGGTTTCGGTCAGCGCGCTGCCCTTCGTGCCCAAGCGCCAGAACGGCAGCGCCCGCGCGCTCGTCGCAGGGACTGTGGTCTAGGCACCCGAGCCACTGCCCCAACGCACCGAACAACGAAGGACGCTCAAGATGGCCAAGATCACCGCAATCAATCACATCGCGTTCGCGGTCAAAGACCTGCCCGCCGCGCTTGAGAACGCGATCGACGTGCTCGGCGGTGAGATGATGATGGAATTCGAGTCGATCCAGGACCGCTACAGGGGCGCCTGCGTCCGCTTCGGCTCGAGCATCATGAGCTTCATCTCCAGCGAAGATCCCGACAGCTTCATCTCGAAGTTTGTCGAGAAGCATGGCAACGGCATCCAGCATATCGGCCTCGAAATCGACGACATCGAGGAATATGTCGCCGAGCTTGAGGCCAAGGGCGTCAGGCTCGACAAAACCGAAATGGCCGACGAGAACTACCAGGAGGCTCTGGCAGGCCCCAAAACGGGCAACGGCGTTGTGCTTCAGCTGACCGGCTGGAAGGCCGGTCCGTTCGACGCAACCTATGAGGGCTGCGAGCGGCTCTGCGAGAAATACGCCAAGAACCCCAAGCTCAATCTCCTGGCGGGCAACCAACTGCCCCAGGATTAGGGACTGCGGGGCGCACCCCATGCAAAGCCTGCACTACGCAGTTTGGCCGCAGGGGAAGCCCCACACGCTCCGCCCCTCCGAGCAGTCGGTGCTTGAGAACCTGCGTGCGTCGGTCGAGCGATATCCCGAGCGCCCGGCCATCAACTACTACGGCGCGCCCCTCACCTATGCCGACCTCCTCCGGCAGGTAGACCAACTCGCCGGGTATCTGAGCCACGAGGTCGGGATCGGCCCCGACGACCGCGTTGCGATCTGCCTGCAGAACTGCCCGCAATTCGTCATCGCCTACTACGCGATCCTCGCGGCCAACGCCGTGATTGTTCCGATCAACCCCATGTCGCGGCGCTCCGAGCTGCAGCACGTGCTCCAGGACGCCGGAGCCCGCGCCGTCATCTTCGGCGAAGAGGTTGGCAGCGAACTCGCCCCCATCTGGGAGGCGTGCGGCCGTCCCTCGCTCATCTCTGCCCGCTACCGCGACTATCTCGATCCCGACACCGATCTGCCCCTCCCCATGATCGTGCGCGCAGCAGTTGAGGATGGGATCGGCGTTCCCTGGGCTGACGCTTTGGCGCACGGCCACCCGCCACCCAAGCACGCCCGCGGCCCGTCGGACCAATGCATCATCTCCTACAGCTCGGGCTCCACCGGGCGGCCCAAGGGCTGCCTTCACACCCATGCCAGCGTCAACGCGACCATCCGGGCCTACCCACCCTGGATCGACTTCGAGGAAGGATCGCGCGTTCTCGCCACGCTCCCGTTCTGCCATGTCACCGGCATGCAGCATTCGATGAACCTGCCACTCCACATGGCCTCGACCATCTTCATGATGACCCGGTGGTCGCCGGAACTGGCGGCGCGCCTGATCGAGAGCGAACGGATCGAGCATTGGCGGTCGATCACCACCATGATGATCGACTTTCTTGCCCTTGCCGGCATCGAAAACGTCGATCTATCGTCGCTCAAGGCCATTGGTGGGGGCGGGGCCCAGATGCCCGCGAGCGTGGCGCGCAAAATGTCCGACCTGATCGGGCTCGACTATATCGAGGCCTATGGGCTGACCGAAACGATGGCCCCCACGCACATCAACCCGCCCGCGGCCCCCAAGACGCAATGCCTCGGCATTCCGATCTTCGACGTGGACTCCCGGATCATCGATCCCGAGACCTTGCTGGAAATCGGCCCGAACCAAACTGGCGAGATCGTCACCCATGCCCCTCAGCTCTTCCAAGAGTACTGGCAAAGCCCCGACGCAACCAACGCCGCCTTCATCGACATTGCGGGCAAGCGCTTCTTCCGAACCGGCGACATCGGCTACTACGATGCCGAGGGCTATTTCTTCTTCGTCGACCGGCTGAAGCGCATGATCAACGTATCGGGGCTCAAGGTCTGGCCGGCGGAGGTCGAAGCCATCCTCCACAGCCACTGCGATGTCAGCGAGGCCTGCGTCGTGGGCGACCCCGACCCCCGCGCGGGCGAAGCCGTGCGCGCGGTCATCGTTCTGCGCCCAGGTCGTGCGACTCTTTCAGCGGATGCGCTCTCGTCCTGGTGCAAAGAGAACATGGCCGCCTACAAGGTGCCGAAACGGTTCGAATTCCGCGACGCCCTGCCCAGATCGGGCGCAGGCAAAGTGCTCTGGCGCGAGCTCTAGGTCGCGGACATACTCGCCTCGTCGCCCCATGTCCTCGCAGCGAAGTCCTCAAGGCTCGACACCGTCATGTCCAGGAAATCCTGCGTCGGCGTCCGAAACGTCGCCCCCGCGCGCGTGATGACAGCCAGATCATAGGTCAGCGCCGGCGAGAACGGCCGCCAGATCACCCCGTCGTTCAGCGCCGCGGTGCCGTTGATCACATCGACGATCGCCACACCCGTACCCTTCGCCACAAGGCTGCGAATGATCGAGAAGAAATAGCAGCAGATGTCCGACGACCAGGCGATGCCCGACGACACAAACGCCTCGCGCACACCCCGGTCCAGCGGATGGTTCTCGCCAACAGAGATCATCCGGCGGTTTGCCAAGTGCTCTGGCCTGACGACGTCCACCTCGGCCAGCGGATCGTCGGCCCGCATGATACAGACGCAGGGGATCGACACCGGAATGGGCGTAACGCCCTGGGCGGCAACAGGCGCCTCAACAATGCCGATATCCACCTGCCCGTTTCCAACCAGATACGCAATCTGCGGCGACGAACGCACCTGTAACTGCACCTCCACCTTGCCGCGGATCGACGCAAAGCGCGCCATCACATCCGGCATCAGGCTGAAGGCCGGCGAGCCTATCGCGCCCACGCGAACAAGCCCGTCCGCGCCATCCTCGATCGACTTGGCGCGCGAGGCGAACCGCTCGAACGCCAGGATGGCAAGCTCCGCATCGGCATGGAGCAGCCGCGCCTCGGGCAGCGGCACGAAATAGCCCTTGGCGCGGTTGAATAGGGGAAAGCCCAGCATCTCTTCCAGACGGCTCAGCGCGATGCTGACGGCCGGTTGGGTCAACCCGATCCGATCCGCGGCCTTCGAGACCGAACCCTCTTCCATCACCGCGTGGAAGACCGAGAGATGTCGCAGCTTCAGATGCATCCGATCGGGCTCCCAACATATATGCAAACGACAACTACGCCGCCCCCTGAATACTCAAGCTTTATATCTTTCTGCCTGCAAAACAAGCGCCTGCCCGCAAGGCCCGGTGGCCCACTCCAATGCGCGGCGCGGGTTCTCCCGGGCCCGTGCTATAAGCAAATCGAATAGGCCGTTACTCGGGAAAGAGTTGTGTCGGTCCCGCCGCATTTCTAAGCTTTTCGAGAAATCGATGGGAGTCCGCGGTGTGAGGCACCATGCCGTTCGGATCTTGGGAGGATCGGCGTGGCCCTTGTGAACGGTCGCGATAGCGGTGGGGTATCGACTGCACTCACCCTCGAGCCTTACTGGCTCGAGGGCCTCCCGGCTTTGGCGCCCACGTCTCCTGAGCTGCCCGAACGCACCGACGTGATGGTCATCGGCTCGGGCTATACAGGGTTGAACGCGGCGATCGAAACGGCCCGTGGCGGGCGGTCGACCCTCGTGATCGACAGCGGCACGCCCGGCGCGGGATGCAGCACGCGCAACGGCGGCCAGATCAGCACAAGCGTCAAGCCGTCGCTTGCGAAGCTCTCGGCCAAGTATGGCAAGCGACAGGCCCAGGCGATCCGCCGCGAGGGCGAAAACGCCCTGGCCTGGATCGAGGAGCGTATTCAGGCCGAGGGGATCGCCTGTGACTTCCGGCGGGCCGGGCGGTTCCATGCCGCGCACAGCCCCGACAGCTACGAAGAGCTGTGCCGCGAGGCCGAGATCCTCGGCCGAGACGAGGGGATCGAGGCCCATCCCGTTCCCCGCCGCGAACAGCGCGCCGAGATCGGGACCGATGCCTATTTCGGCGGTCTGGTCTTTCCGCGGCACGCCGCGCTCCAGCCCGCCCGCTACCATCGCGGCCTGCTCGCCGCCGCATCGGGCGCCGGCGCGCACGTGGTTGGCCACACCACCGCCTTGACCATCGACCGCCGGCCCGATGGTTTCGAGGTGCGCACCAGCCGTGGGGTGGTGAAGGCGCGCGATGTCATCGTGGCCACCAACGGCTATAGCGGCCCGCTCGTTCCCTGGCTCCAGCGCCGCATCATTCCGATCGGCAGCTACATCATCGCAACCGACCCGCTGCCGTGCGCCTTGGTCGACCGGCTGATGCCGACCGACCGCATCGCGAGCGACACGTGCAAGGTCGTCTATTACTATCGCGCTTCCCCCGACCGAACCCGCATTCTGTTCGGCGGGCGGGTCTCGGCCGCCGAGCAAGACCCGAAGGTCAGCGGCCCGCGTCTGCGTGAGGATATGTGCCGGATCTTCCCGGACTTGCGTGACTACGCCATCACGCATTCCTGGATGGGCACGGTCGCCTACACGTTCGACGAACTGGCCCATACCGGCGTGCATGACGGTATCCACTACGCCATGGGTTATTGCGGGTCGGGCGTGTCGATGGCCAGCTATTTGGGCATGCGCACCGGGCAAAAGGTTCTTGGGCTGGCCGAAGGCGCCACGGCGTTCGATGATCTCCCGTTCCAGACACGGCCCCTCTACACCGGCAAGCCATGGTTCTTGCCGCCTGTCGTGGCCTGGTATCGATGGCGCGACCGGATGCAGCATCGAATGGCGCGGGCTGCGCAATAGTGACACAGGCTGAAATTCCATCGGCCCGCCAGACGGGAAAGATGGTGAAAGTACAAACAAGGCGCCGCATCGGCAGCCCAAACAACAGAGGAGGATCAAACTCAATGTCTCATAGGATTCTTGCGACTTCGGCGGCCCTGCTGCTCGCCACAACGGCCCTCGCCCAAGACAGGACGGTCACGATCGCATCGTGGGGCGGCTCCTATCAGGAAGCCCAGAGCAAGGCGCTTTTCGAACCGGCCGCCGAGAACACCGGCATCGAAGTCAAACAGGAGACCTATGGCGGCATGTCCGACGTGCGTCTGCAGGTCTCGTCCGGCCAGGTCACGCTCGACATCGTGGCTTCGGGCTCGGGGTCAGCCGCCCGCGCCGCGGCCGAGGGCCTGCTCGAGCCGCTGGATTACGATGTCATCGACGTCTCTGAATTCTACCCCAACCTCTACACCGAGTATTGCGTGGGCGGTGACGTGTTCTCGACCGTCTATGCCTGGAACACCGACACCTATGGCGAAGACGGCCCGCAAAGCTGGGCCGACTTCTTCGATGTCGAGAAGTTCCCCGGCACCCGGGCCTACCGCGGCAAGGTCGCTGGCGCGCTGGAAGGCGCCCTGATGGCCGACGGCGTGGCGCCCGAAGACGTCTATACCGTGCTCGACAGCGAGGAAGGCATCGAGCGCGCGATCGACAAGATCCGCGAACTCAAGCCGCATATCGACGTGTTCTGGACCTCAGGCGCGCAGCATGCCCAGCTGATGAAGGACGGTGAGGTCGACATGACGACCGGCTGGAATGGCCGCTTCGACAACGCCAAGAAGGACGGCGCCGCCGTCGCCTACAGCTTCAACCAGGCGCTGCTCGACTACGACTGTTTCGGCGTCCCGAAGGGTGCGCCCAACAAGGACGTTGCGATGGAGTTCCTCGCGGAGATCTCCAAACCCGAGTACCAGGACGATCTGCCCAAATACATCACCTATGGCCCGACCAACAAAGCGGCCTATGCAACGGGAGAGATCGACGCGGCGACGGCTGCAGGCCTTCCCTCATCGCCCGAGAACGCGGCGCTGCAGGTTCCGGTCTCGCTCGAATGGTATGCCAAGTGGGAGACCATCGCCGCCGAGATGTACGAGGAGATGCTCACCGAGTGAGCTTCGCCCATGTCATCTGACCTGGCCGCGGGCGGCGTCACTGCCCGCGGCACGACGGACGGGAGCAGATCCTTGAGCACTTCCCCCACCGACGCACTGCCGATCACCGTGCGCAACGTGACCAAGACCTACGGGTCGGTCCATGCGCTTGATGATGTCTCGCTCGACGTCGAGAGCGGTGAATTCATGACGCTTCTGGGCCCGTCGGGCTCTGGCAAGACGACGCTTCTCATGGTGCTCGCAGGGTTCACACGGCCCGATAGCGGCAGTCTCAGGTTCGGCGACACCGAGATGATCCGCACCCCGCCGCATCTGCGCGACGTCGGCATGGTGTTCCAGAACTATGCGCTCTTCCCGCACATGACCGTAGCCGGCAATGTCGGCTATCCGCTGCGCCTGCGCCAGATGCCAAAGGCCGAGATGGAGGAGCGGGTCGAACGCGCCCTCGATACCGTGCAGCTCGGCGGCTATGGCGAGCGCCGGATCGACCAGCTGTCCGGTGGCCAGCGGCAGCGGGTGGCACTTGCCCGCTCCATCGCGTTTGAGCCCCGCATCCTCCTCATGGACGAGCCGCTCTCGGCGCTCGACAAGAAGCTCCGCGACCGGATGCAGATCGAGCTGCGCCATCTCCACGAGAAGCTCGGCATGACGACTGTCTATGTCACGCATGACCAGCGCGAGGCGCTGACCATGTCCGACCGGATCGCGGTCGTGAACCACGGGCGCATCATGCAAGTGGCCTCGCCGGAGAGGCTCTACGATCAGCCCGAGAACAAGTTCGTGGCCGACTTCATCGGCGATTCCTCGTTCATCGACATCACGCGCGCCGATGGCGCCCTGATGGCGGCCGGTACGTCTCTGAAAACAACCCGTCCCGTGCCCGAAAGCAGCGCGCTCTCGCTCATGGTCCGGCCCGAACGCGTGCAGATCGTCGCCAACGGCGCGGCCGACGGGATGAACGTGTTCGAGGCCGCCGTCACCGATCTCGTCTATCAAGGTGAAAGCTTTCTGCTCTACGCCACGCTCAAGGACGGCACCGACCTTGCGGTGCGCGGCGCCAATCGGACGGGCACGTTCGCCGACCTTCCGAAATCCGGAGAACGGGTGCGGCTGGGCCTCGATCCCGGTGACACCGTGATTATCGCGGGCGAGGCCTAGGGCGATGGCGGTCTCCGATCTCGACACGGCCCGCCTGGGCACGGAACCCGCGGCAGAGGACGGCGCCAACGCCCATGGCTTGCGGATGGACGAGCGCCGCGAGCGCTTGGCCCTCTTCGGCCTCGCGTCTCCTGCGCTCCTCATCGTGCTGATCATCCTCGTCATTCCCGTTGGCTGGCTCTTCTACGTTTCGTTTATCGGCGCCGACGGCACGTTCTCGCTCGAGAATTATGAGCGGATGATCAACAGCAAGTCCTACGCGCGGATCTTCCAGACGACCTTCGAGGTGAGCTTCCTCACCACGCTCCTCTGCATCCTCATCGGATACCCGCTCGCCTACTTCATGTCCCAGCTGCCCGACCGATGGGCCAACGTCTGCCTCATCACGGTGCTCCTGCCGTTCTGGACGTCACTGCTGGTGCGCACCTATGCGTGGCTCGTCCTGCTGCAGAAGAACGGGCTGGTGAACAACTGGGCGATCTCACTCGGTCTCTGGGACGAGCCGATCAAGATCGTCCACAATCTCAACGGCACTCTCATCGGCATGGTTCACATCATGCTGCCGTTCCTGATCCTGCCGGTCTACGCCACGATGAAGGCGATCCCCAAGGACTACCTCAAGGCCGCCGCAAACCTCGGCGCCAGCCCGGTCCGCGCCTTCTGGACTGTGTTTTTCCCACTTTCCACGCCCGGGCTCTTCGCCGGATCGCTCATGGTCTTCATCCTGTGCCTTGGCTTCTTCGTGACGCCCGCGGTGCTGGGCGGCGGCAAGGTGATCATGGTATCGATGAAGATCGTCTCGAACATCGAGCTCTTCGTGAACTGGGGCGCTGCCAGCGCGCTGGGCGTTGTGCTTCTGGTCCTCACACTTGCCGTGCTCTGGGTCGCCTCGCGGTTCCTGAAGCTCGACAACATGACGGGGGGCGGGCATTGATCCTCAGCTGGCTGCGCAGCCCCGCCTCCGAGACGCAGGTCACCCACGGCCAGCGTCTCTGGCTCTATATCTTCGCCGGGATCACTATGATCCTCTTGGTGCTGCCCACCCTGATCGTCATCCCCATGTCGTTCTCGGACTCGCAGTATCTCGAGTTTCCGCCCGAGAATTGGTCGACCCGGTGGTACCAGCACTATTTCGGCTCGCCCGAATGGATGCTGGCCACGCGCACCTCGTTTACCGCCGCGATCCTCACGATGTTGGTCGCCACGCCCATCGGCGTGCTGGCGGCTTATGGCTTGCACGCCTCGCGCCTGCCTTATCTGCGCGCGGCGTTTGTGCTTCTGATCACGCCGATGATGGTGCCCGTCGTCCTGGTCGCCATCGGAGCCTTCTACGCCTACGTGAAGCTCAAGATCCTCTACACGATCACCGGGTTGGTCCTTGCCCACACCCTCTTGGCTATCCCGCTCGTGGTCATCGTCACAGGTTCGGCGCTCAAGAGCTACGACATGAACCAGGAAAACGCAGCCCGCTCGCTGGGGGCGCCGCGTTGGAAGGCGTTCCTGACCATCACACTGCCCCAAATCCGCTTCGCCGTAATCACCAGCGCACTCTTGTCGTTCCTGACCTCCTTCGATGAGGTCGTCGTCGCGATGTTCATCTCGGGCGGCGACAACCCAACCCTGACACGCAACATGTTCAACGCTCTGCGCGACCAGATCGACCCGACGATCGCCTCCATTTCGACCCTGATGATCGTGGTCACGACCTTGCTCATGGCCCTCGCTCAGATCTTCGGTCGCGAACGGTAGGGGCCAAGGTGGACACGTTCGACTTCGTCGTCGTGGGCGCGGGATCGGCGGGCTCGGCGCTGGCGGCACGGCTCAGCGAGGATGGCCGCCACACCGTCCTGCTGCTCGAGGCCGGGGGCACCGGCCGGCACCCTTGGATCCACGTGCCAATCGGCTATGGCAAAACCTTCTATGACGGTCGGTTCAACTGGAAGTTCGAAGCCGAGGCCGATCCGGGCCTCGTCGGGCGACGCATGTACTGGCCGCGCGGCAAGGTGCTCGGCGGATCTTCGGCGATCAACGCGATGGTCTATGTCCGTGGCCACCCGGCGGACTATGAGGAGTGGGGAGAGGCCGCGACGGGCTGGCGCTGGGTCGATGTCGAGCCGGTCTTCCGCCGGATGGAAACCTGGCGCGGCCCGCCTGATGTGCAGCGCGGCACCGCCGGCCCCCTATCTGTGACCGATGTCTCCAGCGCGATGCACCCGCTGACGCACGCCTATATCCGCGCTGCCCGCGAGGCCGGCTTTGAGTTCACTCCTGACTATAACGGGGCGCAGATGAAGGGTGCGGCCTTCTACCAGATCACCACCGACCGGGGCGTGCGGGCCTCGGCCGCCAGCGCCTATCTGCGGCCCGCGCGCCGCCGCCGCAATCTCACCGTTCGCACCGGCGCCCTGGCCCAGCGGATCCTCTTCGAGGGCCGCACGGCCACCGGCGTGGAGTACCGGCAGATGGGCCGGCGCCGCCGCGCGCGTGCCCGGAACGAAGTGATCCTCTGCTGCGGTGCGATCCAGTCGCCCCAACTCCTGCAGGTCTCGGGCGTCGGGCCGGGCTCGCTCCTTGCGCGCATGGGCATCCCGATCGTCCATGCCCTGCGCGAGGTTGGTCGCAACCTGGCCGATCACCTGTCGCTCGATCTGATGTTCACGTCGGTCGTTCCGTCCCTCAACCAGGATCTCCGCTCGTTCTGGGGCAAGGCGCGGGCCGCCCTGCGCTATGCCATTGCCCGCGACGGACCCCTCTCGATGAGCCTCAACCAAGCCGGCGGTTTCGTCAGCCCGCGCGGCCAACCCGGCGCGCCGGAGATGCAGATCTACTTCTCGCCGCTGTCCTACAGCCGCGCGCCCAAGAACACGCGCCCGCTGATGCGGCCCGATCCGTTCCCGGCCTACCGGCTTGGCTACAATCCCTGCAAACCCACAAGCCGCGGCTACCTCGAAATCCGGTCGCCTCATGTGCGAGACGCGCCCGCCATGCATCCGAACTACCTCTCAACCGAGGCCGACTGCCGCGCGATGATCGATGGCGTCCACCTCATGCGCCAGATCGCGGCCATGCCGGCCCTGCGGGATGTAACGGGCAATGAAGTGGTCCCGGGCTCGGTCGCGACCACCGAAGACGCGTTGCTCGACCATGCCCGCCGCGATGGCTGGACCGTGTTTCACCAATGCGGAACGTGCCGCATGGGCACCGATCCTGACACCTCGGTCGTCGATCCGCGCCTGCGCGTCCATGGCATCGACGGTTTGCGGGTGGCCGACGCCTCCATCTTTCCGACGATCCCGTCGGGCAATACCAACGCACCGGCCATCATGGTCGGCGAACGCGCCAGCGACCTCATCCGCGAGGACTGGGCGAAAAAGGCTCTGGCATGAAACTGAAACGCATCGAGAGCTTCTGCACCGAGTTTGTCGGCTTCGTCCGCGTCACGGCCGAGGACGGGTCGCAAGGCTGGGGACAGGTCTCGACTTACCATTCCGACATCACCGCGCAGGTGCTGCACCGACAGGTGGCGCCCTGGGTCCTGGGGCAGGACGCGACCGATCTCGACGACCTCCTCGATATCGTCACCGAGCGCGAGCACAAATTCCCGGGCTCCTATCTCCGCCGCGCGCTCGGCGGGCTCGACACCGCGATCTGGGATATGCGCGGCAAAGCCGCCGGCAAACCGGTGGCCGAGCTGCTCGGCGGCTCGCCCGGCCCAATCCGCGCCTATGCCAGCTCGATGAAGCGCGACATCACGCCGGCCGACGAAGCCGCCCGCCTCGTCCGACTACGCGACGAGAAAGGGTTTGACGCATTCAAGGTCCGCGCTGGGGCCGAGGTCGGCCGCAACCGCGATGAATGGCCTGGCCGCACCGAAGAGATCATCCCGACCATGCGCCGCGCCATGGGCGACGGCATCGACCTCTTGATCGACGCCAACTCCTGCTACCGCCCCGACCGCGCCATCGAGGTCGGTCATCTCCTGCAGGACCACGGCTTCAGCCACTACGAAGAGCCGTGCCCCTATTGGGAGCTCGAACAGACAAAGCAGGTGACCGAGGCGCTCGACATCGACGTCACTGGGGGCGAGCAGGATTGCGACCTGCCCACCTGGTGCCGGATGATCGACATGCGCGCGGTCGATATCGTGCAGCCCGACATTCTCTATCTCGGCGGCATCTGCCGCACGCTCCGGGTCTGTCGCATGGCCGAGGCCGCGGGCCTTCCCGTGACGCCCCATTGCGCCAACCTGTCGCTCGTGACGCTCTTCACGATGCACCTGCTCCGGGCCATCCCGAACCGCGGAAAGTACCTGGAATTCGCCATCGAGGGGCCCGACTACTACCCTTGGCAGGACGGGCTCTTCGTCGAAGATCCCTACGCCATCGAGGACGGCCAGGCCCGGGTGACCGACCGGCCGGGATGGGGGATTGAGATCAGCCCGGAGTGGCTCGCCCGGTCGCACTACCGGTGCAGCGACGCGCCCTAGAGCGTTTCAGGTTTTGTCTGAATCGAATTGGGATTCCCATCTGGGTTCGCTTGTGATTCAGACTCCATACTGGTGGAGGAGGCCAGCATGGATGACGAGACCTTACTCAGACGCTCTTCGGGAACGCGTCGTTGCGGCGATGCGATCTGGCGAGAGCTGCCGTAGTGTAGCGGCCCGTTTCGGGGTCGCGCCGTCGAGCGTCGTGAAGTGGACAGATCGGGCGCGGCGCACCGGTTCGG
>JBCBMY010000020.1:0-100861 GCA_039822045.1 Pseudomonadota bacterium | reverse complement strand
CGTGGCCCACCCCGGTCGAGCGACAGGCGCGACAGGGCCCGGTCGATGTCGGGCACCTGGCGCAGGGCTGCGCGCAATGCCTCTGTCCGTCCGGTGTCGTCAACAATGACGGCGACCGCGTCCAGTCGCGTGCAAACCACATCGAGCTTGCGGGCAGGGGCCGCCAGCCTCTGCGCCAAGAGCCGCGCGCCCGCCGCCGTCACCGTCCGGTCGACCGCGGCCAGTAGCGATCCCGCCCGGCCACCAGAGAGGGCCTCAGTCAACTCCAGGCTCCGGCGTGTGGCGGCATCGATCGCGATGGTCTCGTGCGCCTCTTCCCGGACAGGGGGGCGCAGAAGCGGCATCCGCCCCTTCTGCGTCAGCTCCAGATAACCGACAAGCGCGCCCATGGCCGACAGCTCGGCCCGGCCGAACGCGCCGAACGGATCGAGGGTGCGCGCGCCGAGGGCCGCCGCCACGCGCTCCGCGCCGCTCCGGCTGTCGAACATCCCGCGGTCGAGGGGCGTGAGCGCGGCCCCAGCATCGGTTACCGCTGGCCCTGCCTCTGCTTCCAGCACCTCGGGAACCAACACCTCCCGCGGCGTGAGCCTAACCAGTTCCGGCCCAAGGCGTACACCTGGGCAGGGACCGACCCGCAATTCACCCGTCGACATGTCGACCCAGGCCAGTGCACCCTCACCCCGCACCTGCGCATAGGCGGCGAGGAAATTGTTGCGTCGCGCCTCAAGCAGGCTGTCCTCGGTCAGCGTGCCTGGCGTGACGAGCCGCACCACGTCGCGCTTCACCACCGACTTCGAGCCGCGCTTCTTTGCCTCTGCCGGGTCCTCCATCTGTTCACAGACGGCCACGCGAAAGCCCTTGCGGATCAGCGTCAACAGATAGCCTTCGGCCGCATGCACCGGCACGCCGCACATCGGGATATCCTTCCCATTGTGATGGCCGCGTTTCGTCAGCGCGATGTCGAGAGCGTCGGCCGCCGCGACCGCGTCGTCGAAGAACATCTCATAGAAGTCGCCCATCCGGTAAAACAGCAGCGCCCCCTCGTGGGCCGCCTTGATCTCCAGATACTGGGCCATCATCGGGGTGACGGTGCCCATCCCTGCCTCGCCTCTCCGTGCGCCTGTCCACCGGGTATAGCCGTCGGGCCCGGCGCCCGCCATCCCGGCCTTGCGCTTGTCGCACCACGCTCGCACGCTCACCGCAATGAGGAGGAGCTGGCCATGACCGTCTATTGCCTGGGATCGATCAACATGGATTGGATCTATCGATTGCAGCACGCTCCCGACGCGGGCGAAACCCTGGCCGCCCTCGACATCACCAAGGGCCTAGGCGGCAAAGGAGCCAATCAATCCGTCGCTGCCGCACGGGCCGGCGCCCAGGTGCGCCACTTCGGAGCGGTCGGATCGGGTGGGGCCGCGGCGCTCGACCCGATGGCCGATACCGGGATTGACGTGGCCGGGGTCGCCAAGCTCACGGGTGAGGTCACGGGCCATGCGCTCATTCTGCTGACGCCCGATGGGGAGAATCGGATCATCATCCATCCCGGGGCCAACCGAGCCATTCCGGATTCGGTGATCGACGCCCTCCTTGCGGCCGTCAACACAGGCGACTTCCTTCTCTTGCAGAATGAGACCAACGGGCAGGCGGCCGCAGCCAAGGCAGCGCACGAAAAAGGCGTTCGTGTGGCCTACTCCGCCGCGCCGTTCGAGATCGACGCGCTTACAGCGGTTTTGCCTCACATCGACCTTCTGTTCCTGAACGAGGTCGAAGCCGCTCAAACCGCCGAGGCGCTGGGCCGTCCGGTGGCCGAGATCCCCGTGCCCGAGCTTGTGGTGACGAAGGGTGCAGATGGCGCCAGTTGGCTCTCACCGGAACGTGGCGATCATCTCGATGTACCCGCCCCCCTGGTCACCCCAATCGACACAACCGGAGCTGGCGACACGTTCGCGGGGTACTTTGTTGCAGCGCGCGATGGAGGGGCCGAGGTCAAGCGCGCGATGGGGCTCGCTGTCCATGCCGCTGCGCTCCAGGTCACACGCCCCGGGGCGTCACCTGCGATCCCGACAATGAAAGACGTGCTGCACTTCGGCGCAGCACTTCCCTGATCCTCAGCCGCCAACGAAGGGTGCGTCGCTGCCCCAAAGCTCCTGCACGCGCGCATCGCGGCCGCAGGCGTTCCGATAAAGCTTGTAGGCCGCCGCTTTCGAGCGCGGGCCAAAGCGCGTCAGGATCACGTCGCCGCTCTTGTAGTAATCCTGGTGATAGGCCTCGGCGGGGTAGAACGCCGCCGCATCGCGCACCGGCGTAACAATCCGCGTGCCCAGATCGGCTTGGGCAGCGGCAACAGCATCGCGCGCGGCGGCGGCCTGTGCGCCGTCGAGCGCGAATATGGCCGTGCTATAGCTCTCTCCCCGGTCGCAGAACTGGCCGCCGGCATCGGTGGGGTCGATCGACCGCAGGAACAGATCGAGCACCTGGCGATAACTGATCACATCGGCGTCGAACGTGATCTGCACGGCTTCCAAATGGCCGGTGCCGCCGCGCACCACCTGCTTGTAGGTCGGGTTCGCCACCGAACCCCCGGCAAAGCCGCTGACGGCACCCTGCACGCCGCGGACCTTTTCAAAGTCGGCCTCGACGCACCAGAAACAGCCGCCAGCCACTAGCGCGGTTTGCAGGTCGGCCGCGTGGGCCTTGCCGTGCTGGGCGACCAGGCCAACGACGATGGCAACGGCAAGGACAACGGGCTTCAGACGGACGAATGTGCAGAACATGGCACCCTCCTGTGTCGGATGCCCCGCACCATCCCTCCGCGCTTGGCTCCGCTCAAGTCACCCGCCCGTGAGGTCACGCGAAGCTGAGACATGTTTCGGTGGTCCGCTTTGCGCGCTTAAGATCGCGCGGCTTGTGGTCTAGCGTCCCCGGACAGCATCGAGGGAGCGCAGATGAACATCGCAATGTGGTCCGGTCCCCGGAACCTCTCGACAGCTCTGATGTATTCCTTCGCTCAGCGCGCCGACACCACCGTGACCGACGAGCCGTTCTATGCCGCCTATCTCGCGGCCACGGGCGCTGATCACCCGATGCGCGCCGAAATCCTGACGGCGCAGAACCAGGACTACGCCACCATCGCCGCCGCCTCTGCGGCGCCAGGCCCGCGCAGTCACCGCTACCTCAAGCTTATGACCCACCACATGATCGCGGTGGCTGACCACTCCTTCATGGGCAGCTGCCGCAACGCGTTCCTCATTCGCCATCCGGCCCGGGTTCTGGCCAGCTATGTCGCCAAGCGCGAGCGGCCGAGCCTCCAAGATATCGGTTTCACCGAACAATTCGCGCTCTACCGAACGGCGCGCGCGCTCGGGCAGACACCGATCGTGGTCGACAGCGCTGACATCAGGCAGAACCCGCCCGCCATGCTGGCGTCGCTCTGCGCAGCGCTGGGCCTCCCGTTCGACCCGGCCATGCTGTCCTGGCCTGAAGGCGGCAACCTGGCTGACGGTGTCTGGGCCCGCCACTGGTATGGCGCCGTTCACCGCTCGACTTGCTTCGCCGGGCCTGAGGGCCCCCTGCCCGACTTGCCCGATGACCTTGCCGCAGTCGCCGCCGCGGCGCTCCCGATCTACGAGGAACTCGCCGCCAGCAAGCTCTCGGTCTGAACGACGAACTCCACTTCCCCGTGCACGATCCGCCCCGTCCGCACGAAGCCGAACCGCTCATAAAACGGGATGGCGCCCAGTTCCGTTTCGACGGCCGAGAGGGCCACGCGAGGCATGCCCCATGCCTGGGCCTGCAGCGCGACTTCGCGCAATGCGGCGCGGCCGTGGCCCGCACCCTGATGCGCCGCATCGATCATCAGCCGCCACACGTAGGCGGCATCTCGCAGATCTTCCGAGGTGTCAGGGCTCTCAAGCGGGTGGATCATCGCCATCAGGCCCACGGGCGCGTCCCCGTCCCACAGGCCCCAGACATATCCGCCAGGCTCATAGGCCGCTTGGGCTAGCGTGATCGCGTTCGGCGCAACCTGCCCGTCCTGCTCCGGCTTCACCTTGAGGCGGAACAGGGTGCGCAGGTGATCGCGCGTGACGTCCCGCCGTTCGGTCACCGTCCGAGCCTCTGGTTTCGCCGCGCCATCAGTTTCAGCCGCAACGCGTTGAGTTGGATAAAGCCTTTGGCGTCGGTCTGATCATAGGCGCCGGCATCGTCCTCAAAGGTCACGTGTGCCTCAGAGTAAAGGGAATGCTCGGACCAGCGTCCGACCGTGCGCGCCGCCCCCTTGTAGAGCTGCAGCCGCACCGTGCCGGTCACATGCTCCTGGCTCCGATCGATCGCGGCCTGCAGCATCTCGCGCTCTGGGCTGAACCAGTACCCGTTATAAATCAGCTCGGCATAGCGCGGCATCAGTTCGTCCTTAAGGTGCATGGCACCTCGGTCGAGCGTGATCTGCTCGATCCCCCGATGCGCCTCCAGAAGGAGGGTGCCGCCCGGCGTCTCGTAGATCCCGCGCGACTTCATCCCCACATAGCGCCCTTCGACGAGGTCGAGCCGCCCAACCCCGTGCTTCCCGCCAAGCTCGTTGAGGCGGGTCAGCAACGCGGCCGGAGAAAGTGCTTCGCCGTTGACCGATACGGCGTCCCCCTTCTCAAACCCGATCTCCACAAACTCGGGCTCGTCAGGCGCGTTGCGCGGGTCAACCGTGCGCTGATAGACGTAGTCCGGCGCGTTCTCGGCCGGATCCTCCAAGACACGCCCCTCCGATGATGTGTGCAAAAGGTTCGCGTCGACGGAAAACGGCGCTTCGCCCCGCTTGTTCTTCGCAATCGGGATCTGGTGCGCCTCGGCCCACTCGATCAGCTTGGTGCGTGAGGTCAGATCCCACAACCGCCACGGCGCGATCACCTTGATGTCGGGATCCAGCGCATAGGCTGCCAGCTCGAACCGGACCTGATCGTTGCCCTTGCCCGTCGCGCCGTGGGATACCGCGTCGGCGCCTGTCTCCGCCGCGATTTCCACCAGTCGCTTTGAGATCAGCGGCCGCGCAATCGACGTGCCGAGCAGGTAGAGCCCTTCGTAGAGCGCGTTGGCCCTGAACATCGGGAACACGAAATCCCGGACGAATTCTTCGCGCACATCCTCGATATAGATCTCTCGCACACCCAGCATTTCGGCCTTCTGTCGGGCCGGCTCCAGTTCCTCGCCCTGGCCGAGATCGGCGGTGAAGGTGACAACCTCACAGCCGTATTCCACCTGCAGCCACTTCAGGATGATCGAGGTGTCGAGCCCGCCGGAATAGGCGAGAACGACCTTCTTGGGTGCGTCTTCCATCGGGTTCTCCGCTATCGGGACCGCGCCGCTATAGGCGCGGCTACGGGCGGCTTCAAGCCTGGCCCCTAGCCTGTGGCCCAGTCGGCGCTCTGCATCTCCCGCAGGCGGCTTGCCGTACGGGCAAACTCGAAACTCCCCTCGCCCTCGATATAGAGGAATTCGGGCTCTGCCGCCGCCGTGCATATGAGTTTCACATGGCCCTCATAGAGCGCGTCGATCAGCGTCACGAAGCGGCGCGCCTCGTTGAAGTTCTGACGCGAGAGCTGGGGGATATCGGTGAGGACCAGCACGCGCACGGCATCTGCAATTGCGAGGTAGTCTGCCGGGCCAAGGGGATGACCGCAGAGATCGAAGAACCCCGCTCGCGCGACCCCGTTGTGAAAGGCCGGCAACTCCACGTCGCGCCCCTGCACGCGCAAGACGAGAGGATGGCACTCGTCGCCCGTCAGATCGTCCCACAACAGGTTGATCTTCTCGCGCGCCGCATGGTCGATCGGGGTGAAGTAAACCGGCGACCCGGCGAGCCGCCCTTGCCGATAATCGGCCTCTGCCCTCAGCTCCAACACCTCGAGATAGTCTTCTATGAGCGCGATGAACGGCAGGAAAAGCTGTCGATTGAGCCCGTCCTTGTAGAGGTCTCCCGGTACACGGTTCGACGTGGTCACGATGGTGACGCCCGCCGCGAACAGCCGGTCGAAAAGGCGGCCCACGATCATCGCATCGGCAATATCTGTGATCTGCATCTCGTCGAAACACAAAAGGTCGATATGGGAGATCACGTCCTCGGCCACCGGCAGGATCGCGTCATTCACACCCGTCTTGCGCGCCTCGTGAAGGGCGGCATGGATCTCCTGCATGAAGGCGTGGAAGTGAACCCGCCGCTTCCGCTCGATCGGCGCTGCCTCGAAGAACAGGTCCATCAGCATCGACTTACCGCGCCCGACCCCGCCCCAAAGGTAGAGGCCGCGCACGGAATGCACCTCGGTCTTGCCGAAAATCCCGCGCAACCCCTTCTTGGGGGCGGGACGCGTGGCAACCTTCTGCCGGATCCGTTCGAGCGGGGCGGCGGCGGCTTCCTGTGCTGGATCCGGCCTTAGATCTCCGCGGTCGATGCGTGTCTTCAGGATCTCATGAATCGTAGGGCCGGGCACCGTCATACGCTTGGTGTAAGCTGCGGCGTCGGCGATGAAAAGCGCCCTACCGGAGGGTGACCGACGCGCGGGCCGCCCGCCCCTCGGCATCGATCACGGACAAGCTGACCCGTCCCTTGTCGGCCAGATCAATCACCGTCTCGCGGGATCGGTCGGCCAGGATTACTGGCCGGCCATCCACCAGCCAGGTGAAGGGCGGCCTCCCGTCTGCCACCTTGAGCCACAGCCCGGTCTCGATCTCCACTTCGGCGCCGTCTGGGGGAAAGGCCAGCCGCGGTCCGCTCTTGGCCACCGCCCGTCCCGCTCGGCGCAAGGGGGGTGGCAAGTCGGCGCTCGACACCATCAGCACGTCCGGTGGGGGCCGCGGCAACGGCGCGGGGGTGCCGAGTTGCGCGAAGACCTCGAACAGGATCGGCGCCGCGACGTCGCCACCAAGGGCGCCTGGCACCGGCGTGCCGTCCGGACGCCCGATCCAGACGCCGGCCACATGTCTGCCGTCCCAGCCCAGGGCCCAGGCATCTCGGTAGCCATAGCTCGTCCCGGTCTTGTAGGCGATGCCGAGCGCCGGCGCCCCGGGCGGCGGCGGCAGCCCGGCCAGAATGTCGCCAACCTGCCAGGCAGCCCCCGGGCCTACGACCGGCCGCTCTCCCCCTACGCCTGGCGACACCGAAAGGGGCGGCATGGCCCGGCCCCCGCGCGCCAGCGTGCCGTAGAGCGTGACAAGGTCCTCAAGCGTGACGCCCCCGCCGCCGAGCGCCAGGGCCAAGCCGGGCTCCCCCCCAGGGATGATCGGGCGCATCCCCGCCCGGCGCATAGCCGCAAGAAGCGGCGCGGGCCCGACCGCCTCGGTCAGGGCCACCGCCGGCACGTTCAGCGACAGCGCGAGCGCCTCCCTTACCCGCAAGTCGCCCCGGAACCCGCCATCGAAATTCTGCGGGCTGTAGCCGCCGAAATCCGTTGGGCGGTCAGAGATCAGGCTCTCGGGATGGGCGATCCCGGCATCGAATGCCAGGGCGTAGACCAATGGCTTCAGGGTCGACCCCGGCGAACGCACGGCTCGCGTCATGTCCACCCAGCCGTCGCCCTCGTCCTCGCCCGGCCGGGCGGCGCCGACATGGGCGAGCATCGCGCCGGTCCCGTGGTCGGCCACGATGATCGCCGCCGACAATCCGCGGCCGCGCTCCACGCCGGCGGCAATCTTCTCGACCCGCCGCTGCAGCGTCGCATCGATGGTCGTGCGCACGTGCCCGCCCGCCGGCGCCAGGCGCGCGGCAAGATGCGGGGCGCGGGCCGGAAAGGGCCGCCGCGTCTGGGGCGCGGGTTCGGTCATCGCCACCTTCGCGTCAGCCTCGGGCAATACCCGGCGCAGCACCCGGTCCCGCGCCTGCCGTGCCGCCTCGGCGTTCCGGCCCGGCCGCCGCGCCTCGGGCGCCTGCGGGATCGCGATCAGGAGCGCTGCCTCCGCCTCGGTCAACCGGCGTGGTGGCTTGCCAAGCCAGGCAAAACTCCCCGCCCGCACGCCCTCAAGATTTCCGCCCATCGGCACCAGGTGCAGGTACAGGTCCAGGATCTCATCCTTCGACATCTCTCTCTCGAGCGCCAAGGCCAACCGCACCTGCCGCAGCTTGCCCGCGAGTGACCCCGTGCCTGTCCCCTCAAGCAGCCGCGCCACCTGCATGGTCAGGGTCGAGCCGCCGGACACGACCCGCCCGTTCCACACCGCCTGGCCCGCAGCCCGGATCATGGCGCGGGTGTCCACCCCTGAATGCTCCCAAAAGCGCTTGTCCTCATAAGCGACGAGCATACGAACGTAGCGCGGGTCCACAGCATCGGGCCCATCGATTGCCAGCCGCCACAGCCCCGTCTCGACAGGAAACGCGCGGAGCAGCGTCCCGTCGCTCGCCGTGACCTCGGCACCGGTGCGCACGCTCAGGGGCGGCAGCTCCGTCGCGTCCACCCATGCGTCAACCGCGCGCTGCCCCGCCCACAGTACGATCAGCCCGAAGGCAAGGGTCAAAAGGAGGCCCGCCCTCACTCGAGCACGCGCACCCGGCCCCCGGCGCCAACGGCCCGCCGCGCCGGACGGTACATGTCCTCCACCAGCGGTGCCGGATGGCGATAGCTCCCTGGCGACACCGCCCTCACGATATAGGCGAGCCGGAAGGGCGCGTCCGAGCGCCAATCGACCGCGGCACGAAACCGGGCATCCAGGAACTCCGCATGGCGCGGCTCCACCGTGTCGAGCCAGCCGAGCGCGCTGATATCGCCGCTGCGCAAAAGGCTCGGATTGTCGATCTCCAGCCCCGCAGGCAACGCATCGTCGACCATCAGCCGCCCGTCCGCCGGCCCGAACGGCGTCACCGTCAGGACCGACACCAACCGGTCCCCCTGACGAAGGCGGACAGGATCGGCAAGTTCGCCCTCGAGCGTGTAGTAGACGCGGTCGATGGCAAAGGCCGTACCGCCCGGCGGTTCGGGCAACTCCGGCGTGCCGATGCTTGTCAGCGTCAATTCGAGCGCGCGGTCCCCGGCATTGGTGAACGCCATGGGCTCTGCCCCAATCTCATCTTCCAAAAGGCGCACGAGCGGCCCATCGGCTGGCACACCGTCGATCGTGACCGCCGCGCCGTCCTCCACCAGCGCCCGCGTGGCGAGGAGCGACCACGCGGCCTCCTGGGTCGACAGCCGCGCACCACCGGCCCGCGCGATCTCCGTCACCAGCGCCTCGCGGTCGACCGCGTCCGACCCCGCTTCCGAGGCCAGCGTCAACAGGCTCGCCGCGTCCCGCAACGATGAGCCATAATCGTCGCGCCACCCGTCGATATCAACGCCAACCTGGGCTTCGGCCTGCCGGAACATCGCGTCCGCGCGGCTGGGCTCACCATAGGCCGCAAGCGCCGCTCCAAGCTGCGCCGCGGCGAGCGGCGTGCCGAAATCGGCGCCCTTCACGTCGGCGTAGTAGCGGAGGTCGCCGATCCGTGCTCGGCCTTCGCGCGCCAGAACATGGAGCGCATACGCCAGGCCCGCACCGCCGCCGTTCACGCCGGGTTCAAAGTCGGGTGCCACCGCAACCTGGTTCGCCAACTGGTCGAGCGCCGAAGCAAAGGTCAGATCGGGCACGGTATGACCGGCCGCCCTGGCCCGCGACAAGAAGTCCGTCACGTAGGCATCGAGCCACAGATCACCGGACCCTGGCGACCACAGTCCAAAACCACCCGAGGACGATTGATTGGCCAGCACCCGTCCGATCGCGTCGTCGATCCTGTGCTCCAGCCCGTCCGCTACAGCCAGCCCCAGCGCCTCGGCCACGTCAGCTAGGTAGAGAAGCGGCAAGGCCCGGCTCGTCACCTGTTCGGTGCAGCCATAGGGATAGGCGTCGAGCGTCGCCAAGAGCCCCGGCGCATTCAGCCGCGCGAGCGGCCCCAGCGCGAGCGTCGCGCTGCCGGTGCCTGGCCGCAACCCCGTGAACACGTCCCGCGATAGAGTGAATGTCGCGCCCGGGTCGAGCGCAAAGCGCGAGACGCGCGCCACGGAAGGGTCGTTGTCTTCCACCCGTAGGGTCAATTCCTTCGTCAGAACCTCACCGTCCGGCGTGGTCAGACCCACCGTCAAGTTTGATATCCCGGGCATCGGGCCCGCAGTGACCGGGATCACCAGCGCGCGTTGTTCTCCCTCGCTCAGCGTCACTGAAGTCGGCGCCGAACCGAGCGCAACTCTTCCGCCCTCGATCGACAGCGCCATCTCACCGGCCGCCCCATCGACATGTGCGAGGTCAAGCCGCAGCGTACTCTCGTCGTTCGGGGCGAGGAACAGCGGCAGCGATGCCGTCACGACCACAGGATCGCGCACCAGTACCTCGCGCTCGGCCATGCCGACCGCACCACTCTCGCCCCACACAACACCCATGAGGCGCACCGTTCCGTTGAATGCAGGCAGGTCAAACGAGGTCCGGGCCAGCCCGTCTGAGCCCACGGCCACCGGCCCCGAGAAGTAGGCGACCAGATCCTCTGTGGGCGGCGGGGCCTCCATGCGCATCATGGTCCCTCGGTCGCCACCCGAGCGCACACGCCCCAAAGCCCCGGTCCGGCCGTCGATCAGCCGCCCATAGAGGTCGCGCAGCTCGACCCCAAGTCGCCGCTGACCGAAAAAGTGCTCCGGCGCGTCAGGCGCCTCGAAGCCCGTCAGGTTCAGAATGCCCTGATCCACCGCAGCGATGGTGGCCCATCCTTGTTCGCCCGGGGCAAGGCCCTCGACGCGCAGCGCCACATCCATGGTCTCCCGAGGGGTTGCCTGCCCAGGGCCCTCAAACGCAGCTGCCAGGCGCAAGGGGCCCGGGTCGACGGCGGCGTGCGCAAGTCCCAACGCCCGCACCGGCGCGCGCCCGGTCGCGCCGTCCAGCGGGCGGACGAGGGTCGCCGCCACGTAGGCGCCCGCGCCCCACGCATCGGTCACCATAAGGGAGATCTCCGAGGCGCCTGCCGGCACCTCGACGGTCTGCATGTCGATCAGCCGGTCCGACAGGACGGTGACAAGCACAGCCCCCGCACTTTGCGCCTCAACCCGCAACAGTGCCGTGTCACCCGGACGGTATGCTGCGCGATCGAGAGCCACTTCGAGTTGGTCGGGCGCGGCGGCAGCGTCTGCCGGCGCGTACCATCCGGCATCGAACCCGACCGAGGTTGCCGTGTAGGGCCCGTCCGCGCGCTCCAGGATCAGCTCATAGCGCCCCCACTCCACGCCGGCTGCGACGGTCACAGGTGCTGGCCCAGTGGTTTCGGTACCTGACGCCACACGGGTTCTTCGCGTCACCGGCTCCCAATTCCACTCACCGAAGGCCGAGTACCATTGATAGCGTGTCTCCACCCGCTCCAGTGTCCAATCCACCTGCGCGGCGACTGAGGCGTCATCGGGCCCGACTGCGATCACGTCGAACCCAGCCTCTGCCCCCTCGGGCACTGCGCCATGGAATTTCGGCCGCACGCCAATCAGGGGGGCCTCTGGGGTCAGCGCCCGAGTGATCTCCCGTTCTATCGGCCGGCCCGAGCCCTCGGACACGCGCACGCGTACCTCTGCCTCCAGCGGGCCCGACGGGTCCTCTGCGTCGGGGAACCTGAGCGGCATCGCGGCTCGCCCGGACGCATCCGTTTCGACCCGCGAGAGTGGCTCGACCACCGGCTGGGTCGCGCCATCGTGCCGGCCAAACACGAACCCCGGTGCCGCATCGAGCGTCCGGACATTCCGCACCCGCACCTCGCCCTCAACATCGAGGCCGGCGCCGGGCGCTCCGAAAAGATAGCGCGCCGCGACGGTCAACGTTGTGGTGTCGTTCGGCCCGAGCGGCCCGTCTGGCAACGAAAGCTCAGCATCGATGCGCTCCGGCAGGAAATCCTCGATCAGAAGCGATGTCTCTGCCAGAGCGTCCGCGTCCGGATCGGCATAAACTGCAAGGCGCCACGTGCCGCGCGGCACCGCGCCCGAGGTCGGGAGCGACAGCGCCGCACCGCCGCCGGCATCTGCCGTCACCGTCTGCCGGCTATGCTCAACACCATCGGGCCGCATCAGGACCGCCGTCAGGGGCAGACCGCCCAGCGGCTGCATGGTTCCGTCCCGCGCAATCATCGTCGCATGGATCCGGTCGCCCGCCCGATAGGCCCCGCGCTCCGTGCTGAGGAACAGATCGATAGGCCCGGGCGCCGCGCGGCCCTCCACACCCCGATCCGACAGATCAAAGGCGGGATCGGTCAAAGGCAGAAAGGCGAAGTCTCCCTCGGCTTCGACGGTCACCAGAGCGGGCGCGCCCGCTCCCGTTCCACGCGCCAAGCCTGGGTCAAACCGCGCATGACCCTCCACATCCGTCTCGGCCTCACCCAATACGCGGTTGGCGCGAGAGACCAGCCGCACCGTCAGCCCCTCAAGCGCCCCAGCGCTTCCTAGGCTTCGCGCGAACACATGCAGGCCATCCGACCCCTGAAGCGTTGCGAGCCCAATATCGGATGTCAGGAACCATTGCGTGGCGGGCAGCGCGTCACGCCCCTCCACTCCGGGAAGCGCAGCCTGCAAGGCATAGAGGCCCGGAGCCTGCCCTTCCAGCGCCTCCGCAAGCGGCAGCCGAGTGGTCACATCAGTATTCAGGGCGGTGTCCAGATTGTGGGGGATGTCTGCAGACCCGTTCCACACCTCTTCTCCCTGAAGCTCGCCAAAACGCTCCACGCTCCACCGATCGAGGGGTCGGCCAAAGCTGCCCTCCTCGATCAGCGACCGCAGGTTCCGCTCGGGCACGCGGTAGAGCGTCAGGTCCACCTGCTCGGCATTCACTGTCACAACGGGCAGCGCGGTCTGGGGTCCCTGCGGCAGCACATAGGCCCGGCCCGGGAAGCGCAGGTCCGGGCTCCGGTCGCGCACGTAAAGCGAAAGGTTTGCGTCGCGCTGCAGAACGTCCCCGTTTTCAGCGGGCAGCCCCGCCCGGATCGTCAGCGCATACCGCGTCCCATGGCGCACGCCCTCGAGGCAGAGCTGCCGTCCTTCGGCCTCGGCGGCGAACGAAACGCCGGGGAGCCGAACATAGGGCGCATAGTCGGTGCCCGCGGCCAGGTCCTCGGTGAAGCTCACGCAGAGCCGTGGCACAGCGCTTTCCGAATCTGCCCGGCTCTCGGCAGTGCGAAACCCGTAGCGGTCGATTGCCTCCGCCAGCAGGCTCTCGCGCTCCGATCCCGGGTCCACCTCCACCGCCAATCTGAGCAGCGGAATCGACGCGCGCCCGCGCCCCTGATCCGTCAGCGCCCACGCGGCCGTGGTCAGCGCGTCGGCGGCCCCGCGATCATCAAGCGACCGGAGATAGCCGTTGAGCGCCGCGGGCGCTGCCCGCGCCCTGATGCGCGACTGCTGCAACCGGTCACCCGACTGAAACAGGCGCGCGGCCTCTGCGTAGCGCGCCCAAGCCTCACCGTCATCGGTTCGAGCAACGACTTCGCCCCAAATTCGCAGGGCTCGCGCCCAGTCGGCTGCATCTGTGGCGTCCCACGCGGCCGCCCGCAGGTCTTCGATCGGCAAAGTGCCCCTCGGATAGCGCGGACCGATCGCTTCGGCCTCTGTCCGCACGGCGCCGAGGTCGACCTCCTGCAAACCGGAAAGCGCCGCTGCCCGCCGGTCGGCCAGGGTGCGAATGTCCACCGGCATCGGCACCACCGCTGCCGAGATCGCGCCGGCATATGCGTCCCGCCGGTCGATCCCGCGCTTTGGGAAACAGGCGCCGGAGCGCGCATTGAAGGTGAACGCGCCGCAATTCGCGTCGGCCAGACACGCCGCCTGGCACGCCTCGACCGTCGTGTCGAAGATCGCGCGCAGATCGTCGCCGAAGAAGTCGACGTCCCGTTCGAAGATCAGCCGCCGCTCCGGCACCGGCGGCGCCTCTTGCGCTGCTGCCTGCGGCGGTGCGGCCAGTATCAACGAGATCAGAGCGAATGCAGCGGGGAAGCGGCGCAGCATGGTGTGTCCTTTCCTGGGGCGGACCAGCTTGCCGCAGTCTCGCACGTGTCCGTCAGCTCCCCCAAGCGATTCCCCGCCGCAGGAACCTGCGTGAGCCTTAAGCATCTGTTCAGCCTGATCGGCCAATGTGCGGTCGACAGCCGGATGACGTTCGGCACCCGAGACCGACGCCGCCCCGTGAGAAGGACCGCGCATCATGGAGCTGACCGACAGGCTCGCGGAAGAGCGTCGCGCCCGCCTCGCGGCTGAGCGCCTGCTCGATCTCAAGAGCCGCGAGCTGTTCGAAGCCAACCGCAAGCTCTCTCAGCATGCGCTCTCGCTTTCGGAACAGGTCGTCGAGCACCGGGGCGCCAACGAAGAGCTCAAGACTCAGGCCGAGAAGGTCCGCGCCGACCTGCACAAGGCCGAAGAACACGTTCAGATCATCGAACGACGCCTGTGGGACTCGGTCGAAACGATCACCGATGGCTTCGCCGTGTTCGATGCCGAGGACAAGCTGATCGCTGCCAACACGGCCTGGTTGTCGATGTTCGGTTTCTCCAAGCGGATCGGCCCGGGCACTCTCTATCTTGAGGTGCTCCGCATCGCCGTCGACGAGGGCCATGTCGATATCGGTGAAGAACGCCCCGGTGTCTGGATCGGCACTATGCTTGAGCGCTGGGATGCGTCCGAGGTCGAGAAAGTCACGATCCGGATGAGCAATGGCCAGTGGTTCCGTCTGATCGACCGTCGCTCGCGTGACGGCGACATGGTCTGCCTCGCCCAGAACGTCACCACGCTGAAAGAGCGCGAAGCCGAGCTCGAAGAGGCCCGGCACCGAGCCGAGGCGGCGAACCGAGCAAAGTCGGCCTTTCTCGCGAATATGAGCCACGAGCTACGCACGCCGATGAACGGCGTCGTCGGGATGGCCGAGATGCTGCTGGACTCCGAACTTGAGGACGAGCAGGCGCTCTATGTGTCCACGATCAAGTCGTCGGGCGAGGCGCTCCTGCAGATCATCAACCACATTCTCGACTTCTCCAAGATGGAGGCCGAGCGGATGGTGCTGCGGCCCGAGCCGTTTGATCTTGAGCGGCTCGTGCACGAGGTGCTGATGCTTGTCTCGCCCGTCGCGCGCGACAAAAACCTCGCGCTCCATGTCGACTATGATCTGTTCCTGCCCACCCGCGTGATCGGCGACACAGGCCGGATCCGCCAGATCCTGACCAACCTGGTTGGCAATGCCGTGAAGTTCACGCAGGAGGGTCACATCCTTATTCGCGTCGTCGGCTTCGATGCGGGCGCCGCAGGGTGGCAGTTGCATGTCACGGTCGAGGATACCGGCATCGGCATCCCGCCCGACATGCTTGATCACATCTTTGGCTCATTCGCGCAGGTCGAAGACGAAAAGAACCGCAGCTTCGAGGGCACCGGGCTTGGCCTCGCTATTACCAAGGAACTCGTCACCCTTATGGGTGGTGAGATCTGGGTGGAGAGCGAGCCCGAGAACGGCTCGTGCTTCGGGTTCCGTATGACGTTGCCCACGGCCGAGCCCACGCGCCGCGAGCCCGAAACTGGCGAAGTGGGCGAAGCCCGCGCCCTGGTGGTGGGCGTCGAGGGACTGGACGCCGACATCATGTGTCGCCGGCTCGAGCAGCTTGGCGTCAAGGTCGAGGTCGCCCTGTCGGGCTCCGACGGGCTGAAGCGCGCGCTCCTGTTCCCTCGCCCACAGATTGTTGTGGCGGACGAGACCCTGCCGGACACGTCGGGCCCCGATCTGTGCCGTGCCCTGGCCGATGCCGGGAGCCGCGCGGCGCGGCTGATCGTGTGCGCCACGCCCCACGATGCCGCGCGCCTACCGCCCGCCGACTCCGGCGCCGCGCATGGCGTGATTTCCCGCCCGGTCTCGCGGTCGCAGCTCTTCGAGGCGCTCGTGCGCTTGCCGGAACTGGCCATCGACGCCCCGCCACCCGACGAGAGTGCCCCGGATCTCGCGGCGGTTGAGACGACCGCAGGATCCGTCCGGTCCGATGCCGAAGAAAGACAGGTCGCCGCGCCCAAGGTCGACCCCGTTCCTGGTTCCGCTCCGCAGGCCGCTGGGCGCGGGCCGCGCCGGATGCGCGTGCTTGCGGCCGAAGACAACAAGACCAACCGCTTTGTGCTGGGCAAGATGCTGCGCAACCTCGATATCGAGCTGCACTTTGCCGAAAACGGCGTTGAAGCGGTCGAAATGTTTGCTGACCTCGCCCCCGACCTTGTCTTCATGGACATCTCGATGCCCAAGATGGACGGGAAAGCGGCCACTCGTGTTATCCGTGGGATGGAGGCCGCCGCAGGCCAGGGCGGGGCCCCGGGCCATGTGCCGATTGTCGCGATGACGGCCCACGCGCTCGAGGGTGACCGGGAAGAGATCCTTCGCGCCGGGATCGACCACTACCTGACGAAACCGCTCAAACGAGCCTTCCTTGAAGAGCAGGTCTTGCAGAACTGCCCGGCCGATTGCCTGCCGCCGCAAGCTGTCGACGAGGTGCGGGCCAAGGCCGGCTAACGAGGCGCCAGGCTTCCCCAAACGCGACGCCTGTGCGAGGCTCGCACTTATGTCCGACACCCCGGCCTTCCGCCCCGCCGCGCTAGGCGAGATCGCCATTCGCTGCGCCGACATGGCCGGGATGATCGCCTTCTATCGCGATGTCCTGCATCTAGAGGTGTTGAGCGGTGGCGCGACGGCGGACATTACGTTCTTCCGTATAGCGCCTGGTGTGGCTGGCCATACCTCCGTCCTCGCCCTCTTTCGCCACGACGCCGCCAACCTCGCCCGTCCGGGCCTACATCCCCATGGTGACACGCCACCTGAGACCGGCGCGCGCTCCTCGCTCCACCATCTGGCGCTGTCCCTCCCCCGTCATGCGCAAGACCAGGCCATCGCCGAGTTCGACAATACGGGCCAGCCCTACCGGATCGAGATTTTCGGCTGGATTGGCTGGCGCGGCGTGTTCCTGACCGATCCAGAGGGGAACACTGTCGAACTCGTCGCCCACGATCCGGAGTTTGCGGACTAGGCCGCCTGACCCTCTTGCGCGGCGACTGGGCGTACGAATGTCGGGCGGCCCGCTTCCGAAAGCTCGGGCGTAAAGGCATAGCCCCCGCTGTCGAAGTCCGTCAGCGCGCCTGGGTCGGTCAGCCGCCGCTCCATGATCCAGCGCGCCATTGCTCCCCGCGCGCGCTTGGCGAAGAAGCTCACGATTTTCGGTCCACCCGGCTTCTCCTCCAGAAAGACCGGCGTCACGACCTCGAGCTTGAGCGCACCGAGCTCGACCGCCCCGAAATACTCCTGGCTTGCGCAGTTGACGAGAACCTGGGCCCCCACGGCCTCGGCCTGTAGGTTGAGGGCCTGCGCGATCCGATCGCCCCAATAGGCATAGAGGTCGGGCCCTTTCCTGGTTTTCAGTCGCGAGCCCATCTCCAGCCGGTAGGGCTGGATGCCATCGAGCGGCCGCAACAGCCCGTAGAGCCCCGACAGGATCCGCAGATGCCCCCCCGACCAGGCCAGCGCATCTGGGTCCAGCGTCCGGGCCTCCAGCCCCTGATAGGTGTCACCTGCAAAGGCGAACGCCGCAGGCCGCACGTCGTCGACCGACGGCTCGGCGCGAAAATCGGTGAACCGCGCCTTGTTCAGCGTCGCCAGATCCTCGCTGATATCCATGAGCGTCTGAAGGTCGCGCCGAGATAAGCGCCCCGCCGCGCGCGCCAACGGCGCGGCGTCTTCCTGAAAGGCCGGCTGCGTGGGCGCGATCCCATCCGGTTCCGACCAGTCCAGCCTCTTTGCGGGCGAAATCACAACGAGCATCGGCATTCTTCCTTGGATCATCTGTACGCAACCTATGGGCGGGCGGGACGGCGTCCACCCCTATCGGTATGCGTCAATTAGTGCGAGGAAGGCTGCCCCGAAGCGCGCCGCCTTTTGCTCACCCATGCCCTGAATTCGGGCAAGCTCTTCCACCGAGCTGGGTTGTCGCTCGGCGATGTGGCGCAGGGTGGCTGGTGCGCAAGAAAGCGGCTTGCCCGTCCCGTCTTCGCCCCGGCTCAGGCCCAGCTGCGCCGACTGCAGCCGGTCGAACAGATCGCCTTCCGCCCGCCCGGCCAGGCGCCGCCGCGCCGGGTGGACCTCTTCGGTTTCCGCGCCGGTGATCACCTCCAGAAACGCTGCCCCATAGCGCTCGAGCTTCTTGGCCCCAACCCCGCTCACTCCGGCCATCTCGTCGAGCGTGGTGGGGCGGCGCTCTGCCATCTCGATCAGCGTCCGATCGGGAAAGATGACATAGGCCGGCACCCGGGCCTCCTCGGCCAACACGCGCCGCTTGGCCTTGAGCGCCGAAAGCAGAGGCGCATCTTCGTCCGAGACGAGCGCCTTCACCACGGGCCGCGACCGGTCACGCGTGATCGCGTCCTTTCGAAGGGTGATCGAGGCCTCCCCCCTAAGGATCGGCCGCGCCGCCTCGGTCATGCGCAAGGCGCCATGCCGCTCTGGATCGGGGCGCACCAGATCGTGGCCCATCATCTGGCGAAAGATCGCCTGCCACGCCTTCTTGTCCCAGTCTCGGCCGACGCCGAAGGTGGTCAGGTCGACGTGGCCCCAGTGCCGCGCCTTGTCGGTCTCCGCGCCCGTCAGAATGTCGATCAAATGCCCGGTGCCAAAGCTTTCCCCCGTTCGCAGAACGGCCGAAAGCGCCATGCGAACAGGCGTCGTTCCGTCGAATACCTCCGGTGGCCTATCGCACAGGTCGCAATTGCCGCAGGGCGTTGCCAGCTCTTCGCCAAAATAGCTCAAGAGTTGCTGCCGACGGCAGCCCAAGGCCTCAGCCAGCCCCAAAAGCGCGTTCAGCCGGCCATGATCGGCCGCCTTGCGCTCGGTCGGCGCCGGACCTTCGTCGATCTGCGACCGGCGCAGGCGGATGTCCTCGGGCCCGTAGAGCGTCATCGTTTCCGCCGGAGCCCCGTCGCGCCCGGCCCGACCGATCTCCTGGTAATAGGCCTCGATCGACTTCGGCAGGTCGGCGTGGGCCACCCAGCGGATGTCGGGCTTGTCCACGCCCATCCCGAACGCAACCGTTGCGCACACGATCAGACCGTCCTCGCGCTGGAACGCGGCCTCGACCTCGCGCCGGGGTTCCGCCCCCATCCCGCCGTGATAGCTCAGGGCCTGGTGCCCTGCCTCGCGCAAGGCGGCCGCCAGGCTTTCCGTCTTGGCGCGGGTCCCGCAATAGACGATGCCGGATCGGCCTTTCCGCGCCCCGGCAAAGGCCAGGATCTGACTCCGTGGCGTCGCCTTGGGGCTGAACGCCAGATGAATGTTCGGCCGGTCGAACCCCCGCAGAAAGACCCGAGGCGGCTGCCCGTCGAAGAGCCGCGCCACGATCTCCTCGCGCGTCTCCGCGTCCGCGGTTGCGGTGAACGCGGCCAGCGGCACGCCAAGCGCACGCCGAAGGGCGCCGATCCGTAGGTAATCGGGCCGGAAATCGTGGCCCCATTGACTCACGCAATGGGCCTCGTCGACGGCGATCATCGTTACTCCCGCCCGATGCAGCGCCCGGTCCATCCCGCCGGAGGCCAGGCGCTCCGGCGCCAGATAGAGGAGCTTCAGGTCGCCGGCTTCGAGGCCACGCCATACCGCATCGGTTTCGTTCTCGGTATTTCCCGAGGTCAGCGCGCCCGCCGCCACACCCGCCTCACGCAGCGCGCGCACCTGGTCCCGCATCAGTGCGATGAGTGGCGACACCACAAGTGTCACCCCAGGTCGACACAAGGCGGGCAATTGGTAGCAGAGCGACTTGCCGCCGCCGGTCGGCATGATGGCAAGCGTGTCCTCGCCCGCGGTCACGGCGTCCACGACCTCCGCCTGGCCGGGCCGAAACGCGTCGAACCCGAAGACGCGGGATAGCACCTCCGCAGGCGCCTCGCTCACCATTGCTTACCTTGCCCTGTCGTGGTCATGCGCCCGGTTAGGCCGCATCACGGAGCCCTGCAACCCTGAGCTGGGGTCAGCGCAGGCCGAACGCGGTTGGCAAAATGATATCGCGCAGCGCAATGACGATCAGGAATGCCACGAGGGGCGCGAGGTCCAACGGCCGCGTGTCGGGGATAACCCGCCGGATTGGCTGGTAAATCGGCTCCAACAGCCGGTTCAGGCCAATCCACAGCGAGCCCACGAACTGCTGTCGCACGTTCAGCACGTTAAAGCTGATGAGCCAGCTCATGATGATATGCACGATCATAATGAAGAAGGCCGCGCTGAGGATCAGCTGCAGGATTTCGTAGATCGCGATCATCTTGGGCTCCTTCGATGCACGTTGACGCCAGAGACCTAGGCGGAGAGGGTCAGGCACGCAAGCCGCCCGGATTGACCCAACGGTATGCTTGACGTTTACGTCAACGCAGCCGATCTATCCGGTCCACAACTCCGAGCGATGCCCATGTATCCCTACATCCGACTCGCCAAGGAATTCTTGCGCTATCGCTCCGCTCCGAAGCTGGGGCTGACCGACGAGCATGCAACCGATCTCATCTGTTGGCCGTGGGACATCGACCCTTGGATGGAGCTCAACAACGGGCGGACGCTCACACTCTATGATCTCGGCCGGTTCGTGCTTTTCCGGCGGATCGGCGTTGTCGACATGATGAAGCGCAAGCGCTGGTCGGGCGTCGTGGCCGGCTGCTCGGTCCGCTATCGTCGCCGTGTCCGGTCCTTCGATCGGTTCACGTTGCGCACCCGTATTGTGGGGTGGGATGCGCGCTTTATGTATATGGAGCAAGGGATGTGGCGGAACGGCGAATGCGCCTCCCATGGGCTGATGCGCATCGCGGTCACCTCCAAGGCCGGGATCGTGCCGACCGCCGAGTGCCTCGAGGCGATGGGCCTGCCCCAAGGCAATCCGCCTTTACCCGACTGGATAGCCGCCTGGTCCGAGGCTGACGCGCTACGCCCCTGGCCGCCCATGGCCGACACGCCCGCCGCCTCGACCCACACCGGTCTCGCCGCCCATTGAAGCTGCGGTGCCTCGGCGCTACGGCTGGGTCATGACCAATCCCGTTTCCCTGACCGCCGAGCTTGTCCGCTGCCCCTCTGTCACACCGATGGAGGGCGGCGCCCTCCAACATCTCGAGACCGTGCTCACGGCCGGCGGCTTCTCCTGCACACGGGTCGACCGAAACGGCACGCCGAACCTTTTCGCCCGCTGGGGCAGCAAGGGCCACGATCGCACGTTCGGATTCAACGGCCACACCGATGTCGTGCCCGTGGGGGAGGAGGGCGCATGGACGGTCGCGCCCTTCGGAGCCGAACAATACGACGGTCAGCTTTGGGGCCGTGGCGCGGCCGACATGAAGTCTGGCGTGGCCGCCTTTGTCACCGCGGCCATTGATTTCGTCGCCGCGACGCCTCCCGACGGCGCAGTGATCATCGCTATCACCGGCGACGAAGAGGGCAACGCTACTGATGGGACATCGGCCATTCTAGACTGGATGGCTGCCAAAGGTGAACGGATGCAGATGTGCTTGGTCGGCGAACCAACTTGCCCCGAGCGCCTGGGCGATACGATCAAGATCGGACGCCGCGGCTCCATGACAGCCTGGTTCGAAGCGGTCGGCATCCAGGGCCACGCCGCCTATCCCCATCGCGCCCGAAACCCGGTGACCGCGCTCGCCACTCTGATCTCTCGACTAACGGCCGAGCCCCTGGACGCTGGCACCGAGCATTTCGACCCCACAACGGTTGCCCCGGTCACGTTCGATACCGGCAACGCCGCGACCAACGTCATTCCCGAGCGCGCCCGGGCTGCGGTCAACATCCGTTTCAACGATGGCCATACCGGCGCTTCGATCACCCAATGGCTCGAAGGACATGCCGCCGATATCGCGGCCCAAACTGGCGTTTCGATCGACACGCGCGTCCGTGTGTCCGGCGAGGCGTTTCTCACGCCACCGGGCGACCTATCCGCCCTCGTCTCGCGCGCAGTAGAGGGCGAGACCGGGATCACGCCCGTCCTCTCCACCACCGGCGGGACGTCGGATGCGCGCTTCGTCAAATCCCATTGCCCGGTGGTCGAGTTCGGTCTCGTGGGTCAGACCATGCATCAGGTCGACGAGCGCGTGGCCATCGCCGATATCGAAGGGCTGAAGGCCGTCTATACTCGAATCTTGCGCGAGTACTTTGCATGACCGACCCCAGCATCGAGATTTCTGAGGCCACGACCGAGGCGCAGCGCGCAGCCTGTCTCGCGCTTCGGGCCGACGTATTCATCGCCGAGCAAGGCGTGAGCGAGGCGGACGAACGCGACGGGCGAGATGGCGAGGCGCGGCACCTCCTGGCCTTGGTCGATGGCGCCCCGCTTGGCACTCTACGCCTGCGGGTCGTTGGCGATGCCGCCAAGCTCGAACGGGTCTGCGTCGCCGAGGCGGCCCGCGGCACCGGTCTTGGCGTGGCGCTCACCAAGGCCGCACTCGACCTCGCCCGCACGCTGCCCGGCCTCTCCCGGGCCAAGCTTTCGGCTCAGGCATCGGTGGTCGATTTCTACACGCGCCTTGGCTTCGTCGCTTATGGCGAAGAGTATATGGATGCCGGCATACTTCATCGCGACATGATGCGAGACCTCTGAGCGCATGCGCCCACTCCGTGCCCGACCGGCGCCCAAAAGGGCTCGCCCGGCGGGCATCCGCATGCGCCAGCTCGTCCTAATGGTGAAGGAGCCGCGCCCTGGCCGTGTCAAAACCCGCCTTGGCGCCGAGATCGGGATGATCGACGCCGCGCATTGGTTCCGGCACACGGCGCTCGGCCTCGCCCGGCGCCTTCAGGACCCGCGGTGGTCACTGTGGCTCGCCGTCTCGCCCGACATCGCGGGCCTGTCTTCCCGCGTCTGGCCTGCCCATCTCCAGCGTCTGCCCCAGGGCCCTGGCGATTTGGGCAGCCGGATGGGCCGGCTCTTCCGCTCGCTGCCCCCGGGCCCGGCCCTCATCGTCGGGGCTGACATTCCTGGCCTCACCGGGTCCCACATCGCCAGGGCGTTCTCGGCCCTCGGCCCGTGTCCTGCTGTTCTTGGCCCCGCCACGGACGGAGGCTATTGGCTTGTCGGCCTGAAACGCACGGCCACGCCCCCCGCCAACCTTTTCGCTAACGTCCGCTGGTCTACATCGCACGCCCTCGCCGATACCGCTCGCACATTGCCAGGCCCCGTCGCCCTGGTCGACACTCTGTCCGATGTCGACACCGCCGCGGATCTCCGCGAACTCTCGCCGCCGCCATTCGCCCTTCGCACGTCTGCCACCAAGTGACACCTTGGGGTCGGCGTGCTACCTCGCCGGTCATGTCGGAACTCCCCACCAAGGCACAGATCCTTGATTGGATCTCTGAAAACCCCGGTCAGACCGCCAAGCGTGACATCGCGCGCGCTTTTGGCGTCAAAGGTGCGGCGCGGATCGATCTCAAACGCCTCCTGCGCGAGCTCGAGGATGAGGGTCATCTCGACAAGCGGCGCGGCAGCTATCGCGACCCCGAAAAGCTCCCGCCAGTCTCAGTGGCCCAGATCGGCCCCACCGATGGCGACGGCGACCAGATCGCCCGCCCGCTGGAATGGCACGGAGAGGGGCCCGAGCCTCGCATCCTGCTGATCGCGCGCGAGGGCGAGCCCGCGCTGGGCGAGGGCGACCGCGTGCTTCTGCGGCTCCGCGAGACCCCGGGCGAGGAGTACCCCTACGAAGGCCGCCTGATCCGCAAGATCGGCAGCCAGCCGCGACGGATCCTTGGTATCTACCGTACCGGCACCGAAAGCGGCCGCATCACACCCATCGACAAGGGCGCCGACCGTGAATGGCTGGTGCCGCCCGAGAATGCCGGCGGGGCAAAGGACGGCGAACTCGTCGAAGCCGAACAGGCCGGCACGCGCACCCGCCTCGGCCTGCCGAGGGCGCGCATCGTCGAACGGCTCGGCGACCCGGGCGCGCCGCGCTCGGTTTCGCTCATCGCGATCCACCAGCATGGCATCCCCGACAGCTTCCCCGACCGGGTTCTCGAGGAAGCCGACCGGATGAAGCCCGCGGGGCTAAAGGGCCGGACCGACCTGCGCGATCTGCCCCTAATCACCATCGACCCCGAGGATGCCCGCGACCACGACGATGCGGTCTATGCCCATCCCGACGATGCGCCCGACAACGAGGGCGGGCATGTCGTCTGGGTCGCGATCGCCGATGTCGCACATTATGTCCGGCCCGGAACGTCGCTCGACCGTGAGGCGCGAGAACGCGGCAACTCCACCTACTTCCCCGACCGTGTCGTGCCGATGCTGCCCGAGCGGCTGTCGGGCGATCTCTGCTCCCTCCACGAGGGCGTGCCGCGGGTCTGCATCGCTGTCCGAATGCGGCTCGATGCTGATGGCAAACGCATCGGCGCCGAGTTCCACCGCGGCCTGATGCGCTCCGCCGCCTCGCTCTCCTATGAACAGGTGCAATCAGCCCTCGACGGCGAGACGACCGACAAGACGGGCCCGCTCCTCGAGGATGTCCTGAAACCGCTCGCCGCCGCCTACCGCGCCGCCGCTAAGGCCCGCGAACGTCGCCAGCCGCTCGACCTCGACCTGCCCGAACGGCGGATCATCCTGTCAGAACGGGGAGATGTCCTGTCAGTCAACTTCCGCGACCGTCTCGATGCGCATCGGTTGATCGAGGAATTTATGATCCTCGCCAACGTCTCGGCGGGTGAGGTTTTGGTCCGAAAGTACACCCCGCTTCTCTTCCGCGTGCATGAAGAGCCGGCGACCGAAAAGATCGAGGCCCTGCGCGAAACCGCCAAGGCGTCGGGTCTGACGCTTGCAAAAGGCCAGGTCCTCCAGACCCGCCATCTGAACATGCTCTTGAACACCGCCGCGGGCACGGAGCTGGCCGAACTGATCAACCTCGCCACGCTCCGCTCGATGACGCAGGCCTATTACAGCCCTGAGAATTTCGGCCATTTCGGGCTCGCGCTCGGCACCTATGCCCATTTCACTTCGCCCATCCGCCGCTATGCCGACCTCGTCGTCCATCGCGGGCTGATCGCGGCCCACGGTTGGGGCAACGACGGTCTGACCGAGGCCGAGATCGAACGGCTCGATACCACGGCCACCCACATCTCCGAGACCGAACGGCGCTCGATGACGGCCGAGCGCGACACGACTGACCGCTACCTCGCCGCCTACCTTTCCGAGCGGGTCGGCCATGAATTCGAAGGGCGGATCAGCGGCATTGCTCGGTTCGGTGTCTTCGTGAAGCTCGACGAAACCGGGGCAGACGGACTCGTTCCAATGCGCGCCCTTGGCCAGGAATACTTCCACCACGACCGGGACAGCCAGACGCTGATGGGCGCCGATACCGGGCGCGTCATCTCGCTGGGCCAGCGCGTCCGCGTGCGGCTGGCCGAGGCCGTACCCGTCACAGGTGGGCTAATGCTCGACCTGCTCGAGCTTGATGGCGAAGAAGTCGCGCCGGGGCCCACATCTTCGGGTATCCCGCGGCGCAAGGGCGGTGGCAAAGGCGCGCCCGTTCGGCGCAAGCCCGGCCAGGCCCGTGCGCGAGACAAGGCCGCCAAGGTCAAAGAAAAGCGACGCGTCACCCGCACGCGGCGCGAGCGATAATCCCCCCGATGCCGCCGGTAGTTCTTCCGACATTGACCATTTTGCGTTATCGTTTCGCAAAATCAAAATCGGCAGTATCAGGCAGTGAAATCCATGCGACGCATCCCAATCGTGGCGGCGTTTGCCGTCGCCCTCCTTCCTTCCATCGGCACGGCGGCCACGCTGCTCGAGATTTCGATCCGGCCCAAGGCGCGACCGGCGGTCCCCGAAACGGTGGTGGCCCGCTTGGCAACTTCTGAGCCCGCCACCCCCGCGCCCCGCGCCGCCGGGTTCGGCACCTGGATCGATGGCATCAAGGCCAGGGCCGCAGCACGCGGAATCTCACGCGAAACCGTCGATGCGGCCTTCGCCGGCGTCACCTATGATGCCGATGTCATCCGGCGCGATCGTAACCAGAGCGAGTTCACCAAAACGATCTGGGACTATCTCGACACGGCCGTGTCGGACCTGCGCGTCACCAACGGCCGCGAGGCGCTTGGGCGCCATGAGGCGGTGCTCGACCAGATCGAAACGCGCTACGGCGTACCGAAAGAGGTGGTCGTCGCGGTCTGGGGGCTCGAGAGCGCATATGGCACGTTTCGCGGCGAAAGCTCGGTGATCCAAAGCCTCGCGACGCTCGCCTATGACGGCCGCCGCGGCGCCTTCTTCGAAGCACAGCTTTGGGCCGCGCTTGAAATCCTCGATGCCGGCGACACCGCACCATCGAACATGAAGGGCAGCTGGGCCGGCGCCTCTGGCCACACCCAGTTTATGCCAACCTCGTTTCTCGACTACGCCGTCGACTTCACCGGCGATGGTCGCCGTGACATCTGGGGCGAGGATCCGACCGATGCGCTCGCCTCAACCGCTAACTACCTTGCCCGCCATGGCTGGACACCGGGCGTGCCCTGGGGCGTCGAGGTTGTGTTGCCCGACGGGTTCGACTTCTCCCAAACCGGCCATCCTGTGAAGAAGGGCGCCGCCGACTGGGCCGAACTCGGTGTGCGCGATACGGCGGGCGAACCGGTCCCGGATCACGGCCCCGCCTCTGTGATCCTCCCGGGCGGTTCGGATGGCGCGGTCTTCATGGTCTTCGCCAACTTTGCGGTCATCGAGCGCTACAATCCCGCCGACGCCTATGTGATCGGTGTCGGACACCTGGCGGACCGGATTGCCGGCGGCCCCTCGATCCGATCCGACTGGCCGCGCCATCTGCGCGCGCTCAGCTTCGACGAGCGTAAGGAAATCCAGCGCCGCCTCACGTCGGCCGGGTTCGACACGCGCGGCATCGACGGCCTGATGGGCCCGCTCACCGAAGAGGCCATTCGCGGCTTCCAGCGCTCGATTGGAGTGACGCCCGACGGCTATGCCTCGACAGACCTGCTGGCGCGCCTGCGCTGACGCTCAGTCGTCCGTATCCCCAACCCCGAAGCGAATCTCCACCCTACGCGCGCCGGGAACCGACTGGCCCGCCACGGCATCGAGCATTTGCATCTCGCCCTGACCGCCGCCGTCCGATCTGACGAGGATCACCTTTGGCGCCGGGTGTCGCCGGTCGGTCAGCACGCCAGTAGGCAGAGCCACGCGATTGACACCATCCACAAGCGGCGTCGACACCAGAAACGTCACGCTCCGCCCGGCACATAGCATTGCGTGGGGCACGTGGTCCGAGCGTGTCGCCCCATCGTTCTCAGCCTCGTCCGAGTTGATTGCCCCTGCACCGAACAGCGACAGACAGGCCGAAACGGTCTCGGCGGTCAGGTCGATCTGGCGCTCGGTCACCGCAGGCCGGCGCGGCCTTCGGCGAAAGCCCGCAGGCACTCGGCGCGCCACCTGAAACGTCTGCGGCGCCTCCTCGCTCCCGATCGTCTCGTGCACCAGCTCATAGGCCGCCTGCGCCTCGAGAAACGCGGTTGGATCGCCACCATTCCGGTCGGGATGCCACTCAAAGGCCAGCTTGTGCCACGCCGCGCGCACCTCTTCGGGCTCTGCCGATCGCGTGACACCCAGCATGCCGAGCGCCGCCTCGCGAGCGCGGATACGTTCCAAAGGTTTCATCACCCACCTGTCCTTCCACACACACAACGTACTAGACATCGCAGGCTGCCCTGATCTCGTCAAAATTGAGACGTTCCAGTTTCCAATCTGCCGACGATCTTCGGCCAAGAACATGATTGCCTGCGCCAGATCGCCGAAATGAGCCCGTCACAGGGCATGAGCGCCGCATTCATGCTTGATTCTTCGGGCCGCTTGGCAGGGGCGCCGGCGGTCTCTATATCGGCGGCCCATGGCCAAAACCGACACCAACAAGAACTACAAGGTGATCGCCGAAAATCGGCGTGCCCGCTACGATTATGCCATCGAGGACGACCTCGAAACCGGGATCCAGTTGACGGGCTCCGAGGTCAAAAGCCTGCGCCTCAACACCGCCCAGATCGCCGAGAGCTATGCCGAAGTGAAGAATGGCGAGCTCTGGCTGGTCAACAGCTATATCGCCCCGTACGAGCAGGCCATGTTCGGGCATGAGGACCGGCGGCGGCGCAAACTTTTGGTATCCCGCCGCGAACTCGCACGTCTCTGGGCCGACACCCAGCGCAAGGGCATGACGCTGGTGCCGCTCGTGCTCTACTTCAACCATCGCGGAATGGCGAAGCTCAAGATCGGCATCGCCAAGGGCAAGAAGGTCGCCGACAAGCGCGCCACCGAAGCCAAGCGCGACTGGAACCGCCAGAAGCAGCGCCTTCTAAAGGATCACGGCTGACGCCCGGGTCAGGGCAAGGGCAGCGCCTCCGCCAGATGGTCATAGACCAGTCGGATCCGCCGGCTCGTCCGCACCTCGCGATGCACGGTCAGCCAGGTCGGAAACCGCACCTCCACCTCGGGCAGAATGCGCTCCATTTCCGGCCAGCGCGCCGCGACGCCGTCGGAGATCATCGTCACCCCCAGCCCCGCACGCGCGAGCTCCCAGGTCACAACGCTGTGAGTCGAGAAGAGCGGAATCCGCTCCGGGTCGGTGGGAACGCCCCGCTGCGTCAGACCTTCGGCAAACTGTTCGGGTGTACTCAGGCCGATGATGTCATGCTCCGCCATGTCGGCGAGAATCCGCGGGCGCCCCCGCCGATCCAGATAGTCGCGGCTGGCATAGAAATGGGCGACGCTCTCTCCCAGAAGTCGCGCGACCAGGTCCGGCGCGTCCGGCCGGACATGCCGGATCGCGATGTCCGCCTCGCGCCGCTGCAGGTCGCTGATCTCGTTCGCCGCGATCACCTCAATTGCAATGCCGGGTGCCGTCTCCCGTAACCGGGCCAGCGCCCGCGGCAACAGCATCGAGGCGATGCCATCCGCCGCCGAGATCGACACCTGCCCCTCCACCGCCTCCGACAGCCCCCGCGCCACCAGCGACATGCGTTCGGCTGCGGCCCCCATCATGCGGACGTGCTGCAGAAGGTCCCGCCCAGTCGAGGTGAGTTCCAGCGACCGGCCCACCCGCTCGAACAGTACCACGCCCAGCCGCGCCTCCAGCGCCGCCACCTGCCGGCCGAGCGTCGGCTGGGTCTGACCTGTCATCCGCGCCGCGGCCGACAGCGAGCCTGCCTCCGCGGTTGCAAGAAACGCGCGCACCTGGTTCCAGTCGAAGTCTGCACCCGGCCATTGCATGCAAATACGCATAACAGACCGACGTAGATTGGCAATTCCATCGAATCTCATGCGGATGTACATGATGCGCAACCAAGACACCAAGGATCTCCCATGGAACACTCCGCCTTCTGGAACCGCATCGCCGACAGCTATGCCGCTCGGCCCGTTGCCAACCCAACAGCCTACGAACAGACGCTCTCCCGCACGCGCAGTTATCTGCGTGCAACCGATCAGGTGCTCGAGGTCGGCTGCGGCACGGGGTCAACCGCACTCACGCTCGCATCCGACGTGGCCCACTACACCGCAACCGACATCTCTCCCCGCATGGTCGCCATCGCACAGGACAAGGCCGCCAAATCTGGGGCTGAAAATGTCACCTTTCGCACCGCGGTCTCCGAGGAGCCGCTCGACACAACGTACTACGACGCCGTCATCGCGATGAACCTGCTGCATCTTGTGGAGGACGTGCCCGGAACCGTCGCGACGCTCGCGGACCGGCTGAAGCCCGGCGGCTATCTCATCACCAAAACCGCCTGCCTGGCCGACAGACAGTGGTTCCTCCGCCCGGTCATCGCCGTGATGCAGGCCATCGGCAAGGCGCCCCGCCCGGTCAAGTTCATCCGCGCGTCGGAGCTTGAGCGGATCTTCGTCCGCGCCGGACTAAAGGTCGTCGAAGCCGAAGATCACGGGGTCCGGTTCATCGTTGCGCGCAAGCCCTAGCCGGCGGCCCTTTTCCCGCCCTGCCCGGCCCTATATGGCAGGGGCGTGGACGGTGGAGCGCATCCGATGGGCAGATATCTGGGCACGGCCGTTGCCGTCCTGATCCTTGGCGGAGCGCTCGTGGCCGGGTCGCTTCTGCTGCGTCCACACCGCGACCAGGCCTATGCGGCGCCTGGCCTGCCGCCGATGACCGCACCGGAAATGGCGCGCGAAAGCTATCGCCTCGCGCCCACGCTTCTCGAAGTGGTCTATGCCGCCTTCGCCGAAACTTCTGAGGATGCCGTCTACGACACGCTAGCCGGGGTTGCCGCCGGCGATGCACTCGAAGCGCTCTATCTCGAACGGATCGGCGCCATGAAGGGGGGCGGACTCGAGGCGGCCGACCAGGAAATCCACGAAATCGAGATCCTCCGTCTCGACACGCGGCAGGAGGGCGATCGGCTCGACATCGACGCCCGCTGGCGCGTCGTCGGCGTCGTTGGCCATGCCGAACACATGCATGTCCGCGGCAATATCTACGATGCCGGCTTTGCGATCGAACCGGTCGATGGGGCGTGGCGCTTTACCGGCTTCACCCTCCGCGACGTCGACCGCACAGGCGCGGGCGAAACCTTCCGCGCCCCCGATGCGCCCCCCGCCAGCGAGGCCGGATGATCCGCCTGGCCGATGTGTCCTTTGCGTACCCCGGCGGCGCCTTCCGTCTCGCCATTCCCCGGCTGGAGATTGAGGACGGCGCGCGTGTCGCCGTCAAAGGTCCGTCGGGCACCGGCAAGACCACCCTTCTGAACCTGATTGCCGGGCTCGCCACACCCGATGCCGGCCGCATCACAATGGGCGACACAGAGATCTCCGCCTTGCCCGACGCCGCCCGCCGGGCCTTTCGCGCCGCCGAGATCGGCTTCGTTTTCCAGGATTTCGCACTGATGGACTATCTCTCGGCGCGTGAGAACATCCTCTATCCGTTCCGCATCGCCGCCGGCCTTGCCCTGACACCCGACGTGCGCGCCCGCGCCGACGCACTCGCCACCGCCTGCGGTCTGGGCGACAAGCTTACCCGCCATCCCGCCGCCCTTTCGCGTGGCGAGCAACAGCGCGTGGCGCTGGCCCGTGCGCTTGTGACCGAGCCACGCCTGATCCTCGCAGACGAGGCCACCGGCAACCTCGACCCGGTCAACAAGACCGCCATCCTCGATCTGATGTTCGCGCGGGCCGAGGCCGCCGGAGCCACCCTTCTGGCTGTCACCCACGACCACGAGCTTCTGCCCCGCTTCGACCGGGTGATTGACTTTGCTGCCCTCCAGGAGACCGCGGCATGAACGCCCTGTTTCTGGCGGCCGCCTATCTCCGCCACCACTGGGTCCGCTCGGCTATCCTCGTCTTCGTCACCGCTCTGCTGCTTGCCGTGCCGCTCGCCGCGCAAACCCTCCTGCGCGGGGCCGAGTCCCGACTGACCGCCCGCGCTGAGGCCACGCCGCTTCTCATCGGCGCTCGTGGCTCGGCGCTGGATCTGGTGATGACCGGCCTCTACTTCTCCGAAGACCGTGTGATCCCCATCACCCAGGCCGACGCAGACGCGGTGTGGGACAGCGGCCTCGCACTGCCGATCCCCCTCCATACCGGCTTTTCGACGAACGGAGCCCGCATCGTTGGCACCTCGCTCGATTACCTCGAGTTCCGCGGGCTCACGCTTGCCCAGGGCCGTCCCTTCGCCGTGCTCGGCGAAGCGATCGCAGGCGCCACGCTGGCGGATCGACTGGGCCTATCCCCGGGCGGCACCCTCGTCAGCTCGCCCGAGAACCTTTTCGATCTCGACGGAACTTACCCGCTGCAGATGGATGTCACTGGCGTGCTCTCACCCACCGGCACCCCCGACGACGAGGCGCTCTTCACCGATGTCAAAACGGCCTGGGTCATTGCCGGCATCGGCCATGGCCACGATGACGTCGTCGGCGCCGACGGCCAGACACCGGCGTCGATCACCCAGTTCACGCGGATCACACCGGCCAATATCGACAGCTTCCACTTCCATGGCGACCCGGGCGCCTATCCCCTGACTGCAGTAATCGCTGTGCCCCATGACCAACGCGCCGCCACCATTCTGCGCGGGCGCTATCTGGAGGCCGACGCCGCAACCCAGGCCGTGGTGCCCGAGGATGTTGTCCAAAGCCTCGTCGCGCAGGTGTTCCGCATCAAGTCGCTCCTCGATGCCGTGATGGTGCTGACCGGCGCCGCTGCCCTCGCCGCCCTCGGTCTCGCCCTCTTCCTGGCTTGGCGCCTGCGCGCCCCTGAAATGCTCACGGCCCTTAGGCTCGGCGCGCGGCGCGGCATGATCGCACGGCTTGTGCTTGCAGAAACCGCTCTCGTTCTCGTGGCCGCGCTTGTCCTGGCCGCCCCGATCGCCGTCATCCTGCAGTCGCAGGGCGAGTCTATCGTCACGTGGTTACTCGCCACGGCCCCGTCCTGAATGAACGCAACCCGAACTATTGGAGACCAGACCATGATGATCACGCGCGTCCTTCTTGCCTCAACCCTCCTCAGTGCGGCGGCCACCTTCGCGTCTGCCCATTACGGCATGATCATTCCGTCCGACGCGATGCTGGAGCAGGAGGAGGGCCGCGAGATCACTCTGTCGCTCTCATTCTCCCACCCGTTCGAGGCCGTCGGCATGCCGCTTGATGAACCGGTGTCCTTCACCGTGACGCATGATGGCGCGACGACAGATCTCAAGCCCGCGCTGGTTCCGTCCGAGGTGATGGGCGAGCCCGGCTATGTGATGAGCCACCGGCTTGAGCGCCCCGGCACGCACATCTTCGCCATGGAGCCTCAGCCCTATTGGGAGCCGTCCGAGGACGTTTTCATAATCCACTACACCAAGACCTACGTTGCTGCATATGGCGACAATTCCGGTTGGGATGCGGAACTCGGCCTCAAGACCGAGATCGTACCGCTTGCCCCGCCGATGGGCGTGTGGGAAGGCAATGTCTTCCAGGGCATCGTCAAGCTCGACGGAGAGCCAGTTCCATTCGCTGAGGTCGAGGTCGAGTATTTCAACGAAGCCGGTGACGCCGCTGCGCCGTCACCCCTGATGATCACGCAGACTGTCAAGGCCGACGGAAACGGCGTCTTTACGTATGCCGCGCCATCTGATGGCTGGTGGGGCTTTGCGGCCCTGAACACGGCTGATTACAAATTGCTACAAGCTGGGACGGAAAAGTCGGTGGAACTCGGCGCGGTTCTGTGGGTTCATTTCGAACAATGGAATACCGAGTGAAACCGAATCTATCTATGGCTCTGCGGCACCCCATCCATGGCCAGGGGGCGCAGGGCCCGAAGTCGCAGAGAGGCCCGGCTGTCTCCCGTCGGGCTTTAGGTACGGGCACGGCCGCGTGTCTCGCCTGGGCTGCCGGCGCGGCTTGGGCCCATGGTCTGTCGGCGTTCGCTTCGGTCGAGGGCAACATTGTCACGGTCGAGGCTCGCTTCTCCTCCGGTCGGGTGCCCCGCTCCGGCGACGTTATGATCTACGACGCTCAAAACGCTCTGTTGCTGCAGATCCCCCTCGCCGCGGACGGAACCGCCAGCTTTCCGCTTATGGAAGGGGCCGAGGCCGGCCTACGGATCGAGGTCAAGGCCAGTGACGGTCACGAGGATTACTGGTTGCTCACGCCCGCCGACATTGCTGCGGGCCACAAGGACTGATCCATGCGCGCCCTCGTTTTTGCCACAACCCTCGTTGCCGTCCCCGCTGCGGCACAGGATCTTCCCGTCATCGCGACCGTGAGCTATCCGCTCGCTTGGATGGCAGAGCGCCTCGCCGGCGACGAGGCGACGGTCGTGTTCCCGGTGCCCGAGGGCCAGGATCCTGCGTTTTGGCGCCCGTCCATCGCCGATATCACCATCTACCAGTCAGCGGATCTTATCGCCCTCAACGGCGCCGATTTCGCGCAATGGACCGAGCGCGCGTCGCTCCCCCGTTCGCGGCTGGTCGACACTTCTGCACCGTTCGCTGATGCGCTGATCGAAACCGAAAGTGTCACCCATAGCCACGGCAATGGTGAAGAGCACAGCCACACCGGCGTTGCGAGCTTTACGTGGCTCGACTTCCAGCAGGCCGCCGACCAGGCCGGGGCATTGGCGGCGGGCATGTCGCAGCTCGACGGGCTGGCCCAGACTGTGGCGCTCAATCTCTCCGCGGTGGAAGACGATCTCACCCGTCTCCACGTTCAGGCCACGCAGGTGGGCGCCCGGCTCGACGGCAAGATCGCCATCGCCTCTCACCCGCGCTATCAGTACTTCTCGCGAGCCTACGGGGTCGAGATTTCGGCCGTCGAGTGGGAGGCGGGTGCCGCCCCGACCGAAGCCGAACTGGCAGCCCTTGCCGCCCTTGTCCTCGAGACCGGTGCAACACTTTTCATCTGGGAGGCCGAGCCCCCCGCCGAGGCACGCGAGTCTGTCGCCGCATTGGGCCTCAGCGACGCGGTACTGCCGCCGCTGGCAAACCGGCCGGCCGAGGGCGATTTTCTGACGAATATGTCCGAGGCGCTCAACGCGCTTGATCGCGCGGCCGGCATGGTGAACTGAGCCGACGGTCCCGCCGCCACCCGATGTCCAAAGGGCTGAGTGCTGCGACCCAACTACTCGGCGGCAGCGCTCCCATGGCGCTCGGCGATCACGCGCTCAAGCCACCCAATCTCCATCTGCGGCACCGATGAGAGCAACAGATCGGTATATTCCGGATAGGGCGGGGCAAAGATCTCTTCCTTGAGCCCCTGCTCCACCACCCGCCCCTGCAGCATCACCACCACTTCATCGGCGATGGCTTCCACCGTCGCAATGTCGTGCGTGATGAAGATGTAGGACAGGCCCAGCTCCCGCTGCAGCCGCATCAAAAGCTTCAGGATCCCCTCCTGCACGATCTGGTCGAGCGCGCTCGTCACCTCGTCGCAGATGATCACTTCGGGCTCGGCCGCGAGCGCCCGCGCGATGCAGATCCGCTGCTTCTGCCCGCCCGACAGCTCGCCGGGCAGGCGATCGGCAAACGAGCCGTCTAGTTCGATCTGCTCCAGCAAGCGCTCTACGCGCTGTGACACCTCGCTGCCCGAAAGGCCGTGATAGAATTCGATTGGCCGCCCGATAATCTCGCGCACCGTGTGACGCGGGTTCATCGCCGTATCGGCCATCTGATAGATCATCTGGATCCGCCGCAGATGGTCCTTCGTCCGCCCCTTCAGCTGTGCCGGCAGCGGCGTGTCGTTGAAACGCACTTCGCCCCGGCGGGGCGGCAGCAGCCCCGTCACAACCCGCGCGGTCGTCGACTTCCCCGACCCCGACTCGCCCACAAGCGCCACGGTCTTGCCCCGCGGCAGCGAGATCGACACGTTGTGCAGCACGTCGACGGTGCCATAGGCTGCCGTCACCGCCTCGATCTCCAGCACCTTATCGTCGGACGTCTGGCCGGGCTTCTCGATTGAACGCACGGCCCAAAGCGACCTGGTGTAAGGGTGCTTGGGGTGCGACAGCATCTCGGGGGTGTCGGCCTCCTCCACCTCCTCGCCATAGCGCAGCACTTTGATCCGGTCGGCCATCTGCGCCACGACCGCCAGATCGTGCGTGATGTAGATCGCGGCAGTGTCGAACTGCTCCACGGCCTTACGCATCGCCGCCAGCACGTTCACCTGCGTCGTCACGTCCAACGCCGTCGTCGGCTCGTCAAAGATGATCAGGTCGGGCCGCGAGGCCATCGCCATCGCCGTCATCGCCCGCTGCAACTGCCCGCCCGACACCTGATGGGGATAGCGAAAGCCAATATTGTCGGGGTCGGGCAGGTCCATCGCGGCATAGAGCGCGCGCGCATCGTCCTCGGCCTCGCCCTTGCTCCGCAGGCCGTGCGACAGCGTCGCCTCCACGGTCTGGTCGATCAGTCTATGGGCGGGGTTGAACGCAGCCGCGGCCGATTGCGCCACATAGGCAATGCGCGAGCCGCGCAGCTTCTGCCTCTCCCGCTCGCTCGCCTTCCGCAGATCGATCCCGTCGAAGACAATCTCGCCGCCGGTGATCTTACAGCCTGGCCGCGCGAACCCCATCGAGGCCAGGCCCAGCGTTGACTTGCCCGCGCCGGACTCGCCGATCAGCCCCAACACCTCACCCTTGTGGAGGGTCAGGTCCACGCCCTTGATGATCGGGTGCCACTTCTCGTCCGAGAAGCCGTCGATGGTGATGCCCCGCATTGTCAGCAGGATCTCTCGTTCGTTCATTCCTTTAGCCCGCTTGTCTTCATCAGGAACCAGTCGACCACGAAGTTCACGCCGATGGTCAAAAGCGCAATCGCGGCGGCCGGCAGCAAAGGCGTGATGCCTGCCTTCAGGTCATACTGGGCAAACTGGATCAGCGAGGCGTTCTCCCGCACCATCGAGCCCCAATCCGCCGTTGGTGGCTGGATGCCCACGCCCAGGAACGACAGCGCCGCAATCGTCAGGAACACAAAGCAGAACCGCAGGCCAAACTCCGCTACCAAGGGCGGCATGATGTTCGGCAGGATCTCCCGCCGCATCACCCAGCCGAGCTTCTCGCCCCTCAGCCGCGCCGCCTCGACGTATTCCATGACCACGACATTCATCGCGACAGCCCGTGTCAGGCGGAACACCCGCGTTGAGTCCAGGATCGCGATGATGATGATCAGCGACAGTGTGGTCGAGCCGTAGATCGACAGGAGCATCAGCGCGAAGATCAGCGACGGGATCGCCATCAGAACATCCACGATCCGGCTCAACACCTGGTCGACCCAGCCGCGCGAAATCGCCGCCATCAGCGCCAATCCACCGCCAATCAGAAACGCCAGCAACGTCGTCGCCAAGGCAATCCCGATGGTGTTCTGCGCCCCGTAGATCAGTCGCGACAGAATATCTCGCCCGATCTGATCCGTTCCGAACACATGCCCTTCGCCCCACGGCGCATAGGCGGCGAAGGACGAGTCGTCCTCGGCGTAGGGCGCGAGCACATCCGCGAAAATCGCCACGAACAGGTAGAACGCGATCACGATCAGGCCGAACCAGGCCGTAAGGGGCGCCTTTTTCAACTCGATCCATGCGCGCTGCGACCATGTCCGCTTGGTACGGATCGCGCCCACCTCGGCGGCGGCGGAGTATCCCTGTTCGTCTGTCATCGCGGGTGCAACAGCCTCGGGTTGGTGACGATGGAGATGATGTCAGCGAGCAGGTTCAACAGGATATACGTCGCCGCGAAGATCAGCGCGCAGGCCTGCACCACGGGGATGTCGCGCGTCGTCACCGCGTCGACCATCAGCTGCCCGATGCCGGGATAAACGAAGACCACTTCGACCACGACGACGCCGACCACCAGATAGGCGAGGTTGAACGCGATCACGTTGACGATGGGTGCCCAGGCATTGGGCAGAGCGTGTCTGACGATAACCTGTCCTGCCGGCACACCCTTCAGCCGCGCCATCTCGATGTAGGGTGAGGCGAGGAGGTTGATGATCGCCGCCCGGGTCATCCGCATCATATGCGCCACGATCACCAGCGTCAGCGTCAACGCCGGCAGGGCACAGCGATAGACCCGCTCCCAAAACGGCGTGTCGATTGAGACATTCGCCAGCGTGGGGAAGATCGGGTAAAGCGAGCCGAGCAGCAGGATCAGGATGTAGGCGACGAAGAACTCGGGCATCGAGATCGTTGAGAGCGTCGTCGCGTTGACCACCCGGTCATAGACCGAGCCGCGATAGAGCGCCGCCGTAATCCCCAGCGTCAGGGCCAGCGGAACCGCGATGATCGCCGTCATGCCCGCCAGAAAGAGCGTGTTGGCCAGCCGCGGCCCGATCAGCTCCACCACCTCGCGGGATCGATCCACACCGGAGGCCGCTCGACCCGAGAACGACGTCCCAAAATCGCCCTGCAGCACCCCACCGATCCACTCGAAGTATCGCAGGTAGGCTGGCTGATCGAGGCCCAACTCCCGCCGGAACGCCGCCACGGTTTCTTCCGTCGCGGCCTGGCCCAGAACGGCCTGAGTGAAATCGCCGGGAAGCATTTCGATCGCCATGAAGATGATGACCGAGACGAAAAACAGCGTCAAAAGGCCCAGGGCCAGACGCTGCAACACGATGGAGACGACAGGATGCACCTGGTTCGCTCCCCCTGTTTTCAGGGCACGCACATCGTCCGCGCCGCTGGGGCGATGTCGTTTTTCGCCCCTTCTTGATTGGTTAAGCCGGAGCCTAGGCGAAGGTTGACGCGATTGTAAACGCTCTTGCAGGGTCTCGCCGTGCCCCATCATATGGAAAACGTTGCAGCCTGCGCGCACGCTGTGCATGCTTAACCGGCCTGTCGCGCCCGCTTGGGCTCGGCCAAAAAACGACATGCGTCGGAACACACAGGGAAGGCACTCGCCCATGAAAGATCGCAAGACACGTTATATCGAGGCACAGACAGCAAAGTACGCTGCCGGCCACATGAACCGCCGCTCATTCATCACAGCGCTCGCGGCTGCTGGTGTGGCGATCCCGGCCGCCATGACGATGGCCACCCGGGTTGAGGCCGCCACGCCGCAAAAGGGCGGCAGCTTCAAGATGGCGCTCGGCCACGGCTCCACCACCGACAGCCTCGATCCCGCAACCTACGAAAACGGGTTCATGACGAACACCGGCTTCACCTACGGCAACTGCCTGACCGAGGTGGGCCCCGACAACGCGCTGCGCCCGGAACTCGCCGAGTTCTACGAGGCCCGCGACGACGGCAAGTCCTGGGTCTTTACGCTCCGCTCCGGAGTCGAGTTCCACAATGGCAAGACGATGACCGCTGACGACGTGATCGCGTCGATCAACTACCACCGCGGCGAGGAAAGCACCTCGGCCGCCAAGGGAGTGATCTCCGGCGTCACCGATATCAAGAAGGACGGCGACAACGTCGTCATCTTCGAGCTCGACAGCCCGAATGCCGACTTCCCGTTCCTGATCTCCGACTATCACCTCGTCATCAAACCTTCCGCCGATGGCGAAATCGACCCGACGGATGGGATCGGCACCGGCTCCTATGTCATCGAGAGCTTCGAGCCCGGCGTGCGCCTGCTGGCCTCGCGCAATCCCAACTACTGGAAAGAGGGCAACGCTTGGTTCGATGATGTTGAGATCCTCTCGATCATCGACATCACGGCGCGTCAGAACGCCCTTCTGAATGGCGAGGCGCACCTGATCGACCGGGTCGACCCCAAGACGGTCGCGCTTCTTAGCCGCGCCCCCCATGTCGATATCCTCGATCTGGTGGGCTACCTGCACTACACGTTCCCGATGCGCCTCGACACCGCGCCGTTCGACAATTTCGATCTGCGCATGGCGCTCAAGCTCGCGGTCAACAAGCAGGAAATGGTCGACAAGATCCTCCTGGGCTACGGCACCGTGGGCAACGACCACCCGATCTCGCCAATCGTGCCGTTTGCGGCCAACGAGCTGCCGCAGCGCGACTACGACCCCGATCTCGCCGCCGACCACTACAAGAAGTCTGGCCATTCCGGCTCGATTCCGCTCTCGGCCTCCGACGCCGCCTTTGCTGGCGCCGTGGATGCCGCGCAGCTGATCCAGGCGTCGGCCAAGGCCGCGGGCATCGACATCGAAATCGTGCGCGAGCCGAAGGACGGCTACTGGTCGAACGTCTGGAACAAAAAGGGCTGGTGCGCCTGCTACTGGGGCGGCCGTCCGACGGTCGACTGGATGTTCGCCTCGGCCTACGTGCAGGAGTCGGAGTGGAACGACACAGCCTGGCGCGACACCGAGGCTGCCGACCGCTTCAACGGTATCGTCGGCGAGGCGCGCGCCGAGCTCGACGAGGCCAAGCGCGCCGAGATGTATTTCGAAGCGCAGACGCTTATCCATAAGGATGGCGGGGCCATCGTTCCGATGTTCGCCAACTACATCATGGGCAAGGCCAAGGACGTGGCCCATGCCGAGGGCGTCGCCTCGAACTGGGAAAACGACGGCGCCCGCGCCACCGAACGCTGGTGGATGGCCTGACCCGAGCCGCTTAGTCAACGGGGAAGGCGCCCAGCTGCGCCTTCCCATGCCCGCTCGGCCGAACGCGCAGCCGATTCATCTAGTCTGCCGGCCGTCCCAAGTCCTGAGCCCGCTCTCTGGTTGAATGACGTCATGGGCGCATGCATCTGTGCTCGCTCGCCGTCGTCGGGATCTGCGCCGACATAGAGCAAGCGCGGTGTTGTGGCCGGAGCTGGTGACGGATCGCCGCTGCGCAAAGCGACAAGGCCGAACGGCAGAAGCCCGTCGTGATGCGGGAGTGGCGCCGCTGCGTGCGCATCAGAGCTCTAGTTCCATCAATGCGACGTTAAGCTCGACCGCCGACTTTGGCCCCGCGTGACAGGGAGACCCTTTGGCTACACCTCGTCGCGATCGGCTGACCCGTCCCATGCCGTCTCAAAGACAAGCGCCCCGTCTTCCCAGCAGCGGAGCCGCGCTTTCCATCGCCAGTGGGCTGCATCGGCCGACAAGACGGTGTCGCAGGCCGTCCGCACCTGCCAGGCGTCTCGGCCCATCTGTGTCACCCAGGCGATCTCGCTGCGTGCTGAGTTCGGGTCGTCGGGGTGGATCGTCCAGCGCTCCTCCGAGCGGGTCGATGTGATCAGGCCATGGGCCCGATCCCGCGCCTCGCCGCCGTCGATCCCCACTTTCATCACCACGTTGCCGCTGGTGAGGTCGGTCTCGCGCACTCGGCTATAGCGCGCGCGCCTGAGGCTCTCCGCATCCCAGGCGGCCGCGCCGGCAGGCTCCTCAAACCGCCACTCGTCGCGGCTCGCCGGGCTGCGGACGGGCAGTGCAATCTCGCCGGTATGGATCTGGAGTGTCGCCGCGTCTGGCGCGGGCCAGATGAACGGCCAGTAGGCGGTCGACACTGCCACGCGGATCCGGTGGCCCGCCGGCACGCGATAGGCGATCTGGTCAAGATCGAAGGCCACGCGCGTCACCTCTCCCGGGATCATCGGTTGCGGGCTCTGGGCGCCTTCGCGGTGAGTCAGGTTCAGCACGCCCATGGTAATCAACGCCGATGTGCCATCAGGGAACACGTCGCACAGCCGTACACAAAGCTGCGCCTGCGGCCGGTCCGAGACAAGCGTCAGCGCCACGCGGGGTGCGCCCACGATGTCCTGCGGCTCGGTCAATGTGACGCCATCAAAACAGGCTGACCGCGCATCGTCGTCGCGCTGGTCCGTCGGCAACTCCGCCCCGTAATGTGCTGGGAAGAACACACCGCCGCAGCCACCGCAATCGGCCGGCGACGCCACGCGCACGTCGGCCCGCCCCGGCTCGGGCGACATCCCCTCCGAGCCCATATGCATTACCGTGCGTGCGATCCCGGGCGACGGCCACGCGGCTTCAGCGATCCAGCGCCCGGGTCTGCGGTCGAGCTTCGCTTTGGGGCGCACTGAGTCCATCAGCCAAAGCCGCATCGCAGGGTCATCCTCGACCCCGGTCTCCGCGCCCTTTAGCCAGTGATCCCACCAGCGGAGCGCCTCCTGCAAGAACCCGATCCGCGGCTCCGGGGCCGCTATGTGCGGGTACTTGTGGTTCCATGGCCCCACAATTCCTTTCACCGGGGTGCCCTGCGCGCTGAGATTCTCCACCAGATGTGCGATCGTGTTGCGATAGCCGTCATGCCAGCCGCCGATCGACAGAACGGCCGCTCTGATTGCGCCGTAATCCTCACAGACCGATCCGTGCCGCCAGTATTCGTCGCGCCGCTGATGCTTGATCCAGGTTTCAAACAGGAAGGGCTGGGTGTCGAGCCGATCGAGCCACAGATCCCGCCAGCGGTTGTCGCCCGCGATCTCGGGGTCGGGCGGGCGCGAGGAATAGGCGAGCATCTGAGTGGCCCACGCAATATGCGCGCCCAATTGGCACCCGCCCTTCACATGGATGTCGTCGGCGAACCGGTCGACGGTCGAGCAAATCGTTATGATGGCTTCCAGCCCCTCAGGCTGCAGCGCCGCAACCTGCAGGCTGTTGAACCCGCCCCAGGAAATGCCCTGCATGCCCACCTTGCCAGTGCACCAGGGTTGTGCCCGTGCCCAGGCGATGACGGCGCAGGCATCGTCGAGCTCCTGCTGGGTGTACTCATCCTCCATCAGCCCTTCGGAATCGCCGTTGCCACGCATATCCACCCGGATCGCGGCATAGCCGTGCCCGGCATAGTACGGCATCGTTAGGCTATCGCGCGCGATGGTTCCGTCGCGCTTGCGGTAGGGCAGATGCTCAAGGATTGCCGGCACCGGGCGCGCTTCGGCATCCTCGGGCAGCCAGATCCGGGCCGACAGCCGCGTGCCGTCTTCCATGACGATGCCGATGTCCTCGTGGCACACCACGGCGCGGGGAAGGTCGTTGCGGTGTTTCATGCCTTGGTCTCAACGGCCCGCAGCCGTGCCCGCAAGTACTTCGCGGCTGAGCGATAGTGGGACGGGCCCGCCGCCTCGGCCCAGCGCCCCGTCGTCCAGGCGTTGCCACCGCCTGGCATCGGCCCGCCATAAAGCTGCGCCTCGCTCAGCCCCTCAAGGAACGTGATCAGCCCGCCATGCCGCTCAGCCAGTATCGCGCGTGCCGCATGCCAGCCCAGCGCCGCCTGGGCCTCACGTAGATCCGCGTTGAATCGTTTGAGATCGCCCCAATTGTATCCTGGCGCCGGCATCTCCGGTCGGCGCCCCGCCTGCCCCTCCTGCCACCAGCCGATGAACAGCGTGATCCAATGGGCCCGGTGTCCGATCACATCCTTGACCGACACACCGTCCCCGTCAGGCACAAGGGCCATGTCCTCCGGCACCTTGTCGACAACCCCTGACAGCTTCCGAAACTCGGTCTCGGTCAGCGCCAGCAATCCTGTCTTGGTCGTCTGAGCAGGCATGGATGGACCCTAATGCCGCAGATCGGGCGCGAGACCGTGCCGAAGGGCCGCAGCCCCTCATCCGCCGATCACGTCGCTCCACTCAGGATGCTTCTGGGCCTGCGCTTTCACGAAGGGACAGAGCGGCACGATCTTCCGTCCGGCCTCTCGCGCATCTGCAATCAGCCGCTCGACCAGCGCGCCTGCCGTGCCGGTGCCTCGCGCCGCGTCCGGCACGCCCGTATGGTCGGCAATCCACATCGCGTCGGAGAGCTTTGAGACTGTCAGCTCTCCCTCGCCATCAATGCCGGCAACACGGGCGACATAGCGCGCCTTCGAGCCCTGATTCTCGAACTGGATGTCGACGTCAGCCATGCCGGCCCCTACCCATTTGCGGTCTCGCGTCAGCGTGCGCGGCTGACCACCTCATGCCCGCTGCCCCAGTGCGGCGATACCCAGAACCTCGAGCACCTTCGCCTCGATGTCAGGGGCGTTCATCCGCGCGACCGCATACATGTCGCGCGGGCTTGCCTGGTCGATGAAGCTGTCTGGCAGCACCATCGACCGCAGCTTCAGCCCCCCATCCAGCACGCCCTCTTCAGCCAGGAGGTGCGCGACATGAGAGCCGAAGCCCCCCACTGCGCCCTCCTCCACCGTGATCAGCGCCTCATGCTCGGCGGCCAACCGCAGCACGAGCTCGCGGTCGAGCGGCTTGGCGAACCGCGCATCGGCCACGGTCGGCTGGATGCCCCGCCCGGCCAGCGCCTCGGCGGCCTCCATGACCTCCTTCAGCCGCGCCCCGAACGACAGGATGGCGACGCCCCGCCCCGCGCGCACCACGCGGCCCTTGCCGATCTCAAGGACCTGTCCGCGCTCCGGCAGCTCCACACCCACGCCTTCGCCCCTCGGAAACCGGAACGCAATCGGCCCCTCGTCGTGAGCGGTGGCCGTCGCCACCATGTGCACAAGCTCGGCCTCGTCGGCGGCCGCCATCACCACAAAGCCCGAAAGATTGCTCAGAAAGGCCACGTCGAACGCGCCGGCATGGGTCGCCCCGTCGGCCCCCACCAGCCCGGCCCGGTCGATGGCAAACCGCACCGGCAGCCGTTGGATCGCCACGTCATGGACGACCTGGTCATAGCCCCGCTGAAGGAACGTCGAATAGATCGCGCAGAACGGCCGCAAGCCGCCCGCCGCCTGCCCCGCGGCAAAGGTCACGGCGTGCTGCTCGGCGATGCCAACGTCAAAGCACCGCGTCGGAAACCGCTCGGCGAAAAGCTTCAGCCCCGTCCCGTCCGGCATTGCCGCCGTGATGGCCGTCACGCGGCTGTCCTCGGCCGCCTCGGCAATCAGGCTCTGCGCAAACACCTTGGTGTAGGACGGCGCGTTCGACGGCGCCTTCTTCTGCTCGCCAGTGATCACGTCGAACTTCGACACGCCATGGCCCCGGTCGCGCGCGTCCTCGGCCGGCTGATAACCCTTGCCTTTCTTGGTGATGGCATGGATGAGAACCGGCCCGTCGGCCCGCGCCTTCACGGTGCGCAGAACGGCCAGAAGCTGCTCCATATCGTGGCCGTCGATCGGTCCGACATAGGAAAAGCCCAACTCCTCAAACAGGGTGCCGCCCACGGTCATGCCCTTCAGCATCTCCTTGGCGCGCTTGGCCCCCTCCCGGAACGGCTCGGGCAACAGGGCAACCGCCTGCTTTGCCGCCGCCTTGAACTCCTGAAACGGCGCCTCGGCATATAGCCGCGACAGGTATGACGACATCGCACCCACCGGGGGGGCGATGCTCATTTCGTTGTCGTTTAGGATCACGATCAGCCGTTTGCCGAGATGCCCGGCATTGTTCATCGCCTCGTAGGCCATGCCGGCACTCATCGCGCCGTCGCCGATCACGGCAATCGCATCGCCCAGCGGCGGCTCGCCCCGCTCTTCGGGCCGTGCACCAAGATCCCGCGCCGTCGCAAAGCCAAGTGCGGCGCTGATCGAGGTTGAGCTATGGGCCGCCCCGAACGGGTCATAGGCGCTCTCGGATCGCTTGGTGAAGCCGCTCAGCCCGTCCTTCTGGCGGAGCGTTCGGATCCGATCCCGCCGCCCCGTCAGGATCTTGTGGGGATAGCATTGGTGGCTGACATCCCAGATCAGCCGGTCACGCGGCGTATCGAAGATCGCATGCAGCGCCACGGTGATCTCCACCACACCCAGCCCCGCACCCAAATGCCCGCCCGTCTCGCTAACTGCCGAAATCGTTTCGGCGCGCAACTCGTGGGCCAGCCGCACAAGATCGATATCGCTCAACCCCTTAAGGTCGGCCGGGCTTTGCACCCGATCGAGCAGAGGGGTACTGGGTCGCGTCGTCATCTCTTGCCCCTCCTTGGGGCGCCTCCTCACTTCCTGCGCGCGATAACGAACTCCGCTGCCGCGCGCAACGCATCGGCCCGCGCCCCGAACGGGGTGAGCGCCTCGCATGCCACTTCAACCAGGCCCTTGGCACGGGCCTTGGCCGCGTCGAGGCCCAGGAGCGAGACAAATGTTGCTTTGCCGGCCGCCTCGTCCTTGCGCAGCCGCTTGCCGGCCTCGTCGGGGGCACCTTCGATATCCAAGATGTCGTCGGCGATCTGGAAGGCGAGGCCCAGCGCCTCGGCATAGCGTCGCAGGGGCATCGGGTCCTCCCCCGCGATCACCGCCCCCGCTTCGCCCGACCAGCGGATCAGCGCGCCGGTCTTGGCGGCCTGCAGCGCCTCGATCTCGGCCAATCCCAGGGGCTCGGTCGCCGTTTCGGCGGCGATGTCGAGGGCCTGGCCCAGCACCATGCCCCGCATGCCCGCTGCGCCGGCGAGCCCCGAGACAAGGGCCAAGCGCCGCTCGGCCGGGCCGATCTCTGCGCGTGCCAACAGGTCGAATGCCAGACAGTGCAGGGCATCGCCCACCAGAACCGCCGTCGCCTCGTCCCATTTCACGTGAACGGTCGGCCGCCCGCGCCGCAGATCGTCGTCATCCATTGCGGGCAGATCGTCATGCACGAGGGAATAAGTGTGGAGCGCCTCCACGGCCGCCGCGGGCCAGACCGAGCGCTCGGGCCCGACCCCGTAGAGCGCCGCGCCCTCTATCACCAGAAACCCGCGCACCCCTTTGCCGCCCTCGAGCGCATAGCGCATGGCATGAACAACCGGCACATCCGGCGCATCGGCCAGTTCGGCGGCCAGGGTCTCCGCCACGCGTGTTGACGCCATCCCCAACTGTGCCGCGAACCCCGCCATCGCGGCTGCATCTGCTCCGCTCGCGGTCGCAGGTCGCGCTTCGCCCGTTGCTGGGGCTGGCTCAGCCATCGAGCGGCTTTGTCCCCGTGGCGCGCCCCTCGGCATCGGTGGTGATCTGTTCGACCTTTTCCTCGGCCCGCTTCAGTTCCGACTCGCACCGCGCCTTCAGTTTCGCGCCACGCTCATAGAGGGCAATCGAGTCCTCGAGCGGCACATCTCCGCCCTCGAGCCGGCCGACAACCTGTTCCAGTTCGGCCATCGCCGCCTCGAAACTCATCTCTTCCACCGGCATGTCCGTGTCGCTCATCGCCCCTCGCCCCACCGCATCAGAACCTCCACATGCGCCGCAACGCTCCGGCCCAGCGCCCCAAGGTCATACCCGCCCTCAAGGACGGAAACCACACGGCCCCCCGCACTCTGCGCAGCTTGTGCACAGAGTCGCTCGGTCACCCAAACGAAGTCGTCCTCCACGAGCGCCAGTTGCGCGAGCGGATCGTCGGCATGGGCGTCGAATCCGGCCGACACGAAGATCAGCTCTGGCGCAAACTCCCCAAGCACGGGAAAGACCTGCCCCTCCCAGGCCCGGCGAAAGCCCGCGCCGCCGGTGCCGGGCGGCAGCGGCACGTTCATCACATTGTCATGGGCGCCGGTCTCATGCGGTCCGCCCGTGCCGGGCCAAAGAGGCATCTGGTGCGAGCTGACAAACAGCGCTCGGGCCTCGTTCCAGAGCAGGTCCTGCGTTCCGTTACCGTGGTGGACGTCGAAATCGAGGACAGCGACGCGGGTCAGCCCGTGATGGTCGAGCGCCCGTTTCGCCGCAATCGCAACGTTGCCGAACAGGCAAAACCCCATCGGCGTCTCCGTTTCGGCATGGTGCCCGGGCGGGCGAACCGCGCAGAACGCGTTGCCGATTTCGCCGGCGATCACCGCGTCCACCGCCGCACAGGCCGCCCCCGCTGCGCGAAGGGCCGCGTTCCAGGAACCGGGCGAGACATGAGTGTCGGCATCGAGCGCGCGGCTGCCGGCTGACGGGATCAGCGCCTCAATCTCGTCCACATAGCTTTCAGTATGGCAGCGCAGCAAATCGGCGCGGTCGGCCAACGGCGCCTCCCGCCGGTCGAGCGGGGCAAAGGCGTCGGCGCTCAACGCGGCCTCGATCGCTTCCAGCCGTGCCACCCGTTCGGGATGCCCGTCTGGCGTCACATGCCCTTTGCACTCGTCATGGCTATAGAGCGCCGTCGCCATTCTGCCCCCCGGTCCTGACCCAACGGCATCCTCTCTGTGCCCGGATGGCTCTGCAACCCCGCGATTTCGCGTTCGTTGCGCGTGCCCGTCGGGCCGTGCGGTCAGTCCGGCGCCAGCATATACCCTGCCCCGCGCACGGTCTGGAGGTAGCGGGGCTGGCGCGGATCCGCCTCGATCTTGCGCCTCAGCCGCGTGATCTGAACGTCCACGGCCCGCTCCTGCGCCCCGCCCTCGCCGTCCGATCCGCCCCGGCCCAGATCGTTGACCAGCTGCGACCGGCTCAACGCCTCGCCGGGCTTGGCCGAGAAGATCTGCATCAGCGCCGACTCCGTGGCCGTCAGCCGCACCGGCTCGTCACCGCGCCACATCTCTCCCTTCTCGATGTCATACCGGATCGGCCCGAGATGCAGCACCTTCGGCCCCGCCGGCGCCTTGGGCTCTGCCGGCACCCGCCGCAGGATCGCGTTGATCCGCAGCAGCAGCTCCTTCGGCTCAAACGGCTTCGGCAGGTAATCGTCGGCCCCCGCCTCCAGCCCCGCGATCCGGTCATCGGTCTCGCCCTTTGCCGTCAAGAGCAGGATCGGCGTCGTGATCTCCTCCCGCAGGCTCGCGGTCAGGGCCAGCCCGTCCTCCCCGGGCATCATCACGTCCAGCACGATCAGGTCGAACTCCAGCCCGTCCAGCAGCCGCCTGGCATGGGCCGCGTCTCGCGCCGCACTGACCAGGAAGCCGTGCCGCATCAGGAATTTCTGTAACAGTCCGCGGATCCGCTGATCGTCATCGACGATCAGAAGATGCGCATCGGCGGGATCTGGTTCCACCAAGGCGCCGTTCCGCGGCTCCTCCACGCTCATTGTATCCGTTGTCATGCCTGATTTATTTCTGCCCCGGACCGATAAGTCGATGGTACTGGCGTCGCATCTCCGGGTCCATCATCTCCTCCAGCACCGCGCGGAAGCCGGCCACAGCCTCGGGTCCGGCCGCCCGAAAGGCCGCCCGCATCCGTTCCCGTTGCGCATCCGACAGCTCCCGCTCCAGCTCCACGCCCTCGCTCGTCAGTCGCAGATGCCGCTCGCGTCGATCGTGTACGCCCACGGCGCTATCCACCAGCCCGTCCTCGATCAAGCGCCGCAGCACGCGGTTGAGTGACTGCTTGGTGACCCCCAGAACCGTGAGAAGGTTGTTCACCGTCGTCCCCGGTGCACGATGGATGAAATGGATCGCCCGGTGATGGGCCCGTCCATAGCCGCGCGCCTCCAGAATCCGGTCGGGATCGGCGGTAAACCCGCGATAGGCAAAGAACATCGCCTCGATCGCCTTCCGCAGCTGCTCATCCGTCAGGTAGAGCAGCGTCTCGCCACCGCCCCGCTGCCCGCCGCCCCTCTGCCCGCTCCGAGGCTCTATGGCCCCCGGCCCCTGCGCCATGTTCCCTCCGAATACCTGCTAACCGCTTCGCGAAATTACGTCAGCCTTGTTGACATGGCCAGATAGAATTGGTAGCCCCGGTCAGTTTTCGCGCAATTTTATGGCCGGATCGGCCGTATTCCGCGCAACAAATGCAAACCTCTGGGCAAATGGGTCCATAAGGGAGAGGGAGATCTGCGATGGCTGGCGCCTATGACGACCGCGACGGCGTGATCTGGATGGACGGCACGATGGTGCCCTGGCGCGAGGCGCAGGTGCACGTGCTCACCCATGCGATGCACTACGCCTCGTCGGTGTTCGAGGGAGAGCGCGCCTATGGTGGCAAGATCTTTGCCAGCCGTGCCCATACCGAGCGCTTGCACGCCTCGGCCCAGGCGATCGACTTCGAAATCCCTTGGACTGTCGACCAGATCGAAGAGGCCAAGGCCGAGATCCTGCGCGAGAGCGGCCTGTCCGACGCCTACGTCCGCGCCATCGCCTGGCGGGGCGCTGGCGAAGATATGGGTGTCGCTTCCGCCCGGAACCCCGTCCGCCTCGCCATCGCCGCCTGGGAATGGGGCGCCTATTACGGCGACGCCAAGATGAAGGGCGCCAAGCTCGACATTGCCAAATGGAAGCGCCCATCGCCCGAAACCGCGCCGTCGCATGCCAAGGCTGCCGGCCTCTATATGATCGCCACCATGTCCAAGCATGCGGCCGAGGCGAAGGGCTGTTCTGACGCAATGATGTTCGACTATCGCGGCTATGTGGCCGAGGCAACCGGAGCCAACATCTTCTTTGTAAAAGACGGCGAAGTGCACACGCCCGACCCCGACGCGTTCCTAAACGGCATCACGCGGCAAACGGTCATCGGCATGCTGAAGGACCGTCAGGTGAAGGTCCACGAGCGCCACATCCTGCCGTCCGAACTCGAGGACTTCCAGCAATGCTGGCTCACCGGCACCGCCGCCGAGGTCACCCCGGTTGGCGAAATCGGCCCCTACACCTTCGAGGTCGGCCAGATGACCCGCGACATCGCCACCGACTACGAACAGCTCGTGCGAGTTTAGGATTCAGCTCCGGCACCTGTTGGACCGGATCGACGACGAAACGTTTTGGCTCTGAAGTCCAGATCTTGCAGATATGCACGCAGGGCGTGAACTCGCTGAGGCTCCTGAGGCGTCGGACGAATTTGTGGGCATCCAGGAAGCCCGTAAGGCGGCGGCGCAGATCATGCCGAACCATATCGGTCGCGAAATGGGCTTTTCGCCAATATTCTCTGGCCGGCTTAAGAGGCCACTGCGCTGCAAGCGGCGATGCAGAAAAGCCCGCGCGAGAGTGGGGATCGAAGGTCGCAAGGCACATAGTCAATCGTCGAGCGGAAGCTGAGTATGCCGACAAACGGCGACGGCCTCTTCTGCTTTGCCTGCCTTCGTCCATCTGGGAGAGGTCCGGCATTTGCCTGTCGGTCATTGGGTTCGCCGCGCTGCGGATGGGAAGCTGTCCCGGCGCGCTTCCTCCATTCGCTCGAATGGATCGCCCATCGGAACCTGGGCTCAATCAAAAAAGATGATCCAGCTTCCAACTGCCCGGTAGTCCACGGCTAGGCCAAGTGTAAGCAATCGGGGTAAGCCATCTTCAGCCCGAACAACCGCAGATTTGGCGAGAAGTTCGCGGCGTTCCACAACGCCCAATTCTGGTGTTGCCACAAAGCTGGATGTAATCTGGACGGGCATCCGCAAGCCGCTGCAGCAAAATAATCTGGGGAGTGTTTTGGTGCCCAGGAGAGGACTCGAACCTCCACGTCCATACGGACACTAGCACCTGAAGCTAGCGCGTCTACCAATTCCGCCACCTGGGCCGGTGTCGTGGAGCGGGCTGTTATCGTGCGCCCTGGTGGCTGTCAACGCCTCTGGGCCCCCTCTCGGCAGAGCGCGACGGTGTGGGCGGTTGCCGGCTCGGGCGCGGGTGGGTAGAGGCTCAGAAGCGCACGACGGAGATATGCCATGTCCAAGCTCGTCACCATCTATGGAGGGTCCGGCTTTGTCGGCCGCTACATCGCTCGCAGGGCCGCCAAAGCAGGCTGGCGCGTGCGCGTGGCCGTCCGCCGGGCCGACGAGGCGCTCTTTGTGCGCACCTATGGCGTGGTGGGTCAGGTCGAGCCGGTTCAGTGCAACGTCCGCGACGATGCGAGTGTCGGCGCGGCATCGGCAGGATCAGAGGTCGTCGTGAACTGTGTCGGCATCCTTGCGCCGGTGGGAAAAAATACGTTCGACGCCGTTCAGGCCGAGGGTGCCGCGCGCATCGCTCGGATCGCAGCAGAGAATGGCGTCGCGCGGATGGTCCACATCTCGGCAATCGGTGCCGATGCCGAGTCCGATAGCGCTTATGCGCGGACCAAAGCCGAGGGCGAGGCCGGCGTATTAGAGCATATGCCCGACGCGATGATCCTGCGCCCCTCCATCGTGTTCGGGCAGGAAGACCAGTTCTTCAACCGCTTCGCAGCCATGGCGCGACTTGGCCCGATGCTTCCCATCGTTGGCGCGCGCACGCGGTTTCAGCCGGTCTATGTCGACGATGTCGCCGCCGCGGCGATGACGGGGGTCGAAGGTACGGCCCCGGGCGGGATCTACGAGCTTGGCGGGCCCGATATCGACACGTTCCGCGAGTTGATGCTCGACATGCTCTCGGAGATCCGCCGCCGCCGGATCGTAGTGAACGTGCCGTTCTGGGCCGCCCGGACCATGGGCTGGGGCTTCGATCTGATGACGAGACTGAGCCTTGGCCTCGTCACCGGGCCACTGACACTCGATCAGGTGCGCAACTTGGCCAACGACAACGTTGTGGGCGAGGATGCCAAGGGCTTCACCGATCTGGGCATCACACCCACGGCGATGGAGGCGATCCTGCCCGACTATATGTGGCCCTACCGGCCGGACGGGCAGTACAATGCCGTCATGGCCTCTGCGGAGAACCTCAAAGGCAACCGCGAGGGTCAGGCATAAGCGACCCAGAGCAGGATCAGCCCGAGCACAACCCGGTAGACCACATAGGGCGTGAAGCTGATCCGCCGGGCGAGTGGCATCATCACGGCAAGCGCCGCAAGCGCCGAGGCAAAGGCGAAGACCGCGCCGATGGCCGCATCACGGGCAAGCGCCCAGTTCGCCTCGGCCGCAACATCTGCGCCAACCACAAGCCCTGAGGCTGCGATTGTCGGGATTGCCATCAGCATCGAGAGCTTCGCCGCATCGTGGCGGTCATAGCCCAGCGCGCGACCGCCTGTGATGGTGATGCCCGCGCGCGAGGTACCTGGGATCAGGGCGACGACCTGCCAGAGCCCCATGATCAGAGCGTGTTTCAGGGTCCACTCCGGGGCCGTGCGGGATTGCGGCGCGCGCGTGTCAACCCAATAGAGGAGAACCCCGAACAGCAACATCGTCCAGCCGATGACTGCAACTGAGCGGAGGTTTTCGTCGAAACCCGAGAGCTTGAGCGCCAGACCGGCGATCACCACTGGCACGGTGGCCACGACGAGGCAGAGGGCAAGGAACGCCGACGACGTGTCGATCTTGCCACGGAGCAGGCGGCCCGCGCCGTGGACGGCTACCCGCACATCGGCCCAAAAATAGAGGATGACTGCGGCGAGTGTGCCGACATGGACGGCGACATCGATTGTCAGGCCCTGATCGTCGAGCCCGGTGAGCTGCGGCAGAAGGATCAGGTGACCTGAGGATGAGATCGGCAGAAACTCTGTAATTCCCTGAATCACGGCCACAAGAAACAGGTGAAGGAGGGGCATTGGTGGCTCCGCTTTAGCTCGCGAGCCGTATATCGGGGCGATCTCGGTCTCGAAAGAGCGCTATTGGGTCACACTTGATTACCTTGTTTGGCGTCTCTTTTTGTCCCGGCGCGCTCTGTTGCGCGCAAACGAGCGTATTCAGGTCAATATTTCTGACTTTATATGGTGAAGACTTCGGGGTATGAGGCGCGGGAGATAGGGAGGTTTGGCATGTCCGAGAACCGGATGCTGAAGTTCGTCGACGTGGATAAGCAGATGCCTGACAAGCGTCCGCCGGATCTGCGGGCGCAGGACTTTCGCGAGATCTATGCCGAATACGCGCGCGAGAAGGCGGCGGAGCAGGCGGGGCGGTGTTCGCAATGCGGCGTGCCCTATTGCCAAAGCCATTGCCCCTTGCACAACAACATCCCCGACTGGCTGCGCCTGACCGCTGAGGGCCGGCTGCGTGAGGCCTATGAGCTGTCGCAGGAGACCAACACCTTCCCGGAGATCTGCGGCCGGATCTGTCCGCAGGATCGCCTGTGTGAAGGCAACTGTGTGATCGAACAGTCGGGCCATGGCACGGTCACCATCGGCGCCGTCGAGAAGTACATCACCGATACGGCGTGGGAAGAAGGCTGGGTGCGTCGCATCTCACCCGCTGTGGAACGCCCTGAATCCGTTGGGATAATTGGCGCCGGCCCCGGCGGCCTGGCGGCAGCCGACCGGCTTCGGCGCGTGGGCATCCAAGTGACGATCTATGACCGGTACGACCGCGCCGGGGGGCTCCTGATCTATGGGATCCCAGGCTTCAAGCTAGAAAAGGACGTGGTGACGCGTCGCAACGCGCAACTCGAGGCCGGGGGCGTGACCTTCAAGCTGAATTGCGCGGTGGGCGACGACATCTCGTTTGACGAGATCCGGCGGGACCATGATGCGGTGATCATTGCGACAGGGGTCTACAAGTCTCGTGAGCTGGAGGCGCCTGGTGTTGGCGCGGCCGGGATCGTGCGCGCCATCGATTACCTAACCGCTTCAAATCGCAAATCTTTTGGCGACGACGTGCCGGATTTTGATAGCGGCGAGTTGAATGCCGAGGAGCGCCGTGTGGTGGTGATCGGCGGCGGCGACACGGCGATGGATTGCGTTCGTACGGCCGTGCGACAGGGCGCGACGTCGGTCAAATGCCTATACCGCCGGGACCGGGCCAACATGCCGGGGTCGCAGCGCGAAGTGGCCAATGCCGAGGAAGAAGGCGTGCAGTTCGAATGGCTTACGGCACCCAAGGGCTTTCGCGACCAGGGCGGCACGGTCAGCGGTGTGATCGTCCAGAAAATGCGCCTTGGCGCGCCCGATGCGACGGGGCGCCAGAGCCCGGAAGTGATTGACGGCGCTGACTATGTCGAGGAGGCCGATCTTGTGATCAAGGCGCTGGGCTTTGAGCCGGAGGAGCTTCAGACACTCTGGAATCAACCCGAGCTCGCGGTCACCCGCTGGGGCACGATCAAGGCCGACTTTCGGAGCCACGAGACGGCGCTTCCCGGGGTCTATGCGGTGGGCGATATCGTGCGGGGCGCGTCGCTGGTGGTGTGGGCGATTCGCGATGGGCGCGAAGCCGCAGACGCGATTCTGGACCGATTCGCATCGCGCGCGATCGCGGCTGAGTGAATATGAAAAGCGTATGAGTTTCATATGACTCGCGTATGAATACCATATGAGAAGCATATGACCTTTTATATGACTCCTTGCCGGTTCCTTTCCCCTGCGGACGGACGGCCGTCAGCTGTGCTGACCTGAACAACAAGAGATGAACAGCCCGCGCTATGCCGGGCGAGGGAGACCCGACATGGCTGCCATACGCCCTGCCCTGCTCGCCGTCACCGCCGCGTGCGCTCTGGTCGGCCTGGCCCCTGCCCCGGCTGCTGCCCTGTCGCTGCCGGACAGCTGCACGATCATGGTGACGGCCGAGCACCGGGATTGCTGGCTGACGAGTTTCGCCCGGTGCGATGTCGAGGGCACGACGGAGGGCGCGGCCGAGTTGCGCGAGATCAGCTACACGGGCGAGGGCGTCGAAGAGATGCACCGCTATGACGGCGACGGCCAGTGGCTGGAAGCGTGGTTCGTCGATGACGATGAACGCGCCTGGTTGGTGGGGACGCCGGAGGCGCGCTTCTCCAACACGGCCCTCGGCGCGGGTGAACGGGTCCGCTACGCGTTCGAGATGGTCAACGACTGGCGCGGGATCGTGCGGCGCAACCGGTCGACCTCGACCGTGGAGGGTTGGGTGGTGCTGACCGGCGAAGAGCAGACCGTGGACGGCGAAGTGCTGCTGGAAGCGCGGATGCACGAGACCGTCACCGAGGCCGGCGAGACGCACCCGTTCGAGGTGTTCGATGCCCAGGCGCTCTTTCTCGCCGATGCAGGCGTGATGCTTTTCGGCCAGGTGCGGCTTGAGGAGGACGGCGAGATCTTCGACGAGGATTGGAGCCCGCTGCGCCTGCACCGGCCGGGCGATGCAAGGTTTGGCGCCGAGCGGGCGAGCCTGGGGTGCTCCGAAGACGGCACCCGCGCCGCATTGGAGGAGGTTGGCCAATGACGAACCCTGGAACCGGGGGCTGTCTTTGCGGCGCTGTCCGCTACACGCTGGCGGAGCCGCCCACGCGTTATGGCGCCTGCCATTGCGGGATGTGCCGCAAATTCACGGGCGGGATCGAGTTTGGCCTGGAGGTTCCGCCTGGTGGCGTCACCTGGCAGGGTGCGGACAACATCGCCACCTACGCGTCGTCGGATTGGGCAGAGCGCGGCTTTTGCAAGATCTGCGGCTCCAGCCTGTTCTGGCGCATGACGGCCGAAGGGCCGATGCAGGGGCTGACGAGCCTGTCGGCCGGGTCGCTCGATAGTTTCGATGACCTGAGCTTTGACACCGAGGTGTACATCGATGCCAAACCCGCAAGTCACGCTTTTGCCGGGGAGCGCAAGCGCCTGACCGAAGCCGAGGTGATGGAGATGGTCGCAAGTGGAGGGCCGCCGGAATGAACGCGCCGAACGATCGTTCCTGGCTGGACGCGTATCGCAGAGAGGAGGCGATGGAGGGCCATTGCCTGTGCGGGGCCGTGACGGTGCGCGTGGCCGGCCCGCATCTGGGGGCGGTGGGTGTCTGCCATTGCCGCATGTGCCAGCGCTGGAACGGCACGATCTGGGGGGCTTTCGAGGCGGAACCGGCGGCGGTGACGGTCACCGGCGAGGTGGCCCGCTATGCTTCCACCCATTTTTCAGAACGCGCCTTTTGTCCGCGGTGCGGGACACATCTGTGGCTGCGAGACACCGATACCGACGATGCGCCCTATGAGCTGATGCCGGGGCTTTTTGACGGGGCGGCGGAGTTTCCGCTGATCTCGGAGATCTACACCGACCGCGCCACGGCCTATGCGCCGCTGGCCGGCGACCATCGGCGCAAGACGCGCGCCGAGTACGAAACGAAGAACCGCCACATCGAGGGGGATTTGCCATGACGATCTACGACGACAGCTGGCCCGCCGCAGAGACCGCCAAGCGCACGTGGATGGCCGAGAACGGCATGTACTCCGAGGCCGACGAGCACGCCTCGTGCGGGGTGGGCCTTGTGGTTTCGATCGACGGCAAGGCCAGTCGCAAGGTGGTGGAGGATGGGATCAATGCCCTGAAGGCCGTCTGGCACCGCGGCGCGGTGGACGCCGATGGCAAGACGGGCGACGGGGCGGGCATTCACGTGCAGATCCCGGTGCCGTTTTTCTATGACCAGATCCGGCGCACCGGGCATGAGCCCGACATGGAGCACATGATCGCGGTCGGTCAGATCTTTCTGCCGCGCACCGACTTCGGCGCGCAGGAGACGGCGCGGACGATTGTGGAGACCGAGGTCCTGCGCAAAGGCTACTACATTTATGGCTGGCGACATGTGCCCGCGAATATCGGGGTGCTGGGCGAGAAGGCGAACGCGACCCGGCCGGAGATCGAGCAGATCCTGATCGCGAATTCCAAGGGCGTCGACGAGGAGACGTTCGAGCGGGAGCTCTATGTTATCCGTCGCCGGATCGAGAAAGCGGCGGTGGCAGCGCGGGTGCCCGATTTCTATGTCTGCTCGCTGTCGTGCCGGTCGATCATCTATAAGGGGATGATGCTGGCCGAGCAGGTGGGCGAGTTTTACCCCGACCTGATGGATGCGCGGTTCGAGAGCGCGTTCGCGATCTATCACCAGCGCTATTCGACCAACACGTTCCCGCAATGGTGGCTCGCGCAGCCCTTCCGGATGCTGGCCCACAATGGCGAGATCAACACGCTGAAGGGCAACGTGAACTGGATGAAGAGCCACGAGATCCGCATGACCTCGGCGGCGTTCGGCGAGATGGCGGACGACATCAAGCCGATCATTGCCCAGGGTTCGAGCGACTCGGCGGCGCTCGACTCGGTGTTCGAGGTGCTGGTGCGGGCAGGGCGCGATGCGCCGATGGCCAAGACGATGCTGGTGCCCGAGAGCTGGTCGAAGCAGGCGGTGGAGCTGCCGCAGGCCTGGCGCGACATGTACTCCTATGTGAATTCGGTGATGGAGCCGTGGGACGGGCCGGCGGCTCTGGCGATGACCGACGGGCGCTGGGTGTGCGGCGGGCTCGACCGCAATGGCCTGCGCCCCATGCGCTATGTGGTGACGGGCGAGGGCCTGCTGATCGCCGGCTCCGAAGTGGGGATGGTGCCGACCGACGAGCGCACCGTGGTCGAGAAGGGAGCGCTTGGGCCCGGGCAGATGATCGCGGTGGACATGGTGGAGGGCAAGCTCTTCCACGATGTCGAGATCAAGGACAAGCTGGCCGCGTCACAGCCCTTCGGCGCGTGGGTGAGCAAGATCAATGAGCTCGATGGCGCCTTGGCGGGCGTCGCCGAAGCGCCCCTCTTTACCGGGGGCGAGCTGCGCAAGCGTCAGATCGCTGCCGGATACTCGGTGGAGGAGCTCGAGCAGGTGCTGGCGCCCATGGCCGAGGACGGCAAGGAGGTGCTGGCGTCGATGGGCGATGACACGCCCTCGGCGGTGCTGTCGGAGAAGTATCGGCCGCTCAGCCACTTCTTCCGGCAGAACTTCAGCCAGGTGACGAACCCGCCGATCGACAGTCTGCGCGAATACCGCGTGATGAGCCTGAAGACGCGCTTCGGCAATCTCAAGAACGTGCTCGACGAGGATTCCAGCCAGACCGAGATCATCGTGCTCGACAGCCCGTTCCTGGGCAACGCGCAGTTCGACCGGCTGGTGGAGGCGTTCGACAGCCCGATGGTTGAGATCGACTGTACCTTCGCGGCGGGGGCAGGGCCCAACGCGCTGCGCGAGGGGCTGGCCCGGATCCGCGAGGAGGCCGAGGACGCCGTGCGCTCGGGCGCGGGGCACATCATCCTGACCGACCAGCATCAAGGCCCGGACCGGGTGCCGATGCCGATGATCCTGGCGACGTCGGCCGTCCATTCAGGGCTGACGGGGCAGGGCCTGCGGACCTTCTGTTCGCTCACCGTGCGGGCGGCCGAGTGCATCGACCCGCACTATTTCGCCGTGCTCATTGGCTGTGGGGCGACGACGGTAAACGCCTATCTGGCCGAGGATTCGCTTGCCGACCGGATCGAGCGCGGGCTGTTGGACGGGCCGCTGACCGAGGCCGTCGCGCGCTACCGCAAGGCCATCGATGCGGGCCTTCTGAAGATCATGTCGAAGATGGGGATTTCGGTGATCTCGTCTTACAGGGGCGGGCTGAACTTCGAGGCGGTGGGCCTTGGCCGGGCGATGGCGGCGGAATATTTCCCCGGCATGATTTCCCGGATCTCGGGGATCGGCGTGGCTGGCATCCAGAAGAAAGTGGAAGAGGTGCACGCCCGCGGCTGGCGCGGCGGGACCGATATTCTGCCCATTGGCGGCTTCTACAAGGCGCGGCGGTCGGGCGAGACCCATGCGTGGGAAGCGACCTCGATGCACATGATGCAGACCGCCTGTGCTCGCGGGTCCTATGAGATCTGGAAGCAATACTCGGCCAAGATGCGGGCGAACCCGCCGATCCACCTGCGCGACCTTCTGGACATCAAAGCGCTCGGCAAGCCGATCCCGATCGAGGAGGTGGAGAGCATCACCTCGATCCGGAAGCGGTTCGTGACGCCGGGCATGTCCCTTGGGGCGCTGAGCCCCGAGGCGCACAAGACGCTCAACGTCGCGATGAACCGGATCGGTGCGAAGTCCGATTCAGGCGAGGGCGGCGAGGATCCTGCGCATTTCGTGCCCGAGGCCAACGGCGACAATCCGTCGGCCAAGATCAAGCAAGTCGCCTCGGGCCGCTTCGGTGTGACGGCGGAATACCTCAACCATTGCGAGGAGCTGGAGATCAAGGTTGCCCAGGGCGCCAAGCCTGGGGAGGGCGGCCAGCTGCCCGGGATGAAGGTGACCGAGCTGATCGCGCGGCTGAGGCATTCGACGCCCGGCGTCACGCTGATCTCGCCGCCGCCGCACCACGACATCTATTCCATCGAAGACCTTGCGCAGCTGATCTATGACCTCAAGCAGATCAACCCACGGGCCAAGGTGACGGTGAAGCTCGTCGCCTCGTCGGGCGTCGGCACGATTGCGGCGGGCGTGGCCAAGGCCGAGGCCGACGTGATCCTGATCTCGGGCCATAACGGTGGTACGGGAGCGTCACCGGCGACGTCGATCAAGTATGCCGGCCTCCCGTGGGAGATGGGCCTGACCGAGGCGCATCAGGTGCTGGCCATGAACAAGCTCCGCGAACGGATCACCTTGCGGACGGATGGCGGTCTGCGCACGGGACGCGACATCGTCATGGCCGCGATGATGGGCGCCGAGGAGTACGGGATCGGCACGGCGGCCCTGATCGCCATGGGCTGTATCATGGTGCGGCAATGCCAGTCGAACACGTGCCCTGTGGGCGTGTGTACGCAGGACGAGCGGCTGCGGGCGAAGTTTACGGGCGATGCCGACAAGGTGGTGAACCTCATCACCTTCTACGCGACCGAGGTGCGCGAGATTCTGGCCTCGATCGGCGCGCGGTCACTGTCGGATGTGGTCGGGCGGGCGGATCTGCTCACGCAGGTATCTCGCGGATCGGCCCATCTAGACGACCTCGACCTCAACCCGATGCTGATCACGGTGGATGGGGCCGAGAGCCTGACCTTCGACCGCGATAAGCCGCGTAACACGGTGCGCGACACGCTCGATGCGGAAATCGTCAAGGATGCGGCGCGCTTCCTGGAGGACGGCGAGAAGATGCAGGTGAGCTATGCCGTGCAGAACACGCTGCGGACGATCGGAACGCGCACGTCGAGCCATATCGTGCAGCGGTTCGGGATGCGGAACGGCCTGCAGCCCGACCATCTGCATGTGAAGCTGACAGGGTCGGCGGGGCAGTCGCTCGGGGCGTTTGCGGCGCCGGGGCTGAAGCTCGAGGTGGCCGGCGATGCCAACGACTATGTCGGCAAGGGCCTGTCGGGCGGCACGATCGTGGTGCGCCCGCCGATGGCCTCGCCGCTGGTGGCGCACGACAACGTCATCATCGGCAACACTGTTCTTTATGGCGCGACCGACGGCTTTCTGTTTGCCGCAGGGCGGGCCGGCGAGCGGTTTGCGGTGCGGAACTCAGGCGCCAAGGTGGTGGTGGAAGGCTGCGGCTCGAACGGGTGCGAGTACATGACTGGGGGCGTTGCCGTGATCCTGGGAGAAATCGGGGCCAATTTCGGGGCCGGTATGACGGGCGGGATGGCCTATCTGCACGATCCCGAGGGCCTTGCGCCGGCAATGATGAACATGGAGACGCTGGTGGCCGGCCCGCTCGCCGAGCCCTATTGGGAGGCCGACTTGAAGGGCCTGATCGTGCGGCACCTTGAAGAGACGGGAAGCCGGCGTGCGGCCGATATCCTGCAGCATTGGGACATCGAACGCGCGCACTTCCTGCAGGTTTGCCCGAAGGAGATGCTCGGCAAGCTGCCCCATCCGCTCGGGATCGAGAAAGAGGCCGTGCCGGCGGAATGAGGCCGCCTGCCCGTCGGGGTGGGTTGAGTCGTGTTGCGGGATAAGAGGCGCGGCATTGCAGGCTTGGGCCGGCGCGGGACGCGGATCTGTGGACCGCGGGCCGCCTCAGAAACCATCGGACAGTGTGTGTTGTTCGATTATGCCAACACAGGGCAACTGAACCGGCACGTTCCGTTGCATCGCGGCTTATCAGGACGCGTGAGCTTCGCTAGAAGGCGGGCGTGGCGAAACAGGCAACGAAATCGAGCCGGTCGCGGAAGAGATCCGCGAAGGGCAAATCTTCGGTCGAGAGGGCGGTGCGGTGGCGCCGCCCGCGGCCGCTTGTTGCCTTGGCGCGATGGCTGCGCCGGGCAATGCGCTGGATTGTGCTGGTGCCGGCCGTTCTGTTGACCGCGATTGTCTGCCTGTTCGCCGTGGTGAACCCGCCGACCACCCACACGATCCTGTCGGAACGGGTTCGTCTGGGCAGTATCTCGCGCGACTGGGTTCCGATGGAGCAGATCGCCCCCGTGATGGCGCGCTCGGTCGTGGCGGCGGAGGACGCGAATTTCTGCCGCCATTGGGGGTTCGACATGGCGGCGATCCGCATCGCGCTGGAGGAGGGGGCCAACCGCGGGGCCTCGACCATCAGCCAGCAGACCGTGAAGAACGTGTTCCTGTGGCAGGGGCGGAGTTGGGTGCGGAAGGCGTTCGAGGCGGTGCTGACGCCCGCGGTCGAGCTTGTCTGGTCGAAGCGGCGGATCTTGGAGGTATACCTCAACGTGGCCGAATTCGACGAAGGAGTGTTTGGGGTTGAGGCCGCGGCGCAAGACTATTTCGGGGTGTCGGCAGCCAACCTGTCGGCCACGCAGGCGGCGCGTCTTGCGTCCGTTCTGCCCAACCCCAAAGCGCGAGACGCCGCGAACCCCACCTCGTGGCTTCGCGGGCGCGCGGCGTCGATCGCGGACGGGGCGGCGACGATCGAGGTCGATGGACGGGCGGATTGCTTCAGCCGGTGAGTGGCGTGGGCCGAGGGGATTGAATTGCGCGGCCCACCGCTCCATGACGGTTGGGTGACGGATTGCCGACCCGCGAGCCCTGGACCCAGCCCATGATGCGTCTCTACCACGTTCCCCTTTCCCCGTTCTGCCGCAAGGTGCGGCTGGCGCTGGCGGAAAAGAAGATCGAGGTGGAACTGATCGAGGAACGCTATTGGGAACGCGACCCCGATTTCCTGCGGCGCAACCCGGCCGGCAAGGTGCCCGTGCTGCGGATGGGCGCGCGGATGATGCCCGAGGCGCAGGCGATCTGCGAGTATCTGGAGGAAACGCATCCCGAGCCGGCGCTGATGCCGAAGGGGGCCGACGCGCGCTATGAGGTGCGCCGGCTCTGCGCGTGGTTCGACGACAAGTTCCACAGCGAGGTGACGCGAAACCTGCTTTATGAGCGGGTGAACAAGAAGATCTCGAAAGAGGGCTTTCCCGACAGCCGCAACGTGAAGGCGGGGGCCAAGGCGGTGAAGTTCCACCTCGACTATATGCACTGGCTGCTCGACCAGCGGCGGTGGCTGGCCGGCGACGTGATGACCCTGGCGGACTTCTCGGCGGCGGCGCATCTGTCGGCGCTGGACTATATCTCGGACATCGACTGGCACCGGAGTGTGAACGTCAAGGACTGGTACGCCAAGATCAAGTCGCGGCCGGCGTTCCGGGGGCTGCTGGCCGACCAGGTGCCCGGCTTCCCGCCGCCGGCGCACTACGCCGATCTGGACTTCTGAGCCGCGCCGGCCACTGGCCCGACGTCAGGACAAGGGGAAGGACCATGCGCGTCGACATTGATGGCCTGACTTTCGATCGCTACGAGTTCCTGATCGCGGGATCGGGGCTGGCGGCCTATGCGCTGGCGCGGCGGCTCTCAGCGGCGGGGCGGCGTGCCCTGATCCTTGAATCCGGGCCGTCTGAGTTTGATGCCGATCTCCATGCGCGCTTTACGGGCATGTACGGGCGCGGGCATTTCGATGGCTCTTACTGGCCCACGCACTGGATCCGCGCGCTGGGTGGCAGTTCGGCGGCCTGGGCTGGATGGGTCGTGCCCTTGTCTGAGCGCAACCTGCGGGACTGGCCGATCGGGCGCACCGATCTGGACCCTTACCTCGATTACGCGATGGAGCTGTTGCGGCGGCCGAGGGCGGCGGCGCATTACACGGCGCCCTTCATCGACGGGTTCACCTTTCGGCCGGTCTCAATCGGCGCTGTGCTGAACCTCGCGTTCGAGCCGGAGCTGCTGGAAGGCATGCCAGGGGTCGACATTGCCGTGGGCACCACCGTCTGTGCGGTTCGGCCGGCGGCGGATCGTCGGTCGATCATCGGCGTTTCGCTGTACGTGACGGGGCAGGGTGTGCGCGACGTGGCGCTGCAACCCGGGCAGTCAGTGATCTTGGCGGCCGGCGGCATGGGCAACCCACAGATCCTGCTCAACTCGACCGATGGCGAGAGCGCCGCGGTGGGCAATGAGACCGACCAGGTGGGCCGCTATCTGATGGAGCATCCCACCTACCACAATTGCGGGCGCCTCGTGGCCTCGGCCGATCTGCGACTGCCGGCGACTCCGGCGAGCTTTGGCGACGGAATCGAGGCGATCGAGCCCGATGAGGCGGGATACGCGGCGCTCGGCGGGCGGCACGATGTGTCGCTGGAACTGTCGCCCTCGGCCATCAGCGAGAGCGACCCGGTGGAGACCTTCGTGGCCGAGCGGCTGGGAGAGGGCGCGCATGCCTTTGCGGTGACCGCGAAGTCCGACATGCTGCCCGACCCCGAGAACCGGGTGCGGATCGCCGAGGGGCGGGACCCGGCGGGCATGCCGCGGCTCAGGGCCATGTGCCATGTGGATGCCGGGGCGTTTCGCGCGGTGGACCGGTGCCTGGAGCTCTTGAACGACAGCCTTCTGGCGTCGGGGCGCGGCCGGGTGCGGGTGTTGAACCGGGCGCTGGTGCGCGAGGTCGAGGGCGGCGGCCACACGATGGGCACGACGCGTATGGGCACCGACCCGCGCACAAGCGTGGTGGATGCTGATTGCCGCGTGCACGGCTATCGCAACCTGTTCGTTGCGGGCTCGTCGGTCTTCACCACAGGCGGCTATGCCAATCCGACATTGAACCTGATGGCGCTGGCCGCGCGGCTGGGCGATCATCTGTCCGGTCAGGCATGAGAGGACACGCACGATGAGTGACAGCCCCCGGGTCATCAGTCGGCGAAGCGCCCTCTTCGCACTCGGTGGCGCAGTCGTGGGCGGCGGCATCGCGACGGCCGTCGGCCTGTCGTTTCGGAGCGAGATCAAGCGGCTTCTGGGCCTTGGCGGGGGCGGTGCCGAGACCTTGTTGTCGGCGGTCAAATCGGCGGGGGCGGACGATGGCTGGCTGCTGACCGAAGAGGATCGGGCAGAGCTTGCCCGGCGCGACAGCGACGCACAGAGCGACGTGATGGAGGTGCGGGCGCATGTTGAACTGCATGGCGGCGACTATTCCTCGCGCCGGATGCGGAGCCTGCAGGAGTGCGTGTCGACCTGCGAGGCCGAGGCGCGGTGCCAGACCTTCACCTTTTCGCAGTCGACCCATCCCGATGAGGGCAAACGGCAGATGTGCTGGCTGAAAGAGGAGACCGGGCTGCCGGCGGTGACGGATGCGGCCCACTATGTGTCTGGGACCAAGGCGGGCTGGTGAGCGGCGGGGAGACCGGGTTGAAAGCGCGGCTGGCGGCAGAGGCCGAGGCTGCGGGATTTGCCGCAATGGGCGTGTGCGCGCCCGATGCCGTGCCGGAAGTGCCCCGACGCCTGAGGGCTTTTGTGGACAAGGGCTGGCATGGCCAGATGGGCTGGATGGCCGAGCGGCTGGACTGGCGCGGAGATCCGCGCGTGCTCTGGCCGGAGGTGCGCTCCATCGTGATGCTCGCCGAAAGCTACGCGCCCACGAGCGACCCGCTGGCGACCCTGACGGAGCCGGACCTGGGCACGGTGAGCGTTTATGCCCGCGGCAAGGACTATCACGACCTGGTCAAGAAACGGCTGAAGCGGGTGGCGCGGTGGCTGGTGGCCGAGGCGGGCGTCGAGGTGAAGGTGTTCGTCGACACGGCACCCGTGGCCGAGAAGCCGCTTGCGCAGGCGGCGGGGCTCGGCTGGCAGGGCAAGCACACGAACCTCTTGGGCCGCGGCATTGGAAACTGGGTGTTCCTCGGGGCGATTTTTACCACCGCTGTGCTGGAGCCGGACGCCGCGGAGGTGGACCATTGCGGGAGCTGCCGGGCGTGCCTGGATGTGTGCCCGACCGAGGCGTTCCCGGCGCCCTACCAGCTCGATGCGCGGCGCTGCATCAGCTATCTGACGATTGAGCATAAGGGGCCGGTTGACGAGGCGCTGCGCCCGAAGCTCGGCAACCGGATCTATGGCTGTGACGATTGCCTGGCCGTCTGCCCCTGGAATAAGTTCGCGGTCGAGGCGCGGGAGATGCGGTATGCCGCACGGGGCGGGCTGGACGCGCCGCGCCTCGATGCGCTGGCGCGGCTCGACGATGCCGGGTTTCGCGAGATGTTCTCGGGCAGCCCGATCAAGCGGATCGGGCGCGGGCGCTTCGTGCGCAATGTGGCCTATGCGATCGGCAATTCGGGACGGGCGCAGCTGGCCCCGGTTGCGCGGGCCCTTGCGCACGAGCAGGACCCGGTGGTGGCGGATGCCGGCGCGTGGGCGGCGGCGCGGCTTGGGTCCTGAGGGCCGAATCGGTTAGGGTGGCCCCCCAGACGCATGAAAGGGAGGCAGCTATGGCCAAGCACATTCTCGACCGGTCCGGCCGCGTGAAAGGCTCGGCACCAGTGGTGCGCTATGCCCGCGCGGCGCGCGTGGTGGAGGCCGAGGGCGTGGTGACGGGCGTTGCGCCCTCGCCAAGGGTCGACGCGCTGCGCCGGCGGACGAAGGGACGGTATGTGCCGGGCGCGCGCCTGAAAGCCTATCTGCGGATCGACCGGCGCGCCGAAATCTGAGGCCGCCGCCCTACTTCCAGCGGAAGAGTTGATCGGCGTCGTCGCTCCGTTCGAGGCGGCTGCGGGCAAAGCGGACCGCTTGCACCGCAGGCTCGACATGGCGCGCGGCCTCGGACACCGGGAACGGGCCGAAATGCTCGCGCCCCGCGCGCATGTCCAGCGTGGTCGATCCCGGCGTCGCCTCGTCGAGCACGGCGATGCGGGTGTCGACGCCTTTGGCAGCGAAGACGGTGCGGATTGCGTTCGACAGGTCGGCGGGGCCGGCATAGCCCGGGGCCGAGCCGGCCCAGAAGATCCGCACACGGACATGCGGCGCATTGATCTCGATATCGCTGGCCGCGACGCTGGTCTCCGAAATGGCCATGGGCCTGAGGTTGGGATTGTCGGTCGCCTTGGCGAAGCCCACGGTGACGAGCGACGGCGCGGCGATAAAGGAAAAGACGGCTAAGGCGGTTGGGAGCGAGGCTGGCAATGTCGTCATCCGGTTCAGGCCCCCACCTGAGAGAATGGCTCCACCATGGCCGCTGAGGGGTTAACGGGGTGTTACCCGGGCAGGGCAGAATTGCGGCGCAGCGGGAAGATTTGAGACAAACATCGGCCTTGGACCGTGGGCGATCTGGCCGGCGAACAAGGCGATCGCACCAAACCGGTCAAGCGCTAAGCCCTTGAATTTGCGTTGTCCGGACACGATTTTTCTGGCTTCCCGACACGAACCTGCTTTGAATTTCGGGCGATTCTCCGGTGTGGCTCGCGGTGCAGCGACGACCTGGCAAAGGCTGAGAACCATGGCTGACCCCTCGAACTCGAAGAAGACGCAATCCATCGAACTGCGCGTGTCGCCCGAGCTGAAGTCGGCGATATCGGCGTTGAGCGCGGAGCGCGGCGAAAGCGTGAGCGAGACCATCCGGAGCGTTCTGAGCCATGAGCTGGCCCGTCCTGCTGACCCGATTGATCAGACAGGAGCCTTTACCATGGCACGCATGACTTCATCTGCCTCCGTCCGCATGGGCATTTTCGGCGCAACGGCGTTGGGGCTGGCCGCAGTCTATTCCCTCGCGGCGCAGACGCCGGCCATTGCCTCGGCCGCGCGCGAGGCGCGGGTGACCTTCGCCGAGGTCGACCGCGACGGCGACGGGATGATCACGCCCGAGGAATACGCGGTGCAGCTGACCGCCGAATTTGCCGAGGAGCCGTTCGAGCCCGAGACCGTGCCCCCGGCCTGCGCCGGCACGTTCATCGAAGAGGAGATCGCAGCGGAGACCGCCGAGATGTCGCGTTCACCGGCCGAGCTCGCGGAAGAGCGCGTGCTGGAGCTCGATTCCGACGGCAGCCGCAGCGTGACCTTCGAGGAGCTGGAGGCCTTTCTGGTGGCCGAGCGCGCGCGCGAATTCCTGGAGTTCGACGAGGATGGCAACGGCTATGTCACGCTCGACGAGGTGACGCTGCTTCTGGGCGGGGGCGACCGCGAGGAAGAGGCGGCCTACCTTGCCGAAGAGGGCCTGAGCGAGGCCTGTATCGCGGCGATCCTCGGCGACGACGGGCTCGAGGAGCCCCGGGAGGACCCGAACGTGGTCTTGGCCGAGTTCGACAGCAACCGGGACGGTCGCGTGGGCCTGATGGAGTTCCTCGAGCATTGATCTATCGGCGGGAGCAGCCGACCTGTGGCCGGCCGCTCCCACAAGATAGAACGAGAAGCGGCATCCATCTGGGATGCAGCTTGCAAGATTAAAGTTCTGAATTCTTAGAATGGATCATAGGTGCCCAAGCGCCGCTCACCTTCGCTAGCCCGCATGCCCTCCGCCAAGCGCAGCTAAGCGTTTCTCAGCTTTGAGATGACGTCCTCAGGCTTGTATCGCTTTGCACCCTTCGCTCTGCTCTGTTGGTCGCGCCGATTTCTCTTCCGACCTGGCTGCGTTCAAGGCGGCAAGGTCTGAGGCCCGCAGCCACCGCGCTTGAGGAGCCATAGGCCCGCGCCGTCGTTCGACTTGACCGACCCTGCCTTTTGGACCTTCAACGCGGACGGCTTGCCTTGCCGTGGCGGGTTGCGAGATACCCGCAGACCTTTCCTGCACGATGCGCCGAGCCGTCTGGGCTTTGCGCTTGCAACGCGGGTTGCAGGCTGCTTGCCGGACCGTCAAGTTGAGCCAGCGGGGGCGGACTGCATCGGTCCCCGATGCCAGGGGGGCGGACGGATGGATGTGATGAGCTACACCACTGCCGAGGAGCGGGAGGCGTTTCGCCGCGACGGAGCGGCCGTCTTGCGGGGCAAATTCTCAGCCGATTGGCTCGCGACCCTGCGCTCGGGCATGGAAGCCGACGTGGCCAACCCGACGGACAATTTTACGCGCCACACCAAGGATCCCGACGCGCCAGGTTACTTCGAAGACTTCTGGGCGTGGAACAAGATCCCGGAGTTCGAGGACTTCGTCCGACACGCCCCCTGCGCGCCTATCGCGGCCGAACTGCTCGACGCGCCGACGATCAACCTGGTGATGGACAATTGGTTTCTGCGGGAGGCGGGCTCGGCCTCCAGGCCGCCCTTTCACCAGGACCTCGCCTATTTCGACTTCGAGGGGACGATGTGCGTGCTGTGGCTGCCGCTCGAACCGGTGACTAAGGACAATGGCATCGCCTTCGTGCGTGGATCGCACCTGTGGGACAAGCTCTTCATGCGCGTGCGCTTTGCCGATGGTCACCCGAGCCTGGAGCCGCAGGTGGTGGCAGGGAAGACCTATCACCAGCCGCCGGACATCAACGCCGATCCCGAGGCCTATGAGCTTCTGCAGTGGGATCTGGATCTTGGCGACTGCATCTACTTTGACATGCGGACGCTCCATGGCGGGCTGTCGTCGGTCACCCCGAGCGAGACCGTACGGCGGTTCACCCTGAGGATGACCGCGCCGGATGGGGTTATCCGGTATCGGGGGGATTGGGCCAAGGGCGAGCGCGCCTTGTTCGAGGCCGAGGGCTATGGCGAGGGCGACCGCATTGCCGGTGAGTTCTTTCCGCAGTTGTGGCCGCGGGCGATGGCCTGACCTGCGGGATTGGAGTACACCGACGGCCCGGTCGCGCAGAGCGTACGGCACGGTCGGGTCAAGCACGACAGACCGATCCCATTCTCGCGCCTGAGGCGCAGAACATCTGGGGCGAGTCCTAGCCGGACCATGCGGCGCCGCGCCCAAGGGCCAGATGCCCGCGCGGCAATTTGGCAGCGATTGCCATTCCTGGCGGCAGAGCCTATCCCTCGCGCGATCAGCACGCCGGCATGCGGAGGTCTGACGTGACCGTTTCCCTTTACCAGAACGACTTGCCCGATGGGCTGGATCTTGGCGATGTGGTTGCCGTTGATTGCGAGGCGATGGGTCTGATCCCGCATCGGGACCGCCTGTGTCTTGTGCAACTGTCAAGCGGCGACGGCTCGGCGCATCTGGTGCAGATCGCGCCGGGGCAGGGCGAGGCGCCGAACCTGATGCGGCTGCTGGCCGATGGCGATGTGCTCAAGCTCTTCCATTATGGACGGTTCGACATCGCGCTGCTTCAGCACACGTTTGGCGTCGTGACGGCACCGGTCTACTGCACCAAGATCGCCTCGAAGCTGGTGCGCACCTATACGGATCGGCATGGGTTGAAGAACCTTCTGCAGGAGCTCCTGGAGATCGACATTTCGAAACAGCAGCAGAGCTCGGATTGGGGTGCCGGTGAGCTGTCGGATGCACAGCAGGCGTATGCTGCGTCGGATGTGTTCTACCTCCATCGCCTGAAAGAGGTGCTGGATGCGCGCCTGGTCCGTGAGGGCCGCATGGAGATGGCGCAAGCCTGTTTCGATTTTCTTCCGACGCGCGCGCAGCTCGATTTGGCGGGCTGGCCGGAAATCGACATCTTCGCGCATTGAGCATGGGCGCGCCTGACCCCGACAAGCTGCTGGCCACCGGGCGCCGCGTGATTGCGTGCGAGGCGGCAGGCCTTGAGGCGCTGGGTGGCGCGCTCGGCCCAAGCTTTGCCGAGGCGGTTGCGCTGATCCTTGCGGCGCGGGGGCGGGTGATCGTGTCGGGCATGGGAAAGTCGGGCCATGTCGCGCGCAAGACGGCGGCAACCTTTGCCTCGACGGGCACCCCCGCCCATTTCGTGCATCCCGCCGAGGCCAGTCACGGCGATCTGGGGATGATGGCGCAGGGGGATGTCCTGCTGCTTTTGTCCTACAGCGGCGAAACCCCCGAGCTGGCCGACATGATCGCCTATACCCGCAGGTTTGCGATCCCGCTGATCGGAGTGGCGGCACGGGCGGAGTCGACCCTTTTGAGCAGGGCCGACGTGGCGCTGTTGCTCCCGAAGGCCGAAGAGGCCTGTGGCACCGGTGTGGTGCCGACCACGTCGACGACGATGACGCTGGCGCTGGGCGACGCGCTGGCCGTGGCGCTGATGGAGCATCGCCGCTTCACGCCCGAAAACTTCCGCGAGTTCCATCCCGGGGGGCGGCTGGGCAGCCAGCTGTCGCGTGTGGCCGACCTTATGCATGCGGGAGACGAGCTGCCTCTGGTGCCGGAAGACGCGCCGATGGGCGAGGTTCTCCTCACGATGACGCAGAAAGGGTTCGGCGTGGCCGGGGTCGTCGACACAGCCGGTGCGCTGGCCGGGATCGTCACGGATGGCGATTTGCGTCGCAGCATGGACGGGCTGATGGGGCGACGGGCCGACGAGGTCATGACGCGCGCGCCCAAGACGATCTCGCCCGACGCGCTCGCCGAGGAGGCGCTGGCACAAATGAACGGCCGCAACAGCAACGGCCGCAATATCACCTGCCTCTTCGCGGTGTATCCGGACGACGGCGGGCGCCCTGCAGGTCTCATTCACGTACACGATTGCCTCAGGGCTGGTATCGTGTGAGCCATGGCGCGCGCCGACAATCGATATTCTCGCTTCGTTGCCCGGGCGAAAGTGCTGCTTCCGCTGGCGGCTCTGGCGATCCTGGCCTCGCTCTTTCTGCTGGCGCGAACGCCCGAGCGGGGTGCGCTCCCGTTCGTCGAGCGGGATCTGCGCGAGATCGTGCGCGAGCGATCTATCAACGCTCCGACCTACACCGGCCGGACCGAGGCGGGCGGTGACATATCGGCGACGGCCGAGGTGGCGCTGCCCCGTCAGGATGACAGCGATCTGGTGGATGTGCGGGTGTTCGAGGGGCGGCTGGTGGAGGCCGATGGCGGCGCCATGACGGTGAGCGCCGAGAGCGGCACACTCAACACCGGAGATCAGATCATTGATCTGGCCGGGTCTGTGGTTGTGATCACCGACGATGGGTACCGGCTGACGACGGATGTGCTGGGTGCGCGGCTCGACGGGACGCTTGCCGAGGCCCCAGGCCCGGTGGAGGTGACCGGGCCCAACCTGCGAATCACCGGCGGCGAGATGCAACTTACAACACGTGGCGAAGGGTCAGGATCGCGCGTGGTGTTCAAAGGCGGTGTGCGGCTGCTATATACCCCACGCAGTCAGTAAGGATTTGCCGTGCATCTTTCGACCGTTCTTCAGGCGGTGGCCGCCGCAGCCACGTTCGCCGTGCCGAGCCTGGCCGTTGCGCAGGGCGCGCAGGTGAATTTCGGCGAAGGACAGCGCGACCCCGATGCACCGGTCGAGGTGGTGGCCGACCAGCTCGACTTCGACCAGGATGGGGGAACGGCCGTTTTTACGGGCAATGTGGTGATCACCCAGGGGACGCTGCGGCTCGCGGGCGACAAGGTGGATGTCGTCTATGGCGCGGGCCCGACGGGTGAGAACCGCATCGAACGGGTAGATGCCGCCGGCAGTGTGACCATGTTCAATGGAGACGAGGCTGCGGAGGCCGAGCGCGCGATCTATACGGTCGTGAGCGGTGTGGTGGTGATGACGGGCGACGTTTTGCTGACGCAGGGCACCAACACGATCGCGGGCGAACAGCTGACGGTGAACGTGGATACCGGACAGGGCGTGATGGAGGGGCGTGTACGTGTTCTCTTCAATCAGGGGCCCGAAGATGCTGGCGGAGCCTCGCAATGACCCGGTCGGTGGCAGAACTGGCCGTCACCGACGGCGATCAGGGCCTGCGCGTCGAGCGCCTGCGCAAAAGCTATCGCAAACGTCCGGTGATCCGCGACGTGAGCCTGGAGCTGCGGCGGGGCGAGGTGGCCGCGCTTCTCGGGCCCAACGGGTCGGGCAAGACCACGACCTTCTATGCGATTGCAGGGCTCATCACGCCGGAATCGGGTCTCGTGGAGATCGACGGCCGCGATGTGACGACCCTTCCGATGTATCGCCGGGCGCGGTTTGGCATCGGCTATCTGCCGCAGGAAGTCTCGATCTTTCGAGGCCTTACGGTCGAAGAGAACATCGCCGCGATCCTCGAGATCACGGTGCGGGACAGCTACAAGCGGCGCGACCGGCTTGAGGAGCTGCTGAGCGAGTTCGGTATTGCCCATTTGCGCCGCGCCTCGGCGCTGGCGCTGTCTGGCGGCGAGCGGCGCCGGGTTGAGATTGCCCGCTGTTTGGCCGCCGAGCCGAAGTACCTGCTGCTCGACGAGCCCTTCGCCGGGGTTGACCCGATCTCGGTTGGCGACATTCGAACGCTGGTGGCCGACCTGACGGGGCGCGGCATTGGAGTGCTGATCACCGACCACAACGTAAGGGAAACGTTGGAGATCGTGGATCGTGCGTATATCCTACACGACGGCGAGGTGCTGATGAGCGGTACCTCCGATGAGGTCGTTCGCGACGAGAATGTGCGCCGGGTCTATCTGGGTCAGAATTTCCGGATTGGCTGAACCGGGCGGGACCGGCGCCTGCGAGGCAAGGGCATGACCGGACTTCGCATGGAGGTCGACCAGCGTCTGGGGCTGCGCCAGCGGCTCGCTCCAGGGCTGTCGATCGGGATGGACATTCTTGCGGCGCCCCTGCAGGACCTTGCGGCCAAGGTCGAGCTAGCGGCGGCAGAAAACCCGTTTCTGATTTTGGACAGTGCGCCGTCGGCGGGTCGTGTTGATACCGAAGCGCGGATCGCAACGGCCGTCCCGACACCTCAGAACCTGTGCGAGCATCTGCGGCTGCAGCTGGCTGGCCAGCGTTTGCCGCCACGCGTGCGCGCGCTCGCGGAGTATCTGAGCGAAGATCTGGATGCGCGCGGCTATCTGCCCGAAGACGACGAGACGATTGCAGCCCAGCTCGGTGCCCGACCCGGCGAGGTGGCAGCGGCGCGCGATGCGTTGCAGGCTTGCGAGCCCGCCGGCGTGGCGGCGCGTGACCTGGCGGACTGCCTGCGCTTGCAACTGCAGGATGAAGGGATGGACGAAACGCAGGCACGCTCGGTCTGCGGCGTATTGGGGCTGTTGGCGCGCGGCAGGATGAAGGACGCGGCGTCGGCACTCGGGGTCAGGGTGGCGGAGGCAGAGGCGCTGGCCGACCGCATTGCCCGGCTTTCGCCCGAGCCCGCGGCACAGATCGCCGCACTGCCCGCGCTGCCGCTTCTGCCGGAATTGCAGGTGACACTCGACGTGACCGGGCAGCCGCAAATCTCGCCCGTTGAGGAGTGGGCGCCGTCGTTGCGCGTCGACAAGGCCCTCATCCGCCGCGCTGCAGCAGGCCCCGATGAGAGTGCGCGCGGTTTCGTGGCCGTGCACCGCGCCGAGGCGCGGCAACTGATCATGGCAATGTCGTTTCGCAAGCGTACCCTGCTGCGTGTCGGCGGGGTTCTGGTTGAGCGGCAGGCCCCTTATTTCGCGGGTCATGCGGCGGCACCCTTGCCCTTGTCGCGCCGCGCCGTTGCGGAGGAACTTGGATTGCATCCGGCCACAGTCGGCCGCGCCGTTACGGGCTCGGCGCTGTTGTTTCATGGGCGCACATACCCCCTGTCGGCGTTCTTTCCTTCTGCGGTGCAGCAGTCGAATGGTGGCGTCCGATCGAGCGCCGAAATCCAGGATCGCCTGCGCAAGATTATTGCCGCAGAGCGAGAGGGGGCGGTGCTCAGCGACGATGAGATCGCGTCAAGGCTCGGAGATCTCGGCGTTGACATAGCCCGACGAACTGTCGCCAAATACCGCAAATGCATGGATATCCCCTCAAAATCGCAACGCCGCAGGCGCCTGTCACTTCAGGCGCGGCGCTCGGCCGGGAGACATCCGGCCGGAGCGTGACGCGGCACGCCCGGCCGCAGTGGGTGTCCGACAAGGGATCAACCGGAGGAAGTGGCATGCGCTATCAGATCAGTGGGCACCAGATCGACATCGGCGAAGCGTTGCAGTCTCACGTGCATCGGGAGATCGACGAGGTCGTCGGCAAGTATGCCGGCCGGCCAACGGACGCCACGGTGATCTTCTCGAAGAGTGCCCACGAGTTTGTCTGCGAAGCGGTTGTGCACCTGTCGACCGGGCTCACGGCACAGGCACGCGCGCATGCGACCGAGATCTATGCCGCCTTCGACAGCTGCGCCGAGAAGATGGAAAAGCAGCTTCGTCGCTACAAGCGACGGTTGAAAGATCATCACCGCGATCGTAAGGAGCCGGTTGAAGTCTCTGGTGCGGCTACGTATATCCTTGCCGGGTCTGATACGGAGGAGGACAGCCCGGAGCCCGATAGCCTGCAGCCTATGATCATCGCGGAGATGGAGACACGGGTGCCTGCCCTGTCAGTTGGGGAAGCGGTGATGCAGATGGAGCTTGCTGGCGCGCCGATTCTCGTTTTTCGCAACGAAGGGCATAACGGGGTGAATGTGGTGTATCGCCGGGATGACGGGAATATCGGCTGGATCGATCCCAAAACAACCTGAAACGCCTGTTCGTGTGCGCAGAAGGTGCCTCGGCAAGTAAAAGGGCAGACATGCAACTCTCTGAGCTTCTAAAGCCAGACGCGGTGCGGATCATCGCAGAGTCGACGTCCAAGAAGCGCCTGTTCCAGAAATTGGGGGAAGTGGCGCATAATGTGTACGACTGCCCGACGGCCCGAATTTGTGAGGCACTGATGGAACGCGAGACGCTTGGCCCCACGGCGGTGGGCCACGGGATCGCCTTGCCCCATGCGCGCGTTGCGGGGATCTCTCAGCTCTGCGGGCTCTTCTTCAAGCTCGATAAGCCGATGGATTTTGAGGCGGTCGACCGGCAGCCGGTCGATCTGGTCTTTGCTCTGGTGGCTCCTGAGGATGCGGGCGTGCACCATCTCAAGGCGCTGGCGGCCGTGTCACGCACGATGCGCGACCCGGCTATCTGCGCCAAGCTCCGGGCGAACCAGAGCCCCGATACGCTGCACACCGTCCTTACGGCCGGGCCGGCGACCGCGGCTGCCTAGGCGCGCCCGCGGTCCCAGCGGCGAAAACCAAACCCCACGAAGTCGACATTGTGGACGTCGCGTGCGGCGGCCTCGATCTCTTCGTCGTAGATGTCGGCGAGTGCAGGTGTGGCCCTGGCCTCGGCGGTCGGAAGGGCAGGGGACACGCGGGCGATCTGGGCCGCAAGCGTTTCCAGCCCGCGAGCCAGATCTGCCTCGCGCAAGATCATGTCGGGCAGGATGACCTCGGCAAATCCTTGCAATAGAGACGTCTGGCTGGACCAGGCCGGGTCGGAGCGCAGGCTTGTCTGACCGGCGAGGTTGGCCCGCGCGAACCGGAGAAACCCGAGAAACGCCGCCCGGTGGTCGACCTGCGTCCAATCCGGGCCCGGGTCGCCCTCGGGCAGCGGGAGGCCATAGACCTCGCGCAGGGAGGCTCGGATCTCATGAAAGCTCTGCGGGCCATCGGCGGGTAGGATGTGGCGCAGAAAAGCGCGGTGAAGCCGATCCAGCGGGTGCGCCAGGACAGTGAAGCTGCGCCCGTCCTTGGCATGGTTGCGCCATTGCCGAAGCGACTTGCGCGTGAACCCGCGCCGGAGCGTGCCGAGCTCAGCGCCGTCGAGGGAGGCCAGCCAAGCCTCGATACGCTCAGTGGGCCCGCCCTTGATCGGCAGGAAGAGAGCCGGGGCCTCGGGGGCCGCCACGAAGGTCGGCACGGACGGGCTCCGGCGCGGCTCCATCTGGGGTACGCGGGTCAGCCCGAACGCATCGATGCCGGAGAGGGCCTCGATCATCTCGTCGGGGTTTGCCACCTTATCGGCTGCGGTGCCGGGGTTCTGCGGCTTGAGATTGGGCCTGTGCTCGTCGAGCCGCCCGCGCGCGCCGAGCCAGTCGGCAAGTCCATTCACGACCTCCAGATCGCCGATATCCTCGTAGGCGATATGAAATGGCACTTGGCCCGTGATCTGCAGGGCGCGGGTCAGGCGCAGGCGGAAGGCTTGCAACCGGTCGAGGAACGCGTCGAACTCGGGCGCATCGAACGTGGCGAGGGCCGCCTTGCGGTCCTTGGCATCCGTCAGCGTCCACTGGCCCGTCGCAGCGGCAATCTTCCAAGAGATGTAGCTGTCGAGGGGCGCGCGGGTCAGCACGATCTTGGCGCAGCTGCGGTCGGCCACGACGGCATCGAAAATCCTTGGATCGTGGTCGTGGAAGAACCGGAATCCCGACAGGCCATCCGTTCGCTCCCGCAGAAGACGGAGGAGGCGAAGCGGATCGCGCTCACGCTCGGACAGGTCGACCCCCATCATCTGCTTGCGGTCGGGCGCGCCGATGAAGACCGGATTGAAGGCCTCGCCGTGACAGGTGACCCCGTCGATGCGGTTGAGCTCTTCTTCGAGAAAGTTCGACCCGGTTCGCATTTCGGCGAAAACCACGAAGCTTTCAAACGCCATGGCTCATCTCACGAGGTAGGGGCGCTCGCGACTGCCAAGCTGCGCCGGAGGCGGATCCCCTGCCGGAATGTCACCGACGAGGTGGAGGTTCATGCCGGCGTTCTTGAGCGTTTGGATGAAGGCGCCAAAGCCGTCGAGTGGCGCAAGCTGCGGCGCCTCGGTCGGGCGGCGCGGGCTGCGGGGCGTGATCTCGTCGAGGATTGGCGTAATGTGCTCCATCGGAGCATCGAGGAAGTCGGCAAGGGGCCAGTGTCGCACCCGCGCCTTCACCCAGCTTGCCCGCATCAGTTCGATATGACCGAGCTCGACCCTCTGCAGCCGTGCGGCTTCGCGGCGAAGGGTTTCGCCGGCGATATGACCCTTGGCCTCGGCACGGAACAACCGCAACGCCCATGCGCCGGTGATGATTGACACTTGAGCATTCTGGTCGCCCGCCACGAAGCCTGTGATCTCTTGGTTGTCGGCAGGGCCGAACATGAAACACTGCCGCTCGCCGCGCGTGGCCCAGATCAACGAGGTCAGGAATGTGCGGGGGTTGTAGTCGCGCAAGGCGGCACTGTCGGAGAGCCCGCCGTTGTAGGCCCGGGCGCCCCCGGCGAGTTCGGCCCGACCCGGCGCGAAGAGGTGACCATGGACGCGATTTCCGGTGGTCTTGGACAGCCAACCCTCGAAGCCCTCGAAGACGTCGGCAAAGCCTTCGAAGATCGAATAGGGCGCGGCCGTTCTGACCACATCATAGCTGTCGGCTGGGAAGCGGCTCTGCATCAGAAGCCCGGGGCGGCCATGCACCCGGCGCTCGACCGAACGCGAGAAGAGGCGATCGATCTTGCCCGGGTTGGGCTCGGCATTCTTGGTCACCAGCGGGTCGTTTGACAGAAAACTCCCGTAGAGCCGGTCCGCCCGGGGCCAGATCTTGCGGGCGACAAAACAGTCTGACCTGCGCAAAAGCTGCAGGTGGTCGTCGTAGAACACGTGGGGCTTGCCCTGAAAGTCGAACTTCGAAAGCGTCAGCGACCGGCTTTCGATCTGTCGGGCGTGGAGACGTGCAAGGCTTTGGAAATAGCTTTCGTCCGGGATCCAGACGCGCCTGAAGAACCGGTCATAGGCCGGACGGTCGGGATCGGTGAGAATGGCACCGAGGGTCTTGCGCGTCAGACACCACCATTGCGAGCCGAGATGCGGCTGCAGCCGACCGGGCAGGCGACGGTGGAAATTGAAGCGGCGCTGGATCTCGACGCTGGCATCGAACAGGCGGCGGTGGCGCTGAAACGAGAACGGGAAGCGATAGGCGAACCGATCGTGGTCGAACCCGTGCTTGGACCACACGACATCCTCGATGGTGACGCTCTCGATGAAGTCGGTGTCGGACCGGCGCGCCAGGTAGCGCTGGAGCTCCGGTATCGGCCGCAGCGGCAGGCAGGAGCCCGAAGTCAGAAAGACGTGCCCGATTGCGGGATGAAGGGCGAGCAACTCCTCGGCGGCGTCGAGCGTGGCCCCAACGATCCCCCACATGCCCCAGTGGCAGCGGTGGCGACGGGCGGCGAAAGCGATGTCGGGCTCGCGGGCGAGGGCCGCGCGAAAGGGCTCAAAAGCGGCGCGCGGCACCTTGCGGTCGGCGTGGATGATGACAGGGCAGCCCGAGCGCGCGAAGTGACGCGCAACCTCTGCCGCGCGGTCGAGCGCGGTGTGTACTAGCATGACGACGCCGACTGTCATGCCCAGTTTCCCTTAGACATCAGGCCGAGGATCTCAAGCTGGCGCCAGTTGATGTATCGCTCCGACCATTCCGTCCAGAGATCGGTCTGGTCCTCGAGACCGGCCCGGTAGGCGGCGTATTCCCGGCCCCCGGCGTAGTGCTCGCCGCGCGTGGCCTCTTCGAGCGCCTTTTGGGGAAGGGTGTCGAGGATCTTGGCGTGGAGGAGCGCGCCCGAGGTCTTTTCCCCGCCGCTGGTGTCGTAGGTCAGGTTCAGGCCGCGCGGCATCAGCATGTGAGTTGAATGGACATAGGCATAGCGGCGGTGCCACTTCACCAGCGGTATCTTGTTCAGAGCGGGCGCGGCCTGGGGCGCGTCTGCAAAGAAGGCGCGGGCCCGGGGGCCGCCCTGGATCCACAGATTGTAGAGATCGGGATTGCGGCTGATCGTGTAGTTCGCGCTGTCGAACCATTGGGCAATCTCAAAGGGGTTTTGCCCTTCGCGATAGGGCGTCTCGTGGACGGTGCCCCTGGGATAGAGATCGAGGAGCATCGCCGCGAAGCTGCGGATCCCGCAGCTGTCGAGCCAGTCCGTCAGCGCCTGAAGCGGCCGGGTATCGCAGAAGGGGTACACGAAGAACTCGTCGGGATCGACGGTGAGGGACCAATGGTCATGGGCATACCGTCGCTGCAGATCGGTCAGCCAGTCGACACCGAAGCGCGCGGCACGGTAGCCGGCCTCTGTGTGCCAGAGCGAGACGTCGGGCTGGGCCGCCAGGTACTCGCGCGATCCGTCGGTCGAGCCGTTGTCGACCATCAGGAAATGCCCGATGCCAAGATCGCGGTAATACTCAAGGAAGTAGGGAAGGCGGATGTACTCGTTGCGAAGGGTGGTGAAGGCGAGCACATCGTCAGGGGCAATGGCGGAGGTTCTGTCGGCCACCGGGCGCAGGGCGCGCGCGTTCCACCACGACCGCGCCAACAGCCTGCGGCGGCGCCAGCGCAAGCGGTAAGAAGTGATGAAGCCCAAGTCCTGCTCGCCTTTCTTGCCCCACACTCCGCCACACTGCACGTTAATGGGTAAACGCTTGGTTGCGGCGGCCGACCTGCGTGTTTTGGACAAGCTACGCCACGTACAGGATTTCGACAAGAAGTGCCGAATCAGCCGATCCAGCCGCCCCGCGAAAGCAGTCCCAGGCGCTCGAGCTGCGCCCAGCCTTCATAGCGGGTGGCGCCTGGATGCCAGAACTCGGGGTTGTCCATCACTCGGTCGTAGTAGCCGGCGAATTTGTCGGGATCGTGGAAATGCTGCCGGCGGGACTTCTCGATGCGGGCGTTGGGAACTGCGTCTGGCAGGAACTTGGTATGCAGAAGGGCGCCCGAGAGCCGTGGGTCACCGGGGCCGTCCCAGGCGAGGTTGAGGCGCGGGGGCAAGGCGGAGTGGGTGGAGATCAGATAGGTCTGACCCCTCCGCCAGCGCAGGAACGGCAGCTTGTTGAGCGTGGGCGAGAGGGCGGGGCGGTCGGCGAAGAACACGCGCTCACGCGGCCCGCCTTGCACCCAGAGGTTCCGTGCCGGGCGTTGACGGTGGATGCGGTAGCCCTCGGCATCGAAGAACGGCAATGCCTCGGTCGGATCTTGACCGGGCAGATAGCTTGCGCCGGCGAGCGGCCCCTTGGGATAAAGCTCGACCATGAGCGTGCCGAGTGCCGGCTGCCGGCGCCGTTCGAGTTCGGCAGCCAGGGCCGCCAAGCCCAGTCGCTCGCTGTGGGGGTACACAAGCAGCTCGTCGGCATCGACCGTCAGGCACCAATGCTCGGCGCCAAACCGGGTGAGAAGGTGATTGAGCCAGTCCATGCCGAAGCGGCTCGCCTTGTATCCCGCGTCGGTTGACCAGAGCGAGACATCGGGCTGGTCAGCCAGAAGATCGCGCGTGCCATCGTCGGAGCCGTTGTCGACGACAAGGAAGCGGTCGACACCGAGGCGGCGGTTGTGCGCGAGCCAATAGGGCAGACGGAGGGCCTCGTTCCGGACGCACGCGAACGCGAGGATGGCGCCTTGGGGCTGAACGGGGTGAGGCGTGACGGCGCGCAGGGCATGCCGGCTGCGGAAACTGCGCCACAGAAGGCGGCGACGCTTCCATCGCATCCGGTAGGCTTGGGCCGCTGCGGCAATGGGCCCGGGGTGGGGCGCATCGATCAGGCGGCCTGACCCGTCATCCTCATCGGGCATAGCCGCCATTCTGGTGCCAGGCCCAGGCATCGGCAATCATCTGACGCATGGTCGAGCGTTTTGGCTGCCATCCCAGATCCTCGATGGCACGCGTCGAGCCCGAGACGAGCCGCACGGCGTCTCCCGGCCTGCGGTCGCCCTCTACCATCGGCACGGCGCGATTGGTGACCGTCCGGCTGTGCTCAACCACGTCACGCACGGAAAAGCCGGTGCCCGTGCCGAGATTGAAGACGCGGCTCCCCTTGCCGTCTTCCAACCACTTCAGACCAAGAACATGCGCCTCGACGAGATCCATCACATGAACGTAGTCGCGGATGCAGGTGCCGTCGGGCGTGTCGTAATCCGTGCCGTGGATCGTGAGGGCTGGGCGCCGACCGTCGATGGCATCGAGCATCAGCGGGATAAGGTGCGTTTCCGGTTGATGGAACTCACCCACTTCGCAATCCGGGTCGGCGCCGGCGACGTTGAAGTAGCGAAAGATCACGTGGCGGAGCCCGAAGGTGGCCTCGAAGTTCGCGAGGATATCCTCAATTGCGCGCTTGGACGCGCCGTAGGCATTGATCGGGCGCTGTTCGGAGGTTTCGTCAAGCACCACCCCGTCCTGGTCGCCATAGGTGGCGCAGGTCGACGAAAAGACGAAAGTCTTACAGCCCGCCGCGACCGCCGCTTCGGCAAGCGTGAGGGCCCCAAGGACGTTCTCGCGCCAGTAGCGCCCAGGCTCGCGCATGGATTCGCTCACCTGGCTGAGGGCCGCAAAGTGCATGACGGCGACGGGCTGGTGGACGGCAAAGACCTCGTCGAGGCGGTGGCGGTCGGTCAGGTCGCCCTCTTCGAGCGGCCCGAACTTCACCGCGTCGGCCCAGCCTGTCGAGAGATTGTCGTAGGCGACAGGCGTGTAGCCCGCGCATGCCAGCGCCTTGCAGGCATGCGAGCCGATGTAGCCAGCACCGCCTGTTACCAGTACCGTCTTGCCCATCTCCCGCCCCTCGGGTTCGCTATTGGGCTGCGGCCTTAACCGATACGAGCTCTGTCAGGAAGTCCCGGAATTCATCGTGAAGGTCATCGCGGGCAAGGCCAAAGGCAACGGTGGCTTGCAGGAAGCCAGCCTTTGAGCCGCAATCGAAGCGCTGACCGTTGAAGCGATAGCCATAGACGCCGGATTTTCCAATCTCCCCGGCGATGGCGTCGGTCAACTGGATCTCTCCGCCAGCGCCCGGTTTGGCGCGATTGAGGCGGCGCATGACCGCCGGGTTGAGGATGTAGCGCCCGATGACGGCGAGGTTCGAGGGTGCCTCGTCGGCGGGCGGCTTCTCGACCATACCTTTGACCGACACGAGCCGGCCCATATCGTCTTGGACGTCGAGGATGCCGTAAGCCGATGCTTTGTGGTGGGGCACTTCCATGGCTGCGACCATGCAGCCGGTGCCGCCATTTTCCTCGTACGCTTCGACCATCTGCCGCAGACAGCCCGGCTCTCCCGAAATGACATCGTCGGGCAGGATCACCGCGAAGGGCTCGTTGGCAATGAGGCGGCGACCACACCACACGGCGTGGCCAAGGCCCCGCGGCCGCTGCTGACGAATATAGGCGATGGCGCCGCTATCCATGCTGGTCTGCTGGAGCAGGTCCAGGAGCTTGTCCTTGCCCTTGCGTTTCAGCGTCTCTTCCAGTTCGGGTGCGCTGTCGAAATAGTCTTCGAGCGCCGACTTGCCCCGGGACGTAACGAAGATGAATTCCTTGATCCCGGCGTCGCGCGCTTCGTCGATCGCGTATTGGATCAGCGGCCGGTCGACGAGGGTCATGATCTCTTTGGGGATGGATTTCGTTGCTGGCAGGAACCGTGTTCCAAGACCCGCTACGGGGAAGATTGCCTTCGTTACTTTACGTGGCATATGTCCGTCCTTTTCGTCCAGGCGCACCGAAATGAATAAGTGATACTCGTCGTCCTCCGCCCAGGCAGACACATACAGCTACCGAGCAAAAACGAACAGGCAGAATTCACGGATGGCGAACTGCATGCAGGTATTTGCTGCAATGCAACGGCTCTCTGGGCATCGTTGCGTCACCCGATACCAAGATCGCTGAGCATCATTTCGATGCGCGGCACGTCGTCGGGGTTGTTGAGCTCCCAGAAGGGGCGCCCGCGCGATTCGACCTCTGTGCAGAGAATCGGACGGCCATGCTCGAGAAACCTCAGCTGTTCGAGACCTTCGAGCCCCTCCAGAGAACCCGGCGCAAGGCCCGGATACTCTGCGAGGGCGGCTGCGGCATAGGCATAGACGCCGACATGGTGGAAGACGGGTGTAGGGGCGTCTGCGGCATAGGTCGCAGCCGTGAACGGCACGACCTCCTTGGAGAAGTAAAGCGCCCGCCGGTCGGAACCGAAGACGGCGGTGGTGCCGCCGACGCGACCGGCGGCACGGTCGGTGCGGAACGCGGCGAGGGTCGCGCCATCGCACCGAAGCACCGGCGTGGAGAGGGCAGTGTCTTTGGGCGCTGCCGACAAATCGCGGACGAGCGCCTCGATGAACCATGGCGGGGTGAGGGGCGCGTCGCCTTGAAGGTTTACGACGATGTCGAAGCCGTGCCCAAGCGCGGCATGGGCCTCGGCGCAGCGTTCGGTGCCGTTGCGCGCCGTGTCGGAGGTCATGACGATTTCGGCCCCGATACGCCAGCCTTCCTCAGCGATCCTGTCGTCGTCGGTCGCAACGACGGCGCGGTCGATCCCCGCCACCGCCAGTGCGGCCTCCCAGGTGCGGTGGACCAACGTCTTATAGGCGCCGTCGGCACCGCGCAGTGGAACGAGCGGCTTTCCGGGATAGCGCGAAGACGCATAGCGCGCGGGGATGACCAGCAGCACCGACATCAGGCGGCCGGCTTCAGATCAACCCCCGGCGCATAGGCAATGAAGAACGGGTTCTCGTAGCCCGGCTTGCCATAGGTGAGCGGCGTGTGATCGTCGAACCGGACGACCGTTCCGCCCGCGCCACGCAGGACGGCGTCGGCGGCCGCAGTGTCCCATTCCATGGTGCGGCCAAGCCGGGGGTAGAGATCCGCTTCGCCCGCGGCCAGAAGGCAGAATTTCAGCGATGAGCCCGCGCTTGTCATGTCGCGCACCGCGTATTTTGCGATGTAGTCGTCGGTGGCCGCGTCGCGGTGAGATTTCGACGCAACGACCATCAGCGCGGAATTGTCAGGCGCTGCCACCTTGAGGGGCTCCGTCGGGCCGGCGGTGTCGAGGGCGTGGGCGCCGGTTTCCTCAACCGAGATGCCCTGGGCATCGGTGTAGAACAGGCGCCCCTTCGCCGGCGCGTAGACGACCCCACGCACCGGCGTGCCGTTCTCGACGTAGGCAATGTTCACGGTAAACTCCCCGCGCCGCTTGACGAACTCTTTGGTGCCGTCGAGCGGATCGACGATCAGGAACGTATCGGCCGTCTTCGTGTGGGTCGCGGCCTGTTCCTCGGTCACCACGAGCACATCGGGAAATGCCTCTGCAAGACCTGCGGCAATCAGAACGTCGGCGGCTTCGTCGGCCTCGGTGACGGGGCTGTCGTCGCCCTTGGCGCGGACCTCGAAATCGTCGGCGTTGTAGATCTCCATGATCTTGGCACCCGCCTCCAGGGCAAGGCGGCGCAGTGTGGCTGCAAGAAGGGCATGGTCCAAGGAAGCCTCCTGACGTGGCCGCGCTGGCAGTGCGGCATTGATGGGTCACTCGGCCGCCCTTATCCTTCGCCGGTCACCCGGGAGCAAGGGATGGGTGATACCGTCGACTCGCGGGCCATGCCGGCCCAACACAAAGCCGCCGTATTGGAACTGTAGGACCTGAACATGTTCGAGGCCCGGAAGCCCAAATCGCGCACCCGCGGGGCGTTTCAGCTGGTCGAGCTGATCTATCACGCCACGGTGCGCAACGTGCGCAAGGACCATGGCAACGCCGTCATGGGGCTGCTTCTGAACATTTTGCAGACGGTCATCTTTGTGATGGCCTTCTACTTCATGTTCTCGGTTCTGGGGCTGCGGGGCTCCGCCATCCGAGGCGACTTCCTGCTCTACATCATGTCGGGCATCTTTATGTTCATGACCCATACCAAGGCGCTGGGCGCCGTGGTCGCGTCGGAGGGGCCGTCATCGCCGATGATGAAGCACGCCCCGATGAACACGATGATCGCCGTCTGGGGCGCGGCGTTGGGCTCGCTCTACATCCAGATCCTGTCGATGGCGGTGGTGCTGTGGGTCTACCATGTGGCCTTCACCCCGATCACGATCGACGATCCGGCCGGCGCGATGGGTATGGTCTTGCTGAGCTGGTTTTCAGGTGTGGCGATCGGGATGGTTCTGCTGGCGCTGAAGCCGTGGATGCCCGATGTGGTGAAGGTCGTCAGCCAGGTTTACAGCCGCGCCAACATGATCGCGTCGGGCAAGATGTTCGTCGCCAACCAGATGCCCGGACATGTGCTGGTGTTCTTCACTTGGAACCCGCTCTTTCACTGCATCGATCAGGCGCGCGGATACACGTTTATCAACTACAACCCGCATTACTCGAACGTGGCCTATCCGATCTACCTGAGCCTTGGTCTGATTTTCCTGGGTCTTCTGGGCGAGTTCTATACACGAAAGTCGGCCTCGGCCTCGTGGTTCGCAAGTCGCTGACCCGTGTTGCCTCGTGCGCCGACGTGGCGCTATCCGGCCACGCGCAGTGTCAGGTTGATCCGCCCGCCGTTCGGCAAGAGGGTCGACGAGCCCGGGCGAATCCGGTCGACGCCGTGATAGACAAGCCGCGCCTCGCCCCCCATCACCACGACATCGCCGGACCGGAGCCACACGCTTTGGGTCTTGCCTCCGCGGGTCTGGTTGCCGATGCGGAAGAGGGCCTCGTCGCCGAGGGAGATCGAGACCACGGGGTGTGCAAAGTCCGCCTCGTCGCGGTCCTGGTGCAGCCCCATGCGTGCGTCCGCATCGTAGAAGTTCACGAGGCAGCAATCGGGGTCGGCCTGACTTCCCGACACAGCGTGCCAGACGGCGAGGACCGACGCGGGTATCGGTGGCCAGGGCACACCCGAAGGATGGCGGTCCTGATAGCGATAGCCCTTCCGGTCGGTGACCCAACCCACGCGCCCCGCGCTCGTCATACGAACCGACATTGGCTGCCCGCGTGGCGTTTGCGGCCTGACAAACGGAGCCGCGACCACAAGGGCGCGCACGTCCGCGAGCATCGGGCCCTGCTCACGCGGCGACAGGAAGCCCGGATACACGCTCACACCCCGCAAAACGAGGCCAGGTGTGACCGCGTGTTCACCCTGTCTGATCATTGCGGCCTCTCCCTTGTCCATCGTGCTTGCAGGGCAAAATGCCCCTCCCTATATACGCCGAGATCGCCGCGCGGCCCGGACGTGCGGTATGAACCCCATGGGATTGGGGGTTGGGCGCCTGAGTGGGCCCGCCCCCGCAACATCGCCAAAGAGAGGTAACAGATATGGGCAAAGTCATCGGGATCGACCTCGGCACGACGAACAGCTGCGTCGCTATCATGGATGGGTCGCAGCCCCGCGTGATCGAGAACGCGGAAGGCGCGCGGACGACCCCCTCGATTGTCGCCTTCACCGACAGTGAGCGTCTTGCCGGTCAGGCTGCCAAGCGGCAGGCCGTCACCAACGCCGAAAACACTGTCTACGCCGTGAAGCGCCTGATCGGCCGTCGCGTGGGCGACGCGGAGGTCGAGAAGGACCGCAAGCTCGTTCCCTACGCGATCATCGATGGCGGCAATGGCGATGCTTGGGTCGAGGTGAAGGGCGAGAAGTACTCGCCGAGCCAGATCTCGGCCTTCATCCTGCAGAAGATGAAAGAGACCGCCGAGAGCTATCTCGGCGACAAGGTCGACCAGGCCGTCATCACCGTTCCGGCCTACTTCAACGATGCTCAGCGTCAGGCGACCAAAGACGCGGGCAAGATCGCCGGCCTCGAGGTCCTGAGGATTATCAACGAGCCGACGGCGGCCGCGCTGGCCTATGGCCTGGACAAGAAAGACAGCAAGACCATCGCGGTCTACGACCTTGGCGGCGGTACGTTCGACATCACAATTCTCGAAATCGACGACGGCCTCTTTGAGGTGAAGTCCACCAACGGGGACACGTTCCTTGGCGGCGAAGATTTCGACATGCGGATCGTCACCTACCTCGCCGATGAGTTCAAAAAGGAACACGGCGTCGATCTGACGAAGGACAAGATGGCCCTGCAGCGCCTGAAGGAAGCTGCGGAAAAGGCCAAGATCGAGCTGTCGTCCTCGAGCCAGACCGAGATCAACCAGCCGTTCATCTCGATGGGTGCGGACGGCCCGCTGCACCTGGTGATGAAGCTGACGCGTGCGAAGCTGGAAAGCCTCGTTGCCGATCTGATCAAGAAGTCGATCGATCCGTGCAAGGCGGCGCTCAAGGATGCCGGTATCACCGCAGCCGAGGTTGACGAGGTCGTTCTCGTTGGCGGCATGACGCGGATGCCGAAGGTCGTCGAAGAGGTGACCAAGTTCTTTGGCAAGGAGCCGCACAAGGGTGTGAACCCCGACGAGGTGGTGGCCGCAGGTGCCGCGATCCAGGCCGGCGTTCTGCAGGGTGACGTCAAGGACGTCGTGCTGCTCGACGTGACGCCCCTGTCGCTCGGCATCGAGACGCTGGGTGGCGTGTTCACCCGCCTGATCGACCGCAACACTACGATCCCGACGAAGAAGTCGCAGATCTTCTCGACGGCCGAAGACAACCAGAACGCCGTGACGATCCGCGTGTTCCAAGGTGAGCGCGAGATGGCCGCCGACAACAAGCTGCTCGGCCAGTTCAACCTCGAAGAGATACCGCCGGCGCCACGTGGCATGCCGCAGATCGAGGTGACCTTCGACATCGACGCCAACGGCATCGTGTCGGTCTCGGCCAAGGACAAGGGCACGAACAAGGAACAGAAGATCACGATCCAGGCGTCGGGCGGTCTGTCGGACGACGAGATCGAGAACATGGTCAAGGAAGCCGAGGCCAACGCCGAGAAGGACAAGGAGCGCCGCGAACTGGTTGAGACCAAGAACCAGGGCGAAAGCCTGGTGCACTCCACCAAGAAGTCGCTCGACGAGCATGGCGACAAGGTCGACCCCTCGACGGTCGAGGCGATCGAACTGGCCATGGGCCCGCTCGAAGAGGCGCTGCAGGGCGAGGATGTCGGCAAGATCAAGTCCGGCATCCAGAACCTGACCGAAGCCGCCATGAAGCTTGGTGAGGCGATCTACAAGGCCGAGCAGGAGAAGGCTGGAGAAGCCGCGCCCGAGGGCGAAGACGAGCCGCGCAGCGTCGATGACGACATCGTCGATGCAGACTTCGAGGATCTTGGCGAAGACAACAAGCGCGCGGGCTGATCCCGTGTCGCGATGAACCCTCGCGCGGCCGGTCCGGGGACGCCCCGGGCCGGTCGCTCTGTTCGAGGGGAGGATCGACCCAATGGCAAAACGCGATTTCTACGAAGTCCTGGGCGTGGCACGCGGGGCTGCGGATGACGAGATCAAGAAGGCCTATCGCCGGAAGGCGAAACAACTCCACCCCGACCACAACAAGGACAATCCAAACGCCGAATCTCAGTTCAAAGAGGTCAACGAAGCCTACGACGCCCTGAAGGACCCGGACAAAAAGGCGGCCTACGACAGGTTCGGCCACGCGGCGTTCGAAGGCGGCATGGGCGGGGCCGGCCCGCGGCCGGGTGGCCAGGGCTTTGGCGGCCAGGGCGATTTTGCGTCCGCGTTCTCCGATGTGTTCGACGATCTGTTCAGCGATTTCATGGGTGGCCGCGGCGGTCAGACCCGGCGGCAGCGCGCCGCTCGGGGCGCGGACGTGCGCTTCAATCTGCGGATCTCGCTGGAGGAGGCATTCGCGGGCCTTCAGAAGACGATCAACGTGCCGTCGTCGATCACCTGCGAGGCGTGCTCCGGCACGGGCGCAGAGGGTGGTGCCGAGCCCGTGACATGTCCGACCTGTTCCGGGCTGGGCAAGGTGCGGGCGCAGCAAGGCTTCTTTACCGTGGAGCGGACGTGCCCGACCTGTTCGGGGTTGGGACAGATCATCAAGAACCCGTGCCCTGTCTGCGGTGGCTCGGGCCGCATCGAGAAAGAGCGCGCGCTGTCGGTGAACATCCCGGCAGGGGTGGAGACCGGCACACGCATCCGTCTGGCGGGTGAGGGCGACGCGGGCATGCGGGGTGGGCCCTCGGGCGACCTTTATATCTTCATCGAGGTGTCCGACCACGACCTGTTCACGCGGGACAATACGAGCCTGTACTGCCGTGTGCCGGTGTCGTTCGCGACGGCCGCCCTTGGCGGAGACATCGAGGTTCCGACCATCGACGGAGGCCGCAGTCGTGTGAAGGTGCCCGCGGGCAGCCAGACGGGCAAGCAGATGCGACTGCGCAACAAGGGCATGCCGGCTCTGCGTGGCGGTCAGGTCGGCGATATGATGATCGAGTTGGCCGTTGAGACGCCGGTCAACCTGACGGCGCGCCAGAAGGAGCTTCTGCGCGAGTTCGAGGAACTTGGGCAGGACAACAACCCGCAGGGCACGAGCTTTTTCAGCCAGGTGAAGGGCTTTTGGGACGGGATGAAGGGGTAGGCGCACCTTAACCCCCCATTTACCAGAATCGCAGGAGGGTCGGTGCCATGCGCACCGACCCTTCTTCGTTTCGTGAGGCTCCCCTTCCGCTCTTTGGCAGTGACGAGGCGGATCCCGTCCCCCTGGTGCGAACGGCAAGGCGGAATGGCCGTGCGCCGGAGCCGCCCTCCTATATTCGAGATCACCGGCAGCGCCTTCGCGCGCGGTTTCTGGACGGCGGGGCCGACGCGCTACCGGACTACGAAATGCTGGAGCTCGTCCTGTTCCGTGCCATCCCGCGGATGGATGTGAAACCGCTGGCCCGACGTCTGCTTGAGCGGTTTGGCGACTTTAACCGGGTGCTTTCCGCCCCGCCCGTGCGCTTGCAAGAGGTGGATGGCGTCGGCCCGGCCGTGATCTGCGAACTCAAGATCGTCGAGGCCGCGGCGCACCGGCTCGCGCGGGCCAAGGTCATCGAGCGCCAGGTAATCTCAAGCTGGGACGCCGTTTTGAACTATTGCCGGACCACGATGGCGCACCGCGACACCGAGCAGTTCCGCGTTCTCTATCTCGACCGCAAGAACGTGCTCGTCGCCGACGAAGCACAGGCTCAGGGCACGGTCGATCATGTTCCCGTCTATCCGCGGGAAGTTGTGAAGCGCGCATTGGAACTCAACGCATCGGCGCTGATCCTCGTGCACAACCACCCGTCGGGCGACCCGACGCCGAGCGACGCGGACATCGACATGACGTTGCAGATCGAGGCGGCAGCGCAGGCCCTCGGCATGACGCTGCACGACCACATCATCATCGGCAAAGAGCGGGACGTGTCCCTGCGCGGCGAGCGGTATATCTGACGCCTGCGGCTGCGCGGCCGCTGGCCAAGGTCAGACCAACCGTCCGTGACAGTGCTTGAACTTTTTGCCTGACCCGCAGGGACACGGATCGTTCCTGCCCGGATTGCCCCATGTCGACGGATCGTCTTCAACAAAGCCTTCGATCGGGGTCCCGGCCTTCGGCTCGTCGCCTGCCTCTGCCGCTGGTGCGGTGTCGCCAAAGAGCGATCCAGTAGCCGTGCTGCCCAAGACTGCGGCGCCTGAGCCCTGCGTCGGGCTCTGGCCGCCCCCGTTGGCTCCGGCGGGTTCAGGCTCTCGCGCACGTTGCGCCGGTTGCGCCACGGTCGGAGACCGGCCGAGCGTCGCGCGCTGCTGTGCCAGGAGTTGTTCGACCATCTGCTTCTGCTCGTCCTCCGACAGCGGGCGGATCTGGCTGAGCTTTTGCGTCACCTCCTGGCGGAGCGTGTCCAGAAGCGTGCCGAAGAGCTGGAAGGCTTCCGTCTTGTACTCGTTGAGCGGGTCGCGCTGGGCATAGCCGCGGAACCCGATGACGGAGCGCAGGTGTTCGAGCCGCAGCAGATGCTCGCGCCACTTGCCGTCGATGGTCTGCAGCACGACCTGCTTCTCGATGGTGCGCATGTTCTCGAGCCCGAACGAGGTGGCTTTGCTGGCCATCAACTCGTCGCACGCCTTGTAAAGCCGCTCGCGGACATGTTCGTCGTCGACGCCCTCCTCGGCGGCCCATTCGATTACTGGCACATCGGTGCCGAGCTTCTCGATGGTCGCGACGTAGAGCTTCTCGGTCTCCCACTGGTCGGCATAGGAGTTCGGAGGCATGAACTCGTCGACAAGGTCATCGACCACCTGGTGGCGCATGTCCCGCACGATCTCGGAGAGGTCTTCGGCCTCCATGATCTCCATGCGCTGGGCGAAGATCACCTTGCGCTGGTCGTTCATCACGTCGTCGAACTTGAGAAGCTGCTTCCGAATGTCGAAGTTGCGCGCCTCGACCTTCGCCTGCGCCTTTTCGAGCGACTTGTTCACCCACGGGTGAATGATCGCCTCGCCCTCTTTCATGCCTAGGCGGGTGAGCATCTTGTCGAGCCGCTCTGACCCGAAGATGCGCATCAGATCGTCTTCGAGCGAGAGATAGAAGATCGACCGTCCGGGGTCGCCCTGGCGGCCTGAGCGACCGCGCAGCTGGTTGTCGATGCGCCGGCTTTCGTGCCGCTCGGTGGCCAGGACGAACAGGCCACCGGACTCCTTGACCTTTTTCTCGTCGCTTTCGTGCTCGGCCTCGATCTGCTCGCGGATCGCTTCGGGATCGGCCTCCGGATCGGCGGCGATGGCTTCCATGATCTTGAACTCGACATTGCCGCCGAGTTTGATGTCGGTGCCCCGGCCGGCCATGTTCGTGGCAATCGTGACGGCACCGAGCTTGCCCGCATCGGCAACGATCTGCGCCTCCTTCTCGTGCTGTCGGGCGTTCAGCACATTGTGGGGCACCTTCGCCTTGGTCAGAAGCTGCGACAGCATTTCGGACTTTTCGATCGAGGTCGTACCCACGAGAACCGGCTGGCCCCCGGCATTTGCCTCTTTGATCGCGGCGACGATGGCATCGTACTTTTCGCGCGCCGTGCGGTAGACCTGATCGTCTTGGTCGTCGCGCGCGATGGGGCGGTTTGTTGGCACTTCGACCACGCCGAGGCCGTAAATCTCGCCGAATTCTTCCGCCTCGGTCGCGGCCGTGCCGGTCATGCCCGCAAGCTTGTCATAAAGGCGGAAGTAGTTCTGGAAGGTGACACTCGCGAGGGTCACGTTCTCGGGCTGAATCTGGCAGCCTTCCTTGGCCTCAATCGCCTGGTGCAGGCCGTCCGACAGGCGCCGCCCGGCCATCATCCGGCCGGTGAACTCGTCGATCAGCACAACTTCGTTGTTGCGGACGATGTAGTCCTTGTCCTTGGTGAAGAGCTTGTGCGCCTTCAGCCCCTGATTGACGTGGTGAACGATGGTCGTCGATTCAGGGTCGTAGAGCGACTGCGCCTCGGGCAGGATGCCGAGTACCTGCAAGCGCTGTTCGAGAAAGTCGTTGCCGTCCTCGGAAAAGGTGACGTTCCGCTGCTTCTCGTCGAGCGTGAAGTGATCGTCCGTCAGTTCGGGGATCACTTTGTCGATGGTCTTGTAAAGCTCCGACCGGTCCTGCGCTGGGCCCGAGATGATCAGCGGGGTGCGGGCCTCGTCGATCAGGATCGAGTCGACCTCGTCGACCACCGCAAAGCCATGCCCGCGCTGCGACATGTCGGTGAGCTCCGACTTCATGTTGTCGCGCAGATAGTCGAAGCCCAGCTCGTTGTTGGTGGCATAGGTGATGTCGGCGCCATAGGCGGCCTGCTTTTCCGCATCCGGCTGCTGGGGCACGACGACCCCGGTCGTCATGCCCAGCGCCGCATAGACCTTGCCCATCCATTCCGCGTCGCGCCGCGCGAGATAGTCGTTGACGGTCACGATGTGAACCGGCTCGCCCGACAGCGCGTTCAGGTAGGCGGGAAAGGTTGCCACGAGGGTTTTGCCCTCACCGGTCTTCATCTCGGCGATGTTGCCCTGGTGGAGGAACATGCCGCCCATGAGCTGAACGTCGAAGGCCCGCAGACCCAGGGCGCGCTTGGCGGCCTCACGGCAGTTTGCAAAGGCCTCGGGAAGAATGTCGTCGAGGGCGGCGCCCTCTTTCACCCTGCGACGGAGCTCGTTGGTCTTGTCGATCATGGCTGCGTCGGTCAGGGCTTCGAAGTCGGGTTCCAACGCGTTGATCTGCTCCACCACGGAAAGGGTGGATTTGATCTTGCGGTCGTTCGGCGTGCCGAAGACCTTTCTCGCGAGGGTTCCCATGCCAAGCATCGATCGCAACTCCCGTGCGCGCTTTCTCGTGAGTGAGGGTCCCTTGCCGACCCTCCCACGCGGCGTTACCAAGCGAGTGACGAGTGCGGCCCAGCCCTCGGACCTTGGGCGATGTAAGGGGCCGTCCCCTGACTGTCAACGCCGCCCAAGAGCGCGGCTGAAAGGAGCCTAACACGATGATTGCTGCCACAACCCGCGTCGCCGGGAGGGCCGCTGTCGCCCTTGCGCTGCTTGCTGCCCCTACGGTGGCTTTGGCTGAGAGCCATGGCGCGGAGTCCGACGTGTCTGCGGATACGGTCGTTGCGACGGTTGGCGGTCAGGACATAACGGTTGGGCACATGATCGTGGCCAGAACGACCCTGCCGCGGCAGTTTCAGCAATTGCCCGACGCGCAGCTTTACCCCGCTGTCCTGGATCAGCTCGTGCGCCAGTATGCGCTCGCCCAGTCGCTGCCGGCGCCCACGCGCGCGACCGAGCTGACCATCGAGAACCAGCGATCGGGGCTGTTGGCGGGCGAGGCGCTGGGCATGGTGATTGCCGACCAGCTCACCGACGAGGCGGTCGAGGCTGCCTATGCCGAGCGCTATGCCGATGCCGAACCTTCGCGGGAATATGAGGCGGCGCACATTCTTGTGGCCAGCGAAGAGGATGCGCAGGCCGTGATCGCCGAGCTCGAAGGGGGCGCCGATTTCGCCGCGTTGGCGCGCGAGCGGTCGACGGGCCCGTCGGGCCCAAATGGCGGGATGCTGGGATGGCTGCCGTTGGGTGCCACGGTGGCGGAGTTTGAAACGGCGATGGTGGCGCTGGAGACCGGTGAGATATCGGGGCCTGTCCAGTCGCAGTTTGGCTGGCACGTCATTCGCCTGAACGACACGCGCCTGACCGAGGCGCCGCCGTTGGAAGAGGTTGAAGGCGAGATCCGTCAGGAGCTGGAGAACGAGATCGTCGAGGCGCATATCGAAACCGTGATGGAGACGGCCGGCATTGTGATGCCGGAGCTCGACATCGATCCTTCGATCCTGTCGGATCTCGACCTGGTCGCAGAGTAGCGGCCATGGCCGACGCGCCGCTTGTCTCGCCGCTGGCGCCCCGTTCCTTTCCGGCGCTGCCAGATGTGCCGGGCGTGCGCCTGGCCACGATCGCGGCGGGCGTTCGCTATGAAGGGCGGACCGACGTGATGCTTGCCGCGTTGCCGCCCGGCACGACGCTGGCCGGGGCATTCACGCGGTCTGCGACGCGTGCAGCGCCGGTTCTCGACTGTGAGGCGAAGATTGACGGCCCGGGAGAGGGCGGCGCGGCATTTGTGGTGAATGCCGGGAACGCCAACGCCTTCACCGGAATTGCCGGGGTTGGCGCCGTTGAAGCCATTGCTGCCGCCGCGGCCGACCGCCTGGGCGTGCCGGAGAGACGGGTGTTCACCTCGTCGACGGGTGTGATTGGCGAGCCGCTGCCCCATGAACGGGTCACAGCCGTGCTCGATACGTTGGCGCGGAGCCTCGGTAAACCCGAATGGGAAGCAGCGGCCCGCGCGATCATGACGACGGACACGTTTCCCAAGGGAGCCGGGCGTTCCGTGACCCTTCCCGAGGGCGAAGTGCAGATCGCAGGGATCGCGAAGGGATCGGGCATGATCGCGCCGGATATGGCGACGATGCTCGTCTACATCTTCACCGACGCCACCATTTCGCGGCCGTCGTTGCAGCGCCTGATGGATCGGTTCACGCCGGTGACCTTCAATGCCATTACCGTGGACAGCGACACGTCGACCTCGGACACGCTTCTGGTTGCGGCAACGGGACAGGGCCCCCCGGTCGCGGAAGCGGTCGACGGCCCCTTCGCCGAGGCGCTCCACGACGTGATGCTGGATCTCGCACAACAGGTTGTGCGCGACGGCGAGGGCGCGACGAAGTTCGTCGAGGTGCAGGTGACCGGAGCATTGGATGCCGACGACGCCAAGCGCGTCGCCATGTCCATCGCCAATTCTCCGCTCGTCAAGACCGCTATTGCGGGTGAGGATCCGAACTGGGGGCGGATCGTGATGGCCGTCGGAAAGTCGGGCGCGCGCGCTGACCGGGACATGCTCTCGATCCGTCTTGGACCCCATGTTCTGGCCGAGAACGGGCGGCTGTCCGACACGTACGAAGAGGGCGCCGGCGCCGCCTACATGACGCGCTCCGAACTGGTTCTGGCCGTCGACCTAGGCCTGGGGACATCCGCCTTCACCGCGTGGACCTGCGACCTGACCCACCGCTATATCGACATCAATGCCGACTACCGCTCATGACGAATTGCCGATGAAGGTTGTTTTGGTTGCGGCGGTTGCCCTGGTCGACGCCGACGGTCGCGTGCTTCTGGCGCGCCGGCCCGAGGGCAAGTCTATGGCCGGGCTATGGGAGTTCCCTGGCGGCAAAGTTGAACCAGGCGAGACGCCCGAAGCCGCGCTGATCCGCGAACTTGAGGAGGAGTTGGGGATTGGCACATGGGAAAGCTGTCTGGCGCCCCTGACCTTCGCCTCGCACGGCTATGAAACCTTCCACCTCCTGATGCCGCTCTTCGCATGTCGGAAGTGGACGGGGACACCCCGGGCGCGGGAGGGGCAAGCGTTGGCCTGGGTGCGCCCTTCGGCGTTGCGGGACTATCCGATGCCGCCGGCCGACCTGCCTCTCATTCCGGTTCTGCGGGACTGGTTGTAGGCTCACGCACCTTTTTCTCCCGATGCCCGAAAAATGTGCTGTTGTGAATGCTTTGTGACATATTTGTTCGTGTTTTATTAAGGAAACCGCTTACATTGTCTGACGAAGCTTCATTGGAGGAGGTGAAATGCTTCGGACAATCACACTGGGAAGCTGCGTCTCCGTTCAGGGCACATTCGTGCGCAACCTGACGGACGGGCGCATCTTGGTGCGCGTTGGACAGAGAGTGTTCGAAGGTCTGCCGATACGACGTCGGGCAATCTGACTTCCGCGCTCACGCAGTACAATTGCAGCGGGCGCTCCCTGGGGGGAGCGCCCGTTTCATGTTTGAAATCCGGCGGACTGGGCGTCAGGCTAGCGTGCGCTCGACCTCTTCACGCTCGAAAATCTCGATGACGTCCCCCTCGCGGATGTCTTCGTAGTTCTCAAAGGCCATGCCGCATTCCTGACCGGACTGGACCTCGGGCACCTCGTCCTTGAAGCGCTTGAGCGTCTTCAGAGTGCCCTCGTGGATCACGACACTGTCCCGCAGCAGGCGCACCCCGGCCGACCGGCGTGCAACGCCCTCGGTCACCAAGCAACCGGCCACGCGTCCGACGCCCGACACCTTGAAGACTTGCTTTATCTCGGCATAGCCGATGAAGTTCTCGCGCACTTCGGCCGACAGGAGGCCCGAGGCAGCCGCCTTCACGTCGTCCACCAGATCGTAGATGACGCTGTAGTAGCGGATCTCGACGCCCTTTTGGTTGGCGGCGTTGCGCGCCGGAGCGTTGGCGCGTACGTTGAAGCCGATGACGGGCGCGCCGGACGCTTCGGCCAGGCCCACGTCGGATTCGGTGATGGCCCCAACGCCGGAATGGAGGAGCCGCACGCGCACCTCTTCGTTGCCCACCTTCTCGAGGGCCTGTGCGATGGCCTCCGAAGAGCCCTGGACGTCGGCCTTCACCAGAACCGGCAGTTCCTTGACGTTTTCGTCGGCCTTGGCGTTCGCGAGAAGCTGTTCCAGCGTCGTCGCGGCCCCAGCGGCGGCGCGCTTCTCTTTGGCCTTCTCGGTCCGGTAGTCCGCGATCTCACGCGCCTGCGCTTCGGTCTCGACCACGTTGAGGACGTCGCCGGCCTCGGGCGTGCCGTTGAGGCCCAAGACCTCGACCGGAACGGACGGACCGGCCTCGTTGACCCGATCACCCTTGTCGTTGATGAGAGCGCGCACCTTGCCCCATTGCTCTCCCACAACGAAGATATCGCCGCGCTTGAGCGTGCCTTTCTGGACGAGGACCGTTGCAACCGGGCCCCGACCCACATCGAGTTGCGCTTCGATAACCGCGCCCTCGGCCACCCGGTCAGGATTTGACTTGAGCTCGAGGATCTCGGCTTGCAGGGCAATGGCGTCCAGCAACTCGTCGAGACCCTGGCCGGTGATGGCGGACACTTCGACGTCCTGCACTTCACCCGACATTTTCTCGACGATGACTTCGTGCTGAAGCAGGTCGGTGCGCACCTTGTCGGGGTTCGCATCCGGTTTGTCGATCTTGTTGATCGCCACGATCATGGGCACACCTGCGGCCTTGGCGTGATTAATCGCTTCGACCGTCTGCGGCATCACGGCATCGTCCGCGGCGACAACGAGGACGACGACATCGGTCACCTGTGCGCCCCGGGCGCGCATCGACGTGAACGCGGCGTGGCCTGGCGTGTCGAGGAAGGTCAGCGTTGTGCCCCCTTCCGTGGTGACCTGATAGGCGCCGATATGCTGCGTGATCCCGCCCGCCTCGCCAGCGACGACCTTTGCGTCGCGAATGGCGTCGAGCAGCGAGGTTTTGCCGTGGTCGACATGGCCCATAATCGTGATGACCGGCGCGCGTGCCTTCTGGTCGCCCTCGACATCCTCGACATCCTGGATGACGTCTTCGACATCGGCGTCGGACACGCGCACGACCTTGTGACCGAACTCCTCGATGATGAGTTCGGCAGTGTCGGCATCGATCGACTGGTTCTGGGTCAGCATCATGCCGTTTTGCATAAGCGCCTTGACGACGTCGGCGGCCCGCTCGGCCATGCGGTTGGCAAGCTCAGACACGACGATGGTTTCCGGCAACTGGACCTCGCGCACGACCTTTTCGCGCACTTCGCTGCCGCCCATCGCCTTTTGCCGGGCGCGTTCCTGCTGGCGCTTCATCGCCGCCATCGACCGCTGCCGCCCGCCCTCGCCGCCCGCGAGCGCCTGGTTGAGGGTCAGCTTGCCGGCACGTCGACCGCCCGCGTCGCCCTTGCCTTTGCCGCGGCCGTCGCGATCGCGCCGCTCGTCCTCGCGGCCCTTGCGGGCCGGGGTCGGTTTGGCGGCGCTCCGCGCCTCGGATTGCGGGTCAGCTGCGGCCGGGGCTGCAGCTGCCGCGGCGGCCGGAGCCGCCGACGCTGCGGCGGCGGGCTTTTCGCGTTCCCGCCGCTTGGCCTCTTCGGCCTCGCGCTTCTTGCGTTCTTCTTCCTCGGCCTTGGCCTTCAGCGCATCTTCGCGCTCGCGCTCGGCGCGCTCTTTCGCTTCGGCCTCTTCGCGGCGACGCTGACGGTCGGCTTCACGCGCCTTCTCCTCGGCCTCGCGCGTCTTGGCCTCTTCGGCCTCGCGCGCCTTGGCCAGGGCGAGCGCCTTCATTCGCCGCTCAAGCTCGGCCTCGGAAATACCCTGCGGACGGCGCGACGGGTCACCCGAGGCGCCCGCGCCGCCGGATTTGCCCGAAGCTGCCTTCGGCACAACGACCCGCTTGCGCTTCGTCTCGACCACGACGTTCTTCGTCCGTCCGTGGCTGAAACTCTGCTTCACCTGGCCGGAGCGCGAGCCGCTCTTCAGGCCAAGGGTCTTCTTGCCGTCACTGTCGCTCATGCGAACCCTTCGTCCTTTCCGGGGCCGCTGCCCCGTTCTTGGCGCGCAACCCGGCGAGCCGGATGGCGTCTTCTACTACACGTCCCGTCAGACCGCCACGCCCAAGCGCCGCGTGTATTACACGCTCGCGACCGAAGGACAAACCCAATTCCCCGGCCGTCAGGCAGTCGATCGTCGGCCCCTCTTCGGCGGGCAGACGAATTTTCGTTCGGCCCCGTTCCGAGCCGTCGCCGGCCTGCAACAAAGCTGCAGCGCGGCCCTCGTCGACCCAGGTCTTGGCCTTCTCATAGCCGGCCACAGCCCCCCCGGCTTTCCGGGCAAGCGAGACCAGATCGGTGACCCGTCGGGCCAGTTGATCCTCCACAAGGTCCGCCAGCCCATCGGGCACGCGCACCTCGCTCCGGGCCGCCTTGGCGAAGAGCCGTTTCTTCGCGGCCCGTTCGAGTGCCGTACGGTCGGCGCTCACCCAAATCCCCCGACCGGGCAGCTTGCCAGCGATGTCCGGCACCAGCTGCCGATCGGGTCCGATCACAAAGCGGACGAGCTGCGCCTTTGGCCGCTCGGCTCCGGTGGCGATACACCGTCGAACAGTGCCCACGCCCTCATGTTTCCGACCGCCGCGCGCCACCGGCCCGGCTCCGCGGATCAGGCCCGCGCCCCCTCCTCGGCCTCGGCGCTCTCGTCGCCCTCGCCCTCTTCGTCGTCATCGGATGCAAGATCGGCAGGATCGACCCATCCAAGCTGGATGCGCGCGGTCATCACCATATCCTGTGCCTCGGCAAGCGAGACATCGAATTTCTCGAGAACACCGTCGTCTTTTACGCGTTCGCCGTTGACCGTTGTCCACCCACCGGCGATCTCCCAGTCGGCGAGAGTGGCAAAGTCTTCGAGCGACTTCACGTCGTCCTTGGCAAGCGCTTCGATCATCTGGGGCGTCAGGCCCTCGAATTCAACCAGGCTGTCCTCGACGCCAAGCTCCCGGGCTGTCTCGAGCGCTTTGCGGTTGAGCTCTTCGAGATGATCGCGCGCCCGTGCCTGCAGCTCGCCGGCCGTGCCTTCGTCGACGCCCTCGATGACAAGTAGTTCTTCAAGCTCGACATAGGCGACTTCCTCGAGCGTGGTGAACCCTTCCGACACGAGAAGCTGTGCGAAGAATTCGTCGAGATCGAGCGTGTCCATGAAGAGGCGGGTGCGCTCTTCGAACTCGGCCTGGCGGCGGGCGCTTTCCTCTTCCTCGGTCATGATGTCGATGTCGAGGCCGGTCAGCTGCGAGGCGAGGCGCACGTTCTGGCCACGGCGGCCGATGGCAAGCGACAGCTGCTCTTCGGGCACCACCACCTCGATCCGTTCGGCCTCTTCGTCGAGCACGACCTTCGACACTTCCGCGGGCTGCAGCGCATTCACGAGGAAGGTCGGCTGGTCTTCGTTCCACGGAATGATGTCGATTTTTTCGCCCTGCAGCTCGTTCACGACGGCCTGCACACGCGAGCCGCGCATGCCGACACAGGCACCGACCGGGTCGATGGACGAATCATAGGAGATGACGGCGATCTTGGCCCGGCTGCCCGGATCCCGCGCGACCGCCTTGATCTCGATGATGTTGTCGTAGATCTCGGGCACTTCCATCTTGAAGAGCTCGGCCATGAATTCCGGCGCCGTGCGCGACAGGAAGATCTGCGGGCCGCGTACCTCGCGCCGGACATCCTTGATGTAGCAGCGGATGCGGTCGCCGTTGCGATAGCTCTCGCGGCCGATCTTTTCGTTGCGGCGCAGGATGCCTTCGCCACGGCCGATATCGACGATGACGTTGCCATATTCCTCGCGCTTGACGACGCCGTTGATGATGGTTCCGGCGCGGTCTTTGAACTCGTCGAATTGCCGGTCGCGCTCGGCCTCGCGCACCTTCTGCAGAATCACCTGTTTGGCCGATTGCGCAGCGATCCGGCCCATCTCGACGGGCGGGACTTCGTCGCGGATCTCATCGCCCACGCTTGGGTCGGCGAGATACTCTTTTGCCTGCGCGACTGTCAGCTGGGCGTGGTAGTTTTCGACCTCTTCGTCTTCGACGACGGTACGCACACGGGTAAAGGTCGCGCGTCCGGTCTTGCGGTCGATCGAGACGCGGATGTCCAGATCGGCGCCGTAGCGGCTCTTTGCGGCACGCGCGAGACTTTCTTCCATGGCTTCGACCACCAATTCGGGGTCGATCATCTTCTCGCGGGCGACGGCCTCGGCGGTCTGCAGCAGTTCAAGCTGATTGGCGGAAGTGATGGCCATTCTGTCAGTCCTTATGTCCGTTGGTGTTGGCGGCGGCCAAGGGCACGCGCGCATCGTCTGGTCCTGTCTCGTCGTCGTCGGCGAGGATCGTCTGCACCTCGTCGAACTGGCTTTCGTCGATCTGGCCGGCATCCTTGCGGGCGCGCAGCACTTCTCGGATTAGGTCGTCGGTCAGGATGAGCTTGGCGTCCGACAACCAGTCGAACTCCAGACCGATCACGATGTCTTCGCCCTTCTCCTCGATCTCGATCAGCACCTCGCCGTCTTCGACGCCTGCCAGCGTGCCTTTGAAGCGCCGCCGACCGTCGATCAGTTCGGTTGTTTCGATTCGCGCCTCGTAGCCGGCCCAGGTCTCGAAATCCTTCAGCCGTGTGAGGGGCCGGTCGATGCCGGGGCTCGATACTTCCAGCGCGTACGCGTCCTCGATCGGGTCCTCGACATCGAGAACGG
>JBCBMY010000019.1:0-103210 GCA_039822045.1 Pseudomonadota bacterium | reverse complement strand
ATGAGAAACACCAGCGCCCGCACACGAGAAACACTCTGGCGGGCCGTCGGAACGATACTCGATCGCTTCTCAGCACAAGACTGTGCAAACTACTTCAAGAACGCAGGATACGCTTCCGTCAAAACCTGAAACGCTCTAGGTACTCCTCGAACGGCGTGTACCGCGCGATGCGGTCTTTCTCGTTCTCGCCGGAAAGGATCCCGAACTTGACGACGGCGTAGTCGGCTTTCCAGCCTTCGGCCAAGGTCGGAGCTGCGATGAGTGCGACGAGCGCGGTGGTGGTCAGAAAACGCATCTTTTGGGTCTCCCTGTGCTGCGTTTCTCTTCGAACTCAGGCGGTCAGCGGCATCCGCACCGATGTCGAGGTTACGACCTCGCTGAAATCGGCAAGTCCCTCACTGCCGTAGATGTCGCGCACAACGTCGTCGGTCAGTTGCGCCGGCGTGCCGTCGAAGTGGATTCTGCCAGCCCGCATCGCGACGATCCGCTGGCAGTAGGCGCGCGCCGTATCCAACGTGTGCAGGTTCACCAGAACGGTGATCTTGTCTTCTCGGTTGATAGTCTGCAGCCCGTCCATGACGCGCGTCGCGTTGGCCGGGTCGAGCGACGCAATCGGCTCGTCGGCCAGCATGATCTTAGGCTGCTGCACCAGGGCCTTGGCGATCGCAACGCGCTGTTGCTGTCCGCCCGACAGCGTGCCGGCGCGCTGCAGTGCCTGGGGCACCAGGTCGAGCCGGTCGAGCGCCTGGATTGCCATGGTCCGTTCTTCATCGGTGAATTTCATCGCCATCGAGCTGAAGAACCCGTGCTCGGCCAGCCGCCCGATCAGAACGTTGGTCAGCACGTCAAGGCGTTCGACGAGGTTGAACTGCTGGAAGATCATCGCGCAATCGCGGCGCCATTCCCGCAGGCGTCGACCGCGCAGCGCGGTGATCTCGGTGCCGCCAAACGAAATCGACCCCGAAGAGGGGTCGATGAGGCGGTTTACAAGGCGGAGCATGGTGGACTTGCCGGCGCCCGACCGGCCGATCACCCCCACGAACTGCCCCGCGGGGATCGAGAGTGAAACGTCGTCAACTGCGCGCGTTTCACCGAACTGTCGAGAGACGGACGTGAGCGTCAGATCGGCGGACATGGCGATTCATCCGAATGATTTTGACCCAATCGTCTCGTGTTCGGATGACGTGCCTGTGTCCCAAGCGTGACGATGCCGTAACGTCTGAATGAAGCTTCCGTGCCGATGCGTCCCGGCTCAGGCGACCGCGCGCGCGGAGTCGCCCATTGCGGGCAGCACTCCGGCCGAATGGATGACCGCGCCATTCCGGAATGTGGCGATGACCCGGGCTGCCGCGGAAGGATCGACGATGGCCAGGTCGGCCCGCAGCCCGGCGGCCAGGCGCCCCCGGTCGTCGAGCCCAAGTGCCCGTGCCGGATTGGCCGTGGCCATGGCGGCGGCGCCAGGCAACCCGCCCGGATTCGTCTCGGCGAGGATGCGCACGGCGGGAAGGATCGCGCCGGGGTGATAGTCGGCTGCTATGATGCCCAGAAGCCCCTTGGCATGGGCCGCGCGCGCGGAGAGGTTGCCGGAGTAGGATTGTCCCCGCATTGCGTTGGGCGCGCCCATCGCGGCCATGATGCCCCGCGATGCGGCCACCTCGGCGGCCTCCATCGTGACGGGGAACTCACTGATCGCTACGCCGAGATCCGCCATCAGATGTGCCTTTTCGACGGTGTCGTCATCGTGGCTGGCCAGCGGGACCCCGTGGCTCTGGCACAGCTCGGACACGGCATGCAGGTTGGCCAGCACAACCTCCTGGGGTCGCGTGCGCTTGGCGATCCTGTCGGCGACGATCTTGCGGGCCTCACTTTCCGATACGCCTTGATTGGCCGCCACCTGTGTGATGTGCCGCTCGAGGTTCCGGTATTGCCCCTGGCCGGGCGTGTGATCCATGAGCGAGACAAGATCCACCCGACCGGCATGCACGAGATCGGCCAGCACCCCAACGGCATTGTCGAACGTAATGTCAAAGCGGGCATGGATCCGATGATCGACCCGCATGGTGCCGCGCAGGTCATCAATCTCGCGAATGACGCGGCTGGTATGCTCGAACGACCTGCGATCGCCATCCTTGGCGCCCCGTGAAAAGCTGACCGACGCGTAGGCCGTGGTCACGCCGCTCGCAGCCAGGCGTGCGTCGAGATGGGGCAGGGCGATCTCCATTGGGAAGTCGACCCCAACGCGCGGCTCGATCTCCACTTCGATCATGTCGCCATGCATGTCGATGAAGCCCGGAAAGATCTGAAGCGCGCCGTTCGGCCCCGCGCCGGATACTCCACCGGGCACCGGGGTCTCGACAATCTCGGCAATGCGCGCTCCTTCGATGCGCAGCGAGCCATGCTCGACGATGCGATCCGGCAAGATCAGTGTGAAATCAGACAGCCACATGGGAATGCTCCGCGGGGTCGGAGGAGAGATCGAGAGCCCTGTCGACAAGATGCTCCACGTCGCCAGGATGATGAAATACGCCGATCATCGCCGTACCGCCGGCTTTCAATTCTGCCAGCCGCGCGACCAGAGCGGCCCGTGCTTGTCGATCTAGCGAGGCCGTGGGCTCGTCAAGCAGCAATAGCCGACGCGGCAGAATAAGGGCACGCGCCAGGTTCACCTTTTGCTGTTCCCCGCCTGAGAACGTGGTGGGATAGGCGGCCCATAATCCCGGCCGGACGCCGAACGTGTCCAGCCAGCGGCGCGCCGTCTGCAGGGCCGCGTCGGCGGGCTCACCGGCATGGCGTAGTGGCTCGGCGACCAGCGCTTCGGCGGCCACCCGAGGCCGGGCCGTCAGGAACTGCGTGACAAAGCCGATCTCCCGGCGCCGCAGTACGGCAATGTCCACATCGGCGGCACGCGCCAAGTCCACGACGCCCGCTGTGCTGTGGAACAGAACGTGTCCCCTGTCAGGCAGGTAGCTGCGATAGATCGTGCGCAGCAGGCTCGACTTTCCAGCGCCATTCGGGCCGCGAAGCAGAAGAAACTCACCCGCATCGAGCGAGAACGACACGCCCTCGAACGCGCCAAGCTCGGCCGCCAGATGGTGCATCGTAAAGCTCTTGACGAGGTCGTAGACGTCGAGAACCCGGCTCATAGCTTCGCATGCACCAATTGCTGGGTGTAGGGATGCTGGGGATCCTGGAACACCTGGTCGGCCAGCCCCGTCTCAACGATCCGACCACCCCGCATCACGACCACACGGTCCGCCATCGTGCGGATCACGCCGAGATCGTGGCTGACCAGGACCATAGTGATGGCGCGGGCGGCCTGAAGCTGTTTCAGCGTGTCGAGCACAAGCGCCTGCACAGAGACATCGAGCCCGGTCGTCGGTTCGTCGAGCAGCAGGAGGGCGGGCTCCAGCGCGATGGCCTTGGCCAGCTGCACCCGCTGCTGCATCCCCCCCGAGAGCTCGGCAGGTGGCGCATCGAAGCGCTCGAGCGGAAACTCCGACGCCTCAAGGGCCGAACGTGCGGCCGCCCGAAGGGTGGCAAAGCGGCGCTCGCCGGCCACGAGCAACCGCTCAGCCACGTTGCCCGAGCTCGAATGCCGCATCAGAAGCCCAAGGTGCGGATTTTGATAGACAATGCCGATCCGCGTCGCGCAGAGCATCCGGCGCGCATAGCGATCAAGCGAGAAGAGATTATCGGGCAGGCCCGCCAGATCGAGGCCGTAGGTGCCGGTATCGGGCGTTTCCTCAAGGTTCAGAAGGCGCAGCAGGGTCGATTTCCCCGACCCGCTCTCGCCTACGACGCCGAGCACCTCGCCGGGCATCACGTTGAGCGAGACATCCCTCAGCGCCTGGACCTCTCCGTACCGCAGCGACAGCGCCTGCACCTCGACGAGCGGGCGCGTTTCCACAAGCCGTGGGGGATCGAGCGCCAGCGTCATCAGGTCATCCGCCCGTCGCGGTACCATGTCTGTCCGCGGACATCCGTTTCGCCGTCGCGCAGCCGGATGGACTTCTCGCCGTAGCCACTGTCGGAGATCTCATGGATCGCACTTCCGTCGGCCTGTGGCAGTTCGTTCATGAAGAACCCACGCGCCCTCGATTTCGCGCAGGTCAGGTTTGCGTGCTCCTCCACGCGATAAGGGATGTCGTCGAACACCAAAGGCTCAACCCGTGTGAAGGGTGGCACCGCATGGATCCGTTTCTCGCGTCCGGCGCACAGAATGGTCAGATGCCGCGCCATATGCAGCTTGGGAACATCCCATCGCGGAATGGGAGACGGGGTCATCACATGCCGCCCGTTCACGAGCGACGGGTAGGCCGACCCCTGCATCACGCGGCCCGATCGCACGATTTCCTCGTAAAGCTGCAACCACATGCGCCCGTAGTCGGCGTCTGCATGCATCTGGCGCGCGACCGACATGTTGGGCTGCACCGGCCGCAGCGGCTCTGGGTTTGGCACCTGCAGCACAAGGATCTGGTCAGGCCGTAAGATCTCCTCGGGAATACGGTGGCGTGACTGGATGAGATCGGCCGTGCACGTATCCGTCGTCACCGGACAGCCTGCCACGCGCGCGATGAACCGACGGATCGAGGCTGCATTGACGCTGTCGTCGGCCCCCTGGTCGATGACCTTGACACTGGTTTTTGGCGTAACCAGCGTCAGCGACACCTGCAGGCCCCCCGTGCCCCATCCGCGGGCGATCGGAACCTCGCGGCTGGCATAGGGCATCTGACAGCCGGGCACGCACACGGCCTTGAGCATTTTGCGGCGCAGCTCGCGTTTGGCGGAGGCGTCGAGAAAGGCATAGCTGGAGGCGGCGCCGCGGTGGGCAAAATCGGCGAGCGTCATTCCGCGGGCTCCTCTATGGACGCGTGTTCCTTGTGCTCCGCTGGGGCGGCCTTGCGCGCTGCCACGTCGCGCATCGCGTCGAGGCTCGACTGGAATGAGACGTAATGGGGCAGCTTGAAGTGAATGCAAAAGCCCGAGCTCTCCACGCCCTCGGTATGGTAGAGGACGAACTCTTCCTCCGTCGGGCTGCCCTTTTCCGCATGGTCGGTGTTGTTCAGATCGAGTGTTGCTGCGGCGATTACCTTCACCTCGTTCCAGCCGAAGGTTGCGGCGAAGCCGAGCCGCAGCCTCTCGCCCTGTTTTGAGACGACTTCGGCCTGGCTGACCTTCACACGGCCAGCGGAGAAGCGGGTGCCGCTGGGATGCAACACCTCCACCTCGGCCTCCGCGAGGCGCAACTCATTCACGGTCGGATGGTCGCTGCCATGCCCACGCATGGCCGCATAGCCCAAGGCCAGTATCCCGCCGGTTTCCGCGCGCGCGAGGCTTTGCAGGGTATGGGCCCGCTTGGCCGGGAACAGCAGGGGCTGGCGTGTGATATCGGGGATGTCCTCGCCCTTGGTGGGGTCCGGGTCGGGCAGGTCCACGAGTTCGTTCTCGGCCTGCCACCCGCTGACATGGGGCGGGGTCGGGTCGGTCGGGGTTTCGGCCGCATCTACCGGGCTGGGACGGAAAGCTTCACCGTCAAGAACCTCCGTCGCGAGGATCCGGTGGGCATAGTCCAAGGTTGGCCCAAGGACTTGGCCACCGGGGACATCTTTGAAGGCGGCTGAGATCCGGCGGTGGGTGAAGAGCCCTTCCTGCTCCACCGGGGCCGCGACGGCAATGCGCGGCTGGGTGGTGCGCCAGGCGCGCAAGAGCAGTACCGCCTCGCTCAGGTCACCGCCGGTTTGGGCGAGCGCGAGCGCAGCGAGGTCGGGATTATAGAGCGAGGCCTCTCCCATGACGCGGTCAATGAGATAGGGCAGCCCGTCGCGAGACTGAGCCACGCGTTCTGGTTCGATGGGGCCCATTTCGGCGCGGAACAGGCGCTCCGCCTGATCGATGGCCCGTTCTCCGCCGCGCGCCGAGACATAGGCCATCAGAGCACCTCGACCTTGGTGGAGCGTGGCACGCCCAACAGGCGATCCTCGTCGACGACCAAAAGGTCGAACCCCATTGGGTAGCGGAGCACGCTCTCCCGCGCAGCCCAGAACCCTGCCGGCAGCCCACCCAGTGCGATCGTCTGCGTGCCATCGATCCCTGGACCGGACAGCCGGAGCGAGTTGCCATGGCCGATCTGTGCCTCGATAACGACCGTTGCTCCGTCATCCGGATAGAGGTCGCTCCCCCGGTTCAACCGAGCCAGGTCCTCCGCACTGGCCAATGGGCCGAAGAAGACATGGTCGGCCTGGTGCAATGGCACGATCTTGGCCCCGGCATCTGCCAACAGGCGCTCTAGGCCAGGTTGATCGGCGTAGACCCGGCATTCTCGGTCGATCAGCGCCGGTACAATTACCTGGGGGCCCGGCGCCGGCAACAGTGTCGTTGTGCCGGGGCGGCTGAGTGCGTCGAGGATCGCGGCGAAGGCGCCATTTGCGAGCATGTCCTCGGCGTCGGGCTGGGGCGGGGCCAACATCAGAACGTCTCCATCTCGACGCGCGTCGCCGCAACCCGCTTGAGCGTTTCACGATCCGCATCGTCCTGGGCCATCGCCTCGGCGGCCACAAAGGCCCGGCAGGCTGCGCTTGCGACGCCGAGGCTCAGCGCCAGATCGACCAGGGCCATGGCCATCGCCCGCTCGGTATCGCGCGACCGCACCATGCCGTAGCCCTCAGCACCGCCTGCACGAATGTGCGCTTCACTGACCAAGACCTCGCCGAGGTGAAAGACGGTGCCCTGGGCGGTATCGCGCAGAGGCAGCATCACAAGCCCGGTGCGGCACGTCAGAACCTCGATATCGCCCAGCCCGCCGATCAGGTCTTCTGCGAACCGCTTCAAACGGTCCGGATCGGCCCGGGCGAGCACCGAAAGCGTTTCGGCTTGCGTGGGCCCGCCCGGATCCGTCATCGCCGACTAGTCCATCCCATCAAGGGTGACGGTGAACTGCACCCGCATCGCGGCCCAGATCACAACGCCATACGAGATCGGCGTGCGGTCCGGCAGAACGTCGAGACCGTGCACCACCAGAACCGGGAGATCGGGATGCTGAAGCAGTTGCTTCGATTCCTCGGCCGTTGCCAGCCGCGCATGGATCGTCGTGCGTTCACGAAGATAGTCGTCGATCCCGTAGGATTTGTAGGTGGCCGTGGTCGAGCCCAGCTTGGCCCGGCGTTCGGTGATATCGGGAAAGCGCGCCGCGTCATGGTAGCGTGTGACGAGCGCCATGGGCTCGCCATCCACGCGCGTGATGCGTCGTGTGACCAGCATGGTGTCGCTTCCGGTCAGCCCCAGCATATTGGCGGCCTCGCCAATGGCCGGCCGGCACGTTGAGTCGACAAGTGTGCTGCTCGGCTCCACGCCGTGGCGGTGCATGTTCGGACGCATCCGTGTGCGACGCCCAATGTTATAGTCGAGCCGCGGCGGCGACTTTACGAACGTACCGCGCCCCTGCTCGACGCTCAGCAGACCCTCCTTTGCAAGCTCGCTGACAGCGCGCCGAACCGAGTGCCGCCCGGCATCGTAGGCAAGTGCCAGCTCGGGCTCTGTCGGGAGCCTATCTCCAAAGGCGAAGTGGCCGTTCACGATGTCCTGCCTGAGTGCGTCACTGATGCTGCGCCAGCGGTCTCGTATCATCTCGTATTCATCCGAATGACTGTGCCGTACCCTGAGTCTGTAACGGCGATGTGTCCGCCGGGTGGCGGTACGCTTGAAAGGTTGATGGCTCCACGCCGGTCGCGACACGCTGGACGAGCAGTCTTCAAGCCTTTCTCGGATTGTACAGGGGTCTTTTCGCCTCGACCGGATGTGCGAGCGTGCCGGGCTGCCGAAACGGGACCTCGGATACGGGGGCCAAGCGACTCAGAGAGCAAAGCGGCCCGGGCAAACACCCGAGCCGCTGCAAAGATGGAGTGGAGGGCTTGGTGGCCCCTGCCGAACGGAGTTGGCCGCAGCGGTTCCGTCACCGGCTCCTTGATCAGAACACGCTGACCGGCGCGGCGAGCGCCAGGCGCTGCACGTCGTCAAACGATGCCAGCTGATCGCTGGTCCACTTGATGGGCAGCGCGCGGACCTCGGCCCCGGCCAAGTTGCTCGACTGCAGGTAGGAGCCGACGTGACCTTCGGACTTGGCCGAGATCACATAGTGATACTGGCCGTCATGGCCGAAGCAGTCGACCTTTAGGATCTGCAGCGTGTTGCGGAGCGCCTTGTCGTCAGACGTCAGTTTCTCGTCGAGCGACACGATGAAGTGCGCGCGCTCGGCGCGCCAGTCCTCGGCCATGGCGGCCGACGACGTGAGCGTCGCACCTGCGATGAGAGCGGAGGCGAGAAGTGAAAAGCGGGTCATGGTGTGGTCCTTTCAGGGATGTGCCGGTCAGTCCGGCGTTTCAGTGCCTTCGCTTTTCCAATGCCGCCCGATTCCCTGCGTGAGCTTCGGATCGAGGCTGCCGTCAAATGGGTGGGAACCTGCGTGAATTGGCCGGCAGGCGCGTGAGCACGAGGGCTCACGGGACTCGCGTGCCACCGGCTCGCCAGGCTTGGTGCTCTCCTGACCCGTCAGGGAAGGGGGCGAATGAGGAGCCAGACCATCGCCCCGATGAAGGCAAACGCGATGATGTTCATCGCAGTATCGAGCGGATCACCGATCAGCATTGCTGCGATCTCCTTCAAAGAGGGCCCGGAGCAGGCAGACCACGAGCAGAATGATGATGAAGACAAACGGCAGGGCGCCGAGCGCAATCAGGCTTTTGACGGCATCGATGGAGCCCGACAGGATCATCGTGAAGCTCAAGACGGCAAGAACCGCCCCCCACAGCAGGCGCACGCGCGCCGCCGGATTTGGGTCACCCCCGGTCGAAAAGGTGCCAAGCACGAAGCAGGCGCTCACGACGCTGGTGACAATGAACAAGAACGCTGCCGCGACAGTGGCGAGGATGGTGAGCCGCGACAGAGGCAGGCGCTCCAAGAGGCCGAAGGTCACGCTTTCGACATCGGTTTCGGTGAGGCCCAGCAGTGCTCCGTCGCTCTCCAACGCGTCGAACAGGCCGATGCCCCCGAACGCGCCGAACCAGAATACCGAAAACAAGGCTGGCACGAAGAGAACGCCCAGAACGAACTCCCGGATGGTCCGGCCCCGGGAGATTCGGGCGACGAACACGCCCACGAAGGGGCCCCAGGCGATCCACCAAACCATATAAGTCAGCGTCCAGTCGGCGAACCATGCGGCGACAGCATCATCGAAGAAGGTGAAGGTCTCGAACCCGCGGGGCACGACGTTCCACAGATACGACCCGAATGTGCCGACGATCGAGTTGATAAGGAACTGTGTTGGCCCGAGCAGAACGGTGTAGGCAAGTAACGCGATGGCGATCAGCAGAGCCGCATTCGACAGCCGCGCCATTCCCGTGCCGAGATCGACCATCAGGGGCGGAATGTAGCAGACGATGATCGCCGCGAAGGCAACCCAGACGGTGGCTGTCAGCGTGCTGGTGGTGGGCGCGGCCTCGCTTACCGTTGCGCCTGCGCCACCGGAAATGCCGGCGCCAAAGAGCGCCTCGAGGCCACCCGCCACCTGAAACACACCCATGGCGACCGATCCGCCGACACCAATTGCAATGGCCGCGATGGCAAGGAAATCTGATAGCCATCCCACGACATGCGCCCAGCGCTCTCGCCCGAACAGATAGACGATCGGAGCGCTCACCAGCATCGGTGTGCCCCGCCGGAACGAGAAATAGGCGATCACGAGCGCCGTTGCGCCATAGATCGCCCAGGCATGGAGGCCCCAGTGAAAGCTCGTAGCAAGGAGGGCCATCTGGGCGGCAAGCGGATCGGGAATCGCTGACCGGGCAAAGGCGAAGTGGGTGAGCGGCTCGGCAACGGCCCAGAACAACAGGCCGACCCCCATCCCGGCGGAGAACAGCATTGCAAGCCAGGACGGGGTTGAAAACTCGGGCCGATCCTCGTCGGCGCCGAGGCGAATTTCTCCAAAGCGCGACACCGTGAGCCACAAGCAGAAGAACAGAAGGCCCGTTGCCGTGAGCATCACCAGCCAACCCCGGTTCTGGAAGGTCCGGTCGACAATTGCCTTGGAGACCGCCAGAACGCTGTCGGGATCGGCTATGCCCCAGATTCCGATGGCGGCAATGACGGAGAGCGACGCCGGCAGTATCGTCTTGGACCCCATCGTTATCTCCGCGCTCTGGTTGAGGGCATACTGACGGGCGTCGCCGAGCAATGTCCATGGGCGCATCCGCACTGCCCAGGCCAGACCCGTCTGGACGCGCGCCCCGCCGCTGCGCCATCTGGTCTCGGCGACGGAAAGGAGTCACAACGGTAGCTGCAAGGCAGTCCACAATAAGGAGCAGGTCGATTAGACGTCTCGGAACACTCGTAGCCGTGGGTCTGGGCGCTGCCCTGGCCCTGTCGTGGCCGGCCGTCGCCCAGCAGAACGGGGCGACTCCGCCGAAAGTCACCATCGCGGGGGCCTACACTCAGGATATCGTGGAGGAGGCGCGCTTCGTGGGCCGTGGCGAGGCGGCCGCCCAGACCGACTTGATCGCACGCGTCACCGGGTTCCTCGAGGATATCGACGTGGCGGATGGCGCCCATGTCGATGTTGGTCAGCCGATGTTCCGCATCGAGCGCGACAGCTACGAGGCAACGCTTGCAGCACGTGAGGCCGATCTGCAGCAGGCGGAAGCCAACCGCGACCTGGCCGAGATCGAACTTGACCGCGCCGCCCAGCTCGTTGAGCGCAATGCGACGCCGCAATCCGAGCTCGATGTCGCACAGGCGAACGCCGCCGTGGCCGAAGCCCAGGTCGCCGCCGCCGATGCTGCATTGCGGCAGGCCGAGCTCGACCTCAGCTATACACAGATCGATGCTCCGTTTGACGGGCGCGTCGGTCGGATAGCGGTCAGCAGCGGTGCGCTTGTGGGCCCGACAACGGGCGCGCTGGCAACTGTTGTGCAGCAATCGCCGATCTTCGTGACCTTCTCGCTCAGCGAGCCGCAGCTCGTGCAGGTTCTCGAGCAGCTCGAAACCGATGTCGAAGGGCTGACCCGGAACAACCTGTCGCCGGATGTCTTCGTTGAGCTGCCCGGTGGCACGGTGCTCGAAGAGAAGGGCCGCATTGCCTTTCTCGACAACCAGATCGACCCGACGACGGGCACAATCTCGGTGCGTGCGGAGTTCGAAAACGCCCGCGGCCTGATCCTCGACGGCGCCTTTGTGAACGTGCTGATCGAGGCGCTTGAGCCGACGACCAGCATCCTCATCCCCCAAAGCGCCGTGCAACGCGACCAGCGCGGCGACTTTGTCCTCGTCGTCAGTTCCGAAGGCCTCGTCGAGCAGCGCTACATCACGCTCGGCCGACAGATTGAGACTGCCGTCGTGGTCGAAGACGGCATGCGCGAGGGCGAGTCGGTGATCGTCGAGGGCCTGCAGCGCGTGCGCCCCGGTGTGGCGGTCGACGCTGTGCTGGCCGGCCAACCCGTGACGGAGGAATAGCGCCGTGATCTCGTCGACCTTCATCCGCCGGCCGAAAATGGCCATCGTGATCTCGACGGTGCTCACCCTGATGGGGATCGTGGGCTACCTGGCCCTTCCGGTCGAGCAGTTTCCGCAGATCACGCCTCCGGTTGTCAACGTGTCGGCGAGTTACACGGGCGCCAACGCCGAGACCGTCGAGAATACGGTTGCCGCGCCGATCGAAGCGCAGGTGAACGGGGTCGACGACATGATTTACATGTCGTCGGACAGCACCGATGTTGGCAGCTATAGCCTGAGCGTGACGTTCGAGGTGGGCACCGATCCCGACATCGCCTCGGTGAACGTGCAGAACCGCGTGGCGCAGGCCATGGCGCAACTTCCGGCCGAGGTGACCGCGTCGGGCGTTGTCACGCAGAAATCCTCAACGAACATGCTCGTCGTCGCCGTGCTCTATTCCCCGAACGGCACCTATGATGAGGTGTTCCTGTCGAACTACGCCTCGATCAACCTCAAGGATGCGCTTGCGCGTGTGCAGGGGGTTGGCAGGGCCGACGTGCTGACCGACTTCGCCTATGCCATGCGGCTCTGGCTCGATCCTGATCGGATGGCGGGGCTCAGCATCACCCCGGGCGACGTGATCGCGGCGATTCGCGAGCAGAACCTCGAAGTGTCTGCCGGCCAGATTGGCACACCGCCGGTGCCGACGGGGCAGCAGTTTCAATATACGATCACAGCGCAGGGCCGGTTGGCCTCGGCGCGGGAGTTCGAGAACATCATCGTGCGCACGGGCGACGCCGGCAGCATTGTGCGCGTGCGCGACATTGCTCGGGTTGAGCTTGGCGCAAACTACTACAACGCATCGGGCCGCTATGCCGGGCAACCGGCCACCGTGCTTGCGGTCTATCAGGCCCCGGGCGCCAACGCCCTTGCCGTGGCTGAAGGGGTGTATGCCGAGCTTGAGCGCCTTTCGCGCGCCTTCCCCGAAGACGTCGTGTTCGAGGTGCCCTTCGACAGTACCGACTTCGTCGAGCAATCGCTGAACGATGTGGTCTCGACCCTGATCATGACCTTCGTGCTCGTGATTTCGGTAGTGTTCATCTTCTTGGGCAGTCTGCGGGCGACGGTTGTGCCAGCGGTCGCGATCCCCGTGTCGCTGATCGGCACGTTTGCGTTTCTGCTTCTAGCCGGCATGTCGCTCAACACGATCTCACTTTTCGCGCTCGTGCTCGCCATCGGGATCGTCGTGGACGATGCCATCGTTGTGGTGGAAAACGTCGAACGTATTCTCACCGAAGAGCCCGAGCTTTCGCCCGCCGAGGCAACGATTAAGGCGATGGGCCAGATCACTACGCCGATCATCGCAACAACGCTGGTCCTACTCGCCGTCTTCGTGCCGGTGACGTTCATGCCGGGGATCTCGGGCAGGCTCTTTTCGCAGTTTGCGGTCACGATATCGGTGGCCGTGGTCATCTCGTCGATCAACGCGCTCACCCTCTCGCCGGCCCTCTGCGCAATGATCCTCAAGCCACGCACCGGCCCGCCAAAAGGGCTGCTTGCGGTCTTCGAGCGGACCATCGGAACGGTGCGCGGCGGGTATGTCGGCATCGTGCGCCGGCTGGTGCGGATCCCGATCATCGGCCTCGCGCTGCTGGTGGCCGTTGGCCTCGGCTCGGGGGCGCTCTTCTCGACCCTGCCAAAGGGATTCCTGCCCCTGGAAGACAACGGATACCTCTTCGTCGACATCCAACTGCCCGACGCCGCGTCGCTTGAGCGAACCGAGGAGGTGACAGAACGCGTGAACGAGCAGATCCTCGTTCTAGACGGCGTCGCCAATACCGTGGTCGTCAACGGGTTCAGCATGCTGAACGGCGGCGGGTCGAACGGCGCGATGGTGATCGTGAACCTCGACGGGTGGGAGGACAGACCGGCCGACGAACTGTCAGCCGACGCACTCCTCGCCCAAGTGCTTGGAATCGCCAATCAGGAGGCGGCGGCGAACGTGCTGGCGTTCAATCCGCCTCCGATCTCCGGCCTTGGGACGAGCGCGGGCATTGAGATGAAGGTGCAGCAAACGGGCGGGGGCGAGGCGCAGGATCTGTCGGCAGCGCTCGGTTCGCTGGTCTATGCCGCCAATCAGCGGCCCGAAATCGCGCAGGCCTACACAACTTTCCGCGCCAACGTGCCCAAGATCTTTGTCGACCTCGACCGCGAGAAGGCGGAGTCGCTCGACGTGCCGGTGAGCGAGGTGTTCCAGACGCTACAGGCTTATCTGGGCTCTTACTACGTCAACGATTTCAACTTGTTCGGCCGGGTCTATCGCGTGATGATCCAGGCGGACGGGCAATATCGCAACGTTGTGGACGATATCCAGGGCATCTTTGTGCGGTCAAACTCCGGACAGATGGTGCCGCTCTCGACCCTGGTGAGCACCGAAAACGTGCTCGGCCCGGTCCTGCTCAATCGCTACAACATGTTCCGCTCGGCGACTGTGACGGCGGTGCCGGCGCCCGGCTTTTCCACGGGCGACGCGATTGCGGTTCTCGAAGAGGAGGCGGTGACGGCGCTGCCGCCAGGATACGGGTATGAGTGGACCGGCACCGCGCAGCAGCAGCTTGCCGCCGGCGGCGTTGTGGCGCTCGTCCTGATGGCCGCGGTCGTATTCGGCTATCTGTTCCTCGTCGCGCAGTATGAAAGCTGGACGATGCCACTGGTGATCCTGCTTTCGGTGACCGTGGCACTCTTCGGGGCGCTAGTGGCGGTCGCCGTCGTCGGCCGCGATGTGAACCTCTACACCCAGATCGGGATGATCATGCTGATTGGTCTTGCATCCAAGAACGCGATTCTGATCGTCGAATTCGCAATGGAGCGGCGCGCCTCGGGCTTGAGTATTCGCGAAGCAGGGATCGAGGCCGCGGGCCAGCGCTTTCGGGCCGTGATGATGACGGCGCTCTCGTTTCTGTTGGGCGTCGTCCCGCTTCTGGCCGCAGCCGGGGCGGGGGCGGCCAGCCAGCAGGCCATCGGCATCGCCGTCTTCGGCGGCATGCTGGCTGCAACCGTGGTTGGCGTGATCCTGGTGCCCGTGCTCTATGTCCTCCTGCAGGGCGTACGGGAACGGATAAAGCGGCTTTTGCGCGGCGAACCGGCGCCTCCGGCCGAGGAGAAGACGGCTGCCGCCCCTGAGCCGGGCGAATAGCACCGCTCGATTGCCGGTCCGCTGCCGACATGAGGCCACGAGGGCTCCTGGGCGAGCCGCATGGTGGGCCCTACTAAAGGACCCGCGACAGGAATTGCCGAGTCCGCTCGGCCTTTGGCGCGTCGAAGAGCTGTGCTGGCGGGCCTGCCTCCAGGATGCGACCTGCATCCAGAAAGCACACCTGATCGGCCAACTCGCGCGCAAAGCCCATCTCGTGCGTGGCCAGCACCATCGTCATCCCCTCCGACCGCAGGCGTCGGAGGACATCGAGCACTTCGCCGACCAGTTCCGGGTCCAGCGCCGAGGTAATCTCGTCGAACAAAAGGATGTCGGGGCGCATTGCGAGCGCCCGTATGATCGCCACGCGCTGCTGCTGTCCGCCGGACAGTTGATCGGGATAGTGCCCCATTCGATCGGCCAGTCCGAATCGCGCAAACAGCGCCTCGACCGGCGCGCGCAGCACGGCGCGGCTTTGGCCATGCACACGGCGCGGGGCGAGCATCACGTTCTCTGCCGCGCTCATATGCGGAAAGAGGTTATAGGATTGAAAGACGAGGCCGATGCGGCGGCGGATGGGCTGCGGATCCAACCCCGGCTGGGCAATGTCGGTCCCGTCAAACCAGATCTCGCCGTCATCCACGGGCTCGAGCAGGTTGATGCAGCGCAGCAGCGTCGACTTACCCGAGCCGGACGCCCCGATCAGGCACACCATTTCGCCCTTCGACACGTCGAGATCGATCCCGTCGAGCACGGTGTTCGCGCCAAACGCCTTGCGCACGCCCCGCAGCGACAGCACCGGCTCAGCTCTCCCGCTGCCGCTGGCGGTTCATCAGATGGTCGGCATAGCGCGTGGCCGGGATCGTGATGGCGAGAAAGATGATTGCGGCGCCCACATAGGGCGTGAAGTTGGCATAGAGCGACTTGTAGACGCCCGCTTGCCGGAAGATCTCCACAGGGCCCACGAACGACAAAAGCGCGACGTCCTTTTGCAGGGCGACGACGAGGTTCATGTTTGCGGGCACAACGTTGCGAAGCGCCTGAGGCAGCACGACATAGCCCATCGCATCGCGCTCGCTCAGCCCCAGGGACAGGGCGGCCGAACGCTGGCTCCGGTGAATCGACTCGATGCCGGAGCGGATCACCTCGGCGACATAGGCGGCATAGACCAGGATCAGCGCCAGGGAACCCCAGATGTAGGGTGAGTTCCACGGCCGCGGCAGGCCCAGGCCTGGCACGCCGAAGCCAACGAGATAGATCACCAAGATCACCGGAAGGCCGCGGAACACATCGGTATAGACCGTCGCCAGCATCCGCAGCGGGAAAAGCGCTGGCGCGGTCAGACTGCGCGCAATGGCAACGGCCAGCCCGAGCAGCGCGATCAAGGGTGCGCACCAGGCAAAGATCATGACATCGAGCAGGAACGCTTCGAGCAAGCCCGCGAAGGTCTTCGCAAAGACCTCCCCGTTGAAAAAGCTCCGCTTGACCGCCGGCCAGCCGGGCGCAAGTGGAACAAGGACGATAACGGCGAGCACGACCCCCGCCGTCGATGCCGCGGCTATTCTGATCGACCGCTGCTTCAGTCGCGCCTCATAGGCCGCGCGCCGCGTTGCGGGCCGTCCTGCCGCGTTGACCCCAGCCGTCACCGGTCGCTACTCGATCACCGGCACACCCGTTGCCGATTGCAGCCACTCCGCCTCGATCTCAGCCAGGCGGCCGCTTTCTGTCAGCGCGCCGAGCGCGGCGTCGACGCACTCCTTCAGCGGGTTGCCCTCCTCCATCAGAAGGCCGAACTGGTCGGGATTCTCCGACCGGTCCGCGGGAAACTGGCCAAGGATCGCGCCATCCTCGACCACGACCGCCGACAAGTAGAGGGCCGTCGGAAGGTCAAAGAGCGCGGCATCGATCTGTCTGGCCTGGATGGCGGCCGTCACGTCGGTGTTGTCGTTGTAGAGAAGCGGGTCGCGCTCGGGCGCGATCACCTCGGCGATCATCGGAACGGCTGTGGTCGCCGCATCCGCCCCCCAGATCAGGCCTTTGAGCGAGGAAAGTGTTGCCTCGGCACCGCCCTCGATCACGGCATTCGTCGTCAGGACGGCCATCGCCGAGGTGTAGTAGGGCAGGGAAAAATCGACCATCTGTTCCCGTTCGGGAGTGATCGAGTATTGCTGCATGTTGAAGTCAAAGTTCTTGGCGCCCGGTTGGATCGCCTCGTCAAACGAAGTCCGCACCCAGGCAACTTGATCGGCCTCGAACCCCATTTCGGCGGCAACCGCATAGGCGACGGCCGCTTCAAACCCCTCACCGCTTTCGGGCGCATCGTCCATGACCCAGGGGTAGTAGGCCGGGTTCCCGGTCGCGATCGTCAGCACCCCGTCGGCGAGCGTTTTCCCCACTGCGCAGTCGGCGTGGCTCGCCGCCAAGGCGGGCGCGGTGGAGAGAAGCAGAGCGCAGATCGCGGCGTTGGTCATCCTCATGGTCGGTCTCCTGGTCTAGCGTCCACTGGTGGCGTTGTGCCAAGTCTCGGCAGTCCGGCGGCCCTTTGTCCAGTCCCCGGAGGCGTCGGCGACCGCGCATCCGGGGGCAGGTTGGTCTTGACAGAGGTCAAATCCGCAAGGACCGTCGCCCGATAAAGATAAGGAAAGCGCCTAAATGGCCGACACTCTGCGCAATTCTCCCTCTATCGTCCGGAGCTTGAGGGAGTTCGCACGCCCAAGTCGAGACGACGTCTTTTTGCGCGTGGCCATGTTCGTGGTCGCGACGATCATGGCCCATTTCTATACCGGGTGGATCGGCGCATGGGCGCTGGGCGCCCTGTGTATCAGCGCCGAACTCGCAGAATGGCGTGTCAGCAAGATCGCACTCTCAGATGAGACCCTGACAGAGGACAGGGCGGTGCGTCTGGAACGCTGGCAAGTGCGGATCGCTTTCTACAGCTCCACATGCAATTGCGCCTACGTTGTGATGGTCGCGGTCGCAGAGACCGGTGCGATCCACTTGCTGCCCATGATGCTGTTGCTCTGCGCGGCGCTCTACAACACGATGTTCAATTGCGCGCTCGTCCGCGTCCTCTATCTGCGCACGGCGTTCTACGTTGCGACGTTCATCGGCGTCGCCTTGGCCGAGGTCATCGCCGCCTCACCCGACGTGCCGCTGGCGGTGTGGATGCAGCTCGGCACAGTCGGGTTTTGTGCCATCTTCATGATTTGGAACGTGCGCGAAGGCCGAGCCGCCTATGTGGAGAGCGCGCGGCAAGCCGAGGAGATTGAGCGACGTCAGGAGGTCCAGGACGATTTCCTCGGTGTCGCCTCCGACTGGTTCTGGGAGACGGACCGCAACAACGAACTCATCTGGTCTTCCTGCAAGTCCAGTGCGGGCTTCGGCTCACGCGATGAAGACAGGCGGCGAGGGTTCGAACATGCGGCATCGGGGCTTTTTGGGTCTGTCGGCGAGCGCAGCCGGCGCATTCAGCAGGCGCTGAGATCCGGCAAGGGCTTCCGCGATGTGTCCGAACGTCTGGTGGGCAGCGACGGCACGGTTCGCACTCTCCTCTTCTCCGGCGTGCCCAAGGCTGGCGAGGATGGCGCATTCGCCGGGTACCGGGGCGTGGTCCGCGATGTGAGCGACTTGATGGAGGCCGAACAACGCCGGCAGAAGTTGGAAGACCTGCTCGAGCAAGGCCACCGCATGCGCGCCATTGGCCATCTGTCCAACGGCATCGCTCATGAATTCAACGACGTGCTGACCATCATGATGTCGAACCTCGATCTTGCGCTCGACACGGGCCTGACGGGCGAGCAGAAGCGCCTTGTGGGCGCCGCGCGCCACGCCGCGTCGCGCGGAAGCGCTCTCACCTCCGCGCTTACGGCGTTGGGAGGTCAGGCGCGGAGCGGGGCCGAGCCCGTGAATGTCATGCAGGTGATCGACAGCGCAAGCGCCCTGATCCGACGCACGTTCTCAATGAAGATCGAGCTCGATGTCGAGGCCGGGGAAGGCGGCGATTGGGCGGCCGAGGCGGCGATCGAGGTTGATCCGCGCATGCTGGAATGCGCGTTGATCAATCTCGCAATCAACGCGCGCGACACGATGCCGTCGGGCGGGCGCCTGACGATCGGTCTGTCGCACCAACCTTCGGATGGGCCCAATGCGGCGGGCACCGTTCACATCACCGTTCAAGATACCGGCGAGGGGTTGGCGCCAGAGATCGTGCAGAGCGCGATCAACCCGAAACTTGCGGGTGAGGAGGAGCTGCAGTCCCAGACCCTTGGCCTCGCCGCAGTTGCGGGGTTTCTGGCACAGGCAGATGGCAAAATGTCGATCGACAGCGCACCAGGACAGGGCACGACGGTCCGAATGAGCTTTCCCGAGGCCCGCGCGCGTCCGGCAGCACTATCGGCGCCGGAACCGGCAACGGGCCGGTTTGCTGGACACCGCGTGCTCGTGGTGGAAGACGAGCCGAATGTCCGCCGCGCCCTCACGCTCCAACTGAAGGCGCTCGGCTTCGAAGCGCAGAGTGTGGGACACGCGGATGCCGCACTTGGTATTTGTCGATCCGGCAATCCGCCCGATCTGGTCGTGTCGGACATCGACATGCCTGGGCAGGTCAACGGCCTTGAACTGTCGTCAATCTTCGCGGACGAGTTCCCTGACCTGCCGGTTCTGCTGATTTCCGGCCATGTTGACGGGCGCGCGGCATCCGACGCTTCGGGCCGCGGGTTCCTGCCCAAGCCCTTTTCAAGTGCGCAACTGACCGAGGCCGTGGCGCGTCTGATGGAGAAAGACGCTGATGCTCCAACCCAATCGAACGTCGTGCGATTGTTCGACGAGCGGGCCTGAGAAGACTGATGTGCCGAACCAAACGGGGCGAGCCTTTGGCGCCGTGGCTCAGTGTGACTTGGTGCCGGTCATTTGGGCTGCATTCTGATCGCACCGTCCAGGCGGATCACTTCGCCGTTGAGGTAGTCGGTTTCGATGCAGAACCGGACGGCGGCTGCAAACTCGGACGGGTCGCCGAGGCGTGCCGGGTAGGGAACCTGCGCACCGAGGCTGTTCTGAACGTCGTCCGGCAGACCTGCGAGCATCGGCGTGCGGAAGATGCCGGGCGCGATGGCGTTCACGCGCAGACCTGATCGCGCGAACTCGCGGGCCGCTGGCAAGGTCATCGCCACGACGCCACCCTTCGAGGCCGCGTAGGCCGCCTGCCCGATCTGCCCGTCGAAGGCCGCGACCGATGCCGTGTTGACGATCACGCCGCGTCCGCCATCGGCCAACGGCGGCTCTTCCAGAATGCGCGCGGCCGCCAAGCGCATCACGTTGAACGTGCCCGTCAGGTTCACGCGCAAGACTTGCTCGTAGAGCCCAAGATCGTGGGGGCCGTCGCGACCCACGATCCTCGACGGCGGCGCAATGCCGGCGCAGTTGACCGCAATCCTCAGGCCATCTGCGGCGTCGACGGCACGCGCCACATCCTCCGGCGAGGCGACGTCGCCGGACACGGCCGTGGCACCGGCCTCGCGGGCGACCTCACGCGCTGCGTCGGCATTGCGGTCGAAGATCACGACCCGCGCGCCCTGGTCGCAGAGCATCTTTGCCACTGCCGCCCCAAGACCCGAGCCGCCACCGGCCACGAGCGCGCCGCTTCCTTCGATCCGCATCGCTCAATTGCCGACGATGCGAGCGTCTCGCGGTAGCTCCGAGAGGGTCTCGGGCCCGTCTGAGCGTAGGATCACGATCTCCTCGAGGCGGATGCCGAACCGATCGGGCAGGTAGATCCCGGGCTCGATGGAAAACACCATCCCTTCCTCCAGCACAGTCTGCGACGTGCCTGTGATGTAGGGTGGCTCGTGCACCTCGATGCCAAGGCCGTGACCGGTGCGGTGCACAAAGTATTCGCCATAGCCTGCATCCGTGATCACGCGCCGCGCGGCCGCGTCGACCGTGTGCGCGGCAACCCCGGGTCGGGCGGCCGCCAGAGCCGCTTCGACCGCAGCCTCGACCACAGCATGCACTGCGTCGTAGCCGTCTGGCGCCTGCCCCACGATGGCCATCCGTGTGATGTCACTCGGATAGCCATTGAGCCGCGCGCCGATATCCATCACCACGGCCTGGCCTTCCTTGAGGACGGCATCTCCCGTCTGGTGATGGGGGAACGCCCCGTTCCCGCCTGCTCCGACAATGCCGAACAAAAGGGACGCGCCGCGCCCCTTGAACGCATCGCGCGTGAGGCCCAGGACCTCGCGCTCGGTCATTCCAGCCCGCATCGCCGCCCAGGCCGCGCCCATGGCAACGTCTGCAGCATGGGCGCTTTCCTTGAGTGCAGCGAATTCCTCGGGGCCCTTGCGCATGCGAAGCCGCCCAAGGGTCTCACCGGTAAAGGCGCGGTGGGCGCCCGGCAGCATGTCCTGCACCAGCGCCGCGTGGTCGGCGCGCATCCCCTCGTCGAGAACGAGGCTGCCAGCTTCCACCACAGCCAGGTCGCGGACGATCTGGTCGAGCGCATCCCCTGGGCCATCGGCATCGGCCCACGTGTAGAAAGGAAGATCCGTCTGCGCGCGCACACTATCGGCCTCGAGCGCCGGCATCAGCACCGCCGCTCCCGTCGCCGACACGCAGCCAATGAGGGCCCGTTCGTCGGCATGGGGACGTAGGTCCATCAGCCAAGCCATATGCGCCCCAGGTCCGATCGCCACGAGATCCACTCCCGTATCGGCCATCGCGCTGCGCAAATCTTCGAGCCTGTTGGCCATGGTGCCGCTCCCCCCGGTTGCTCTTGGCCGACGCTAGCGTGTCGTAGGCCCGGGAAGAAGCCGGGATCGGTGCGCGGGATGATTCAGGTCAAGGAAATGGGCGGCTGGATCGGCGAGCGTCTGCACGCATTTCGTCCATCGGGAGGAGTAGGACTCATGCATTCGCCCCTCACGGCGCTTCGCCGGATATTCCGCGTGCAAGACTGGACCGGCCTCAGCGACGAAGAGCTCGCCGATCTGGGCCTATCGCGGGTGGACTATGCCGTTCTGTGCGAAACCCATGTAGGCTCGCACCAGAGAATGGCGGCCATGGCGGCGCGCTTCGGCCTGACATTGGACGAGGTCCTGGCCGATGAGGCGCTGGGCGCCGAGGCCACAGCGCTCTGCGGCCACTGCGCTGACGCCAGCACGTGTCGCATGGCGATAGCGGGTGAGGCGGAGTTCCCGGTGGGGCGCTGTCCGAACGCCGAGACCTATGCCGCGCTCGCCGCCGAGAATGGGGCGCCCGCTTCGGCCGTGCCGAGCGGGCGCGAAGCTCAGCCGTAGACAATCCCCGGCAGCCACGTGATCAATTCGGGGAAGGCCATGCACAGGCCAAGCCCGACGAACTGCAGGAACAGAAACGGCAGCGCCGACTTGAAGATGTCTGACATCGGGATTTCGGGCGGTGCGACGCCGCGCAGATAGAAGAGCGCATAGCCAAAGGGGGGCGACAGAAAGCTCATCTGCATGTTCACGAGGTAGAGCACGCCGAACCAAAGGACGAGATCGTCAGGATCGCTCAGGCCAAACGGCTCGGCCCCGAGGCTCCGCACGATCGGCACGAAGATCGGGACGGCGAGCAGAAGGATGCCGACCCAATCAAGGAACATGCCGAGCACGACCAGCACCACCATCATCACGACGAGGATCCCCCAGGGGCCAAAGCCCGTGGCCGCCAGCGCGTTGTTGACGAATTGCTGCCCGCCTTCCAGCACATAGAGCCCGACGAAGATCGTCGCCCCGAACATGATCCAGATGACCATGGCCGAAGCCTTAAGCGTCGTGAGCGAGGCTTCTCGGATGGTCTGCCAGTCGAGCCGCCGGTGAATGGCCGCCACGATAAAGGCGCCGAACGTGCCGATGCCGGCGGCCTCCACAGGCGTCGCAATGCCGGTGAAGATCACGCCGAGCACCACGACAATCAGGGCAATCGGCGCCGACATATTGCCCAGAAGCCGGAACTTCTCGGCCGACGACACCCGCTCGTTGACCGGGATCGGCGGGCCGAGCTGTGGGTTAATCGTGGCCCGGACCACTACGTAGAGCACATACATGCCCGACAGGAGCAGCCCGGGAACGACCGCCCCGATGAACAACTCGCCCACCGACTGTTCCGCGACGACGGCATAGATGATCGCGAGGATCGAGGGTGGGATCAGGATGCCGAGCGTGCCGCCAGCCATGATCGAGCCCATCGCAATCTTGGGGTCGTAGTGCCGCTTCAGCATCGCAGGCAGCGCGATGATCCCCATCGTCACGACCGCGGCGCCGATCACGCCCACCATCGCGGCAAGTACGGTTGACGCGATGATGGTCGCCGCCGCCAAGCCGCCCTTCAGGCCGCCCAGCAGCTTGTAGATGACGTCGAACATCTCGTTGATGATCCCCGCCCTCTCCAACATCGCCGCCATGAATATGAAAAGCGGAATGGCCGAGAGCTGATAGTTCGTCATCAGGGGGAAGATGCGGCTGGGCACGATGTTGAGCGCCCGCGCGTCGCCCAGAATGAAGAGGAACACGCAGGCGAGCCCCCCGGTTACAAAGGCCAGCGGCAGGCCTGCCATGAGCAGAACCAGAAGCGAGCCAAACATGATGAGCGTGAGGAGCCCAATTCCAATCTCGAGACCCATCGCTCAGTCCTCCTCGACGATCCGTCGGATGTCCTGGGCAAGCTTGGATATGCCCTGGAGCACCAGAAGGAGGCCGCCGATCACCATGACCCACTTCATCGGCCAAAGCGGGATCTCCCATTCGTTAAAGCTGATTTCGCCCCAGCGGATGTTGGGATCGGTCCACTGGGCCATGTCCCAGTTCGCCAGCATCTCGCCAAAGCTGATCTCGTCTCGCGCCCAGGCCGAGATGACGGCATTGCCGGACGGCACCGCGATCGCGTCCATCGCGAAGATGTAGCAGGTGAAGAGCAGGGTGAAGGCGAAGATGAAGAAGAAGATCGAGGTGAAGAGGTCGACCCAGGCCTTCCGCTTCGGCTCCAGCGGCGCATAGAAGATGTCCACCCGCACATGGCTCTCGGTCAGCATCGCATAAGCACCTGCGATCAGATATTGCATGCCGAACATCAGATACATCGCCTCGTGCGCCCAGTTCGTCGGGCTGTTAAAGACGTAGCGGCTGATGACCTCGAAGTAGTAGACGAACACCGCGATCACGGCCCAATAGGCGACGAACTCGCCCGCAAAGAGCGACAGGCGGTCGATGTGGCCCATCCATCCCTCCGAGACGTGGCGCTCATCTCCCCGGATCTCTTCTTCCTCGAGCTCGCGCAACGCGCGCTCCTCGGGCGTCTCCTCGTCGTCCGCGATCTCGAGATCGGCGTTGGCCTCGCGCACCAAATAGGGCAGCGCGAAGACGTCAAACGCCATCGCGATCAGCAGAAGGTAGAAGGCGTTTCGCGCCACTCGCTGCCAGAAATCAAAGTCGGCTTGCGCCTGCACCAGCGCAGGCGCAGCGGCGTTTCGCTCGTTGGTGGCCTCCGAGATGCGCGCTTGCCCGTCATTCCGCGCGGCTTCGGCGCGCTCAAGCCGGCGTTCCGCGCTTCGCTTGGCGAAGGAGCCGTCTTCCGCGCTCGCAACTTCGTCCCGCAAGCCGGGAAGCGCCTCCTCGGCGCTTGCCACGCGTTCGGTCTCGCGCTCGATGGTCCGCTCGGCAACCCGCACGGCGTTGGTGGCGTCCGACAGGGTCGAACGGGCGTCTTGGCCCTGCGCGTTGGCAAAGAGGATGGCCAGGAACACCGGGATAAAGACGAACCCCCAAAGGTTCTTCAGGTAGAACCGGTGCAGCCCGAGCATTCCACCCGTCACAAGAACGAGATAGCTGAGGCTGATGGAATATCCCTGCCTGTCCGGCTTCGGCTGGCGGGCAAGCGCCATTGCGATCAGCGGAAACACGATCAGGCCGATCCAGTAGGCCCAATGCGGCAGAGAAAAGTCTACGCTGGGCATGGCCTTCCCCCCTGGTCTTGTACGCGGCGGCCCCCCGCCGAAAGAAGGCCCGCGCCGGTGGGCGCGGGCCTAAAGTTCTTGTGTCGGCGGCAGGCCTTAGATGTCCATCCCGGCAACCAGCGCCTTGTCGACATAGCCGAGCGAGCCCGAGGTCATGTAGTCGAGCTGAAGCTTGAACACGCGGGCCGAGTTCGGGTCGCGCTTGGCATATTCGAACCAGATCGGGATCGCGACCTCGGTCATGAGCTCGACGTCTTCTTGGCTGAGGCGGGTTACTTCTATCCCATCCTCCTCGAACTTCACCCAAGCTTCCTGGTCGGCCTTTTGGATCGCAGCATGGTGCATGTCGGAATACACATGCGTTTCCATCTCAACGAATTGCTTCATTTGCGGTGAAAGCGCGTTCCACGCGTCAACGCCAACCGTGATGTCCATCAGGTCGACCGGCTGGTACACCGACATGAAGCCCGGAGGGCCCAAAACGATGTAGTCGGTCACCTGGCTGAAGCCGAGGGCATAGTTCACCGCTGGGCCCACATAGTCGGCCACGTCAATCGTGCCCTTCTCGAGCGCGGGGAAAATCTCCGACCCTGGCAGAACGGTTGTCTCTGCACCTATCTGGCTAAAGACTTCCGCAACCATCCCACCGGGCAACCGCATCTTCCGACCGCGGAAGTCGTCGATTGAGCGGATCGGGTCTTTCGAGTGGATGATGTTTGGCCCGTGATGGACTGGTCCGACGAAGTGCATGCCCTGCGCTGCATAGAGCTCTCGTGCAATGTCGAGGCCGCCTAGCGCGTAGAAGAAAACGTCCCATTCATGGGGGTTCCGCAGCCCAAGCGGGTAGGACGTCATAAAGGTGGCAGCCGGAATGATACCCTGCGCGTAGATGGTAAAGGGATTTACCGCCTCCAGAACTCCGTTCTTCACGGCGTCGTAAAGCTGGAAGTCACCCACGACGTCGTTGGCGCCAAACGGCTGGAAGGCGAGCTCGCCCCCAGTCTTCTCTTCTATGCTGCCGCACCAGTCCTTGAAGGTCTGCAGCCCCACGCCACCGGGATGCGACGTCTGGATGCGCCAAGTGGTTCCGTGGCCGGCTGCTGTGGCGATGGCCGGTGCTGCGAGCGCACCGGCGCCGCCGATTGCAATCTTTCCGAGCGCGCCGCGGCGCGTGATCAGCGATTTCGACATGTCGTCCTCCCATGGCTACGGGGTCCGCCCGCGACGGGCGTCACTCACCGCACTGCGACGCCACCCTACTGCGTCAACCCGACGCGGCAACAGTTTAACGCTAACGGAGGATCGATTTTGGTCAGGTCATCTTCCGACCAGAGGCGGCGATCTTCATCGATCTACCGTCGCGAAAGACGGCGACCCCTTTCAAGTACATGTAAAAAAGTGATAAATCTCATCTTCAGTAGGAATATCGCGAAATCAGACGGCATAACAATTGGTAAGATGAGTGAGCCAATCGCATTGCCAGACGTTCCCTGCGGCGCCCACTGAAACACTAAGGGGGCGATTCTCACGCCGTCGCACGAAGGGCGGAGGGACATGTCGCGCGATTGCCAGTCGCGCGCTCCGTTGCATACGGTGCCCGGGCAGCGCCGATTGAAATGCCCGGATCAACTCCGGGCGTCCAGCCGGTGCAAGGCATCCTTTGGGGGAGCGCCAGCTGATGGCGACGCGCGACAGATGGACAGCCAGGCCGGGTAGCCTGCCCAAGCCATGATGGTGCCGATCGCCCTTGCCGGCCTCCTGGCCGCCTACTGCATGGTGGCCAATCGGCTTGCCTCCACGATCCTGACGGCGCCGATGATCTTCATTGCAACCGGATACCTGGCCTCGAGCGCGGGGTTCATGCCGCCGCTGGTGAGCGAGCGCGCGTTGCATCTGGTGGCCGAGATAGCACTTGTAATCCTTCTGTTCCTCGATGCCGCGCAAGTCGATGCCACGACGCTGGGCCGAAGGCATATCTGGCCCGCGCGCATGCTTCTTATCGGCTTGCCGCTTGCCTTCGTTCTGGGCTGGGGAGCGGGCCTGATCCTAATGCCCGAGCTCAGCTTGCTCACCGCAGGCCTCGCCGCGGCCATCCTGATGCCAACCGATGCCGCGCTCGGTCAGCCCGTCGTGTCGAACCCTGAGGTGCCCGAGCGGCCGCGCCGCGCCCTTATCGTCGAAAGCGGACTGAACGACGGGCTGGCCCTTCCGGTAGTGCTCCTGATGTCGGCGCTGGTCGCGCCCCATGGCATGGCGCCCCCTGAGGGCTGGACTCTGTTTGCCCTGAAACAGGTCACCCTCGGCCCTCTCGCCGGTGGCCTCTGCGGGCTTGTAGCGGGGTACGTCCTGCTCTGGGCCAAGCGAACCGAGGCGACATCAGAGGTCTACGAGGGGATCGGCGCTCTGGCCGTTGCCTGCATGTGTTATCTCATGGCGGTTCAGATCGGTGGCAACGGCTTCATTGCGGCGTTCGCGGGGGGCCTGACCTTCGGGATGATCGTCAAGGGCCGCTGCGCCTTCGTCTTCGAGTTCACCGAGGGCGAGGGTCAGCTTCTGTCTTGGGCGGCGTTCTTCCTTATCGGCGCCATCATGGTGCCAGAGGCGATTATGCACCTAACATGGCCCGCCGCCGCTCTGATCCTTGCGAGCCTGTTTCTGGTGCGGCCGATCGCGATCTGGCTGTCGCTGATCGGGACCGACGCCGCCCCGGCGACGCGTCTCTTCTTCGGCTGGTTCGGGCCGCGCGGTTTGGCCACGGCGCTCTTTGCGCTGCTCGTGGTCGAGGAAATTGACCGGGACACCAGCGAGACGATCATCCATCTGGCAACGAATGCGGTCTGGATCAGTGCGCTCCTGCATGGGATCACGGCCGCACCGGGCGCCAGACTCTACGCTCGCTACCTTGCCCACTCCCGTCCGGAAGCCGAAGCGCAGCCCGTTCCACCACAAAAAGCCAGCCCTAAGGAGCCCGCCGCATGAACAAGTTCGCAGTCGCCGACATGACCTCTCTGCCGGATCGCGCCCCGCAATATGCGCTCGTGGGCGACGTCGATCTCGTGGTCGTGCGGTTCGATGCCGAGGTGTCGGTGTTCTACGGTCGGTGCCTCCATCGGGGCGCGCTCATGTCCGATGGCTATGTCGACGGGAAGAACCTGATCTGCGGTGTGCATCACTGGGACTATCGTCTCGATTCCGGTGTCTCGGAATATGCCAACGACGAGGCGCTGCCCAAATTCAACTCCTGGGTGGAAGACGGCAAAGTTTGGGTGGATCCCGACGAGATCGCGGCCTGGAGCCACGACAATCCGCAGCCCTTCGATCGCGAGGCCTATCTCGGGCTCTACGCCGACACCGCACACGGCACCGCCGAGGAGCCGCTGACGGGTCTGATTCAGGGCTATGCGCGCGACGGGCTGACCAAGACCGGGCACCACGGCGCCGTGGATGCCATGGGCGTCCCCCGCGACCAGCTGCCAAGCTGGGATGATCTGCAAATTCTCACCGCGCAGCTGCATCGCGCGCCGCTCTTGGATGATGACCCTGTGGGGACCGACGTCGTCATCGGCCCCAACGCCCAGAAGCCCCTGCATCTTAAGATCCCGCTCTTTGTGTCCGACATGTCCTTCGGCGCGCTGTCGGAGCCGGCCAAAGTGGCCCTGGCGCGGGGGGCCGAGCTTGCCGGCACCGGCATTTGCTCGGGTGAGGGCGGGATGCTGCCCGAGGAACAGGCCGAGAACGGCGCCTATTTCTATGAACTCGCCTCGGCCCGCTTCGGCTTCAACTGGGACAAGCTGAAAGGCGTGCAGGCCTTTCATTTCAAAGGCGGTCAGGGCGCCAAAACCGGCACCGGCGGTCACCTGCCCGGCGCCAAGGTTCAGGGCAAGATCGCCCATGTGCGGGGGCTTGCCGAAGGGGACGACGCGATTTCGCCGCCGCGCTTCCCGGAGTGGACCGAGCCCCATCAGATCCGCGATTTCGCAAACGAGGTGCGCGATCGGACGGGAGGCATTCCGATCGGCTACAAGCTGTCGGCCCAGCATATCGAGAAGGATATCGACGCCGCGCTCGAGGTTGGCGTCGACTACATCATCCTGGACGGCCGTGGCGGCGGAACCGGCGCGGCGCCCATTCTGTTTCGCGACAATATCAGCGTGCCGACGATTCCGGCCCTGGCGCGAGCCCGGCGGCATCTCGATGCGTTGGGCCGTCGCGACGTCACGCTCGTCATCACCGGTGGCCTGCGCAAGCCGGCCGACTTCGTGAAGGCGCTCGCTCTCGGCGCCGATGCAATCGCGGTGTCCAATGCCGCCATGCAGGCCATCGGCTGTATCGCCATGCGCGCCTGCCACACCAACAACTGCCCGGTCGGCATTGCCACGCAGAAGCCGCATCTGGTCTCTCGGATCGTGGTCGAAAAGTCGGCCCGTCAGCTCGCCAATTTCTTCGGCGCGGCAACCGAGTTGATGCAGGTGATGGCGCGCGCCTGTGGGCACGGTCATCTCTCCGAGTTTTCCCAAGACGACCTGACGACCTGGAAGAAGGACATGGCGAGCCTCGCCGGCGTGGCCTACGGCGGTGTCGCCTGACGTACGAAGCAGATTTTCCAGCTGGAATCTGCCTTTCCCGAAAGGACGCAAGATGAAAGACCTCGATTGGATCTCTGTCGGCCCGGCCGACCTGCCCGAGGGCCGCGTGAAGACGGTGACGGCGCGGAACGTCTACCTCTGCCTCAGCCATTTCGAGGGCCAGTGGGCGGCGATGGACAATCACTGTCCCCACCAGGGCGGGCCGCTCGGCGAAGGCTCGATCGAGGAAGGTGTCGAAGGCAAATGCTGGATCCGGTGCCCCTGGCACGGGTGGGACTTCGATCCGCTCACTGGGGCGCCTCCGGGCGGGCACGAGGATACCGGGCAAAAGACCTATCCGGTCGAGGTGCGCGAAGGTGAAATCTATGTCGGGCTAGAGCCTGAGCCGCCCCACATCCGCACGGTGACCGATGCCATGGCCGAAACGATGGTGAATTGGGGCGTGCAATCGGTGTTTGGCATGGTGGGCCACTCGAACCTCGGCCTTGCCGATGCGATCCGCCTGCGCGTGCGGGATGGCGAGATGAGGTATTATGGCATCCGCCACGAGGGCGCCGCGGCGTTTGCCGCCTCAGCCTATGGCAAGCTCACGGGCAAACCGGCCGCCTGCCTTACCATCGCGGGCCCCGGCGCCACCAATCTGCTGACCGGCCTCTGGGACGCGAAGGTCGACCGCGCGCCGGTCCTTGCCCTCACGGGCCAGGTGCAGACCCAGGTCTTCGGCCCGGGCGCGTTTCAGGATATCGACCTCGCCTCGGCCTTCGAGGCCGTGTCCCGCTTCTCGCAAACCGTTCTGACCACCTCGAACCATTCCGAGTTGGTCTCGCTCGCCTGCAAGACGGCGCTCCTGGAGCGCGACGTGACGCACCTTATCTTCCCCGACGACATCCAAACCGTGCCGTCGGACGCGCCCGCACGCGGGCCGGACGGCCGAATGGGACGGGCCGAGATCAAGCCGTCGGACGCCGATCTTGCTTCGGCCCTTGAGATGATCAACGGCTCCAAGCGGCCGATCTTCATCATCGGGCACGGCGCGTGGGATGCCCGCGACAAGATCATCGCCCTGGCGGAAACACTGGGCGCACCGGTCCTGACCACGTTCAAGGGCAAAGGTCTGATTCCCGACAGCCATCCCAATGCGGGCGGCGTGCTCGGCCGCTCGGGTACCCCCATTGCAAGCTGGTTCATGAATGAGGCCGACCTGATCGTGGCCCTCGGCAGCTCATTCTCGAACCATACCGGTATCTATCCGGGCAAGCCGATCATCCAGGTGGATTTCGAGCGGATGCAGCTTGGCAAATTCCACCCGGTGACCCTGCCCATCTGGGCCGAGATCGGCACCTTCTGCGACGCCGTCGCACAAGGTGCGACCCGGCACGCCGACGCGCCTGACCAAATCGCCGAACTGTCCGAGCGCTGGGCCATGTGGCGTGCCGAAAAGCACACCCGCCTCGGCGAGGAGGGGTCTTCGGGTGTCGCCTCGGTCGCCATTTTTGAAGCTTTGTCTCGCGTGGCACCGGAGGATGCGATCATCGCTGTGGATGTCGGCAACAACACATACTCATTCGGCCGCTACTTTGAGACCAAGGGCCAGCGCGTCCTGATGTCGGGCTATCTCGGCTCCATCGGGTTCAGCCTGCCCGCCGCGATGGGCGCCTGGGCCGCCACGCAGGATGATGACCGTTTCCGGGGCGCCAAGGTCATCTCGGTCTCGGGCGATGGCGGCTTCGGGCAATACGCGATGGAGCTGACGACGGCCGTGAAGTACGGGATGGATATCACCCATGTCCTTCTTCACAACGATGAGCTGGGCAAAATCTCGAAAGAACAGCGCTCGGGCGAATGGCCGGTCTGGGAGACGTCGCTGGTGAACCCGTCCTTCTCGGCCTATGCGCGGCTGTGCGGGGCCCATGGCGCGAAGGTGACAAAGGGGAGCGAGGTTGAGGCGGCGCTGGCTGAGGCCCTGGCGGTCAATGGCCCGGCGCTTGTGGAGATCATGTCCGACGCTGAGTTGGTGTAATGGCGGCCGCGCGTGACGTGCTGGCCCGGCTCGACGATCTGCCTCGGGCCCGCGATGCGGCGCACGCCGCCGCGCAACTGCTCATGCGTGCGGCAGCCACCAACATCCCGGTCCGCGAAGATTACAGCCACACGGCGCTGACGTGGCTGCCACCGAACCGCCAGTTTGTGACCGGGCCGATGGGCGACAAGAACGTTCGGGTCGCGCTTGCGCTTAGTCCTCTCTCTCTGATCGTGTCACTGGGGCAAGGCTTGCAGGTCACGCATATGCTCGCGGGAACAACCCCGCATGCGGCGCTGGGCTGGCTCGACGCCCGGCTCGCTGCCAACGGCCTGACGCCTGCGTCCCACGTTGAGGGGTCGTCCGACCTGCCCGAGGGCGTCGCCGGGCTTACCACCTTCGAGCGTGATCTCGATATGGCGAGCCTTGCCGCGTGGTACGATCTGGCGTCCGGCGCGCTTTCGACCCTTGCTAACGCGCAGTCTGCGCTGCGCCCGGGCCCCAGCCCCGTGCGTACCTGGCCCCATCATTTCGACATCGCAACCTATGTCGCGCTGGCCGACGGCGATGCCGAGGACGCGCCCGGGATCGGTGTGGGCATGGCGCCAGGCGACGCAGCCTATCCCGACCCCTACTTCTATGTGAACCCTTGGCCGATGCCCGCGCCGGATGCGCTACCCCAAGCGCCATCTCCGGGCCATTGGCATGTCGAGGGCTTTGTCGGAGCTGTCGCGACGGCGCCAGAGTTGCTGGGCCTGGCAGACATCTCGGGCGGGACCGATGCCTTTCTGGATGCGGCATTTTCCGCAGGCATTCGCCTTTTGGGTCACCCGGCAGCCGGTGCCGAACGCTAGCCCGCCCGCCTTGCACCGCCGCCCACCGCGGCTTAAGCATCTGGGACGATCCAGTTCTCACAGGCGCGCCCATGCAGGACGATCCTCGCACTCTCGTCAGCACCGATTGGCTGGCCCGGCATCTGAACGATCCCGATCTTCGGGTGCTCGATGCCTCGTGGTATCTGCCCGATGCCGGCCGCGACCCGCGAGCAGAGTACGAAGCGGGGCATATCCCGGGCGCCCGCTTCTTCGACATCGACGACGTATCGGACTCGCGTGCCGACCTGCCCCACATGGCGCCGCCGCCGGAAAAATTCATGTCTCGGATGCGCGCCATGGGCGTTGGCGACGGGCACCAGGTGGTGGTGTATGACGGCGCGGGGCTGTTCTCGGCGGCGCGGGTCTGGTGGCTGTTCCGCCTGATGGGCAAATCGGATGTCGCGGTCCTCGACGGGGGTTTCCCCAAGTGGCAGGCCGAGGAGCGCCCGGTCGAGGACTTGCCGCCTCTCGTGCGCGACCGGCACATGACGGTCCAGCGTCAGGCGCATCTCGTGAAGGACGTCACCCAAGTTGCCCAGGCCGCGAAGCTGCGCGATTGGCAGATCGTCGACGCACGATCGGCCTCGCGGTTCCGGGGCGAGGCTCCGGAACCCCGCGAGGGTCTGCGGGCCGGCCACATTCCCGGTTCCCTCAACATCCACTATCAGCAGCTGCTCAATGGCGACGGAACGCTGAAGGATGGCGATCCTCTGCGCGCCGCCTTCACCGAGGCCGGCGTCGACCTGACCAAGCCCGTGATCACGACCTGCGGGTCAGGGGTCACCGCGGCAATTCTGACGCTCGGGCTTGCCCGCCTCGGCCATGAGGCCAACGCGCTCTATGACGGGTCCTGGGCCGAGTGGGGCCGCTACCCCGATCTGGGGGTCGAGACAGGATGACCATAACCCCTGCGGGCGCGACGGTCAGCTACACCGTGACGTGGCTCGAAATGACGGCTCGGCCGTCCTACCCGTGGCCCAATGCACCCTCCGGCAAGCCCGCTGCGCTTCTCCGGGCCGTGGCGCCACCGGTATGGTTCTTTCTGGGCCTCTACGACGCCGTTGGCCGCGATTACGCGTGGGAGGATATGCACGAGAAGGATGAGGCCGAGCTTGAGGTCGTGCTGAGCGACCCGAGTACCTCGCTCTACACGCTCATGCGAGACGGCTGGCCGCATGGGTTCTTCTTTCTCGATCACCGCGACGCCGGCGTGTGCGACCTGTCCTATTTCGGTCTCGTGCCCCAGGCCGTCGGCTCGGGTCTCGGTCGCTTCCTTCTGGAAAGTGCGGTGCACATGGCTTGGGACATCCCCGACATGCAGAAGGTGACGGTGAATACCTGCACACTTGACCATCCAAGGGCGCTGGGCCTCTACCAAAGGGCGGGTTTCGTGGCTGTGCGCCGCACCGACCATGACCGCGTGCTGACCCGGCCGCTCGACGCCAGCCGGGTTCCGGGATGACCGTGGGCGCATGTGGCCCGGCGCAAATCGGCGCCGCCAGAGGGCGTCCCTGATGCTGGAGCGCGTGGCGGCGCCGCTGCCCGATGGGATCCTCAAGCTGATGCGCGCCTTCGCCGAGGATCCGCGCCCGGGCAAGATCGACCTCGGCGTTGGCGTCTACCGCAACAGTGCCGGCCTGACGCCGGTGATGCAGGCCGTTCGTGCGGCCGAGGCCCGTCTGATCGAGAGACAGGATACCAAGAGCTATGTCGGCATAACCGGCGATCCGGCCTTTCACGAGGCGCTGAAGGATCTTGTCATCGGCGGTGCTGCGCCCGCCGACCGTATCGCCGCGTGCGCCACCACCGGGGGAACCGGCGCGGTGCGTCAGGCCTTCGACCTGGTCCGCAAGACGGCGCCCAACGCGACCGTCTGGGTGCCGTCGCCGAACTGGCCAAATCACGTCGCAATCCTCGATGAGGTCGGCCAGCGCTGGCGCGCCTTTCGCCACCTCGACCATGAAACGGGCGCGCTCGACCGAACCGGTATGGCCGAGGATCTTGAGGGTCTCGGCGCCGGCGATGTCCTCCTGCTCCATGGCTGCTGCCACAACCCCACGGGCGTTGATCTGACCCTGGAGGATTGGGGGCGGGCGGCCAGGCTCGCGGCCGACCGGGGCGCGCTTCCGATGATCGATCTGGCTTACCAGGGCTTCGGCGCCGGGGTCGAGGAGGACGTCCAAGGTCTGCGTCTTTTGCTGCGACAGGTGCCCGAGGCGCTGGTCTGCATCTCCGGGTCGAAGACGTTCGGTCTCTACCGCGAGCGCGTCGGCCTGATCCTGGCGCTCTGTGACAATCGGGCGGCGCGCGAGCGGGTGGTGGCGCGGCTCTCAAGCATCAACCGGCTCTCCTACACCTTTCCGCCCGACCATGGCGCGCGGGTGGTCACCATGATCCTGGGTGATCCGGAGCTGCGGGGTTCGTGGCAGGGCGAGCTCGATGCGATGCGTGTGCGCGTCGTCGCCATGCGCAAGGCGCTGGCCCATGCGCTTCGTGCGGAAACCGGCTCCGACAAGCTCGGGTTTTTGGCCGATCAACGCGGACTGTTCTCGCTCCTTCCCGCCACGCCAGACGAGATGCACCGCTTGCGCGACGAGCAGGCGCTCTACGGTGTAGAGGACGGCCGGATCAATCTGGCTGGCCTCACGCCCGAAACGGTCAGCCCGGCGGCGCAGGCAATCGCCGCGGTTCTGGGATAGGCCCGCGCCGCGGTCAGTTGGGTCGCGCAAACTCGCACGAGCCAGTGGCACCGCACGAGAACGTCGAGGGTTGCAGCGCAATGCCAAGGACGGCGTTTGAGACGTAGCCACCCTGGCCGTTCGACGCGATGACCCAGGCCGAGCAATTCGCGGCGCCGCAGACACTCATGCATCCGGCCTCGCTGCCATTGACGATATAGTCAGGCCGGCCGTCGCCATTCATCTCAGCGCTCAGAACGAGGCCCTCACGCGCAATCATGGTGGCCCGGTCGCCGCCACAGAACGAGACGAGATCGTCGACGACGGCCAGCACCTCGGCCGGCAGGGCGGCATCGGTGGTCACATTTGTGCGGGTCGCCTCGTTCTGCGGGACCCCTTCGAACCCGATGGCCTGACGATAGCCGTCCAGCAGCGTGCCAAGCTCTGCGCGGCTCAGATCGCCGCGCGGAGCTGCTCCGTTGTCGGTCTGCCATTGGCGGATGGCGGCTTGGGTGCGTGGCCCCCAGATCCCGTCGGGCGTGCCCACGTCGTAGCCAAAATGGTTCAGCGCCTGCTGGGCTTCCCGCCGCGCCTCGCGGCTGTAGATCTCACCGGCCACGAGCCAGACCTCGGGCACAGGCGGAGGGGCGAACGAAATGGGTGCCGAAAGAAGTGCGGCGGAAACAATCAGGGCAAGGCTCATGGACGTTCCAATGATGGTTGTCGAATTGGGCGGTGTGCCGTCAGAGATTGCAGGCAGTGCGCATTGCCGCGAGGGCGCGCGAGGTGCCGGTCAGCGCGACCTCGGCGATCCGCTCGCCACCGGATCCGACGATGGCCATGCGCGAGCCCTGTGCCCATGCGCCCAGATAGGGGGGCGCGGTACCGTACTGGCTGAGCCAGGTCTGGTCCGGCGCAAAATAGTAGAACGGCGCCGCATCCGCATAGAGGATCGCACCATCTGCCCCTGTAATCTCGATCCGGATCATCGAAGTTGCGTCGTCCACGCGCTCCAGTCCCGGTCCCTCGTAGCCATAGAACTGCAATTGAGGCGCGGTGGATCGGCTACATGCCATCTGAACATAGACCCCCTCGACCGTGGTCGAGGCTTGCGCCCATCCCCTCCCCGTGTCCGACGAGGATTGCCACTCGGCGGCGAGCGGCCCGGCGATGGCGACGAAGATGAGCGTCAGCCCGGTGCGAAATCTGGTCATCGTTACCCTCCGAGTCGGGCGTGATCGTGAGTGCGAACTGTAACGGCCCTGCAACGAAAAAGCCCCGGACGCGAGCGTCCGGGGCAGGTCTAGGGCTGACAGGAAGGAGGGATCAGCCCTTGGAGAACTCCGGATAGGCCTCCATGCCAAGTTCGGACGTGTCGAGACCCTCCATCTGGTCTTCGTCGCTGGCGCGGATGCCGATTATGGCTGCCAGGACTGACCAGAGGATGAGGCTCGCCACGAAGGTGAACACGCCGTAGGCCGCGATGCCGATGACCTGGGTCACGATCGATGCGTCACCATTATAGAAGACCACGGCAATCGTGCCCCAAATGCCAGCAAACAGGTGCACCGGGATGGCGCCCACAACGTCGTCGATCTTGAGTTGGTCGAGCAGCGGTACAGTGAACACCACGATCACGCCGCCGATTGCCCCGATCCAGAGCGCTCCGAATAGAGTCGGTGCGAGCGGCTCTGCGGTGATCGATACGAGACCTGCCAGCGCACCGTTGAGCACCATGGTGAGGTCCACCTTGCCATAGACCAACTGCGTCAGGATCAGCGCCGCAATCGCGCCCGAGGCCGCCGCCATGTTGGTGTTAGCGAAGATCCGGCTCACGTCGCTGACATCGCCGACGGTGCCCATTGCCAGCTGCGATCCGCCGTTAAAGCCGAACCAGCCGAGCCACAGGATGAACGTGCCGAGTGTTGCGATGGCAAGGTTCGAGCCGGGCATCGGGTTGACCTTGCCGTCCTTGTACTTGCCAAGGCGCGGGCCAAGCACGATGACACCCGCAAGCGCGGCCCAGCCACCGACCGAGTGCACAACGGTCGAACCGGCAAAGTCGGAGAAGCCCATCTCGGACAGCCAGCCGCCGCCCCACTGCCACGAGCCGGAAATCGGGTAAAGGATGCCGGTGAGCAGCAGAACGAAGATCAGAAATGGCCAGAGCTTGATGCGCTCAGCCACCGCGCCCGACACGATCGAGGCCGTGGCTGCTACGAACACAAGCTGGAAGAAGAAGTCCGAGCCAATCGATGCATAGTCGAGGGCCGCGTCTTCCGGGGCCACGCCAACGGCATCAAGCACGGTTTGGCTGAAGAACGGCCCGACATAGCCTGGTATGGTCCAGCCATCGCCCGGATACATCAGGTTAAACCCGATCAGCCAGTACATGATGGCCGCGACGGAGAAGAGCGACACGTTCTTGGTCAGCTGCATCGCGACGTTCTTGGAGCGGACCAGACCCGCCTCGAGCATCGCAAAGCCGCACGCCATGAAGAATACAAGAAAGCCGGCCATCATGAAGAGCAGCGTTGTCATGATGTAGGGTCCGATCTCGTCGAACCCGGGCGCAGCGGCCTCGTCCTGCGCCAGGCCCATGGTGGGCACCAGCAGGAGCGCCGCCAAGGGAAGGTATTTCGTGAGTTTCATGTGATGGTATCCCCTGTTATCCGGTCGCTCGCCACTCAGAGCGCTTCGTCGTCGGTTTCGCCCGTCCGCACGCGCACGGCCTGCGCCACATCGAGGACAAAGATCTTGCCGTCGCCGATTTTGTCGGTTTTGGCGGTCTTCTGGATGGTCTCGACGACCTGGTCGGCCATCGATGCGGCCACCACCACCTCGAGCTTGACTTTCGGCACGAAGTTCACGGCATACTCTGCGCCCCGATAGATCTCGGTGTGCCCGGACTGCGAGCCGAACCCCTTAATCTCGGTCACCATCATGCCGCGCACGCCGATGGCGGTGAGCGCTTCGCGTACCTCCTCCAGCTTGAACGGCTTGATTGCTGCTATGATCAGTTTCACGCTGGTCCCCTTCAGATGGGCCGGGGTGCGGCCCGGCCAGTTCACGCCCGGCAACAGGGCGCGAAACGTCGTGGGTCTCAAGGAAACGCAGGGGTGCAGGATCGGGCAAATCGGTCCGTTTTGCACAATTTTTGCACAGAAGGTGGCGAGTGATGAAAAATTGGGCGGCGCTAGAAGAGCGTGCGGCTCCAACCACCCTCCCCAAATCGCACGTCACGGGATAAGACCTTTGCAAGCCGCGAAAATGCGCGAGTAAGAGGCAGGCATGAGTTCGTCACGCGGAAAGCGCCCCACCCTCCGGGCCGACAACAGATACAGCGGGTCAGGCCAGTCCAAAGCGTCGGGCGGGGCCAAGTCGGCCGCGTCAAAATCGAAGGCCGGCGCCACGACGGCCGCCAAGCGTAAGTCCACGCGAAAGCGGTCGACCAAAACAGCACGCCCGCGTCCGCGCGGCCCAATCGGGTGGATCGCGGCATTCGTGCGCTTCGTCATGCGGCTTATCTGGGGCCTGACCTGGCGCACAGCGACGGTCTTTGCGCTTTTGGTTGGCGGCGGCGTTTTCTACTTTTACAGCCAGCTTCCACCGATCGACGATCTGATCGATGGCCGCTCGCGCGGGTCGGTGACGTTGCTCGACCGGGAGGGTGATGTATTCGCCTGGCGGGGCGAACAGTTCGACCGCATCGCCTCGGTCGATCAGGTGTCTGACGACCTGCGCAACGCGGTTGTGGCCACCGAGGACCGGCGGTTCTACTGGCATATCGGGGTCAGCCCGCGCGGCATCGCGTCGGCCGTTCGCATCAACCTCAGCGAGGGGCGCGGGCCGCTTTCTGGTCATGGCGGCTCGACCCTGACCCAGCAGACGGCAAAGCTTCTGTGTCTCGGCGTGCCCTACGACCCTGCAGCCTGGGAAAACGAGACCGACTACGAAGCCGATTGTCGGCGCACCACCATCTGGCGCAAGGTGCGCGAGGCCCTCTACGCGATGGCGATGGAGGCGCGCTACACCAAAGACGAGATCCTGACGGTGTACTTCAACCGCGCCTATCTCGGCGCGTCGGCACGCGGCTTCGAGGCGGCGGCCCAGCGCTATTTCGGCGTTCCCGCGGCCGCGCTCGACCCCTCACAATCGGCCATGCTCGCCGGTCTTCTGGTGGCGCCGTCGCGCTTTGCCCCGACGGCCAGCCTCGAACGGGCACAGGCCCGCGGCGCGACGGTGATCCGGCTGATGCACGAGCAAGGCTATTTGACCGACGCCGAGCGCGATTATGCCATGGCAAACCCGGCCACGCTCAGTGCGGCGGCCGATCAATCTCTGGGGGGATACTTCGCCGATTGGGTCATGGGCACCGGGCCGTCCTTTCTGACGCGCGACACGACCGAGGATGTGGTCCTACGCACGACGCTGGACCAGCGCATCCAGACCTCGGCCGAAGAGGCGATGCGCCAGATCTTCGCCGAGAAGGTGCGCGACGGGTCCGAGGCCCAGGCCGCCATCGTCGTGATGTCGTCGGACGGGGCCGTGCGCGCCATGGTGGGCGGGCGCGACACCAAGGTGTCTGGCGCCTTCAATCGTGCGACCCAGGCCAAGCGGCAAACCGGCTCGTCGTTCAAACCGTTCATCTTTGCGGCCGCGATGGACCTGGGCTACAGCCCCAACGACACTGTCGTCGACGAGCCTTACTGCATCGATGTGCCGGGCTCGGGGCAGTACTGCCCCAAGAACTACAGCCGCAACTTCGCAGGCCGTGTGACGCTCACGCGAGCGCTGGCCAAGAGCCTCAATATTCCGGCGGTCAAGATTTCGGAGTTCGTCGGCCGCGACGTCGTGCAGAAGGTCGCGCAGGATTTCGGGATCGAGAGCAGCCTTGCCGACGGCCCGGCCCTCGCGCTCGGCGTCTCGGAATCGACCCTCATCGAAATGACCGGCGCCTATGCCGGCTTCCTCAATGGCGGTCGCGCGGTAATCCCCTATGGCCTGATGGAGCTGCGTCTACAGGGTCAGGGCGACCCGCTCATGGGGCAGGGCGGCGGCTATGGGCGGCGCACGATCAGTGAGGAGGCGGCCCGCAAGCTCGTCTACATGATGTCCCGCGTGATCGAAGACGGGACCGGCGCGCGCGCCAAACTCGGTGACCGACCGGCCGCCGGCAAGACCGGCACGACCCAGGCCGCCCGCGATGCCTGGTTCGTTGGCTTCACGGCGGATTACGTTGTGGGCGTCTGGATGGGCTATGACGACAACACGCCCCTAACCGGCGTCACAGGCGGGGGCCTGCCAGCCGAAATCTGGCGCGAAACGATGGTGCGGATCAATGAGGGCGTCGAGGTTAAGCCGTTGCCGATGGATGTGCCGGCCGCCGCTGCGCCCAGAGTGGCCGAGCGCCCGGCGCCACAGGCCCAGTCACCGCGCACTCAGCAGACCCGCACGCGGCGCCAACCCGATACCCTCGAGGATGTTCTCATCGACGTGCTGAACGGCCTCTTTGGGAACTGAGCCGCCGTCCCTGCGGCTATCCCCCCAGGGCGGCGGGGCGCTGGCGCGGCCGGGTCGGCGGCACGGGGCAGGCGGGATAGGCAAAGGCAAACCCGTTCCAGACGAGGATAAGCTCATCCTCGTTGCCGCGCATCACGATCGCCCGTTCCTGCCACGCGGTGCCTTCGCCGGTGCAGATCATGTCGAAAAGCGCTCCGTCCATGCCGCGAATGTCGACCTGATTCGTCATCCGGCATTCACTCTCTGTGCCGGTGAGCATTCCATTGTCGATCGTCAGGAAACCTTCGGCCAGCGTGCTCGAGCAATCCGACTGTGGTGTGAGCATATATCGGCCGTCCCACTCCGCCCTTGCAGGCAGGCTCGTCCAGCCAAAACCAGCGCACGTTCCAATGAAAAGGGCTATTGCCTTGATGACATTGAACCGGCTTGGCATTGTTTCCGACGTGAATAAAGTCAACGGCTTTTTCGGGAATATTGGTTTACCCGTTCATTCGACGGTAGCGTGGCGTTCGAAGGGTGACAACAGCGCCTCCCGGTGTCAGACATCGCAACGGGTCATGAGAGGCAAGTGGTATGCAAAACGTCGATCATAACGTAGGCCGCAAAGAGCTGCGCGAAGCGCGCTCAGCCGGTCGGGGTCTCCTGAGCACGGCGTTCGTCTTCTCAGTGTTCGTGAACCTTTTGATGCTCACCGGGCCGATCTTTATGCTGCAGGTCTATGACCGCGTCCTCGGGTCCCGGTCGGAAGAGACGCTCGTCGCACTCTTTGCGCTCGTGGCATTCCTCTATCTGATGATGGGCGTCCTGGATTACGCGCGGGGCCGGGTGACGGGCCGGGCGGCTGCGCGGTTCCTGTCGATTCTCGACCGACGCGTGTTTTCGGCTGTCCTGCGCGCCGAGACGGGCAAGCCCGGCGCCGAAGCGGCCAAGAGCGCCATGCGCGACCTCGACACGGTGAACCGGTTCATGGGATCGCCCGTGTTACTGGCGTTCTTCGACATGCCGTGGACGCCCATCTTCATCGCCGCGATCTTCGTCTTTCACCCTTGGCTTGGGATCCTCGCGGTCGGCGGTGGTGTGGCTCTGATCGGTGTGACCCTTCTGAACCAGTGGCGCACCCGGCAGCCCGCGCTTGAGGCTGCGGCCTATTCCCAGCGCGCCGAGCAGATGGCCGACCAGCTGCGCGATGAAGCCGAAACCGTCGAATCCCTCGGGATGCGCGGCCACACGTTCGACCGCTGGTCCGCAACCCGCGGCAAGGCCATGCACACGGGAATTCTTGCCGCGGATCGCGCGGGCGGGTTCACGTCGGCCACGAAGGCGCTGCGCCTCTTCCTGCAGTCGGCGATGCTGGCGGCGGGCGCTTATTTCGTTCTGCAGGGGCAGCTGACGGCAGGCGCGATGATCGCCGCGTCGATCCTTCTGGGCCGTGCTCTGGCTCCGGTGGAACTGGCCATCGGCCAGTGGGAGCTGCTGCAGCGTGCCTCGAAGGGCTGGCAAAACCTTGCACGGCTCCTGAGCGAGGTTCCGGCCGAACGCCAGCGCCTGCCCTTGCCCAAGCCGAAAGCGCTGCTCGAGGCGCAGCAGGTTACGGTCATCCCCCCGGGCGAAAGCCAGGCGTCGCTCCGCATGGTCAGTTTCCGTCTGGAACCTGGCCAGGCCATGGGTGTGATCGGTCCGTCGGGCGCCGGCAAGTCCACGCTTGCGCGCGCCATCACCGGCGTTTGGCGCTGTGCGGGGGGCAAGATGCGCCTCGATGGCGCCGCGCTCGACCAGTACGACCCCGACGTGCTCGGCGAGCATATCGGCTATCTACCCCAGCGCGTCACCCTGTTCGATGGCTCGATCGCCGAAAATATCGCGCGGATGAACCCCGAGCCTGACCCGGCCAAGGTGGTCGAGGCCGCCAAGAAGGCCGCGGCGCACGACATGATCCTGAAGCTGCCCTATGGCTATGACACTCCGGTTTCGACGGCTGGCGGGCGCCTGTCGGGCGGGCAGGTGCAGCGGATCGGACTGGCGCGCGCTCTGTATGGTGATCCGGTGCTCCTTGTACTCGACGAGCCGAACTCCAATCTCGACAATCAAGGCTCCGAGGCGTTGAACGAGGCGATCCGCGAAATGAAAGCGGCCAAGAAATCGGTTTTGATCATGGCGCACCGCCCCGCGGCCATCCAGGAGTGCGAGGTTCTCATGATGCTCGACCAGGGCATGCGGCGCGCCTTCGGGCCCCGCGATGAGGTGCTTCGCGAAACCGTTCAGAACCATGCGCAGCTTGCCAAGGCCGGCATGAAGGGAGGCGTCACATGAGCCACGAGATCGAACCGCCTTCGGCGCGCAAACCCCTGATCATCGGCGGCCTGGCGATGCTAATCCTCGTTGGCGGCTTCGGCGGCTGGGCCGTCGCCACGTCGATTTCCGGCGCCGTCATTGCCTCTGCCCAGATCGAGGTCGACCAGAATCGCCAGATCGTCCAGCACCCCGATGGCGGCGTCGTGGAAGACGTCGTCGTCGAGGAAGGCGACAGCGTGGAGGCGGGCGACGTGCTGATCTCGCTCGACCAGGTGAGCCTTGCGTCTGAGATGTCGATTGTCGAAGGCCAGATGTTCGAGCTTTTGGCCCGCGGTGGCCGGGTACGCGCCGAGCGCGACAATGCCGAGACGGTCGAGTTCGACGATGAGCTTCTCGCACAGGCCCACCGCGAAGAGGTTGCCGATCTGATCAAGGGTCAGCGCAACCTATTCCAGGCCCGGCTCGAGTCGCTTGAGAAAGAGGTCGAGCAACTCGGCCGCCGGTCAGAACAGATCCAGAGCCAGGTTGTGGGAATCGATGCCCAGCGCGAGGCACTTGCGCGTCAGCTCGAACTGATCGATCTGGAGCTGGAGGACCAGCAGCAGCTGCTCGACCGTGGCCTTGCCCAGGCCAGCCGCGTGTTGGCGCTCGAGCGCGAGAAAGCGCGGCTTGAGGGTCAGATCGGCGAGCTGACGGCGAACCGGGCCGAGTCGGAAGGCCGCGCCACCGAGATCGAGATCGAGATCCTCAAGCTTGACACCAGCCGCCGCGAAGAGGCGATCACGCGCCTCCGAGACCTCGAGTTCAATCGGCTGGAGCTGGTGGAGCGTCGCCGCTCGCTGAAGGAGCGGATGGACCGCCTCGACATCCGCGCCCCGGTGAGCGGAGTGGTTTACGGCATGACGGTGAACACCCCGCGCGCGGTGATCCGCCCCGCCGATCCCGTGCTCTATATCGTGCCTCAGGACCGTCCGTTTGTGATCGCCGCCCGAGTCGACCCGATCCATGTCGATCAGGTCTTCGTGGGGCAGGAAACGGTGTTGCGCTTTTCCGCGTTCGACATGCGCACAACGCCCGAGTTGTTCGGTCGCGTGACGCAGGTGTCGGCCGATGCCTTCGTCGACGAGCGCACTCAGATCTCCTATTACCGGGCAGAGATCATGCTGCAGGAGGGTGAGCTTGAGAAGCTTGAGGGCCTGACGGTTATCCCCGGCATGCCCGTTGAGGCGTTCATCCGTACCAACGACCGCACGCCGATGGCGTACCTCACCAAACCCTTCACCGACTACCTGACGCGCGCCTTCAAGGACGGCTGAGCCGCAGGGGTCTTTTGCCCGGCCGCGCGCGCGGCTAGCGTGCGCGCGACTATAGCCCGGAGGACCACATGGCTGGCCAAATCGAAGCCCGTCTCGCCGAACTCGGCGTTACCCTGCCCGACGCGCCCGCTCCGGCGGCGAACTACGTGCCGTTCGTGCTGACCGGCACCACCCTCTATGTCTCGGGTCAGGTGAGCAACGAGGCTGGGCAATTCATCACCGGAAAGCTGGGCGACACGATGGGGGTCGATGCTGGCGCGACCGCGGCCAAGACCTGTGCCATTGCGCTCCTTGCCCAGGTCAAGGCGGCGTGCGGGGGCGACCTGGATCGGCTGGCCCGCGTCGTCAAGCTCACGGGCTTCGTCAACTCCACGCCTGAGTTCACCGATCAACCCAAGGTCATCAACGGCGCGTCCGACTTCCTGGTCGAGGCGCTGGGCGACAAGGGCCGGCATGCGCGGTCGGCCGTGTCTGCGGCGGCGCTTCCCCTGGGCGTTGCTGTCGAGATCGAAGGCATCTTCGAACTCGTCTGAGCCGCCCCAATGCCCCCAAAGCTGCCACGGGCCTTTCTGGACCGGCCCATCGCCCACCGTGCGCTCCACGGCCCCGGGGCGCCGGAAAACTCCCGCGCCGCGATCAGGGCTGCCCTCGGCGGGGGTTGGGGCATCGAGATCGACCTTCAACTCTCGTCCGACAGCGTCCCAATGGTGTTTCACGATGGCGGCCTCGCGCGTCTCACGTCTGAAACCGGCCCGGTCCGCGAGCGAACGGCCGACGCGCTTTCTGCCATCAAGCTCACCGGCGGCAACGAGGGCATTCCCACGTTCGCTGAGATCCTTCGGCTGGTAGCGGGCCGCGTTCCGCTTCTCGTCGAACTGAAAGACCAAACCGAATCCTTCGGCCCGGGCGACACCGCACTTGCGCAAGCGGCCGTAGCGGCCGCCGCGGGCTACGGCGGCCCGCTTGCATTCATGTCCTTCAACCCCCATGCCGTCGCCGCTGTTGCCAAGGCCGACCCCGGTGTGCCACGCGGCCTGACGACCGAGGCCTTCGCGAAGGCACACTGGCCCGGGCTCGATGCTACTCAGCTGGCCGAGCTTGCCGCGATGTCGGATCTGGCCCGCGTGGGCGCCGCGTTCATCAGCCACGATGCCAACGATTTGAACAGTGCACACGTCGCCAGCGCGCGGGCGCAGGGTCTCGCAATTCTGTGCTGGACCATCCGCTCGCCAGAGGCCGAGGCTGAGGCGCGCCGCATCGCCGATAACGTGACCTTCGAGGGCTACACTCCGTCTTGACCGCCGCACCCCCAAGGCCACCTAAGGGGCAGCCCGAGGGAGATTGCATGGCCCAGCCCCAGCCCGACATGTCCGTTGAAGTGCAGGTGCATGGCTCGCTGCGCGACATCGCCGCGGCCGATTGGGATGCCTGCGCCGCACCGGAAACCGCCGATGGCGGGCGCCCCTACGATCCGTTCACCACGCACCGGTTCTTGTGGGCGCTGGAGCGGAGCGGCTCTGTCGGAACCGGTACGGGCTGGCAACCGACCTACCTGACGGCGCACGCGGGCGGCGAGATGGTGGCCGCAGCGCCGCTCTATGCCAAGAGCCACAGTCAGGGCGAGTATATCTTCGACCATTCCTGGGCCCACGCCTACGAACGGGCCGGCGGGCGCTACTACCCCAAACTGCAGATGGCCGTGCCGTTCACCCCCGCCACCGGACGGCGTTTTCTTGTGAAGCCGGGATGGGAAGCTGCTGGAGTGTCAGCGCTCCTGCAAGGGGCCTTGCAGGTGGCCGAGCAGAACCGGATCTCCACACTGCACGTGACCTTCTGCACGCCCACCGAGGCCGATCTCGGCGAGGATCTCGGGCTTCTCCACCGCAAGACGCAGCAGTTTCACTGGGAGAACAGCAGCTACCCCGACTTCGGAGCATTTCTGGACACCCTCTCCAGCCGCAAGCGCAAAAACATCCGCAAGGAACGGCGCACGGCACAGGAATTTGGTGGCGAGATCCGTGCACTGACTGGTGATGACATCGAGACCCACCATTGGGACGATTTCTGGCGCTTCTACCAGGATACCGGCGCGCGAAAGTGGGGCACGCCCTACCTCACCCGTCGCTTTTTTGACATCGCGCACGAGACGCTGCGCGACGACGTTCTGCTGGTCCTTGCCGAACGGGACGGGCGAAACGTGGCCGGTGCATTGAATTTCGTCGGGCGCAACACGCTCTATGGCCGCTACTGGGGCTGTGTCGAGGATCACGCCTGCCTGCATTTCGAAGTCTGCTACTACCGGGCCATAGACTTTGCCATCGCCGAAGGCCTGGCGACGGTCGAGGCGGGGGCACAGGGCGAGCACAAGCTGGCGCGCGGCTATCTGCCGGTGGCCACCCACTCGCTTCACTGGATCGGAGATCCCGGATTCCGGCGCGCTGTGGCAGAGTACCTTCAGGCCGAGTCGCGAGCGGTTGACGAGGAAATCGAGATCCTGACCGCGTATGGCCCCTTCAAACGGACCGGAGAGGACCACGACTGATGGCCGAGAAACTGAACGATCGCACCATGCTGGACCCGCTGATCGCCAATGGTTGGGTCGAGGTTGACGGGCGCGATGCCATCACCAAGACCTTCACATTCAAGGATTTCACGGCGGCCTTTGACTGGATGACCCGCGTTGCCATCCTTGCCGAGAAGATCGACCATCATCCGGAATGGTCGAACGTCTATCGAACGGTCGAGGTGACGCTGACCACCCACGATGCGGGGGGCGTCACCGCGCTCGATGTCGAACTGGCCACCCAGATGGACACCTTCGCGGGCTAGGCCGCAACGCCAAGCCCGCGTCGGACCATTGCCCGCGGACCGATGGGGTGACCGCCCTTTCGCTTACCCGAGGCCCGTGTCAGATCTGCTCAAGCAGGGTTTCGCCGGCCGACACGTCGCAAACGCCCGGGCCTTCCTCGATGTTGAACTGCTTCACCACACCGTCCTCGGCATAAAGCGCATAGCGGTGGGAGCGGCCATAGAAGCCAACGGGCGGTGCGTCGAAGGCCACGCCGAGCGCCTTGGCAAAGCTCCCGTCGGCATCGCCCAGCATTGTGATCCCGGCGGCTTCTGCGCCGGTCGATTCCCCCCACGCCTTCATCACGAACGGGTCGTTGACCGAGACACAGATGATCTCGTCGACGCCCTTGTCGTCGAATTTGTCCTTGGTGCGAATGAAGCTTGGGACATGGGCCGAGGTGCACGTGCTGGTGTACGCGCCCGGAAGCCCAAAGATCACAACCTTGCGGCCTTTCACCTTGTCGGTCATCGGCACGCTTTCGGCGCCCTCTTCGCCGATGGTCAGCAGGCTGGCCTCGGGCAGCGTGTCGCCGATCTTGATGGTCATGGGGTGTCCCTCGCGCGTTGCGTTTCCGTCCGCCGCGAATATAGGGTCCGCCGGGCAGAGAGAAAGGCGGGAGGCCACCATGACAGGCATCGTCATCGTCGGCGCCGGACAGGCGGGTGCCGCGGTCACGGGCAAGCTCAGGGCGCTGGGCCACACAGGGCCGATAACTCTGATTGGCGAGGAGCATGTGCCGCCTTATCAGCGCCCGCCGCTGTCCAAGGCCTACCTCAAGGGTGAGATGGCGCTCGAGCGGCTTTTTTTGCGTCCCGAGGCTTGGTACGTCGAAAACGGGGTCGATCTGCGTCTTGACACGCGCGTGGACGCCATCGACCTGAGCGACCACGTGGTGATTGCCGGCGGCCATCAGGTGCCGTTCGACCATCTTGTGCTGGCCACTGGCGCCGTGCCGCGGCAGCTCACCCCATCCTGCCGGCGCGAGGTGGTGGGTGGCGTGCATCTGTTGCGCGACCTTAAGGATGTCGATGCAATGGCGCCTGAGATGACCTCGGGCAAACGCCTGCTCGTCGTCGGCGGCGGCTATATCGGGCTCGAGGCGGCCGCCGTCGCACGTCAGCTTGGCCTCAACGTGACGCTTTTAGAGATGTCGGAGCGGATCCTGAGCCGCGTTGCCTCGGCTGAAACGTCCGATTTCGTCCGTGCGGTGCACCAGTCGCACGGGGTCGACATCCGCGAGCGCGTTGGGCTCGACCATCTCCTGGGCACCGATCACGTAACGGGCGCGGTGCTGACCGACGGGGCCGAGATTGACGTCGACATCGTCGTGGTGGGGATCGGGGTGACGCCGGCCATGTCGCTCGCCGAAGCTGCCGGCATCGAGATCGACAACGGAATCAAGACCGACGCCCGGGGCCGTACCAGCGCCGAAGGCGTGTGGGCGGCGGGTGATTGCGCCTCTCTGCCGTGGAGGGGGCAACGGATCCGCCTCGAGAGCGTGCAGAACGCCATTGATCAGGCCGAGGCCGTGGCCGGCAACATCCTCGGCGCAGACACGGATTATGAGCCCCATCCCTGGTTCTGGTCGGACCAATACGACCTGAAACTGCAGATTGCGGGCCTTCATACGGGATATGATCGCGTGGCCGTACGGCCGGGAACGTCCCACTGGTACTATGCCGGCGACCGACTGATCGCCGTCGATGCGATGTCGGATCCGCGCGCCTATATGGTGGGCAAGCGCCTGATCGAGGCGGGCAAGAGCCCGGCTGCCGACCTGGTGTCTGACCCCGACACCAACCTGAAAGCGCTTCTGAAATAGATGCGTATTGTCGCCGGCCGGTTCCGTGGTCTGGCCCTCGCCGATGTCGGCAAGGGCGATCCGGCCGCGCATCTGCGCCCAACGTCAGACCGCGTGCGCGAGAGCCTGTTCAACCTGCTCTCCGCGCGAGACGACGTGGTGATCGAGGGCGCGCGCGTGCTCGACCTTTTCGCCGGGACGGGCGCATTGGGGCTCGAGGCGCTGTCGCGCGGGGCGTCCCATGCCACCTTCGTCGACGACGGTGCCAAGGCGCGGGCGCTCCTGCGCGAGAACATTGCCAAAACCGGCACGGGCGGCGTCACCAAGGTTTGGCGCCGCGATGCCACACGGCTGGGCGATGCCCGTGGCCCGGCTTTCTCGCTGGTCTTTCTCGACCCGCCCTATGGCCAGTCCCTTGGAGAGCGCGCGATCGCAGCAGCGCAGGAGGGCGGCTGGCTCGCGCCCGGCGCAACCATTGTGTGGGAGGAGAGCGCCGCTATGGCCCCGCCCGTCGGCTTCGCCCCGCTCGATTCGCGCCGCTACGGCGAAACCGCGCTCACCCTGCTGCGTGCGCCCGGGTGACAGGCCGCCCGGGTCGGGGTACCGTCCATTTATGACCTCGATTGCGCAGCCTCTTCTCCGTCGCTGGTTTGCCGCGCTTCCCGACGCCACGACGCCGCGCCAGCCCCCGAAGCGGCGCACAGGCCCCGTCCTGATGGGCGACATTCACGGGTCGCGCAACGGCGTACCGATGCTCCTGGTGCTGTGGGCGCAATGGGAAGCGGAGCGCAACGCCGAGGACTAGCCTTGCCTCAGGTGTCGTGGGTCGGGTGGAACCGGCCCGCAGGCGACAATGTGAAGATCTCCGCGCCGTCTTCGGTCACGCCCACCGAGTGCTCGAACTGTGCCGAGAGGGACTTGTCCCGCGTCACGGCGGTCCAGTCATCGGCGAGCACTTTGGTCTCGGGCCGGCCGAGGTTGACCATCGGCTCGATGGTAAAGAACATGCCCGGCTCCAGCACCGGTCCCGTTCCGGCACGCCCATAGTGCAAAACGTTCGGCGGAGCATGGAACACCCGGCCCAGGCCGTGCCCGCAGAAATCGCGCACCACCGACATCCGGTTGCCCTCAACGAAGGTCTGAATCGCATGGCCGATATCGCCAAACGTGTTGCCCGGCTTGACCGCCTCGATGCCCAGCATCAGCGCATCGTGGGTCACTTCGATCAGCCGCTCGGCTTTGCGTGACTGCTTGCCGGCCACATACATTCGCGAGGTATCGCCAAACCAGCCGTCCACGATCACCGTGACATCGACGTTCAGGATGTCGCCTTCCTTCAGGATCTTCTCGCCAGGGATGCCGTGGCAGACAACGTGGTTGACGCTAATGCACGACGCGTGCTTGTAGCCCTTATAGCCAATGGTCGCCGAGGTCGCGCCGGCGTCGTCTACCATGCGCTCAATCGCGGTATCGATATGCCCCGTCGTCTGGCCTGTCTGGACCATCGGCCCGATCGCATCGAGAATCTCAGCCGCCAGCCGTCCGGCCGTGTGCATGCCTTGGAAGTCCGCCCGATCATACAGGCGGATCCCGTCCTTGGTCAGCTTGCCACGCGTCTCGTCCACGTCTTTCCGAGCCTTCTTTGTCGCGACCCGGAACATAAGGTCTCTCGGGCCCGAGTGCCACCCGCCTCACGCAGACTGCGGGTCCGGATCGACGGGCAACTCGCGGCCAATCGCGACCGAGGCATGATCGATCACCGTGCCGTGGCAGATCATTTCAACGCCCGCGGCGCGCGCGGCATCGAACCCGGCGCAATAGCCCGGGTCGAGGTCGGCCGCCATCCGCAGGCGGGCGCAATCGGTGCGTTGGACGAGGTAGAGCATCACTGCACGGTGACCGGCGCGCACCATCTCTGACAACTCCGCAAGGTGTTTGGCGCCGCGCGTGGTGACGCTGTCGGGAAACTCCGCCCAATCGCCCTCGCGCCGCAGGTGAACGTTCTTCACCTCGACATAGGCATCCGGCATTCCGGGCTCGGTCAGCGGGAAATCCACCCGGCTCGCCCGGCCGTACGTCACTTCGGCCCGTAAGGTGCCGTAGCGGGCAAGCTTGGGTACGGCGCGGGCCGCCAGCGCCTCCTTCACCACCCGGTTCGGCACCGCCGTGTCGATCCCCGACCAGTGCCCGCCCGGCAGCTCGACCAGGCGCCAACCGTACCTGAGCTTACGCTTGGGGTCGTCGTTCGGCTCCAGCCAGATCCGCAGCCCGGGCTCCTTGAGGCCCATCATCGAGCCGGGATTGGGGCAGTGCGCCGTGACTTCCTCGCCCGTGTCCAGCACCACATCCGCGAGAAACCGGTTGTAGCGCCGGACAAGACGCGCAGGGACAAGCGGGGTTGGAAAGCGCATGGCGCGCGGCCTATAGCTCGAAGGACGAGGCCGCAAGGGCAGGAGAGTGAGAGACGATGGAGAGCCGCCCAACCGCCGCGATGCTCGTGATCGGCGACGAGATCCTGTCGGGCCGCACCCGTGACGCGAACATGCACCATCTCGCCGGCCAGCTTACCGAGCGCGGCATCGCGCTAACCGAAGTGCGCGTTGTTGCTGACGAGCGGGACGCCATCGTCGAGGCCGCGCGCGCCCTTTCGGGCCGCTACGACCACGTGTTCACGTCGGGCGGGATTGGCCCGACGCATGACGATATCACCGCCGACAGTATCGCCGAGGCGTTCGGTGCCGCCATTGATGTGCGCGAGGATGCGCGCGCCCGGCTTGTGGCCCACTACGACGCCTCCGGCACCGAGCTGAACGAGGCTCGGCTGCACATGGCCCGCATTCCCGATGGCGCTCGCCTGATTGACAATCCGATCTCGGCGGCGCCCGGATTTACGCTCGGCAACGTTCACGTGATGGCCGGTGTTCCGGCGATTTTCGAGGCCATGGTGGCCTCCGTTCTGCCAACGCTCACCGGTGGTCCGCCGCTTCTGTCGCGCACGCTGCGCATTGCGCGAGGTGAGGGCGACATTGCGGGGCCGCTCGCGACCCTGGCCGGGGAGTTCGACGATCTTCAGTTCGGCTCCTATCCCGCGCTGCGAAACGGCGTCTACAGCGCTTCGGTCGTGATCCGTGGCACCAATGAAGGGCGCGTAACCGCCGCCTTTGACCGGTTGTACCATCTCTTCCCCGAGGGATCGGAGTGAGTGCAGAACTCTTCGCAGCGCTCGAGGCGACCTGGCCCCCTGCCGCTTGGCATGATGCACCAGGGTGGCGCGTGCCCGAGGGGCGCGGTGGTGGCAACCGTGTCAGTGCAGCGCGACCCGTGACGGAGGTGCCGGACATCGACGCGATGGCCCGCATACAGGACCGGATAGGACAGGAGCGTCTGGTTCAGGTCCGCCGCGGGCACGAGGCGCTCGATGCGGCGCTCGAAGCCGCGGGCTACACCTCGCGCGACGCGACGCTTGGCCTTGTTGCGCCAGTGGACGCAGTCGCCGCCGAGCCCCCCCGCGTGACGGCGTTCGAGGTCGATTGGCCGATGGCCGAGATCGGCCGCGAGATTTGGGCCGGTGGCGGTATCGGTCCTGCCCGCGTCGCGGTGATGGACCGGGTCCAGGGCCCGAAATGCGCGTTCCTCGGCCGGGTCGACGATCAACCTGCCGCGGCGGCCTTCGTTGCATGTCACGGCCCGCTTGCCATGGTCCATGCCCTTGAGGTTCTGCCGACCCATCGTCGCAAGGGCGTTGCCCGACATCTCATGCAGGCGATGGCGCTCTGGGCGCTGCGCAAAGGCGCGTCTCGGATCGGCTGTTTCGTAACTGAGAACAACGTCGCGGCCCGCACCCTCTATGCCGGTCTCGGCCTCGGCGTCGAAACCGCCTATCACTACCGCGTGCAGACCGCGCCGGCCAGCGGAGGGCTGTGATGCGATGAGGGGCGCCACGCCCGGTCATGGCCCGTCTTTCTGGGGCCCAATCAAGGCGGCGACGGTTCTCGTGGCGCTCGCCGGCACGACACAAGGCGGTGCCGCAGAGCTGCCCTTGCCGCCGGCGGCGGATCTGGTTGTCGACAGCGCCACAGAGTTCGAAAGCGTTTCTGTTCCGATCACGCCGTGGCAGGCCGGCGCAGTCCAAAGGCTGCGTGCCGACGGCGAGGTCCGTCGCCGCGTCTGGCAGATCCCCGAGACCGGCCTCAGTGTGGCGCAGATCACCGTGCCCATCCGGCAGGCCGTGTCCGACGCGGGCTTCGAGATCCTGCTCGACTGTGCGGCGGCCGAGTGTGGCGGGTTCGAGTTCCGCTTCGCCACCGACACACTTCCGGCGCCCGAGATGCATGTGGATCTTGGCAACTACCGCTTTCTGTCCGCCAGAGCGAACACAACGTCGGGGGAAGACTGGCTGACCGTCATGGTGTCCACGACCGACACGCGTGCCTTCGTTCAGGCCACCGAAATTACCGTCGCCACGATCGAGGCGGCCGTGCCGGTGGGGCAAACCTCGCCCACCGCCGACCACCGGGCGCGGCAACGGCCTTCGCCGGACGAACCAGATGAACCCATAGACCCGGGCGAAGCGGTGGAACCCGATCTAGACGGAACGCTCGCCGAAAGCCTCGATAGCCGGGGCCGCGCGGTTCTGAACGGGCTGACCTTCCCCAGCGGTTCGGCACAGCTCGGGCCCGAAGGGCGCCCCTCGCTCACGGCTCTTGCGGCATACATGGCGGCGCAGCCCGAGGCGCGGATCGTGCTGGTGGGTCACACCGATGCAGCGGGCGCTCTGCCCGGCAATGTCGACCTGTCGCGCCGCCGGGCGGCGGCCGTACGGGACGCGCTGATCGAGGAATTCGGCATCGCGCCGGGCAGGCTTTCGGCCGATGGCGTAGGCTTTCTCGTGCCGCTGACCACCAACGCCACGCCAGAGGGGCGTGAGCGCAACAGGCGCGTGGAAGCTGTCTTGGATCTGCCCGGGTAGCAGCGGCCCTTGACGGGCCGGCGGGTTACCAGGTCTCGTCGGCCTTGTCGGCGAAGCTGCGCACGAGGAAGTCGATAAAGGCCCGCACTTTGGGCTGGGTAAAGCGCCCCGGCGGGTAAACCGCATAGATGCCCAGGGGCTCGACCGGCAGATCGGGGATCGCCTCTTCCACCTCGCCTTCCTTCATGGCGTCAGCGTAAAGGAAGCTCGGCAGATAGGCGATGCCAAGGCCCGACATGGCCGCGTTCAACAACGATTGTCCGTCATTCACCGTCAGCCAGCCCGATGTCCGCACCTGACGCTTCTCGCCCGACGGCGCCGTCAGCTTCCAGACCGAGCCCGCGGACTGATTGGAATAATGCAAGAGCTTATGTTCGTTCAGATCATCGATCCGCATCGGCCGCCCATAGCGCTGGAAGTAACTCGGCGAGGCGATCATCCGCTTCGTCGTTGTGGCCAGCTTGCGAGCGCGGAGCGTCGAGTCTTCCAGCTCGCCGATCCGGATCGCCATGTCGAAGCCTTCTGAGATCAGCTCCACATAGCGGTTGTTCAGCACCATATTCACGGTGATATCGGGGTAGTCGGCCAGGAATTCGCCAAGAATCGGCGACAGATGGTTCACACCGAAATCCGTCGCAACCGAGATCCGCAACAGACCAGACGGTGCCGACTGCATCGACGTGACAAGCGCGTCGGCCTCGCCGGCATCGTTCAGAACGCGCCGAGCGCGATCATAATAGGCCAGCCCGATTTCCGTAGGAGAAACGCGGCGCGTGGTGCGGTTCAGCAGCCGTGCGCCCAGCCGAGCCTCCAAAGATGAGACATGCTTGGACACTGCGGACTTCGAGATGCCCATCTTCTTGGCTGCATCCGTGAACCCACCCTGGTCGACCACGGTGGCGAACGCTTCCATTTCGGTCAGTCTGTCCATGCCGCTTCCTCACGCGCGTCGTTCGTTACATGGCTCTGCCCGTCACGCGTGGGCTCGGCCCGTCGATGCTGCGCAAGCGGCCCCCAGTAACGCCGCATCGACGATCCCGGGTATCCCGAAGAATTCAGGCAGCAAAGCGGCATATGCCCGACAATATCGGGAATGTTTTGGGAACCGTGGCGCATATGGAAACAGACCGGCACCCCCTCGGCGCCCGAGGCATGTCAGCGCATCCGCGGGAGCCGGACGCCAGAGCGACCAACCGCAACAGTTCTAGCAGGATCAGAGGGTTGCCGCCAGCCGGGCGCCCTGGTCAATCGCGCGCTTGGCATCGAGCTCGGCTGCGACATCCGCGCCGCCGATCACATGGGCCGTGATGCCTTTTTCTGCCAGGGCGCCAGCCAGGCGCCGATCCGGTTCCTGCCCGGCGCACAGAACCACTGTCTCGGCGGCCACAAGTTCCTCACCCGACGCGCCGCCGACGACCAGGCCCTCGTTGGTGATCCGCTCGTAGGACACGCCGCTGCGCATCTCGACGCCCATCATTTTCAGCTCGGCGCGGTGGATCCAGCCGGTGGTTTTGCCCAGCCTCTTGCCCGGCTTTTCAGCTTTTCGCTGGAGCAGAACAACCTGCCGCGCGGCCGCGTGCGGGGCGGGGCCCCCCGGAGCCAGCCCGCCCGGCGTTTCGGCCGGGTCGCCCACGCCCCAAAGCTTGCGCCACTCCGTCAAGTCCTCGGTCGGCGATGGCCCGGGCGCGTGGGTCAGAAACTGTGCCACATCAAAGCCGATGCCGCCCGCACCCACGATGGCGACGGTCTCGCCGACCGGCGCATCGCCCTTCAGCACGTCGACATAGTTCACTGTGTTCGGAGCGTCCTGGCCGGGGATGCCGGGGTCGCGCGGTGACACGCCCGTCGCCACGATCACCTCGTCAAAGCTCGCAAGCGTCTCGGCGTCGGCCTCGGAGCCAAGCCAAGTTTCAACGCCGGTCTCCGTCAACATCGTGTCGAACCACTGCACCAGACCGTGGAACTCCTCCTTGCCCGGCACGCGGCGCGCCATGTTCAGTTGTCCCCCGATCCGGTCGTCACGCTCGAACAGCGTCACATGGTGGCCGCGTTGCGCCGCGACGATCGCCGCGGTCATCCCGGCCGGGCCGGCACCCACGACGGCGATGCGCTTGGGCTCGGCGGTCGGGTCGTAGTTCAGTTCCGTCTCAAAGGCGGCGCGCGGGTTCACCAGGCAACTGGCGATCTTCATCGAGAACGTGTGGTCAAGGCAGGCCTGATTACACGCGATGCAGGGTGCAATCGTGTGGCCCCGCCCCTCGGCCGCCTTCCGCACGAAATGCGCGTCGGCCAGGAACGGGCGCGCCATCGACACCATGTCGGCGCACCCGTCCTCCAGCACGCTTTCGGCAACCTCTGGTGTGTTGATCCGGTTCGAGGTGATCAGCGGTACGCCCACCTCGCCCATCAGCCGCTTGGTCACCCAGGCAAAGGCCCGCCGCGGCACCGACGTGGCTATCGTGGGGATGCGAGCCTCGTGCCACCCGATGCCGGTGTTGATCAGGCTGGCGCCGGCACCTTCGATCGCCTTGGCCAGCGTCACGACCTCGTCCCAGGTCGAGCCGTCGGGCACCAGATCGATCATCGACAGGCGATAGATCAGAATGAAATCAGCGCCCACCGCCTCGCGCACCCGCGAAACCACGTCCACCGGAAGGCGCATTCGGTTCCCATAGGAGCCACCCCAGCGATCCTCGCGCTTGTTGGTATGGCGGACGAGGAACTGGTTAATGAAGTAGCCCTCAGAGCCCATCACCTCGACGCCGTCATAGCCCGCCTCGCGAGCCCGCACGGCGGCCGTCACGATATCGGCGATCTGCTTTTCGATCCCCGCCTCGTCGAGCTCCTTCGGGGGAAACGGCGAGATCGGGGATTTGATGGCCGACGGCGCCACGCATTCGGGCGAATAGGCATAGCGGCCGGCATGGAGGATCTGCATCGCGATCCGCCCGCCGCCCGCATGGACGGCGTCGGTGACGGTGCGGTGGTTGGCAATGTCCTCGGGCGTAAACAGGCCCGCCGCACCCGCGAACACGCCCCCCTCGCGGTTGGGCGCCATCCCGCCGGTCACCATAAGCGCCACACCGCCCTCGGCCCGCTCGGCATAGAACCGGCCCACGCGCTGCCAGTCTTTCGTTTCCTCGAGACCGGTATGCATCGAGCCCATCAGAACCCGGTTCGGCAGCGTCACGTGGCCCAGGTCAAGCGGGGCAAGCAGGTGCGGATAATCGGTCATTCTGGTCTCCCTCGCGCGCACCCTGTCGGCTGCACCATCGCTTGTCATGGGAAACGCGGCGTCACAGTTCGGCGCGGGGGCGGTGGCTGAGCGTCAGGTCCGTGACGCTCAGGCAGATGCCACGCGGATCGTCCACAATCAGGTCGACCCAACCCGCGCTCAGAATCGCGTGGCGCAGATCCAGATAGGCCAGATCGAACTCCGCCAGAAGAAGGCCGTCTTCGATTCGGGCGCCGCGGGTCTGCTGGGCCGTGTTCGGCCCGTGCCGCACATTCAATCGGGCATAGAGCGTGCGCTCGCCCCTCAAGGCTGCGCGTCCCGCCAGCGTCAGGATATGGCGGGACGACAAGTGGGCCGCCCCGTCGCCCGGGAGATCGACAACTAGCGAAAGAAACTCGCCGCCCGTCCCCCAGATCGCGAACCCATCCGTGTGCGGGGCGACGGCCGCGCCGCCATCGTGAAACGCTTTGACCGGCCCGGCAATCGCCTCGCCTGATGGCACATCCCGCGCGGGCCAGAGCGGCACGGGCGACGCCGACAAACCGGGCCTCCAGGCCCAACCTGTGCCCGGAGGCCAGGCATAGCCCTCGGGCGCCGGGATCATCGGGTCAAAGATCCATGTAGATGTGCTTTTCGCTCTTGGCGCCAGGGTGGGTCACCGCCCCCTCACGCGCCCCGCCGACGAGCTGAGCATATTTCCAGAGCGCGCCCGAGGAATAGACAGTGTCGCGCGGGCCTTTCCAAGCCTCCTTCCGCGCCGCCAAGGTTTCGTCATCGAGCGCGACCGACAGCTCACCATTGATCGCGTCGATGGTGATGACGTCGCCATCCTGCAAAAGGCCGATCGGTCCGGCATGAGCGGCCTCAGGCCCAACATGGCCCACACAGAACCCGCGCGTCGCGCCCGAGAAGCGGCCATCGGTGATCAAGGCCACCTTCTTGCCCATGCCCTGGCCCGAAAGAGCGGCCGTCGTGGCCAACATCTCCCGCATCCCCGGCCCACCGGCCGGACCCTCGTTGCGTATCACGATAACCTCGCCTTCCTTGTATGCGCGTGCTTTGACGGCCGCGAAGGCATCTTCTTCGCATTCGAACACCCGGGCAGGACCGCTAAAGACCTGTTCCTCCGCCGACATGCCGGCCACTTTCACGATGGCCCCCTCGGGTGCGAGATTGCCCTTCAGGCCCACAACACCGCCCGTCTTGGTGATCGGGGTGGCGGCGGAATAGATCACCTTGCCGTCGGCCTCGCGCTCGATCTCGTCGAGCTCCTCGCCCATCGTCCGGCCCGTGGCTGTCATGCACTCCTCATGGACGAGGCCGATCTTGCGAAGCTCCTTCATCACAACCGGCACGCCGCCCACCTCATAGAGGTCCTTGGCGACGTATGAACCGCCCGGCTTCAGGTCGACGAAATAGGGCGTGTCGTGGAAGATGTCGCAGACATCGAACAGATCGAAGTCGATCCCGGCCTCGTGCGCGATGGCCGGCAGGTGCAGGCCGGCATTGGTCGAGCCGCCCGTACAGGCCACGATCCGGGCCGCATTCTCCAGGCTCTTGCGCGTGACGATGTCGCGCGCGCGGATGTTCCGCTCGATCAGGTGCATCACGGCCTCGCCAGAGGCGGTGCCATATGCATCGCGGCTCTCATAGGGCGCGGGCGCCCCGGCCGAGTTCGGCAGCGCAAGGCCGATGGCCTCCGAGACGCAGGCCATCGTGTTCGCGGTGAACTGGCCGCCACAAGCGCCGGCAGAGGGGCAGGCGACCTTCTCGAGCGCGCGCAGCTCCTCGTCCGAGTTCGCCCCGGCCTGGTGTCGGCCCACCGCCTCGAAGACGTCCTGCACCGTCACGTCGCGCCCCTCGAACCGGCCCGGCATGATCGACCCGCCATAGATGAAGACCGAGGGCGTATTGAGCCGCACCATCACCATCATCATGCCCGGCAATGACTTGTCGCAGCCCGCAAGCCCCACCAACGCGTCGTAGCCATGTCCGCGCATCGTCAACTCTACAGAATCGGCGATGGCCTCGCGCGAGGCCAGCGACGAGCGCATGCCCTCGTGACCCATCGCAATGCCGTCGGTCACGGTGATCGTGGTGAACTCCCGCGGCGTGCCGCCGCCCGCCTTGACGCCCAGTTTCACTGCCTGTGCCTGCCGTCCAAGCGCGATGTTGCAGGGGGCGGCCTCGTTCCAGCAGGTGGCGATGCCGATGAAAGGCTGCTCGATTTCATCCTCGCTCAGCCCCATCGCATAGTAGTAGGAGCGATGCGGCGCGCGCTCCGGGCCCAGCGTCACATGGCGGCTCGGAAGCTTCGATTTGTCGAACTTGCGCTTTAGCATGGCTCTCTCCTCCGGCTGGCTCGGACCCGAGGGATAGACGCGCCCGGCATAGGGGGCAAGCGCGCGTTGCAGCCGCGCGTCCGACCCTCTAAGCCGGGGCATGGATCGCCCAAGCTCATACCATGCGCTCGTCGCATATGCCGGGGCCGCGGGCGAAACGGTCGAACTGTGGCGCACAGCCGCTGGGTTTCTGCTCGCCTGGCTAACCGGGCTGATCCTCTACCAGATGGTCATCGGATTCCTGGTCGCACTGCTCGGCCAGACCAATGCCTATTCGATGATGGACGAGGTCAGCCACCTCGCCGGAACCCCGCGCGCCGTACTCTTTAGGCTCCTCTCGTTTTCCGTCTTTGCGGTTGGGCTCGCCATGGCCGTGACTACTCTGCACGACCGCGCATTCCGCAGCCTTCTCGGGCCCTCCTCCGTTGCCATGTCCGACGCGCTGCGCGTGGTGGTTTGGGTCGGCGGCGTGTTCCTCGTGATGAGCCTTGTCGCCCCCTATGACGGCGCGGCGCGTAACCCCGATCTCAGCACCCGGATATGGGTCGCGCTCCTGCCGCTCGCCCTCATCGCCATCATCGTGCAGGCCAGCACTGAGGAGCTTGTCTTCCGCGGGTACCTCCTTCAGCAGCTTGCCGCGCGGTTCCCTGGCGTGCCGGCCTGGATGGGGGTGCCGGCGCTTCTCTTCGGATTGGCGCATTGGTCGCCCGACACTGCGGGCGATAACGCGCTTCTGTTTCTCGTCTGGGCCTTTGTGTTCGGCGTCGCGGCGGCGGACCTGACCGCCCGGACGGGCACAATCGGCGCCGCCATCGGCTTTCACGTGGCCAACAACGCCTTTGCCGTGCTGGCCGTGTCGCTGCCCGGTCCCGGAGCCGGGCTCGCGCTTTACCATCTGGGCATCACGGCCGCGGACCCCGGCGTTGCCGCGCTGATGCCGGTCGAGTTTGTCACACTGTTCGTCGCCTGGCTTGCAGCGCGCGTGGCCATTCGGGCCTAGAGGCTGTCCTCAACGCGAAAGCCCTCCGGGATGGTGTCCCGCCCCTCAAGAACAAGCTCAGACATGACCCGCGCCACGCCGGGCGCCATCCCGAACCCGATCTTGAACCCGCCGTTTGCCACGAAGTGGCCCGGTCGCCCGGGCCATGACCCCAGCATAGGCGCCCGGCTCCGTGCGCGGGGCCTCACCCCTGCCCATCGCGCGATAACGGGCGCGTCTGCCAATGGCGGCACAGCTCGTTGCACCTCGTCGATCAAGGCATCGAGCCGCGCGTCCGTCGCCTCGGCAGGTCCGAACTCCCGCTCCGACGTCGAACCGACCGCCACCGTTCCGTCGGCATGCGGCACGATATGCAGGCCGTCGACAAAGAGTTGGGGGGAGTCGCGCCGATCGAGATCCAAAAGCGCCGCCTGGCCCTTGATCCCCTGGCCCACCGATTGCCCCAGGTCCGCCGACAGTGCGGCAAGGCCAGAGACCCCGGTCGCCCACAGAACGGGCGCGCCTTCGGGCTCGCTATCGCCCTCCACCAGTTCGGCCCCGGCGGCGCGCAGCGCGGCCGCAAGCGCCTGACAGGCTCGCAACGAGTGAATACGCGCCGATAGCGTGTCCGAAACGAGCACGCCCTCGGCGCTGGGCGGGGCCCATTCTCCGGCTTCGCCGGCCGGGATGACGCGCCAGTCCGCGCAGCCTTTCCACAAGGTGCGTGCGCCCTTCGCCCGCGCTTCGGCCAGTGCCCGCGCGGCGCCATCGGCCACAGGCACAAGGCGCCCCGTCCGCCGATAGCCCGGGTCGATTCCACCGGCAGCGGCCACGTCGCTCCAAAACTGCTCCGCTGCCAAAAGGCTCTCAAGCTGAAACGCTTTCTTCGCGTTCCAGTTCTCGGGCACATGGGGCGCGAGCGCGCCCACCACGCCGCCCGACGCGCCAGCTCCGATCCGCGCGCGCTCGATCAGCCGAACCCGCGCACCTCTCCGCGCCATCTCCCAGGCGCACGAAAGGCCGAAGATGCCGCCGCCCATCACCGTGATATCGGGTGCGCTTGCCAAGGTCCAAGCCCTCTCCGATAGTCCGCGCCATTCGGCACAGGCTTAGGGCAAGCGATGGGCAGCCACCAGACTGGCATCACCTGGCGCGCCGGAGACGTGCCCGTCTCCGAGCAGTTTGGTGATCCGTTCTATTCGCTGGAAAACGGCCTGGCGGAAACGCGGCACGTGTTTCTGACGGGCAACGACCTGCCCGCGCGTCTGCGCTCCGGGTTTCACGTGGCCGAGCTTGGCGTGGGGACCGGCCTCAACCTCCTCGCACTGGCCGACATTGCTCAGACGGAGGGCGTGACGGGCCTCCGCTACACCGGGTTCGAGGCCTTTCCCCTTGCGCCCGCAGACATGGCCCGCGCCGTCTCCACCTTTCCCGAGGTCGCCGATCTGGCACGCACGTGGCGTTCGGCCTGGACCGGGAGAAGTGGAACCGCCCAGATTGGCCCTGTGTCGGCAACGATCATCATTGGCGATGCGCGCAGAACCCTTCCACAATGGACTGGCCGTGCCGACGCCTGGTTCCTCGACGGGTTCGCCCCGGCACGTAACCCCGAGCTTTGGGAGCCTGCGCTCATGGCCGACGTGGCACGCCACACGGCTGCCGGAGGGAGCTTTGCGACCTATACCGCGGCCGGCGCTGTGCGTCGCGCGCTCTCGGACGCAGGGTTCAACGTCGAGCGATGCCCGGGCTTTAGCCGCAAGCGTCACATGACCAAAGGCCGGCTTTCGTGACCGAGCAGAACCCGCGTCTCGGCATTCTCCTGATGATTGCGACGACCTTGGTGTTTGCCGCGCAGGACGGGATCTCGCGTCATCTTGCGGGGGAATACAACGTCTTGATGGTGGTGATGGTCCGTTACTGGTTCTTTGCCGCCTTCGTCGTCACTTTGGCGATGCGGCAGGCCGGCTTGCGCGCCGCCGCCGCCACCGAACAGCCGCTCGTGCAGGTCCTGCGCGGGGTCCTGCTGGCCGCCGAGATCTGCGTGATGGTGTCGGGCTTCGTGTTGCTGGGCCTCGTGCAAAGCCACGCGGTTTTCGCCGCCTACCCCCTTCTCGTGGCCGCCCTGTCGGGGCCCGTTCTGGGCGAGAAGGTCGGATGGCGGCGCTGGGCCGCCATCGGCGTGGGGTTTGTCGGCGTCCTGATCATTCTGCAGCCCGGCTTCGGGGTTTTCTCGCCCTATGCGCTGGTGCCCCTCTGCGCCGCCACCATGTTCGCACTTTATGCCCTCCTGACGCGCTTTGCCGGCCGAAAAGATTCAACGGCCACCAGCTTCTTTTGGACAGGCATCGTCGGGGCTGTCGTGATGACGGCCGTCGGCATCTGGTTTTGGGAGCCGATGACGGGGCGCGACTGGCTGTGGATGTTCGCCCTCTGCATCACCGGTGCCGGCGGGCATTGGTTGCTCATCCGCACCTACGAGGTGGCAGAGGCCAGTGCGGTTCAGCCATTTGCCTATCTGCAGCTCGTCTTTGCCTCTGCGCTGGGCTTGCTCGTATTCAGCGAGACGCTCGAATGGAACGTGGCGCTCGGGGCGGCGGTCGTCATAGGGGCGGGCATCTTCACGCTTCTACGAGAGCGGCGCGTCGCCTCGGCTCAACCGTTGCGCAAGTAGTCGAGCATCTCCACCGGTCCCGTCTCGCCAGAGAGCCGCGCGCGGTACACGATGACCGACTCCGCCACTCGCATCACATAGTTCCGCGTCTCGCGAAACGGGATCAGTTCGATCCAGTCGATCAGATCGACGTTGCCGTTGCGCGGATCGCCCCGGTCGCGCATCCAGCTCAGCGCGCGGCCGGGTCCGGCATTGTATCCGACCGACACGAGGATGGGGGCGGGCCCGAAGCGGTTGATCAGCCCGGCCAGATATTGAGAGCCGAGGCGCACGTTATAGGCCGGGTCTTCGGTCAGGCCGTCGCGGCTGTAGGAGAGCCCCAACTCACGCGAAACATCGCTCGCCGTGCCTGGCATCAGCTGCATCATGCCGCGCGCGCCAGCCGGGCTGACGACGACGGGGTCGAATTCGCTTTCCCGTCGCGCGATGGCGAGCGCCAGAGCGCGCTCGACAGGCAGGTTTCCGTCCACCCTTGGGTCGAGCGGGTAGTAGGCGGCCGGCACGACATACCCGTTGCGCGCCACGGCTTTGCCCACGCGCACGGCGATATGGGTTTCCCCGCGGTCGAGCAGAAACTGCCCCAGCGTCCCCGCGGTGTCGCGGTCCAGCGTCCGAGCGAGGTGGGTCAGGAACTGCTCAGCCCGCCATGGCTCACCCCCGGCAATCAGCAGAAGGGCGGCCTCGAGCACGGAATTCTCTGCCAAAGGCGACTCGTCGAAGGGGGTGAACTCTTCGCTTCCCGTCAGCGCGGGATCGAGCGGCACGCCCGCCGCCTCGGCGGCCAGGAGCCCGTAGAACGCCGTTTGGTGCGTGGCTCCCTCGGCATAGGCGGCCGTCGCCCGCTCCGGCTCGCCCATCTCCTCGAGGGCGCGCCCCTGCCAGTAGTAGCCGCGGCCAAGGCTGATCGGCGTCTCGACGGCCGCCGTGAAGCGCTCGAAATGGAAGTGTGCCAGTTCCGGGTCGTCGAGATAGCGCAGCGCCAGAAAGCCGGACAGCCATTCCAGATCGGCAAAGTGCGACCCCTCCACCAGAAAGTGCTGGCTGGCCGTTGCGTAGGCTTCCAGGGCGTCCCCGTCGCGCATCAGCCGTCGCGCATAGATCCGTCTCCAGTTTGACCACCGGTCGGGCTTGCCGAGCCCCTCGGGTGCGAAGGACCGCTCCTGCATCAACGCCAGCGCCTCGTTGGAACGGTTCTTTCGGATCCGCCAATTGAAGCGCTCATAGGCAAGGCCCGCATCGTCGGCCAGCGCCTCGGGCACCGCCTCGATCCGCGCGTCGACGCCCGGCGCGAGGCGCGCAAGCGCCAGCCGCGCTTCAGCCAGAGCCTCCCACCCGTCGGACACACGCGGAAACATCCGCCGCGCCGCATTCTCCTGCCCGCGCCACAGGAGCTCGTCGAGCCGGGCTTCGTGATGGTCGTTTAGCAACGTGCCAAACCGATCGGCCAACTCGGCCTCCACATCCGAGCCGAGCACCATCGTGCGCCATCCCAGAACGGCCAGAGCTTCGGCGTCGCCGCCATGGTTCATCGCGATATGGGCGTTGATCAAGCGCAGGAGCCCCACGCCGGTCCGCGGCAGGTCACCATCGAAGAAGTCAAGCACCGCCTCGGGGCGCAGGCCCGGCGGCATCTCAGCCTCAGCGGTGCGGCGCAACCGGTCAGCCTCCGGCCAATCGGGATGGACCGACAGAAAGTCGAGGTAATCGTCGAAATCGCCGTCGCCATCGCGCAACCGGTACCATTCCACGATCAGCCGTCCGACGCGCCCCGCCGGGATTGCCGCTGCATCTGCTGCCCGCCAGTCGTCGTCGCGGACCTGGTCAAGTGCGACGGTCATGGCGGCAGCGGCCGCCGCAGACTGGGCGAACGCGCTCCCGGGCAGTCCCAAAGAGCAAACGAGCACGACGATGATGAGGCGCAAGCCGGTCTCCGTTGACTGCCACGCGTGGACCAGAGCAGACCACACACTACCAGCGCGTGTCGAAGGCGCAACTCACAAACTTGGCAAGCTCGCACGGGAATTGTAGGCAGCGCCACCGATGCCGTGCGAGTCGCGCCGGCCCAACATCCGAGGAGGGGGAGACATGGTGGAACTCAAGGGCTCGATGCCGGCGCTGGTGACCCCCTTCAAGGACGGGATGGTGGACTGGGACGCGCTCGACACGCTGGTCGACTGGCAGATCGCAGAAGGCTCCCACGGGCTGGTACCCGTCGGCACCACCGGCGAAAGCCCGACACTCACTCACAACGAGCACGAAGAGGTCGTCGCTCGGGTGGTTGCCCGCGCGGCCGGCCGCGTGCCGGTGATCGCGGGCGCGGGCTCCAACAACACGGCCGAGGCGATCCGCTTCGTGCAGCACGCCGAGAAAGTCGGCGCCGACGCCGTCCTGGTTGTCACGCCCTATTACAACAAGCCGACGCAGGCCGGCCTCGTCGCGCATTATGCTGCGCTGCACCAGGCCTGCGATTTGCCCATCGTGATCTACAACATTCCCGGCCGCTCGGTGGTCGACATGGTGCCCGCCACCATGGCCGAGCTTGCCACGCTGCCCCGGATCGTCGGCGTCAAGGATGCCACCGGCGACCTTGCCCGCGTCTCGCACCAGCGCGCCGCCTGCGGGGCCGGCTTCATTCAGCTCTCGGGAGAAGACGCGACGGCCCTCGGCTTCAATGCCCATGGCGGGGTCGGCTGCATCTCGGTCACCGCCAATGTCGCCCCGGCACTCTGCGCGCAGTTCCAGGAGGCGACGCTTTCCGGCGATTACGGCGCCGCGCTCGAACTGCAGGACCGGCTCATGCCGCTCCACGAGGCGATCTTCCTCGAGCCCGGACTTGCCGGCGCCAAGTACGGCCTGTCGCGCCTCGGGCGGTGCACCAACGAGGTGCGCCTGCCGCTTCAGACGGTGAGCGCTTCTGTTGCCGACCGGATCGACTCGGCAATGCGGCACGCCGGCCTTCTGAACTAACGCAGGGTGCCGGCGCTCCGGCGCCGGTCACTCGGTCGCCGTGGCGTCCGACAGGGTTAGGCGCAGGCTGTCCGTCGCGACGCCGCCATAGGTGTTGGCGATGTCGGCCGGGTTCCGGACGGGCAGGAGTGCGGTGTTCACATAGATGATTGCGATGATCACATCCTCGGAACCGTCGTCCATCAGGCCGATCTGACGAAACACGATTTGGGCGGACTCGCCCGTGGTGAAGCTGCCAACCATCTGAACCGCAACAAGATCGTCATCGCGCTCGATCGGTCCGAACCCGATCATGCGCGCATCCGGATAACTCTCGCGCAGCGCGGGAAAGGCCCGCAGGACCAGCAAGTTGGCCATGGCAAACTTGCGCGCCTCTGGATCGGCGATCTCCACCTGCGCGCGGGTAAGGAGCAGCGTTTCGGCCAGAACCCCGTCCTCGGTCACGAAATCGAAACCCGCAAGCACCGTTCCCTCGTCTTCAGGGACGTCCTGCGGCACGATCCGCAAACCGTCGGCCGTCGGCAAATCGAGGCTGAGCGTGAAGGGCAGCGGCGCTCCCCCCGCATCGGTGCTGACCTCCACACTCTCGATTTCGACCAGGCCCATGGCCGTCATCAGATTGGGGCGCGACAGGGGCTCGAGACTGTCCTGCGCGGACGCCGGTTGAGAGAGGCCAAGAGACAGGACAAGCGCGACGACAGCTGGAACGAGGGCGATGGCCCGTTCGGATTTCGCCCGTTTCGATCTCATCGCCGACAGCATATCCCCGGCCCTCCCATGATCATCGCCCGCGTTTGGGGCAAGCTTCGGCACCGGTCGCCCACAATTGCTTCGAGGGCAACCCGTCCCGTGCCGCTAGCGGCGGGCTTCTGCCGCGGCCCTTAGGCCCGCCATCAGTTCGTCGAGCGTTTTGCCATAGACCTCCGAGGTCAGCCGCCCTTCCTCGTCGAACTCCTTCGCCGCGCCGGCGAGCATCATCTCGGGGCCCGCGATGACGTGTGGTCGAAACGGCACCATGCAGAGCCGAAGTGAGAACTGTGCCCGCGCCCCGCCGGCCCGCCCCGCCGTCGCCGACATCAGCGCCACCGGCTTGTCGCGCCAGGGCGCCCCATCGACGCGGCTGATCCAGTCGAGCGCATTCTTCATGACCCCGGTCAGCGCCTGATTGTATTCCGGCGTGACCACCAGCACCGCATCTGCCGCCGCGATCTGCGACGCCGTACGCCGAACGATCTCCGGCACGCCGTCCCGGTCCTCGAGGTCCCCGTCATAGAGCGGAAAGCGCAGATCGGCTTCGGCGAAATCCGCCTCGCCGAACCGGCGCACGGCCTCGTGCATCAGTTTGCGATTGACGGATGCGGCGCGCAGCGAGCCGCACAGGCCGAGAAGGGAGAGGGGCATGTCAGTCGTCCTTCGTCGAGAGTCGAGCCGACACTAGGTGGACGTTTCGAAATGGCCAGCCGAAGCTTGCCGCCTCGCCTCAGCTTGATATGGCTGGAAGTCGTGGGGCGCATTCCATGGGCGCTCTAGAGCAGCCGAGGGGAAAGGATGGCCGACAGCCTGATCGAGCATCGCACGCGGCATGGCGGGCAGATCCTCGTCGATCAACTGCGCTTGCATGGGGTCGACCGGGTCTTTTCCGTCCCGGGCGAGAGCTTTCTGGCCGCGCTCGACGGCCTCTACGACAGCGGCATCGAGAATATCGTCGCGCGGCAGGAGGGTGGCGCCGCCATGATGGCCGAGGCTGACGCCAAGCTCACCGGACGCCCCGGCATCCTCTTCGTCACCCGTGGGCCCGGGGCAACCAACGCCGCCGCCGGCCTCCACATTGCCCGGCAGGACTCCACGCCCCTGATCGCGTTCGTTGGGCAGGTGCCGCGCGGACACGCAGACCGCGAGGCCTTTCAGGAGGTCGACTTCCCCGCCTTTTTTGGCCCGCTGGTGAAGCGGTGCGCCGAAGTGCGCGACACAGCTCGCCTTCCCGAATACGTTGCCCGCGCCTTTTCGGTCGCCACGTCCGGCCGCCCCGGCCCGGTGGTTCTGTCCCTGCCGGAAGACATGCTGTCGGCGTGCGCCAGTGTCGCTGATCTGCCCGCCAGCCCCCCTGTCCCTCGCCCCGACTACACAAGCTTCGCCGCCGAGGTGTTGGCACGGCTTGCCGCCGCCGAGCGCCCTCTGGTTGTCGTCGGCGGTTCGGGCTGGTCGGCACAGGCGGCCACCGACGTCGCGCGCCTGTCTCGCGCCGCTGATTTGCCCGTAGCCGCCACTTTCCGGCGGCAGGACTATATGGACAATCGCGACCCCGGCTATTGCGGCGATCTTGGCGTGGGCATGAATCCGGCGCTGGGCCGCCGCCTCCGTGAGGCCGACGTCATCCTCGCGCTCGGCACCCGGCTCAGCGAAACGGCGACGTCGGGCTACACGCTGCTCGATCCTGCCGTGCCCCACCCAGGACTGATCCACGTGCACCCCGACCCCGATGAGCTCGGCCGGGTGCATCGCCCGGCCCTTGCCCTCGCGGCCCCAGCGCCCGCCGTGCTTGCCACGCTCGCCAACTTGGCCGAAGCAAAGCCTGTCAACAGCCACGGTCGCCGTGCCGCCGCTCGGGCCGACTACGAGGCGTGGCAGGTGCCCAATGCCACGCCCGGGGATGTCCGATTGGAAGAGGTGATGACTTGGCTCTCGGGCGTTCTGCCCGACGACGCGATCCTGACCAACGGCGCGGGCAACTACGCGGCCTGGCTCCACCGCTATGTCTGCTACAAGCGCTTCGGAACCCAGCTCGCCCCCACATCGGGCTCGATGGGCTATGGTTTGCCCGCTGCAATCGCCGCCAAGATCCGCTTTCCCGACCGGCCCGTGATCTGCCTCGCCGGAGACGGCTGCCTGCAAATGACCGTCAACGAGCTGTCCACGGCAGCTCAATACGGCGCGGGGATCACGGTAATCGTTGTCAATAATGGCCAATATGGCACGATCCGCATGCACCAGGAGCGCGCGTATCCCGGCCGGGTCAGCGGAACGGCGCTTTATCTGCCCGACATTCCCGATCTGGCACGTGCCTATGGCGGCAAAGGCGTGCGCGTCACCCGTCAGGATGACGCCGCGCCCGCCATAAAACGCGCCCTCGCCGATCCCGGACTATCGTTTGTCGAGCTGGTGGTCAGCCCAGATGCGCTCTCGACGTCGCAGACCCTGTCAGAGGCCCGCACCGCCGGCCAGGCACAGCTCAGCCGCAGATGATCCTCTGAATTGTGCCGCCCCCGTCGACATAGAAATTCACGCGCTGCGGGTTGTACTCCTGCGTGACGATGTCGTTCGGCGCGATCACGCGCACCGGGCGATCCGTCACGCCGGTACGGGCCGCCCCGCCGGGCTGACCGGCAAACTGCTGATAGTTTTCCAGCTTGCAGGTGTTGGGCAGCCGTTCGAGCAGGCCGCCGTCATTGGCAAAGGTCACGGTGTCGGTTGCGCCCGGTGCTCCCGCCGCAGCGGCACCTCCGCCAACGGCACCGGGAAGTGTGGCCGCGCCCCCGGCCGAGGCGTCGCCGAACGGGTCGGTCACCTCTTCGAAGGGCGGCTGCGGCGCACAGCTCGCAAGCACCGCGCATACCAGGCCGGCCCCGAGGGCCAGCCATCTCCCCTGCTCCATCTCGTCCTCGCCCGTTGCATTCGCAGGCGGGATCGCCCACGGTCGGTCGGCAGTCTAACGGGAGGATCGCGCAATGAAAACGCGTGCTGCAGTGGCGGTTGCGGCGGGCAAGCCGCTGGAAGTGATGGAGGTCAATCTCGATGGCCCGCGCGAGGGCGAAGTGCTGGTCGAGATCAAGGCGACCGGCATCTGCCACACCGATGAGTTCACCCTGTCGGGCGCCGATCCCGAGGGCGCGTTCCCAGCGATCCTAGGCCATGAGGGCGCCGGCATCGTGCAGGAGGTTGGCCCTGGCGTGACCAGTGTCAAACCCGGCGATCACGTGATCCCGCTCTACACGCCGGAATGCCGTGAGTGCGAATATTGCCACCACCCCAAGACGAACCTCTGCCAGAAGATCCGTTCAACCCAGGGCGCCGGCGTCATGCCCGACGGCACTTCGCGCTTTTCCACGCTCGATGGCGACCAGATCCTGCACTACATGGGCTGCTCGACGTTTTCGAACTACACCGTCATGCCCGAGATCTCGCTGGCCAAAATCCGCAAAGACGCGCCCTTCGACAAAGTTTGCTACATTGGCTGCGGCGTGACGACCGGTATCGGCGCGGTGATCTTCACCGCCAAGGTCGAGATCGGGTCGCGCTGCGTCGTCTTTGGTCTCGGCGGCATCGGCCTCAACGTGATCCAGGGCCTCCGGCTTGCGGGCGCCGACCAGATCGTCGGCGTGGACATCAATGCTGACAAACGGGCGATGGCCGAGCATTTTGGCATGACCCACTTCGTGAACCCGAACGAAGTGAACGAAGACCTTGTCCCCTACCTCGTGAACCTGACGAAGGGCGGCGCCGACTACACGTTCGACGCAACCGGCAACGTCTCCGTCATGCGGGCGGCCCTCGAATGCGCCCACAAGGGCTGGGGCGAGTCGATCATCATAGGGGTTGCGCCCGCGGGCGCCGAAATCTCCACGCGCCCTTTCCAACTGGTCACCGGGCGGAGCTGGCGGGGCACAGCCTTCGGCGGCGCCCGCGGGCGCACCGACGTGCCGAAGATTGTAGACTGGTACATGGAAGGAAAGATCGAGATCGACCCGATGATCACCCACACTCTACCCCTCGACAAGATCAACGAGGGTTTCGATCTGATGCACCAGGGCAAATCGATCCGTTCGGTCGTCATCTACTGAGCACCACGGCGGAGGCCCCGGGTCAAGCCCGGGGCACCGTGCGCCACGCGTCCCGGGCTTGACCCGGGACCCCACCGTCCCGCGCTCCATGACCAACGCAATCTCGATCCGACCAGCCACCGATGCCGACCGAGACACGCTTTGGTCGCTCCTTGAGCCCATATTTCGCGCTGGCGACACCTATGCCATCGAGGCGGACATTTCCCGCGACGCTGCGCTCGACTACTGGATGGGCGGCACGCACCGCGCCTTCCTGGCGGAGGAGGGCAGTAGGGCGCTCGGCACCTACTACCTGTGCCCCAATCAGCGCGGCGGCGGTGCCCATGTCTCCAATGCCGGTTTCATAACGTCCCCGGCTGCCCGCGGCCGCGGCCTCGCCCGCACCATGCTCCACCACGCCGAGGCCGAGGCCCGCACTCACGGCTTCCATGCCATGCAGTTCAACTTCGTCGTCGCCACCAACAAAGCCGCCCTCCACATCTGGAAAAGCGAAGGCTACGCTCAGGTCGGCCGCCTCCCCACCGCCTTCCACCATCCCTCAGACGGCTATGTCGACGCCTTAGTCCTCTTCAAGCAGCTAGATCCGGTGGGCGCCCCTTGAGTCGACCCAAAGACGCGGCCCTACTAACTCTCAAAGTCGCAGAGCCTCACCATCGTGTCCCATGCGGTGTCAAACCCATCCGCCGAATAGGTGTCCAGAACCTCCGTGCCGCGTAAGCTCGTGGAGCGCACGTCATAGGTCCTGTTCTGCAATTGAGCTTCCCCATAAAGGCTATAAACCGCCATCCCGTTGTCAGGGTCCTCCGCGGTCCTGGCCCATTCGCCTACACCGGTGAAGGGCAGGATCGTGGTCCCTATCTCGACCTCGACAGGACGAGTCTCCAAAAACGGGAAGCCGCCCGTAAGCGCAATCAACCACTTTGGCCTCGGGGCCGACTCAGCTACGGCCGCAACAAACAGCGGCTCGCCTCGCTGAGCAGAAACCGACCTGCCCTCACGCGTAAACTCTTCCCTGATTGGTGCGCTCGCAATCCAACAGAGGGTTCGACTCTCGTTTGCATGGACGGACCATTTCCCATGCCGCTCCACCGGCTCACCTGCGGCCAGAAACAGATCGAATGGCAGTTGCTCAAAGCTTGTGTAGCTTCGCGCGGGCCGCGACAGCCGCGGCAGCGACCGAAGCTCAGGCAGGAAGCGCAACGGAGGCGCGAACTCGAACGCCGTTGATGGAGACGTGTCGTCGCTTTCCGGCTCGGGATCGTCCTCCGATGCGGCGGGCGGGGGCGCGTCCTCTGCCAAGCGGTCAGCCGCTTCGCGTTCGAAAGCCGCCAGATCCCCCTCCAAGGTTCTGATCCGGTCTTCCAGGTCCGGCACCCTCAGAGCGTCGGAGCGAAACTGTTCCACGGCCTCCAACGCGGCATCGCGCGCCGACGTCGCCTCGGCGAGGTCGTCCGCCAGCGATCGAACGCGGGCCTCCAGCGTGTCGGTCGCTCTCGCGGTCGCCTCGGTGTCGGAGCGCAGTTCCGCGACAAGGCCCCTAGCAGCCGCCAGGTCCTGCGTGGCCTGCGCGTGCACGTCCTCCGAGACACCCACGACGACCGGATCGCGCAGGGCCGCTGCCGCCCCAGCGACGCCGACGACCACGCCGGCCGCGGCGATCGTCTTGCTCACGTTGCCGCGCCGGAACGGGCTGAGATACCACCGTGAAAACGTGCGCAACTCGCGTGCGGCGTCACGGGCGAAGTGACCTTTCGGGAAGTTCGACAAGTAGAGTTGGTAGGCGCTCGCGGTGTCCAGTTGCCGAGCCGTCTCGAATAGCGCCAGGTCCGCCGTTGCGTCCTCCGATGCCTCCCGTGCAGTCTCCTCGCTCACGGCCTCTGGCGGGTGGAGGATCTCCTGCACTTCGGCCACAAGTCGCGCGATGTTGGCCTCGGTTAGGCCCTCGGCGCTTAGATCCAGCATCTGCTTGCCGCGCAGGTCGACCTGAATGTCGAGCGCAACGTCTTCCACCAGCACGCCAAGATAATGGTTGCCCTTGCCGGCCTTCTCCAGGTCATAGGCCAGCTTGGCCTCCTGCGTCACCCAGTCCGACTTGGCCGAAGCCCCCGTCCATAGCACGACCGTCAGCCGCGCAATACGGATCATCCGGTCGATCGCCTTGCCGAAATCCGTGTTTCGCCCGATGTTGAGGTCGGTGATCGCGGTATAGCCTGCCCGCCGCAATGCGCGCAGGGCGGCGTTCGTCAGGGGCCGCTCTTCCCGCTTGTAGGAAATGAACACGTCGATGGGCTCAGGCACACTTGCATCCCAAAATGACTTGCGCTTTTCGCAACCATAGCGAGTTTGGAAGTCCTGTCAGGTCCAATGAAGCGCAGCGGACGACGATCGAAGAAGGAGCCCAGATCCGTGCCCGACGACCGACCGCTTCTCGCCGTTCTGATCGACGCCGACAACACGTCGCCGCAATATGCCAAGGCGATTTTCGACGAGATTGCCGGGATCGGCGAGGCGAGCGTGCGCCGGTGCTACGGCGATTTCTCTTCGAATCAGATGCGGGGCTGGTCAAAGGTCACGGCCGAGTTCGGCCTCGTGCCGCACCATCAGCCGGCCAATACCGTGGGCAAAAACGCGTCCGATATCGCGCTGGTGATCGATGCAATGGATATATTGCACGGCGGGCGCTTCGACGGCTTCGTCCTGGTCAGTTCCGACAGCGACTTCACCCGCCTCGCCAGTCGCGTTCGCGAGCAGGGCCTCGACGTCTATGGGATCGGCCGCCGCAAGACGCCCGAAGCCTTCGTCCGCGCTTGCAAGCGGTTCATCTACCTGGAGAATATCGGGCGAGACGAAAGACCGAACGAAGCGGTCGAGAAGACCACAAGCTCCAAAACCGATGCCGAACCCGATACCGGCCCCAAATCCATCAATGAGGCACGCGATCTCATCCTGCGCGCCATGGACTCCATCGATCAAGATGACGAGTGGTATGCCCTTGGGCCGCTCGGGCAGTTCGTCGTCGCCGCCAATCCCGATTTCGACACGCGCAGCTACGGAAAGAAGAAATTCTCCGATCTCGTCCAGTCGATCAGAATCTTCGAAACGAAGCGTGGGCCCACGAACCAGCTTCTGGTACGACGGCTAGACTAGGCCCGGCAGTCGCCCGGCGCTCACTCGGTGCCGTAGCGCGCCATGAACATGTCCACCGCGCCGTTCACCACGCGCAGCCGGTCATCCTCGGTGAAGTCGCGTTTGATCCCGAACATCATCCGCGGCCACAGATCGGCCTTGCAAAGCTCAGAAAACTGGTCGGCCGCTAAGCGCTTGTCGGGGATTTCCAGTTCGCCGCGCGCTTCGGCGCGTGTGAAATACTCCATCAGGATCATCCGGCCCCGCAGCGGCCCGGTCTTCCAAAATGCCTCACCGATCTCGGGAAAGCGGTCTGTTTCGGCCACGATGGTCTTGAACACAGCGCGCCCAAACGGCGACAGCAGGAAGTTCATCATGCGATCCGCGGCAAAGGTCAGCACCTCGCGCGGCGGGCGTCCCATATCGAGATCGACCACCGCTTCGTCGGTCTGCCGCTGGCATTCAAGCAGCGCGACCTCAAGGAACAACAGACGCTTGTCGGCGAAGTAGGAATAGAGCGTCGCCTTCGATACTCCGGCCGTCCGGGCGATCTCGTCGACCCCAGCCCCTTCGAAGCCAGCACGCAGGAACACCTGGCGCGCGCCGGCGATCACCTGATCGTACTTCCGGCCCCGCTTGGCGGTCGCCTTGTCCTCCTGGTCGCCGCAGGAGGCGTCTGATGCAAGCTGAACATTCATCGCCCCTACACTAAACCATTCGGTTCAGCCGAAACAACCGCGCGCGCCATTGGCCTTGGATCTCGATCGCGCTAGGGCAGGGGCGCCATGCTCGCGATCTTCCTTGAAACGTTGCCGTTCTTCTGTCTGATCGCCGTGGGGTTTGGCGCGGGCCGCACCGGCTTTTTCACGCCTGAAGCGACAGCGTATCTCACCAAATTCGTCTTCTACTTCGCACTGTCGGCCATGATCTTCAGCTTCTCGGCCGATCTGTCGCTTGCCGAGCTCTGGTCTTGGCCATTTGCCGCCGCCTATCTGTCGGCGACCACGGCCGTCTACCTGCTCGCCACCCTGATCGGCATGGCGCGCGGCCGCCCGGTGGCCGAGGTCGCGGTCGAGGCACAGTGCGCCGTCATCGGGAACGTCGGCTTCCTCGGCCTGCCCATGCTCGTGCTGCTTCTGGGGTCCGATGCCGTGGGCCCGATCATGCTGGTCCTGGCGATTGACCTCATCGTGTTCTCCTCGCTCATCGTGATCCTGATCACCGGCAGCCGCGATCATGGCGTCAGTCCCCGTGTCCTGCGCACCGTTGGGCTCGGTCTCCTGAGCAATCCGATGATTGTGTCCATCGTGGCCGGCTTGGCGTGGTCGGCGCTTGAGCTTCCCTTTCCGGCGCCGATGGAGAGTTTTCTGTCGATCCTGGGCGCCGCCGCCACGCCGGGTGCTCTCTTCGCTATCGGCGCGTCGCTGGCCGACAAGAGCGCCGAACGCGTGTCCGTCGCGCTCTATCTGTCGAGCTTCAAACTGATCGTGCATCCCGCTGCCGTTGCGCTCGCCGCCCTCGTGATCTTCGACGTCGCACCTTACCAGGCCATGGTCATGGTGGCCGCCGCGGCGCTGCCAGTGGCCGGCAACGTCTACATCCTTGCGCAGCACTACGGCGTCGCGCCGGCCCGCGTCTCAACTGCGATCCTCTTCTCCACCACGGCGTCCGTCGCCACGGTGCCCCTGGTCATCGGCTGGCTGCAAAGCCTTTCGCCTTCCTGAGCCCCTTTCGCCCCGGCCCCCGGTTTGGTTTGGTGGCGTCAAAGGGAGGACCGCCATGACCTATATCCTGTCCATCGACCAGGGGACGACCTCGACACGGGCCATCCTGTTCGACGCGTCCCTGAAGGTGGCCGCCACCGCGCAGGAGGAGTTCACCCAGCACTTCCCCGCCTCAGGCTGGGTCGAGCACGACCCGGCCGATCTCTGGGGCACCACGGCCGGAACCTGCCGCGAAGTGATGGAGCGGGTTGGCGCGCGCGCGGCTGACATTGCTGCAATCGGGATCACCAACCAGCGCGAGACCGTGGTTGTTTGGGACAAATCCACCGGCAAGCCCGTTCACAACGCCATCGTCTGGCAAGACCGGCGTACCGCCAATATTTGCGCCGAGCTTCGGGCCGCGGGGCACGAGCCGATGGTGACCGAGCGCACCGGCCTTCTGCTCGATCCCTATTTCTCGGGCACCAAGCTCAAGTGGATCCTCGACAATGTCGAGGGCGCCCGCGCCAGGGCCGAGGCGGGCGATCTGCTGTTCGGCACAGTGGACACGTGGCTCATCTGGCGCCTCACCGGCGGCGCGTCCCACGTGACCGATGCCACCAACGCGGCGCGGACGCTCCTCTACGACATCCGCAAGGGCCGCTGGTCCACCACCATTGCCGAGCTTCTGGGCATCCCCATGGGCATGTTGCCCGAGGTGCGCGACACCGCCGGCCGTTTTGGCGAAGCGCGGGCCGATCTCTTTGGCGGGTCCCTTCCCATTCTCGGCGTGGCGGGCGACCAGCAGGCAGCGACCGTCGGGCAGGCTTGCTTCCAGCCCGGCATGCTGAAGTCCACCTACGGCACCGGCTGTTTTGCGCTTCTCAACACCGGCGCCGAGCCCGTCACGTCCACCAACCGGCTGCTCACCACAATCGCCTATCAGTTCGACGGCACGCCGACTTATGCGCTTGAGGGCTCGATCTTTGTGGCGGGCGCCGTGGTGCAATGGCTGCGGGATGGGCTTCAGATCATCCGCGCGGCTCCCGAGACTCATCCGCTGGCCGAAAAGGCCGATCCCGGGCAGGACATCGTCCTCGTCCCTGCCTTTACTGGGCTCGGGGCCCCCTACTGGAAGCCCGAAGCGCGGGGCGCCGTCTATGGCCTTACCCGCAATTCCGGCCCCGCCGAGTTCGCGCGCGCAGCCCTCGAGAGCGTCGGCTACCAGACCCGCGATCTGCTCGAAGCCATGCGGGCCGACTGGCCGGCCGAAGGCGCTGGCAACACGCTGCGCGTCGATGGCGGAATGAGCGCGTCCGACTGGGCGATGCAATTCCTGTCCGACATCCTGGGCGCCCCGGTCGATCGCCCGCAGGTGCTGGAAACCACGGCGCTCGGCGCGGCCTGGCTCGCCGGCATGCAGGCCGGCGTTTGCCCCGGGCCGGACGAGTTCGCCGAGACCTGGGCGCTCGAACGCCGGTTCGAGCCGAACATGGCCGAAGAGGACCGCGCCAGTCGCTATGCCCGCTGGAAATCCGCCGTGGCCGCCACGATGATGGTGTGACCGGCGCTTGAGCAATCACCAGTCCCAAGGCATCGTTACCAACCTGCACTGGCACGCGATGAAAGCACCGCCGCGCGGGTGACGCAGAGGCGGCGGTGCGGTATGGCCACCCCACTGCCCGCCCTCCGGGGCGCGTCAAGAGTATCGAGATGGAAATTTCCGAGACCGACTTGCCCGGCGTCGTTCGCCTCACCCCGCGCCGTTTCGGCGACGCGCGGGGCTGGTTCTCCGAGACCTGGAACGCCCGGACGCTCGGTGGCCTCGGCATCGACACGCCCTTTGTGCAAGACAACCAGTCATTCTCGGCGCAAAAGGGCACCCTGCGCGGCCTGCACTATCAGGCTCCGCCTCACGCCCAGGCCAAGCTGGTGCGTTGTCTCTCCGGGGCCATTCTCGATGTTGCTGTCGACGTTCGCGTAGGCTCGCCCACTTATGGTCAGTGGACCGGCGTCGAGCTGACCGCCGAAGGCGGCGAGCAACTCCTCATACCCGAGGGGTTTATCCACGCATTCCTGACACTCACACCCGACTGCCACGTGGCCTACAAGTGCTCGGACTACTATGCGCCTGAGGCCGATGGCGCTGTGCGGTGGGACAGTGCCGGCATCGACTGGGGCATGGCGGGGCGCGTCGAGGCCCCCATCCTCTCGGACAAAGACGCCGCCGCCCCAGCGCTCGCCGACTGGGCCAGCCCGTTCGCGATGGAGCCCACATGAAGCTTCTCGTCACCGGGGGCGCGGGGTTCATAGGCTCTGCCGTCGTGCGCCTCGCGATTGCCCTTGGCCATGAGATCGTGAACCTCGATGCGTTGACCTATGCGGCCGACTTGCGCAATGTCTCCGACGTCGCCGACAGCCCCCGTTACGCCTTCGAGCAAGCCGATATCCGGGATGCCGCGGCGTTGGATCGCATCCTGTCGGTCCACGCTCCCGACGCCGTCATGCACCTGGCGGCCGAAAGCCATGTCGACCGCTCGATCGATGGCCCGTCCGCCTTCGTAGACACCAACGTCGTGGGCACCTGCACGCTGCTGCAGGCCGCACGATCCTACTGGGAAAAGGCGGGGCGCCCGCCTTTCCGCTTTCACCACGTGTCCACCGACGAGGTGTTCGGCTCGCTGGGTGCCGACGGGCTGTTCACCGAAGCCACGCCCTACGATCCCCGAAGCCCCTATTCCGCGTCCAAGGCAGCATCCGACCATTTCGTGCGGGCCTGGCACGAAACCTATGGCCTGCCGGTTGTCCTGTCGAACTGCTCCAACAATTACGGGCCCTACCACTTCCCCGAAAAGCTCATCCCCGTGGTGATCCTGAACGCTCTGCACGGGCGCCCCATCCCGGTCTACGGGCGCGGCGAGAACGTGCGCGATTGGCTCTATGTCGAGGATCACGCCGACGCGCTTCTCGCTGTGATCGAGAAGGGCGAAACGGGCCGCAGCTATAACATCGGCGGCGAGAACGAGGCCCGCAATATCGACCTTGTCCGCACAATCTGCGCCCTGCTCGACCAGCGCCATCCCTACGGCGCGCCCCATGATCGGCTGATCGAGTTCGTGACCGACCGTCCGGGCCACGACCTCCGCTATGCCATCGATCCCTCGCGCATCCGCTCCGAGCTCGGCTGGCGCCCCTCCGTGACGCTGGACGAGGGGCTGGCCCGCACGGTCGACTGGTTTCTTGCGCGCGAGGATTGGTGGCGCCCGCTCCTGGAGCGCGAGGGCGTCGGTCGCCGGCTTGGCACGGCGGCGGTCGAGCCCGCGGCGAACAAGGGCGCGGCAGGCGGCTGAGATGAGCGTGCTCGTGATCGGCCGGACCGGACAACTCGCCCGTGAGATCGCCCGCCGGACTCCTGACGCCCGCATGCTCGGCCGCAACGATGTCGATCTTGCACGGCCTTCCGAAGCCGCGGAAGCCCTTCGCAGCCAGCTCGAGGGCGCGACAGCCGTCATCAATGCCGCGGCCTACACCGCGGTCGACCGGGCCGAGCAGGAGGAGGCCCGCGCCACTATCGTGAACGGCGACGCGCCCGCGGCCCTGGCCCGCGTCTGCGCGGCCGCCGACGTTCCGTTCGTCCATGTGTCCACCGACTACGTCTTCGATGGGACGGGTGATACGGCCCGCGCCCCGGATGAGCCTGTCGCGCCGCTCGGCGCCTACGGCCGATCCAAGCTCGTTGGGGAAGAGGGGGTTCGTGCTGCCAGCGGGACCCATGCGATCCTGCGGACTTCCTGGCTCTTCTCCGCCCACGGCGGAAACTTCGTGGAGACCATGCTGCGATTGTCTGAAACCCGCGACGTTCTGACGATCGTTGCCGATCAGATCGGAGGGCCGACGCCCGCCGCGGGCCTCGCCGACGGGTGTCTCGCCGCAGCCCGAGCGCTTGCGACCGATCCCGGCCACACCGGCACCTATCACTGGGCCGGTGCGCCCGATGTCAGCTGGGCGGATTTTGCCCGCGAGATCTTTGCCCAGGCGGGCCGCTCGGTTCAGGTGACCGACATTCCGACCGCGGACTATCCGACCCCGGCGCAACGCCCGCTCAACTCGCGCCTCGACTGCCGCTCGGCCGAGGCCGCATTCGGCCTCTCCCGGCCGGACTGGCGCGCCGGCCTCGCGGATGTGCTGAAGGAGCTTCTAGGAACATGACGCGCAAGGGCATCATCCTCGCGGGGGGCTCCGGCACCCGCCTCTATCCGATCACGATGGCCGTCTCGAAGCAGCTTCTGCCGCTCTACGACAAGCCGATGATCTACTACCCGCTGTCCGTGCTGATGTTGGCCGGCATTCGCGAGATTGCCGTCATCACCACGCCGCAGGATCAGGACCAGTTCCGCCGCCTCATGGGCGACGGCACGCAGTGGGGCCTCGACCTGACCTTCATTCAGCAGCCGTCACCCGATGGTCTGGCACAGGCCTATATCCTGGCCGAGGCGTTCCTGGCCGGCGCGCCGTCCGCTATGGTACTGGGAGACAACATCTTTTTCGGCCACGGCCTGCCGGAACTCATGGGGCGCGCCGACACCAAGGTCGAAGGCGGCACCGTCTTCGGCTACCGGGTGGCCGACCCCGAACGCTACGGCGTTGTGGCCTTTGACGGCGAGACCGTCAGTGCGATCATCGAAAAGCCCGCCGTTCCGCCGTCGAACTACGCGGTGACCGGGCTCTACTTCCTCGATGGCACCGCTCCCGCCCGTGCCCGCGAGGTAAAGCCCTCCGACCGGGGTGAACTCGAGATCACATCGCTTCTCGAGATGTACCTTGCCGACGGAACCCTGACGGTCGAGCGGATGGGCCGTGGCTATGCCTGGCTCGACACCGGCACCCACGCGTCCCTCCTCGATGCCGGGAATTTCGTGCGTACCCTGACCGAACGGCAGGGCCTCCAGGTGGGCAGCCCCGACGAGATCGCCTTTTCCCGTGCGTGGATCGACCGTGCCGCGCTCTCGGCCGCTGCCAAGCGCTTCGGCAAGAACGAGTATGGCCGCTACCTCGAAGGCCTGCTCAAAGGATAGATCGTCGGCGGCTCGTCTCGCTCAGAGTCCAAGCGCCTCGGCGTGGAACGCCACATGCTCGGCCATGAAGGTCGCGATGAAGAAGTAGCTGTGGTCATAGCCCGGCTGCATTCGGAACGCGCCCGGCTGTCGCCGGGCAGCCATCGCTTCGGCCAGTGCCTCCGGCTTCAGAAGCTCCAGGAACTGATCCTTGTCCCCCTGATCCACCAGCACGGGTGCGTCGATCCCAACTTCGCGCATCTGCAGGGTCGAATCGTGGTGGGCCCAGGTCGCCTCGTCGGATCCCAGATAGGCGCCGAGCTGCTTTCGGCCCCAGTCCGAGCGGCTCGGATGTGCGATTGGTGCGAAGGCCGAGACCGACGCAAACCTGCCCGGAAGGGAGGCGGCCACCGTCAGCGCGCCGTGGCCCCCCATTGAGTGGCCGGTGATCGCCTGCCGCGTCAGGTCCACGGGGAAGGCAGAGCCAAGCGCAGCCGGCAAATCCTCGGTAAAATAGCTCCACATTCTGAAGTGCGGGGCCCAGGGCTCCTCGGTCGCGTCGACGTAGAATCCCGCGCCCTGGCCGAGGTCATAGGCGTCATCGTCTGCCACGCCCTCGCCGCGAGGTGAGGTATCGGGGAAGACCAGCGCCAGACCGGCCTCTGCCGCATGGGCCTGTGCGCCCGCCTTCACCATCGCGTTTTCATGGGTGCAGGTCAGGCCCGAGAGATACCACAGCACGGGCACGGGCCCGGCTTTGGCCTGGGGCGGCAGGTACAGGCCAAACGTCATCTGCCCGCCCACGGTGCGTGCGTCATGGCGATAGACGCCTTGCACGCCGCCGAAACAGATGTTCTCCGAGATCGTCTCCATCGTGCCCTCCCACATGCGCCGACGGCCGAGCCCTGACACGCCGCGCCCGCGCGGACAAGGCATCTCACAGTGGCCTTGCCCCTCCCACCGTTGTCCTGGCACCGCGCCTGGCGTCCAGTTCCTTCGAAGGTCTTGCCGCCCGGCGCGCGCCCGCTAAAGAGGGGCAAACGCAACACAGAGGCCGGGCGGTGTCGAGCAAGCCAATCCTCGCAATTCCGCTCGAGGGCGGGCTGATCCGCGGCGATCCGAATTCGGAGCTGCGCCTGCGTCGCGTTCTGTCCCGCGGCGGCCCGGGGCCGGCCTTCGACGAGTTGGCTGTGGCTCAAGACACCCTCCTGCGCCTCAGAACGGCTCAGCAGGAAGGGCGTCGCGTGGCCCTGCTCTCGCGCTTGCCCACGGCCGGAGCGATCGCCGAGGAGATCGGCGGCATCGATACGGTCGCCGAGGACCCCGACGCGCTGGCGCAGGCGTACCCCGACGCACAGATCGAACGGGTGGAGCCGACGCCGCCCTCCGCGCGCCTCTCCGCCCTCCTGCGCGCGCTCCGGCCCTACCAATGGGTCAAGAACCTTCTGATATTCCTGCCGCTTCTGGCGGCGCATGACATCTCGTCGCTCGGGGCCGCCATCGCGGCCTTTGCGGCTTTCTCGCTCACAGCCTCCAGCGTCTATGTCCTAAATGACATCGCAGATCTCTCGGCCGACCGCGCCCACCCCCGTAAGTGCCGCCGCCCCTTTGCGTCCGGCGCGCTCACGGTCGCCGAAGGGTTGCGGCTGGCCGCGGGCCTGGTGATCGGCGCCCTTGCCCTCTCGGTGCTGTTTACACCGACCACCTTCTTGGCCGTACTCGGTGCCTACTATCTGACGACCTTCGCCTATTCCCTGTGGCTCAAGCGCAAGCTGATCATCGATGTGATGGCCCTCGCGATGCTCTATACCGTTCGCATCGCTGCAGGCGCTGTGGCCACCGCGACGATTCTGTCGCCCTGGATGCTCGGCTTTTCGATGTTCATGTTTCTGTCGCTCGCGGCGGTGAAGCGGCAGGCAGAGCTCACCGACATGGTGGCGCGCGGCGCAGACGCCATCGCGGGCCGGGCCTATCGGGCCGACGATTTGCCAGTCGTGCGGAGCATGGCCCTGTCGTCGGGCTATGCCGCGGTCCTGGTTTTTGCCCTCTATGTCACGAGCGATGATGTCACGGCGCTCTATGCCCGGCCCGAGATCCTGTGGGCCGTGTGCCCGCTTCTGCTCTACTGGATCACCCGCATGGTGATGAAAACCCATCGCGGGCGGATGGACGATGATCCGATCGTCTTTGCGGCGAAAGACCTTGTGAGCGTTGGAGTCGCGGTGCTCTGCGCCATCACCTTCCTGTCCGCCGGCGCGCTCTAGAGGGTCACCGAGGTCCCCCGCCCTTGGCTCAGCCCGTTGCCGCCTCACCCGTTCGCGCCCGGTATGGCCCCCATAGGCAGGCCGCCCAAAGGAGCAAGCCCGAGACCGTCGCAATCATCCCCGCCGCGCTCACGGCGTCCGTCCGGCCGACCCATAGCGGCCCATAGCCCGCAAGCACATATCCCGCGATGGCGGACACCAGAGCCACAACAACCGACCAGGCCACCTGCGCCTCCAGCCGGTCGGTGAGGAGCCGCGCGGTCGCCGGAGGGCAGATGAACATCGCGATGACGATGATCGAGCCGACGGCGTCGAAGGCCGCGACCGCAGCCAAAGCGGCGGCGATCACCAGGCCAAGCCCGATCGCCCGCACCGGCAGGCCGATGCCCCGTGCAAACCCTTCGTCAAAGGTCGCGATCTTCAGCCAGCGCCAGAACAGGGCGGTCAGGGTCGCCATCACAAGGCAGACCACCGCAATCCGCAACAACTCCGGCGGCAGCCCGGCCAGCGCAGCAGGATCCGCAAGCGACGACCATCCCTCGGCGTCGAACCAAATGAGCGATTCGAGGTTGCCCATCAGTGCGTGCTCGACATCAAGATGCACGCCCGATGTGTCCGACTGCTCGAGCAGGAGAACGCCGCCCGCAAAGAGCGTGGTGAACGTCACTCCCATGGCCGCGCCAGGCTCGATCCGGCCCAGCCGCCGGATCGCCTCGATCAGCACCACCGCGACCAGCGCCGCCGCACCGGCGCCGAGCAACATCGGGAGGGCCGCTACGCTGCCGGTCAGCAGGAACGCAACCACGATCCCCGGCAGCACGGTGTGAGAGATCGCGTCCCCGACAAGCGCCTGCCGCCGCAGAACCAGGAAGTTCCCCGGCAGCGCGCAGGCCACCGAGGCAAAACACCCGATCAGGATCGGCGTCAGCGAGAACTGGACGAACTCCGCGCCCATCACGATCCGCCCCCAACAGCGACCGGCGCACCGATCCGGCGGTCGAACTCGGCGATTTCGTCCGTCGTGAAGACATCTTCGATCGGCGTCAGTCCGTCATAGCGCCCAGTCAGCGCCACGTCCTGATGGATCTCCCGTGCCACGTCCCACCGCCGTTCGTCGCGCGCAATCTTGGTGGCCCGCGCGATGCCTGCCTCCGTCGCCACGCCATCGGCGCGCGCCAAACCTTCGGCCTCCAGCACCCGGATCGTATAGCGTTCAAGGATCGGCTCCTGCCGCGCGAGAGCCAACAGACCCTGCCGCAGGTGCACGCGCCGCTGGAACGCGCGGTGCCTGAGCCACGCCGCCACAACGCCGCGTGCCGGCGCGAACAACAGCGACAGGGCGAACAGGGCCGCCGACACCAGCACAATGATGGGCCCCGTCGGCAGCGCCGGCGCCGAGGCCGACAATGCCGCGCCAAGATACCCGGCCGCGCCCCCAAGCGCCCCCGCCACCCAGGCCACACGCTCGCTCCGTTCCGTCCAGAACCGCGCGGTGACCGGCGGGATGATCAGCATCGCGACGATCAGGATCAGGCCAACCACCTTCAGGCCGATCACAGTCACGGCCATGACCAGAGCCATCATGGCCAGATCGACGCGCCGAACGTCATAGCCTTGCGCAGCGGCAAACCCCGGATCAAACGCCACAAGGGTCATGGGCCGGCGCAGGATCATCACGGCGACAACCGCCAGCGCGCCCCCCACGGCGATGACCACCGCTTCGGAAAACAGCATCCCCGCCGTGGCTCCCAACAGGAAGTCCTCGAGTCCGGCCTGGCGGCCCGAGCTCATCGTTTGGATCACGGTGAGCAGGACGACGCCAAATCCGAAGAACACCGACAACACCGCCCCGATCGCCGCGTCCTCCGACAATCGGGTGCGCCGCACCATCCATTCCACGGCAAGCAGACCGACCCAAGCGGTGGCCGCCGAGCCGGCCAGCAGCCCCAGAAGCGCGCGCCCGTCGCCGCCCAGCCCAACCATGATCAGGAAAGCCAACCCGACGCCCGGCAGCGTCGCATGGGCGACCGCATCCGACACGAGAGCCCGCTTGCGCAAGTAAAGGAATGTGCCAGACGTGCCCGCCGCAATCCCCAGCATCGCCGCGCCCACGGCAACGAGCGCGGCATTGTACCCCGCCTGCAGCGTCAGCGCCGCAACGAAGGGTCCGGCCAAGGTCTCCACGGATCAGGCGCGCGCCAGCCCCAGCTGGTCGATATGCGTGGCTTCGAGCCGCCCGCCATAGGTGGTAGCCAGGGCCTCGGCGGTGAAGGCCTGGGCCACTGTGCCCTCGGCCATAGCGCGAACATTCATCATCAGGACGCGGTCGAAATAATCCGGCACGGTCGCCAGGTCATGGTGCACGGCGACGACCGCCTTGCCTTCGCCCTTCAGCGCCTTCAGGACCGACACGATCGCACGTTCCGTCGCCGCATCGACGCCCGCAAACGGCTCGTCGAGCAGGTAGAGGTCCGCGCCCTGGGCCAGCGCGCGGGCCAGAAAGATCCGCTGCTGCTGCCCGCCCGAGAGCTGCCCGATCTGCCGGTCGGCGAAGTCTGCCATGCCGACGCGGTCGAGGCTGGCCATGGCCTCGGCCTGGTGCTGGCCCGTCAGCCGACCAACAAGCCCCAGCTTCGGATAAAGCCCCATGAGCACGACATCGCGCGCCGTCGTCGGAAAGTCCCAGTCGACCGAGGCTCGCTGCGGCACATAGGCGATGCGATGCCGCGCACGCTCCAGCGGCTGCCCGAACACGCTGACGTCGCCCGCGACCCGCGGCACGACGCCCAGCGCGGCCTTCAGCAGAGTCGACTTGCCCGCGCCGTTCGGCCCCACGATGGCCGTCAACGCGGCCGGCGCAAAGGTCGCGTCCACCGAAAACACGGCCGGCTTCTCGGCATAGGCCACCGTCAGGCCCCGGATCGCCATCGGCGCGATCTGTGCGTGATCGCGCTGCGCTTCTCCATCGGAGGTGGCAAGAGTGAGTGAGGTTGGTGTCATCCTGACGTGCCTCGCATCCTCAATTCAACAACCCCACCATGCCATCCTGGGGCGCTTCGCCGCCAAGAGCCCGTGCGATGGTGGTCACGTTGTGGTCGATCATGCCGAGATAGGTGCCTTCATAGGCGCCAGCCTCGCCCATTGCATCGGAATAGAGCTCGCCCCCGATTTCGACGGCATGGCCCTGGGCCTGCGCGCCCTCGATGAGCGCTCGCACGTTGCGGTCGGACACCGAGCTCTCCACGAACACGGCCCGAACCGAGCGCGAGGCCAGAACGTCGACAAGCTCTGAGATCCTGCGCAGGCCCGCCTCGCTCTCGGTCGAGATCCCCTGGATCCCGAGCACCTCAAAGCCATAGGCCGCGCCGAAATAGTTGAACGCGTCATGGGCTGTTACCAGAACGCGCGACGCATCGGGAACGGTTTCAAGCACGCCGTCCGCATAGATCGCCAGCTCGGCCAGCTCGCCCGCATAGCGTTCGGCATTGCCGCGGAACGCCGCCTCATGCTCCGGCGCAACCTTGATTAGGGCGTCCCGCACTTCCTCGACGACCAGCGTCCACAGCCGCGGATCCATCCAGACATGAGGGTCGAACCGCCCCTCATAGTCATCATGCGGCACCAATGCGTCCTGTGGCAGGCCATCGGCAACGGCCACAACCGTCGTCCGGTCAGCGAGCCCCTCGAAGAACTCTTCCATCTGCGCTTCAAGGTAGAGGCCATGCCACAGCACCAGATCGGCGCGGGCCATTGCCACGATATCGCTGCGGGTCTGACGGTAGGCATGCGGGTCGACACCCGGCCCCATCAGCGCCTGCACCGCCACCAGATCGCCGCCCACCTCACGCGTCGCGTCGGCAATCATTCCGGTGGTCGCAACGACCGAGAGCTCGGCATCAGCCACCACGGGCCCGGCCAGTCCAAGCGACACAAGGGCCGAAAGAAGGATGCGACGTGTCAGAGACATGGTTTCCTCGGGTTCACACCAGTGATATTGAGAGTCACTCGCAAAAAGTCAACGCGTATGCGACTTATTCGCAAGAAAAGCCTTTCTCACAATGCCGTGTCCAGCAGGCCCTCGAGGTCGAGATGGGTTTCCATGTGCGTGGCGAGCGCGTCGAGCACGGCATCCACGCTGGCGTCGTAGCGTCCTCCGGCCTCCACGCCGAACCCGGTAAGCCAGGCCGCGCGAAAGGCATCGTCGCGGAACATCCCGTGCAGGTAGCTTCCCGCAATCCTGCCATCTGGCGTCACCGCGCCTTCCGGCCGGCCTTCCACATGAGCAAACGGGCGCACGCAGTCGGGCCCGTCAGTGACCCCGATATGGATCTCATACCCGCGAAAGGGCTTGCCCGTGGCCGCATGAACCGCCGACACCTCCGTGAGCCGTTTGTCCGGCACCATCACCGTGTCGACATCAAGAAGGCCCAGCCCCGGCGTATCCCCGGGCCCGCCCTCGATCCCCTCGGGGTCCGACACACGGTGCCCCAGCATCTGATAGCCGCCACAGATCCCCAGCACATGCCCGCCCCGCCGCACATGGGCCGTAAGGTCCACGTCCCAACCCTGCGCGCGTAGGAACTCCAGATCGCCGCGCGTCGATTTCGAGCCGGGCAGGATCACCACATCGGCATCCCCGGGCAGCGCGCGACCGGGGCGAAGCATCGTGACCTGCACGCCGGGCTCCTGTGACAGCGGGTCGAGATCGTCGAAATTCGCGATCCGCGACAGACCAAGGCATACGACATGCAACCCCTCCCGGCGCGGCGCCCGATCCAGATCCAGCGCATCCTCGGCCGGCAGTTTCCAGGCGTCAGTGAACCAGGGCAACACGCCGAAGCCCCGCCATCCGGTGCTTTCGGCGATCAGGGCATAGCCGTCGTCGAAGAGGCGCGGGTCGCCGCGAAACCGGTTGATCAAAAAGCCCCGGATCATCGCCGCATCGGCCGAGTCGATCACGGCCTGCGTGCCCACAATCTGCGCGATCACGCCGCCCCGGTCGATATCGCCTGCCAGCACCACAGGCACGTTTGCAGCCCGCGCGAACCCCATATTGGCAATGTCGCCCGCGCGCAGATTGACCTCGGCCGGCGAGCCCGCTCCCTCGACAATCACCAGGTCATGGGCCGCGCGCAAACGCCGAAAGCTCTCGAGGACCGCCGCCAGCAAGGTTGGCTTCAGGGTCGCATAGCCCCGCGCCTCGGCTCGCGTCAGCCGCGTGCCCTGCACGACGACCTGAGCACCGGTCTCCGTCTCGGGCTTCAGCAGAACGGGGTTCATGTCGGTGTGCGGCGCGAGCCCTGACGCCCACGCCTGCACCGCCTGCGCCCGCCCGATCTCGCCGCCGTCGGCCGTGACGGCGGCATTGTTCGACATGTTCTGCGGCTTGAACGGCGCGACCGACATCCCCCGTCGCCGCGCTGCCCGGCATAACCCGGCCACCAGCATCGACTTGCCGACATTCGATCCGGTCCCCTGGATCATCAGCGCGCGCATGGTGGCTCACTCACGCGTGTCGTCGCCCGGCAAAGGCAGGCTGCCCAGGTGGTACTCGCGCGCGAACCGCGCCGCCGGTTTGGCCGCAAAGCAGAGCGACCCGACCAGAAACAGCCACGTGCCGAGGGTCAGCGTCGCCTCGAAAAAGAACAGAACGCTGCCCGCCACAAAGCACAGGGCCGCCACTAGGTCGATCACGGTGTAGATCCGTTCGTAGGCTCCATAGATGTCGGCATGCCGCGGTGAGGCATGGAACAGGCGCGGGTCGAACCTCAAAACTCGACGCCGCGCTGGGCCCGCACCCCGTCTTCGAACGGATGCTTCACAAGACTCATTTCCGTCACCAGATCCGCCGCCGCCAGCAGCTCGGGCTTGGCATCCCTGCCCGTCAGGCAGACATGGGTCATCGGCGGCTTTTCCTTCAGGAGGAACGCCACAACCTCGTCGATATCGAGATAGTCGTACCTTAGCGCGATGTTGATCTCGTCGAGCAGCACGAACCGCATCTCGGGCGCGACGATCAGCTCCTTCGCCTTTTCCCACCCCGCGTGGGCCGCCGCGATGTCGCGCTGGCGGTCCTGCGTGTCCCAGGTAAAGCCCTCGCCCGACACGAAGAACGCGCACTCCTCGGCGAAGCGGTCGCGCAGGAGCTTCTTCTCGCCGGTCTCCCAATTGCCCTTAATGAACTGCACCACGGCGCAGGGCATCCCATGGGCGATGCAGCGCATGATCATCCCGAAACCCGACGACGACTTGCCCTTACCCTTGCCGGTATGAACAAGGATCAGGCCCTTCTTCTCGGTTTTGGTGGCCATCAGCTTGCGCCGTTCGGCCTGAATGGCCTGCATCTTCTCGCGGTGGCGGGCGTCGCGTTCGGCCTCGCTCAACGTCTCATCTGTCATGGGGCTCTCCGCTCTGTCGGGTCGGGTCGGCGCAGATCAGGCAGCGCGGCCCGGTCTGTCAAGGAGCCGCGTCGACGGGGATCACATCCACCCGCTGGTCGGTCTCCTGCGCGCCCGACGAGCGCAGGGCGCCCTTCACCGGCGCTACGTCAGCATAGTCGCGTCCGACCGCCACCGCGATGTGATCGGCCCGGGCGCGCATGTCGTTCGTCGGGTCGATCTCGATCCAACCCGCTTCGTGGCCGCACCAGGCCCGGGTCCAGGCATGCATCGCGTCGGCGCCCTCGAGCCGCTCCTGGCCCTTGGGGGGAATGGTCCGCAGGAAGCCCGAGACATACCCCGCCGGGATGCCGATCGAGCGAAGACCCGCGATCAGGATATGGCTCATGTCCTGGCACACGCCGCGCCGCGCCCGGAAGGCCTCCAAGGGGTCGGTGGTGACATCCGTCGCCGTCGGATCGAAGGCGATCTCGGCGTGCAGCGCGTGGCTCACCGCCTCGACCGCCGCCACGACCGAGGGCGCGCCCGACGCCGCGTCCCGCGCAAAGGCCGCGATCTCTGGTTCAGGCCGCACCCGTTCTGACGCACCGACGAAATGATGCGGCGCGGTCGGCCCCAGATCCTGCACCTCGGTCAACTCCTCGTCCAGGCGGTCGTGCGGGCACGACAGGTCCATTTCACGCGGGGCCGCCACCCGCCGCACGCGTCCGGCATACCGAAAAGCGATCTCGGTCAGCGCGCCGGGATGGGCGACCTCCGTCATCGCATTGCCGAAGAAATCCCGCCCATCCTGGCGAAATTCCGGCCCCGGCGCCGTGTCGAGAAGCCCGGTCACGGGCACCTGTTCCGCCGATGACAGCGGCATCATCCGCAAGATCGAGCGGCTGGCGCCGGCCGGCTGGGCGTAGCGATATGTAATCTCAAGGCGGATGTCATAGAGCATGGGGCTAGCTCAGGTACCGGGTCGTCAGCGCGTCGGAAATCGCCAAAAGCTCGGCCTGAACCTCGCGCAGAAACGCGCTCGACACGTCCTCGGGGATCGCCACCGCCAGGCGCGCATGTATGGCATAGATCCGTCGGGCCACATCCTCCATCTGGGTCGTCCACTCGCGACCTGGGATCAGGGCCTGCTGCTCCCGCAAGAGGTTTGTCTGAAAGCTCAAAGCACGCGGGTTCTCGGTGTCGAGTGCAAGCAAGTCGATCGCCGTCAAACGGTTCGTGCCCACGCTGTAGCGCCGCCGGTGCGTCATCACGCTGTCGCCCAGCTCGATGGCAAGGTCAAGGCTGCCATGTGGGGCCTCGGGGTCGGAGAACTCTGCGAGCATCCCCGCGATCGTCGCCCCCCGCTCCAGGGCCCGTCCCATCGTCAAAAAGCGCCAGCCCGCAAACCGGAACATGTTGTCCTGCACCAGCCCCGCGAAGCCGGCGAGCTTGCGCAGCAGCACCGACATGGCCCGCGCCGCGTCGTCTCCGGCTACGGTCACGGCGGCCAGTCCGCGGGCGGTCTCGGCCAAATCGTCCACCGCGTTCCAGCCGTCGGTCGAGAACCGGTCGCGCACCTTGCCTGCGCAGGCGCGCGACTGTTCGAACAGGTCCAACAGGCCCTCCGGCACCGCCGCGGCGGGGTCGAGGCCGCGCTTGTCCAGGAAGTCGGCGAGCTCGTCGATCACCGGCACCGTGACGGCGCCCATATCCTCGCGTCGCAGGTGATAGGCGCGCAGGGCGCGCGCACCGAATTCGGCCCGCTCCACATAGCGGCCAAGCCAAAACAGATTGTCGGCCGAGCGCGCCGGCAAGCGCCCCGGCATGCGCCGCACGAAGGGCCCGTCGCTGCCAGCAGCGAGCGACACCTGCTCGACCGGCGCATCGGCCACCACCCACACATCGGCGACCGACCCGCCGTTTTGCATGGCCAGCGCCGTTGGGTCTTCGGTGCGCCCGATCCGGGCATAGCCCCCCGGCATGACCGTCCAGCCTTCGCTGGTCCGGGCCGCAAACACGCGCACCACCATCGGCCGTGGCTCGAGCCTGCCGTTAATCATTGCCGGCGTCGTCGACAGGCTCACGGCCTCCTGCCCCACAAGTGTCGTGCCTTCCAGGGACAGCCAGTCCTTGACCGAGCTGTAGGCGGTCGACCGAAACTGGCCGCCGAGCACGGTCGAGGCGTCCATATCAAAGGGCAGCCGGGTCGACAGGGCGGGCCCGATCATCATCCGCTCCAACGAGGCCAGCACATAATCTCGCTCCGCAGCCTGGCCGCACCACCAGGTGGCGATGTTAGGCAGCCGCAGCGGCTCGCCCGTCAGCGCCTCCGAGATCCGCGGCAGGAACGCCATCAGCGCCCGCGCCTCCAGCACGCCCGAGCCGAGCCAATTCAGCATCGAGAACGTTCCGGATCTGAGCGCGCTCACCATGCCCGGCGTGCCGATCGCGCTGTCTTCGTCGAGTTCCAGCGGATCGCCGAAGCGGGAATCGAGCCGCCGCCACAGCACTCCAATCGGCTCCAGGCCATTGATCGTCCGCACCATCAGCCGCCCGTCAACGACCGTCAGGTCTTCGGCCTCGAGCAGCATGAAGCCGAGATAGCGCGCGATATAGGCATGCTCGAAGTAGGTATCGGTGTGCTGGCCGGGCGTCAGGATGGCGATCCGGTCTTCGCCGCCAGGGCGCATCGCCTCCAGCGACCGCCGGAAGCTTCGGAAGAACCCCGCCAGTCGCTCGATATTCGCGTCGGGGAATAGATCATGGAACACCCGCGCCGTCGCCATGCGGTTTTCGATGGCAAAGCCCGCGCCCGAAGGGGCCTGGGTCCGGTCCCCCAGCACAAACCAGGTGCCGTCGGGCGATCGGCCGATCTCGAAGGCCAGAAAGTGAAGGAAGTGCCCCTCGCGTGGCCGCACCCCCACCAGCGGTCGCAGCCATTCGGGGTTTTGCGCCACGAGCTGGGCGGGCAGATGCCCGTCGGCCACCAGCCGCCCCGGCCCGTAGAGATCCGCCATCACTGCTTCCAGCAGGTCTGCCCGCTGGGCGATCCCGTAGGACAGCTCGCGCCATTCCGCTTCCGAGATCAGCACCGGCACATGGCTCAGCGGCCAGTCCCGCACGGTCGAGCCTGCGCCGGTATATTGGCGATAATAGACGCCCGCGTCGTGCAGGTACTGATCGCCGCGGGCAAAACGTTGGGCGCGCGCGTCCTTGTCCTGCCGCGCCAGATGCTCGATCAGCGGCAGCCAGACCGACCGAAGCCGCCCGTCCGGCTGCATCAATTCGTCGGCCGCGTCCGGCAGCGGGGCATAGCCCCGCAGGACGCCCGGCAGCCTTCGCCGCTTCGTTCGCGTCGTTTCGTTCATCCTGCTCCGTTCCGGCGGGGCGTGGTGCCCGCTAAAGTCCAGCCGGGCGCCGCAAATCGAGCGTCATCGGAAACTCCGGATGTGCGTGTTCGGGCGCGGGCCAATAGCTGCCGGGAGTGTGGCCCATCTTCTCAAAGCGCGCCAGCCGGCGTGCATCGGCCTCGTTCGTGTTCACGGGGAACGTGTCGTAGTTGCGCCCGCCGGGATGGGCCACGTGGTAGGTGCAGCCGCCCAGCGCCCCGCCCGTCCAGGTGTCAAAGATGTCGAACACGAGCGGCGCATTCACCGGCAGAACCGGGTGCAGCGCCTCGGCCGGCTGCCACGCCTTGAACCGCACACCACCGATCTGCACGCCGCTCTCCCCGGTGGCTGTCAGCGGCACCTGCCGCTGGTTGCACGTCACGATGTAGCGGGACGGATCGGTCGCCGTCAGCTGCACTTGCATCCGCTCGACCGAACTGTCGGTATAGCGCACCGTGCCCCCGATCGCCCCGCGCTCGCCCAGCACGTGCCAGGGCTCCAGAGCCTGCCGCAACTCCAGATGCACGCCCTCATACTCAACCTCTCCGGCAAATGGGAAGCGGAACTCCCATTGCGCCTCGTACCATTCCGAGCGGAAGGCAAAGCCCTGATCCGTGAGATCGCGCAGCACATCCATAAAGTCCGCCCAAACGAAATAGGGCAGCATGAACCGGTCATGCAGCGTCGTGCCCCACCGCACCGGCTTGCCCTTCACCGGGTCCGCCCAGAACCGTGCCAGAAGCGCCCGGATCAACACCTGCTGAGCGAGCGACATCTTGGCGTCCGGCGGCATCTCAAACCCGCGAAACTCCAAAAGGCCAAGGCGCCCGGTCGGCCCGTCGGGGGAAAAGAGCTTGTCGATGCAAAGCTCGGCCCGGTGCGTGTTGCCGGTGACGTCGATCAGGATGTTCCGCAAAAGCCGGTCCACCAGCCAGGGCGGTGGCGGCGCGCCTTCACCCGGGGACGGGATCTGCGACAGCGCAATCTCCAACTCATAGAGCGTGTCGTGCCGGGCCTCGTCGATCCGCGGCGCTTGGCTCGTCGGCCCGATGAACGTGCCCGAAAACAGGTACGACAGCGATGGATGTCGTAGCCAGTGCAGGATCATCGACCGCAGAAGGTCGGGCCGCCGCAGGAAGGGCGAGTCGTTGGCCGTCGCGCCCCCCACAACCACATGGTTGCCCCCGCCCGTTCCGGTATGCTTGCCGTCGATCATGAACTTGTCGGCGCCGAGCCGCGTTTGCCGCGCCTCCTCATACACGGCCTCGGTGATCTCCACGCAGTCCTGCCAGCTGTGGGCCGGATGGATGTTCACTTCCAGCACGCCCGGGTCCGGCGCCACCCGGATCGAATTCATTCGAGGATCGCCCGGCGGTGTGTAGCCTTCCACGTGGATCGGCAGGCCCAGATCGCCCGCCGCATCCTCGGCGGCTGCCAGCAGTTCCAGATAATCCTCGAGCCGCTCCACTGGCGGCATGAAAAGGCAGAGCTTGCCGTCCCGGGGCTCGACCGCCAGCGCGGTCCGCACAATGCCTGTGGCCGGGTCCGCACCCTGCTCGGTCAGCACTTGCTGCCGCCTTTGCCGCTGGGGTTGGGAGACGGGCTGCACATGCCCCGGTGTCGGCTCGGGCAGGGCGACAGCCTCCTCCGCGGCGATCTTCTCCAGCTCTTCCAGAATAGCCCGCCGCCGTTCTTCCATGGCCACGCGGAAGTCGGGCAGCGGCGCGCGCGGCACCGAGGGATCGGTCGGATAGGTATAGGGAAAGGCCATCGGCGCAATATGGGGCAGCGATCCCAGCGGCAGACGAAAGCCCACAGGGCTGTCGCCGGGTGTCAGGAAGATGTGACCCCGCCGGGGCGACCAGGCCTCCGAAAGCCATCGCCCGCTCGCGCGCCCCTGCCATCGCTGCACGGGCAGAATGTAGCCGGCCGGCTCCGTCAGCCCGCGCGCAAACACCCGCGCGATCCGCGCCCGCGCCTCCGGATCCTTCAGCTTGGGGTCATCGGGCGAGACATTGGGCGGCAACTCGGCCTCCCGCAGCACCCATTCGGCCGGATCCTCATAGGCGGCCTTCACGTGACCGGCGTCCACCCCCAGCCGATCCGCCATACCGATCAGGAAGTCTTCGGCCGCGGCAGCATCGGCCGAGGCACCCCCCTCCTCTTGAGCGACGAGCCCTGCATCGCGCCACACCGGCACCCCGTCTCGCCGCCAGTAGAGCGAGAAGGTCCAGCGCGGCAGCGTCTCGCCCGGATACCACTTGCCCTGCCCATAGTGCAGGAACCCACCGGGCGCGAACCGGTCCCTCAGGCGCCGGATCAGGCGGTCCGCCAGGCCGCGCTTGGTTGGGCCTACGGCGGCGGTATTCCACTCGTCGCTCTCATAGTCGTCGATCGAGACGAAGGTGGGTTCGCCTCCCATGGTCAGCCGCATGTCCTGCGCTGTCATGACCTCATCGACCTTTCGGCCCAGCGCGTCGAGCGCGCCCCATGCCTCTTCCGAAAACGGCTTGGTGATCCGCGGGTGCTCGGCGACGCGACGCACCTTCATATCGAATTCGAAATTCACTTCGGCGTAAGACGCCAGTCCGGCGATCGGTGCCGCATTCCTGTAGTGCGGCGTCGCGGCCAGCGGGATGTGGCTTTCCCCGGTCAAAAGCCCCGAGGTCGGGTCGAGCCCGACCCAACCTGCGCCCGGCAGATAGACCTCGACCCAGGCGTGCAGGTCGGTGAAATCGTGGTCGGTGCCCGCCGGCCCGTCGAGCGACACGAGATCGGGCTTCAGCTGGATCAGATACCCTGAGACAAACCGCGCTGCGAACCCGAGCTGCCGCAGCACCTGCACCAGCAGCCAACTGGAATCGCGGCACGAGCCTGTCCCGATCTGAAGCGTATCGTGCGGGGTCTGCACCCCGGGCTCCATCCGGATAACATAGCCGACGCGCTGCTCCACCCGCCGGTTGAGGTCCACCAGAAAATCGACCGTCCCCATCGTCTGCCGCGGGATCTCGTCCACGAAGGCCTGCACCAGCGGGTCGGCCGGCTCGGGCTTGCGGTAGATCACCAGATCCTCCGACAGCTCCTCGGGATATTCGAACGGCCACTCCTTGGCCTGCTCCTCGAGGAAGAAATCGAACGGGTTATAGACCGTCATATCGGCCACCAGATCGACGTCGATCCGAAACTCGCGCACTGGTTCGGGAAAAACAAAGCGCGACAGCCAGTTGCCATAGGGGTCTTGCTGGTGGTTCACGAAGTGGTCCGCCGGCTCCACCTTCAGCGAATGCGAAATCACCCGCGTCCTGCTGTGGGGGGCGGGCCGCAACCGGATGATCTGTGGAGACAGGGTGACCGGCCTGTCATACGTGTAGTGCGTCAGGTGCCGGATCGATGCCGTAATCGCCAAGGGTACCCCTCCCACGTGAGCCCGTGTCTAGGCACCAGAGCCGCGCAGCCCGCGCGTGTAAAGTCCGCGCTCCGCACGCCCGGTCGAGATGCCGCAATCCGTTCTCTCGCTGCCCAGCCCTTGGGCATTGCCAAGCCCGTGCCCAGAGGCGAACCGTCGGGCAGGGAGGACACCATGACGACGAAACCGCTCGCCCATATCCGGGTGCTCGATCTGACCAATGTACTTGCCGGGCCGTTTGCCTGTCACCAGCTTGCCCATCTCGGCGCCGACGTCGTCAAGGTCGAGGTTCCGGGTCGGGGGGATCTCGCCCGACAGCTCGGCGCCGATCCCGACCTGAATGCGGCCAATATGGGCGTGTCGTTCCTTGCTCAGAATGCGGGCAAACGCTCGGTGACGCTGAACCTCAAACATGCCGAGGGCCTCGACCTGCTGAAGGCGCTGGTCGAAACGGCCGATGTGCTGGTCGAGAACTTCCGCCCTGGCGTGATGGAGCGGCTGGGCGCGGGGCCGGAAATCCTGCGCGCCATCAATCCGCGGCTCGTCTATTGTGCGATCTCGGGCTTCGGGCAGGACGGGCCGTGGCGCGACCGTCCGGCCTACGATCAGATCGTGCAAGGCGTCTCCGGGGTGATGTCCGTGACCGGCGCGCCCGACGGCGGACCGATGCGGGTGGGCTTTCCGGTGTCCGACACAGTGGGCGGGCTGACCGCGGCGATGGCCATCTGTGCCGCGCTCAATGCGCCCGAGCCCGGCTGTATAATCGACGTCTCGATGCTCGAGGCCACGCTCGCCACAATGGCGTGGGCCATCTCTAACCACCTGGTCGCCGGGGTCGCGCCGGTGCAGAGCGGCAACGAAAATCCGACATCGGCGCCCTCGGGCATGTTCCGCACGCGCGACGGCCACATCAACATCGCCGCCAACAAGGACGCCCAATGGGGCGCCCTCGCCCGCGAGCTCGACCGCGAAGATCTGCTGACCCGTCCCGACTTCCGCACCCGCGAAGACCGCAAGCGCAACCGACTGTCGCTTGCCACAGAGATCGAGACCGTGCTGGTCACCCACGACAGCGCGCACTGGGTCGCCCGCTTGAATGCCATCGGCGTTCCAACAGGCCCCGTCCTGAGCGTGCCCGAGATCCTGGCACATCCCCAGATCGCCGGGCGCGGCTTTATCCAGCGGTTCGAGGCGCCGGGCGTGGGCCGTCCCGTCGACGTGGTGCGGACCGGCATCAAACTCGACCGCTCTCCGCCCAGCGTCGACATACCGCCCCCGACGCTTGGAGCCCACACCGACGAGATCCTCGCCGAACTTGGCCTCACCCCCGCCCGCATTGCCGAGCTGCGGTCCGCCGGTGCGATCTGAGGCACCGTCTAAGCCGCGGAGCGCAAAGTTTGTTCACGCGCGTAAGACATCTGGACAGTTGCCGCTCATGGGGCCAACGTGAGCCGGCCGGGCCGCAGTTGCCCGGCCACCCGCGCGCAGGACAGAAGAGCCCGGCGCGGACGTGCGTATAGGGAGGACAGACATGACCCAGAGACTGAAGACGCTCGGCTTGAGCGCTGCGTTGACCCTTGGCCTCGGCTCCGCCGCGATGGCCGCCGAATGCATCGCCCCTGCCAACCCTGGTGGTGGTTGGGATTTCACCTGCCGTCAGATCGGCAAGATCCTCTACGATATCGGCCAGGTGGAGAACCCCGTTCAGATTACCAACATGTCCGGCGGTGGCGGCGGCCTCGCCTTCGCCCACGTGGTCAACGAGCGCAACGATGACCCCGACCTGATCGTGGCCGCCTCGTCGGCCACCACCACGCGGCTTGCCCAGAATGCCTTTGGCGGCATGACCGCCGATCAGGTGCGCTTCGTGGGCGCCATTGGGGCCGACCCGGGCGTGATCGTCGTTTCCGCCGATAGCGAGCACCAGTCGCTCGGCGACCTGATCGCCGCCATCGAGGCCGAGCCCGGCTCTGTCACCTTCGCCGGCGGGTCCGCGGCCGGCGGTTTCGACCACCTTAAGCCGCTGATGCTGACCAAGGCCGCCGGCATCGATGACGTGCGCGCCATCAAGTATATCGGCGTCGACGGCGGTGCCGATGCGATCACCCAAACGGTCGGTGGATTCACGCAGGCCATGTCGGGCGACATGTCCGAGATCGTGGGCTTCCTGAAGTCCGGCGAAGTCCGGGCCCTCGCAGTGCTCACCGAAGAGCGTGTCCCCGGCTTTGACGACATCCCAACGGCCCAGGAACAAGGCTACGACGTTGTCGCGGTGAACTGGCGCGGTCTCTACGTCCCCAAGGACATCTCCGACGCCGATTTTCAGGCCTGGGCCGACAAGCTCGCCGCCGTTGCCGAAAGCGAGGAGTGGGCCGAGGCGATGATCGCCAATGGCCTGGCGCCCTTTACAAAGGTCGGCGGCGACTTCCAGTCGTGGATCGACACCGTTGTCGCGCAGACCGAGGAACTGTCCCGCGAAATCGGTGTGATCCAGTAAGATGCTTCGCTCCGACCGGGTCTTTGGCCTGGTCGTGGTTCTGGTGGCGCTCGCGTTCGTCGCGAGTGCCTTCCAGCTCCAGACCAGCTTTATGTCCGACCCCCTTGGCCCGAAGGCCTTCCCGATCCTTGTGGGGTCCGTCGCGGCCATCTGTGGCCTTGTCATGATCCTCAAGCCGGATGAGGAGCCCGAATGGCCGGGCCTCGCGACGCTGGGATCGCTTGCCTTCTCCGTCGCCCTGCTCATCGGCTATGCCTACAGCCTAAAGCCCTTCGGCTTCCTCCTGCCGACGGCGGTGTGCGCGGGCGTCCTGAGCTACCAGATCACGCCGAAACCGGTGTTCAATCTGATCACGGGCGTCGGCCTCGCCGTCTTGCTGTTTCTGATCTTCAAATACGTCCTCGGGCTCGGCCTCATTCCCTTCCCGAAGGACCTGTCGCTGTTCTCAGCGGGCGAGGTCTCCGCCCCCGAAGCGAGCGCGGACTGACCCCATGGACCTGCTTTCCAATCTCGCCCTCGGCTTCTCCGTCGCTCTGTCGCCGGCCACGCTGGGCCTCGCTGTCATCGGCTGTTTTCTCGGCACGATCATCGGCTCGCTGCCCGGCCTCGGCCCGTCGAACGGCGTCGCAATCCTGATCCCTCTGGCCTTTTCGCTGGGCCTCGATGCAACCTCCGCCCTCGTCCTGATGACGAGCGTCTACTACGGCGCCATGTATGGCGGGCGGATTTCGTCGATCCTGTTGAACATCCCGGGCGATGAACCGGCCCTGATGACCACGCTCGACGGGTATCCCATGGCAAAACAGGGCAGAGCAGGGGACGCGCTCGTCCTCTCCGGGGTCGCGTCGTTCGTCGGCGCGTTCCTGGCGACCATCGGCCTGATGCTGTTGGCACCGATCCTTGCGCGCGTGGCCTATCTCTTTGGTCCGGCAGAATATTTCGCGCTCTATCTCCTGGCCTTCTCCACTCTGGGCGGCATTGCGTCGAACAACCAGGCCAAGGCGGCGTTGGCCTCCTGTATCGGCCTCGGCATCGCCATGATCGGGCTCGACAACACGTCGGGAATGCCCCGCTTCACCGGCGGTGAGCTTCATCTGATGGATGGCGTCGACTTCCTCGTTGCCATCGTCGGGCTCTTCGCCGTGGCAGAGGTCTTTTTCTTCATCGAGAGCCACGGCAAGAACACCTCCATCGGCGTCAAGCTCGAGAAAGTCACCGTTCCGGTGAAAGACATCGCCCGCAGCGGCTGGACCATGCTGCGCGCCTCGGTCGTGGGCTTCGTCGCCGGGGTCCTGCCCGGGGCGGGCGCCTCGCTCGGCTCGTTCCTGGCCTACATGTCGGAGAAGTCGATCGCTGGCGAGAAGGGCGGGTTCGGCACAGGCGTGCCCCGTGGCGTCGCGGCGCCCGAGGCCGGCAACAACGCGGCCGCCGGCGGAGCGCTCGTCCCGATGCTCACGCTCGGTGTGCCGGGCTCCGGCACCACGGCCGTATTGCTCGCGCTCCTGATGACGCTGAACATCACGCCCGGCCCGACCCTCTTCACCGACCGTCCCGAGGTGGTCTGGGGCCTCATCGCCTCGCTCCTCATCGCCAACTTCGTGCTCTTGGCGATGAACGTGCCCATGGTGAAGGTCTTTGTGCGGGTCCTTCAGGTGCCGCCCGCGGTGCTGCTGCCCGGCGTCTGCATGATCTCCTTCGTCGGGATCTATTCCCTCTCGGGCTCGTATTTCGACCTCATCCTCATGGTGGCCTTCGGGGTTTTGGGGTATGTGCTGCGCAAGCTTGATGTGCCGACCGTTCCGATCATCCTTGGCATCCTGCTCGGCAATCACATGGAAGATGCGCTGAGGCGTGCGATGGTTCTTTCGGATGGAGACCCGACCTACCTTTTCTCCTCCGGCATTGCGATCGGCCTCTGGACGGCTGCGGTTCTTGGCTTCGTCGCACCGTTCTTCCTGCGCAACCTTTTGAAGAAGCCCCAGGCGGTGAGCGACTGACCATGACACGCATCCTGATCCCCTCCGGCGCCCTCGGTCTTGGCTACGACAAGGAGGCGCTGGAACGGGGGATCGCGCGGCGGCCCGACCTAATCGCCATCGATGGCGGCTCCACCGATAGTGGCCCGAGCTATCTGGGGCGCGGGGTTTCGAAATACTCCCGCGCCTCGACGAAACGCGAATGGGCCGGGCTGATGGAGGCGCGCGAGCGGGCCGGCGTGCCGCTGGTCATCGGTACGGCCGGCACGTGCGGCGCCGGGTCCGCCGTCGACTGGCTCGTCGAGATCACCGAAGAGATCCTCAAGGAGACGGGCCGCGAGGCAAAGATCGCCGTCCTCAAATCCGACCAGCCTGCCGCGCGGCTCGAGGATGCGCTGGCCAATGGCCGGATCTCTCCGCTCGACCCGGCGCCCGAGATCACGCCCGAGCGGTTCGCCGAATGCACCAACATCGTTGCGCTGGCTGGGGCAGAACAGATCAACGCCGCGCTCGCCTCCGGCGCCGACATCGTCATCGCCGGCCGGACGACTGACACCGCCATCATCGCGGCCCTGCCGCTCGCCCAGGGCTGCAACGCCGGCGGAGCCTGGCACGGGGCCAAGATCGGGGAGTGCGGTGCGCTCTGTGCCACCAACCCGCAATCCGGCGTTATCCTGATCGAGTTCGACGAAACAGGCTTCACTGTCGAGCCGCTGGCCGACGGCTCGCGCGCCACACCGCACACCGTGTCGGCCCACATGCTCTATGAAAATTCCGACCCGTTCATTTTGCATGAGCCGGGTGGCCATCTCGACGTATCCGGCGCGCGCTACGAGGCGCTCGACGACCGCCGCGTTCGGGTCGAAGGCTCCGTCTGGGTTCCGTCCGAGCGCTACACGGTCAAGCTCGAAGGGTCCCGGCCCGTGGGCTTCCAGACCGTCCTGCTCGCCCTCCTGCGCGACCGCCATTATGTCGAGAACGCTGATGCCTGGTGCGACGACATCCTGGCCAAGTGCCGGGCCAAGGTGATCGACCGGCTCGCCCTGTCAGATGACGCGTTTCAGATCGAACTCCGCCAGATAGGCAAGAACGCCACACTTGGCCACCTTGAGACCCGCACCGGCGCTCCCGTCGAGATCGGCGTCCTGGGCCTCGTCACCGCGCCAACTGCGGCGCTCGCCACTGAGATCGGCAAGCTCCTCAACCCCTACCTCCTTCATCATCCCCTGACGCAGGAGGAGGAACAGCCGACCTTCGCCTTCCCCTTCTCGCCGGCCGAGGTCGATCGCGGCGCAATCTACGAGTTCTGCCTGAACCACGTCCTGACGCTGGGCGACCCGATGGAGGCGTTCTCCCTGACAACCCGCGAGGTGGCCCATGCCTGAGCTCGGAACGATCGCTGAAAAGGTCCGCTCCAAGAATGCCGGGCCATTCTGGGTGACGCTCGACATCTTCTGTGGAACATCAGACGCCTATAAGCGCGTCCGCGACGGGCTCGACACCGCCGATATAGCAGCACGGTTTCAAACGGACTCCGCGCGCATCAAGCGCTTCGACATGGCCGACCTCAACGTGGTCAAGATCAGCCTGCCGCGCCCGGTGGTGCAGGGCGGGGTGCGCGACCGCGACATGCACGGCGCCGGCTGGGCCGCGGTTCTGGCGGAGATCGAGCTTCCGTGACATCCGGCATTGGCCGGGCCGAGCTTCGCGACACGGCGCTGACGCTGGCGATAGCCGGCGCGGGGGCACTGCTCTTCTGGCTGATCGGCTTTCCCGCGCCCGTTCTCACCGGTCCCGCCGCCGCGGTGACTGCCGCCAGCCTTGTCGGCGTCCCCACAGGGATTCCCGACCTTGTGCGCAATGTGTGCTTTTTGGCGCTTGGGATGAGCATCGGGGCCACGATCACGCCCGAGGTCATCAGAACCGCCGCGCTCTGGCCGGCAACCCTGGCCGTGCTCTTCGCCACCTTGGTGGTGGGCCTCGTCATCAACCGCCGCGCGCTCGGCCGGCTTTTCAGCTACGACCGAGAAACCGCCTTCCTCGCCTCCGTCCCCGGCCACATGAGCTACGTCTTTGCCCTGTCGCAGAACCTGCAGGTCGATCAGGCGCGCATCGGGATCGTGCAGGCGCTCAGGGTCCTGGTCATGACGCTGGCCGTTCCCTTCCTCCTGGGCCTCACGATCGAGACCGAGGGCGCCGCGCCCCAGCCTAACACGATGTCCCTCATGGCCGGCTTTGCCACCCTAGCCGCGTCGATCGCCCTCGGTGCCCTGTTCCTCCGCCTCAACCTGCCGGCCGCTCTTCTCCTGGCCGGGATGGCGGCCTCGGGCTTCGCGCACGCCACGGGGCTGGTATCGGGCGGCATGCCAATCTGGGCGGTGACCTTTGCCTTTCTCGTGCTTGGCGCCCTGATCGGAACGCGCTTCCGCGGCCGCTCGCCCAGCGAGCTTGGCAACGCGGCCGTCGCGTCGGTTGTGGTCACCAGCGTCGTTCTTGCCGTTGCGGCGGTCGCAGCTCTACTGTGCTCGCGCCTTCTCGGCCTGTCGCCGGCGACCCTGTTCGTGGCCTTCGCCCCGGGCGGCCTCGAGGCGATGATCGCCATGTCGGTACAGCTTGACCTCGATCCCGCCTTCGTCGCGGCGCACCACGTGGTCCGCCTTCTGATCCTGACGGTCCTCGTGCCCGTCATGCTGCGCTAGAGCGTTTCAGGTTTTGACGGAAGCGTATCCTGCGTTCTTGAAGTAGTTTGCACAGTCTTGTGCTGAGAAGCGATCGAGTATCGTTCCGACGGCCCGCCAGAGTGTTTCTCGTGTGCGGGCGCTGGTGTTTCTCAT
>JBCBMY010000018.1:0-103532 GCA_039822045.1 Pseudomonadota bacterium | reverse complement strand
GCGACTTTCGCCTTGAACGCAGGGCTGTGGTTCCGTCTTGGTCGTCTTGCCATCATAGCTCCTTCGTCCCAGCAAAGCTGCCGGATCCGGAGCAGAAAAACCACCTAACTCACCTGTTCAGATCTTCCGATCCACCTCTCTCAGGCAGCGCATTGCGCGACTTCTGGGTTGATCTTCACGTCCAACTCTACCTACCGAACCCGTACGGCCTTGTGCTCGTTGGGGTGCTGGGCCTGGCGATGATGGCGGCGGCCATCTCAGGCGTTTTGATCCATGGACACATCTTTCGCGATGCCTTTGTCGCGACCAGAGACCGGGCCCGCCTTGTCGGCGCGCGGGATGCATGTCCTGGCCGGCAGTTGGGGTTTGCCTTTTGCCCTGATCCTTGCGTTCAGGGGGGCATTCTTTGGATTTGCGACCTCGCTGGGCGTGCCGGTCATGGCCCTTGCGGTGTTCGGAGGCGACCAGCAAGCCCTTATTGAGACCTTGATCGGCTTACCCGCCGCCCTCGATTTGACCCAAGCTCCGCTCGCCAGCCTCGACTACATCCTGGCTGATGCTCGCAGGCGGACGGGGGGCGAGGCGGTGTCGATCGTGATCTCACATTACGACAGTGTGGACGCGCAGGTCCGTGTGTTCATGGGCCCTGCACCTGGGGCGCTTAGCGGGACCGTTCTGGAATTTGCCGGGGTAAGCCGCGCCTTCGAAGGCGTTCAACCCATTTTTGGCACAGCGCCATCGGCGGGTGCGAGCGTCTTCGCGCTTATCCCGGCCTTGCACTTCGGCGATTTCGCAGGCCTTGCGTCCAAGCTGGTCTGGATGGCCATGGGCCTGGCAATGGCCTTTGTGGCTGCGTCGGGCATGCTGCTTTGGACAAGGCGGCGCGCGGAGGATCCGACGTGGCAGAGCTTCCAGCACTGGATTGTGGTCACCATTTGGGGGTTGCCGCTGGCCATGCTGATCTCGGCGGTGGCGTTCTTTCTCACCCTTCCCATGGGAGATCCGACATGGTGGACCCCAGCCGGATTTCTGGCGGGTGTGGCCGTCGCGCTTGGCCTTGGCGCGGCCCGACATGGCGCCGTTCTGCGGCTGCGCCTGGCCAATGCGGTCCTCTGCCTCGGCCTGCCGGTCCTGCGACATTTGAGCGGCGGTACGAGCTGGAGCGAGGCGTTGCTGGCTGGGGCGTGGTCCATTCTGCTCGTTGATCTGCTGCTCCTGGGCCTCGGCCTCACGCTTCTGCGCCAACATCGCTTGCACCGGCATCGAAAGAACCGCTTGAGCACACGGGCGGATGGGCCCGCGCTTGCGGCACGGGAGCCGGCGGAATGAACGGGCTCGCGATCCTGGGCCTGATTGGCGTGAGCCTGGCGGGGCTGGGCTACATGGCCGTCACCGACGCCAAACGCCGACGTGTCTTTGATTTGCCAGCCTTCACGGGCCGACGCTGGCTCTGGTCGGCGCGGGCCGCGGTGTTTGGGCCTGGCCTTGTGCTTGCAGCCGCGGGGCATTGGTCTGGTGCGACGATCTGGGCCGGCGCGGTAACCGTTCTGGGCTGGGCGATGGCGGCCCTGCCGCCTGCCACCTATGCGCGCCTCTGGGCAGAGATCGCGGCGGGCCTCGGCACCGGCAAAGGTCTGCTGAAAGCGACGCGTTCCGGTGCGGCGCCCCTCTTTGCCGCGGCTCGTGCGAGGGCCGCGCACCTGACCGCGCGCGCGCCGCCTCTTGCCAGCCCGCGCGTCAGAGTCTAGGCCGGGAACGCTAGCCGATACGGATGTTATCGCCGCCTTGCAGGCCCGTGTGGCTTCGCTGGAGGCGCAGGTTGCGGCCCTTGAGGCTGCGTCTCAAATCGCAGATGCGCGCCAGCCTCAACCGCAAACCTTGCCCCAACGGGCAGCTGCCGAGTGAGGCCGTTCAGGCGATAGCGCGCCATACAAAAAAACAGACCACCCCACAGAGAGTATCCATGCAAACCCACTCCCTTTCCTTGCATGCCGTCCCGGCCCTGACTGCCCTTGCGGTCTTTCTCGCAACTATGGGGGCGGTCAGCCCGACTGTGGCGCAAGAGGCGGCCGACGGGCGCCTGACCATCGAGCTCAATGCGATGTCCACGGACGAGGCCGCATGTACCTTCGTTTTTCTGCTTCAGAACGAGGGAGCGGCCGAGATCGAGAGCGTTGTCTATGAAGCGGTGCTCTTTGATGCGGCGGGCGGCGTGAACCGATTGACCCTATTCGACTTCGGAACCCTGCCGGCCGCGCGGCCCCGCGTTCGGCAATTCGTCATCCCTGAGTTGAGCTGCGACGACTTGGGCTCGGTCCTGATCAATGGCGCCCAAACCTGCACGATCGGGGGAGCGCCGTCGGAGTTTTGTGAAGACAGCCTGGGCCTGCGCTCACGGGTCGATGTGAAGCTCATCGGATAATCACAACGAGGGCAAACGCGATGTTGGATCAGGTTCTAGAGGCAGTACAGAGACTGGCCGATCTCGGGGGGCCCGTCGTGATGGTCTTGGTCGGCCTGTCGATCGTCGCGCTCACGGTCACGCTCTACAAACTCTGGCAATTTGCGGCCTCCGGCGTGGGGCGTCACCGCGCCCTGCGGGCGGCGGTCGATGCCTGGGACGTGGGCGACCGGCGCGCGGCAGCGGGGGCCCTTGCCCGGTCACGCAGCTATCTGCGGGGCGTCGTCGATCTGGGGATGCAGGGACGTGTTGATGCCGACCGTCTAGAAGCCGAGGCAGAAGAACGCTTCGCCAAACTTGAGCGGGGCTTCCGGCTGCTGGACACTGTGGCACAGATTGCGCCGCTCCTGGGGCTCTTTGGCACCGTTCTGGGTATGATTTCGGCGTTCCAGGCGCTGCAGGAGGCTGGCGACCAAGTCGATCCCAGCATCCTTGCGGGCGGCATCTGGGTGGCGCTGATGACCACCGCTGTCGGCCTGGCCGTGGCGATGCCCACAACGCTTGTCCTGAGTTGGTTCGAAGCGCGGATCGATGCCGACCGCGTCTTTGCGGGCAAAGCCATACGCACCCTAACGTCTCCGTCAGGCGATGTGGCGCGCCAGGACGATACAGCCGGAGCGTATCCGGAAGGAGCGCTCCGTGCGTAGACGGGTGCGGCGGCGGCGCTTGTCGATGACGTCGCTGATCGACGTCATCTTCCTGCTGCTGCTGTTCTTTATGCTCAGTTCGACCTTCTCGAAATTTGCCGAGGTTGAGATGAGTGTGGGCGGCGCCGGCGCAGGGGCTGCCATCCCTGACCGTCTGGCTTTTCTTCGACTGGGAGAGCAGCAGCTTGATCTCAACGGTCAAGCCGTTGACCTCGCTGGGCTCGGCCCTGCGTTGGACGCGCTTGCGGACCCGACCCTTATCGTCTCCGTTCTGCCCTCGGCCAGCGCGCAAAGGCTCACGGATCTGCTGGTTGAGCTGCGTCGCACGCCCGATGTCCAAGTGGTTCTGCTGGGAGAGGGATGATGCGGGCCAGGCGCAGGAGGGCGGAGCGAGAGCCCACGATCGCGCTGATCAACACTGTTTTTCTGATGCTGATCTTCTTTCTGGTGGCCGGCACCTTGGCGCGCCCGCTCGATCGCGATTTGACCTTGGTGCAGACCGCCGATCTCGGTCCCGCGGGCCCGCCCGACGCCCTCGTCGTCCATGCCGACGGGCGGCTCAGTTTTCGCGGCGATGACCTCGCCTCGGCGGCGGCCTATCTGGCCGAAGTTCCGCCCGAAGCCGCCGAACGCGTGCGGATCGTGCCGGATCGCGCATTGCCAGCGGAGGAGTTGATTGCCGTGGGTCGGGCGCTCCGGGCTGCCGGGGCGGAGCGGGTCGTGATCGTGACAGAGCAGGGGTTGCCATGATCCCGCGCTCCCGCTTTGCCAAGCTCGCCGCGCTAAGCCTCGCTCTGGGCGCCCATGCCGCCTTGGCAATCACCCTCAGCACCCGCGAGGAGATTAACGTCGAGGGCGCGGCAGGGGCCGCGGACGTCCGACTGGGCAACGACTTTCAAGACCTTGTAGAAGGAGGTGTCACGCCCGCCTCCGACACGCCCCTCCCCACGGCAGACGCGCCTTTGCCGGAACCCGTCGAGGCACCGCCAGAGCCCGAGCCGGCGGAACCGCCAGTGACAGAACGGGCCGAGACGGTTGCGCCCGCGCCCACCGCCGCCAGTCCAACCGTCAGCGCATCTGAAGTTGCGGATCCAGAGGCGGCAGACCAGCCGGATACGCAGACGACACAAGCTGAAGCCCCAGAGCCGACCGCCACAACACCGCAGACCTCTACGCGCCCCGCGGCAATACGGGATGCGACGGTGACCTCTCCGAGCCAGACCACCACTTTATTGGTGCCGGCTGCGCCCGATGCGCTTGTCCCCTTGGTGCGACCAACGGCCGATGCATCGCGCGCGGCCGCTATGCCGGAAACACCCAGACCGCCCGATCCTGAGCCGGAGCTCTTGCCGGCTCCGACCGTTATGGCCGTGGCGCTCCCGCCGCAACAGACGGCGCCGAGCGAGACCCCGCCTGAGGCCCCTCAATCCCCTCCGCCGCAGGCCGCTCCCGCTCCGGCCGCACCCACAACCGCTCTCGCAGCCCCTGCCGCACCAACAGCTGCCGTGGTGCCGCTCACGGCGGCCCCGCCCGAGGACGCCGCGCCCCTGGCCCAGGCGCCGGCTGAGACCATCGTTGGCGAGGCCATCAGCGAGGTTGCGCCCGCCCGCTCCGTGCGGCCAGAGCCACGCCGTGCCGCGCCACCGCCCGCGCCAACCCGCCAAGCCACCCAGACGCGGCCAACTCAGCAGAGCACCACTCAACAGCGCGAGGCGCCCCAGCAGCAAACCCAACGGCAGCAATCCGCGCCCGCATCCAATGCCGGGAACGCCAATCGTAACGCTGCCGCAGGCGCGGCCAGCGGACGCCAGGATGGCACGTCCACAAGCCGCGGCAGCGGTGGCAATCAGCGGTCGGCCGGCAATGCCGCCATCAGCAACTATCCCGGACAGGTCATGCGCTGTGTCTCCCGTGCCGGTCGCCCGCGCGCCAATGCCCGTGGCACGGCAGTCGTCTCCTTCCGTGTCAACGGATCGGGCCGCATCACAAGCGTCGGCCTTGCCAGAAGCTCTGGAGACGCCCGCCTCGATCGTGCCGCGATCCAGACCATCGGCCGCGCTGGACCATGCCCCGCACCGCCGCGAGGCGCCCGCACCTCCTTCTCAATACAAGTGAAAGGACGGTAGAAGCTCCACTGCGAGTTCACCGTCTCCGGCCGGATCGAAGTAAAGCGAGAAGAAGAGGCCTAACACAGCGCTACGAGCACGGTGCAGGCATTCCGATCGACGTGATGCTTGGACACGAGGGCATGGCCGGATTGGTTACGGTGTTCGCACGTCGCACCACGGTCTCTGTGCGTGCCACGGTCCCGTAAGCTACTGTGTTGGCTGAAGTCTGGGCTCTGTCACGTCACCTGTTATGAGTGCGAGGCGCTCAAGGGCTGCAAGCAAGGCATCGGCGCTGTGCCCCTCACAAAGAAACAGAGCGTTGAGGCGCGCGCATGAATTATCGCCCTCTCGGATGCCGCGCAGCGCCATCACGTAGTATCGTTCTTCGTCCGTGATCGACACATCCGCGAGCGGATCCGAGACGCGAAGGTAGGAAAAGCTGCGTCGTCGACTGGTGCGCAAAGCGTTGATCGCAATCACGAGAGCGTGCGCAATGGTGGCACCAAAGGGCGGGGGAAACGCCTGTTCCGCGTGCCAGAACGCGGACATCCAGCACTGGTCTTCCGGCCGCTCGAGCGTTTCGAAGACATGACGCGACACGGTTAGGACAGAGGTCTCAAAGCTATCCAGATCCAGGTCTCGCCTCACACGAGCCGCTGGATCGCAGACAAAGTAGGTAAGGGAAGATCCCGGCATCTCCTACTCCTCGGTTGATGGGACGCACCTTGCCGGGAGAGCCTGCTGGGTCACCCGTTGGTGCGGGGCACGGTGTGCGATGTCAAGGGCACTCGGCTTCGTGTTGCGTTTGCCGCGGGCACCTGCTTCTATCCCCGGGCCAGGACCCTCCCAGCGACGTCTCATCCCGCTACGGAGCCCTGGACATGTCGAAGTCAGACGCGCCCATTCTCGAAATTCGCAACCTGTCGATCGCGCTCCCGCGTGGGGGAGACCGGACGCACGCCGTGCAGGACGTGTCGCTCAAGCTCCACCGTGGGGAGATCCTATGCGTTGTAGGAGAAAGCGGATCGGGCAAATCTGTCATGACCAGCGCGATCATGAACGACGTGCCCGGCCTCTTGAAGGTCACGTCCGGCGAAGTGCTGTTTGACGGGATGGATATGCTGACCCTTCCGCAATCGGCGCTGAACAAGATCCGGGGCGCCCGTATCTCGATGATCTATCAGGAGCCGATGGCGGCGCTAAACCCTGCGATGAGGATTGGCCGTCAGGTGGACGAAGTGTTCGCGCTTCACCGTCCGGAGATCCCTGCGGACGAGCGGCGGATTGAGACCTTGAAGCTTCTTGAGCAGATGAAGCTTCCCACGCCGCCCCGCATCTATGACAGCTACCCCCACCAGGTGTCCGGGGGGCAGTGTCAGCGCATCGTGATCGCAATGGCGCTCGCATGTAAGCCGGACGTACTGATCGCTGACGAGCCAACGACGGCACTCGATGTGACGACGCAGGCCGAGATCCTGCGGCTGATCAACGACCTCAAGGAGGTCTACGACAACGCCACGATCTTCATTACTCACGATTTCGGTGTGGTGGCCGATGTGGCGGACCGTGTCGCCGTCATGTGCTGGGGCAAACTGATCGAAGAGGGACCGAAGGAAGACGTCCTGATGACGCCCAAGGAGCCCTACACTCAGCTTCTGGTCGATGCGATGCCGCTTCTGGAAACGACCCGCACGCCCGATCTCACGCGCAATGACCCGCCCGTGGTGGACGTGAAGGGGCTCCACAAGATCTACGAGGGGCGCAAGGGACAGGTGCACGCCCTCAACGATGCAAATTTCGTCCTGCGAGCTGGCGAGACCTTGGGCGTTGTGGGGGAGAGCGGATCCGGGAAATCGACCCTCGCCAAGACGCTCATCCGACTGGAGGACCCGTCGGAAGGCGCGGTGATCATCGACGAGAAGGACTTCCTTGCCCTCTCAGGCGAGGACCTGGTCAAAGCCCGCAAGACCATCCAGATGATTTTTCAGGACCCCTACGGCTCCCTCAACCCGTCGCAATCCGTCGGGTTCATGATTTCGCGGGGGCTTCACTTGCAGGGTGTCAGCGCAAAGGAGGCGCGGGCCCGGTCGATCGAATTACTGGAGCAGGTTGGCCTTGGCGAGGCGGCCTACCGTAGAAAGCCGCGCAACTTCTCCGGTGGGCAACGCCAGCGCATCGGGATTGCGCGCGCGCTTGCCATGGAGCCGGATGTTGTGATCGCCGACGAGAGTGTGTCTGCGCTCGACCTCTCCGTGCAAAAGCAGGTCCTGCGCCTGATGAACGACCTGCAGTCTCGCTACAAAATGGCGATCATCTTCATCACGCATGACCTGCGGGTGGCAGCTCAGATCTCTGACTACATCACCGTCATGGAGAAGGGCGTCATGGTGGAGTTCGGCCCGGCGGATGAGGTCTTTAGCAGGCCAAAGCATGAATACACCAAGCGGCTGCTCGCGGCCGCACCCGGGCGTGAATGGCATCCACCGCGCCTGTCGCCTGAGGAGGCGGACCAGATCGCCGCCAGCATCGTGCGGGCCTAGAACGAAGAACGCTTCTTTGCCAGGTGTTTTCTCCAAAACGCGTTGTCGGGATGTCACACACTGGCGCCCGTGCCAATGGAGATCTCACATGATGCGCAAGAATTCTTGACTGTTTCAGTCGTCTTTGGGTAACAGCGCGATGCCCACCCAACGGCAGGCAATCAATACACCCAACCTTGGAGGTGAGATTGGCCCGCCTGCTCCTGTGCTCTGTCTGCGTCTTCGCGCTGTCGCCCGCGCATGCTCAAGAGGACCCTTTGGATCTTGGGACATTGATCCTCAACACTGCGCAGCGAGATACGCGCTCCATCCTGGACACGCCCGTGGCCGCGTCGGTGCGCGAAGGTGAGGCTCTGGACAGCAAGCAGGCCGACACATTCGGTGAACTCATCGGCGATGTTCCGGGCGTTCTGATTGATGGTGGGCCGCGTGGCATTGCGCAGGAGCCAAATATTCGCGGCTTCCAGGACGATCAGATCGTTCTGCGCTTTGACGGCGGCCGCCAGAACTTCAACCAGGCGCATCGCGGCCGCTTCTTCGTAGACCCCGATATCGTCCAGCGGGTCGAAGTGATCCGCGGAGGGGGCTCGACGCTGTTCGGCTCGGGCGCACTGGGCGGTGTGATTGCGATCGAAACCAAGGATGTCGATGACCTGCTTGACCCGGGGCGTGACTTTGGGGCGCGCATCCGCGGTGGGTACAGTTCCAACGGAGAGATCGGCTCCGGCTCGGCAACGCTCTTTGGCAGATTTGGCGATGCGGACGCTTTGCTCTTCTTCGGTGTGCGCGATGCCAATACAGATCTCGAGGACGGCAATGGTGACCCCATCCGTGACTCGCAGCTCGACATCAAGAACGGGCTGGTCAAGCTCGGCATTGAGCCATCGAGCGATCAGCGGGTCGAACTGAGCTTCTCCCATTACGAGGACGAGGCGGTCACCCCGCCCAACGCCAATGTCGTTTCCGAGGACGACAACGAGGTCGATCGGACGGCGGAGAACCAGTCTTGGCGGCTGTCTTGGGGCTACGTGCCAGAGGGGTCCGATCTCATTGACCTCTCGGTTCTCGTTTACGGCAACGAACTGGAGATCGAGGAAGACAGGACCCGAGACGGACGGCTCGACAACACAACCTACGATACGATCGGGATCGAGCTCACCAACCGCTCGCGCTTCGACATGGGGGCCCCGGTTACGCTCGTCTATGGCGTCGAGGCGTTTCAGGACAGCCAGGAGGGGACACGGGACGGTGGCGATCGCCTCCAGTTCCCGGATGCGGAAGCGACGACGGTTGGCGTGTTTGCCGAGGCAACCATTGAGCTTTCCAGCCAGTTCGACCTGATCGCAGGGCTTCGCTACGACAATTACAGCCGCAGGCCCGATGGAGACGGGCTTGATGATGTGGATGAGGAGTTCTTTTCGCCCCGCATCGGTTTCAGCTATCGCCCGACTGACCAATGGCAGATCTTCGGCAATGTCGCCCGCGCGTTTAGGGCACCTAGTCTGACTGAGCTATACAATGACGGCGAGCACTTTCCATTCGGGGTGTTTCCAGTGGGACCGGGCACTTTAACCAGCGGCTCAAATGTGTTCATCCCTAACCCCGATCTTGATCCAGAAAAGTCTACCCAGTTTGAACTGGGTGCGCGTTTCTCGCGGTTGGGTGTCTGGAGCGACGACGACCGCCTGACCTTTTCCGCCAATGCTTACTATGCTGATGTAGAAGATTTCATCGAAGCCGTTGTCACGGCGGTCGACTTTACAACGCTTCGGCCGGGCGCTGCTCCTGGCACGTTCGTCGTTGACGGGACGACCCGTCAGCGCAATGTCGATGCACGGCTGTGGGGCTTCGAGGCCGAGATGGACTATGATGCGCAGCGCTGGTTCGCCGGCGGTGGGATAACGGTCCCACGCGGGGAAACTACGGATGGCGATCCCCTCGGTAGCATTCCGCAGGATCGCCTTACGGCCGAGTTCGGCTTGCGGCCGGCTCCGGCTTGGGAGATCGGCACGCGCGGAGTGTTCGCCGCAGAGCGCAATGACATTCCTGAAGGCGGCTTCCCTGCTGACGCCTACACTGTCTTCGATGTCTTTGCGTCTTATATCCCGACCACCGGCCCACTTGCCGGTGCAGAGTTCCGGGCCGGGATCGATAATCTCTTCGACGAGAATTACATCATTTTTCCCAACGGGCTCTCTCAAGCCGGTCAGACCTTCAAATTCTCTGTCGCGGCCACGTTCTAAAGCGAGGGCAAAAGCGTGTCGCCTTTCCCAAGGGGCCACACGCCTTCCGATTGAGCGCGTAATCGAATGGGACATCACAGGGCGCGACCCAAACGGAGACGGATGTCCTCCCCGCGCCCCGGATGAGGTGGCGTTTGCCGAGGACCTGGCGCCGCCCATCGGTCTGAGTGTGATCCCATCCCGGAAGGTTGTATGAAGGGGGGCCAAAAAGACGGGTCAGGGTCCGCCGTGCATCGATGGGTTCGCCGGTACGCAGAACGGTTGAAGCAAGTTGTCAAAGAAGACGAGAGGGTGCGGCTGCGGCGCACGACGACCGGCGCTGAGGTGCGCAGGGCGCAATAGGTTCGTCTGCTCAGGAAGTCGCCAAAGCTGTCTGCCATTTGGTGCTGAGTTGACACGCTCCCCACCACCCGTGGTCTGACGTACCGAGAACCTGCGATGGCGTGGAGGCGGTCAGTCGCTTGGCCATCGTCTGCCCAAGGGTCAGACGGTCCTTGACGCTGATCGGGCGCCGAATGGCAAATCGACTGTCGTTGGCGCCAAAAGCACGAGTTCATTGATGCCGTTCGGCTCTTAGTCCGCCCTGGTCTCAGATCGCTCTAAGGCGCGAGCAAAGGGAGGCCGCGCTGGGTCTAAGGCGGGCGCCTGTCAGATCACCGCGATCGCCACCGATCGGGAGTGACCCCTCTCACAAAAGGGAAAAAGGCTGGAACCTGAGCGCGGTAGCTGTCGTATTGAGGGCCGACCTCCCTTCGGAGGTCCGCCTCCTCCAGGGGTGTCACGGCGAATATGTACGCGGCGGTGCCGAGCGCGAAAACGAGCTGGCCCAGAGTAAACTCCGGAACCAGCCAGGGCGCCACGAGCCAGCCGACGCTGATCGGGTGGCGGACTAGTCCGTAGAGGAGGCGAGCGGAGAAGGCGCCCGGTGGGGTGCGCTGCCTCAGATAGGCGTCGAGCGGCTTCCTGAGGCCGAAGAAGCCGAGGTGACCGATCTGAAACGTCGCAACCAGCATCATGGCCATGACGCCGAGGAGAGCGATCCGGAAGAGTGCTGTGATTACCGGGTTCTCGACGTGCCAGAGCGTGATCGGGATCGGACGCCAGACGACGATGAGGAGCGCGACGAGCGCCGCAGTCGTCAGCAGATAGACGCTCCGCTCGAGATCCGGCGGCAGCATCTCCGCCAGCCAGGATTTGAAGCCCTGCCGTGCCGCACCGGAATGGTGGAGGCCGAAAAGGGCGATCAGGCCGACATTGATGGCCAAGGCCGAGGCAAGCCCGGTCGGCGGGCCGTCGTTCAGGCCACCATGCGGGCCGATCCCGGCAATGAAGCCGAAGAGCACGAGAAGAGCGGCAATTGCCGCAGCGTAGGCCAAGACGCCGACGCTCAGTTGGATGAGGCGCATGGAAGGGGCCTTTGGTTCGGTGAGCGGGCTGTGGGTAGAAGCGGTCGGGCGCCCTCCGGCCGGATGCGCCGGACAGATGTCCGACGCGCCGCGGTCCGGATGCTATGCCGCCTTGCGTGGTCCGAGGGTGTAGGAGCTCACGAAGAGGCCTTCTGCCAGGATGAACGCACCATGGAGAAAGACCGCGCCCGTCGGCACACCCTGGGCCGTCATCCAGCTCCAGAAGTGAAGCGTCAGCACAAAGGCCGGCAGATGGGCGAGGAGACCGCACAGATGCCATGGCCAGAGGCTGGGCGTGCGCCCACTCGCGGCCCACATCGATAGCCCCGCGACGGCGAAGATCAGATAGGCTTGGAGGAGGCCCATGTAAGCGAGCGGGTTGTCTCCAAGCACCGCCAGCGGGCCAGCGCCATGGACATGCCCGACCGTCGCGAGACCGGCCATGCCAAGACCGAGCAGCATTGCAAAGACAGCGTGAAACCGCAGAAATCCTCGGCTGTAGGGACGCATTTCGTGGGTCCTCCTAGGTGTTGTTGTGCCCGGCATGCGGGCGGCTCAGATTGGGTGTCGGCGGCGTGTCTTGCGCGAGGGCCTCCGCGATCCTCGCCCAACCTGTCCTCTGGTCCGGGACGGCGGGGCGCCAGTCTGTCGCCGCGCGAAAGGCTTCGTTCGAGATGCGCTGGCTCCGCGCTGCGACCTCTCGCAGATCCGCGCTTATCAGAAGGCGCAAGAGGACATGTGGCAGAGGGAAGAGCCGTTGGCGGCCCACGGCCTGGGCGAGCGCGGCGGCGGCCTCGGCCTGGGTGCAGGGCCGATCCTCGACGACGTCGTAGACACCGCTTGGTGCCGATGCCAGGGCGGCACATAGGGCCGATGCGGCGTCCTCGATCCAGATCATGGATTTGTAGCTGCGGTCCGGCGCCATGGGCATCCAGAAGCCCCTGCGCGCAAGCTCGTAGAGCTGCCGGCTCTCGGGCGACTGCGGACCATAGAACATTCCGAACCGGAGCACGATGCCTCGGCGGGCAGGGCGCCGCGCGGCGAAGTCGTTGATCAGGTGTTCCGCGTCCAATGTGGAGACCAGAGCATCAATCGGGCGCAGGTTGGCATCGGCCGCCCGGAGCCAAGCGGTACCGCCATCGGCGTAGGCGAAGACGACGCTTGGATAGAGGATTGTCGCCACGCCGGCGGTGTCGGCCGCGGTGATCAGCGCGCGGGTGCCGTCGCGCCGCACGCGGTCGTTCTCGGTCCACGCATCGCGCCTCTTGAGATCCTTCGCGCGCGGTAAGTGGGTGGCCAGATGAATGAGCGCGTCGGCGCCCTGCAGCGCCTGAGCCATGGCGTCGGGGTCGAACAGGCAGGCCTTCACCGGTTCGGCGCCCATTTCGCTGATCTTGCGGCAGTTCTGCTGGGAGCGTGCAAGCCCGAGGACCTGTGCGCCGTCGGCCAGCAGTCGCGGAACTGCGGCGCGCCCCAGAACACCGGTCGCGCCTGTGACGAAGATCTTCATGGCATGTGCTCCCTTGATTGCGAAGTCGGGCCGGGCCCGGGTTGGCGGAAGCGGCCGCTCGTTGGGTTGGTCGGTGCCCTGCGCCCGACGCCGCTGTTGCCGCCCGCCGTCGGGCCGAGGAGACCGCCCTTGGCCTTGGGCCGAATGCGATGAATTCGCCCGTCAGACCGGCCGGGGCTCTCGCAGCATCGGGTACATGGGCGGGGCGTCGCCGGGGGCGATTTCGCCGATCGTCTCGAAGCCGAACCGGAGATAGAGCGAGATGTTCCTGGGGTTGGACGACTCGAGATAGGCGAGCGTCTCGGCTTCATCGCAGGTCCGAAGCACGTGCTTTAGAATGGCCGCCCCGTGACCCCGCCCAATGACGTGAGGGTCGGCGGCGATCATCGGCAGATACCAGTGCGCGCTGTCGGGGTGATGTGCATCCATCTGGGCGAACATCGTCTCGAGATCGTCGGAGATCTCCGGGCGCACGGTCTCGGCCAGGATCTCTTCGATGGTCTCGCCGTCAGGCTCGACACCCGGCGACAGCCAGAGCGAGGCGGCACAAAAGCCCTCGGTGACAAACGCCGTTCCGGCATCGATTGCGCCGCCGCCGAACGCGGCGGCAAAGCGCGGCATGGCGTCGAGATACGCCCTTGCATCCGGCCAGATCCACCGCGCGACGGGGTCGGCCGAAAAGCCGAGGGTTATCGCATTGAGCACCTCCTCGCGTTCGGAGGTGTCGGCCACCCGAACACGGGGGGGCAGGGCTGCGATGGTGGAATCCAGCATGTGAGTCTCTCCTTGCTTGATTAATGTACTGGTTCGCTTACAAATAGAGAGCCGTCAAGAGATATATGCGAGACAGTATAGAATGGCAGATGCCCCCCGTCCGCGCGGCCGACCGCGCAGTTTCGACACTGGCGCCGCGATGACCAGGATCGTGGACGTGTTCCGGACATTCGGTTTGGATGCCGCGTCGCTCGACGACATCTCGGCCGCGACCGGCCTGAGCCGCCCGAGCCTCTATGCGGCCTTTGGCAACAAGACCGCGCTCTATCTGTCGGCCATGGAGGCGTTCTCTCTCAGGGTGACGGATCAAGCCGCACTGCGCTTGAGCGAGGACGGATCCGTCGAGGCCGTCCTAACGGACTTTTTCGAAGCCATCGTGGACCTTTACGCGCCCACCGACGGCAGCGCGCTCGGTTGCCTGGTCTGGGGCACCGCGCCGGCCGCTGTCCATTCCGATGAGGTGCGGACTCGCCTTGCCGTCGCCCTTTCCGAGCTCGATGTGCTCTTCATGGACGTGGTCCAGAGCGCCGACAGAGACGACACCGCTCGAGCCGCCGCGGAACTGCTGGCCAATACGGTGATGGGCGTCTCGACCCGCGCCCGGGCCGGGGCCGACCCGGACGAGATTCGCGCCCATACCCGCCGCGTGGCCAAGTTCATCGCAGCTGGGCTCCAGGCATGACAGATCTGCAGATCGGACATCAGTCTGTGTCTCCCCGTGCGTCTACGGCCAGTCCTGCGCGCCGTGCGGCAGCGAGCGCTTTCACGAAGGCCTGCACGCCGACGTAGAGGGCCACCTGCAGGATCGCCTCGATGATCTCAGCCCTGGTAACGCCCTGCCGCAGCACCGCCGATCCGGAGGTCCGGCAGAACCTCTGGCTGGTCACGCACGCGGATCTGGTAAACCCGCGCGGATCAAGGCCGTCTCCGATCACCTTGTAGATGTGGTCGCGCGCAACTTGGATCTCCTGTCGGACGGAGTTGGCTACACCGGACGGACGTCCGCCCCCTTGGCGGATTGACCTCTACGGAAGGCTGCCATGCCCTTTCGGGGCGGCTAGGCTCGACGTTGCCTGGCGAGGTCGGCATCGTGATGCAGATGAAGCGGATAGCGGACCCGCTGGTGATGTGGCGTCGGCCCTTGCGACGAGCGTGGTTCCTTTTAGCCAACGTCCTTTGCGAAGGAGGTGTTCTGAGATTTCAGGGCGAGGATGAAGAGCGCGGCGAAGGACAGTGCGAACCCGGCAACGACCCAGGGCACCGCGCTCCAGCCTGCGAATGTGATCAAGGCGCCAATCATCGGAGGGCCGGTCAAAGCTCCAACGCTCCCAAGCTGCGCGACGAGGCCATTGGTCGGCCCGACCAAATGCGGCGTGTGGGCAACCCGTGGGACCGTCGCGAAAGTCTGAGCAACAAGAACACCCGACATCAGAACCGCCACAGCGGCGAACGTGACAATCTGGAGGGGTGTCGCGTCGGCGAATGCCACAAACGCCGACACGATCAATGCGGTTGAAGCGACCGCCGCAATGACCGTATCGGGAAAACGATTGGCGAACCCGCCATAGCCCAGACTTCCCATGATACTGGCAAGGGCGACAAAGCCGGTGACGCTTCCGGCGGTGCCCGGCGCGAAGCCATGTTCCTGGACAAGAAACGTTGGCAGGAGGCTCAGGATCGAAAGCGCGAGCAATGTGAGGCCGAGAAAAGCGGCCCCCAAAAGCCAGGACGCTAGCGGCATTTCCGTGACTGTCTTCCACACGTTAGAGCGGTTGACCTCAATTCTCTCTTCTTTCGGAATTGAAACCAGTGCGGCCATGGCGGCCAACACGGCAATGGCGGCGCTTCCAAAGAACCATCCCTGCCAGCCGACCTGGCCCACCAACGCGCCGCCTGCAAAGGCCGCAATGCTGAGCCCTAGTGTGAAGAATGTGCCCCATAGCGCGAGTGCAAACGACGTGTCTCTCTCTGTGGCCTCGCGCGCGATGAGGGTCGGGGCCGCGACGACCACAACGAGGTAGCCGAGACCTTCCACGACCCGAGCGCCGACCAGGATCGGCAACGTCGGACCAAGGGCCGCCACGACCGCACAGGCCCCCATCGCGGCTGCGCCAATCACCAACGATGTGCGCAGACCGGCCCGCACGACCCAATAGCCTGCGATCAGGCCAAGAGACGCCGATGCCAAAGTGATGAGCGAAACCAGCCAGCCAATTGCGGACAGATCCAGTTGGAGGTCGTCCTGGATGAAAGTTGCGACCGGCGCGACACGGCCAACCTGGATAGCACCCGCTACGCCAACAAGAAACGCAGAAAGAATTGCCCGCCAATCCGATTTCTCGGCCATGTGTCCCGCCCCAGTAGTTTTCTTTTTTGGGGAGGATACTGCGTTGCTAGGCTCCGGCCAACGCGTCCCTTCGCCGACGAAGACACGGTCGGCCAAGACGGCCTTCCGGCGGGTTCGTTGCCCGCCGCATACCGGACATTGGACTCCGTTGTAATCTCCAGCTGACGTACCGTGGCTCAATGGGCAGGTGCTCAGAACTTGCCGGAATTGCCCCAGGTTTCCCGCGGGCCGATTTCTTCCGCGTTCATCCAATGCTCGACAATCTTGCCACCTGCGACGCGGTAGAGGTCAAATACCGCGATGTCTTTGCCTTTGGCGTGGCGCTTGCCATAGGTCAGCGCGAAATCGCCTTGTCCCATTAGGCGGAAGAGCATGTCATACGACCCCGCCTCGTCCGAGGACAACCATGCGGCAAGCCCGCCCAAACCGGCGCCGATTGGCGGAGCATGCTGGATCACATTGTCAGAGACGAAGTGCGGCGCTTTATCGTGACCGCCCTCTTGCAGAACCTGCTTGGTGTATTCGCGCACAATGGTTTTGCTCGCCTCACCATCTGCGCCGAGATCAACGTCCGTTGCACCATCGACCATGTCCAGGCCGGATGCACCCTTGGCCACGTAGGGGGCGATGGTGTCCCAATGTTCCAGGATCAGGCCTTCGGGATCGGTGTAGAACATGTCCATCGTGACCCACTGCGCCTGACCATCGTTGAGAGACTGATAGGCATTGCAGAACACCCAAGGCCCGTCCTCGAAGCTGCGGACGATCTTGATGTCCCGCTTTGGGTTGCGTTCAACGAAGGGCTCAAAGAAGGCCAGAAACCCTTCGACTCCATCGCCCACTCCGGCCGAATGCTGCGTATAGCGATGCCCCGTATAGGCAGTGACCGCCGCGCGAGAGGCGCCGCCCGCGATGCCCTCGAGATAGATGCGGTGGACGTTCTCAAGTCCCTTTCCCATCGGGTTTCTCCTTGGTGTTGAAAAGCGAACGGTGCCACCCGTGCCAACCAGAGCCGCGCGTATTCGACGCTATTTGTCCCAGTATTCCGGTATCAGGCTCAGCAGGAAAGCGCCGTCATATCCCGGAAAGGCCGCCATCATGGCCGCACTGACCTCGTCAGGGGATGAGGCCTCCTGCCAAGCGGCGTCGAGCACCCGAAGATACGCAAGCGCAGTATCGAGGTCGCCACGGGTCGTCGGCAGGCCATGACCGACCAGGAGCGTCTCGCAGGCCGGATCGTCGCGCAGTCCCTCCAGGATCGAGATCCAATTCGTGCGATCCACGCCAGGCGCAAAGTGAACACCGTTGTAGACAAGATCCTGCACCACGGCGACCTTTTGGTCAGGCAGAACGGCCACGATGGTTTTGGGGGCCTCGGCATTATCGTAGCTGCGGAACTCCACCGGAACGCCTCCGATCTCCGTCATGCCAAGCGCGAGGTCTTCCCCACTCAAAAGCGACGTGGGTTCCGGAAACTGGCCCGACGCGGCCTCGGCGCGAACGGCCTCCCGGACTTCTGGCAGGGTTTTGAAGGCCACGCCCACCATACTCGACACTCCGCCCCAATGGTCGGGATGCTCGTGGCTGACATAGGCGGTGTGAACCGGCTTGCCTGTGGACGCGACCAGGCCTGCGACCTCGATTGCCGTCGGGGGGATCATCGTTGCATCCACCAGCAGCAATTGATCCCCAAGCTCGATCACGTGGGACGTCACATTCACCGCCTCCACAGGGGAGACATAGGTGTGGAACGTGACCCCGGACTTTTGGAACGTAAGCACGGTACCGGCTGAGGTCGCGTCTTGCGCTTGTGCGCGGGACGAGACGAGCCCGCCGCGGATCAGGGCCGTGGCACCTGCGGTGAAGGCCGCACCTTTGAGCAGCGCGCGCCGGTTCAATTGTGGGGGCACGGGCCTCCCTCCTCTTTCAGGAACGTTTGGTTATGCGCGTCCGTGATAGGCTTGGCTGACGGCGAAACTGTCCTCGAACCAGTGCCATAGGACGACCTGACCATCGCGAACCTTGGCCCGCAGCGCGAAAGAGAAATCGCCAATCTCCTGGCCGGAATGGGGGGTGATCCCGTTCATGACGCCGAACACAGCCACCGTGTCGCCGGAGGCGAAGGCGTCCGTGTTTTCCCAGCGTGTCGTCTGCAGATTGGCGCCGAAGACGCCGAGAAACTCAAAGATGGCGTCCTTGCCGCGGCTCTCACCAATCCAGGGCAGGCTCTCGTCGCCCTCATTGTGCCAGACCATATCGTCGGCCATCAGGGGCGACATCGCGTCCGGCCCTTCGCCCATCGCGGCCATAAAGGCCATGACGGTGTCGAAGGATGCTTGGCTGGTCTCATCCATGTCTTGTGCTCCGACCTTTTGTGCAAGAATGATCGCCAACGCAGAGGCGACGGACGTTTGAAGAAGAAGTCTTCGGTTCATGGGGCGGTCTCCTTTTGGCGGGGGGGTGAATGCGGCAATGGGCGTCAGTGCGTGATGGTCTGCCAATCGAGCGACGGATTTTCGCGAAAGGCGTAGCGCTCCAAATGGCTGGTCACGACGTGGACGACCATGGCGAGACCCTCGGCGTCCGGGGCAGTGGCGCGGAACTCCAGACAACGCGCATCCGCCTTCATCTCGCAGTGGCCAAACGGGAACTTCACCCAGCCCGCATCGGCGCCTGCATGCACTTCAACCTTTCGTCCAAAATGCTCGCAAAGCTTGCCGAGATACCGAGCGGCGTTGAGGGTTTCGAAGCGGGTCAGGCTTGTCATGCGCGGGGTCTCTCCAAGGTCTCTGGGGAAAGGCTAGCCGCGCCGGGCTGTTTTGAGTATTGACCAAAACCAGACGTTATAATTCTGCCAGGCCGAACAATGATCGAGCACCTTCGCCAGATGGCCATCTTCGCCCATGTCGTGGATGAGGGGTCGTTTCGAGGCGCTGCGAAGGTGTTGGGCCTGGCGCCCTCCCGGATCAGCGAAACCGTGTCAGATCTGGAGGCTTATCTCGGAACGACGCTGCTCTACCGCACCACCCGCCGGGTCTCGCTGAGCAATGAAGGGCGTATCTTCTACGCCCGTGTGGTCGAGATGCTGCGCAGTGCTGAGGCCGGGTTGGATGAGCTCAACGCTCTCTCCCTGGAACCGGTAGGCGCTTTGCGCATCTCGTTCCCGGCATTTCTGACCTCCGGCCCCCTGTCCAAGGCCGTCGCTGATTTTGCGAGACTGCACCCCAATGTCGCGTTCTCGATTGCTTACACCGATCACCCGATGGGCCTTGTTGAGGCGGGGTTTGACCTCAACATCCGGGTTGGCTGGCTCGACGACAGTTCAATGATGTCGCGCAAGCTTGCCGAGGGTACGCGCAAGCTCGTAGCCGGAGCCGACTACGCTGCCCACCGGCCCACCCCCACGCGACCGGCCGACCTAGAGGATTGGGACTGGATCAGATACCAGCAACGCGCCGACACGACTGAGTTTACCGGCCCCGACGGCACCGTCGAAGCGGTGACGGGAAACGCGCAGGTCGAAGTCGACAGCATCGATTCCGTTTTCTACTTCGCCGTCCAGAATATGGGTGTGACGATCCTGCCGTCCTTCCTGGCCGCCCGCGGGACTGCAAGCGGCGAGCTTGTCGAACTCCTCCCCGACTGGAAACTGCGAGATCTCGGCATCTACGCCGTTTGGCCCGACAAGTCGCGGCGCGAGAGCCTGACGCTGCTCTTCGTTCGCTTCCTCGCAGAACAAGGATTGTGCCATCCCGGCGACCAGTAACAGGCGTGCAGCGCCCCGCGCCCTCCGTGTCAGCGTCGCGATGTACCCATAGAGCGGGGCAAGAGCGACGCTGCAGCCCGGAGCGGCACACGTCTTGCATGAGCGACATACCCGTCCTGCTGCGCGCGGTCTGGTGTGGGAGCATCGCGCCCCCAACATCTGATCCGAAAGGAGAAAACCAATGCTCGATACCTACAAAATGCGCGACCACGACATGCCTGAAGAGATGCGGTTTCTCTTGGAAATCTACCCTCGTGACGATTGGGAAGCGCATCCTGGATTCAAGGAGAAGACCCGTCACTGGCTTGGCGCACACCGGATGTTCCGGCGCGTCGCGGAACGCGTGCGCCTCGACACGGAGGCCCTCCTGAACAAGGATGTTGAGCTGGACGACTACGTGGGTCGCCTGTCCCACTTTGGCGGTAATCTCGTGGGCAATCTCCACGGGCACCATGGCTGGGAAGATCGGAGCTACTTCCCGGAACTGTCCGCTGCGGACCCCCGATTTGATACCGGCCTTGATCTGCTGGAACAGGACCATGCCGATCTCGACGCGGTTCTTGATGACATGACGCGAAAGGCCAACCGTGTCATCAGACTGTCGACGTTGGATGAAAGGCAGGCACATGAGGAAGCAAAGGCCGTCCTGCCCGCGGCTGAGGCGATCGAGGCCTTTCTCAAGCGCCATCTGGCGGATGAGGAGGAGCTTGCCGTGCCGATCATCCTGCACCACCGGTTAAGGGGATAATATGGGTCAGGATAGCTCTACCCAGGAAGATCAGACGGACGCCAAAGCCCGCCGCGCACGGGGAGAATTCGTGCGCGGCGTTAGCGGATTTCGACACGCCATAGGAGAGCCGGATTTCCCGGCCGAGCCCGGCCGATATCACCTGTTCGTCGCGCTCAACTGCCCCTGGTGCCACCGGGTCACCCTCGCGCGCGCGGTCCTTGGCTTGCAGGACGCGATCACGATGGACGTGGCATTTCCCAACCGAACGGGCGAGGAGGACCCGGCCGGACCCAACCTTTGGGAATTCGCACCCGATCGTGTCGCCAGCCTTACTGGGACCACTCTGCCGGAATGCACCCGGGAGACAGGCACTGGGCAGGGGTTGCGACTGGCCAAACAGATCTATCAGCGCGAAGGCTCCGAAGAGCAATCCTTGCCGATCCTCTACGACAAGACCGCGGGCCGGATCGTCAACAACGAAAGCGCTGAAATCATAAGGATGCTCGACACGCATGCGCAGGCATTGGGCAGCCCACTTTCGCAGCATCCGCAGCTTGTTCCCGAGGATGAGGGAGTTGGGGAACTCATCTCAAAGATGAACGAACGTATCTACACCACGATCAACAACGGTGCATACAAGGCGGGCTTTTCCTCCGACCAGGCGGTTTATGCAAAGGCATTCGACACCTATTTCGAGACGCTGTCCTGGCTTGAGGACCTGCTCGCCGACGGACGCCCCTTTCTGGTGGGTGACGCCTTCACTGAAGTCGACCTGCGCCTCTTCCCTACACTCTATCGGCACGACCCCGTCTACTACCTGCGCATGAAACTGAACGGCGCCCGCATCCTTGATTTCCCGAACCTTTGGAAGTGGCTCTGCCGCGTTTATGCAATCGACGGTGTTGCCGAAGCAGGATCACTTGTTCACTGCCGCCAGGGATACTTTGGCAGGTCTTGGAATGGCGTTGTGCCGCTCGGACCATTTCGGCCCATGACCTACCCAATTGCCTATCGGCATCCCGAACTGCCATCGTGATCGTCAGCCCGGAAGGTCGCATGACGGGCGGACCAGAAAACGGGTCAGGTCCCGCAGGTCCTGCACTAACACTTCAGCTGGACCACTCACTGGGGGCAGTCCAATTGCTTGATGGACGCAGCCAAGAGGCGCTGATCCTCATTATACCACTTGTTTAATTAACACGGTGGTGTAATACTGAGGGCATGAGCGACGACGATCAGCTCGACGCGGCGTTTGCCGCCCTTGCGCATCCTGTACGGCGGGCGATCCTGGCGCGGTTGGCCAAGGGAACAGCCAGCGTGAATGCACTCGCAGAGCCGTTTGAAATGTCCCTACCGGCCGTGTCCAAGCACATTCGGGTGTTGGAAAATGCGGGCCTTATCTCTCGCAAAAAGGATGCGCAATTCCGGCTGTGCACGATCGAAACGAAGCCGATCCAAGATATCGCGAATTGGACGGAGCAGTATCGGCCTATCTGGGATGCCCGCTTCTACACGATGGATAACGTGCTGAAAGATATGAAGGAACCTGACAAATGAGCGAAGACGAAAAATGGGTTCGGATCGTACGGGACTTCGACGCCCCAATTGATCTCGTTTGGAGAATGTGGACCGATCCGGCGCTGTTCAAGCAATGGTATGGTCCCAACGGCATGTCGGTTCCCACCGCTGAGATGGATGTGAAAGTCGGCGGAACGCGCAAGGTTTGCATGACGATGCAATCGCCTGAGCGGTCGATGGAGATGTGGTTCACTGGTGTCTACAAGGAGGTGAATGCGCCCGCCCGCCTCGTCTACACGGAAAGCCTGTGCGACGCGGATGGGACGATCATCCCGCCGCAATCCATGGGGATGCCAGACAGCTTTCCGGACGTGACCGAAGTGATCGTTGAGCTCAGCGAGATCGGTGGCAAGACCCGGATGGTCATGGTCCATGTCGGAGTCGCTGAGGGCACGGCGGGCGCGGGCGGTTGGGGCCAGGCGTTCGACAAACTGGCCGTGTTTTTGCAGTCGATGGCCAACGCCGGGCAATGACATGCGGGACCTCGCTGCGCTGTCCTTTGTGACCCTGGACGGGGTCATGCAATCCCCCAGCATGCCCGAGGAAGACATCTCGGGCGGCTTCGACCAAGGGGGATGGGCGGCGCCGTACTGGGACGGAGTGATGCCCCACGTGGCACACGTCGCGATGTCGCGCCCCTATGACATCCTGTTCGGGCGAGCGACCTATGACCTCTTTGCAAGGCACTGGCCGAACGCGCCGAAATCCGATCTGAGCGACCGATTGAACGCGGCGCAAAAGTACGTCGCGACGTCTCGGTCCGACCCGCTGACATGGGAAAACTCGGTCGCCCTGAAGGGCGACACACTGGCGGCGGTGGCGCGGTTGAAAGCCGAAGACGGGCCGCTGCTTCAGATCCATGGCAGCCCGGCGCTGATTCAAACCCTGCAAGCGAATGATCTGATCGACGAGTTCCGTGTCTGGACCTTTCCTGTTGTCGTCGGCGCAGGAAAGCGGTTGTTCGAGGATAGTGTCGTACCGCGGCACTACGCCGTGCAGGGCGTCGAGGCTTTGGAAAACGGCGTCATCCATCACACCCTCAGGCGGGCATAGGCGACCCGGCGAAGCTGTGATGTTCCGCCGGGCGACATCTGTCGTCCTTTAGGCAGTCACAGGTGCTGCCCGCTTGTCCCCACGAAAGATGAACCCCAAGGCCAGCGCGAACAGCCCGAACTGGAGACCCAGATAGGTCGTTTCCATAAGGATAAAGGTGCCTGCCTGCGGGACATTCTGCTTGGCCACGAGCGCCAGCACATGGCTTGTCCAACAAAACGACCCCAACAGCCCCGCAAACAGAAAGGCGCGCGTGTACCCTCTGCGGGTGACTTGGAACATCGGATAAATCACCGCCAATACGACGCCTTGAATGATCATCGTGGCCAGACCGATCGCGATATTCGGCTCGCCTTCGAAATAGCCGAAGGCCCTGTATCTGTCTTCGAACAGGATCAAATGCCAGATGATCGCGAGGGGGAAGATGATCACCGGGTAGATTGCTGCGGCCAGGATCTGTTGTTTTGACATAGCAACCCTCACGCGCCTTGGTCGCGCTTCCAAAGCGCCATTGCGCTGCCGCCCGGGTCACGGACAAAGCTCGCATCTCCCGCCGGTCCTTTGACATTCTCCGCGATGACGGTTGCGCCGTGTTCGAGGGCGCGCGCGGTGGCGGCGGGCAAATCATCGACTTCGATGTAGGGCACCCAGCCGGTGATGCCGTTCAATGCTTTGCAGGTGGCTGCAAAGGGCATGTCCTGGCCATCCTCGGTCAGAAATGTCATCGCGCCGATATCCCTCGGCTGCCATCCGAACATCGCGTGCAGGAACTGCGTCGCGCCCTGCGGCTGAGCGGTCATGTTGTCGAACCAGACGAAAGGTGCGGGCATATCTCTCTCCACTTGCATAATGCAAGTAAATCGGTACAGCATACACTTGCATATTGCAAGTGCTTTGCGACCATCTATATCTGCGCCATGACAACGCGCGAAAAACCCGACTGGAACGGATGCCCGACCCGCTATGCTGCGGGGATCGTAGGGGACAAATGGTGCTTCCTGTTGCTCAGGGACGTGCTGCTCCACGGCAAGCGCACTTATCGGGAGTTTCTGGCCTCGCCCGAGGGGATCTCAACCAACATCTTGGCGAACCGACTTGCCAAGCTTGAAGGGCTCGGCATGTTCACGCGCGAACCCGACCCGCGCAAAGCCAGCAGCGTGTGCTACTTCCCAACGCAAAAGGCCAGAGACTTCCTGCCTGCGCTCATCTCGATGATGGTGTGGGCCACGCGCTATGACGAGGTGACCGAAGCCCCCGCCACCTTTGCAGCGAGCTTTGCCAAAGACCCTGCAGGCACAATCGCGTGGTACGAGGCCGAGATTGACCGTGTCGACCACGCGTTAAGAGCTGGCTGAGCGGCTCACCCACCACTCATGCATCCACGTGGACAGCGGAGCATGCGGAGTGTACCTCACGCCTCCGATAAGCTGACGCATGCAAGACAGGCTGGGAACTCGTCGCCCTCGCTTGGGGTCAATATCTCAAGAGACCTGAGCCTAAGGGAGGGCGCCGACTGCCCTGGCTGTTTCCCCCTACGATCGTCTTTGTCCAAGGCGGTGCAGTTTCTGAATGACGGTTCTGTTTGCCGTTCTCGGCTTGCCATGGCCCGGACAAATGACGTCGCCTGGCTTGAGGAGGCCGGCAAGCTTTTGGATCGATGCCAAGCCAAGGCTCCGGTCCTCGTAGAGGATCGGCTCCCGCATCCCACCGATGGTCATGACGACATCTCCGACGACCCAAACTCGGGTGTCTCCTGGCAAGGTCAAGCCAAACCCAATCTGCCCCGCCGCATGGCCCGGAAGTGCGATCAACTGCATCTCCGGAAAGGGAAAATCCGCGCCGGGGGTGATGGAGAGTATGCCCTCGATCGGGTCAAGCCTGTCTGGATAGCGCGACGCAACGAACTTGGTCATGGCCCGGCCTACAAGAGATGGCGAGGGGGTGCTGGGCCGCCGCCACTTGCCGAGCCGGAGCAGCTCGGCGTCCGCGGGATGGGCATGGACATCGGCGCCGAATGTGCGCGCGAGCTGGGCGGCACTGCCAGCATGGTCGAAATGGCAATGCGTCAGGAAGATCGTTCTCACAGGCGGAAAAGGGCGCACGGCCGCCACGATCCCTTCGGCGAAACCGGGCTCTCCGGTATCGAAGAGCACGGTCTCGCCAGGGCGCATCCAGAGATAGAGGTTGATCCCGCGCCGCGTTGCACGAAAGAGGCCGTCGACCACTTCAACAAACCTCACGCGATCTCTCCTAGGTCTCGGCTCGGCCGTATCGTTGGGCCTGTACGCAACGCCGTGGCCCTCATGTGAAGCGTTAGTTCACCACCACAAGGGAGTGCGCGCCAGGGCCAGTTGGGATGCGGTAGCCGGTATCGCTCAGGCCGCGTCTGCCCTCTTCGCCTTCTGTCACTTCCCAGATCTGGAGGTCGCTTTCACGTGGTTCAGGGCCATCGTACTCGAAAACGCCGAAGGCAATGTAGCGATCGGAGGCATCAAAGGCCACGCCCTCGGGCAGGTCGCCGTCGAAGGGCCAGGAGCCCAGCAGAGACAGTTGCCCAAGAGCCGGGTCGAATGCGACAAGCGAGACGGTGGAGCGCGTATATTCGACGTGCTCTCCGCCAGGCCAGGTTTGGCCGATATTGACCGACGCGATAAGGTCGCCCGCGTTGGAAAACGCAATGCTCTCGGCGTGGCGCGGGAGCGCGACACCGCCCACCACAAAGTGCCTGGGCGTCTCCGCCTCGAGCGGCGCAAGCTCGATCGATGTGAGCTGTGAGGGTGGCGCATTGAGGTAGAAGCCGCGCACATCTGGCCCCCATTGCAGATCGTTGGTCAGAAAGAAGCGGCCATCGCGGGAGAACTTGCCGGACATCGGCCATTTCGACGGGGTCACCGGGTTGCCCCAAGGCGTGACGGCAGAGACCGTGCCATCGGCGGCCCGGTCCACCTGAAAGAACCTGACCTGGCCACGCAGCTGCAATGTGACGGCGATGACATCGGTGCTGGGATGCCATTCGGCATGGTGGGGCAGCATGCCCTGATCAGGCAATTCAGGCATCGGAGCGATCTCCCCCATGCCGAACCGCTGCACGGGGCCGAAGGCATCGCCCTGCCACGTGACGAAAGCCAGCGGATCGGTCGGCTCCTTGGTTGCCAGCACAAGCGTTGCGCCATTCTGACTGACCGAGACGCCCTGGGGCCCGACGCCGACCTCGACCTCGTCGATCACGCGGGGCGCAGCAGGGTCGCTCACATCGACGGCCCGCAGGATCGAGCCGGGCTGCAGGTCGGTGATGAAGCGGTCGCCCGCCTCCCGCTGGGTATGGGTTTCGGCAACGAAGATGGTGGACCCGTCGGGTGAATGGGCGATGGAATAGACCGGGTTGATGACGGTGTTCGGCACCTCGATGGCGGACACCTCGGCCAGAGAGCCGAGCGGCAGCGGAACCATGTTGAGGGCGTCTGGCGCGCGCGGTTCGCCCAGATCACCGTCGATATAGGCAAAGGCACGCATATCCCCGTCGGAGATCGCAGCGATGTAACGCCCCTGAAAATCGGGCGGCGGCTGGTCGGCAAAGGCGGCGGCGGACAGGGCAAGGCAGGTGGCACCAGCAAGCACGAGGGGCGGTCGGGTCACAAGATATCTCCCAGGTTGGTCTTTTGATGACCCGTCAAGTGGGCTGGCTTTCCCGATCCGAAACCTTAGGTTTTGATTAGTTCAATCGAGTATCGTTATCGAATGCCCGCCATTCTCGACTACCAATGCGTGCTCGCGCTCCGCGAGGAGCGGAACTTTGCGCGGGCCGCGGTTGCCCTTGGGATGTCACAGCCCGCATTGACGGCACGGTTGCGGCGGCTGGAGGCGGAGCTGGACGTGCGTCTGTTCGACCGTGGGCGCCACGGGGCCGCGATAACCGCGGCCGGCAGCGCCTTTGCCGAGACGGCGGAGCGCATTGTCGCGATGGCCGATGAAGCCGCGCTGGCGGCCCGCGGGGCGGCGCGCGGGATGGGGCAGAGCCTGCGCATAGGGTTCACGCAGATCGCCGCGCGCCCGACCTTGCTTCCGCTGCTGGCAAAGCTCCGCGAGGCGCATCCGCTGACACGCATCCGGCTGCGCGAGGCGACGAGCGTTCGACTGGAAGCGCTCGTATCACAGGATCAGCTCGATGCGGTGCTCCTGCATCCGCCGGTTCACACCGATGGCCTGTCAGAGCTTGTGGTGCACGAGTCGCCGCTGGTCCGGGTCGACCTTGGGCCAGACCCGGAGGAGGGGAGCCCACTCATCGACTATCCGCGGAGCGAGGCACCGGTGCTCATCGCCGAGTACAAGCGGCGCTACCCGGATGTGGACCCCGGGCGGCCGTCTGCGGAAGCGGATTCGGCGCATGGCGCGTTGCTGCTGTCCGAGGCGGGATACGGGCCCTGTGTGGTCGCGGAGGACAATCTGCAGACCTTCGGCGCGGCGCGCGCGGCCACGTCGAGCCGTCTCGACATGACGTTGCACACGAGCCTTGTCTGGCGAAGCCTCGATCGCCGCCCGGCCCTGCGCAGTCTCATTGACCTATGCCGGGACATGAGCCGCTGACGGCGCCCTTTCGGCCGAGAGGCGTCGCGCCTTGGCCGCGTGTGACCATGGCGCTTGATTGCCTCGGATCGTCAATCAGGAGATGCCCGCAGGCCGCACGCGGTGTGCGCAACCTGCGGGGCGCCCGGCGCGGCAGTCAGGTCGGCGCCGGGGCTTCGACGTCAGACCAGGCCGCGACGAAGGGGGGCGCGCGATTGCCCCGGACCTCGATCGCATCGATGGCAGCGGTAAGTTCGGTCAACTCGCCGTCCGTGAAGGTGACCTCCGTCGCCCCGATATTTTCCAACAGATGTGGCATCTGCGTCGTGCCCGGGATCGGCACAATGGACGGCCCCTGCGCCAAGAGCCAAGCCAGGGCGATCTGGCTGGGGGCCGCGCCTTTGCGCTCAGCCCAAGCCTGCGCGAGCGTCACGAGCGCCATGTTGGTTTCCCGGTTTTCAGGGTCCATGCGCGTGGTGTTGGCGCGGAAATCGCCGGGCGCGAAGCTCGTTCCCATGTCGATCGCGCCGGTCAGAAAGCCATAGCCCAGAGGCGCGAAGGGTACGAAGCCAATGCCCAGCTCGGCGCAGAGGGGCAGAATGTCGGCTTCGCGCCCGCGCCAGAGCATCGAGTATTCGCTTTGGACGGCGCTCACGGGCAGCGCCGCATGGGCCCGGCGCAGGGTCTCCGGCCCCATCTCAGAGAGGCCCCAGTGCAGGACTTTGCCTTCCTGCATCAAGTCGGCGATTGCGCCGGCGACATCCTCGATCGGGACTTCCGGGTCGACCCGGTGCTGATAGAGGAGCTCGACCCGGTCGGTGGCGAGCCGCCGGAGCGAGCCCTCCACGGCCGCCTTGATATGGTCGGGCCGGCTGATCAGACCCGGCTGCCAGGCGCCCGTTTCGAGGTCCACGTTGAAGCCGAACTTGGTGACCACCTCGATCTCGTCGCGGAAGCCGACCATGGCTTCGCCCAGAATACGTTCGCATTCATGCGGGCCGTAAACCTCTGCGCAATCGAAGAACGTCACCCCGTTGTCGAAGGCCGTCCGGATGACGTTGTGCATCTCGGCGCGATTGGGAATGGTCGTGTGAAAGGTGCGGTGGACATTCTGGACGCCCAGCCCGATCTGGGAGACCTCGAGGGCCCCCAGCATGCGCCGGCCCGCGGCGGTCGTGGCGCCAGCCGTTTGGGCGGATGTGCGGGTTGCAGCAAGGCTGCCGAGAGCAACGGCAGCAGCGGTCGCGCTCAGGAACGTTCGCCGATTGGCATCGATTTTGTCGGTCATGTCTGGTCTCCACAAGTTGGGGGGTAGGAATGGGCGATGACCCTTGGCGGACTGCCGGTCTGGCCGCGCCGGTCTCCGGTTCGAGATGGCCAATTCTCTTGGGCAGGTCGCCGGGCTGATGGCGCCCGGCACCCGCCATAGGCACGGCGTTGCTGCGTCAGCGCACCTGGTCCAGCAGGGTCAGCCGGTCGGGCAATTGCCAGCTTTCGACGATGGATCCGTCTTCGATCCGGTGGACCGCGATCGCACTGAACTCCACGTCGCGGCCCGTGGGCTCGATGCCGAACAGGATGCCGGTGTGGGTGCCGCGGATGGTCCCGATCACCGTCACCACATCATCGGCGAAGTGCAGCGACTCGATGTCGAACCGCGCATCGGGAATGCCGCTCGTGTAGGTTGCGATTTCGGCGAGATATCCCGTCACGTCGCGGGTTGGCCGCGAGGGCGACTCGCCGTGGACAAACCAGCGCTCCGACAAGATCCCCTCAAAGAGATCATCATCCCGCGCATTCAGGGCCGAGTAATATCGCTCGACCATGTCAAACGCCTCTTCTTCGACGATGAGGGGCGAGTCCAGCGCTTCGGCAAAGTGGCCGACATCGGGCGAGGCTGAGCGCAGGCGCACATAGCCCAGCACCAGATTGTCGCGTTTTGGGTCAAGGACGAGGATCTCTCCCTCAAACACCCGAAACTGCGTGAGTTCTTCGATATTGGTGTAGTGCGAGACCAGGAGAAGCGGCCCAGGCCGGTCCGGGTGCCCCTCCCACGCCGAGACCATCTCGCGCAGCGGGGTGACATTTGGGGATCCCTGAAGGGAGAGGAGCAGGTTCAGCCCAGCATCCGTTTCAACGGGCATATCAGCGGCGATGCTTGGGTCGACATCTGCGAACCCTTGCATCATGGCGTCGAGCGTCTGCTGGTTGCGGCACCATTCGCTCACGACAATCGTCGACGGCAGCACCCCGTTGGAGGCAAGGAGCGCCCCCAGATCGCGCATGTTCCCACGTCCCTCCGAGCTCATGATCCTCTGATTGGCGCAATCTGTCGGGGCAACGTTGGGCTCGTCGAGCTTGGACCAGTCCGTTGGGCCATGACGCATGAGGAAGACGACGTCATCGCGGAAGAACATGTCCTCAAGCTGTTGATACGGCTCGAAACGCAGGCCGTCGTCGACAGTGCGAACCGTGCTCTCGATGGCCATCGACATCTCGCCCGTGTGGGTCGATGTTTGCCGGACGGCAAGATCGGTGGTGCTTTGGTCCTCCGAGGCCTGCCCGGCAGCGATATGGGGCCACACTGCCAAACTGAGCAGGGCAACAAGCCGTAGAGGCCCGGAGCCAAGCCGCTTCGAAGTCTGCGGCCCGTCAATGGTCGATCTCAGCTCCGACACCCTCGTCTGAGCGGATGGATCAGATGAAGGAGGCCCGAAACACGGACCCCGATTGAGCAAGGCTGACATCGCTGCGCTTCCCTTTGGGTATTCGATATGCTTTCAAAGAAAAGCTAATGACGAGGCCTACCCAGACAATGTCCCGAAAATGCTGAGTTTCGTACCCTTCCGAAAAGAGGTCGTTCTGCCATCGGTGCGCTATGTATATGGGCGACAGCCCATGTCGCTGAAACGAAAGGAACCATCCATTTCATCAAACAGGTGCTTCGATTTCGCGTTTCTGGGGCACGAGCGGTCATGGATCAGACGAAATGATGGCCCCACCAAGCCAATTCGGACACGTCCGCTGTCGGGCGGCATGCACAGCGATGGGAAGCTTGAATTCGTCGACGTGTCTAGCTCTTCCGAGTATCTAGAAATTATCCCGAGTGATACCATAAGGGCGGCACTGTCGGATGACTTGAGGTGCAAGGAGCTGGTCACGCTTCGAGACATGCCAGACGTCACGGATCCTGTCCTGACAAGCGTATCGCTTCGGTTTCGGGCCGACGCCACCGGGGGATGGGCGTTGCACCCAGTCGAAGCGGAAGAAGCCGTTCAAGCCTTGATGACACATTTTGCGCTCAGATATCTGGGATCTCAGCCAAAACGCATAAACGCATTCGGCCTTTCCGGTTTGCAGCTGTCGCGGCTCCGCGACTTTGTCGCGAGTCAACTATCGGTCGATATATCTATCTCCGAGCTCTCCGATCTTGTCTCACTCAGTCTTTCTCAGTTCACGCGGTCTTTCCGAAAGACGACCGGCCTGACTCCCGCACAGTTTATCACCGCACTCCGCATGGAGGAGGCAAGGCGGCGCCTTCTGAACGGTGAAAGCGTTCAATCCGCGGCGATAGCGGTGAATTATCAATCTGGCCATGGTTTTCGACAACAGTTTCACCGCCACTTTGGCGTTCTTCCGGCAGCCTATATCGATGCCGTGCGTGACTGAGCATCTAGTCTCTCTTTTCGCTCGCACCCAATTGAGTATTTAGAAGACCGTAGCAACCTGACGTCGATGGTCTGTCCGTGCCGGTCGAACCCGCGCCACAGATTGCGCCACGTGCCGCCGACGCGGACATTGCCTTCATTCACGCGGCAATCGGCGGCGATCCAGCGCCGCCGGCTGTCAGTGCGGTTGGCAAGCTCCGACCCAAGCTTCTGCACCCACCGATAGACCGCCGGTGGGAAGCGGCGATGCCTGATGGGCTGCGTGCGCGATTTGCGCAACCTGAAATTCCCAGAAACGTGAGTGTCGATCCCGACCAACGCGACAGTCGCGCTCAAAGCACGGGCGCAGCGCGTCTACAATTCCAAGACACCCTCAATCTGCTCTTATGGCTAATTCGGCAGCGGGAAAAGGCCCTCAAATTCAGCCTGGCGGGCGCTAATCGGAGCGCTGATAAAGTCAGCACGGTTGTCGATCAAACGACCGTAGAGATCCTTCAGCATTTGTTCCCGCTGAGCTGGGTTTGCCAAATCGAGCCCGGAATGGACGCGGTCTCGCAGTGCGACCACCTTGGCGTTTAATGCAGCGACGGCATCACCGTCCGCCAACAGCTCAAGAAGCTCCTCTTCTGCGGCGCTGCGCAGAGGCTCGGAAATGGCCTCGATATTCGCCACAATGGCCTGCCGCACGGCCCCCGCAACACTGGCTCTGTCAGGCGCCGTCACCTGGTCTGGCACATGCGCGAGCAAGGATGCCCGTTGATCGGAGAACAACGGCGTTTCCACGTCCACCGCGAGGGCCGCAGCAATCAACTGCTCGTCAATGATGCCCCGTGCCTGCAGCTGTTCCACCATGCTCCGATCGAACTCGGAGGGCTCTGGCCCGAACCAGGTAAAGAGCGTGTCGCGCCCGGGCATGCAGGCCGTGTCGATGTCAAACTCTGCAAGCACCCTTTCGTATTCGGCCAAGCTCGGCGCCAGAGCACCCGGGGTGAACACACGTGACACGCGCGGTTGCCCGAGGAACACCGGCAGGTCGATCAGGCGCATCTGCTTGACGTTGACGAAGAAGCTGTCGGGGATCGGCATCGGCTGGGTGTTCCGCATAGTCATCCCGCCTTCATCGAGCCCGGACATCTCTCGCGAACTGCCCAAGTTCAACTCGGTGGGCTGGAACAAGCTGTCGAGCAATCCCTTCAGGCCGGTGACGGTCACAGGGCCAGCGCCAGCGATCTGGTCGTCGATCGTGCGTTGATTGAAACGCTTGAGCGAGGACTCGATGACCTCTTCCAAAACGAAGGCATCACTCAGCTGCGTCATGAGCGGGCTATTCGCAATCGGCCATCTATCGGACCCTGACGGTTGCAGATAGCGCGCCGCAAACCGCAAATCGGAATGCCAGTGGTTCCAGGGGAACGTGAATTCTTTCATGATCGGCCCGCCATTGACGTGACAGGCCAGGCAGCCATCCGACAACACCGATTGGGGCTCGGTGTTCAAGTCAGAGGAGCGATTGCGCACCCGCCAGGTCCCCGCCCCGGTCTTGTAGTAGTTATACGTGCCATGCGTATCGTCCCACCCCATCACCTCGAGTTCACCGACCGGCCCGTCCGGTGTCATGAACACAGAGATGAACACGTTGCCGTCAAGCACGAGGTTTGTCGGCCCGTGCGCGCCATTGAAGGACAGAACCAGGCGGCGCATTGGGGTCGGGCCGCCGCAATTGGGGTCTGTTTGTGCCACCGGTATCTCGCTCCGGCCAATCTGCTCGCCCACGACGAAGGCGCTAAACTCTGATCGTCCCCCTTCGGTCAGGGTGGCGATCACCGCATCCAGAGACAGGGCATCCGGCTGGCGCTCGAGCACGATCCTGAAGAATGGGTCATCAAGTTGCGCCTGGATCGCTGCGGGCAACGGAACAGGCGCGGCACTATCCGTCGGCTGGTGCAGCAATGGCTGTGCCGAAGCGGCACCCGGGAGCGCGAGCAGGACCGCGAGAAGGAGAGACCGCATCAGACACCCTCCGTGCGCTCGGCGCGGCGTTCCAGATCCTCTTTGCCGCGGCGCGCCCATTCCGGAAGATCGGCGTCCAAAGCGCTCGCCACCGTGGCGGCGACGATCAGTTTCTCGGACACCTGTGTCCCGGTTTCGATCTCGTCCCCGTCTAGCGTGAGCCGCTCAGCGCCCCCAACCTTGAGGCTGGCCCGCCGACCATTTCGGCTGATCGTCCAACGCCCTTCATTGCTGATCGGATCGTTGATCGCGATCTGCGTGCCGCCGATGCGCCACACGCCTCCCTCGATCCGGCTGATGAAGATGCCCACCGGATCAACCAGAGAGAACGAGCGATTGTCCCGCGCGGCACGCTGGCAGATGGTGCAGATTTGCGGGTCAGATTGTCGGCCGGGCACACAGAACGGCGTTTGACACACCTGGTCCGCAGGCACAGCGTCATTCACGATCCCGCAGGGTGCGGCCAGACCAAACAAGGCCGGGATCGAATTGACCCGTGTGGTCATGGCCAGGATGCCCTTTTCTCCAGTGTTCCAGGGGTTTGAACCGAGGTGGTCGAGAAATCGGAGCTCGCGTTCGCGGCGCGACATGCCGGTCACGCTGCTGACCCCGTAAAGCTCCTCGGTCGAGGGCACCGCTCCCGGGTTGAGCTCTTCGATGGCCGTCTGAATGCCAGTTGGAGAGACGCCCGCCAGCACCCCAAAATACTCGCGGAACTCCGTGACAAAGACGATCTCATCGATCTGGCCAGCCCCATCGCGGAACACGGCCCACTCGACATATTCTTCTTGCAGGCTCCGATTGGCATCAATCTGTTCGGGTGTACCCGGCGCCAGGATTGGAAAAGCGCGCCATTCGATGTCTGCGATCGCCCGCTTGTCGTCGGGCACATCCATGATGGCGTCGATCCATGTAAAAGCGCTGCCAAGCTGTTTGGCGCCGTCCATGTACTCCTGTTCGAGAATCGATCGCCATTCGCTAATTGCGCGGAATCGCGACAGTAAATTGGTTCCGGACGGGTCGCTATATTCAAACATCTCAAAGCCCCAATTCCAAGGGTAATGGGTTAAAATACCACAGAGAAATCGTTGCGGCAATCTCAGCTCACGGTTGAACGGGGGTTGCGCACGATCTGCAGACGCTCCGCTCACGCGCCAGCGTCGACCGCCGTTTCGAGGCGCGCTAGCCGCAGCGAAAGCGAGCAACCAGTTGCGTCGCCGCACAACACCCTAGCAATCTCTCAGGCGTCCTCATACGGCAACAAGCTGCCTCGGTGCGAAAGTCCCGTTTGAACGGATCTCGACGGTGCAGGTGACGTGCCCTGATGTGCGTGTCAGCGTCGGCAGGCCCAAGAAAGCGCAGAGCAACAGGACCTGTCAGTCGGAAGATCGCTATCGCGCGATCATCACCGAGTTGTGGGCGCGTTGTAGGACGCGAAACGAGGTGCCGGTGGTGAAGTACCGGCGTAAGCCGCGCACGGATCGCGACGACATCACGATCACCGAGTACTTACGGCCCTCCTCAATGATCTTTGTCACTGGATCGCCGATTTCCACCTTTTTCCCGAAGACCGGCGCGCCGATATCGGCGATGGCGGCTTCTGCGGCGTCGACGGCCTCCTGCGCGGTCTCGTATTCCTCCTCAGTGGCCGCGACGGAATAGAGATAGACCGGACAGTCGCAGCGCGCCGCGATTTCGGCGTCGCGCCGGGCGGCCTCGATGGATTGTTCGTTCTTCCAGACACAGATCAGGTGGCCGTGGCTCTCCTCCAGTTCGCGCGCGACGAGGACTGACCCGGTATGTTCGACCGCAACGATTTCTGCCGCCTGCAGGTCGATCCGCCCGCCGCCAAGGCCCGATGCCTCGGAGGGGGCGAGGATCACGATATCCGGCTGATCGACGTCGCATTGATCGAGAACCCCGCGGGCGACCGACGGCGAGACAAGCAGTCTGAACACCACCTGCCGCCCGTCGGGCCCGCGATAGAGAAAGGTGTGATCGCCGATCGGGTCGAAGTGCACTTCGGAATGCTGCACCTCGGCGGACCAATCTTTGCCCATGTACCCTGTCTCCAGCAGGATCTGGCGGGCTTGGCGCAGCGCCTTGGTGCCGGGCAGTTCCACGCCCCAGTCACGCAGGTTCTGGCGCGTGACTGAATCCTGCAATCCGCCCGAGCGCATCCCCTGTTCGACGGGCCGCACATAGATGAGCGTCATGTCGGCATCGGTCCCCGATCCGATGCGGATGGCGTAGCGCAGTGCCTGCGCCGAGGCCTCGGACCCGTCGACCACGACAAGGATCTTGAACCGCGCACTCATGCCGGCCCGGTACTTTCGGTGGCTGGAAGGGCGCGTGCGCGTCTGACCCTGATCTGCCGCACCTCGGCACCTCCGTTCATTGCGGCAGCAGCGGCCAGTAAAGCCACGCCGCCAGAAGCAGGACGACCGTGGACACAACCAGCATCCGCACCCCGACCATCAGGAACTCCGTCGTCTTAAGGTAGCCGGAGGAATAGACGATCGTACAGGCCGGGGTGCCGATCACGGTCAGGTAGGCGAAGGCCGACGAAACCGCGGTCACAAAGCCGATCACCAGGGGGCTTTCGCCGGCCGCATCGGCCATGTTCAGCGTGATCGGACCCAGCACCGCGACGGCGGCCCCGTTCGACATCGTGTTGGTGACCCCGGTCGTCAGGACCGATATGGCGGCCCACAGCCCAAGTCCGCTATCTACGCCGAGCGGGCTCAGAAGTTCCAGAAACCCGTTGGCGATCCAGAGCGCGGCGCCTGAATCCTTCATCTGGACCCCCAGCGAGATCGCCGCGGCATAGAGCAGAACGACCCCCCAGTTCACGCCCGAATTGACGTCCTCCCATCGCACGAGGCCGATCACCAGAAAGACCACGACACCGATGAGCGCGATGGTGCCCAGCCCGTAGACATCCGACAGCGTGATCCAGGCCAGTAGAATGGCGAGGAAGACGAAGATCGCGAGCCAGTCCGCGAGCTTCATCGAGCCTTCCTTTTCGATCTGCCGGCGCAGCTTGACCACGGCGCGGGAGAGGTTCGTTTTCCTGGGGCGGAAGGTGAAATAGAGGATGCCCGTCAAAAACGGCAGCTGGATCAAGAAGATCGGGTAGCAATAGGCGATCCACGTGGCGTAGTCGACGAGGTAGATATCGGTCGCCGGATCGGCGGGGTCGTGAAAGAACTGCCGCCAGTAGTCCACCATAATCGCATTTCGCGCGCCACCCGAAGGTGTGCCGATGCCGGCGATCGAACAGCCGTAACAGATGGAAAAGAGGAGCACGGCGGCGAGCTTGCGCACCTCCTTGGGGTCTTCGGAGGTCAGCGTGATCAGCGTGAGTGCCACGGGCAGCATCATGGCCGCGACCGTGTGTTCGCCCATGACCGAGGCCAGAATGCCCGACACCAGCGCAATCCCGAACGAGATATTGACCGTTTTCGTGCCGGTCATGCGCACGATCAGATAGGCGATCCGCTTGTCCAGCTTCTGTTTGACGATGGCGACCGCCAGCATCAGCGACCCCATGATGAAGAGGACGGAATCGTTCATCAAACTCTTCGCGACGGTGGTCGAATCGATACCCAGCAGCAGGACCTGACCGGCAATGATCATCAGGGCCACCGTCGGCAGGGGCACCGGTTCGGCCACGAACAGAACGATCGACACCACCGAAATGACGATGGTGATCCAGCCTTCGCGGGTCAGTCCGTCGGGGGTTGGCAGCGTCAGCAGGACTGCGCCAAGCAGGATCGCAAAGACGAACCACCGTCGCTCCCACAGAAAGAAGCCAAGGCTGCGCGCGGTCCGTGACCGGGTCCGCCTCGCGGGCCCGGCCTCTGACATGCGCGTCGGTTCGGGTTCTACGGTCTCGGATCGCAGCTTCTGCGGCATCACATCTCGCCCCTGTCGGAGAACCGATCATCACTGGTTCCCTTGACCAGTGCTGTCGGCTGGCGGACACCAGGCGCGAAGCTTTGTGTTTGGATCTCCTGCTTTGGCCCCTAGACGAGCGGATCGTCGAGCGCCGCCAGCCCATGTGACCGGTAGATCGCAGCGACCTCGCTGCTCTGCAGATGCTCGGCAAACTCGCGGCCGAACGGGCCGCCATCACCGATCAGGCCCACATGGTAGCGCGTCGTGTTGGCGGGATCGACGATATCCCCGATCTCAAAGACGTCGGGAAAGACGCGCGCATAGCGCAGTCCGAGATGGCGATAGATCAGACTGACATCGGCGGCGTCGAGCGCCAGAAGCTCGGGGATCTCGCGGTGGTGGATCACGCGGCTCTTCACGACCGCATCGCTTTCCAGCCAAGCCTGCCACCCGCCGTTCGGCGCGTCCGTCGGCGCGGCGGCCACGAGGTCTGCCGCGTAGATGGTGAACGACGCGGACTCGGTGATCGGGTTCGACAGCGCCAGCCGTACGTCGTCGCGGAAGAGCGACGACACCCCTTCGATCCCCTTTGGGTTGCCTTTGCGGAAGAGCGGCACGTTGCCCGCACTGCGCATGAAGGGCGTGTTCGACGCGATGACCCCCTGATCGTGGAGCGATCCCAAGATCTCCTCGGGGCCGATGAGCACATGCGGCGCCGTTGAAATCTCGAGATTGCCCAGCCGCACCCGGCCGCTGCTGAGGGCCTCAATCGACAGTCTTGGCGGTGTGGTGAGGTAGAAGATGTCCTCGACTTCGGGCCTGGCGGCCAGAAAGGCCGCCATGGTCTCGGCAAGCGCCATGTGGTGATTACCATCGGAATAGACATGCAGGCGCGCGCGCGCCGGATTGCCATGCACGTCCAATGCGATGTTGCTCGGGGCCAGCGTCAGGTCGGCGGCAGGGGCGGGGTCGGGCTGGGCGGCCTCGCGCGGCCAGGGCAGGCGATCGGCGAACGGGATCCCCATCTTAGTGCCTGCGCACGTCATCCGGGCTTTGGAACAGCAGCGCCGTACGCCCCACGCTTTCGATCACACCGCGGCGTTTCAGTTCGGCAAAGATCGACGACACCGTCTGTCGGCTCGCGGTAATCTGATTGGCGACGTCCTGATGTGTATAGGGAAAATCAAGCAGGACCCGCCCGTCGGGCTGGCGATCGCCCAAAACAGCCATCCTGTCGAGCAGACGCAATAACCGGATCTCGACATTGTCGCTCGCGAGGTTCGTGAGCGCTTCCTCCAGTGACCGCACCCGGGCCGCCAGCACGCCGATGGCGCGCAGGGCCACTTCCGGGCGCTGCTGCATGAAATCCAGCATCGCCTTGCGCGGGATCATGTAGACCTCGGTGCTCAGCTGGGCCTCCGCACAGGTTTCCCGGGGAGAATTCGACAGCAACTCGGCGAGGCCGATGATCTCGCCCACGGCACTGTATCGGAAGATAACTTCGCGCCCGTCCTCGGACATGCGGAAGAGTTTCACCTGGCCCTTCGTGATCAGAAGCGCGCTCTGTGACCGCTCGCCGGCGGTAAAGAGCGGATCACGTTTTCGAAAGGATGAAGGCCGCGCCCGCGAGAGCAAAACGCCCAAGTCCTGCTGCGACAGATGCGGAGCAAAATCGACCGAAAGCATCCCGGTTCCCGCGAACATCGCGACCCCTCCCGGAACAACGTACCACGTTTCGTAAGATCGTCCCAAACAAACCGAGCCTGTCGGGCTCCGACCTCGTTTCGCGCTAGCACTGTGTGCAACCGTGCGTCTGTCGCGCGGACGACATACCGGCACAAAAATTTTGGGCACTGTTTCTTCGGGCGACGCCTGTTGCCCAATTCGTTGTGACGCACCTGCCGGCTAAACCGGCAGTCGCAGCAACCGGGGAGGAGACACATGACTGAAGTTCCTGGCACCTCGCCGCCGGTGGGGCCGCGCGGCAGTTTTGTCCAAATGATTATCTCAAACATCGAAGAAACGGGCGGCAGCCCCGTGCGCATGCTGGGAGGATTTGCCGGCGCGTGGGTGGTGCTGTTCCTTATGCTCTTTGTGTTCTCGCCACCCGAAGGCTTGTCCGAAAACGGGATGGCCGTGGCGGGTATTGTCCTTTGGGCCTGCATCATGTGGGTCTCGGGTGCCATGCCCGTCGGGATCACCGGCATCTGCATCCCTCTGCTTCTGATCCTGACCGAAGGCATCCCCTGGGTTGACGGCCGCCCGCCAATGGGCACCGTGTTTGCGGGTTTCACGCGCCATGTCGTGTGGTTGTGCCTGTTTGCCTTCCTTGTCGGCGCGATCATGCAGCTTTTGCGCGCCGATCGCCGTATCGCGCTGGCGATACTCGACCGCCTAAAGGCGTCGACCGCGGGCCAGGTCATCATGGGCATGTTCGCCGTGAATGTGGCGCTGGCGTTTGTCATCCCGGCGGCCAACGCCCGTGCGGCGACCCTGCTTCCCGTCGTGAAGGGGATCTGCAACCTGCTGGGCACCACGCCCGAGGAGCTGTCTGCGCGCAAGGCAATCGTCATCCAGTCGCTGGTCTACGGACCGATGATATGCGGTGTCTTCATCATGACGGCGCATCTGCCGAACCTGATCATGGTCGATATCATGGGCCAAGACGGGTTCGAGATCAGCTATCTGCAGTGGGCGATCCTGCAATTCCCCTATCTGGGCATGTTCTTCATCACCGCGATCTGGGTCCGCTACCACTTCAAGACCAAGGACGTGAAGATGGCCGGCGGGCACCAGCGCATCCATGAGGCGCACAAGGAACTCGGCCCGATGTCCAAGGCGGAATGGACGCTGGTGGCGGTCTTTGCGGTTGTCGCGTTGCTCTTCATGATGGGGCGCGGCAGCCCGATCTTCGAGCTGCACCGCTATCAGCTGGGGATCATCGGCCTGGCCGGGATCATGCTGCTCTTCACGCCAGGGCTGTTTCCGTTCACCTGGAAGGAAGTGTCCGAGAAAACCATCTGGGGCACGTTCCTGCTGCTCGGCGGTGCGATCACGATGACCGCGGCGATGTCGCAGTCGGGATTGGCCGCCTATCTGTCCGACGAGATCCACCACGTTGTCGAAGGCATGGTTTGGTGGCAGGCGGTTCTGGCGCTGATGGTGGGCACCCACATCATCCGGATCGGGATGCTGTCTAACGTGGCCGCCATCGCCATGCTTGCGCCGATCACGTTCGAATTGGCCGAGGTGCTTGGCTTCCACAAGGTCGCCTTCATGCTGCTGGTCTGCGACACCGACACGTTTGCCTATCTGTTGCCGACGCAGATCACCGCCGCGGTCATCGCCTATGGCTCGGACGAGTTCACGATGGGGGACTATTTCAAGGTCGGCTGGGTCTCGGTCCTGATCGCGATGGCCTACGGGCTGCTGGTGATGGCGCCCTGGTACGCCTTCCTTGGCCTGCCGGTGTGGGATCCCACGGCGCCCTGGCCGTTCTGATGCTCTGCAGCGCCCGCCGGGCCGTTTGTCCGGCGGGCGGCCAATCGTCTTCAATTGTTCAACCACCCGTAAGGAAAAGACCATGGACAAGCAAACTGCCGACGGATGGATCCGCACCGCATTCACCCAGACCGAGCTGCGCGAACGGCTGGGCGATTATACCGCTCCCCAAGGTCTCTACGAAAAAACCAAGGCAATGCCGTTTCTCGGCAAAGTCACCAGCAATGTTGACAGGTTGACGGCAGGCGAATGGACCGAGATCGTACTGGATTACGAGGTTGGCGCCTCGGGCATCGCCGATGGCGCTTGGATCAAGGCCACCTTCAAATTCTATTCCGACTGGGCCTTGTTCCAGACGAGCGACCCGGCCGGGGCGAACTATGTTTCGGCCGAATACCAGGCCGGCCCGCTCTGCGACGGGCAAGGCCCGGCGACGGTGCAGTCGCTGAAGATCCGCTTCGATCAGAAAGGGCACGAACGCCCGTTCCAGAAGGCCGTGATCGTCGATACGGTCGATGGATATCTCAACCCGGGTGATCACATTGTCATCCGCCTTGGCGACCGTCGCGGGGGCGGACCCGGAACGCGCGTCCAAACCACGGCCGAGCACGATTTCCGGTTTCGCTGCTATGTCGACCCGCTCGGCACGTCGCGCTTCTGCGATATTCCCGGTGACGTCGTGATCGACATCGCGCCCGGACGTCCTGCGATGCTGGAGGTCGCGGGGCCGCGCATGCTGCGCCCGGGTGAGCCGCTGGCGCTGACGCTGCATACGGCCGACGCGTGGGGCAACACCTGCGAAAACCAGACCGACCGCGTGCAGGTCACCGCCTCCTTGGACGGCACAACGGTCTACGACCGGACGCTCGATTTGGCGCAGGACGGGTGGTCCTTCGCAAAGATCGACGATCTGCCGACCGACCGAGCGGGCGAGCTGGTTGTGACGGCAACCCATGTCGATCGTGCGGACATCGATGCGAAGACGTTTTATGTGACGCTAGACCCGGACTGCCCCGCCCCGCGTCTGCTTTACGGCGATCTTCACATTCACTCCGAGAACACCGTCGGCAATTTCAGTACCGAATACAACATGACCTATGGCCGAGATATCGCTCAGATGGATTTCCTGGGGTATACGGCCAACGATTTCAATATTACGAAGGCCAATTGGGTCGCGGATGTCGAGTTGATCCAAAGCCTTAACGAAGAGGGCAAATTCATCTGTTTCCCGGGCACGGAATGGTGTGGCAATTCTTGTGCGGGGGGAGATCACAACGTGGTCTTCATTCATGGCAAAACACCTGAATTTCCATTTGATGCCCAGGGCGGCATCGCCCGCTCCTTCGAATGGAACGAAGATATGGAGGGCGACACGATCCAGCCTGGGGCCTGGCCCCTCGAGGAACTCTGGGCCACCTACGCCCACGATCCCGAGGGACATCTGATCATTCCACATGTCGGCGGGCGGCGCTGCAATCTGGACTGGTATCACCCGGTCCTTCACCGGCTTGTCGAAATCTCTTGCGCCTGGGGTCACTTCCCTTGGGTCTACCAGGAGATCGCGCGGCGTGGTTACAAGTTGGGCGCGTCCTCCAGCGGCGACGAGCATCGCGGCCGATGCGGCGGCGGTGCGCCGGGGACGCAAGTCTTTGGCACGCGGGGCGGGATCACGGGCCTGATCTGCGACAGCGTCGAGCGCGAGCCGATCGCCAAGGCGCTGTGGAACCGTCGCACCTGGGCCACCACGGGCGAGCGTCTCGTGGGATTGGCGCGCTGCGGCGATCATCTGATGGGCGAAGACTTCGAGAGCACTGGAGCGGCCGAGATCGCCTATCGCTTCCTCGGAGATGCCGGCTGGGACGAGATCGCGGCGTTTGACCATACCGGGCAGATCTGGAGCCGCAATCTGCAAGAGGAGGCCGGATATTCTGACCGCCGTATTCGCATCCGCTTTGGCGGTGCGCGGATCCGCGACCGCTATCGCTGGTGCGACTGGAAAGGCCGCATCGAGGTCCTCAACGGTGTGATCAACGGGTTCCGGGGCCGCGGCTTGGAGCACCTGGAAGAAACCTGTTGGCGCGCTGGCCCGACGACCATCGGTTTTTCCACCGACACCTATGGTGACAGCGACGCCGTCGAGACCGAGATAAACAACCTCGCCCACTGCCGTATCCGCCTGTCCGGCACGATCGACGGCTATGTGAAGGTCGGCAACCCGCTGGACGGCAACCCCTTCGTGCATTGCCCAGATTTCGATTGGGAGGTGACCGGGGCAGATCTGATGGAGGCAGGGATCCTGCGTCGTGAGCTGGGCGGCGTTGACATGTTCCTCGCCGTGGAACGCCTGTCGGACACCGCCATGCCGCGCGACGTGTCCGGCACGCTGACCGTTGACGCCGTCAATGGTCCCCATGGGCACCGGCCGATCTACTTCCAGGGACGCCAGATCGACGACGCCAAGGCGTGGACGTCGGCGATGTATCTCACGTTCAAGTAGCCGAAAAATTGGACTCCACCGAGGCGCGCGCGACGGCGCGCGACCTTAGGCAGAAGCAATGATGCGAGGACCTAAATGTTCGGGAGGCTTCCAAATCCCTTCGAAACCGTGCGCGAAAAGGTCGATGTGGCCTCGAAGGTCGCGGACGAGGTAAAGACGACCACCTGCTACATGTGCGCCTGCCGCTGCGGGATCCGCGTGTACCTCAAGAACAGTGCAGTGCGGTACATCGAGGGCAACCCCGATCACCCGGTCAACCGGGGTGTGCTCTGCGCGAAGGGGTCGGCGGGGATCATGAACCATTATTCGCCCGCGCGGCTCAGCAAGCCGCTGAAGCGCGTGGGCGAACGTGGCTCTGGTGAGTTCGAAGAGATCGAGTGGTCTGAGGCGCTGGCCCTGGCAACGGAATGGCTGGGCGCCGCGCGCGCAAAGGACCCGCGCAAGCTGGCCTTTTTCACCGGCCGCGATCAGAGCCAGTCGCTGACCGGCTGGTGGGCGGCGCAATTCGGGACCCCCAACTTCGCGGCCCATGGCGGGTTCTGTTCGGTCAACATGGCGGCCGGTGGGTTGTACACGCTGGGCGGCGCGTTCTGGGAGTTTGGCGAACCCGACTGGGACCGTACGCGGTATTTCATGCTGTTCGGCGTGGCCGAGGATCACGACAGCAACCCGATCAAGCTGGGCCTGGGCAAGCTGCGCACACGGGGCGATGCCAAGTTTGTCTCGATCAACCCCGTGCGGACGGGATATTCGGCGATTGCCGATGAATGGATCGGGCTTCGGCCCGGGACGGATGGGCTCTTTGTTTTTGCGCTGATCCACGAGCTTTTGCGGGCGGAACGCGTCGATTTCGCCTATCTCGGGCGGTATTCCAATGCCGGCTGGCTGGTTATCGACGCGCCCGGCACGGCCGAGGACGGGCTCTTTGCCCGCGATTCTGAAGGCCAGCCCTTGGTCTGGGACGCGACGGCGCAGGATCTGCGTCCGGCAATGACAAACGTCACGCCGGTTTTGGTCGGCGAGCGGATCCTGCCCGATGGGCGCCGCGCCGTCCCGGCCTTCGAACTGATCGCGCGGCGCTACCTCGCCGACAGCTATGCGCCCGAAGCCGTCGCAGACCAGATCGGGATCAAGGCTGACACGATCCGCCGCATCGCATCGGAACTGGCCGAGGCGGCCTTCGAGCACGAGATCACCATCGAACAGCCCTGGACCGACTGGCTGGGTCGTCGGCATGAGCGGATGATTGGGCGTCCGGTCTCGATGCATGCAATGCGCGGGATCTCAGCCCATTCCAACGGGTTTCACACCTGCCGCGCGATCCATCTTTTGCAGGCGCTTCTGGGCTCCGTCGACTGCCCGGGCGGATGGCGCTACAAGCCACCGTTCCCCAAGCCGATCCCGCCGGGTCCGAAGCCCGCCGGCGTCGAAACCGCGCCCAACACGCCCCTGGGCGGCATGCCCATCGGTAACCCCACGGGGCCCGAAGACCTGATTGTGGATGATGCAGGCGCGCCGCTCCGGATCGACAAGGCCTATAGCTGGGAACATCCCGTCGCGGCGCATGGCTTGATGCACATGGTGCTGCACAACGCGTGGGCGGGCGACCCTTACCCGATCGACGTGCTGTTTATGTACATGGCCAACATGGCGTGGAATTCGTCCATGAACACGCCTGCGACGATCGAGTATTTGACCGACAAGAACCCCGACGGCACCTACAAGATCCCTCGGTTCATCTATGTCGATGCCTTTCACTCTGAAACCGTGGCCTACGCCGATCTGGTGCTGCCCGACACGACCTATCTGGAACGGTGGGACTGCATTTCGCTGCTCGACCGGCCGATCAGCACCGCGCACGGGCCGGGCGATGCGATCCGGCAGCCGGTTGTCGCACCCGACCGCGATGTACGCCCGTTTCAGGATGTGCTCATCGACCTTGGCGCACGGCTGAACCTTCCGGGCTTCAGCCATGCCGACGGCACGCCCCGGTATCCCGGCGGCTATCCCGATTACATCGTCAATCACGAACGCATGCCGGGGATCGGCCCGCTGGCAGGCTGGCGCGGCGACGGCGACAGCTTTGGACGCGGCCGACCGAACCCCGACCAACTGCAGCATTACATCGAAAACGGCTGCTTTCACGTGCACGAATTTCCGCATGACGCGCAGTACATGAAGCCGTTCAACGCCCGCTATCTGGCCTTCGCGCACGAGATGGGATGGATCCCGTCGACCGACCCGATCATTTTCCAGCTTTACTCGGAAACGATGCAGAAGTTCCGCCTCGCCGCGCGCGGGCATGGGCCCCGGCAACCCCCTGAGGCGCATCGCGCCCGGGTCGAGACGTACTTCGATCCGCTCCCGATCTGGTATGCGCCGTTCGAGGAAGCCGCGCTGGATGGTCAGGATTTCCCGATCCATGCGATCACGCAGCGGCCAATGCACATGTATCACAGCTGGGGCACGCAGAATGCGTGGCTACGGCAGATCACATCGCGCAACCCCTTGTTTCTGAACGATGAGCTTGCGGAGTCTCTTGGCGTAGAGGATGATGATTGGATCTGGGTGATCGGCCATACCGGCCGGATCCGCTGCCGTGCGCGACGGATGCGCGGCACCAACCCCCATACCGTCTGGACCTGGAATGCCATTGGAAAGCGCAAAGGGGCCTGGGGCCTGGGCAAAGGCGCGCCTGAGACCACGGAGGGGTTTCTGTTGAACCACGTGATCTCTGATCTGTTGCCGGAACGCGAAGGCGGGCACCGTTATTCAAACTCCGATCCGGTGACCGGCCAGGCCGCCTGGTATGACCTCCGCGTCCGGATCGAGCGCTGCGCGGATCAGCGCGCAGAAGATTCCCTGCCGGTCTTCGACCAGGTTGCCACGCCGCCCGCGCAACCCCCGGTCCTGCGCTTCGGCGATGCCGTGAAATCCGATCCGCGGCCGTCGCCCGGCGTGCCGCACCGCGAATGGATCGCGCACCGCGCCGAAAATGCCGCCGCCATCGACGGGCTGGAACCGGGCACCCCCGCTGGCCCGCGGCAATCCCCATCGGAGGCTGCAGAATGACGTCGTTGCCCGAAACCACCGACCGCAAGCTCGGCCTTGTCATCGACCTCGACATCTGCGTCGGATGCCATGCCTGTGCGGTGAACTGCAAAGAGTGGAATGCCGGGGGTCACAGCGGCCCCCTGACCGATTTGCTGGCCTATGGCGATGAACCGTCGGGCGTATGGTTCAACCGCATCCACAGCTACGAGGTGCACGACGCCGAAACCGGGTTCGGCCGCACGGTGCATTTCCCAAAGTCCTGCCTGCATTGCGAGGACGCGCCCTGCGTCACGGTCTGCCCGACCGGCGCATCGTATAAGCGCGAGGAAGACGGGATCGTGCTGGTCAATGCGGACACCTGCATCGGCTGCAAGCTCTGTTCCTGGGCGTGCCCCTATGGCGCGCGCGAATACGACGAAATCGAAGGCGTGATGAAGAAATGCACGCTTTGCGTCGACAAGATCTACAATGACAGCCTGCCCGAGGAGAGCCGGGTGCCCGCGTGCGTGTCGACCTGCCCGGCCGGGGCGCGCCATTTCGGCGATCTCGGCGATCCGGCCTCGGACGTGTCGCTGCTGGTTGCGGCGCGCGACGGGTTCGAACTGATGCCGGAACAGGGCGCGCGCCCGGTCAACCGCTATCTGCCGCCCCGCGCGCGCAAGGCGCCGGAGGTGTCTGACACGCCCAACGCGACGGCCATCCAAGCACCGAGGATGCTGGATCACAGCGCCGGTGACAAAGACGGGGCCGGTCTGATCGCGCGCTGGATCGACCGCGCATTGACCGGCTGAACAGGAAGAGAGGCGGTCGTGCATCCCGCGAAGTCGGTCATCTTTTTTACCACGGCCTCGGGCGCCGGTTACGGCTTGCTGATCTGGTTGGCGGTGTTTTCCGCGGCTGGCGTTCTGGCGCCGGATCGCGCATTCGGCCTCATCGCCTTTGCGCTCGCACTCGGGCTGGTCACCGCGGGCCTTTTGTCCTCAACCTTGCATCTGGGCCACCCGGAACGCGCGTGGCGCGCGCTCAGCCAATGGCGGAGCTCTTGGCTCTCCCGCGAGGGCGTCGCGGCGGTGGTGACCTATCCCCCCGCGCTGCTCTTTGCGGCGCTCTGGGCTCTCTTCGCGATCAACGGGGCCAGCGGCGGGGTGGCGGGCGTCGTGGCAACGCTTCTCGGAGGGCTGACGGCGGTTCTGGCTCTCGCGACGATTTATTGCACGTCGATGATCTACGCGTCGCTTCAGACGGTTCGGGCCTGGAGCAACGTCTGGACGCCGATCGGCTATCTGGTCTACGGGCTGATGACCGGTGCTGCGTTGCTGGCATGGCTCGGTGCGGTCTGGTCTCTGCCCGGACAAAGCGAGCTGTTGGGCGCCGCGATGGTCACGGTGGCCCTGGGATACATGGTCAAACGCGAGTATTGGGGGTTTCTCGACGGCACACAGTCGGCCTCGACGATCGGCACGGCTACGGGGCTGGGCGAACAGGGCGAGGTGCGGCTGCTCGAGGCGCCGCATACCGAGACAAACTATCTGCTCACCGAGATGGGGTTCGAAATCGCCCGGTCCCACGCGACCCGCCTGCGCCAGTACACGCGGCTTCTGGCCTTTGCCGTGCCCTTCGCCTGCTTTCTTGTGGCCTTTCTGGCAGGCGGATGGTGGTCCGTCCTGTTTTGCACGCTCGGCACGGCGTCCATGACCGTCGGGATCGGCCTGGAACGCTGGCTGTTCTTTGCCGAAGCGCAGCACGTGGTCACGCTCTACTACGGTCGGCAAACCGCCTGATCTGCTGAGGACGTGATCAGCCGGCGGTACACAGGCCGCCCGGCCCTTGGACAAGCGACGCCCTACGCGCGATCTGGGCGCGTCAGACCGGCTGGCGCGGCAGTGGATCTCGCACCACGGCATCGACGCGGTGACCGCGCAGCTGGCCTATGTGGCGGGGCAGGAGACGTGCGCTCGCCGGTTCGGTATCTATAGGCGGCGCTGCGCAAGGGGCATGCCGCGCCGCCCAACAACACGCCATCGGCGCCTGTGCGAGCAGAGACCTCGGCCCACGCGGCACAGCTGGCGCATGACGGGCGCCCTGGGGGCTGGAGCAGAGTGCTCAGCTCCAGCGTTTCGTGGGCTGCGGGCCTTACACGACGTCGAAGTCCACGTCGAAGCTCTCTATCGCGGTGCCTGTGCCGTTCGGCGTGCTGAAGACGTCCACGCTCATCGCGTAGCTGCCTGCGTCCAGCGTTCGGCCACCCATGTAGTCTTCGTCGATGTCGCCGAAGAGCGCATAGGGCTCCACCCGCTCCAGCCGAGAGGCGCCGTCGAGCGATAGGCGCATCGAGTCGACCTCATCCACTTCTGTGAAGACCGCGATGCTGACCGTGCGGCCGGACAGATCGGCAAAGTCGATAGTGTCACCGCCGGTAAGTTCGGCCAGGATGTCGTCTGTCGCGGTGTCGACGATGAAGGCGCTGTATCCCTCGGGCAAGGCCAGGTCCGGATCTGGCACAGGATCTGGCTCTGGTTCGGGCTCCGGGTCGGGAACAGGGTCTGGGTCGGAGGCCGGTGTGACCGTGAAGTCGACCACGAATGTCTCCGCCGCCGGCCCATTGCCATTCGCAGTGGCATAGGCGTTGACCTCAAGCGCATAGGCGCCGTCCTCGAAACTCTGCCCCTCCCGGTAGTCGCCGTTGATATCCCCAAAGAGGGCGTAGGGCTCTATCCGCTCGAGCTGCTCTTGGTCGCCGAGCGACAGGCGCATGCTGTCGATCTCGGAGGCATCGGTGGTCACCGCAAGGCCGACGGAGCGTCCCGCTAGGAGGCTCTCGTCTACCTCATCGCCTCCGAAGAGTTCCAGGATAACGGCATCGCTTTGGGTATCGACGAGGAAGACGGAGTACCCTTCTGGCAGCTCCGCGTCGACGGGTGGTTCGGGCGGCTCGGGCGGTGCCGGCGGCTTGGGCGGCTCGACAGGCGGCGTGCCACCGAAATCGAACGCGCCGCTGGCCTCGAAATAGTCCTCAGCGTCCTGCGGTGTGCCGTCCTCGTTGCCGGTCAGCGCGAAGAACAGCATGCCCGCATCGGAGGGGTCGTTCTTCTTGTTGCCGGGGGCAAGCTCCATGATCTCGCGGGCTTCGGTCAGGACCGGGTCTGTCGCCGTATCGAGCCAGGACCAGCTGGCGTTGTTGAAGCCCTTGTCGTTGTTGCCGCCATTGTTCTGATCTCGAATTTCGACTTGCTCGACGGCGGGAAAATCGTCGGCGATATCGTCCCATGTTCTTGCCTCGGTGATCCCGGGGCGATTGATGACGTCGCGGTTTTCATTCCAGCCGGAATGCGACACCTGGGTGATGGCACTGAGGCGCCCCGGATCGGTCAGCTCGAGCGCGCGGTAGCTCGCTTCCATCGGGCCGCCGTCAAGTACGAGAACGTTGTCATGGGCGGGGTCGTTGAAGAGGGCGGCGAGCTGGGCGGTCGCCCCGGCAATATCGTCCTGATAGCCGACGGTCTCGATGCCGAGGCTTTCGGAGAAGTCTGCTGCGGCATCCATCTTGGCCAGTTGATCGGTGTTGTTCTTTTCCGACAGGTTGTTGCCGTAGTAAAACACGATCTTGTCTTCGATCCCGGCCGCTTTTGCCAACAAGGCGGCCATGGCGAGGGCAGCGATATCGTCGGGGTCATTGTTGTTGCCGTCGAAGTGGAAGACGACTTTGTCGTAGGTTGATAGCGGGTCAAGGGCCATGCGGGCCTCCGTATGTAGCAGGATCGCGAACAGCCGGCCGAGTGGTCGGGCTGTGGAGTACGGGGCAGGGACCCGCCCCAGATGGAGCGGAGTGCCGAGAGAATGGGTGAGCGATCGGCCGCGTCGCTCACCGAACATGCGAGTCGCGACGGGCCAACCCTATCGGCGCGCCGGCCCGGCGTAGAGCGCGCCATGCCTGCACCGGGCCGTCGCGGCGAGTGGTCGCCGAGGCCGGCCTGTCCTCTGTGAACCTGGATGAGATCTGTGCCTTTGAACCTTGGCAACGCGGCAACTTTTGCGGTCGATCGACACGAAAGGCCCGAGCAACGCACTCAGAATCAAAGTCTTGAAAGTATTTGCATATTTATGGCTAGAGCGCCTTGATAGGGGCGCAGATGGTGACGTGCATGCGCGCCCAAAGGCGGCACGATCGCACACAAGCGGTGATTGGCGCCCCGGGAGGTCGTGGGCAAGCTGCCGGCTGCCGAAGGGGCGAATTGCGTGCGCGGCCCTGCTTATCGTCGACACGACAGGTGCCTCCCGATCAGCTCTGTCGGCGCCAAACCCTTCTTCAAACTCGCCGACGCGCGCTACGGGAGCGGTGCACTGATCTTGGCAGATTTGGCCGCTTGGTCCGTGACTATGGTCAGGGGCTGATACAGGCGGACGGTCTCTCGAGCTTGGTGCATGAGGGCCTTTGCACCGCTGGCCGCCGGGCCTGCCGGCAATCTGTAGTCGATCAAGCGACCTTGCCGACCAAGGGTGCGCCACCGGGCACAAGTATCGCGCAGCCAGTGGCCAGGAACATGACCAGCGCTCCGCGAACCAGCAGGAACAGCGTGTTGAGTACAAATGCCGCTTCCGCGTCGGGTTTGGCCGCGCTGGCTGGATCTGAGAGGGACAGGACGGTCAGGGTGATCGCTGCCATTGCGCCCTGCGCCGCCGGCCACCGGGGTGCTTTCGCTCCCCGCTTGTCCTTTCTGAATGCAGTTTCGGGGCGATGGGCGCTGAGAATGCGGCTTTCCACAAAACAAGATGTCCGAGCATCGAAATTCCTCCTTCAACAGGGATTGGTTGACGGCTATGCGGCCGCGACAGTGTTCAGCGATTTGTCGAGTGAGCTTGCAGACGATCCTGCCAAGCAGACAGTTTCGACGAGGCAGGCAACGACGCGATAAGGGTCGGCGTTGGCTCCGGGGCGCCGGTCCTCGAAATAGCCATAGCCATTCTGCGCCACCGGCTGTGGAATGCGAATCGACGCGCCGCGATGGGCGACGCCGGCCCGGAAATCCTCGATCGCACAGGTTTCGTGAAGTCCGGTCAGGCGGGCCTCCAATCCATCGCCATAGTGCGGGATATGGGCGTCATGGCGGTTCGATAGCGCGGTGATTGCCGCTTCGATGGCTGCGTACCCTGTTGCCGGCGCACGGGTCGCCGCAGTCGAGAAGTTCGTGTGCATGCCTGCGCCATTCCAGTCGCCCAAGACCGGTTTGTTGGCGAAAGAGATGCGGAGACCCCGCGCTTCTGCCTCGCGCTTCAGCAGGTAGCGCGCCAGCCAGACGTGGTCGGCGGTGATCAGGGCGTCCGCCGGTTCCCCCTCGACCCCGCGATAGCCGATCTGAAACTCCCATTGACCGGGCATCACCTCGGCATTGATGCCGTAAATCAGGAGGTTGGCATCGAGACAGAGCGCGGCATGGGCGTTGGCAAGCGCGCGGCCGAAGGCGACATCGGAACCTACGCTACAGTAGTAGGGGCCCTGCGGTGCCGGAAATCCGTCGGCCGGGAAGCCAAGCGGGCGGCCGTCGCGAAGGATCGTGTATTCCTGTTCAAACCCGGCCCACGGGGCCGCTTCAGCGCCCGCGGCCTCGAGAACGGAGCGGAGCTTCGCCCGATGATTGCTCCGATGCGCGGCACCATCGGGGTTCTGTACCTCGCAAAGCACAAGGTAGTTGCCGGCGCCACGATGCGGGTCGGTGACGGCGCGGACGGGCTTGAGGAGGCAGTCGGAATCGTCCCCCGGGGCCTGCCCCGTTGAGGATCCGTCGAAACTCCAGACCGGAAAGTCGGAAGGGTCCGGGTTCGAAGAGACGCTGACAACGCGCGCCTTTGAGCGGAGCTCCTGCGTCGGAACGCTCCCGTCGAGCCAGATGTATTCGGCAAAGCCAAGGGGTTTCATGGTGTGTCTCCTTTGAAGATCTTGAAGTTTGGTTTCGTCCGTGGCCGTTGGTCAGAACGGCCAGTTCATCTGCTTTGCGCGCCGGACGTCAGAGCGGGTCAGCCCGATGTCCCGGAGCATGTGATCGGGGAGCGCTTCGAGGTCGCGGTACTGCCGCCGATCTCGAAGGAAGCGCGCAATGGAGGGAAGCAGAGCCCGGCCGCGGGAGGCGGTCACTGGCCCGGCCAGTGGGTGGTCGTGCGACGTCATGAGGTGGTTCTCCTTTGTTGTGACGTGCGGTTGGGTGGGGGTGTCATCAGAGGCGCCCCCGGCGATGCGGCGGCCTCAGACGGCTGCCGCGAAGGTCGGATGCGCCGGTGGGCGCCATTCGACGCGGACGCGGACGTACATCAAGAGGAGGGCGGAGAGGCCGACTGTGAAGGCTCCGATATCCGCTGCGAGCGCGAACCAGGCTGCGGCGATCACGTCATGGACCATCCAGACAACGCCGCCCGACAGAAGCAGAAGCCGCAGACGCACCACGTCTTTCTGCATCCGGCCAAGTGCGATCAGGGTCATCGCGAGAACGCTCAGCCCCGAGATCGGGCCCTGCCAGAAGTAAAGACCGGACAGGACCATCAGTCCGATCAGAGCGTATCCAACGCGGGTCATCGATGCGCTGCGCGCCGCGAAGATTGCCGCGGCCGTTTGCACGAGGCCCAGAACGTTTGCCGCCGCGGCAACCGTGATCCCGAGGCAGAGATAGTGGGCCACGAAGCAGGCGCCGGCACAAAGCTGAGCACCGAGGATTGCCTGCCTGTTCCGGAACGCCGGCCCGCAGGTCAGACAGAGGGCGGCCGCAACACCGGTCACAACAGTAGCGGCGTCGCCGGTGAAGGTATCGAAGGTCATTGCCCGGCCTCCCGTGAGGGCGTCGGCAAGCAAATGAGCTCCGCATGCGACAAGGTGATCTCGGCATCGCCGACAGGCTTGGCGAGGGCCGCAAGCGCCGCGTCAACGCTGCGGTCGAGATGCAGCAAGTGATCGATCGGCAGGTCGAGAAGCTGCCGTTCCATATCGGCGTCGGCGATCACGAGCCGCATCCGGCCGTTCGTCGCCTCAAGGAGCTTTGCCGCCACCACCAGGCCACGCAGCCCGGCTCGGGTCATCTTCCGGACGTCGAGAAGATCGACGATGAGCGTCTTGCTCTCGCTGTTGGTGGCGCTGACGAGGGCGTCGAACGCGGACCCAGCGGTCTGGCTCACGAGGTCGCCGGCGAAGCGCACGATGGCTATATGTCCTGCAAACGAAAACGATATCTGGAGCTGCGGCTTGCCCTCAGAAAGCTGGCTCGCCGCGCCTACGGAAGGATCAAGCGCATTCATTTGCCGCGCCTCCCGACCAACTGGATCGCACGCCAAATCGCCCGGCTGCGCATCGCGCGCAGATCGTGGACTGCGAGCGGCCTGCTCGGCTGCGCTGCCGGCGGCTTGGTGTTCTCGCCCAGGAGGCCGGCCTTGCGCAGATGATGTGATGCCAATGCCGCGAGGGCGTGGTGGGACAACGTCCGACCAGCGGTGCCTAGGCCCATCTGCAGCCCGAACTGCGCGTCCGAACGCGCTTGGCGCAGTGCGGTTTTGGTGAGGTGGAGGATCGGGTGAAGCGCGGTTTGAAGGGCGGTCGTTCCAAAGAATGTGGCTGTCATCGTCGTTTCCTTTCTCGATGTCGGGCCGACGCATCGGCCAGGCGGGATCGCGTCCCGGTCAGGGGACCGGGAGCGTTGGTGTGTGGAGCGCTCGGAGGACAGGCGTCGGGCAAAAGTCTTTTGCTGCGATACCCGCTTGGGTGTCGCGCTCGTGCCGGTCAGCCCGGCGGGCCTGTCGTGGTAAGACTCCGTGGAGACGTCACCCGGCGACGCGCGCGCGATGCACGTGTCCGCCCTGGTGTCCGAGGCTGGTGTTAGAGAGTGCGTTCCGTCACGGTGGCGCACCTCCGTGGGCAAGCGTTTCCAAGGCGGTGGGGCAGGCGCATCTCAGGCTCATGTTTCTGCCACACGACCTACAGCGCGTGCGGAACAGGCGTCGCACCGGGAATGGCTCGTTTTGGGTTTGGGTTGATCTGGTCATGAGTCCGCCCCCCGCGCCTGGCAAAGGGTGTTTCCTTGAATTGAGATGAAAATGGCCCGCGAAACGGTGCCTTAGCCGACTCTGATGTGCCGGTAGGGCGGCTTATGCAGCCTTCCCTAATGTCAGTCCAACGAGATGTTGAAATGGCCCCTATTGCGGGGGCTCATGGCCCTTGCCGTCGCTCACGCGGCGTTCACGCTCTGCGCGCGGGCGAACGTTTCGCGCAAGCACATCGCCAGCCGTGCCGACGGCACCCTGTGCCGCCCTTCGGTGACATAAAGCGCAACAGCGAAGTGCGGAAGTTTGGGCAACGTGCCGCCATGGGGTACGGCCTCGAACCGGCCGTCGATCGTCCCCTCAAGCTGCATGTGCACGACCTGATCGGCCAACATGCTCGCCTCAACGGCCTGGGTATGCGCAGCGGCGAGCGCCATCGTCCAGTCTGTCGACGAGGCGTTCAGCGCCTCCACGGCCGGCCGCGTGAATGCGCATCCCTCCACGGTGCCAAGCGGAAAAGGCCGACGCTGCCACGCGGTGCCGCCGCGCGCACCCATCCAAAGGAGCGGCAGGCGGTGGAGGACCGTTGCATCCGCATCTGGCTGGCGCTCGGTGACCAGGAGAACGTCAATCACACCGTCTCGGTACTGCGCCTTCATATCGGCGCTGAGACCGGTCCAGAGACGGACAGGCCAGTCTGGCGCAACGCGCTCGAACATCCGCATGGCTTCGGGGACGTGGGGATAGAGAAGGTCTTCCGGCACCGCGAGGGCAATTTCGCCCCCGTCGCACCGGTCGGTCATCCGCTCCCATGCCGCGTCGTTGAGGGCGAGAAGACCCCGCGCATCGTCCATGAAGCGGACGCCCGCCGTGGTCAGGCTCACGCCGCGCGAGCTTCGCTCGAGCAGCGGAACCCCCAAGGATTCTTCCAGGCGCTTGAGTTGAAGAGAGACGGCCGATTGCGTGAGATGCAGCGCTCCTGCGGCCTTCGTCACGCCGCCCAATTCCGCCACGGTGACGAAAGCGCGGAGCGCGGAGAGGTCGAAATTGCGAGCCATCAGGCAGTGATCTCGGCTGGTCTTCAGATGCGGCAACTCATTCATATGAGCCGCGGTGGCGGTATTGTTGCGGTTTGGAGCGTCCTCTTGCAACCGTTTTTGGCCAGCGCAGCTATTGCAAGCACGCCGTCCTGACGCATCGTCTGGCGCCGATGCGCGACCTTCAAAGCCGGAGCGCCGCTAACGCCACGCTGAACGGCGTCGAGACCTTCCGCGCCATTCGCAATGGTTGCTTCGCCGGATGCGACCGTGGCATGTCCACCGACATCGCCTTTGTCCGGACGCTGTTCCACGCCCGGATGGTGGCCGCTTGGGGCGCTGCCGACTGGCCCTCACCGGGCCTGTCCAATCAACACAACGGACCCGATTTAGGTGATGAGCTCGGCCAGCGGGCTCAGGTCCAATTTCCACGGAGCGATGCCGGCAAATATGACCCGGTCCTCTCCGGCGACCTCCAGCGTGGCCCAATGGCCGCCGCCGGCCAACCGCACATGTGCCCCATCCGTTGTCGGCACCATTATTTGCTGCACTGGCAGCATCAGCCAAACGTCCGACACCGTCCCGCTCGCGCCATCGACAATGACCCGGTGCGACGCCAGAGTCATCGAGGTTGCGGCAAAGATGCCTAGCACCGCTGCCATGAAGCCGGGCCGACGGAATGACAGAACAATCGCCACCAAATAGAGTGCCCCAGCGCACGCCACCGCCCACCACTCTACGGCAATGACCGTGTGTAGGCCGGTGCCAGACACCAGCACCAGATCGGGCAACATCCGAGGCAGAACCGCCGCAACCAGCGCGAAGCCTCCGAAGATGTGGATTATTCCCAGTAGAAGAGGCATTTCAATGAAACGCGACACCGGAGTTGATCGTCTCGTTCTTGCTGTTGCCCGGCCGGATCCGCCAGGACCCTCCGAACCATAGGCACGATGAGTCACTGCCGTCCAGAAACACGGCGTTGTCAAAGGAGAGATCGAATAGTCGGTCGCGGATGTGGTCGAGCCTCTGGCCGGAACTGCCATCCTCCTGCACGATAATCAGAATTTTCTCTTTCTCGGACGATGACGCAAGGATTGTCTTGCCTGTCGAGACCGACCTGCCGGCGGCGGAGATAAACGTATTGTTGTTTCTTTGGGTCAAGAACGGCTGCGCATTTGCCGGCGGCGCGCCGGTGGCGGGTGGCGAGCCGGGAGCGCCGGCCCTGTAGCGGTTGCCATTGCCGTACTTCAGGCCTTGGATCACGAGCGGACCGAGGCCGCCTATTGCGGATTGGACCCAGGCTCCGGTTGGCGCCGGGCCAAAGTTCGCCTGATACTCGTAGGCATAGCTATCAGGGCAGGTTGTTAGCGGTGCCACGCAGGGCAATGGTTCCGGCCGAAGGAGCGGGCCAGGCGTTTGGGAGCGGCGCACTTGCGCAAAGTTGAACATCTGTCGTGAGACGACGCCGCCGATTGCAACCTCGTTGTCGACAAGCCGGCCTAGAGACGTCGTCTCGGCGGGATCAACAGGGTCGGAGCCCGTGACAGCGCTCCATTGCCCGCTCCGGGTCAAAGCATAGAAATTTCCATTGATGATGACCCGTGCGCTACCTGCGAGACGTGGCGCTGCGTGCGTAAAATACTCGGTAGTATTGCGGCGTATCACCGACATCCGCGCCGAGCTTTGCAAAAGGATCATGTGGAGACTGTCGCTGACTCGCAGCCTGCCAACGAATGCATTCGCATTGACCCAGAAATTCGCGGTCGACATGCGCAGTGAATACGTCATTTTCAAATCCTGGAAGCGACTCCGACAGGACTGATTGTGCCGACAGTGGCGGTCTAATTCTATGTTTTCATATGCTTGCGTGAATGCGCAGTGAAACAGCTTTGACGTAGTGCAATGGTAAGTCTCTGGAGTGCAGCCTTGCAAAACAGCGTCGGCAGAGGCGCTTGGGCCCACCGCCATGGAGCGTCACAGCACTTTGCAAGTCTTCGATCTCGCTCGTCTCTGCGCACATAGCGAAGCCGGGCAGGCCAGGGACGATGAGCCGGGGCAGGGTGCATGTAATGGGAAACGGAAGGAGGCGCCCGCCCGCCGCTACGAGGCGAGGCGGCGGCCACGGCTGGCATGTCTCAGCATCTGGTAAAGTAAGCTCAAAGGCTGGCCAGCGTCTCCGCCGAGGACTTCGAGGGCGCCGTGGGGAAGGGCATGACAACTGCAGAAATAGCGGAAACGGCCATGCACCGGCTCAGCGATACGCGAGCCTTGGGTAGGTGCTGCCCTTGTCGGTCGCCTCTGCCGATCCTGTTGTTTTGAAAGCTGCAATCATGCTCTTCAGGTCGTCGGCGTCGGAGCTCAAAGCTACGCTCACAGCCGATGTCTCTTCCACCATGGCCGCATTATGCTGTGTCGTCTGATCCATCGATGAGATTGCGGTGTTGATCTCTTGCACGGCCGTGGCCTGCTCGCGAGCTGCGTGCGTGATGGTGCCCACAAGCTCTCCGGTGGACGCAACGCGGGACACGATTCCGTCCAGGGCCTCTCCGGCCTTGGTTACGAGGTCGACACCGGACTTCACTTGTTCGTCGCTCAGGGTGATGATTGCCGAGATTTCCTTGGCGGACTCGGACGCGCGCTGAGCCAACGCACGTACTTCGGACGCAACTACCGAAAAGCCCTTGCCCGCTTCTCCGGCGCGCGCGGCCTCGACGCCCGCATTCAGAGCCAAGAGATTGGTCTGAAACGCAATATCGTCGATGACGGCCATGATCTTGGCGACCTTCGCCGACGATTCCGCAATTCTCCCCATGGCTCCAACCACGTCTTGCATGGTTTTGCCGCCTGCTTCCGCCTCAGAACGCGCCTCAGTAACGGCCGTGTCGGCTTCGCGCGCGTTCTCTGCGGTGGACTGCACAGTCGACGTCAACTCAACAATCGCAGCGGCAGTTTGCTCGAGCATCGCGGCTTGGCGCTCGGTGCGTCGCGCGAGGTCGCTCGATGCCGCACTCACTTCCGAAGCATTTCCAGAGACCCCAACGACGGTTTGGCTGACACCCTCTATGAGGTTCGCAAGCCGCTCAACGGCCGCGTTAAAGTTGGCCCTCAGTCGCTCGTACTCTCCTTCGAATGGTGACTGGATCTCGCACGTCAGATCACCCTCCGACAGTTGGTCGAGACTTGAGCCCAATGCACGCACAACCTTGTCGCGCGCCATCTCGTCTTTCTGTTGCGCGTCCTGCGCTTCTACCCTGGCAGATTCCGCTGCGGTGACATCCATTGCAATCATCACAACTCTGAATGGCTTGCCACTTCCATCAGAAATTGGGGTCAGGTTTGCGCGCAGCCACTTGGTTTCGCCATCCCGTACACTGAGCTTGAGCAATGAATGGTGCGGTGTGCCTTTGCGAAGCGCCGCCCAAATCTCATCCTGCTTATCGCTCGACGCGTCCTCTCTAGCCAAGAAACTCTTGTGCTTGCGCCCGGCAGCTTCAACTATGTCAAGGCCGACGAGATCGACAAAATTGGCATTGGCCTTGATCAATGATCCGTCGAGATCATACTCCACGATACATTGTTCTTTGTCGATTGCCGCAATCACACCCGCGTTCATTCTTTCCAGAGTGACGTCTCTCCACTGCAGAATGTTGCCGGCGTACGATCCATCTTCCCCTCTGACGTAGGAAGCATTCAGCTCAAACTTCAGGTCTCCAATCGTAATATCCGTTCGCCATGGTAGGCGAGACGGATCCCGCAGAATTGCACGTTGATGCTCCGGATCCTTGTGGAAGCGATCGATCGAGTGATCGAGCATACGACTGGGATCGAAGTCGGTCCACACTTTGCGGAAAGCCGCTTTATGGTGTTCAAGGAGGTGCTGCGTCGCCCTGTTGCTCGCAGTTACACGCATTTGAGGATCGACAATCATCATGGCGGAATTGCTGTCGTCGAAGGCGAAGCTCTTGGAATACGCCTCTACCAGCTGCTGATCTGCGGTCTGCAGATCGCTACGCATTTTTTCAAGCGCACGGGAAAGATCACCGATTTCCGAACCAACTGACACGGTTCCGATTTCAATGTCGAACTCCTTGCGAGATATACTTGTCATGGCATCGCTGAGGAGTGCGACCTGACCTGTGAAGCGGCGGCTGATCAGGTAGGCCACAACGAGACTTGATATTAGCGATATCGCGGCTGCTGCTGCAAAGAGCATTTCTTCGCGGAAGGCCGCGTTGGCTTCTTGACGGTTTAGCGCGTGAATGCCGGCGAGCAAATCAACTTCCACGGAGCGAAGGCGTTCAATCCACGCGGATGAGACCTCAAACCAGTCTGTTCCGGTCACCGACTCCAGGTCACCTGCGTCGGCATGTGCAATGGCGAACCTTCGCAACTCTTCAATAGCTCCGACTTCAAGATATTCCGAGAAATCGAGGCCGGGAAGAACTTCTCTTGAATAGAGTTCCGACTGCATCAATGCGAATTCCTGCTTCGCGCCCGCGGCAACAAAGTCGCTGAGTTGCTCGGTCGTGAACTCTCCGGCACCAAAGCCCGCCGCGCCCAATGCGCGCTCTTGCCCGGCTGCCTCTTTGCCTTCGCTCAATGCAACGAAGCTTGCTCCTGCCAGAGCGATGCTCCCGAGGTGGATATCGGCAAATGCGACGTCCGTCAGGGTAAGCGCGTCTTTGATCATGCCCGTGTACAAGGCAGACGCCTCTGGGACGGTCGTCGCTAGCGACGAGACCGCCTCCCGGGTCGTCGAAAGCGCCTCTAGATCGTGATCGAGGATCGCCAAGAGCTCTGGATAGTCGAGCGCTATGGTATCGTGAATGGATGCAAACTCTTCGAGCCAGCCATCGACTCGGTCGCGTTGCGAAGACAGGACACCGCCAAACTCACGCCCTTGGGATGCCAGGTACCCGGTAGAGTAGCTCCGCTCGACCTGAAGCTCGTGCACCAAGGCGCTGACCACATCTGCATAGTCAAGAGCAGTTTCAACGTGCGTGGTCTCGTCCAGGTCAACCTTGGCCTGATAAAGACCGATACCGGAGACAAGGACGAGCCCGACGAGCGGTATGGCGACGAGTGAGAGGATCTGCTGGCGAAGTTTCATGGCGCTTTCGGGGGTTTTTTGACCTTGCGGCACCCTGTCGACCACAGAAGCGTTAAGGGATGATCAAGTTCTTGACTCTTGAACCGGCCGCACTAAAGGCTGCGCGCTTCGGTCGCAGAAGGACAATGTACGCTGTGCAAACTTGCTTGAGGTCTTCTGCCCACGCGCAATTCGACGACTTCTGAGCGGATGTCACGGGCCGACGCACCTTTCACTGGGCGCGAACCAGGATGCGGCGGGCATCTGACAAGACGCATGCGGGCTTTGCCTGCTGGCAGGCGCGGAATTTACAGAAACCTGTTTTTCTGCTACGCACAAAGGCTTCGTGGTCGTCAGTGGTCGACCAACGCCCGACGCCTCAAGAACGAATACGTTTGCGGTGAACGCATGCACATGAGACTTGATGGCTGGCTGATTGACGGTGCTGCCCGTACAGCCAAGCGTGGTGACGAGGTTCAACAGCTCTCACCTCGCGCGATCCGACTTCTCAGTGCTTTGTCAGGGGGTGAAGTCGTCGGCCGCGCCGAGCTTCTGGATCGAGTGTGGCCGAACGTCTTTGTCAGTGACCAGAGCCTGACGCAGGTCGTGTCGGAACTCCGGCGCACACTTCAGAACAAGCGTTTGATAGCAACGATCCCGAGAGGCGGTTACCGCCTCACGGTTCCGGTTGTTGCACTTGGCGCTGTAGGCCGCAGTTCCTTACCCGCCGGCGCGCCCGATGGAGCTCTGGATGCTTACGCGCTCTGCATCGAAGCGATGGAGTGCTTTTCTCGGGCTTGCGATGGTGCCCAGAGGACCGCATGCGAACTGGCCGCTCAGGCCGTAGCCACCGACCCGAATAATGCAGATGCCCGTGCGCTTTATGCGGCGTTTCTCCTAAAGCGGCACATGATCTGGTCAGATGGATTGCAACTTGCGGAACTGGCGCTCGAACAGGTGGATGCCGCGTTGTCGCTCGACCCTGGCAACGCGTTGGCGCACTTCATAGGCGCGTCAACGAGTATGATGACCGGGCTGCATGGGTACAGCGCAAAGAACCTGGAAAAGGCAGTTGCACTAGCGCCGAACGACGCCTCATTGCACTCAGATGCAAGCATCCTGCTGCTCTGGATGGGGCGGCGTAGAGCGTCTTCGATGGTGTCCCTTAAGGCCTCTCGGTTGGAGCCCGCCCGGTTCGGGGATGAGATGAACGCAGCACGTCTGCTAATGCACTCGGATCCGGCATGGGCGCGAACCTGTGCTGAACGCGCGCTTTCTAAGGTGAGGCAAGAGCTTCAGATTGATCCAGGTTCCATTCCCGCGCTCTACGCACTAGGCCCGCTCCTTGCGCAGCTTGGAGAGGTGAATGCTGCCCGCGCGGCGCTTGAAGGCGCCACCGAACGCGACACGCCGCTGGAGTACTTTCGGGCGACGGGCTTTGCCTTACTTGGTGACGCCAGCGCGGCGCTCGAGCGGCTCGAATTCATCGCCATGCATGGATGGCGGATGGGGAAACTGCTCGACCAAGATGAATGCTTCCGGCCCATTAAGGATGACCGAAGGTTCCGAAGATTTCGCGGCGAACTGTTGGCCGCCTAGATCCGTCCTTGATACGCCACTGCCTTGGAAGTGCGTATTTTTGAAGTCTTTCACAACTCCTTCAGGCCACGTGGGCCGCGCGTTGCCAATCTAGGTTCATTGTCTCTTTGGCTTTGGTCCAAACACCCGGTGGGGATCTTGGTGTCCCTGCTGGGCATTTGTGCCCAATTCCTGCGTCCATGGAAAAAAAGCTTGGGTATGTTCCCGAGCATCTGCGGGGAGCACCTTGACGTGAGTACGCTTCCGAAACAGCGCATCATCCAAAACAAGGTTCGAGACGTCTACGCGCGTCTGGCGTTCTGCACTTTCTGCCTTGGCCTTTCGTCTATAGCAGCGGCCCAGGCATCTCCGCCGCGCGCGTGCGTTGCAGGCGGTGATCAAGTCTTGCAGGGGCCGGATATTACGGAGGTGCTCAGCGTTCCCCAGATTGGTACGCCGCGCGTGTCGCACGACGGTTCTGCCGTGCTCTATTCGGTGACAACTCCGGACTGGAACGCGAACGACTTCGATACGGAGTTCTTTCTCTCGACGGGCAACGGCCCCGTTGTCCAGGCGACCAACACGCTCGGCGGTCCGAGTTCAAACGCACAATGGGCCACTGGCGGCGATGCGTTCTTCTACATAGCAGATCGCGGGCAGGGCATGCAGATCTACAGGGCGCCGGTGTCAGGCGCAGAACATGATCAGGTCACAGCCATTCCGGGAGGGCTGTTGGATTTTGCAGTCTCTCCAAACGGCGACGAATTGGCACTGCTTCTCGCTGAGGCACCCGCCCCAGAGCTTGCGGCAAGAGCGGCTGAGATGGGTCGATTCACAATTGTCGGCGAGCACAGGCCATCAGCACACCTTTGGCTTCTGGACATCGAGGCGGCAATTGCCGAGGGCGGCGCCAACCCATTCGACTCAAAGGCCGTTCGCAGGCTGACCGTCGGCTCCGGCTCTTCTGTCACTCTTTTCTCGGAGGCGGGCATTCGCCAGAATTTTTCGATTTCTCCGGATGGGAACGAGATTGCCTTTGCGCACGCGGAAAGTGCGATGATCCTCGACACGATCAGGTCCAATATCTCGGTCGTTGACACGAGGACAGGTGAGATCAGGCCTATTTCTTTCGGAGTTGATTGGGATGAAACGCCCGTATTCTCGCCGGACGGCGAGGAAATTCTCTTTGGGCGAACCGTGATCTCCGATTGGCTTGATGACAAGGCGCTTATGATCGTCCCGTCGGAAGGCGGCCAGCCGCAAAGACTTGAATTCACGTTCAACGATGGGGTCGCCGACACACAGCCGCTGTTAATTGGTTGGAGTGAGCAAGGGATCGACGCCTTCTTCTTGGACGGCGTTGATCGCCAGGTGTTCCGGATCGACCGCGAAACCGCCCGTGTTTCTCGCGTCACGCCTCAGGGCTTGCGGGTCATGGAAGCCGATTTCTCAGCCGACGGGAATACGGTTGCGTTCGTCGGACTGGACGCTGAAACGGCTCCTGAACTTTACCGCGTATCCTTGGATGCCTTGGCAGCGCCAGAACGTCTTTCAGATGTTGCTGCCGCCATGAGGAACTGGCCGCACCATGACGTCACCATCACCAGTTGGTTGGCCGACGATGATGTGCGTGTCGAGGGCGTGCTTTACGAACCCGCCGGTCTGACTGACGCAGATGTTGCACCTCTTATCATTGTCCTGCACGGCGGACCGCGTGACGTAGAATTCCCGCGGCGTCTGCACAATCAGCTCTATCCGGTCGAACAATGGCTATCTCAGGGGGCACGTGTTCTTTTTCCCAACTATCGTGGGTCCACGGGATACGGCGCCGCCTTTCGGCAACTCATCGTTGGGGACATTGGTCGCGCCGAAACGCGCGATGTGGTAGCTGCAGTGGAGTCTTTTGTGTCTTCTGGACTCGCGGCTGAAGACGCTATTGGTATCGTTGGTCATAGTTGGGGTGGCTATATTGCAGCTTTCTCGATGGCATCGACAGATTTGTTCAGCGTGGCATCAATTGGTTCCGGAATTATAGACAATCGCGTCAATTACGCCCTTTCCACAGTAGGCGTGGCGGAGGAGGGCTATTTGGAGTCTCTCCCCTGGACATCTCCCGATCTGTGGTCGGCAGCGTCGCCTATATCATACGTAACGGGAGACGAAGCCCCGACTCTGATCCAACACGGCACCAACGACGTTGTGGTGCCGCCGGCCAATGCCCAGATGCTCTATGCAGCTTTGACGGATCTGGGTGCGGAAGCACGGTTGGTGCTGTTTGACGACACAGGCCATTATGTCTCGCGGCCGATGGAGCTTCGGACCTGGATGCAGCAAAACCTTGATTGGTTCGCCACGTATCTTTGTCTCGACTGCCCTGAGAATTGCAGTGGAGCAGAGTGACGCCAGGGGCATTATACACCGTCTGTGTAGTCAATGGAGAGGATGCTGACACCCAAAGCATTCGTGGAGGAATGGGTAAGGCGCTTTGACGCAAGCGAACCAAAATCTGTAAATTTACTCGGATATCAAGAAAGTCTACCTCGGCTTGAAAAGGCGCAGTTTGATAGAGTTTTGTACCATGACGCGTGAATTCGAGTGGATCCACGGTGCAGCTGGCCGCACGCCTCGTCCTATCGGGCGAACAGCGTTCGGAGATCGGGAGACCTATCCTCGATCGAAATCTGCGCGACGTCTTTCTCCTGACAGCGCAAGAGAAGTGATGATTTTAGCCTTGGGGCGTCTGCCCTCCTCGAGCGGGGTCCTGACCCGTGGCCAACGTGGCCCATAGCGCCTCATTCCGTTGAATGGAATGCATCATCAAGCCCTGGGACGAACGCCTCCAAGGTTCGTGCCGCATTGAAACCCAAGTCATGAAACTGACCACTCAGCACCTTTGGGCAATATTAAAGAGTTTTCGTTGCGGCCGCGTTCGCCGCTCGAAGCGCGTTCGGAACACGCATTGCGTTGAAGCTTCGCGATCAGCCTGAAACCGCGGCAGCGCGTCGCTTACTCATTTTGTGAATTGCTTGCGTCGCGCCCGAATCCAATCGGAGAAGAAGTCGACAAAGGCACGCACGCGTGCTGTGCTTCGCAAATCTCCATGCAACAACACCCAGATGCCACGTCCGGGTCGGATCGGCACATCTGGAATGCGGACCAAAGCAGGATGTGCGTCGCCGAGGAACGCGGGTATCCAGACCATTCCGAGGCCCTCAGCCGCCGCCTCGGTCTGCATGAAGATCTCTGGCAGGCAGTGCCGCGTCTTGGCCATCGGAAGCGGGGATTTGGCAACCCAATCATCGCCATCACCCCAGCCAATCCAGTACGCCCCTGCGCCACCTGTTTCGACCAGACTTGGATGTTCTGCGATGTAGGCCGGCGTTGCAAACGCTGCCGTGGCGTAATCGAGAACCCGTCGCCCAACGAGATCGTCGTTGATACGATTGGCTGCACGTATTGAAACATCTGCCTCTTGCCGCGACAAATCCGAGTAGGCGTTGGTCGCGATCACTTCGATGCGGATTTCGGGATAGGCGTCGGTGAATGCCGCCAACATCGGCGCAAAGATCGCTTGACCGAAGGACGGTGGAAGACTGACGCGCACTGTTCCCGACGGATCGCTGTCTAGTCCCGTGAGGCGCCGCTGAACCTCAAGCATCTGGCTCTCCATGGCTTCCGCATTCGGAAGCAGCATTTCGCCCGGTTGCGTCAGCGTCATCCCACGCGCTGAACGGTCAAACAGACGGGTGCCAAGAGTATCCTCCGCGCCCTGCAGTGCCCGGGCAATCGTCGCGTGGTTGACTTTCAAGGCAACCGCTGCGCCGCGCAGGCTGCCCTCTCGGTGTATGGCGAGCAATACACGCATCTGATCCCAATCCATGACGCCTCCGACGCTCGCACCTGAAAAGGATCGAATCCGATCCACTGTGGGGCGATATTGGATGCATCGCACGAAAAAGCAATCCACTAAGCTCACCCCAACGCGGCGGGCGAAGCTGCCGCAGAAGGGTTGTGGAATGGACGATGAAACGAAGAGAGCCCTCTCAATGCTCGCTCTGGCGGTCACGCTCACAGCCGGAGCCGCACCTGCGCAATCCTGGGGTTCGCAGGACCCGTCCTGTGCAGATTGGTTGGCCTTCATCGACATTCACCAAGTCACTTCGGATGCCGAAGCCGAAAGCTATGCGGCCATCGCCAAACTGCCTGGGGGGCGTGGGGGGTCCGCATGGCTATGGCCTTGCCGCTTGGAGGGCTGCCCATCTTCCAAAAGTGCAGCCTGACAACCGTCCGGTGCGGCGTCGCCTTTGCCATCCCGGGAACGGCGATCGGGACCGTTGGGCTGCTCTCAGCTGGGCGGATGTGAGCCCGAGACGGTTCTGTCCGTTCAAGAACTTCGGGTGATCAACGTCTTCGAAAGGAAGCAAAATGTCTGGCCCAATCCTGTTCGTGTCCATCGGGACGCCAAACCCAGACGAAGCGGAAGCGCTGGAGGACTATGCGGCCAAGGCGCCCTCTCTGCTGATGGCGGCGGGCGCTGTGCCCAAGGTGAAGGCAAAGCTTGTCGAACAGCTCGTGGGCGAGGGTTCGGCCGGGACGCTGTTCGTTGCGGAGTTCCCCAGCGCCGAGGCCGTCAAAACGGCGTTCGCTTCTGAGGCCTACCAAGCCCTGCTTCCGGCCCGAAACAAAGCATTCAAAGAGCTCAACTTCTTCATCATGGAGGCCTTCTGATGACCCTCACGAGACGCACTTTGTTTGGAACTGTCGCGGCTATGCCCATTGCGGCGGCCGCGACTGTCACGATCTCTCAGGACGCCGGAGACGCCGGAGCTCCTTACGGACTTCTGATCTCGGCAGAGTTTCCGTTCGAGAAGAAACGGATGCCCGTTCTGGACAGCGAAATGGCCTTCGTCGACGAAGGCTCGGGGCCCACAATCGTCTTGCTGCATGGCAACCCGACGTCGTCCTATCTGTGGCGCAACATCATTCCTTACGTCACCGCAGCCGGCTACCGGGCGATCGCCCCGGATCTCATCGGGATGGGCGACAGCGGAAAGCCCGACATCGGCTACACGTTCGCCGATCACGCACGCTACCTGGACGCATTCTTTCAGGGGCTTGGCCTCTTCGACATGACGCTGGTGATCCATGATTGGGGCAGTGCGTTGGGGATGCGCTATGCGCGGCTCAACCCGGGCGCCGTTGACCGGATGGCGTTCATGGAAGCGATCGTTCCGCCCTCGATGCCGGTGGCGTCTTTTTCGGACATGCCGCCTGAGCTGTCGGAGTTCTTCCAGATGGTGCGCACGGACCAGGGCGCCGACTTGATCCTGGGCCAAAACTTCTTTGTAGAAACGGTTCTGCCAACTCTGGGCGTCATGCGGCAGATGCAAGATGCCGAGATGGCCGCCTATCGCGCCCCATATCCGACCGAGGAAAGCCGATTGCCGACGCTCGTCTGGCCGCGCCAGATTCCCATCGAAGGCACGCCGGAGGATGTCGTGGCCGAGGTGGCTGCAAACGGCGAATGGCTCTATGGATCGGACATCCCCAAATTGATGTTCTATGCCGAACCCGGGTCGCTCGCACCGAAACCGGTTGTCGACTACATGATCGCGAACGTTCCGAACCTGGAAGCCCGCCTTCTGGGCGCTGGATTGCATTTCCTGCAAGAAGAGCACCCGCATCTGATCGGGCAAGGCCTGGCCGATTGGCTCCGTCGGACGTCATCCTAATCGGTTCACAGGAGAGAGCACATGGCACACGTCATTGTTGAGAAGGTCGTGTCAGCGACGCCTGCGGATGTTTGGGCAAGTTGGGATGATTTCGGCAACATCGCCAAGTTTAATCCCAACCTTGCCGGTTCCCATCTGCTGGCCGATCAGGCCACAGGCGTTGGTGCAACACGGCAATGCGATATGAAGGACGGCAAAAACCACATCCGCGAGCGGATTGTTGAGTATGCGCCGAACCAACGGATGGTCGTCGACATCTACGAAGGAACGATGCCGCTGAAGAAGGCGGTCGCGACGATCGTCTTGTCGCCGGCTGGAAGCGGCCGAACGCGCGTCCAGATGAAGATGGAGTTCCAACCAAAATTCGGTCTGCTCGGGGCGCTGATGGTGCCGATGATGAAACCGCAGTTTCGCAAGATGCTGCAGGCGTTGTTGGACGGCAATGCCACCTACGTCCAATCGCAGGTGGCGTGATGGGCCGGTATGTGAGGCTTCAAGGACCGGGTGACCCAGACGTCATGTCGGTCATCACCGACACCGTGCGCCCAGAGCCCGGTCCCGGCGAGGTCGTGATAGAAGTCGCGGCGATTGGGTTGAACCGCGCCGAGACGATGTATCGTCGCGACGAGTACATCGAGCCTCTGCGCGTTCCGGGCGGGTTGGGCTACGAGGCGTCTGGAACGGTGGCCCAGGTCGGTGCCGGTGTGACGTCGGTCGAAGTGGGCGATCGCGTGTCGACGCTTTCTGCGCACTCCATGCAGGATTACTGGTCCTACGGCGATTATGCCGTCATGCCGGAGCGGTCTGTAAGGCGTCTGCCCCGAGGTGTCGAGTTTCACGAAGGCGCATCCATTTGGAACTCCTGGCTGACCAGCCATCTTGCGCTTGTGGAAGTTGTCGGGTTGCGCGCAGGGCAGACGGTTCTTGTCCCGGCGGCCGCATCTTCGACCGGTATTGCTGCCATTCAGATTGCGAAGCGTGCGGGATGCGAGGTCATTGCCACCTGCAGGACGACAGCCAAGCGCGAACGCCTGGTGGACCTGGGTGCAGATCATGTGATCGTCACCGACCTTGAGGACGTTGTCGCCGGAACGCTTGATCGAACCGCAGGGGCAGGCGCAGATGTGATCTTCGACCCTGTGGGGGGTGATTTCACATCATCGATGTTTGACGCTGTCGCGCCGAACGGGACGATCCTGGTGTATGGTGTGATCACCGGCACCTCGTTTACCGCACAGGCGTTTCCGATGATGGCCAAGTCCATCATCTTGCGCGGGTTCACAATCTTTGACTTCGCCGGCAGCCCGCAGCTCGGAAAGACCGCGAATGTTGCGGCGTTGAACCGCTCGGTCGATGACCTGACCGCTGGGTTTGAAATGGGCAGATTTCGGACGGTCGTCCACGACCAGACATTCACCCTGGACGAGATCGTCGATGCACACAGGCTCATGGAGAGCGGTGCGCAGTTCGGCAAGATCATTGTCACCACCTAGAGACAGTTGAATGAGCAATGACCCGATCACCCTTGCCGAGGGCACGATCCACAATCCTGATGAGCATCGGCATTTCATGACGCTCACGCCAATGACACGTCGCGTGCGCATCGCGCGGGACGGATTGTCTCTGGCCGAAACGACTTCGGCCATCCGCCTTCTGGAAGTCGGTTACAAAATGTACCCGCCGGTTATCTACCTGCCCTCGGCGGATATCTCTGTGTCGCTCACTCGGACGGCCCGTGTCACGCACTGCCCGCTGAAGGGCGACTGTTTCTGGTACTCGGCGGACGTCACGGAGGGGTCGGACATCGCCTGGAGCTATGAAAACACGTTCGCGTTTGCCCAAGGCCTCCAAGGTCTCGTGGCGTTCGACGCCGACCGAGTAATGATCGAAGAGGAACCGTTGTCATGGTGAGGTCGGCGCCGCAGCACGAACGTGACATCGAAGACCTGTTCCTGAGAACCCGCGCGCGGACGGATGCTTTGGTTGCGCCGCTTTGCCCGGAAGACACGATGCTGCAAAGCATGGAAGATGCGTCGCCTGTAAAATGGCATCTGGCCCACACCACTTGGTTCTTTGAGGAGTTTATTCTTCGACCGCGTGTGTCCGGCTACACCTCGCCCGATGACCGGTTCGCGTATCTGTTCAACTCCTATTACGCGCAAGCTGGCCCGCGACATGCACGCGACAGGCGCGGATTGGTGTCACGGCCCGATGGGGATGCCATTCGCGACTATCGCGCGCATATCGAAGACCATCTGCTAAAGCTCATCTCCCAACACCGCGATGACGCCGATGTCATCGCCGGTTTGGTTGAGTTGGGATGCCATCATGAAATGCAGCACCAGGAGTTGCTCGTGACGGACCTTTTGCACGGGTTCAGCTTCAACCCCCTGCTGCCGGTCTACAAGGACCCCGAACCTCTGCCCGTGACAACCGAGACGCCACTGACCTTTTCAAAGCATGAAGGCGGATTGATTGAAATCGGGCACCATGGTCAGGGGTTCGCTTTCGACTGTGAGGGCCCGCGGCACCAAGTCTTTCTTCACCCGTTCAAGATCGCAAATCGACCAGTCAGCAATCGCGATTGGATCGCGTTTATGGACGATAGCGGATACACCGATGTGCGGCATTGGCTGATGGAAGGCTTTGCCGTCGCAGAGCGTGAAGACTGGCGACATCCGCTCTATTGGTGGCGGCAGGATGATCAATGGTGGACGTATACGCTAAGGGGGCCACAGCCCGTGTCGCTGGACGCGCCCGTTGTCCATGTCAGCTATTACGAAGCCGACGCTTTTGCACGATGGGCCGACGCTCGCTTACCGACCGAAGCTGAGCACGAATTCGCGTTCCGCGATGTCTAGATCAATGGGAACTTGATGGGAGATGCCGGAACGATCGGAGCGCTGCGCCCGCTGCCAGGTCCAGGCATCTGGGGGGATGTTTGGGAATGGACGGCCTCGGATTTTGCGCCTTACCCGGGCTTTAAGGCGCCCCAAGGTGCGATTGGGGAGTACAATGGCAAGTTCATGGTCAACCAACGCGTGCTGCGCGGCGGGTCTTGCGCGACGCCTCGTGAACAGATGCGCGCGAGTTACCGGACGTTTTTCTACCCACATCAGCGATGGCAGATGATGGGCCTTCGCCTTGCCAAGGACTGTGCGTAATGGGCGCGCCGCTCAAGAAACCTGCCACACCTGCCGAAGGCGCCATTCGCAATCCGGAATTCCTCCAAGACCTTCTGGAAGGTCTATCCCGGCATAGGAAGTCTTTGCCGCCGAAATGGCTCTACGACGCCCGAGGAAGCGCCCTATTCGAGCAAATCACGGCGCTGCCAGAATACTACCTGGCCAGAAGTGAAGCGAGCATTCTTCGTCGATACGCGCGGTTTCTGGTTGAAGCAATCCCGGAGGGCGGGACGCTGGTCGAACTTGGGTCTGGCGCATCGACCAAGACCCAGCTTCTTTTGGACGCGGGACCGCAAATTGGCACCTACGTTCCAATTGACATCTCGGCGTCCTCTTTGAGAGCCTCGTCAGACAGATTGAAACTGATCTACCCCGACCTGGTGGTCTCACCACTTGCCGGTGACTTTACCAAGCCAAACGCAATGATTGGCCCGTCCGATCCGTCGATCTGCTTCTTTCCGGGTTCAACGATAGGCAATATGGAACCCGACATCGCGCGTGCGTTGCTCAAGTCCGTCAGATCCTGGCCAGACGTTCGAACCTTCGTGTTAGGCGTGGACCTTGTAAAAAAGCCGGAGACACTTGTTGCGGCCTATGATGACGCACGCGGCGTAACATCAGAGTTTATTGGAAACATCCTTGTCCGCGCGAATTCAGGGCTCGATGCGGATTTCGACACGGACGCATTCAAGTACCGGGCGACGTGGGACAGCGACCTTCAGCAGATTGATATGTGGTTGGTCTCAGGGCGTGCCCAAACTGTTCACGCGGGTGGGGAAGAGTTCCGGTTCGCGGAGGGCGAAGCCCTTCACATCAGCGCATCCCGCAAGTTCACCGAGAGCAGCTTGAGGCGACTTGCGCAAGATACGGGGTGGCGCATGAACACGTTGCTGACCGATCCACGGAAGAGGTTTGCGGTTGTGGTCTTATCGACCGGAGATCAATGATGCGAAGCATTGAGGACCTCCTCGCCATTTCAACCAACCGAAAGGGCGGCGTCGATGCCGTGTTTGAGGGATTTGAGGACCCCCAGACGTCCGCCCAGATTGCCAAGATGCCAAACGATCGTTGGTTAGCCGAAATGACTCGTGCCATTTTTCAGGCAGGGTTCAACTGGAAGGTCGTCGATCGGATGTGGCCAGGGTTTGAGGCCGCTTTTCAAGGTTTTCAGCCCGGTTGGTGTGCAAACATCGAAGACGAGCGGTTTGATGCGTTGGTGACGAACACATCAATCGTGCGCCACGGACCAAAGATCCGTGCAGTGTGCGATAACGCAAATTTCGTTCAGTCAATTGGCGGATTCGGCGCTTGGGTCGCAGCCTTTGGCCCAGAGCGGTTTGGCGAGTTGTTGCTGGCCCTGAAATCCGATGGGAGCCGCCTTGGCGGCACGACCGGCCAGTATTTCCTGCGCGCGATGGGTGTTGATGGGTGGATCCTGTCGCGCGATGTGGTCGCGAGGCTGACCGCAGAGGGCGTCGTCGACAAAGTAACGCCATCCAAGGCGACCTATTTGAGCGTTCAATCGGCCTTCTCTGAATGGCATGGGCAATCCGGATACTCGCTTAAGAAGATCAGCCGGATACTTGCAACGAGCATCGGTTGATTTATTTTGAGTTTGTCCGACGGGGCTATTGAACCTCGGTTCATCCCGAATTTTGCACTGTCCATCTGGACGCGATATGCGGACCCGGTCGAGCGAGCTCGTAAGACGGATGCTTTTCCGGTGGCCTGAAAGCTGGAATATTCAGGCCGGCTCGCTGAGCGGCAGGATTAATGGGCCGTCGGACAGTTGCCAGTTGGAATGCAGGGCGTTGGGTGCCAATGTTGGAGTTTAGGAATGCACTGCCGAGTTGGGTGCGCTGAGGAATGCCAGCTTTCGGCCGGCTAGCTCCATGATCGCACAAAGGCGGCGATGTTTTTGGCCATTGGAGCGGCGGCGACTGGGTCCTTAGCGAGGCGGATCTGACTGAAGATGCCCCAAAGTGATCCCAAGAGAAATTCCGCCCGCTCTTCGGCGTCTTCGACATTTGACCGCGTTAGAACGTCCGTGAACTTGGCAATGAACATGCTGCGATAGGCCTGCACTTCACTAGAGACAGGATCGCTCATGTTGTGAAGTTCAAAGACCGAGTTCACCATAAGGCACCCCTCGCGCCGCATGTCATCCTCTCCTTCGGCTGGGGCGGCAGTTGCCTCAAAGAACTGGGCCAGGGCCTCAAGATCCGCGCCGTCTAGAAACTTGTCCAACATCCCCTCCATCATGGCGCGATAGGCCTGCAATGCTGACGCAAACAGTTCATCCTTGTCTCCAAACGCATTGCTCAGGCTGCGCAGCCCGAGCCCTGTGATTTTTTCAAGCTCGCGGTAGGTCGTGGCGTCGTAGCCGAGCCTCCAAAACGTCACCATCGCGATGCGCATCACTTCGGCCTCAACGAACTTTCTTGGTCTCGCCATTATTCTACACCTGTTGCAAAACTAGTGCGGCTGCGCTAGTTATTACACATCCGTATCAAAACAGATGTGCGAATGGCAAGAAAGGAACCCCATGCAATCAATGTCTTTGGAACTTTGGGCACTGTTCGGTGCGTTTGGAATCACCGCCCTGTCCATCTTCTTGCAGGGCGCGCATTTGGGCGCATCGGCGGGCAACGCCTACGTGGTGTCGGACCGAAGTGCACCAGCACCGTTCGAAGGGCCCATGGGCGGGCGACTTGCGCGCAACGTCCGCAATCAGATTGAAGGTATGGCGCTGTTCCTGCCGCTCGTCGCGATCGCAACCTTTGCCGGCATTTCAAACGGTTGGACGGCAAGGGGCGCCCTCGTTTTCGTGTGCGCGCGTGCGCTTTATGTGCCGCTCTACGCGTTCGGCGTCCCAGGACTTCGATCACTGGTATGGACCGCCGGTTTCTTCGCCCTCGTCGCCTTTGCGTGGGGCATTTTCAAGAGCGCGGCGTTTCCGGCGCTGCCCACGTAACGCTTCAGACTCAGGGAAAGGAGCACTCCATGATCATTGAATTGAAACAAACGACGAACGTGAGCGCCGACAGACTCTGGCAAGTGTTTGGAGAGCAGTATCCCGACATTTCCAAATGGTCGCGTGGTGTCTACGCCTCAAAACCAAGAGACGGAATTGCGCCAAATGGCGCTCCATTCCTCGGTCGAATTTGCGAGACGAGCTTTGGCAAGCTGACTGAGACAATCGAGCGCTACGAGCCTGGTCAGCGCGCAATCACCTACCTGGTCAAGGGTGAGAAGATGCCGCCCTTTGTAAAACGGATGGAGAACAATTGGCACTTTCGCGATCTCGGGAACGGCTCTTCCGAAATCGCAATGCGATTGAACGGTAAGCTATCCTTTCCATTCAACATCTTGATGGGTTGGATGATGAAGCTTCAGCTCAAGAAAGATCTCGCAACGAACATCGAGGATCTGATCTATTTCGCCGAGAATGAGCGGCCCCACCCAAAGAAAGATCAGGCCGATGCCAGCCCGAAGGCCCGCAAAGCCCGTGAGGCCTTCGTATGACCAAAAGTAACCGACATGCGCAACACGGGGATCCTTCAACCGACGAGAACCTCGCCCAGATCTTCGGTGATTTCTATGCGCGGATCCAAAGTGATGGTCGGAGGGTCCTGAAAGACCTTAACCTTCCGGCCGGAAGCAGAGTGCTTGACGTCGGCACCGGTGTCGGAACGTTTGCGACGTTTCTGGCGATCGAAGGGCACACTGTCACGACAGGAGAACCGTCCTCGGATGACACGCACTATGCCGGCAAGGCGTGGGCCGAAAACGCCGAGCGTGCTGGCGTTCGCGATCGTCTTGAGTTCGTCGATTTTGATGCAGCGCGCATGCCGTTCGAAGATGGGGCGTTCGCAGCGGTCTTCTTCTTTGGCGTTCTTCACCACGTAGATCCGCCAGACCGTCGAGCAGCCCTGGCTGAAGCCCTTCGCGTTTGACGGAACGGCGGCGCGGTTGTGCTTTTTGAGCCAAACCAGTCTTCGCTGGCCTCCATTCGGGCGCGAGATCCCGAACATCCCGACCTTGCCTACCCGCCTGACTATGCCAGTGGCGACGCGGTGAAGTGGGATCAATTCTCTGGCGAAGTCATGGATGTTTTTGTCATGCGATCAGTCACTTGATCGAACCCAAAGCAGCAACGCAAATAAGGAACGGATGGCAGCCCTGTCAGCCTCGGAAATTCAAGAACGGTAAGACTTCATCTGGAACGGCCAAATGGGCCACAACCGGGTCGAGACTCAGAGGTTGTCGGAAAAGATGCTCGCTGAAGGCGAGGGTCTTCTGGTCGAACAGGCCGCATAGGCCGAAGCCTGCAACTTTCTCGGCCGCGGCCGACGGAATAACTGCAGGAATGGCCTGCCACCAAAGTCTGGCTTTGGTGCGATGAGTCCCAGTCCGCCCTAGCATTCAAGCAAGCGGCGAGCCTCTCACACAGAACGACCCCGAACGCTCATACCCGAGCGAATGATCTCTCTCACCCCAGACAAGGACAAAAGATGGACGTTACCCTGATTGGCTCACCCTTCAGCCCATACACCCGTGCAGCCGCGGTCACGGCGATCGAACGCGGCGTGGATTACACGCTGGACCCGATCGGTCCGGCAGAGCTGAGGCATCCGGGCTATACCGAAAAGCACCCGTTTCGGCGCCTCCCGGCCTTGTCTGTGGATGGCCACAGGATCTACGAAACCGCCGCGATTATGCGGTATCTCGACAGTGTCGGTACCAAGGGAGCAAGCCTGCAGCCTTCAGACCCGATTGCGCAAGCGCAGTCTGATCAGTGGATGAGTGCGGCGAATTCCTACCTCTACGCGCACGCCTTCAACAACTTTGCCTTCATGCGGACATTTGCGCCCGCATTCGAGATCACGGTCGACGAAGAGCGGCTTGCAGACAGCAAAGAGCGCACGAGTGTCTACCTCGCGATCGTCAACCGGGCGATTGAGGACGGTGAAATCGGACAGAAACAGCGCCTTACTCTCGGCGATATCTTTGCCGGCACCATTCTCATGCCCCTAGGCACGTTCGACGAAGGAAAGGCGTTGTTGGCCGCGCAACCGAGTGCGGAAAACTGGATCGCAGAGCTGTCGGCGCGCCCGGGCTTTGAACAAACTGATGCGAAACCTGGCTTAGCGGGTTGACTGAATACCGCGCTTTGCGAACGCGTGCCGTCAATCAGAACGGGCAATTCGGTCTCAGACAACCGATGAATGTATGGGAGCGCCGACGCGCCAGAATGGGGGACTAACTTTGGATGATCGGCTTTACCGCCTCAACCCAGACGGTGCGCCCCGTCCGGGTCTTTGAGACGAGCCGAGCCTCGGCAAGCTCATTGATCTTCTTTTGGACAGACCACCGCGAACCGGGACAGCGTTTCGCGATATCGCCGACACGGTAGGCGCGTTTCGAGACGAGGAAGAGGATTTGATAGCGCGTCGGATCGGCCAGGGCGCGCAGCTGGAGCACGCGCAGGCCAGGATCGTCCGCAACACACAGCTTGGTCATGGTGACAAACCAAATTGCTTGCGCAAGGCAGTGGAAAAGGCGCGGCGCGGCAGTAGGGCGCTGAGCCGCGCGAGTGTCTTCGCCTCACGGCCAGCGTCAATCACCGGGGCCAGATTGGCTGTCGTGCAGGCACGGAAGACGGCCTGTGCAACCACATCCGGGTCATCGGCGTTCGCCAAGGCGGTTTCGACGCTATGTTGGACCGATAGTTCCTGCGGGCTGCGTTTGTCTTCGGCCCTCGCAAAGGAGGTGTGCGCGGCGATGCCGGAGCGCATGAAGCCCGCGCGGACCAGGATCGAGCGCAGACCAGTGCCTTGCAATTCGTGATCGAGCGTCTTCGTGAACCCCTCCAGCCCATGCTTGCTGGCGGCGTAGGAGCCCATGAAAGGCGCCGGCAAATGGCTGACGACCGAGCCCATATGGACCAGTGTGCCGCGCCCTTGCGCTCGCATCACCGGTAGCGCGGCGGCAGTCACCGCCATCGCGCCCAAGAGATTCACATCCAGAATGTCCCGGTGCGCGTCCAACGAGAAACTGTCGAACGCGCCGATCTGAGCGTAGCCGGCATTGTTGAACACCGCATCAAGGCTTCCGATTTCGTCGACCACAAGGTCGACCAACGCGCGGCACTCCGCCTCTGACGTGATGTCGAGTGGCCAGTCTGCGGTTCGGTTCCGGCTGGTGCCGACAACCGTCCAGCCCGACTTGCGAAACCTCCGGGCTGTTGCGGCGCCAATTCCACCACTTGCGCCGGTGATGATGATGGTGGGCATCCTGCGTCTCCTAATGCGTCAGCGTAGCGCGTTTCGCCGCCAAATAGGCGCGCGCGGCCGGGTCACTGGTCAGGCCAATCGCGTGTTCAAATGCGCCGAGGGCCGCGTCGGTCTGGCCCAGCCGCGCATGGGCATGCGCCGCTGTGGCAAACCAGGGCTGATAATCGGTGGCACGGGTCGCACAGGCCTCCAACAGCTCCAACGCCCGTGCAGGGCCGTCCGCTTCCAACGCCACAGCCGCTTGCCCCACACGCGCGCCAAGGCTCCCAGTGATGTGTATAAGACCGCTGTAAAGCTGTGCCAATTCCGCCCAATCCGTTTGGCCAGTGATCCGCCGATGGGCGTGAACCGCTTGAATGGCCGCCTCCAACTGGAACCGACCCAGGCTCAGATGCCGCCGCGCATTGGCCAGCGCCGCCTCGGCATCCGCCAGCATCTCGGGGTGCCACAGCGCGGTGTCCTGTTCGACCAGCGGGACAAGAGCGCTGGTCTGTGGGTCCAAACGGGCGGCAGCGCGGGCCTCGGTAAACAGGATCAGCGCGAACAGCCCATGGGCCTCCGCCGCATCCGGCAGAGCGTCGCAGATCGTGCTGACCAGCCAAAGCGCCTCTTGCGCCAAAGCGCCCGCCTTGTCGTCGCCGCCGCCACTGGCATTGTGACCGACGGCATAGGCGGCATAGACGGCGTTTAGGATGTCATCGATCCGGTCGGGGTAGGCGCCGACCTCCTCCGGACGTTCAAACCCAATTCCACCTTCCTCGATCTTGCGCTTCGCCCTGCTCAGCGCTTGACCGAGGGCGGCGGGCGACGTCAGAAACACCGACGCCATCCGCCTGGCATCCAATCCCAGCACGGTCTGCAGCATCAGAGGCGCGCGCATCTTGGCGTCAATGGCGGGATGCGCACAGGCAAACATCAGCCCGATGCGGGGATCCATTTTGCCAGGGGGTGCATCCTGTGCCGTGGCCAAGATCGTCAGCTCCTGTTCGTAGGTCGTCGAAAGCTGAGCGCTCCGATAGCGGTCCGTGATCCGGCGACGCGCCGTTGTGATCAACCACGCTTCAGGGTTAGGCGGCACGCCCTGCGTGGGCCAGGTTTCTAGCGCCCGCAAAAGAGCGTCCGACAGAGCATCCTCCGCTTCGGCGATGCGCCCCGTGCGCGCGGCGAGACGGGCGACCAACTGGCCATAGGCCAGCCGCGCGATCCGTTCGACCTCACGCGTGGCGTTGCTCATCCGCGTTGAACGACCGGGCGCACCTCGACGGCTCCGCTGGAGGCCGCCGGATTGCGCGCCGCCCACGTCAGCGCAGTGTCGAGATCGGGCACGTCGATCACGTAAAACCCGCCAAGCTGCTCCTTGGTATCCGCATAAGGGCCATCGTGGATGTCGCGTGCACCGTCCTCGATGCGCAGCGTCGTGGCAGAGCCCGACGGATGCAACGCCTCGCCCCCGACCAGGACGCCGGCCTCAACAAGGGCCTTGGTGTAAGCTCCCCAAAGCTCGCCATCCGCCGCCTTGGCAATGTCGTCCGCCGTGCGGTGATCTGTGGGTTTGGTGTAGTTCATCAGGATGAATTGCATGTCGATCGTCCTCTTGTGTGCGCATGGCCCGCGCCCTCGTCGAACGCGGGTCATTGGAGGCCTCAAGCTGCCTTTGGCGCGGCTTGCAGGCTTTTGCCCGTTTCCAACCAGGACTTCATGGAGCTGAGAAACCGGTCCCAATTGTCGCCGATGCCGAAGCTCGCGCAATCGGTTTGCGTGAGGCGTACCTTCGTCGCTGTCTCCTCCGCCGTCAGTTCGAAGACGACCCTCGACGGGGTGGCGGGCGGATCGACCCAAACAGGCTCGAACGTCAGGTCCAGCCGCTTGCCCGGGTCGCTGGCAACCAGTGCCTCGCGAATGAATGTCGTGCCGTCGTCCGGGCGTTTCAGCTCCTGTCCGCCCTCGGGCAGGGCCTGCACCCGCATGCCCGCGGGATGATAGGCTTCGATCTGTTCGGGCTTGGTCAGTGCGTCCCACACCTGATCCACCGGGGCGGCGACAAAGCAGAAGGTTTCGAAATCAACGGCCATTACGCGCCTCCCCCAAACGGGGCCACCGCAGGCAAAAGCGCGGTGGGCGTCTTGTCCGGCGTGCACTGATTGCTGTCCGCCGCGCGCACACCCCAGAACAGGCCCTCATCGTTCAGAGCCAGGAGGTCGTAATCGGCATCGCAGGCAGCGACGGGCTGCCAGTGGCCGCAGCCGGTTTCGCTGATATCCGCCTCCAGGTTTACCGTCAGATCGCAGGTTGCAAGGCCGTAGGCGGCCTGCAGCTCCGTGTCTTCGGTCAGGAGCGTCACGTGCTTCCACTCGTAGGTGAAGCGCCCCTGATGCGCGCCGTCCACATCCGCAGAGGCGCCGAGGATCTCAAAAGGACCGCCCGCCCGGTACTGAAAGGTGCGCTGCACCATGCCCGGGTCCATGGCATGCGTGAAGATCAGGCTCCAGCGCCCGTCTTCCATGACAAACTCGCGCACACCGTATCCACCGTACCAAGGCTCGGGGGCTGTGCTGCGGTAGGTGCCGTCCAGGGCTTGCAAGTCCTCTGCCGGGCGAAACTCCTCCGCCTGGGCCGGGGCGATCTGCGCGGCCAAAAGAGCCAGCGCGCAAAGCCGGTTTATCATGTCGATCTCCTCTGTCGGTTCCCGAAGGCGAGGCTGCCTTCACCAATGAAACGGACGACGCCGAGGGGATTTCGACATGTGCCAAGAATTTTTTTGCGGGATCCCGCGCCGACATGCGTTCCAGAGAACCCAGGTCGCACGTTTGCACATCTTCTCAAGATCCGGATGTATCTCGAAACGTCCGAGGACTGTCGCGAGCCCAAACCTACCTAGATGCCCGATTGATGCTGCTGCAGCGAGATGGCGTCTGTTAATCATTGAAACATCGCCAGCAACGCCTTCGGGTGTCGAGAAGAAAGAGCACATACTGTGGATGGTCCTAGTGAACAGTTGCCAAGCAAAGTTGAGCATCTCGTTGATACCGACCTTGATCCAAAGACGGGAGAATGCTCCTACTTCTACAATTACTTTCTGTACACCTGTGAACATACGGGTACTCAGATTACAGCGCGAAGCTATATAGACGACGCCTCCGAAGTGAGCATTATGCAGTGCCCTACCGATATCGACATCGAGAGCGAAATAAGCGGCATTTTAGCCTATCTGCGGCTCAGGTATCCAACGGTCAAACGTCTTGGTCCAAGCGGTTATACTAGAATTTAGAACGGCAGGTATGTCTCGCAGACTACCTGTTCGCCCAGCTAGTGATGTTGCAGATGAAGCGAATGGCGGCTTCGACGGGCCGCATCGTAGCGTAGCGGTCGCAAGTTGGACGGTGGCTATGGGCCGGCTGGGCCTACCAGTTTCCTGTCAGTGCACCCGTCACCACTGCAAGCACGACCATCGCAATGATTGTGATGTTAACGATCGACCTGTCTTCGTCGTGATAGTACATCGGCCAGCCGCACTTGGGACACGGTTTATTGTTGCCCATCTTTCGCCGACTGACCCAGCCGCAGTCCGAGCACACGTATTTGATCCCACTCATCTCGACCTCCTGGATCCATGGTACACGCGGCGGCATTGGATGCCACGCTGCGCACCAAGGTCCGCTTCGGGGATCCTGATTGGCTACATACCATAGGCGAAGAATGTCGGCTCTGGGCCGTGAGCGAAGGTGGCAGGCCGCTCTGAGGGGCGAGCTCCGCTGCGCCGCCGCAGGTCTCCTTCGAGCCCAGAACCGACAATTTCCCCCATCCTGCAGATGTCAGCTCTGGGTTCACTAGGCAGGCAGTAGAACCACCCTTCCAGTTCTGGGATGGTGCTGAACTAGCATCTCGACGCCATAGACCTCCGCAACGCGATTGGGGGTTAGAACGACGTCTGGCGTACCGCTTGCAGCGACCAGACCGCCATTGAGAAGACAGATCCTGTCGCAATAGCGCGCTGCGAGATTCAGGTCATGGAGCGCTGCGAGGACTGTAACACCCAGGGCCCGAATGAAGTCCAGAAGGGACAATTGGTGCCGGATGTCGAGGTGGTTGGTGGGCTCGTCGAGCACAAGAATTGAGGGTTGTTGCACCAGTGCTCGGGCCAAAAGGGCACGCTGGCGTTCGCCTCCGGAGAGCGTCCGAAAGGGCCTGCCCTCGAGCGCATCAAGGCTCTGCAGGCGCAGGGCCGCATCGACGAGCGCGCGGTCGTGACCCGTGTCGGGCTCGAGCAGAGCCTTGTGCGCCGACCGGCCCATCGAAACCACATCGCGCACGGTCAGCGGAAAGTCGGCTGGCATATCCTGCAGAACGGCCGCGACGTTTTGGGCGACCCAGGACGCGGTTTGGTGTTGAACATCTTGACCATTGACGTGCACGGCACCGGTGGAGGGTTTGGTCATTCGGTAGACGGTCCGCAGCAGGGTGGATTTCCCCGCGCCGTTCGGGCCCAGAAGCCCGACCATCTCTCCGCGTGCGACGTCGAGACTGACATCATCGACAAGCCTTATGCCGCCGATGTCCACGCTCACATTCCTCAATGACAGCGTGCCCGCTTCGACCCTCACCGGTTCACGCCCAGGCTGCGGGCGTCCCTGCGGAGAAGCCAGATGAAGAACGGGCCGCCAACGAGGGCAGTGACAATCCCCACAGGCAGCTCAAGCGGAGCGATGATCGACCGGGCAACAAGATCGGCGGCAATGGTAAAGCTCGCACCCAGCAACGCCACCGCCGGAAGTGCCCTGCGGTGGTCGGCGCCGACGAGAAGGCGCACAATGTGCGGCATGATCAAGCCGACGAAGCCAATGACGCCCGAGACCGCAACTGTGATCCCGGTCAGCGCGGCGGTGAGCACAAACATCGCTCGACGAAAGCGCTCGACGTTGAGGCCAAGCGCGACAGCGCTCTCGTCGCCGGCCATAAGGAGGTTCAGGCGCCGCGCCTGGACCAGCATGATCGCCAGCCCGATCGCCAACGCGGCGATGGGGATGGGCAAAAGGCTCCATTGGGCACCGCCAAAGCCCCCCAAGGTCCAAAACAGCACGCGCGCGGCGAGCTGAGGGTCGGGGGAGGTGAGGACCAGAAGGCTCGTGAGGGCCGAGAGGACAGCGCTGACGGCGACACCAGCGAGGACGAGGCGTGTGGCGGTCATGTGCCCGCCGGTGCGCGCGATCCAAAAGACTACCGAGAGCGCCAGAAGCCCGCCAACGAAGGCGGCGATGTGCAGAGTGAAGGCGCCCAGAGCGATGAGGCCGAACCGCATGACAATGACGGCGCCGGTTGCTGCGCCCGAGGACACACCGAGGATGGACGGCCCTGCCAAGGGATTGCGCACGATGGCCTGAATGACCATGCCCGCGACCCCAAGGCTGGCCCCGACCACCGCCGCGAGGATCACGCGCGGGATGCGCGTCTGAACGATAATGATCTCGTGGGCTTCCCGCCAGTTTGGCTCCATCAGGAGGCCACCAGACAGATAGTGCAGCAAGATGGCGAGCGCCGTGCCGGCCGGTATGCTGACCGAGCCGATCATCAGGCCCGCCATCCCAGCAAGCGCGATCAGTCCCACCATACCTGCGAGGACCAGCGCGTATCGGCCCGAAGAGCTGCTGTCTGGAACCTGTGGGAGATACGCTGTCGTCTGGACGGGCCCGCGACCGGGCGCCGACCGCAGGATCGCCAAGAGGGCGGCGCGCTCTGCGTCACCGCCCTCGGGTGAAGGTTCCGTACCCTCGGCCAAGCGTCTGGCTTTCGGGCCTACTCAAACGCGGCCGGGTGGAACGCGCGCGCGAGTTTCTCGAGCGCGTCGACGGAGCTTGGGCCGGGCTGGCCGATCACCGAAACGACCAGGGTGTAGGCGTCTGCCTCGACGGCGGGAACGCCCGAGATGATCGGGTTGGCTTCCAGCGTCGCAATCCGAGCTTGGCCGAGGTTCACCTCAGGGTTCTCGACCACTTGGCCGCTGGACGTGCCGGAATAGAACACCACGATGTGCTCGGGCGCTTGCTCGACGAGCTGTTCCCACGATGTCCGGCCATAGCGATTGTCGATGTCACCCAGGATGTTCGCGCCGCCTGCGAGCTCGACGACATGGTTGAGCATCGTGTTGCCCAACACAGCGCGGGGCGTCTCCTCGCCGCCATTGTAGATGAAGACCGGGATCGGCTCGATGCCCTCCAGCTTCTCCGCGACCGCGTCAATCCGCGCTTGCATCTCTTCGATCAACGCCTCACCGCGCTCGGGCACACCGAAGATCGCGGCCACCGAGCGGATCTCGGCGAAGAGCTCGTCAAAGCCGAACTTGCCCAGATTGCAGCCTTCCGTGTTCAGGCGCGTGTTCATGCCCAGATCGTGCAACATGGGGCGCGGGTTGCGGCTTTCCGAGAAGCCATCGGGGTAGCCGGCATAGACGAAATCTGCTTCCGCATCGATGAGTTGCTCGGTCGTTGCCACCAGCGGCGACAGGATCGGCACGGTGTTGTAGGCCGCCTCAAACTGCGGGCTGATTTGCATGTTGGCCATGTAGGAGGTGCCGGCCATGCGCTCCTCGAGCCCGAGCGCAAGCAAGAGTTCGGTGGCGTTGTTTGAGAGGGTCACAGCGCGTTCCGGCGGCGCGTCGTAGGTCATCGTGAAGTCGCAGTTCTCATCCACGTAGGGGAAGCCCTCGGGAGTGTCGGCCTGTGTCACGACGGGTATCAGACTGATAAGGGCGACGACGCTGAGTAGTCTCATCTGATTGATCCTTCTTGTCTGTTGGAGGACAGGGAGAACGCGGGGATCCGCAACTCGCCCGAATAGCCGAGCGGCGGGACCCGTCCCAAAATCCCGGCGCGCAGACAGGCGGGCCGGTCGGGCCGGGGGACGAGCCCTTCGTCGCTCTCAGCGTATTGCCGTGCGAGGGACAGAATGTCGGCTGAGTCTGTCTCGGGCTGTAAATCGCCGAACAAGAGCGTGAACTTCTCGGGCGCCGACAGGGCGACCACGCAGGGGCGCTTACACTGGCTCATGCAGTGAATACCGCGGAGCGTCAGGTCGACCTCAGTCGGGTCGGCACCTTTGGCAAGGGACAGCACCGCTTCCGCAAGCCGATGCCCTGGCCGCTCGTGATCTGCGCCGGCGAAATCAGCCGGACGGCATCGCGTGCAGACCGATAGGCACACCTGTTTGCGCGTAGCCATGGGGGACACTCTCCCGAGGTCGCGCGGGGCATCGGAAGACGTGCGATAGGATCGGGCCAGGCAGGCCCATAGCGATCAGCATAGGAGGCGTCGTCATCACATCACCATCTCCGGGCACCCCGCCCGAGGTTTACGTTTCGTGATGGCAGGTCTCCTGACTTGCGGGTCTATGCGTCTCGGCGCCTTCCCGGGATGGCCTTGCGTCCAGCCCCAGTGGCATGTCGCCGTTCCGCTCTCCGCCTACAGTTGCGGGGGCAGTCTCGGATTTGGCGCTTTGAATGCGCCGCACCGTGTTCCCTTTTCATCCGGCACGCATCTCTGCAGCACCAGAAACCATCACAGACACGGTCCGGACAGCCCAAGAGGATGTCAAGTCGGATGTACACCCCGCGGGTCCCAGCCTTGGTGTGTCCTAGGGCCGCCGGAGCATTGTGCGTGTTACGGCCGCGTCGCCCAATCAATCAAAGCAGCGCGGCTTGGCCCGTCCGGGCGCCGGACATCATAGTCGCGCCTCCGAAACTCAATGCTCATCTCAGCCAGAACACCGCAGAGCGCATCGGCGCGCTCCCATTCATGGGTTTCACCATTAAAGGTGACTGAGAGAGGATTGGCATGGGGGCGCCCGACAGTTTGCACGAGGGCAACGCGATGCCGTGCGCTGTCCACCATCTGCAAGAGGGCAGGGGCGATATCCTCAATGCGATAGAAGGCATTCGCGCCGAACACGATATCAGCCCCGATGTGAGGCGCCTCCTCCCATTTAGAGGGCAATGTTTCCACGATCGCTGCCCCGTCCCATAAAGCTTGAAACTCGGCGCGCATCGCCGCCGACGGCTCAATCACCGTGATCCGTGACACCTCGCTTGCCAGCCGCCTCGTGAAGGCACCTGGGCCAGCGCCGATCTCCAGAAGATGCGTGTGTCCGCGAGCAAGCGCACGGAGGTCATCGATCAGCTCGACCGCGCATTCTGCGAGAGGGCTTTTCTGATCGTAACCGGGCGCATGGTCGATCCAAAACGCCTCCTCTGCCGCGTCATCCGCATGCCGAAGTCCGCGCCGCTTGGCCTGTGCATGGGCCTCAAGCCAGAACTCCGACGCGCTCATACCGGACACGGGTGATCCACCGGGGTGCAAGTATGGCATCACATCAGTCTTAGGTGAGTTCTATCGAGGATCGTCTGCGGGTCTTCACAGGCCCATAAAGAGGCACTCGGCGAGTTGACCCTCCAAGTACACCTTCATCAAGCCTAGAAGGCTGATGCTGCGCTTGCCCAGCCGGCCGAATGAACCACGAACCACGACGCGCCATTGGGCGCAGCGCTGGCGGCTAAGTTCAATCCATGTCCCGGCTTTCAAAGCCGGCGTGAAATCAGACGTCTGCCTGATCGCCGTGGACGCAGGTCATGTGCGGCTGACCGATGCCACTCAACGAAAAACGGCGCACGGGAGTCACTCCGCGCACGCCGCTTAGACGGTATCTGGTTCTGGTGAACTCACCAGGAGTTGTATGCCAAAAACTTGCCCGACATTTCGATCTTCACGCGGTCGCCCTTTTCGTGCGGGACCTTTGTGATCTGCATGTCGAAGTCGATCGCAGACATGATGCCAGTGCCGAACTTCTCTTCGATAATTGCTTTGATGGTCGGGCCGTAGACGCCAACGATTTCGTAGAGGCGGTAGATGCACGGATCGGTAGGTACGGATTGCTCCCACACCTTGGTGGGCGGCTCCTCCAACACGCTGACCGCTTCCTGTGGCAGACCCATGGTTGCCACGATGGCCTCCGCCTTGTCCTTGGGCCAGCCATTCATCCCCATACAGGCAGAGTGGGTCCACACCGGCGACATATCGATCTTTGCGGCAATCTCTTCCCAAGTCAGCCCTGCCTGCTTCTTGGCGGACAGGATCATCATTGTGACGTCTTCTTTTGTCATCATGGTGGGCACCTCAAACGTGTCTTTCATTTCGTTTCTCCTCTCTGGTTGGCCGCAGCCGTGGTCAGAGCCCAAGTTCGGTTAGTCCGGGATGGTCTTCTGGGCGAGGGCCCTGGGGCCATAGAAACTTCCGATCAGCCGCCGCGATCGGAACATCATTGATGGAGGCATGGCGCTCGGCCATGTATCCTTTGTCGTCGAATTGCCAATTCTCGTTCCCATGGGCGCGAAACCAATTGCCATCTGCATCATGCCATTCATAGCAAAATCGAACTGCGATCCGATTGCCCGCATGCGCCCAGATCTCTTTGATCAGGCGATAGCCATTCTCCTTTTCCCATTTGCGCTTTAGGAAATCTCGAACCTCCTCGCGTCCATTCAGGAATTCCGATCGGTTCCGCCATTTCGTGTCTGGCGTATAGGCAAGAGATACCTTTTCGGGATCGCGCCGGTTCCATGCGTCTTCTGCCATCCGCACCTTTTGGACGGCCTCTTCGTAGGTGAAGGGTGGCACAGGGGGGCGAATTGGATCTTGCTCAGTCATCCTAGTCCCCGACAGCTCGAAGCGTTGGTGCAGGGGCAGGCTCGGCATCGTCCTGGGAGGACGGTTCGGTCTTGTCGATGCGCACGGTTTCCGGACTGTGCTCGGTGCCATCTGCGGGTTGGCCGGCGAGTTCCTTGGAGCGTTGGCCCAAGAACTGCACCAGGTGGTTGCGGATCGCGTAGTAGTTGGGATGTTCCACGATCTCGGTGCGGTTGCGCGGACGGGGCACGGTGATCTCGACGGACTCGGCCACGCGCGCCAGCGGACCATTGGTCATCAGAAGGATGCGGTCAGCCAGCAGGATCGCCTCGTCGATATCGTGCGTGATCATGAACACGGTCTGTTCAGTCTGGCTCCAGACCTTTATCAGCTCTTCCTGGATGGTGCCGCGGGTCAGCGCATCGAGCGCCCCGAACGGCTCGTCCAGCAACAGAAGCTTTGGCTGGTTCGCAAATGCGCGCGCGATAGAGACCCGCTGACGCATCCCCCCCGAAAGCTGCGCGGGCTTGCGGTGCACCACGTCACCCTCGAGGCCCACCATCGCGAGATATCTCCGCGCATGCTCCTCCACTTGCGCCCTGGACCAGTCCCGGTACCGCGCCCGAACGCCAAAGGTGACGTTCTTCAGGGCCGATAACCAAGGCAGAAGCGAATAGTTTTGAAACACCACGCCACGATCAAGCGAGGGGCCAGACACCTCATACCCGTCCATCTTGACAACACCAGAGGTCGGCTCTGCCAGCCCCGCAAGGATGTTCATAATGGTCGACTTCCCGCAGCCGGAATGCCCCAAGATGCAGACGAACTCGCCTTTCTCGACGCCGAACGTGGCCTTCTCGAAGACGGTCAGGGTGCCGCCTGCCCCGTCAGGGAACTCCTGAGTGAGCTGCTCGATTGACAGAAATGGTTTCGCCATTTCAATTCTCCTTATTCCACATAGGACACGGCACGCTGCAGCCGTGCGAAGGCGGCGTCCAGCAGCATGCCCATGACGCCAATCAGGAGGATCGCAACGATCATCCGGTCCAGCCGCAGGCCGTTCCATTCGTTCCAAACGACGTAGCCAATGCCGGTGCCGCCAACGAGCATTTCAGCTGCGACAATGACCAGCCACGCAATCCCGATGGAGATCCGCATTCCTGTGATGATCGTGGGCGCCGCGGCAGGGAGGATGACAGACAAAGCAGTGCGCAGCGTGCCCAACTCGTGAGTACGGGCGACGTTGATCCAATCCCGGCGAACACTGGCGACACCGAAGGCCGTGTTCGTCAGCATGGGCCAGAGCGAGCATATGAAGATCACGAAGATCGACGACAGTTCGCTGTCCCCGATCGTGAACAGAGCGATCGGCATCCAGGCCAACGGCGATATCGGTTTCAGGACCTGGATGAAGGGGTCCAGAGCCTTGTAAGCCAAGGGCGACATCCCGATCAGAAAGCCCAATGGGATCGCCACTGCGGCCGCCAACGCGTATCCGATAACGACACGGAGCAGCGAATAGCCGAGCTGAATCCCATACCCCATGTCGTTCGTTCCGGCCACATAGAACGGGTCGGTGATTGTCGCCCAAAGTTCCGTTCCGATCTGCCCGGGAGAGGGGAACAGAGAACCGGGAGCGGGCGCAGAATTCTCGTCCGGCACCGAAATCCCCAGCGCGCGAATCCCACCGGCCATGTCGATCATGTCTCGGGAGAGGCCGAGGCCGGCGATTTGGTCCAGCTGCGGAAACTCGACACCCTGGCTCGCGTAATACTCGATGTCTTCTGCGGCCATGTTCTTGCCCAAGAGCGTATCTTGCTGCTCTTGGGTCAACACGACGCCCACGGGCCCGGCGTCTGGCACGTAGGTGGTGACGTGCCAAACGAAGAGGCACGAGAAGAGTATCACCAAGGACAGCAGTGCGCTGCGTGCGTCTAGGTTCCGGATCATGCCGGCCCTCCAAAAAAGTCGGAATGACGGGGCGGTGACCCGCCCCGCTCTCTCACGTCAGCCTCCGCCTTAGATCGTGCGGCTGAAGGGCTGGCCGTTGATGAAGTCTTGCGCTGCGGCAGGCGCAAACTCGCGGCCCTGGATCTCCACGGGTGCAAACACATCCTGCTCCGCGTCGGAGAAGGTCAGGTTTGGATCTGCGGCCATCATTTCACGCATGCGTTCGCGGGTGGTCGTCGTCAGCACGAGGTCCTCCGCCAGGCTTGCGTAGTCCGCGTCGCTGTCGATGTAGTTCCAGCGCCGCAGCTGCGAGAGGACCCACGTCCCCATGGTCTGCGTCGGTAGCGGCATGAAGGAGATCCGGTCGGGCACGTTTTTGATGTTGCCCTGACCATCCGGGAACACACCCGTCAGGATCTGCTTGAGGATCTCTACCGGTTGGTTGAGGTAGTTGGCCGGTGCCATCGACTCAGCAAAGGCGACGCGACCATCCGAGGTCTCTGCCGACGCCGTTGCCTCAAGGATCGCCGTCGTGAGGGCCATGGTCGTGTTCGGGTTTTCGGTGATGAACGTCTCGGACAGACCAAACACGCAGCAGGGGTGCTGTTTCCAAAGATCCAGGGTCAGTTTGTGAATAAAGCCCACCTGATCATACACGGCGCGCTGGCAGAACGGATCGGGCGCCAAGTAACCGTCCACGTTTTCAGACCGCAGGTTTGCAACCATCTCGGGCGGCGGCACGACGCGGATCTGAATGTCGACATCGGGATCTAGGCCAGCATCCGCCACGTAATTGCGTAGCAAGAGATTGTGCATCGAATACTCGAACGGCACAGCAAACGTGAAACCCTTCCAATTGGCAGGGTCCTGGTTCTCGCGATGCTTGTTGGCAAGCACAATGGCCTGGCCATTCGTGTTCACGTTGGACACCACTTTCCACGATTGCGCTGTCGAACCAATCCCAAGCGACATCGCCATAGGCATCGGAAACAGGAGATGTGCGCCATCATATTCGCCATTCAGACACTTATCGCGGGAGACGGCCCAGCCGGCGGTTTTGACAATGTCCACATCGAGCCCATAGCGCTCGTAGAAGCCCAGGGCGTGGCCGCCGATGATGGGCGTTGCACATGTGATCGGCACAAAGCCAAGGGTCAGCTTGGTCTTCTCCAGGTTCTTCATGGCCTCTTCAGCCATCAGTTGCAGCGACGACAGCGGAAAGACCGTCGCAACGGCAGCAAGCGCGCCGGTGACGCCAGCGCTGCGCAGGAATGCCCGGCGAGACACGTCTGTCTTGAACAGACCCTGCATGACGGAGCTTTCAAGCGCCCGGGTCATTCCCACCTCGGCGTTCAAAGACTGCTTGGCGCGGCGGCGCAGGATGTCAGCCTCTTCCGCAGACAGCCCGGCATAGGGATCGGCGGGTTCGCCGGAGGCCTCACCACACTCGTTCCAAACATCGATGTTAGGGTTAAACGGGTCTTTAAAGTGCGTCATGGATCACCTTTCTGGTCCGTTTCAAACACGGCTCGCGATGTGCCGCGTGCTCTCGTTTTTTGGTTGCATTGACCCGGCGGTACGCAGACTGGCGCGACGGGTTGGCTGCATCCTGCGCGCTGAAATGTCGCAAAAGAACCACCAGCCCAAAATTTGAGCCCCCAAGAAATCTATAATGATTTCATAGAGTAAGATCGCACACGGCATCCATGGCGGTTACGAGATTTAGTAAGTTACGAGATCTCGCTACTTTCGGAACGGTAGAGCTTCTAGAGGTGGGCCCATGAAAGACGACCCTCTGCACCTTGATTCCCTTGTGGACGTTCTGCCTGAGGCGTCCCTCGTTCTGTGCACCCGAACGGACCAGATCGTTAAGGCCAATCGGTGCGCGCGTGCGTTGCTCAAACTGGGGGAAGGCGCCCCGCCACCATTCCTCTCCCTATTGGGTGGCGAGATTGGGGAGTTCCTGGTGTTTGTGGACGAAGCGGTCACGCTCGGCGAAGCCTGGACCCGTCGCGTGGTTCTCAGAGTCAATGGCTCACGGAAGCTACGATGCGAACTCCGCGCGCGCCCGGTACTGAACAGACCCGATCATCTTCTCCTCCTGATCATTGATCTAGACGAGGCCGATCGGCGCTCACACATGGCCGAGGTCGACCGGCTCCAGCGCGCGGGTATGAATGAGTGGCAGAAGGCGGAGGGGTTCTTTGCCGATTTAGAGCGCCGCAATCAGCTCATTCTCAATGCGGCTGGCGAAGGGATCTACGGCCTCAATGCAGAGGGCAAAGCAACCTTTGTCAATCGAGCGGCACAAGAGATGTTGGGGTGGACCACGGAAGACCTTCTGGGAAAAGACATCCACTCGATCATTCACCACCACCACCTCTCGGGCGAGCCGTATCATCACCACGACTGTCCGATCTACAAGTCATTCCGGTTCGAACAGGTGAACCGAATTGAAGATGAGGTCTTCTGGGGAAAGGACGGAAAACCCATCCGGGTCGAATATATCTCTACGCCAATCTATGATCACAATATACTCGCGGGTGCCGTCGTAATATTCCGCGACATTACCGAGCGTAAGGAAAATGAGCAAAAGCTGAGAAATGCGCTCCAAGAGATCGCGGAGTTACGAGACAGGTTGGAACAGGAAAACGCCTATCTCCAGGAAACGATTTCGAGCGATCGCGAACACCATTCGATTATTGGGAAGTCTCCCTCGATTATCGAAATCGTGGAGCGGATCGATCTGGTCGCAAAAACGGAGGCCAATGTGCTCATCACCGGAGAGGCCGGCACTGGAAAGGCTCTGATCGCCGCCGAGATCCACAAGGGGAGTGCCCATGCGCGTCGGTCGCTTATCCATTTCAAGTGCAGCTCGGTGGCGCCGGAGGAGGTTGAAGCGGAGCTCTTTGGGCAGGTCCGTGGCGGACCGAAAGGCCGCTCCCGCGATAAGGCCGGCAAGCTGGAACTGGCCCATGGCGGAACTCTGTACCTGGATGGGATCGAAGACCTGCCAGCTGATATCCAAGGCAAGTTGCTTGCCTCGTTGAAAAACTCGACCGTAACAAGGTTGGGCGACACGCGCGAGAAGCCACTCGAGCTACGGGTCATCGCCTCAACTGCGTTGCCTGCCGACGAAGTGCCGCGCTGCGAGCGGGTTCGGTTGGATCTGTATTTCTTCTTGAATGTCTTTCCTATCGTGAGCCTACCCCTGCGCGATCGTCCCGAAGACATTTCCTTCCTTGCAATCCACCTTCTGAAGATCGCTTGCCGCAAGCTGAACCGATCAGTGCCGCAGATCAGCGACACGGTCCTTCATCAGCTTCAGAGCTATGCCTGGCCCGGAAATGTACGCGAGCTGCGGAACGTCATGGAGCGCGCAGCGATCGTCACCCGCGGACGAACGTTGGAGGTCGAGCTTGCCAACGGGGCGTATGAGAACCCCGACCTCAACCAGGCCATCAAGACAGACGCCCAGATGCAATCGCTGCATCGCTCCAACCTTGTCGCAGCTCTCCGCGTCGCGCGAGGCAAGGTGTCCGGTCCAAAAGGCGCGGCCTCGATCTTGGACATGCGACCTACAACCGTCCATTCCCGGATCAAATCCTTCAAAATCGAAGAAACCGACTGGCGGTGAGCCGGACGCTGCGCCAGCGCGAAGCGGACATTGGACAACTCACGCCGCATTTCCGCCTCGTCGGCCATCCTGACATCTAGCTGACGCTCGGTTTCGCAGTCGCAGCGAAAGCCTCCTTTGGCAGGCGCAATACTGCGCCCCGACCATACGATGAACGGCACGACAGGGCTGCGAGCGCTGGTCAAGCGAGACCCGATAATTCGAGATGCTGCGGTGACCGTTAAGACCGGTGCGAGCTCCAATCCGACGGTTTCTGCAACTTGACCAAGGGTCTGGTTTCGTCCCCACGGTGCGCGCATGCCGGACTGCACCCGCAACTTCATTGATCGTCCGGCAGGCGGGTTTCGGCGTTCTTGACACCCTCACGAGACCAGATCACCGTTCGCCAATGTGCCCTGGGTCTGCCCCTGTTGGCCGCTTGTCTATCAACCAAAGGGAGGGGTTCGGCATGGTCGCCTATTCGCTGGGACCAGCTGATCTAATGCGCAACGGGAAGGTGCTACATGAGGATGGGTTTTGGCCGGTTGATGGAAACTGGAAGAAAGTGGTCGTCGCGGACATGACCGACGACGGCGGGACACCGATCCGCGAGTCTGGGGTTAGAGAAGGCCGTTGGGTCGATCCAACCCATGCGCCGACAACGGTCAGGTACAAAGGCCCCGCCCATCAGAAGCCATTGGACTACAACTTGTTTCCCCGCGGAGCCAATATCGTGAGCAGGGCATTCCAGGCGATCCTCGAAGACCTTGAACCTGCGGTACACCAATTCCTGCCCGTGACCGTGCTGCGCAAAGACAAGCCTATTGGGGAGATGTTCATCCTGATCGTCGGTGCGCGGATCGATGCGGCGAATGACGCGCTGTGCAGCCCGCCGCGAGGGGACCGGCGCACCTATGCCCTGAATACGTCTCCGGGCTGGCGCTGCGTGTTGCACCCCGACAAGATAGCTGGGCATCATCTTTGGCACGACAAGCATCGCCGTGGCCTGTATCTCAGTGCGGCACTGGCTGACGCGCTCGAAGCGGCGAAGCTTGAAGGCTATAAACTCGGAATGCCCATCGAGGTTTCTGCGGGCTAGCTGACTTCCTAGGCGATTGACGTTGCGCCCTTGTCCGGGCTGTTCAGGTGCTGAATGCGTTCTTGTTTCTTTTGCCAGATAAGGGTGCGGTCAAGACCCGCTGAGCGGAGCTACTGCCCGCTGAACCAACTATTGTGTGCCTGGAGCCCCATTTTAACAGACGCTGTATGGTCCACAAATGTCTGTTCTCCAATGTTTTGAGAGTATCATCCGAGACCATTCAAAAATGCCGAAGTTCACTCAACTCAACTCTGGCTGGAATGCGGAACCAAACGCGCCTGATCTCCAGGTCGAGCAGGACGGCACCTCGCTCGTGGCGCGCTTTAGACCCAACCCATTTCTCTATCCTGAGTACGAGCGTGTCTCTTTGATAATTGTCAGGCTTGAAGATTGCGAAAGATACCGCATCACCAGCGTAAATGACCACAGATGGCATGGTGGACAATGCCGTTTCAGTGGCCTGGCGCCGACTTGGGGCGAGTTTTATGAAATCTCAGGCGATACCCATGATGATCTAGACGCAACACCCTGGACCGCTACGAAAGGCTTGGGCATTAGGCACTTTCACTTCTATTTTAGAGACGAGGCGCTTGAGGTCAAAGCATCCGGCTGGTCTATGCGAACCGTAAGCTAACATCGATGGCGTTTATTAAGCGGCAGGTCTGGTCCGCAGAGCAGACCCCGTTACTGCCGCTGGTTAGCGACCGCTTAGGTGATCGAAGAAAGCTCCAGACGATAGGGATTCAACATATCTCGAGTGGTCGGGCCAGAGGGCACCATGCTGCTTTTCTGACTTGGACGGCGTCCTGACCGCCGTGGAATGTTCACCCGAGGCGGTACGCGAGGAACGATGGATGGCTGTGGCCCTAAGCGGGTCCGATGCCGTGCCCGAGGACATCAAAACTCTGGTGCTTGGTCGTCTCAGAGAGAGAGGGCCGTGCTGCGGCTGTACGTGTTGCTGCGGCAGCAGGTTGGTGCCCGGTTTTAGGGAGTTTGCCAGGCATGTGGGCGCCACGGTGCGGGTCCTGCGCGATTATTGAGGTAAGGGCGCTTACGCGCGGGGGCCAATCATTGGTCTAGCCAGCGAAAACCCCGATCACAAAGACGCAACCATTTGACTTGCGCCCCAACATGGCCCAAAGAGGCGTGCCGCTGCGCTTCCGCGTGAGCAAGCCGTGCATCGGAATGCACACAGTGGCCAGACATTTTCCGTTCCCCATCACGCAGGGTTCAAGCCGTGAGCGCCGAATGGCGCGGGATACGCCCGCGACATTCGTGGCGCCGCGAACCCTCGATGCCGCTCTTCGAAGCGGCGATCACTATGGCCGCACGGTGTATCCGCCGGCGTTGGCCCAGTTAGGAATAGACGTGCCCGACTTTGACATGCTCGGCCTCAAGCCGGCCCTCACCGACGCGCTTAAGCGTGCCGGACTTACACAGCCCACACCTATCCAAAACCAGGCGATCCCACTTGCGCTCGATGGGCACGACATTCTCGGTCTTGCGCAAACAGGCACCGGAAAAACCTTGGCCTTCGGCCTTCCGCTGATCGATGCGTTGCTGGCCCTGCCGGGCAAGCCCGCCCCGAAGACGGCGAGGGCGCTGGTGCTCGCTCCGACCCGTGAGTTGGTCAATCAGATCGCCGAAAGCCTGAGAACCCTCACGTCGAAAACACGGCTAAAGGTCAACACCATCGTCGGCGGCCAGTCCATCGGCAAACAGATCAATGTGCTCTCTCGCGGCACCGACATTCTTGTCGCAACGCCGGGTCGCCTCATCGACCTGATGGAGCGGGGCGCCGTAGACCTTAAAACGGTGCATCACCTGATCTTGGACGAAGCGGACCAGATGCTCGACATGGGCTTCATTCACGCGCTTCGGCGGATCGCGCCGCACCTCGGAACGCCGCGCCACACCATGCTCTTCTCGGCCACAATGCCGAAACAGATGGAAGAGCTGAGCCGAACCTATCTCTCCAATCCGAAAAGGGTCCAAGTTGCTCCCCCGGGCAAGGCCGCCGACAAGATCACCCAGTCGGTGCACTTCCTCGAAAAGGGATCCAAGCCCAGCAAGCTGAGGGACATCCTTGCGACGGATATGGATGCGCTGACCCTGGTGTTTGCACGCACCAAACATGGTGCCGAGAAACTCATGAAGGGCTTGGTCGCCGACGGCTTCAACGCAGCGTCTATCCACGGCAACAAGAGCCAAGGGCAGAGAGATCGCGCGATCAAAGCGTTTCGAGAGGGCACAGTCACGGTGCTGGTCGCCACCGACGTGGCCGCGCGAGGGATCGACATTCCCGGCGTTTCCTACGTGATCAACTACGACCTGCCCGACGTTCCGGACAATTATGTTCACCGGATTGGACGCACGGCACGTGCTGGGCGCGACGGCGAAGCAATCGCGTTTTGCACGACGGACGACATCGACCTTTTGCGGCAGATCGAAAAGCTGATGAAGATCGATATCCCTGTGGGAAGCGGCGTGGCGCCGGTCTCAAAATCGCCAGACCCTCGCACTCCATCAAAGCGGCGCCGCGGCGGAAAACCGTCGCAACCTACAAAGCCACAGCAGAAGCCAAGCAACAGGCGGCGGAGACGGCCTCGACGGCAAGCAGCGTGAGCCGCCGGGAGGTCACCGTGCGTGCACAAGCGCGCGCCCGACCCGCTAGGACGACCTAGAGCACGGCGGCGATATCGCTCCCGGCAATGTCTGACGCTTCTTTGTGCACCAAGGCCCTGATCTCTTGAAACCCCAGGGTGACAATCCTGATCTCGGTTGCGGGGCCCTCGCAGCCGGGATCAGTGCATAGTGTCTCGCGGACAGAGACCAGGCACTGCGCGCCTGCGCCCAAATGATCTCGCACGAGGCGCTTGACCCGCTGGGTGTGCCAAAAGGCATGGGCCCGTTGTCTGAGCGATGTCTCCACGATCAGGTCCCAGTTCCAAGCGGCAGGGCGGTTGCGTCCGGTCTGCCTCGGTGAACTGTGCCCATCCGAGGGGCCAGCCCCGTCTTCCATAGGGGATCGCCGTCGGGGATCGCAACGGTTGTGAGGCCCTGCTCGCCCATCCAGCGCAGCACTTGGTCGCCCGACCCGGCGGCATGCGCCACCTCGCCGCGCCTGGTCGTGAGCACAACCCCCCGTTTGCTGGACGCCAACACGGCGTCGACCCCGTCGGGGATATGCGAGGCGCCCTGGGTGGACAGGACCAATTCTGGTGCGCCCGCTCGAACGCGGTGAAAAAAGCCAGACATGACTGCCTGGGCCTCGTCTCTGCCCAGCCCGATGGCCACCGCTATGCCTGCGTCCCGGAGCGTTGCAAATCCGCCGCCATTCACGCGCGGGTCGGGGTCTTGAATGGCGCAGACCACGCGGGCTACGCCGGCCTCGATGATCGCGTCCGCGCAGGGGGGTGTCTTGCCCCAATGGCAGCAGGGTTCCAGCGTCACATAGAGTGTCGCACCATGGGCCGACTGGCCCGCCTCATCGAGGGCCTTGCGTTCCGCATGGGGGCGGCCGCCGGGATGGGTCGCGGCCTCGGCCGCGATCGCGCCGTCCTTGACGATAACGCAGCCCACCGGCGGGTTGGGCCAGACATGGCCCCGCACCTCGCGCGCCAAGGATAGGGCGCGTGCCATCCAGGCCTGGTCAGAGCTGTGTGGGATTGGGGGCATCGCCATAGACGTCCGTTGGGTCGAAGGTCTTGTGATCCTCAACAAACTCGAGCGGCTTTCCTGCGTCGTCCGCCGTTGGGACCGCGCGATAGAAGCACGAGCGATAGCCGACGTGGCAGGAGGCTCCGGACCCGGCGACCTCCACCTTCAGCCAGAGCGCATCCTGATCGTCGTCGATCCTGGCTTCGACCACCTTCTGCACCAAGCCAGACGTGGCCCCCTTGCGCCAGAGGACCTGGCGGGATCGGCTGAAGTAATGCGCCTCGCCGGTTTCCAGCGTCAGACGCAGGGCCGCGTCGTTCATCCAGCCGAGCATGAGCACGTCTCCGCTCTGTGCGTCGGTCGTGATGCAGGGTAAAAGGCCGTCCTCGCCGAATTTCGGCGCGAGATCGGTGCCTTCTTCGACCTGTTCAATCGACAATCGGGGCTCGAACGCGATCTTGCTCATGGGGCCGCCTCGTGTGATGTTACTTTATAACATAAAGCTCATCGCGCATGGCGGCGACAAAGTAAAGAGGACCGGAGCAGACATGGACACAGCAGACCCTCGCATACCCGTAACCTTGCTCACAGGCTTTCTTGGCGCAGGAAAGACGACGCTGCTCAACCACTTGATCCGCGATCCCGACGCGGGCCGCATTGCCGTCGTGATGAACGAGTTTGGCGACGTCGGCCTCGACCACGACCTGATCGAAGAAGCCACCGAGGAGACCATTCTTCTCGATTCCGGGTGCCTGTGCTGTTCCATTCGAGGGGACCTCGCCACGACGCTCGCCGCACTGATGGAGCGGCGCAAGCAGGGCGACCTGGCCTTTGACCGTGTGGTCATCGAGACCACGGGGATCGCGGATCCTGGGCCTGTGCTGCACACATTGGTCATGAGCGATCTCATCGCGCCAGACTACCGGATGGACGGGGTTGTTACGCTCGCGGATGCCGCATCGGGGCCCGCCACGCTGGATCGCCAGTTCGAGGCCGTGCACCAGATCGCGGTGGCGGACGTGGTTGTTCTGACCAAAACGGATCTTGTGCCACAGGCCGAACTTCAGGCGTTTGAGGCGCGTGTTGGCGGGATCAACGGAACCGCGCCACGCATTCGGGCTGACCATGGCCGCGTTCCGCTGGGCACCTTGTTCGGACTGTCTGCGATGCGCGACGGCATCTCGCAGGACGATCTCGAAAAGTGGATGGGCGACAAGATGGTCGGCCAGACACATGCCCATCACCATGAGGACCATCACTCCGACCACGCTGGTCACCACCACGACGACCACGCGCAGTGTGGGCACGCGCATCATGATCACGACCACCATCACCACGATGCGCGGATCGTCTCGGCCTCGATCACGCTCGACAGGCCCATACCGGCCAGCGTGTTTGACTTTTGGCTTGATATGTTGATGGCGCTCAAGGGCCCCGATCTTCTACGGATGAAGGGGATCGTACATGTCGAGGGAATGGACTGGCCGTTCGTGTTCCACGGCGTTCAACACATCTTTGACCAGCCCGTTCCCTTGAAGTCTTGGACCGGCGGCGACACAACGAGCCGCATCGTCGTCATCGCCCGCGACATGACCAAGGACGAGCTCGAAGGCGGCCTAAACATCCTGCGCATGCAGCCGAAGGAGGTCGAGCCGGCAACGGACAACCTGATGGTCGAAACCCTCGAAATGCCGTTCTGATCGATGCTTCATCTCTACAACTCCATGGGCCGTGCGCTCGAACCCTTTGCGCCAAGTGACCCCGAGCATGCGCGGATGTATGTCTGCGGTCCGACCGTGTATTCGTTCGCCCATATCGGCAACGCGCGACCCGCCGTGGTGTTCGACGTGCTGGCCCGCGTTTTGCGGGCACAGGTGCCGAAGCTCACCTACGCCCGGAACATCACGGATATCGACGACAAGATCATCGCGGCGGCCTCTGACCGAGATGTGAGCTGTGACGCGATCTCGGCGGAGTTCACCAAGGCGTATCACGAGGACCTCGCGGCCTTGGGTGTCATGCCGCCCGACATCGAACCGCATGCCACGGGCCACATCGCGCCAATGATCGCGATGATCGAAGAGCTCATTGACGCCGGCAAGGCCTACGCGGCCGAGGGACACGTGCTCTATCACATCCCTGCTTTTCCCGAGTACGGCAAGCTGTCGGGTGCGAACCCTGACGAGATGCTGGCCGGCGCCCGCGTCGAGGTTGCCCCGTGGAAACGCGACCCGCGTGACTTTGTGCTGTGGAAACCCTCGCAAGGGGATCAGCCCGGATGGGACAGCCCGTGGGGCTTTGGCCGGCCGGGCTGGCATATCGAATGCTCCGCCATGATCCGTGCCCATCTGGGCGAACAGATCGACATCCACGGGGGCGGGATCGATCTCCGCTTTCCGCACCACGAGAATGAGATCGCGCAAGGCACCAAGGCCCGCTTTTGGGTGCATAACGGGCATGTGACCGTGTCAGGGGCCAAAATGTCCAAGTCCCTCGGCAACGTGCTGCTGGTGCGTGATTTGCTGCAGGACACCCCTGGCGAGGCGATCCGCTATGCGTTGCTCTCCGCCCATTACCGACAGCCCCTCGATTGGACACCCGACACCCCGCGCGCCGCACGGGCGGCCCTCGACCGGCTGTATGGGGCGCTGCGGGATCAGCCGCCGGCGAAGGCCAAGGCTGACGACATGGCGCCCGTCCTGGCGGCTCTCAATGACGATCTGAACACGCCCGCAGCCCTGGCCGCCCTGCATGCTATCGCGGGGCAGATCCACTCTGAAACCGACCCCAGCCCCCGCGCCGAACTTGCGGCAAGCCTGCGCGAGGCCGGCGCCCTTCTTGGGCTTTTGCAGCAGGATGCTGTGGCCTGGGCGCAGGCCGGGGCAGGTGAGGTGTCACGGATCGAGGCACTGGTCGCCCAACGCGTGCAGGCCCGTGCGAACCGGGATTGGGCGCGGGCAGACGCCTTGCGGGAGGAACTCCTGGCGCTCGGCGTGGAAGTCGAGGATGCCGGCGCCGAAAGCCGCTGGCGGGTGCGCGCATGAGAGCGTTTTTCACCTGGCTCCTGATCCTGCCGATCCGCCTTTACCGGCTGATCCTGTCCCCCTGGCTGGGTCACTCCTGCCGGTTCCAACCAAGCTGTTCTGTCTATGCAATCGAGGCTTTGGAAACGCATGGGCCGATCCGCGGATTGTGGCTGACGGTCCATCGGCTTGCGCGCTGCAACCCTTGGGGCGGCTCTGGGTTTGATCCAGTGCCCCCTGTCTCAGACCAAAAGACCAAGTGAAGCGCGTAGGGCCATGACAAAACGGGGCGAGAAGATGCAGGCCGAGATACTGGGGCTTCTGCGCGCGGCCGGAGGCGCACAATCTGCATATGACGTCCTCTATGCGCTCCGTGTGACACATCCCAAGATCGCGCCGCCCACGGTCTATAACGCCCTGTCCGCCCTGACCAAAGCCGGACGCGTGCACAGGGTTGAGTCCCTCAAGGCCTATATCGCCTGCCAATGCGATGGCGCGCATCATGCGTCGGTGCTGTCGATTTGCGACGCGTGCGGGACCGTCGAGGAACACTTGGCTCCGCAGCTCGTGAAGACCCTCTCCGGTTTTGTCGAGGAAACGGGCTTTAGGCCGCAGCGCCACGTGATTGAGGTTCACGGCACATGCTCAGAATGTGAGGCTGGCACCGACGGACACTGACCTCACGACGAGCGAGCACGACGCATGGCAGATTATGACACCCTCTTTCGCAACGGCATCGTCGTGAACCAGGACGGACTGCGCGAGGCGGACATCGCCGTGCGCGGTGGCCGCATCGCGGCGCTCGGCCACCTGTCGGAGGCGTCTGCGAATGAGGTGATTGATTGTAAGGGGCTGCATATCCTGCCCGGGGTGATCGACACCCAAGTCCATTTTCGCGAGCCGGGATTGACGCATAAAGAAGATCTTGAGACGGGCTCACGGGGGGCTGTCCTCGGTGGGGTGACGGGCGTCTTTGAGATGCCCAACACCAATCCCCTGACGACAACGCGCGAGACCTTTGAGGCCAAGATCGCCGCGGGCACAAACCGCATGCATTGCGACTTCGCGTTCTATGTCGGCGGGACGCATGACAACGTGGCTGAGCTTGCCGAGCTTGAGAGGCTCCCCGGCTGTGCTGGCGTGAAAGTGTTCATGGGCTCCTCCACCGGATCGCTTCTGGTTCAGGATGATGACGGCGTCGAAGCCATCCTGGCCGCGATCGGCCGAAGAGCCGCGTTTCACAGCGAAGACGAATATATGCTGAAAGAGCGCAAGGGCCTGCGCGTTCCCGGTGATCCCTCAAGCCATCCGGTTTGGCGCGCACCCGAGGTGGCGCTGAACTGCACGAAACGCCTCGTCGCCCTGGCGCGAAAGACGGGCAAGCGCATTCATGTCCTGCATATCTCGACGGGCGACGAAATGGCCTTCCTCGCAGACCACAAGGATGTTGCCAGCGTCGAGGTGACGCCGCATCACCTGACCCTCGAAGACACCGCCTACGCGCGGCTCGGGACCTATGTCCAGATGAACCCGCCCGTGCGCGACAAGACCCATCAGGACCAGATCTGGGCAGGCGTTGCGAATGGGGTTGCCGATATCCTGGGCTCAGATCACGCGCCGCACACGCGAGAAGAGAAAGAACACGCCTATCCGGAGAGCCATTCAGGGATGACGGGCGTTCAAACGCTTGTCCCAATGATGCTCAACCATGTGAATGCCGGCAGGCTCAGCCTGGAACGCTTCGTCGACATGACGAGCCACGGCCCCAATCGCCTGTTCGGGATCGTGCGGAAGGGCCGCATCGCGGTGGGCTATGACGCGGATCTCACCATTGTGGACCTTAAGCGCAGAGAGACGATCTCGAACGACTGGATTGCCTCCCGCGCCGGCTGGACGCCCTATGATGGCGTGACCGTGACGGGCTGGCCCGTGGGCACAATCGTGCGCGGCCATCGCGTGATGTGGGAGGGCGAGCTCACCACGCCCAGCATAGGCCAACCAATGCGGTTTCTGGAGGCTTTGCCGCGCTAGTCGCGGGCACGCACAACTCAGCTGCGCGCCATGTATCCCGCATCGAAGGCACCAGGGAGAAGGTCGCCAATCGTCGTGGCTTCCTCTTTGCCGTCCGTCGTGCCCATCCAGACCGTCACGTCGTCCTTGCCGAACTCCTTCAGGCGCTGTCGGCAGGCCCCGCACGGGGGCACCGGGGCCGGCGCGTCTGCGATGACATAGGCCTCAACGACCTCGGTCTCGCCCGCAACGATCATGGCAGCGAGAGCCGCTTCTTCCGCGCAGGTCCCCACCGGATACGACACGTTCTCCATGTTGGCCCCGATGTAGATCTTGCCGGACGCCCCGCGCATCGCCGCGCCAACCTTGAAGTTCGAGTAGGGCGCATATGCGTTCTCGCGCGCCGCGGTGGCGGCCTCACGCAGGTCGGGTGCGGAATTGGGCATCAACATGGAGGAGTCTCCGTCAACGTGAGCATGCAAGAAAGTCGCCAGAGCACCAGCGCGTGGATGGAGTCTAGAGGAGCAGAGCACGCACTGCAAAAGCGATCTCTTGCATCCAGCTGTCCAAACCCATCGTCGCCCGTCAGCAGGAATGCACTGACACACCGCATTTCGAGGCGCCAAGCCGAGCGAACCGAAGCATGGCACAGGAGGCTTGGCAACCTGGACGCAGAGAGCGACCCTTCACGCTTGGCATATCCACGGACCGCCTTGGGCCCACTGCAGACCTACTCTTTGACTGTTCCTCGCTGTGCGGGCGGGCGGACATCGATCAGATGACCGCGCTTATCGATCGCACGACACACGCAGCACCACCGCCCGCTCACGCGGATGCAGGTTTCATCCCCATGCCATTGCAGATCTTGCCAGCCGCAATGGCGACGGTAGGCGCGCTCGCGTATCCCAGGCCCAACCTAGCCCACGCAATGCAACGGACCCCGCGCCCCCGCTAGTCGGCACACCGCCCAAAAGCGGGCACCCGGATCTCTAGAGCGTTTCAGGTTTTGACGGAAGCGTATCCTGCGTTCTTGAAGTAGTTTGCACAGTCTTGTGCTGAGAAGCGATCGAGTATCGGTCCGACGGCCCGCCAGAGTGTTTCTCGTGTGCGGGCGCTGGTGTTTCTCATGCAGTGTTTGAGTTTCGAGAAGGCCTGTTCGATGGGGTTCAGATCCGGACTGTATGGCGGCAGGAACAGAAGGTGTGCATCGGCGTTGC
>JBCBMY010000017.1:0-104173 GCA_039822045.1 Pseudomonadota bacterium | reverse complement strand
TCAGTTCGGTTGTTTCGATTCGCGCCTCGTAGCCGGCCCAGGTCTCGAAATCCTTCAGCCGTGTGAGGGGCCGGTCGATGCCGGGGCTCGATACTTCCAGCGCGTACGCGTCCTCGATCGGGTCCTCGACATCGAGAACGGCAGAGACCGCAGTGGAGATCTCGCCGCATTCATCGACCTCGATGCCGCCGTCGGGGCGCTCGGCCATAATCTGCAGCGTCTTGGACTTGCCCGACATCAGGCGGATGCGCACAAGCTCGAATCCCATCCCCTCGATCACGGGGGTCAGGATCGCGGCCAGGCGGCGATCGATGTTGGTCTTGGCGATTAGGTCGCTCACAGGCTGCTCCGAAACGAAAAAACGGGCCGCGCGGCCCGTCGATCTGATCCGGTGGAGCTTCGGGTGAGGGCCCGACGCGCCGCTGTTGAGGCGCATATAGAGAGCGGGATGGGAAAGCGCAAGGCTACTTGTACTCAATGATGCGGGCGGCGCGCCCGCTTAGGCGGTCAAAGGCGTAGCGCAGGGCGCCGGATGCTTCGGCAAACTTTGTGATGACAAGAAGGGCGGCCCGGGGCAGATCGGCGTCGCGCGCCGTGAGGCGGAGGATCTGCGCAGGGTAGAGCGCAAGGCCCAGCCAGGCCCACGGGCTGATGAGCGCGCCCAGCAATACGACCAGAGGAAGGGCAAGGCTCCAGCCAAGTGCCCGCCGCAATTCGGGCACGTAGTGGCGCTCTGGCGGGGCGCCGTGGCGTGCCGCGCCGAGGGCATATGCGTATCCCGCCCGCTGCGCCCGTCGCCACCATTGGCCAAAGCGGGTGATGGCCGCGTCGTGGCGGGTCATTTCGGCATCGAGGCGCCGAATGCGCCACCCTGCTTGGCGCAGCCGCACGCAGAGCTCTGGCTCTTCGCCCGCAATCACAGTCGGATCGAACCCGCCCGCCTCCCGGAAGGCACGCCATCGCATCAGGGCGTCGCCCCCACAGGACCGCGCGTCGCCCACCGGCGTGTCCCATTCCAGATCGATCAGCCGGTTATAGAGGCTGGCCCCGGGTTGCATCTCGCGCCTCCGGCCACACACGACGGCAAGGTCCGGGTCGGAGTGGAATGCGGCTAGGGCCAAGTCGATCCAGCCCGCGTCTAGGACGCAGTCTCCATCGGTGAACTGGATAAACTCCGGCAGGTTTTCGTGCGCCGCCAGTTGCTCGGCCCCAGCGTTTCGAGCCCGGGCCGCGGTGAACGGGAGAGCCGTGTCGAGCGTTACGACCTCGGCGCCGCGGGCGCGTGCCACGTCAGTCGAGCCGTCCGTCGACCCGGAATCGACATAGACGATAGGCGCCGCCTGGCCGGCGAGGCTGGCCAGACAAGCGACAAGGCGCTCACCTTCGTTGCGACCGATGATGACGGCTGCAACGCCGCAATGCTCAGCCATCCGCCGCCTGTCGAAGGATCTGCGCGGGAACGCCGCCGACGACCGCGCCGGGCGGCACATCGCGCACGACGACGGCGTTTGCACCGATCACCGCGCCGTCGCCAATGGAGATTGCTCCGATCACCACCGCACCCGCGCCGATATCCACGCCATGGCCGATGGTCGGGCGCGCCTCGGTCGCGTCGACCCGGGCAATGCCAAACGTGGTGTTCTGGCGGATCGTGACGTCGTCGCCGATCCGGGCGGCGGCAAGGATCATGCCGCCGAAATGCTCTAGCTTCACGCGCCGGCCCACCACCACGGAGTAGGGCAGGATGATCCCGGCCGTGCGCTGGCCGAGGCGATACATCACGCGATAGATCAGCGTGAGCGGCAGTCGTAGCACACGCGGGCGCACCGACATCCGCCAGTTCCCGAAGCGATGCCAGAAGAGGGCCCAAAAGCCCTGGGACAGCCAGTCGCCTTCATGAGTCCTGAGATCTTCGGCTACCAGAGCAAAGAACGACAGGTCCGACGGGTTCGCGTTGATCGACCCGTCGCTCGACATGGGTTGGCCGTCGCTCATGTTGGCACGCGTTGCCCCGGTGGCTCTTCCGCATCTGGCGGGGCATGGCGCGGGCCGAGAGGCTGGGCGAAGTTAATCCAGATGTCGCGCGCCTCATGGGCGGTGCCGGCGGGCCGCCCTTTGCCGAGCAGAAATCGTGTCCAACTCAGGGCGCGGCCGATCGTCCAGCCCACGTTGGCGGCCAACAGGCCAAACCGCCCGTAGGCCTGAAAGAAGTATCGGCTTCGCCCGGCATAATAGAATGCGGGACGACGCAGGTGTTGCGTTTGCAAGGCCGTGACCCCGGTCGAGCCACCGATATGGTGCAAGGCGCGGGCGGCGGGCGCATGCCCGACGGTCCAGCCAGCACGCTTTGCCCGAAGGCAGTATTCGACGTCTTCGAAGTACAGGAAGTAGCCTCCATCCAACGGCCCGATCTGGTCGATCATTGCACGTCTGAGAAGGACGCAGGCAAAGGCCGTCCAGCCGATCTCGTCGGTCTCCGGCTCGGGGCCCAAGGGCACAACCCATCGCGACAGCAATGCCGTAACCGGGCCGAGCGAGGCACCACGTTCCAGCTCGCTCAGGGCACCGGGCCAGCGAAAGAAGCTTGTTTGCCGGGTGCCGTCCTCGCCCTCCAGCGCTGGCCCGATAAGGCCAGCGGCTTTGTCCCTTTCAGCGGCGGCGAGAAGTTTGGCGAGACAGCCAACGCGCAGTTCGGCATCAGAGTTAAGGAGCAGCACGTAGTCTGTATCACTGCTCTCGATCACCTGGTTATGCCCGCCCGAAAACCCGGTGTTGAGCGGTGACCGGATCAGGCGAACTGGGTCATCTGGATGCGCATCGATCCAGTCCGAGAGGTGCTCGACGGAGCCGTCGTTCGATGCATTGTCGACGATCACGACCTCGGCGTCGCGCGCGTCGGGCGTGGCGCTCAGATCGCGCAGCACCGATGAGACGCACGCGATCGTCAGGTCCGGCGTGCGGAAGTTGATGATCGAGACAACGAGGCGCGGCATGGTGGAAGGCCAGGTGTGGGGTGATCCGAGTTGACCTGCGCGCTATAGCCCAACGCACGGGGCACCGGAAAGACCTCTCAGAGGCCATAGATCTCGGACTGCCGGGCGATGCCCTTCGTCACCCGCACGAGCTCTGCCGAAATGCCGGGCTCCGAGAGGGCGTGGCCGGCCATGCCGATCAGCTTGAGATCGGCCCGCGGCCAGCTTTCGCACAGGCGCCACGCCGAAACGGGCGGGCAGATCATATCATAGCGGCCCTGCACGACGGTGGCCGGAATGTGGGCGATCCGATCGACGTCCTGCACAATCTGGCCATCTTCTTCGAGAAATCCGCCATTCATGAAGTAGTGGCTTTCGAGCCGGGCGAAGGCGCGGGCATAGTCGGCCGGGCTGTCACCCCCCGGGCCCTCGTGACTGATCGAGGCCAGAGCATTTTCCCAGGCCGTCCACGCCCGGGCATAGCGGGTCTCGACCACGCTTTCCCCGGAAAAGAGGCGGCGGTGATAGGCCGCGATCAGGTCGCTCCGCTCGTCCTCGGGTATCAGGCTGGTGAACCGGGTCCATTGGTCGGGAAAGAACTGGCCGGCGCCCCCGCCATAGAACCAGTCAAGCTCGGACCGCGTCATGAGGAAGACGCCACGTAGGGCCAGATAGGCGCACCGGTCGGGGTGGCTCTGGGCATAGATCAGAGCAAGCGTTGCGCCCCACGAACCGCCGAAGACCACCCAACGCTCGACGTCGAGCGCCACGCGAATACATTCGATATCGTCGACCAGATCCCAGGTAGTGTTGTTTTCCACGCTGGCGTGGGGCCGCGACCGGCCGCATCCGCGTTGGTCGAACAGGATGATGCGAAACCGGTCGGGATCGAAATAGCGGCGCATGGCCGGGCTGCACCCACCCCCGGGGCCGCCATGGAGCACGATGGCCGGAATACCGTTGGGATTTCCGCACTGTTCCACATAGATGCGGTGGCCGCCTTCCACCTCCATGATCCGCTGATCGAACGGGTCAACAGGGGGGTAGAGGTACTGTACCGCGCTCTTGTGGGATGCGTTTTTGTCCATAGTGGCTCTATATAGATGGCCGTGGCGCGACGCCACGCGGAAAACCGCACGAGGAACGAGATGCAGAGCGCGGCCGGCGGGGCGATCGGGGGCAGTGTCGATGGCAACGAAGTTGCCAAATTCGAGGCGATGGCGGCAGAGTGGTGGGATCCGGCCGGCAAGTTCCGTCCGCTCCATGAGCTGAACCCGGTTCGGCTCGACTATATCACGCGCCAGATCATGTCTGAGTTTGATCGCGACCCGGCTGCGCGGTCGCCGCTCGAGGGCCTTGCCGCGCTCGATATCGGCTGTGGAGGGGGGCTGGTGGCCGAGCCGCTGACGCGCCTCGGTGCGGCCGTCACCGGCATCGATGCATCGGGCGAGACCGTTCGGGTGGCAGCAACCCACGCAGCGCAATCGGGGCTTGCCATCGACTACCAGGTCGCCCGGGCCGAGGACCTGGCGGATGCCGGAGCGCGCTTCGACGCCGTTCTTGCCCTGGAGGTCGTCGAGCATGTCGCCGATCCAAATGGCTTTGTCGCAACCTGCGGCCGGCTCCTGAAGCCCGGTGGTCTGTTCATGGCGTCCACCCTTAATCGCACAGCGCGCAGCTTTGCTCTGGCGGTCGTGGGTGCGGAAGTTGTGCTGCGCTGGCTGCCCCGTGGCACCCATGACTGGAAAAGGTTCGTGACGCCTCCGGAGCTCGATGCGATGGCCGAGGCGGCTGGACTGGAGCCGGTGGATGCCAAGGGCATGGTATTCGATCCGGTGCGATGGGACTGGCGGCTCGACCCACAGGATCTTTCGGTCAACTACATCATGGCGGCGGTGGCGCCCGCGTAGCTCCGCCAATGTAGGCTCAGCCGGCGCCAAGGCGCCCCCGCAATTCCCGCAGCACCGGAAGCGCCTGTCGCACACGCTCGGGCCCGATTTGCTCAACCACGTCGGCGATGATCGGTGACACGGCGGCGATGGCCGCCTCGCGGGCCTGCAGACCCGCGGGACTTACGGAGACGAACTTGCGCCGCGCATCGTCCCAATCGGGGCGGACATGGATATGGCCTGCTCGCTCCAGCCGCGACAGCGTGTTCGACATCGCGCCGCGCGTCAGATGGAAGGCGGACGCGAGCTGTGCCGCGGTTCGTTCCTCGCCGATCCGTGCGAGGTGATTGAGAACCGCCAGATGGCTGATTTCCATACCGCGGGGGAGCGCACGGGTCAGGCGATTGCGTGCCAACTGGTCAATGGTGAAGACCTCCGAGAAGAGGCCAACGGCGAGGCTGTCGGTCTGTTGGGTCATGCCGCGTCTCAGTCTGGCCCGGAGATGGCGCGCCCGTGAAGCAGTGCTGGGATTCGTCGGCGCGCCTCCGCCACGGCGCCAAGGTCGATGTCGAGCATCCCGACCCCTGGCGCCACGCCCATGTCCAAGACAACCTGGCCCCATGGGCTCACCGCAAGCCCGTGGCCGTAGGTCGACCGTGGGCGGCCCCGTCGCAACGGGTGGTCCCCCGTCTGGGCCGGCGCCAACACCCAGCACCCCGTCTCGATGGCGCGGGCGCGCAAAAGCGTGTGCCAGTGGGCAGCGCCCGAGACGGGAGAGAAGGCCGATGGCACCGTCAGGACATCTGCGCCGGCGGTGGCCAACCGACGATAGAGATCGGGAAAGCGGACGTCATAGCAGATCGTCAGGCCGATCCGAGCGAAGCCGGCATCAGCGAGCACCGCGTGGCGCCCGGGACGGTAGCCGTCGGATTCGCGGTAGGTCTCCTCGTCCGAGATCGCAACGTCAAACATGTGGATCTTGTCGTAGCGGGCGGCGATGCCGCCGTCCGGCGCGATCAGGATCGAGCGATTCGCAAAGCGTGGCTCGTCCGGCAGCTTCAGAGCGAGCGACCCCGCCAGAAGCCATATCCCGTGGCGGGACGCTTCGTTGCGCAGGCCGGAAAGCACCGTGTCGTCCGGCTCAAGCGCCAAGACCTCCCTTTGGTGCGTGCGCGAGGTCGACAGGCAATTCGAGACCTCGGGCGTCAGAACAAACCCCGCCCCCTCGGCCACCGCCTCTGAGATCTGGTCCGTCAGGGTGGCAAGGTTCCCGGCCGGGTCGTCTGACGCCGTGATCTGGACAAGGCCAGTGCGCACCTGTCAGGCGCTTTCAAGGAGCGGATCGAGCTGTCCCGCCCGGTCGAGGGCATAGAGGTCGTCGCAGCCGCCCACATGGGTCTGGCCCACGAAGATCTGAGGTACCGTTCGGGCGCCACTTGCGCGACCGACCATCTCGGCCCGCTTCTCGGGCACCCGGGCGACATCGATCTCGGTAAACGCCACGCCCTTATTCGACAGCAGGCGCTTGGCGGCATGGCAGAAGCCGCAAAGCGGCGTCGTGTAGATCTCGACTTGTTGCATCGGTCACTCCTGATCGGATTTCCTTCCGATGTAGGAGTCCTTGACGACGCGCGCCAGAGCGAGAATGCGGACCTCCTGTGCGCCGGCAGCAAGACAGGCCTCGGCGCAGGCGGCCAAGGTCGCGCCGGTTGTCATCACATCGTCGACCAGCAGAACGGTGCGGCCGGCGATCATGTCGGTGTGGCGGGGATGCACGTCGATCGCGTTGGCGAGGTTGGCAAACCGCTCGGCCTGACTGCGCCCGTCCTGGCTGGGCGTGGCGCGCAGGCGCCGGAGCAGATCCGGGCAATGGTCAAAGCCGGCCTGCTTGGCGATGGCTTGGGACAGGAGCGCCGCTTGATTGTAGCGCCGCTTGAACAGGCGCAGCCAGTGGAGCGGCACCGGCGCGACGAGCATGTCCGGCGCCAGGATCGGCGCGCCGGCGCGCAGCATCCATGCCGCGGCGGCGCGGGGCAGGTCGGTCCGGTCGGCGTTCTTGAGCGCCAAGGCCAGGCGTCGCCCGGTGCCCGCATACGCCATCGCTGATCGACCCCGGCGCCAGGGTCGTGCGATTGTCTGGCAGTCATCGCACCGGAGGGCGGCAGTGTCGCAGGTTGCCTGCCCTTCGATGTGGTGCGGCGCCAGGATCGGCACCCCGCAGGAATCGCAAACGGGCCCCGCAAGAAAGATGGCCTCGCTCCAGCACGACGTACAAAGACCGCCGGCCGAGGCGACCACCTCGGAACAGGCGAGGCAGTGCGGCGGATAGACAGCCTCGATCAGGGCTTGCATCTGGCGCGAAATCGTCAATCTCACCTCCTCATGACCCGTCCCGCTCTGACCGACCGACCGGCCCTCGCGGCGCACCGCGCTCGCGCCACGCGACAGGGTCATGCCGACTTCCTGCACCGCGCCACAGCGCTCGACCTGCAAGAGAGGGTGAATACGGTTAACAGGCGGTTTACCGAGATCGCCGTTGTGAGCGGTTTTCCGGAATTGTGGGCAAAGCTTTGGCCTGGCGCGCGCCAGGTGGAGGATACGGAGGTTCTGAGCCTCGCCCGGGGCAGCCAGGATCTTGTGGTTCATGCGCTGGCGCTGCATTGGGCGGATGATCCGGTCGGGCAGCTCATTCAATGCCGCCAGGCCCTGCAGCCCGACGGCTTGATCCTCTGCGCCTCGTTCGGCGGCACAACGCTGGCGCCCCTCCGCTCCGCGCTGGCGCGGGCCGAATCGGAGGTGACCGGAGGGTTGTCCCCGCGGGTAGCGCCGATGGCAGAGATCCGGGATCTCGGGGCGCTGTTGCAGCGGGCCGGGTTCGCCATGCCGGTGGCCGACAGCCAGAGCTACGAGGTGAGCTATCGAACGGCGTTCCATCTGATGCATGACGTGCGCGCGATGGGCGAGACGAATGCGCTGGCCGACCGCCACCGTGCCCTGGCTCCGCGCGAGGTGTTCGCCCGCGCGGCCGGGCTCTATGCTGCGGACAACGCTTTGCCCGATGGACGCCTCGGCGCGCGCTTCGAAGTGATCACTCTTGCCGGCTGGGCGCCCGGGCCGGATCAACCTCGCGCGTTGCGCCCGGGATCGGCCAGCCACCGTCTGGCTGAGGCGCTGGGCACACGGGAGGAAACCCTGCCTGGTGGGCAGGATTGACCCCGGACCAATGGCAGTTATCTCGTCTCAGGAAGGCGGTCACAGCATGACCCAGAATAGCACCCAGGACCTGCAGATGTTCGACGCCAATTCCGAAGCGACGCACGTGCCCGCGGCCCGCACCACCGTCAGTGATGCCAGCTCCGACCGAAATCACCTTCCGGCTGACCATCCCCGCGTAAAGCCGGCCAAGGTCGGGGTCCTGTTGGCCAATCTTGGAACGCCCGACAATTACGACTACTGGTCGATGCGTCGCTACCTGGGCGAGTTCCTGAGCGACCGCCGGGTCATCGACTACTCGCCCTTCATCTGGCAGCCGCTTTTGCAGCTCGTGATCCTGTCGAAGCGGCCGTTCTCCTCGGGCGAGGCGTACAAATCGATCTGGAACGAGGAGAAGGGCGAAAGCCCGTTGATGACGATCACCAAGGATCAGACCGCCAAGATCAAAGCCGAGATGCAGGCCCGCTACGGCGATCAGGTGGTTGTGGATTTCTGCATGCGCTACGGCAATCCTTCGACGGAGTCGAAGGTGCGCGCCCTCATCGAGGCAGGCTGCCGCAAGATCCTGTTCTTCCCGCTCTACCCCCATTATGCCGGCGCCACTTCGGCCACTGCGAACGATCAATTCTTTCGCGTGCTGATGAAGGAGAAGTGGCAGCCGATCGTGCGTGTCGTTGAGCCCTACTTCGAGGATCCAGCCTATATCGACGCGCTGGCGCAGTCCGTGACCAGCGCCTACGCCGCGCTCGAGCAGGAGCCCGATATCCTGGTCTGCTCCTATCACGGCGTGCCCAAGCGCTACCTGATGGAGGGCGACCCCTATCACTGCCAGTGTCAGAAGACGACGCGGCTCCTGAAGGAGAAGCTCGGCTGGGGCGACGACAGAATCGTCACGACGTTCCAGAGCCGATTCGGCCCAGAAGAGTGGCTGAAGCCTTACACGGTCGAGGAGGTCGCGCGGCTTGCTGAGGCGGGCAAGAAGCGGATTGCGGTGTGTGCGCCGGCATTCTCGGCCGACTGCATCGAGACGCTTGAGGAGATCAACGAAGAGATCCGGGAAAGCTTCGAGGACGCCGGCGGCGAGGCGTTCACCTATATTCCCTGCCTCAACGACAATGATGCCCACATCGCGGCATTGTCCAAGGTCATCTCGGACAACCTGGGCGGTTGGGTCGAGTGAGGTTACTCGCCTCGTCCCATTCGATTTTTTCCAATCCGGAAACAGAAAAAGGCGGGGCACAGCCCCGCCTTTTTGGTGTCTGTCGCCAGGATCAGTTGTTGGACGCTGCGACCGCGGCGCCGAGCAGAACGAGCAGCAGAATCGGGACAAGAATGCCGCCGGCCGTGGAGCCCGTCTCTTCAACGATGACTTCCGGCTCAATGATCGGCTCGTCAAAGCCGCCGGCAAACGCGCCGGTGGCAGCGACGGAGAGAGCAGCGGCGAGAGCAACTTTCTTCATGTTAACCTCCAGATACTGCGCAGGCACGGGTCATGAGGACGCCTGCGCACCCAAGTAGTTCCTCGTGGACGCTTCATTACAGAGGGCCACATTCATTGCAATTGCGTTGGGGAGGGGCATCCGGCCGGTGCCCACTTGTCGTCAAATAAGCAACACTTGAGCGCCAGGTTGAACCATCGCGAACAGCTCGGAAATGTGCTCGTTGTAGAGGCCGATGCAGCCGTTTGACGAGCGCCGCCCGATCTTGCGCGTGTCGTGGGTTCCGTGGATGCGGTAGTACGTCCAGCCCAGATAGAGCGCGTGAGTCCCGAGGGGATTGTCTGGCCCAGGTGGCACGTAGGACGGCCATTCGGGATTGCGCCGCTTCATCGCGGGCGTCGGCGACCAGCTTGGCCCCTCGACCTTGCGGATGACCGAGGTGCGCCCGCGGCGCGTGAGATCTTCCGAGATCGGCACCGACGTTGGATACAAACGATACACCGTTTGCGCCGCGTTCCAGTAATGCAGCGCGCGCGACCCGGTATCGACGAGAATCGCACCGCCGGCGGTGCTGTTGAAATAGGGCCGCCAGTCATGGGCTCGGAAGCTTGCGATATTCCGCCGGGCCGCGGGGTCGTTGTCGGGTATTGGCGCGAACACCTCCTGCGCAATTGCGGGAGCGGCGAGGAGGGCTGCCCCTGAGGCAACGCCGGAGCCGAGCAGCATACGCCGCGTCAGGCGCGAATCGGATCTCTTGGTCATTGAGGTCGTTCCTCATGGCAGATGCGAGCAAACCTCACGTTAGTGCGAGAAAGCCGCAACCACAATTCAAAGCGGTGTCATTGCCTTTGCGTGTGTCCGTGCCGCCCGATAGAGGAAACAACGGAGTAATCGACGAGGGGCGCGATGCGCATACAGCTCGCCGTATTGATGGCGTCGACACTAGCGCTGGCCGCATGCGGCCCCGGTCCGACCACTACCGTCGGCCCCGGCGGCGTGAAGGTATACAAGATCTCGTCGCGCGACGCGGGCCAGATCCCCTCGCGCATCCAGGATTCGGTCAATAGTCTGCGCTCGGCGGCAGGGGTTGCGCCGGTCACTCTGAACCCGGCGCTCAACCGATCGGCCGAAGATCACTCCCGCGACATGTCGCAGCAGAACCGCCCGTGGTGGTTCGGATCCGATGCCTCCTCGCCGCTCGATCGGGCGACGCGCGCGGGCTATGACGGGTTCCTGGTGGGCGAAGTGGTGTCCGAGACGTTCGAGACGGAGCTTGAGACGCTTGCGGCCTGGATGGAGGACCCCAACACGCGGGCGGTGATCCTCGACGAGCGGGCGCGGGATCTGGGCTTTGCCTGGCACCAGGAGCGCGCCGGCAAGATTTGGTGGACGCTCTCCCTGGGCGCGCCGCGCACCTTCTGATCCGTTCGGCGCCGCTGCGGGCCCTTTGGGAGCCCAGGGGGTCTAGGGGAAGATGTCGATGGGCGTGCCGTTGCGCACCATAGCGTAGACCTCTTCCATCTGACGGTCGCGCACTGCGATGCAGCCTGCCGTCCAGTCGGGTCCGCGCGGGCTTGTGGGATTGCGCGCGCCGTGGATGAAGATATTGCCGCCGGCACTCTTCCCCTGCGCTTCCGCGAACTCGACCTGCTCGCGTGTCGGGTACGAAATCCCCAGGGACAGGTGGAAGAGTGAGTTCGGGTTGCGCCGGTCGATGATGTAGGTGCCCTCAGGCGTTTTTCCGTCGCCCTCGAACTGCTTTGGCCCTTCGGCGGTGAAGCCAAGATGCACCTTGTAATCCTCCAGCACGCTGGTGTGGTGGATCAGGTACATGCGGCGCCGGTCCTTATAGACCTGAACGCGCGTCACGTCGGGACCGCCGTAGGTCCTGAACTTGCTGCCGCAACCCGCCAGCGCAGCAAGTGCGCCGCCTGCGACCAGTGAGCGTCTGTCGATCATGGTGCTGCCCGTGCCCCGATCTGTCGTTGTGCCTGCTTATACGCGGGAAAGTGCTTACCGAGAAGCTACCGCGAATCGACCGGGGCCTTCACGTTGTCGTGAGACGTCTCGCGGGTGCGATCGACGGGGACATGTGCGAGGCGATCCTCGATGGCGGCGAGCCGGGTCAGCACCTCGTCGCGATAGGCATCGGTTTGCGCGTTTGTCTCCTCGGCATGCGCATCCTGCATCGAGTTCACGATCAAACCGACGAGCAAGTTCACCACCGCGAATGTCGTGAGCAGGATAAACGGCACGAAGAACATCCACGCTTCGGGATAAACCTCCATGACCGGGCGCACGATGCCCATCGACCAGCTTTCGAGCGTCATGATCTGGAACAGGGAATATGCCGAGCGCCCGAGGCCGCCGAACCACTCGATCAGCTGGTCGTGGCGCTCGGGCGTGCACATGGCGATGTCGAGCCCTGCGCAGCCCGCTCCGAAGAGCTTCGTGGCCATGACGGAGCCGATATAGAAGACGAGGCCCATAAGCAGAAAGACCGAGCCCATGCCGGGCAGGGCCGTGACGAACCCTTCGACCACGCGGCGCAGGCGCGGAAGGGCAGAGATGACGCGCAGAACCCGCAGGATCCGCAGCGCCCGGAGCACCGACAGGGTTCCCGCGCCGGGAGCGAGTGAGATGCCCACAATCACGAAATCGAAGAGGTTCCAGCCATTGGTGAAGAAGCGCCAGCGATAGACGATCAGTTTGACCGCGATCTCGACCACGAAGATCGCCAGGCAGATATGGTCGAGCATGATAAGCAGATCGCCTGCCCGCGCCATCACGCTCGGATAGGTCTCCAAGCCAAGGATGATCGCGTTGAACACGATCACGCCAATGATGAATTGCGTGAAGCGCGGAGACTCGATCCAGCGTTTGAGCGTTTCAGTCACGGTGTCGTCCTTTGGCCATCGGGGGCGATATGGCCACGGGTGAAGCGGGCGGCAAGCTCCACATGGGGCGACCAGCGGAACTGGTCCACCACCTGCACCCAGTCGAGGCGAAAGCCGGCATCGATGAGCGTTCGTGCGTCACGGGCAAAGGTGGCGGGGTCGCAGGATACGGCAGCGACCAGAGGCACCGAGCTTGCGGCCAAACGCGCAGCTTGTGCGGCCGCGCCGGCGCGCGGCGGGTCGATGACGGCCGCGTCGAAGCGCGCGAGCTCATCGGGCTCGAGCGGCCGGCGGAACAGGTCGCGCGCCTCCGCGGTGACCGGCCTCAGGCCTTGGGCGGAGTTTCGGCCTGCGAGCAGGGCATCGGTCATGTCGCGCTCGCCCTCGACCGCATGCACAGTCGCGCGCTTGGCCAGCGGCAGTGCAAATGTCCCGATCCCGGAAAAGAGATCCACGATGTGGCGCGCCCCGCTGACCGCTTCGACAATTGCTGCACGGAGGCAGGCTTCGCCGTGGCGCGTGGCCTGCAGAAATGCGCCGGGCGGCAGGGGAACTCGGATGCCGTCGAGATCGACCAGCGGTCGTTCGCTCTGCGCCACCGTTTCGCCGTCCCATGTCAGCCGCAGGATGCCCGCACCGGTCGCGCAGGCGGCCGCTTCGGTCTGCTGCGACGGATCCAGCGGCTTGCCGCCGGTGACGGCCACGTCGAGGCCACCGATCACCGCCGTGACGCGCGCCGACAGAGTGGCCTTTCGGCTGCCTCCGATCTGCACGAGGTCCACAAGGGCCGGCCTTGCGGCCACAAGCGTCGGTTCGACCAGATGACAGACCGGCGCGTCGACGACATTGTCGGAGGCGCGGCCATGAAACCCCACGAGCGCGCCGGCCTTCGTGCGCCGCAGCGCAAATGTCGCCCGGCGCCTGGATCGGGGCGGAGACGTCAACACCGGGCGAAACGGCGCCTTGAGGCCGCGCGCGGCCAGAGCACGCACCACGACCTCACGCTTCCAGTCGGAGACGAAGGTGTCCGTTGCGTGCTGCAGGGCGCAGCCGCCGCAGGAGGCATAGTGCGGGCAGGGCGCGCGAACCCGGTCGGCAGACGGCGCAAGGATCTTCGGTTGGGCGAGGCGGTCGCCCTCACGCGTGCCGGTGACGATCTCCCCGGGCAGCGTTCGCTGCACAAAAATCGGGCCGTCGGCCACGCCGTCGCCGCGATGCCCAAGCCGCGCAATTGTCAGAGGCGCGTCGGTCATGTCTCGGGCGCATCGAGCGGGGTGGCCGCCGTGAATGCAAAGCCCTCAGGCGAGAGGATCGTCGCCTCGCGCAGGCCGTGGGGCTTGTCGGCCGGCGGCTCGATGACGGTGCCGCCGGCGGCCTCGGCCCGGCTGACGGCAGCATCGGGATCGCACCGAAAGAGATAGATCTGCACGCCGCCCCCTGCCACGCCGCCCTCGGGCAAAAGGGCGTGCAAGGGGTGGGAGGCAAACGTCCCATGGCTGTGCAGCTGCAGGAGGCCTCCGTCATGGCTCAGGATCGCGAAATCCGCGCTCACCCGATGGGCCTCCAGCCCGAACGCAGCGGTCAGGAACGCGGCAAGCGCCTCGGGGTCGCGGGTGAGCAGGTTGATCCCTAAGCCGCGAAGGGAGCGACCGAACGCATCGGCGGAAATCGTCTCAAAGTCCATCGGCCGTCCCTGCCACGGATCTCGAATGCCAGGAAGAGCCGGCTATTCCGCGGCGTCGACAAGGCCGATGAAGCCCCCGGATTGCCGCTCCCAGAAGCGCGCATAGAGGCCGCCCAAAAGCATCAGATCGCGATGCGAGCCCTCCTCGACGATCCGGCCGTGATCAAGCACCACGATCCGATCCATATGCGCGATGGTCGACAGGCGATGCGCGATGGCGAGCACGGTCTTGCCTTCCATCACACGCCCAAGGGCCAGCTGGATCTGTGCCTCGACTTCGGAGTCGAGCGCCGACGTCGCCTCGTCGAGCACAAGGATCGGCGCGTCTTTCAGGATGGCACGCGCGAGGGCGATCCGCTGGCGCTGACCGCCGGACAGGCGCACGCCGCGTTCCCCCAGATGCGCCTCGTATCCCTCGCGCCCGGCATAGTCCCGGAGGCCCAGGATGAAGTCGTGCGCCTCGGCCTTGCGGGCGGCTTCGATCAGCTCTTCCTCGCTGGCGCCCGGCCGGCCATACAGGATGTTCTCGCGCGCCGAGCGATTGAACATTGCGGTTTCCTGCGTGACCATCCCGATCTGCCGGCGCAGGCTTTCCTGGGTCAGGTCGCGCACATCCTGATCGTCGATCCGCACCGAACCGCCCTCCGTGTCATAGAGGCGAAGAAGGAGCGAAACGAGCGTGGACTTGCCCGCGCCCGAGGCGCCGACGAGCCCGACTTTTTCGCCAGGGCGCAGCACGAGCGACACGTCGTCCAATCCGCCCGCGCCGCGGCCATAGGTGAACGTGACATGGTCGAACGTAACGCTGCCCGTCGACGGGGGAAGCGCGCTGGCCTCAGCAGCGTCCACCAGCGTATGCGGCGGCGTGAGCGTGCGGATACCATCCTCGACCTCGCCCACGTTGGCGTAGATCTGCATCAGCGTGAACGAGACCCAACCCGTCATCTGCGCGATGCGGATCGAAATTGCGCCCGCTGCAGCAATGTCTCCGGTTGTGGCAATGCCGTCGCTCCAAAGGAGCAGTGCGCCCCCGATCAGGATGACGGGCAGACAGCCGGCGAGGGTCATCAGCGTGCCGCGGAACCACGCCGACAGGACGCCGAAGTGCACCGCTCTCGTCCGGAAGACCCCCATCGCGCCCAGCGCGGCCTGATCCTCGTGGGCCATGTGGGCAAAGAGCTTGACCGTCTTGATGTTGGTGATAGTGTCCACGACCTGGCCAGACACCATCGCCCGCGCCCCTGCCCGCGCCTTGGAGGCTGCTCGGATGCGCGGCATGAACCAGGCGATCAGCGAGATGTAGGCTATCAGCCAAAGTGCAAGTGCCGCGGAGATGCGCGCGTCGATTGCCGTCAGCATCACGACCGCGCCGATCAGCGAGGCAAGTGCGAAGAACACGACGTTGATGATCTCTGACACCACATCGGTGACCGCGCGCGCCGTTTGCATCTGCTTCTGGGCGATGCGGCCGGCGAAGTCATTGTCGAAGAATGTCACCGCCTGACCCATGGTCCAGCGATGCAACCGCGACAGGACCAGGGGGTTCACGTTGGGTTGGACGGCGATGCCGTTCGCGGCGGCGTTCAGCGAGAAGGCGATCGGCCGGATCAGCACGAAGAACGCCACCGCGAAGAGGATCAGCGGCAGATGCTCGGTGAAGAAATTGTCGGGCCCGGCGGCCACGGCACTGTCGATGATCCGTCCCAGAACGAAGGCTGACACGACCTCGAGCGCGCCCACGGTGGCCGAGATCACCCCGGCGACCAGCAGCACGGGCATCGCGCCACGAAGGCACCACAGGAAGAACGCCACCAGCGTGGCTGGAGGGGGACCGTCGGCCGGCGCGAACGCGTCGATCAAGTCGCCTGGATGTCGTAGCTTCATACGGTCTCTCCGTGCGCCGGCTGGCTCCGGCGTGCCCGGTCAAACGGGCGTGCCCCTGGTCGCCAACGTAGCGCGGGACGCCGCGGAATCACTCCGCCGCCTTGGCCGAGGCCGGCGCGTCTGCCCCGATGAACCCGCCCGATTGACGCTCCCAGAACCGGGCATAGAGCCCTTTGGCCCCAAGAAGCTCGGCATGGGTGCCTTCCTCGACGATCCGCCCCTCATCGATCACCACGATCCGGTCCATATGTGCGATGGTCGACAGCCGGTGTGCGATCGCGATCACCGTTTTACCCTCCATCACGCCGTAGAGCGTATCCTGGATTGCGGCCTCGACCTCGGAATCGAGGGCCGAGGTTGCCTCGTCGAGCACCAGAATTGGCGCGTTCTTCAGGATTACCCTGGCAAGCGCGATCCGCTGGCGCTGGCCGCCCGACAGTTTGACGCCGCGTTCGCCGACCTGCGCGTCATAGCCCGATTGACCCGAAGGGTCGCGCAACGCCTCGATAAACTCATGGGCGGCCGCCCGTTTCGATGCTGCAAGCATCTCGTCTTCCGACGCATCAGGACGCCCATAAAGGATGTTCTCGGAAATCGACCGGTGAAGCAGGGCGCTGTCCTGCTGGACCATACCGATCTTGAGGCGCAGGCTGTCCTGCGACACCTGAGAGATGTCCTGACCGTCGATCTCGATCACACCTTCCTCGGCATCGTAGAAGCGCAGGAGCAGCTTCACGAGCGTCGACTTTCCCGCGCCGGAGCGACCGACGAGGCCGACCTTCTCGCCCGGCGCGATCGACAGGGTCAGCTGGTCGAGCCCGCCCGCTCCGCGCCCGTAATGGTGCGTCAGATTGCGAAAGTCGATGCGCGGGCCCGAGACCTCAAGCGCGCCTGCACCGGCGGTGTCGGTGAGGGTGATCGGCTGGGCGATGGTTTCCATGCCTTCGGCCACGACGCCGAGTTGCCGGAAGAAGTTCGACACCGCCCACATGATCCAGCCGGTCATCGCGTTCAGCCGCAGGGTCAGCGCGGTCGCCGCGGCAACCACCCCGACGCTGGCCGAGCCCTGGGACCAGAGCGCAATGGCCCAGCCGACGACGCCCACGATCAGAAGGCCATTCAACACGGTCAGGGAGACGTCCATGATCGTGTAGATCCGCATTTCCACCTGGAAGGTCTGCCGCGTGTTCTCGATGGCATCGCGCGCGTAGTCGAGTTCCCGGTCGTGGTGGGCGAACATCTTGACCGAATGGATGTTGGTATAGCTGTCGACCACCCGACCGGTGACCTTGCTGCGCGCGTCCGATGCGGCTTTGGAGGCCGGCCCGACATTCTTCACCGTCCAATGTACCAGGGCACCGTAGAGCGCGAACCAGATCAGGAGCGGAATCGCCAGGCGCGGGTCGGCACCCGCCAGCAGGATCGCCGCGCCGACGAGATAGGCGAGCGAGAAGGTGATTGCGTCGAAGATCTGGAACATTGCTTCGCCTGCCGCCGGGGGCGTCTGCATGATGCGGTTGGCGATCCGGCCGGCGAAATCGTTCTCAAACCAGCCGACGGACTGGCGCAGAACGTGCCGATGCGCCCGCCACCGGATCAGCGTTCCGAAATTCGGCAGCAGCGTGTTGTTCAAGATGAGAACATCCGCGCCTTGCAGAATGGGCCTGATCAGGAGGATGAAGAGCGCGGCCAGCACCAGCTCCAGCCAGTGCGCAGACCAGACCTCAGCCGGCGTTGCGCTCGACAAGAGGTCCACCAGCCGGCCCATATAGTAGATTAGTCCGATCTCCACCGCGGCCACGACGACCGACAGCGCGGCCGCCCAGGCAAACATCCGTTTGAAGGGCTGGGAGTAGTCCCAAAGGAACGGCCACAGCTTTTGTGGCGGCGAATCTGTTTCCTGATAGTCGACATAAGGGTCGACCAGGTTTTCGAAGAACCGGAACATCGGGTTTTCCTGAACGGGCCGGAAACGGCGCGTCACCTCTATGTAGGCGTATCATGTGACAGGAAAACCAAGGCGGCACAAATCGCACGTGCCGCGGGGCGCTAGATGTCCGGAAGGGCGAGCAGATCTGCGCGGGTCATTGCAAAACCTGACGCGACCCAAGCCCTCTCCAGGGCCGTCAGCCGCCGTCCCAGATCGGCCCCCTGGTAGGCCGGCATGAGGTCTTTGGCCCGCACCGGAAAGGTGGCTGAAACGCCCTCGGAAATTGCCTTCTCCATGCCCTCGGGGAAGGGTGCGCACGTGAGCGCGGCGCGCAGAGCGAGCACCGCGCGCGCGCGATCCGATCCAAGACGCCACCCGATTTCCGCCGCACCTTGCAAACCGGTGGCCGCCCCGAGGAGAGTTTCGCGTTCCCGAGTTTCAGCACGCGACAGCCGCAGCCGCCGGTCGACCTCGGTTCCACCCAGGGCGGCCAGTCGCGCCATAGCCCGGGGCAGGACGACGGCCTCCGCTTCCAGAGCGATCAGCCGCGATAAAGCCATCGCGTCCGCGCCCGGCAAGGTTTGGGCAAGCACGCCCGTTTGCCCCATTGCCGCAACGGCCGGACCTGGGTCGGGCGCAGAGAGGAGCTTCTTCATCTCGGCCCCGATGCGCTCGGCGCTGATCTGGGTTAGCCCGTCGGCTTCGGCTGCGCAGGCGGCAAGGCCGTCGGCGTCGAGGCCGCTGTCCGGATCGGCGTACCAGGCGTGAAACCGGAAGAACCGCAGGATGCGCAAGTAGTCCTCGCGCACGCGACGCACCGGATTGCCCACGAACCGCAACCGCCGTGCAAGAAGGTCGGGCAGCCCGCCCAGCGGATCGATCACCTCGCCTTTGCCGTCACAGTAAAGGGCATTCATGGTGAAATCGCGCCGGGCGGCATCCTCTGCCACGTCATGGGAAAACCTGACAGTTGCGTGTCGCCCATCCGTCTCCACATCCGCCCGAAAGGTCGTAACTTCGATCGGCACGCCCTCGTGGACGACGGTGACGGTGCCGTGCTCGATACCGGTGGGGACCGGCTTCAGCCCGGCGGCGTCGGCGATGTGCATCACATCGTGCGGAACGGCGTCGGTCGCGAGGTCAAGATCCGTGACCGGCGTACCGAGAAGCGCATTGCGCACGCATCCCCCCACGAAGAGGGCGCGGTGCCCCGCCCTTTCGAGCGCCGAGGTAAGGCTGTCGGCGGCCGGGCTGGCAAGCCAGTCGGCCTCGATCCTCAAGCTGTCATCCTGTCGGCCAATGCGCGCATGATCCTCGCCGTTGCGCCCCAAACATAATAGGGCCCGAAGGGCACAGTATAGTAGCTCCGCCATCGACCGCGCCAGCGCCGGCGCTCGATCGAAAAGTTCGCAGGGTCGGCAAGATGCGAAAGCGGAACTTCAAAGACCTCCGCGACCTCTCCCGCCTCGGGCACCGGCGTGAACGGCGGGGCCGTCGCCAGGATCGGGGTGACCGAGAAGGCCGTCACCGTCTCGTGCGGCGGCATGGCGCCGATCACTGTGACGCTTGTCGGGTCGAGGGCGATTTCCTCCTTCGCTTCGCGGAGTGCGGCCGACGCCGCGTCGGCATCGGCATCGTCGATCTTGCCCCCAGGCAGGGCAACCTGCCCGGGGTGATGCTTGAGCCGCGACGACCGTTTGGTCAGCACCACACGCGGCGCGCCATCGCCAACGACGACGCACACAAGAACGGCGGCGGGGCGCAGCTGTCTGCCCTCAGGCAACACCGCGTCCGGGCTCAGGTCGTAGTCGGACGAAGGTGCGCCCGGGTGCGCGACCGCGGCGGCGAGCGCGGCAGACACTTCTGCGCCGGTCATTCCCCCTCGCCGACAGGTTTCTTTGCGTCAGAGCCCAGCGTCTCGGGATCGAACTCGTAGTGTGCGCCGCAGAACTGGCAGTCCGCGGTCACGACGCCGTCCTCCGTGATCATCGTGGCGATCTCCTCGGCGGGATAGATCGACAGCGACTGTCGCACCTTGTCGGCCGAACAGGAGCAGCCGAAGGTCACCGGCTGGGCATCGAAGACGCGAGGTGCCTCTTCGTGGAACAATCGCACCAGCAGGTCGGTCGGCTGAACGTCGGGGCCCACGAGTTCCATCTCTTCGACCGTATCGAGGAGCATGTTCACGCGGCTCCAGTTTTCGCCGTCCTCGCCATTGATGATGTCCTCGGGACGCAAAAGGCCGCCTTCGCCGCTTCCGCCCTCTTGCGCGACATGCTCGCCGGGATCGGCCAGATGCTGGATCATCACACCGCCCGCCCGCCAATGCTCGGCCTGGCCCGGCCTTTGCGCGCGCCCGTGGGTCAGCGCAAAGCGGGTCGGCAACTGTTCGGATTGTGCGAAGTACGTCTCGGCACAGGCCGACAGGCTGCCGCCGTCGATGGGCGTGATCCCCTGGTATGGCGCCATCCCGCGCCCCTGATCGATGACAATTGCGAAATAGCCGCGACCGATCAGGTCGAACGGCCGCACGCCATTGGTCACCTTCTCTTTGTCGAAATTGGCGTAGGCGCGAATGCGCGCGGGCTGCCCGTCTTCCGTGGGACCGTAATAGTCGGTTGCGATCAGGCGCGCGGGCCCTTCGCCGCGCACCTGCAGAGACAGGCGCCAGCGGAGCTTGATCGTCTGGCCGATCAGGGCCGTGAGGAGCGCCATCTCGGCGACCAGCGACTCGATGGCAGGCGGATAGTCGTGCTGAGCCAGCACGCGGTCGAGCACGCCATCGAGGCGCGCCACGCGCCCGCGAATGTCCGCGCGGTCGAGTTGAAATGGCAGGACGGTATCGTCCCACGCAATCTGAGCTCCGAGAGTCATGGGGTTTCCTTGGCTGCCGGTGATTGGCATACCGCGCCCATGTAGGGGCAGCAACCGGGCGGTAAAACCCCTGACCCTTGCGGCGACAGGGAGGCGGCCATGATCCCACGACACGGCGAAGCGGTGCAGCCTGGTCGGCGCTATGGGCTCAGGCCCGGTGCCTATGCTGTGTTGATGCGCGGCCGCGATGTCCTCTTGACCTTCCAGGAAGAGCCGAAGCCCGAGTTTCAGCTTCCGGGCGGCGGCATCGATCGCGGCGAGCAGGTTTTACCTGCGCTCCACCGCGAGGTCATGGAGGAGACCGGCTGGACCATGCGGCTGAGCCGGCGGCTCGGGGCGTTCCGCCGATTCACCTATATGCCCGAATATGATCGATGGGCAGAGAAGCTCTGTACGATCTATCTGGGCCGCCCGGCCCTGCGCCGTGGGCCTCCGACCGAGCCAGGCCATCACGCCGTCTGGATGCCATTGCCCGACGCGATCCGGATGGTTGGGGTCGACGGGGACCGGAGGGCACTGCATCGGGTCGCACGCTCTGGGCTTTAGGGGCCGAGGTGGCCGGCTGATGGGCGCAACTCTCAGCGGGACTCTTTGGGCGACCGTATCTCCGATCTAACGGTACGGCGGCCTGTTTGCCGCCTATTCCTCTGCCTGGGTCCTTGGGGCCATCTCGTATTCGAACAGGATCGCCGAGACATCGTCGCCAAAGTCTGCGGAGCCGGAATAGGCCGACAGATCCCACGTCAGTGCTTCGAGGAAGCCCTGGCCGCCCATCGCGCGGTTGTGCGTCATGATCCGGTGCAGCCCGTCCTCCTCGAGCATCTCGCCCGAGGCATCCTCGCACTCGGTGATCCCGTCGGACACGACCAGGAGCCTGTCGCCCGGGTTCAGGGTCAGCGACACCTCGGTGAACTCGGCACCTTCGATCAGACCGACGGGAAGGCCGCCGTCGCCCACGGCCTCGATCCGACCGTCGGCCCGTTGGATTAGCGGATGCGGGTGGCCGGCTTGCGCCAGTCGGACCTTGCCCGTGCGCAGGCAGACCTGTGCAAGAACCATGGTGAAGTAGTTATCGGTGTCGATCTCATCGAGCGAGAGGATGTTCAGACGGCGCACAACTTCGGCCGGCGGAACCGCCTCGACCCCGCCGTCGGGCGTTTCGCGCAGGGCGATGTTGCGTTCGGCCCGGTCAGACATCAGGTAACTGGACAGGCGCGCCGTCAAGAGGGCCGAGGCAACGCCGTGGCCCGAAACGTCGATGGCAAAAAGCGCCAAGGTCTCGGGTCCGGCGGGAAAGAATCCGACGAGGTCTCCGCCGACATGGCCCGACGGTCGCAAAAGCAGGGCGACCCGGGAGTCGCCGAAGCTGCGGAACCGCTCCTTGACGAGCGATTGCTGCAGCTTCCGCGCCTCCGCGAGATCGTTGTCGAGCGAATCATAGAGGCTTCGAAGCTCCGCAAGCGCCGTCGTCAGAAGGCCGTTCTTTTCGACCAGCTCCTCTTCCATCCGCAGTACGCGTTCGCCGGCGGCGAGTCGGGCGCGCAACTCTTCGGCTTGAATTGGCTTTGTCAGGAAGTCGTCGGCACCGGCATCGAACCCTTGTGCGATCTCCTCGCGGCCCGATTTCGAGGTCAGGAGCACGAAGTATCCGTACCGCTGACGGTGCATTTTGCGGAAGGCGCGGCAAAAGGCGGGCCCGGTCATGCCCGGCATCATCCAGTCGCTGATGACGATGTCGGGCGGCGTTTCGCGACAGATGGCGAGCGCTGCATCGGCGCTTTCAGCCTCCAGAACCCGGTAACCGAGCTTAGCAAGCTGAGCGCACAGAATACGGCGCTGCAGGCGGCTGTCGTCGACGACAAGGATCGCGCGCGCGGCCATCGCGGCGCCGCTGGGCTGGGCGTCTTTGTCGGGAAGCGAAGGGTCGGGGTTCATCGGAGCCATGCAACGGTCTGGGCGCATTTGCGCGCCGCCGAGGCTTGGCAGAGCTTCACTAAGGAAGCGTTTAAGTGTGTGCAGGATGCAAATGCGTGCGATGGCAATCCAACGTTAAGGCGTCCGGTCTAGCCATACGTTCACAGCAAGACCCGGACACGCGCACGATGCAAAACCGATCACCTATCGCTTGGAACCGCGTGGCGGAGTTGCGCGACGAGATCGGCGACGACGAGTTCGCCGAGGTGGTTGAGCTCTTCCTCGAGGAGGTCGACGCCATGGTCGCCGAACTGTCCGAGGCGCCCGAGCCAGAGCTTGAGGAACGTTTGCACGCCATCAAGGGCAGCGCGCTGAACCTCGGTTTCGAGGGCTTCGCCGAGCTCTGCCAATTGGGCGAGTCGTCGGCTGCGGCCGGGCGCGGCGGCGATGTCGACCGCACTAGCGTGGCAACGATCTATCACATGTCCCGCGAGGTTTTCCTGGCCGGGCTCGACGGCGAATCCGACACCTAGCGAAAGACCGTGAGCAGACGTTTTTGCGGCCAGGCGTCTGCTCAAACCACGAATTCGCCGATCAGATCGTCTTGCGTGATGTCCGAGTAAGTGAAGCCGCTCGCCTCCATTCGGGCAAAGAGGCTCTCGAAGTTTTCCGGCCGCGTGGTTTCGATCCCCAGCAGAACCGAACCGAAGTTGCGTGCGCTCTTCTTCAGATACTCGAACCGCGCAATGTCATCTTCGGGACCGAGCAGATCGAGAAAGTCGCGCAGGGCGCCGGGCCGCTGGGGAAGGCGCAGAATGATGTACTTCTTGACGCCGGAATAGCGCTGGCTGCGCTCCTTCACCTCGGGAAGTCGCTCGAAGTCGAAATTGCCGCCGGACGTGATGCAGACCACGCGCTTTCCGCGAATCTCGTCGGCCAGGTCGGGCAACACGTCGAGGGCAAGCGCCCCTGCAGGCTCTAGAACAATCCCCTCGATGTTCAGCATCTCGAGGATCGTTCCGCAGATCCGGTCCTCGGGCGCGGCAACCACGTGGGATCTGTCGACATGGCGCAGATGCTCAAACGTATGCCTGCCAACTTGTGCGACCGCTGCCCCGTCAACGAATGTGTCGACCCGGTTGAGGGTGACTGGCGCCCCCTGGTCGAGTGCCGCAGCCAGGCTCCGCCCGCCCAACGGCTCGACATAGCGCAGGGCGACGTCTGGCGCGGCCTCGTCCAAGTAGGCCGTGATGCCGGCCGACAGCCCGCCGCCGCCCACGGGCAGAACGATCATGTCGGGCTCCGGTCCCTGGGCCAGCATCTCGACGGCAACGGAGGCCTGCCCCTCGATCACATCGGGGTCGTCGAACGGCGCAAGGAAATGGCCGCCTGCCTCGGCGCACCACGCGCGCGCGGTGGCAAGCGTGTCGTCCACATAGTCGCCCGTCAGGCGGATCTCGACCTGCCCGCCGCCGAAGAGCCGCGTCTTGGTGATCTTTTGCTCCGGCGTCGTCACCGGCATGAAGATCACGCCGCGCACTCCGAAATGCCGACAGACGAAGGCCATGCCTTGCGCGTGGTTGCCGGCCGAGGCGGCGACGAAAAGGCGTTGCTCGGGCGCCTGTTTCAGCGCCTTGCCCATCGCGTTGAAGGCGCCTCTCAGCTTGTAGGAGCGCACGGGAGACAGATCTTCCCGCTTCAGCCAGATCTCGGCCCCGTATCGGCTGGACAGGTGAGCATTGTGCTGCAGCGGTGTCGGCGCGAACAGCGCCCGCAGACGCGCCTCCGCGGCGCGGGCCCGTTCGGCAAAGCCGGTCACGGTCTCACCGCGGTGCCGGTTGCCCCGCCATCTGGTGTCACGCTCCCGCGCCCTCCTGCAGACGCAGAACTGCCCCGGCAAGATAGAGCGAGCCGAAAATCAGGACCCGAGCGCGCGGTGCATCGGCGCCGATCCGAAGAAGCGCCTCGCGGACGTCGGATGCCGCACGCGCGGCGATCCCGTGGGCCCGGGCGGCCGATACGATTTCCTCGGTGGGCTGGCTCGCGCCCATCTCGGGCACGGGCACCGCTGTCAACTGCTCGGCCGTTCCGGCGAAGGGCGCCAGAACCGCGTGGGGGTCGCGCCCGCCCTGCAACGCAAACACCAGATGCAGCGGGCGCCCATCGTTTGGCAGGTTCCGCAACGTCTCGGCCATCGCGCGCGCCGCATGGGGGTTGTGACCGCCGTCGAGCCAGAGCTCTCCCGAAGGCAGCAGGTTCTGAAGCGGTCCCTCGGCCAGCCGCTGCATCCGCGCCGGCCAGCGGGCGCCGGTGACCGCCGCCTCGCACGCGGCCTCGTCGTGGCCGAGCACCCGCAGCGCGGCAATGGCCGCGCCGGCGTTGTGGATCTGATGGGGCCCGGCCAGTCGCGGCCGCGGCAGATCCAGCAGGCCCGTCTCATCCTGGAACACCAGGCGGCCCTGCTCCTCCCAGACATGCCAGTGCTGCCCTTGGACGTGCAGGGGCGCACCGAGGCGCGCGGCGTGGGCCTCGATCACCTCCTCGGCCACGGTTTCCTGACGCGAGACGATGCAGGGCACGCCGCGCTTCAGGATCCCGGCCTTCTCCGCCGCGATCTCGGCCACGGTGTCGCCTAGAAAGGACTGGTGGTCGAGCGCCACAGGCGTGATCATGGTCAGCCTCGGCGTGTCCACGACATTGGTGGTGTCCATCCGCCCGCCAAGCCCGACCTCAAGGAGCAACGCGTCGGCCGGAACCTCGGCATAGCCCAGGAACGCGGCACAGGTCGTTGCCTCGAAATAGGTCGCAGGCCCGCCGTCATTGGCAATCAGCACCCGCTGCAGCAGATCGACAAGCTGCGGCTCCGATACGGTTTCGTTGGCGAGCTCGATCCGCTCGTGGAACCGCACAAGATGGGGCGAGGTGTAGGTGTGCACCTTCAGCCCGGCCCCCTGCAGGCCCGCGCGGAGGGTGGCCAGCGTCGACCCCTTGCCGTTGGTGCCCGCAATGTGGATGACCGGCTGAAGGCGTCGGTGCGGATCTCCGAGCACCTCGAGCAGCCGATAGGTCCGCTCAAGTGACAGGTCGATATCCTTGACGTGAAGGGCCGTCATCTCGGCAAGGAGCGCGTCACTCGTCGCCGGGAGTCGGCGCTGTTCGGGAAGGGTCATGTGCGGGGGGCCGCCTCGTCTAGGGCCTCGCCCTCGGGCATCTGGCCAGTCTCGGTCGCCTCGGTGTGGGCCGCTTCGGGCTCTGCCGGTGCCTCGGGTGTTTCGATGCGCGACGGCGCGGGCAAGTCGCCCATAACCGCCGGCGGAAGACCCATCAGCTGACGCGTCAGGGTAATCAGCTCCAGCCTCAGGTCGCGCCTGTGGGTCACCCGGTCGAGCATGCCGTGGTCGAGCAGGTACTCCGCGCGCTGGAACCCCTCGGGCAGCTTCTCGCGGATGGTCTGCTCGATCACGCGCGGACCGGCGAAGCAGATCAGCGCGTTGGGCTCGGCGATGTGCACGTCACCCAGCATGGCATAGCTCGCCGTCACGCCCCCGGTCGTCGGGTGGGTGAGGATCACGATGTAGGGCAGCCCGGCTTCGCGCAGCATCTCGACCGCAACCGTCGTGCGCGGCATCTGCATCAGGCTCAGAATGCCCTCTTGCATGCGCGCGCCACCCGCTGCCGAGAACAGCAGAAACGGCCGCTTGCGCTCAAGTGCGCGCTCGGCCCCCGCGATGACGGCATTGCCGACATACATGCCCATCGACCCGCCCATGAACGCAAAGTCCTGTGCGGCGGCAACGATGGGCGTGCGGCCCATCTCGCCCTCGGCCACGAGCATCGCTTCTTTCTCGCCGGTGTCGCGCTGGGCGGTGCGCATCCGGTCGGTGTAGCGGCGGCTGTCGCGGAACTGCAGCGGATCCGCGATCGGATCGGGCACCGACACCTCGGTGAAGATCCCGCCGTCGAACAAGGTTGCGAACCTTGCCCGCGGCGTAAGAGCCATATGATGATCGCACGAGGTGCAAACGTTGAGGTTCTCGGCAAGTTCGCGGTGAAACAGCATCGTTCCGCATTCGGGGCACTTGGTCCACAGATGTTCCGGCATCTCGCGCCGCGAGAACAGCGAGTTGATCTTCGGCCGGACGTAGTTGGAGATCCAGTTCATCCCGAGCGGGCCCTCACCATGAGCGCGCCCGACATAAGGATGTGTGAGATCAATTGCAAACGAAGTCGTTACCGGTCGAGCAATCGAACGGTCACGCCCCAGACCGCCAGCATCACGAGGATCGAGGCCGCCATCGACAGGCTTTGCAGCCCTGTTTCGCCGATGTCGGTATGCGAGACATAGAGCGACATGCCTGAGATCGTGTCGGCCAAGGAGACGATGAAAAGGCCGAAAAAGTTGTTGCCGAAGTGAATGCCCATCGCTGCGCCGAGGCTCCCGGTTCGCTCGGTCAGGTCCGCAGCCACAAGGCCAAAGGTCAGGGCCGACAACAGGACCAGCGGCAGGTTCGCGCCGGCCTGCGGCGCCACATGGAGCGCGGCGAACACGATAGAAGGCAGCCACATCCACACGATCCGGCTGTTGAACCGTGCCGCAAGCTGTTGCTGGATGTAGCCTCGGAAGAACAGCTCTTCCGCGCCGATCTGCAGAAACAGCAGCGCAAGGCCCACCGGCAGAAGGAGGGCCCAAAGGCCCAGGCTAAGGTTGGGCTCGGCGGCTCCGAGCGCAATGCTGATGCCCACGAGGAGCGCATAGGGAACAAAGAGCACGGTCAGCCCGGTCAGAAATCCGCGCCGCCATTCCTCCCACGGGCCGAACAGCGTGCCCGGGCCGCGGAAATGGAGCGCGGCAGCGGCGACCATCGCGCCGATGAACAACCCGGCGAACGTCGCCAGGAGCAAAAGCACCGTGCCGGGCGTGTTGGGGGTTTGGAGGCCTGTCAGGTACGGCATGATGCCGAACGCGCCCTGGTCGGAGGCCACGACGGCGATCGCCGCTGCAAGGATCACGAGCGTCGTTCCAATCCAGATCAGCACCGTCAGGCCGATTCCGAGGATGAGACGCCAGACCTCCGGATAGATCCGGGCATCGTGCAGGTAGGCTTCGAATTCCGGACGGCGCATCAGCGGCTCCTGAGGTCTTGCGCGCCCACGGGCGCGGCCAGCCTCCCGCACCTAGGCCGGTCGGCCACAAGGCTCAATCCCCCCTTGTGCGTCGGTCAAGCAAACCTTGTCTGGCGCGACGAAAAACTAACTTGTCGCCGGCACGAGCGCGGGATCTATGGCACACATGGAACGCCGCGCCGACATTCCACTCTTCACGCCAATCCTGATCGCCGGCAGCCTTATTCTGCTGGTGAGTTTTGCCATCCGGTCGGCGTTCGGCGTCTTCCAGATCCCAATAGCCGACGAGTTCGGGTGGCTGCGGTCTGAGTTCAGCCTGGCCATTGCCATCCAGAATCTGGCCTGGGGAATCGGACAGCCGATCTTCGCCGCCATTGCCGAACGGTTTGGCACGCGCCTCGCTCTTGTTCTCGGCGCGATAACCTATGCTGTCGGCCTGGTCCTGTCCTCCTTCGCTGTGACGCCGGAGGCGCATCAGCTCTTCGAGATTTTGGTCGGGTTCGGTGTGGCGGGCACCGGGTTTGGGGTGATCCTGGCCGTTGTCGGCCGCGCCGCGGCACCCGAGCATCGGTCGATGGCGCTCGCCATCACAACGGCCGTGGGCTCGGTCGGCCAGGTCGTGGGCCCGCCGGTGGCCGAAGCGCTTCTGTCTGTCATGTCGTGGCAGTCGGTGTTTTTGATCTTTGCCGCCGCGATTATGTCGGTCCTGCTTCTTCTGCCGGCCATGCGCGCGCCGGATGCGCCCGATGCAAGCGGCGGCCCCGGCATGGGTGAGGCGCTGTCGCGCGCCCTGCGCGACCCATCCTACGCGTTGATCTTCATCGGGTTTTTCAGCTGCGGCTACCAGCTCGGCTTCATCACCGCGCACTTCCCCGCCTTCGTCACCGAGGCGTGCTCGGCCATTCCCCCGGGAAGCCTTTTGGCCAACATGGGTATTGCGACGACGAGTGCGCTTGGCGCCGCCGCCATCGGCGTGATCGGCCTGTTCAATATCATGGGCACGCTCTTTGCCGGCTGGCTTGGGCAGCGCTATTCCAAGAAGATGATCCTCGCTGCGATCTATGCGCTCCGCACCATGGTGGCCGCGGCGTTCATCATGTCGCCGATGACCCCGGCGACGGTTCTGCTCTTTGCCGCCTCGATGGGTGCATTGTGGCTGGCGACAGTTCCCGTCACCTCGGCCCTTGTCGGCCAGATCTATGGGATGCGGTTCATGGGCACGCTCTATGGGATCGTCTTCTTCAGCCACCAAGTGGGGTCGTTCCTGGGCGTCTGGCTCGGGGGCGCGCTCTATGACACGACCGGCAGCTACACCCTTGTCTGGTGGATCGGCATCGGCGTCGGTGCGTTCTCGGCGATCGTTCACCTGCCGGTCCGGGAACAACCGATGGAGGCGCGCGCCGCCTGACCGCGTCAGGCCGGTGGCATCCAGTCAATCAGGATGGCGGCGACCTCGTCGGCATGGGTGTACGCCAGCCCGTGGCCTGCCATCTTGACCACCTCCTGCCGTGCGTTCGGATTGGCGTCGGTCAGCTTGCCCATCCCCGAGATCGGAATGACGTCGTCATCCTCTCCCCAGACTGCCAAAACGTCGTGCCCGCGCGCGCCGAGCCGAGTGTGCGCCGCCGTCAGCGGCTTCGCGAGAAGGTTTCGGAGCGCCGAGAGCTGTGCCGGCAGGTAGCCGCGCCGCGCGGTCTCGCGCGAAATGATCTGCAAGAGATCGGGCAGGTCGTGGTCCTTGCCTTCGGCGAGCGCGCCGGCCTTCAGCATCGCGCCGGCACGGAGCGACCAGAATGCATCGCCAAAGAGCGGAACCCGCATGGCGGCGTATTGCCCCGCAAGCGCATGGATGAAGCCCGCAGGAGCCAGGAGCGCAAGGGGCGCGGCTCGGTCGGTGAGCGCATCGCCAAAGTCGGCCACCACCGCCCCACCCATGGAATAGCCCACCAGGGCACGAGGCCGGTCGATGCCTTCGGCGTCCAGCAGGTCGCGAATCTGCCGGCGATAGAGGCGGGCGTCGTGCACCCGAGCAGGCCGCGCCGACCACCCCCGACCATAGAGGTCGGGCGCGAGCGTCCGGATGCCGGCGCCGGCAAGCCGTGTGGCGATGGGCGCCCAGACGTCGGACGGCGTTGATAGTCCGTGCACGAGGATGACGGGCCGCGCCTCGGCCGGCCCCCACTCGCGCACATGGACGGGCCCAAGGGGCAGGTCGACGATCCGCCCGGGCACCGCGGCCCGGTCTGCATTCGTCAGAGGCATTCGCAGGGCCTCTGCCCCATACCCCGCGCCGATCAGCGCCGCGGCCCCCCCAAGCGCAACCCCAAACGCGGTCTCGGCCGCGCTCACCCCTGCGCCCCTTGCCAGCGCTCCAGGATATAGCGGCTGGTCATCAAGTCGAGATGCGCCCCGCCCCCGTTCTTGAAGAGCGTGAGGTCCTCGGGCGCGCGGGTGAACGCGGCAAGGTCATAGAAGTCGGCGACCAGATCGTCGGGCGAAATCACGCCGCGCCCGATCGGGTCGCGAAACTCGCCGATATGGTCGAGCACGGTTGCCCGGTTGTCGACGAAGAGACGCGCCCGGGTCAGCGCCGTGTCGTCTGCCTCGCGCATGTCGGGCCGGTAGGCGCCGATCAGGTCGATATGCTGGCCGGCGCGTAGCCACTCGCCCTTGAGAACCGGGTCGCGCGACATCGTCGCGGTCGAGACGATGTCGGCCGCGCGCACCGCGCCGGGCAAATCCGCGGTGAAGATGGCACCGGTCTCTCGGGCGAGCGCTTCGGCGCGCTCAGGCGTCCGGTTCCAAATGGCGATCCGCGCGTCGGGGAAGGCCGCGCGATAGGCCGAGACGAGCGACGCGGCGACCGTGCCCGCGCCGCAGATCAGAATGCTGCGTGTCTCTGGCGGCGCGAGGCGTCGTGCGGCCAGAAGGCTGTCGGCCGCCGTTTTCCACTTGGTCACCAGCCGAAAATCGAGCACGGCCTCCAGGATCCCGTCGCTGTCTCCATAAAGGCAAACCCCGCCATTGATGGTGGGCAGATCGCGTTTGGCATTGCCGGGAAAGATCGTCCCGGTTTTCACGGCGATCCCCATCCCGTCGATCCAGGCCGCCCGCGAGAGCATTGTGTCGTCGCCGCGATAGAGAAACGAATCCGCCGGTTCGGCCGGCGGCAGCCGATGGCCCGCCGCAATCGCGTCGGTCAGACCGATCCAGTCCAGATGTGCTTCGGCACTGAAGGGGATGATCTCGGTCATGCGGTCGGCGCGGTCTGAAGGACACCGTCGGCCACGAGGCGTGCCGCCCACCCGTCCGGCCCATCGAACAGGTGCGCGTGCCAGCCGCGCGCCTCGGCACCGGCCACATTCTTGGGGCTGTCGTCGGTGAAAAGAAGGGTTTCCGGCGCGTGCCCGGTCTCTCGCTCGACGACCGCATAGATCTCGGGCTCGGGCTTCAGAACGCCCAGATGGGCCGACACGAACGCCCGGTCGAAGGTGTCGAAAAACGGATAGGCCGCGCGCGCCGTTTCGAATGTCTGTGCGCCGAAATTCGTAAGGGCATAGACCGGGATACCGGTTTCTTTCACGGCCTCCAGGAGCTTCACCGAGCCGGGGATGGCAGGGGATGCCATCTCAAGCCAGTGGCTGTGCCAGAGCCTGATCTCGTCGGCCCAATCGGGATGAGCGGCGGCGAGGTCGGCCACCGATTCCGCCATGGGCGCGCCGCGATCCACCTCGAGGTTCATCGCCGTGAGGGGCACGCTGTCGAACAGCGCGCGCCGGCGCGCCTTGCCGATCTGCGCGTCATAGAAGCGTTCGGGCCGCCACTCGATCAGCACGTTGCCGATGTCGAATACAACTGCCTCGATCGCCATGGCGCCGCCTCCTGTCGCTCAGCGCCACGAAATACCGTCGCGCCGAGCTTGGCAAGCTGGGGTTAGCTTGCTGGCGACGCCGCGGCCTCAGCCGACAGTCGCCCGGCCGCCAATGCGCTGAGCGCCACCAACATTGCTGCCGTGCCAAGGCAGAGGCCGAGGCCGCCGACCTGGAAGGTTAGCCCTGAGAGGACCGTGCCGATCAATCGCCCGGCCGCATTGGCCATGTAGTAAAACCCCACATCCATCGTCACCCGCTCGTCCTTTGTGAAAGCAAGGATCAGGTAGGAATGGAGCGAGGAGTTCACCGCGAAGAGCCCGCCGAACACCAGAAGGCCCACGATCAGCGTTGCCGTCAGCCAGGGCTGCGGCTCTCCGGCGGCTATGGCGAGTGCGGCGAGGGTGGCCGGTACGATGGCCAGCATACCTGCCCAGCGCCGCGCCGCTCCGATCAGGTCGCCCTCCGTCCGCTCAGATGCGCGCAGGAGCTTGGGCGCCGACGCCTGTATCGCGCCGTAAAGGATGATCCAGACGGCCATGAAGATACCGATCGTGAAGAAGGCGGTGCGGTTGCCCGCCACCGTCCCGTCCGACAGGACGGCGTAGAAGTAGATCGGGATCCCCACCACGAACCACACGTCGCGTGCCCCAAAGAGAAAGACACGGGCCGCCGACAGCCAGTTCACGTTCGGGCTGTCGGAGAACACGTCGCGGAAGGGCACGCCCTTCTTGCCCCGTGGCAGGCCCGGCGGCATCGCGATCAGCACGGCGACAAGGATGATCGCCAGAACCGCCGCCATGGCCAGCACCGACCAGACAAAGCCGAGGGTCGCCAGCAGTGCGGCGCCCAACAAAAAGCCCACGCCCTTCACCGCGTTCTTCGAGCCCGTCAGCACGGCCACCCAGCGGAAAAGGCCCCCGCCCTCCTTGGGTGCAAGCAGCTTCACCGCCGATTTCGAGGACATCTTGGCCAGATCCTTGGCCACGCCCGAGGCGCCCTGGACCACCATCACATAGGCGACAGACACGCCAAGCGCCCAACTCGGGTCGAGCTGCGACAGGGCGAGCAGGGCAACGACCTGCAATCCGAGGCCGGCATAGAGCGTCGATGTCAGGCCGAACCGTGCCGCAATCCACCCCGCACAGAGATTGGTGACCATCCCGGCGATCTCGTAGAGCACAAAGAGATAGGCCAGCTGAATCGGTGTGAAACCCAACGTGTGAAAGTGCAACAGCACCAGCATGCGCAGGGCGCCGTCGGTCAGCATGAAGGCCCAATAGGCCGCGGTCACCGCAATGTAGGCGGACAGGCCCTCGGGCCGGGCGGCGGTGTCGGTCTGTGTCATCTCGCGCGTTCCCCCTAGAGCGATGCGCCCACCATCAGAGCGACGTCCACCAGCCGGTGCGCATAGCCCATCTCGTTGTCGTACCACGCGTATACCTTCACCTGAGTTCCGTTCACGACCATGGTCGACGGCGCGTCGACGATCGAGGATCGGGTGTCGTTGGTGTAGTCGGTCGATACGAGCGGGCGCGTCTCATAGCCAAGGATGCCGCGCAAATCTCCGTCGGCCGCGGCCGCAAAAAGCGCGTTGACCTCGTCGACCGTCGTATCGCGCTCGACCTCAAACACGCAGTCGGTCAGCGAGGCGTTCAGAAGCGGCACGCGCACGGCATGCCCGTTCAGCCGGCCCGTCAGCTCGGGGTAGATCAGCGTGATCGCCGTGGCCGAACCCGTTGTCGTCGGGATCAGGGAGTTGAGCGCCGAGCGGGCGCGGCGCAGATCCTTGGCCGGCCGATCGACGATGGTCTGCGTGTTGGTGACGTCGTGGATCGTCGTGATCGATCCGTGTCGAATGCCGATGCCCTCGTGGATCACTTTCACCACGGGTGCGAGGCAGTTCGTTGTGCAACTCGCAGCCGTGACGATCCGGTGCTGGGCCGGATCATAGGCGCTGTTGTTCACGCCATGCACGATGTTGGCCGTCGGCCCGTCTTTCACGGGTGCCGAGACGACCACTTTCTTTACGCCCGCCTCGAAGTAGGGCGCGATCTTGGCCTCCGACTTGAAAACGCCAGTGCAGTCGATCACCACGTCGACGCCATCGAGAGGCAGGTCGGCAATGTCGCGCGTTCCGACAAATGGCAGGCGCCGCCCGTCGATACGCACGCTTTCGCCGTCATGGCCAAAGGCCGCGTCCCACCGGCCGTGCACCGTGTCGAACTCCAGGAGGTGCGCGTGCATCTCGGGATCGCCCACGGCGTCATTGATCCAGGCGATCTCGACCCCCCGCTCGAGCAGCGGGCGGAGGGCGAGCTTTCCAATCCGGCCAAGGCCGTTCAGCGCATAGGTCGTCACGCGTCGGCCCCGGCGCTGGATTGCGCGATGTCGTCGACAGCCTTCTGCAGCGAGATCCGGTCGAGCGCCTCAAACGGCAGCGCCGTGAACGCGCGGATCCGGTTGCGCAGAGCGCCGTAGGCCTCTTGGAACGCAAGACTTTTCTGCGCATCGGTGCCCTCGGCCTTCACCGGGTCGGGCATACCCCAGTGGGCGGTCACGGGCTGACCCTCCCATGCCGGACACTCCTCGTTGGCGGCCCGATCACAAACCGTAAAGACGAAGTCGAGCCGGGGCGCGTCGGCGCCGCGAAACTCGTCAACGTTCTTTGCGCGAAGGCCCGCGATGTCGTGGCCCTTGTCGCGCAACACCTCAAGCGCAAACGGGTTGAGCTCGGAATAGGGGCGCGTGCCCGCAGAGTGGGCCGTGAAGCGGTCGCCGCCGACATCGCGCAGAAGCGTTTCGGCAAAGATCGATCGAGCAGAGTTTCCGGTGCAGATGAAGAGCACGTTGTAGGGGGAGTTCGCCATGGTCTGGGCTCCTTTCGGGGAGGGGGCGAGAAACGGCGCGCAAAGGTCTGCGCGTCCGCGGCAGCAATCGAGGAGCAGGTATCCAAGGGTCGAGCGAACGGACTCCATGTCGACGCCGTAGCGTAGCGAGGTTCCCGTTCGAACGTGGTTCACCAGACCCGCGCGCGACAGCGCCGCCAGATAGGCCGAAAGCGTGCTTGCCTTCAGGCCGAGCGCCTCGCCGATTTCGCCAGCGGGCACCCTGTCAGGAAATCGACGCACGAGCAGCCGGAAGATAGCCAACCGCTGCGGATGGCCCAGGGTAGAGAGCTGTTCGATGACCAACGTTTCCATATTTCATGAATATACGAAATATTGGACTCGCACAACCGATCTTGTCCGTTTGGTTCGAATTTTCTGAGCTTGCTCCGACAGACCCGGCCAGAAGTAGGCGATGCTTAATCGCGCGCGGCTAGGGCTCTGCTGGACGAGATCAGAGAATGCGATGCCCGCAGACGTCAGCAAAAAGGCCCCTTATCTCCGGCACCGGATCTTCGTCGTCACTCTTGGCACGATGCTGGCGGTGGCCGTTACGCTGTCTGGGATCGCCTATGCGGGCCTGCGCGCAGCCCTGCGCGAATCCGAGATCCGCTCGCTTTCGGGCGAAGCCGAGGCATATGCCGCGCGCGTCATCGACGCCAATGAAGGGGTGATGCGGGATGCCGGCTTTCTGGCGGGCACCCCGGACGTGCAGGATGCCCTTGTCGCACTGTCGTCGACGTCTTCCACGCCACAGACTGCACCGGCCGATGCCGCGCGTACCCGGCTCGAGCGGACATTCGCCGAGTTTCTCTCCCGTCGCCCGTATCTGACTGGGGCGCGGCTGATTGAGCGGTCGGGCCGCTATCGCGAACTGGTTCGCGTCGTCCGCACATCGGCCGGCACCCAGGCCATTATTCCGACGGGCCTGCAGCCGCGCGACACCGAAGCCTACATCATGGCGTCCACCCTGCTCTTCGGCGGAGAGTGGACGTTCTCCCCGATAGAGATCGAGGCGAGACCGGGTGCAGACGGTGCAGAAACACCGACCCTCAGAATTGTCTATGCCGTACCGACGGCAGAGCAGGTGCCGCAGGGCTTTGTCGTTCTCGATGTCGACGTTGAGCGTTTGTTGCACGGTGCCGTATACAGCGCTCCGCCAGCGGGAATCCTGACACTGACGTCGGTGACGGGGCGCCGTATGGTGTTCACCTCCGAAAACATGGAGCCCGCGCTTCAACCGCCTCCCGCACCCGACGCACCCGAGGCCGTTGCGCCCGAGGCACCAGTTGTCGAAGTGTCCCGCCGCGCCGTTGTGGCGGGCGGCAACGGGTTCGATGTTCGTCTCGCAGTCCCCCGGTCGTATGTCTTCTACGATGCGAACCGCAAGTCGCTCGGCCTGCTCGCCGCGTCGCTCACACTTCTTGTCCTCGGCAGTGCTGTGGCTGGGCTGCTCGGTCGGCGATTGGCCGGTCACCTGTCGCGGCTGGCCGAAGCAGTGACGTCGAAGCAGGACGGTGTGAAACTGATCGAGCTTGAGGGATCTGGGTTTCGCGAGGCCCAGGTCTTGGCTGAACGCTTTCAGTCGGTGTTCAACGCGCTCGCCCTGCAATCCCAGGAACTGGCCTGGCACTCGATCCACGATCAACTCAGCGGCCTGCGCAATCGCCGCGGTCTCGAGGACGCCATTGCTTCGATCAAGCCTAGCGAACGCACGGTCGCCATCGCTCATATGGATCTCGACCGCTTCAAGCTGGTCAACGACACACTTGGCCACGACGCCGGGGACGCCGTAATCCTGGCGATTGCCCGCAGACTGCGCTCGCTGTGTGAGCCCACCGACATCATCGCCAGGATCGGTGGTGATGAGTTTGTCGTTATCCGGCCCGGCGCCGATCGAGAGGAGATCACGGCCTTTGCCGAGCAGGCCCTGCCTGCTCTTGCCGAACCGGTGATGTTCGAAGGCCGCGAGTGTCGCTTTGGGGTGAGCATCGGTGCGGCGGCGGCAGACATCTCCGCTCTTCGCTCTGGGGATCTCGACCGCGCCGCCGATCAGGCGCTGTACCTGGCCAAGAACGAGGGGCGCGGGCGGGTTCGCTTCTTTTCGGCAGACATGGAGCGGCGGCTGCGCGACCGTTCGGTTCTGGCGCTTGAGCTAGAGCGCGCGCTCGAAGCCGAAGAGCTCACCGTCGCCTACATGCCCAAGGTCGCTGCCTCGGATCGTCGGTTGATCGGGATGGAGGCGCTCGTCCGGTGGCAACACCCAGAGCGGGGCAGCCTGTCTCCCGGTCTCTTTCTACCAATTGCCGACGAGATGAAACTGACGCCGGCGATCGACGCCCACGTTCTGCGCAACGTTCTCGCGGATCGCGACGCTTGGTGCGCCGCTGGGGTCTTCGTGCCTCCGATCTCGGTTAATGTCTCCGCACGGCGCCTCCTCGATCCCGACCTTGCCGCCTCGGTCAGCACGCTCGGCATAACTCCGGGCGCGATCAGCTTTGAGTTGCTCGAGTCGGTCTTCCTTGACGACGTGTCAGAACATGTGCGCTGGAACTGCGATCTCCTGCGCGAAATGGGCATCGGGATCGAGATCGACGATTTCGGATCCGGTCACGCCTCGATCCTTGGCATCACCCGGATGAAGCCGGATTGGGTTAAGATCGATGCCGCCCTGGTGCGCAATGTGACCGAGGCCGACAGCGACCGCACGCTCGTGCGCGCCATAGTGGAAATGGCAACCGCCTTTGACATTGCCGTTATGGCCGAAGGCGTGGAAACCGAAGACCAGGCCCGCCTTCTTTGCAGCATGGGCTGTGCCGGGCTGCAGGGGTACCATATCGGCCGTCCTGGGGATGCCGGGGCAATGGCCGCGCTTCTGGGCCTCGACGACCCCAAGCGACGCGCCTAGAGCAACGCGCTTCGCCTTGCCCGGACCCGCCGTCCGGTGCGCAAGGGCACAGTGAATGCCGGTGCCTCGACCCGGATCAGGAGGCCATGCGCGTCGCCGGCGCGGCGGCGGCAATGACCCCGTCATCCAAGAGCCGCCCGATCTGTCCTGAAGACAGACCGGCGACGTCAGCCAGCACCTCTTCGGTATCGGCCCCGAGTGCCGGCGCCGGACGCGCATCGATGCGTGCTTCAGTGGAAAATTTCAGCGGGCATCCGGGCGACAGGTAGCGCCCGATCCCAGGCTGCATCACGTCTGTGAACATCGGGTTGTCGGTCGAAAGGTCCGGGTCTTCCGAGAGCGCCTGCGCGAAGGACCGAAAGACCGACCAGGTCACCCCACCGGCATCGAAGGCCGCCGCAAACTCGTCGACCCGGCGGCTGGCGAACCACGGCGCAAGCACCGCGGTAATCTCGGCCCGGGCCTCCCACCGCGCACCTTCTGTTGCGAGGTTGACGCCCAGCCGCCGCTCAAGCGACGCGATTGCGTCCGCCGTGCCAGTGGCCTTGATCAGGTTCTTCCACTGCCGTGCGGTCAAACCAATCACCATCACCCGCTGCCCATCCGCGCAGACGAAGTCCTGGCCATAGGCTCCGTAGAGGGCATTTCCCGACTTTGGCCGCCGCGTTCCGTTCACGGCGACTTCGCCGATGATGCCGAGATGCCCGAGCATCGCCGCTCCCACATCCTTGAGCGTCAGGTCGGCATGGCTCCCTATCCCGGTGCGCAGCCGCTTGCGCTCGGCCGCGAGGAGGCCGCTCACAACCATGTTGCCTGCGATGCAGTCCCAGGCCGGCAGAACGTGAGCGACCGGATCGGTGCGTCCCGCGGGCCCGGTTACGTCCGGAAAGCCCAGCGCCGGGTTCACCGTGTAGTCGACCGCGGGCCGCCCATGCCGATCACCGCGCAGCGACACCATGCACAGGTCGGCGCGATGCGCCCGTAGCGTTGCATCGTCGGTCCAGCCTTTGACAGGCAGGTTGGTGATAAAGTGGCCGGCATCGTCGCCCGTCGCGCAAATGATCTCGGTTGCGATCTCGCGCCCACGGGGTGACTTCATGTCGATCGCGACCGAGCGCTTGCCTTTGTTGAGTCCCGCCCAAAACAGGCTCTGCCCGTCGCGCGTGACCGGCCAGCGGGTGTGGTCGAGCCCGCCGCCGATCATGTCGATGCGGATCACGTCGGCGCCCATCTGCGCCAGCGTCATGCCCGCGAGCGGAACAGCGACGAAGGCCGAGCTTTCGACGACGCGCATACCCTCCAGAATGCCAGACATGGTCTCTCCTCCCCGCTGTTCTTGCTCTTGGTGTCGAAAACGCGCGTCGCTCAGGCCGCGGCCCGAGACCCCAGCACCGCCGCAACCGTCGATCCGAGCGACGACGGGTTCGGCGCGACCGTGATCCCGACCGCGCTAAGGAGCTCCACCTTTTCCTGCGCGCTTTCGCCGAAGGCCGAGATGATAGCGCCTGCATGGCCCATCTTCCGCCCCTTGGGGGCCGACAGCCCGGCGATATAGGCGATCACCGGCTTGGTCATGTGATCGCGGACATAGGCGGCGGCGTCAGCCTCCTGCGGCCCGCCGATCTCGCCGATCATCACCACTGCGTCGGTCTCGGGATCCGCTTCGAAGAGCTCGAGAATGTCGCGGAAGGACGAGCCGTTGATCGGATCGCCGCCGATGCCAACGGACGTTGACACACCGATGCCGAGCGCCTGCATCTGGCTCGCGGCCTCATAACCAAGCGTGCCGGAGCGGCCGACAATGCCGACGCGACCGGACGTGTAGATGTGCGGGGGCATGATCCCCATGAAGCCTTTGCCGGGCGAGATGATGCCGGCGCAGTTGGGCCCGATCAGCCGCATCTTCCGCTCGCGAGGGTAGCGGCGCAGGAAGCGCTTCACGCGCATCATGTCCTGCGCGGGGATGCCATCGGTCACGCACACGGCGGTGCGGATGCCAGCATCAGCCGCTTCCATCATGGCGTCCGCGGCGAACGGCGGCGGAACGAAGAGGAGGCTTGCCTCGGCGCCCGTCGTCTCGACCGCCTCGCTCACAGTGTTGAAGACCGGACGGTTGAGCACGGTAGTGCCGCCTTTGCCCGGGGTCACGCCACCCACAACCTTGGTGCCGGCTTCGATCATCTCCTGCGTATGGAACTGGCCGATGCGTCCGGAGATGCCCTGAACGATAACCTTCGTTGTCTCGTCGATGAGGATAGACATGGCAGGATCTCCTTAGGCGGCGGCGGGCTGGGCGCGCGCCGCAACGGCGACTTCGGCGGCCTCGGCAAGCGTGTCGGCGGTCAGAAGGGGCAGGCCGGATTTCTTGAGGATCTCGCGGCCCTCTTCCACATTCGTCCCGGCAAGGCGCACAACGACGGGCATCGTGAGGCCAACCTCCTGGTAGGCCTGGATCACACCCTTGGCGATCCAGTCGCACCGGTTGATGCCGGCGAAGATGTTCACGAGGATCACGCTGACCTTGGGGTCCGACAGAACGGTGCGGAACGCCTGGCATACGCGCTCCGGGCTGGCTCCCCCGCCGATATCGAGGAAGTTCGCGGGCTCGCCGCCCGACAGCTTGATCATGTCCATCGTCGCCATCGCGAGGCCAGCGCCGTTGATGATGCAGCCGATATCGCCGTCGAGCCCGACATAGGCGAGGCCATTGTCTGCGGCGACCGACTCGCGTGGGTCCTCCTGCGCGGGATCACGCAGCGCGGCCACCTGGGGGCGGCGGTAGAGGGCGTTGGTGTCAAAGCTCATCTTGGCATCAACGGCCACAAGGTCGCCCGCCCCGGTGATTACAAGCGGGTTGATCTCGACCATCATCGCATCAAGGTCGCGATAGGCCCGGTAACAGGCACGAAGGATCGTCACCATCTGGCCAATCTGGGCGCCAGAGAGACCGAGGCGGAAGGCAAGTTCACGCGCCTGGTAATCCACAAGGCCGGATGCGGGGTCGACAACCATCCGCACCAGCGAGTCCGGATCGGTGACCGCGAGATCCTCGATCTCCATTCCGCCATGGCCCGACGCGACGATCATGATGCGCTCGCTCTTCCGATCGAGGACGAAGCCCAGATACATCTCGCTCGCAATGTCCGAGGCCGCCTCGACCCAGACGCGATAGACGCTTTTGCCGGCGGCGTCGGTCTGCTTGGTCACAAGTTGCTTGCCGAAAAGGGTCTGCGAGAAGCTGCGCACCGCGTCTTCCGACCGGCACACTTTCACGCCGCCCGCCTCGCCGCGGCCACCGGCATGAACCTGGGCCTTGACGACCCAGGTCGAGCCGCCGATTTGGCGTGCCTGGTATACGGCCTGTTCCGGCGAATAGGCGAGGCCCCCGGCCGGCACCGGCACTCCGAAACCTGCGAGGATCTCTTTGGCCTGATATTCGTGGATATCCATGACGTCCTCCCTCAGCCCTGATCGGGCCATAGCGTTATCGTTCGCGGCCCGAGGCCCGCGAGCAAAGTGAAGTCGTGGGAAAGGATCGCGCCGCAAAACGGCGCGCACTCACAAGAGGGGCTTACTCAGCCGCGATCCGGAGCCGCGGCTGCGCGTCGGTGCCCAGCGCATAGAACGCCTGCGCCGCGCCGACACCCGACCCGAACTGGACCTGGGCTCCGGCCCGGGCGAGCGACATTTCGGCGACCGAAAGCGCGGTCAGAGCCATGCCTTCGTTCATGTCGCCCAAATGGCCGATCCGGAACACCTTGCCGGCAAGCTGGGCGAGGCCCGAACCGAACGAGGTGTTGAACTCGTCATAGGCGATACGCAGAACTTCGCGCGCATCGATGGTATTGGGTACGCGGATGGCCGAGACGGTGTCGGAGTAGAGCGTGTGATGCTCTGCCACGAGGTCGAGCCCCCAGGCCGCAACACCACGGCGCACACCTTCTGCGATCCGGTGATGACGGGCGATGATGGTGTCGAGCCCCTCGGCCTTGATCCGGTCGAGCGAGGCACGCAGACCGTGCAGCAGCTGGGTCGCGGGCGTGTAGGGGAAGTACCCGTCCGCGTTCAGCTTCAGCATATCGCTGAACTCGAAGTAGGCGCGACGCATGGTGGCCGTCTTCGACGCCTGCAGGGCCTTCTCGCTGACGCCCAGGATGCCCAGACCAGCGGGCAGCATCAGCCCCTTTTGCGAGCCGGTGACGGCAAGATCGACGCCCCACTCGTCCATCCTGAAGTCGAGCGACGCAATCGAGGACACGCCATCGACAAACAGTAGGGCATCGTGGAAGTTTTCGTCGAGCGCCCGGCGCACCGCGGCCACATCCGACGTCACACCGGTCGCCGTTTCGTTGTGGGTGACGAATACCGCCTTGATCTCGTCGTTGCAGTCGGCAGCCAGGCGGCGGGCATATTCCTTGACGGGGACGCCGGCGCCCCAGGGCACATCGACCACCTCGACATCCAGGCCAAGCCGCTCGGCCATCTCCACCCAAAGGGTTGAGAACTGGCCAAACCGCGACATCAGGACCTTGTCGCCCGGGTTGAGCGTGTTGGTGATCGCCGCTTCCCACGCCCCGGTTCCCGAGCCGGGGAAGATCATCACTGTGCCCGTCTCGGTCTTGAAGACCGACTTCAGGTCTTCGAAGAGGCCAAGGGTCAGGTCGCCGAAGTCGGGGGCGCGCATATCCTGCATGGGCACGTTCATCGCGCGCCGTACGGGCTCGGGCACGTTCGTTGGGCCGGGAATGAAAAGGTGGGTCTGGCCTGTGCGCATCGGGTCCTCCTCAAGGTCGACCCCTCTGTGCCCGCTTTTTCGTCATATGCGAAACCAAACCGCGTCCTGCTGTAAACGCGAGATTTGACAAGTGTGAAGAATTGTAAATCTGTGAAATTTACTATACAATGGCATACATGAAAACCTACATTGGCCCGCGCCTTCGCAGACTGCGCATCGAGCACGGACAGACCCAGGTCCAGATGGCCAAGACGCTGGGAATAAGCACATCTTACGTAAATCTTTTGGAGAAGAACGAGCGCAGCGTCTCTGTGCCCGTTCTCCTGAAGCTCTTCGATGCCTATGGCGTCGACTGGCGCGACATCGCCGAGGATGACGATACCGCCCACCTGGCCGACCTCCGCGCTGCGCTGCAGGATCCCCTGTTTGAGGCGAATCGGCCGGACTTGGGGCAACTGCGGGCCGCGCTCACCCACAGCCCCGACCTGGCAACCTCGTTTCTCAAGCTCCATCGCGCCTACCTCGCCGCGTCCGATCAGCTTCTGTCGGTGGCCGGTGCGCGTGAGGGCGGGGCGAGCGGGCTCAGATCGTCGCCCGAGGCCACGGTTCACAACATCTTCCGGCGTCACCACAACCACTTTCCGGATCTGGAGGCAGCGGCAGACGGCTTTTGGGGCAGTGACCCGATCGCGACCGACGATCTGTACGCGGCGTTGAAGGAGCGGCTAAGGGCCCGGCTGGGATTGCGCGTGCGCGTCGTCTCCGTGGCCGAGATGCAAAACGCGCTTCGGACCTTCGACGAGGACAGTCGCGAAGTCCGGCTCTCTGAGGCGCTCGACCACCCGAACCGCACCTTTCAACTCGTCCATGTCGCAGGCCTTCTGGAGCATCGCGCCATCCTCGACCGGGTGCTGGAGAAGTCCGGCATTACCGAACAGCAGGGCCTCGCCCGCTGTCGCGTGGAACTGGCAAACTACTTTGCGGCGGCCGTTCTAATGCCCTATGGCCGGTTTCTGGCCGAGGCGCTGGAGAGCAAGTACGACTTCGACCACCTCGCCACGCGGTTTGGCGTCAGCTTCGAGCAGGCGTGCCACCGCGCCACCACGCTCCAGCGAAGCGGTGCGGCAGGCGTTCCGTTCTTTTTCCTGAGGATCGACAAGGCCGGCAATGTCACCAAGCGCTTCAATGCGACCGACTTTCATCTGGCCGAATATGGCGGCGCCTGCCCACGGCTCGATGTGCACACCGCCTTCCGCACCCCCGGGCGGATCGTGCCGCAATTCGTCGAGATGCCCGACCGCAGCCAGTATTTCGTGTTCGCCCGCACCGTCGACCGGCCGAGTGTCACCCGTCACGCGCAAGATGTCCGTCTCGCCGTCGCCATGGGCTGTGGCATCGATCATGTGGGCGCGATCGGCTATGCGGAAAGCTTTAGCCCGGCAACCACACCTCTGACCGAAATCGGCATCAACTGCCGGGTTTGTCCGCGCGCCCAATGCGACCAGCGCGCCCATCAGGCCGTGATCGGCGCCGACCCGGTGGACGAGCGGCGTCGAGGCGCCACGCGCTATGGCACCTAGTCCGCCGAGCCGCCCCTCGAAGCCCCATTGTGCCCCTGGATGCCCCCTTGCTCACCACCCGGTTCCAGCGGATCATGGCGCCCGACGGACAGGCTGACGACATGTTTCCAACGATGACGCCCCCGACCCCCCGCTACCTGACCACCAAGGAGGTGGCCGACCTCCTGCGCGTTAAGGAGCGCAAGGTCTATGACCTCGCGGCGGCCGGCGAGATCCCGCACCGGCGGATTACGGGCAAGCTGCTTTTTCCGGTCTCCGAGATCACCGCCTGGATCGAAGGCGAGGCCGAGGCCCCGGGCTCGGAGCGGCCCGCTGTCGTTTCGGGCTCGCATGATCCACTTCTGGATTGGGCCATCCGTGCGTCCGGTGCGGGCCTGGCTGCTCTTTGGAACGGAAGCCTCGATGGGCTTGACGCATTCGCCGCGGGCAGCGTCGCTCTCGCGGGGCTCCACGTCCCCGAGGCTGAGGGCTGGAACACCCAGACAGTCTCGGCGCGCGGTCTCTCGGGCGCGGTCCTCGTGGGGTGGGCGGTGCGCGCGCGGGGTCTGCTGCTGGCACCCGACGTGTCGGGCCAGGTTCGACGCTTTGCCGACCTCCGCGCGCGACGGGTCGTGCTGCGACAGCCCGGCGCCGGCGCCGCCGCGCTCTTCGACGACCTCATGGCCGAGGCGGGGCTGGACGCGGCCGACATCGTTCCGTCCACCGGCCTCGCCCGAACGGAAGGCGAGGCCGCGGCGGCGATCTCGGCCGGCGAGGCCGATGCAGCGCTCGGCATCGAGGCCATGGCGCGGCAGTTCCATCTTGATTTCCTTCCCCTCCGGTCGGAGCGTTTCGATCTTCTCGTCGACCGGCGCTTCTATTTCACTGAAGCCGCCCAGACCCTGTTCACCTTCAGCCGCACCGACACATTCCGCGACAAGGCCGCGGCCATGGGGGGCTATGACCTGGCCGAGGCGGGCGCGGTCCGCTGGCTGTCGCCCTAGGCGGATCGCTCACTCGCCGGCGTTCGGAAAGAACAGCTGTTGCCCGTCGACGCGGTAGGCCGCAATCGCGGTCTGGCCCTCCTCTGACAGCACCCAGTCGACAAAGCGCTGTGCGAGATCGGCTTTCACATTGGGATGCCGTTCGGGGTCTACCGCGATGATCCCATACTGGTTGAACATGCGCGGATCCCCCTCAACGGCCACGGTGTGGCCGCCCTTGTTGGAAAAGGCGATCCATGTGGCGCGGTCCGTCATCATATAAGCGCCCATGGCGATGCCGACATTGAGCGTCGCGCCCATCCCTGACCCCGTCTCGCGATACCAGGTGCCCGAGGCCGCCGCGACGTCGACCTCGGTCTCTGCCCAGAGCCGCAGCTCGGCCTTGTGCGTCCCGCTATCGTCCCCGCGCGAGGCGAACGGCGCCTCGGCTGCGGCAATCGCCGCCAGCGCGTCAACGGCGTCTGTCATTCCGCTCACGCCCGCGGGGTCGTCCACGGGCCCCACGATGACGAAGTCGTTGTACATCACATTCGACCGCGCGCGCCCGTGGCCTTCGGCAACGAACGTCTCTTCGGCCGCCGTCGCATGAACGAACAGAACGTCGCCATCGCCGTTCGCCGCATTGCGGATCGCCTGTCCCGTACCAACCGCCACCACACGCACCTCGATCCCGGCCTCGGCCTCAAAGAGCGGCAGAAGATGATCGAACAGGCCGGAATTCTGGGTCGACGTGGTGGACTGCACCACGATGAAGTCGTCCGCCCATGCGGGCGCGATGGATGAAATGCTGAGGGCCGCCGCAGCGAACACCCCCAAAAGGCCACTTATCCGCACGCCGCGCTCTCCCGCATGTTCGGCTACCGGGCCTCGGGTGCCTCTAGAAAAAGCCGCCCGTCGACCCATGCCCTGGCCGCTGCCGAGCGGGGTGCGCCGAGGACCCGCGGCGCAGATCCCGTTTCGGCCACGCGGCCGGCACACAGAAACACAGCGTCCTGCCCGATCCTGCGCGCCTGGCCCTGGTCGTGCGTTACCAGAACGATGGTGATGCCCGCCGCATGGGCCTCGTGGATCAACGCCTCAATGGCATGTGTCGATGGCGGGTCGAGGCTGGCCGTCGGTTCGTCGAGGAACAGCACGTCCGGCGCACAGGCCAGGGCGCGCGCGATGGCAAGCCGTTGCTGCTCGCCGCCCGACAGCACCCGGGCCGGGCGATGGGCAAGGTCGGTGAGACGCGCGCGCTCAAGGGCATGTTCGGCCCGCTCCCGCCGCTCTGCGCCCCGGATGCCGCGTGCGGTCAATGCGAATGTCAGGTTCGAAAGGACCGACCGGCGCAGCATCACCGGTCTTTGAAATACCATTGCTTGTGCGCGCCGTGCACCGCCGTCGAGGGGTGCGCCCCGCCACCTCACCTGCCCGCTCGTTGGCCGGATGAGCCCGTGCAGGAGGCGCAGGAGGAGGCTCTTGCCCGCGCCGTTTTCGCCCAGAACCACCGTGCGCCGGCCCTGCCGGATCTGCAATGTCACATTGTCGATCAGGGGCTGGCCTCGCGCCCCGAAGCGCAGAGCCTCGGTGCTCAGGAGCGTCGGCGCCTCAACGGCTCCGTCGCTGTCCAGCAGGCTGACCGGCACGGCGTTGGCTGGGGGCACCAATCTAAGCATAGGCGCTCCTCACGGCCGAGGCGCGCACCGCCATCACCATCGCGTTTACAATCAGGGCGAGCATGAGCAGCACGACACCAAGCGCCAGCGCCAGCTGAAGGTTGCCCTTCGAGGTCTCCAGCGCAATCGACGTCGTCATAGTGCGCGTCACGTGGTTTATGTTGCCGCCGACGATCAGAACGGCGCCCACTTCGGCCACCGCACGGCCAAAGCCGGCCAGAGCAACCGTGAGGAGGCTATAGCGTGCATCCCAGAGCAAAGCGCCCATCCGACTGGCGCCGCCGACGCCCAGGGACGCGAACTGCTCGGAATATTCCGAGTGCAGATCCTCCACCACCTGCTTGGTCAGCGCCGCTACGATGGGCGTCACGAGGATGGTCTGCGCAATGATCATGGCCGTCGGCGTGTAGAGGAGCCCGAGCGGGCCAAGTGGCCCGGACGCCGACAGCATCAGATAGACCACAAGCCCGACCACAACCGGCGGCAACCCCATGAGCGCGTTGAGGGCGAGCGCAACGGGTGCCCGGCCCCAAAATCGGAACGCGCCCACTGCCGCCCCGAGCGGCAGGCCGATCAGACAGGCGAGGGCCACGGCCGTCAGCGTCACACGCAACGACAGGCCGATGATCTCCATCAGATCCGGATCCCAGATCAGGATCAGGCGAAGCGCCTCTCCCAGGATATCTGCGAAGCTTGTCAAATTCTGTGGTTCCTCTCCCTCCTGGGAAGGAATGCACAAAAATGCAGTCCGAGAAAGGCGCCTTTCGCCGCGCTTCTCAAGCCCTGCCCCGCGAGCTAGCCTAGGCTCCGGGGGTGAGAGGAGGGTCAGCGGTCGTGACCGTTGAGGTGAAACGCGGTTCAGACGACCAGCCCACGGTCGTGGGCGAGGTCTCGGGCGCATTTGGCGATCTCGGGATGCTTCTTCCCTATCTCGTGGCGACGCTGGCGGCCGGCCTTCTTGCGCCGACGCCGGTTTTATTGGGCCTCGGGGCAGCCTACGCAGTGGTTGCAGTCGTCTATCGCGCGCCCATTGCAGTGCAACCGATGAAGGCCATCGGGGCCATGATCCTGGCCGGAGGTCTCGGCGCGCAAGGCATCGCATGGGCGGGGGCGATCGTTGGCGCGGCCCTCCTGGGGTTCGCGGCCCTGCCGGCGCTCGGACGTGCCGCACGGGCCATTCCGCAATCGGTGGTCACTGGCTTGCAGGCGGGCCTCGGCCTGATGCTATTGATGCTGGCCCTTCGCATGATGGGCACGGACTGGCGGATCGCCGCACCGGCGCTGGGCGTTTTGTCGCTCGCCTATGTCTGGCGCCGGGGGCCTTGGGCGCTTGTCGTCGTCGTGGGGGCCGTTGCGCTTGCGCCGGTCGTGCCCGGGATGGATGAACTGGCGGGACCAGACCTGCAGCCTCCAATGGGCGCGGCCCATCCAGGAGCGGTGGCTGCGGCCGTCGCGGCGCAACTTCCGCTCACGCTGTTGAACGCCGTGGTCGTGACCGTGGCCGTGTCGCATGCGCTGTTCCCGGTGGCCCAGCGCACCGTCAGCGAGCGCAGGCTCGCGGCCACCAGCGGGGCGCTGAACCTTTTCCTGGCACCGCTCGGCGCAATGCCCATGTGCCACGGCGCGGGCGGGGTCGCCGCCCACCATCGCTTCGGCGCGCGGGGCATAGGCGCCCCCCTAGTGCTGGCCGCTCTGTGTCTGGCCTCCGCCGCTGCCGGCCCTGCAATTCTGGACCTGCTTCAGCAGATCCCGCCAGCCGCGATCGGCGCACTCCTGGCCCTTGCCGCGCTCGATCTCATTTTGACCAAACGCATGTTCGACGCCCGGCGCGATTGTCAGCCCGTGATTGCCGCTGCGACGGTGGCCACCTTCGCGGGTGGCGCACTCATCGGTCTGATCGCGGGCCTTGTCGCCGAGGCCCTGCGCCGCCGCCTCGTGCGGCGCCGTGCCGACCCAACCCCGGGCGCGAACGATGTGGGTCGATGATCGATGGCCCGCACGTTCACTGGGTCGCGCCTGACATAGCGCGCGGCCACGACGCGGCCCCGCGCCGCATGGGAGACATCCGAACGCAGCGGCCGATCCGCGTCGCGCTTTGGGTGTTCGCCCCCTGTCAGAGTGCGCCTTCAGCTTCCGCGATCTGCTCCTTGACCTTGGCGAAGGCGTCCGGCGTCACGGAGATACTGTCGATCCCCGCCTCGACAAGAATGTGGGCGAACTCGGGATCGTTGGACGGGGCCTGACCGCAAAAGCCCACCTTGGCGCCTTTGGCATGGGCGCGCCGCACGACTTCCCGGATCATCCAGACCACGGCGGGATCGCGTTCGTCGAAAAGCTCGGCAAGCTGTTCGCTGTCTCGATCCACGCCCAGCGTCAGTTGAGTGAGATCATTGGAACCGATGGAAAAGCCATCGAACCGGTCGGCAAACGCGTCGGCCAGGATCACGTTCGACGGGACTTCGCACATGACATAGAACTGCAGACCATTCTCGCCGCGGACGAGCCCGTGTCCCCGCATGACTTCCAGCACGCGATCAGCCTCTTCGGGAGTGCGGCAGAACGGAACCATGATATGGGCATTGGTGAAGCCCATATCCTCGCGCAGCCGTCGGATCGCGCGGCATTCCAGCGCGAACCCGTCGGCGTAGTGCGCGCTGTAGTAGCGTGACGCGCCACGGAAGCCGATCATCGGGTTTTCCTCGTGGGGCTCAAACCCGCGTCCCCCAAGGAGATCGGCATATTCGTTGGTCTTGAAGTCCGACAGGCGGATAATGATCGGATTTGGGTGCCAAGTCGCGGCGATACGGGCAAGCCCCATGGACAGCTTCTGGACGAAGTACTCGTCGCGGCTGCTGTATCCTCGGGTCAGAAGGTCGATGCCCGCCTTCACGGTCTCGTCGGTCAAGGTGTCGTAGCGGGTGAGCGCCAGGGGATGGACGCGGATCTCGTTCGAAATGACGAACTCCATCCGGGCCAGGCCAACACCATCGGCGGGCAAGCGCCACCACCGCGCGGCCGTCGACGGGTTGGCGATGTTCAGCATCGATCGGGTGCGGGTATCCGGCAGATCCGACAGCGCGAGATCTTCAACCTCGATATCCGCCGCACCTTCAAGCACCTCACCCCGGTCTCCCTCGGCGCAATCGACGGTCACAAGCTGGCCATCATAGAGGTCGTGGGTGGCGGATCCGGTCCCGACGATGGCCGGTAACCCCAACTCGCGACTGACGATCGCCGCGTGAGACGTCCGCCCGCCATGGTCGGTGATAATGGCGGCGGCGCGTTTCATCACAGGCACCCAGTCGGGATCCGTGGTCCCGGTGACAAGGACGGCGCCGTCGACGAACCTGTCGATGTCGGCCGCACTTTCGATGATGCACACCTCTCCGGCTGCGGCCGCATTCCCGACGCTGAGCCCATCGAGCAGGACCTTGCCCTTGTTCGCGACGGCATAGCTCTTCATCGATCCCAGCTGCTTCTTGGACTGCACCGTTTCCGGTCGGGCCTGCACGATATAGAGTTCGCCATCCGCGCCATCGCGCGCCCACTCGATGTCCATCGCCAGCCCGTAATGCGCTTCAATGGTCGTGGCGTACTTGGCGAGTTCGAGGATCTCGTCATCGGAAAGAACAAAGAGCCCACGCTCGGCCTTTGACGTCGAGACGTTGCGGGTCATCCGCCCATCGCCGGCAAAGATCATCTTGATCTCTTTGGCGCCGAGGGCTTTCTCGATGATCGGAACGGTCCCCGGCGTGGCGAGGAAGGGCTTGTAGACCTCGTATTCGTCGGGATCGACGGCGCCCTGCACGACGTTTTCGCCCAGGCCCCATGCCGCCGTGATCAGGACGACCTGATCGAAGCCGGACTCGGTGTCGATGGAGAACATCACGCCCGAGCCTCCCTCATCCGCCCGCACCATGAGTTGCACGCCGACCGAGAGCGCGACAGCGGCATGGTCGAAGCCCTGGATCGTGCGATAGGTGATCGCCCGATCCGTGAAGAGCGACGCAAAGCACTTGCGGCACGCAACCAGCAGCGCCTCTTCGCCCTCCACATTCAAAAAGGTCTCCTGCTGGCCGGCAAAGCTCGCGTCCGGCAGGTCCTCCGCCGTTGCACTCGATCTGACCGCAACGGACGGCGAGGTCCGACCGGTGCGAGTTCCAAGCTCGCGATAGGCGGCGACAATGTCTTGCCGGATACCCTCCGGCAGATCTCCCGCCTCGATCGCCCCACGGATCGCGGCACCTACATCCTGCAATGTGCGCCGATCGGCTTCGAGGTCTGCGATGTGGCCTGCAATCACGTCAGTCAGGGCGTTGTCGCCAAGAAACTGCCGAAACGCGTCGGCCGTCGTTGCAAATCCTGGCGGTACGCGAATGCCCTTCGATCCCAACTCCGAGACCATTTCGCCAAGCGACGCGTTCTTGCCGCCGACCCGGTCCACGTCTGACCGCCTGAGATCTTCAAACCAGATGATGTTCATTTGGACGGTCCTCCTTCGGCCGACACACTAGGGTCGGCCGGCGGCACCTGCCCATGACCCACGTCAAGCGGGCCCTCACCGGAGCGCAAAAACTAGGACTGCAAGGATCAGTCGTGCACGGACCACCCAAAGGCTCCAGGTTAGGCGCCGCGCCTCCCCGATGTCCCCCGAAGCGGACATAGCAGCAGTTGGACGGGTCTGAGAGTCCGTGAAGTTATCGAAAACAGTGGTGAGCCGTGCTGGGCTCGAACCAGCGACCCACTGATTAAAAGTCAGTTGCTCTACCAACTGAGCTAACGGCCCACTCGAGGCCGTCCGTGTAGGGAAAGCGCTGCGGTCGGTCAAGCGTGAAAACCTTGCGGGCTGGCATCCATGCCGTCGCGTGCGTATATCGGCGCGCCATGACCCGCACGATGCCCGAATCCATTGCCGCTGCTGGCTTGCCGTTCATGAAAATGCACGGCCTTGGCAACGACTTCGTTGTCGTCGACGCCCGGGGCGCCCCGCGCAGCGTCACGCCCGCGCTCGCGCGCGCGCTGGGCGACCGGCATCGCGGCGTCGGTTTCGACCAGCTTGCGGTCATCGAGCCGGATCCGGGCGCGATGGCCCGGCTCACCTTCTATAATGCCGACGGCTCGCTCTCGGCCGCCTGTGGCAATGCCACCCGCTGTGTTGCGCGCTATCTGATGGACGAGAGCGGCGAGGACGCCTTTCCCTTGCGTACCGAGCGTGGGCTCCTCCCATGCGAGGATGCAGGCGACGGTCTCACCCGCGTCAATATGGGCCGGCCGGTGCTCGACTGGCATGCGATCCCGCTGGCGCGTGAGGTCGATCTTCTGCATCTCCCCATCCCTGGCGATCCTGTGGCCACCGGCATGGGCAACCCCCATTGCACCTTCTTCGTTGGCGATGTCGGCGCAGTCGACTTGGCGGAGTTCGGCGCCGCGCATGAAACGCACCCGCTTTATCCCGAGCGCACGAATGTCGAGATCGTGCAGGTCTTGTCGCGCGATACGCTGCGGTTGCGGATCTGGGAGCGCGGCACCGGCATCACTCTTGCCTCGGGCTCTTGCGCCTGTGCCGCCGCCGTTGCGGCCGCGCGCCGGGGCATGACGGAGAATTCCGTTCGGGTCGAGGTCGATGGCGGGACCCTGGGCATCGACTGGCGTGAGGATGGCGTCTGGATGACCGGCCCGACCTCGCACGTCTTCGACGGCGTGCTGACCGCCGCCTTTGTCGACGCGGTGGCATGATGGGTGCGCCCCGCTTCACCACCCTCGGCTGCCGGCTCAACGCCTATGAGACCGAGGCGATGAAGCGGCTTGTCGCCGATGCAGGCGTGGGCGCTGTCGAGGTTGTCAATACGTGTGCCGTAACCGCCGAAGCTGTGCGCAAGGCGCGTCAGGAGATTCGCCGGCTCCGTCGCGAGAATCCTGCCGCCCGGATCGTCGTCACCGGGTGTGCTGCGCAGACAGAGCCCGAGACCTTTTCCGGCATGGACGAGGTCGACCATGTGATCGGCAATGCCGAGAAGATGGCGCCGGCGACCTGGGCGCGGCTTGCGCCCGACTTTACCGGCCAAACCGAGCGCGTGCAGGTCGACGATATCATGTCTGTCCGCGAGACCGCGTCGCACCTGATCGATGGGTTCGGCAGCCGCTCGCGCGCCTATGTGCAGATCCAGAATGGCTGCGATCACCGCTGCACGTTCTGCATTATCCCATATGGGCGGGGCAACTCGCGCTCGGTGCCGGCGGGCGTGGTGGTCGACCAGATCGCGCGGCTCGCCGACCGCGGCTATGAGGAAGTTGTGCTGACCGGCGTCGATCTGACGTCATGGGGGGTCGATCTGCCCGCTGCGCCGCGCCTTGGCGATCTTGTCCGACGCATTCTGCGGCTTGTGCCAGGTCTCCCGCGTCTGCGCCTGTCGTCGATCGACTCGATCGAGGCCGACCCTGCGCTGATGGAGGCGCTGGCGACCGAGCCGCGCCTGATGCCGCATCTGCATCTCAGCCTGCAGGCGGGCGACGATATGATCCTGAAACGCATGAAGCGCCGCCATTTGCGCGACGACGCGATCCGCTTCTGTGAGGAGGTGCGCGCTGTGCGGAGCGACATGACGTTCGGAGCCGATATCATCGCCGGCTTCCCCACCGAGACGGAGGCGATGTTTGAGAACTCCCTTCGGCTCGTCGAGGAATGCGGTCTGACGTGGCTGCACATCTTCCCCTTCAGCGCCCGCAAGGGCACCCCCGCCGCACGCATGCCGCAGGTCAACGGAGCCACATTAAAGGACCGCGCCGCACGTCTTCGCGCCGCCGGGGCCTCGCGCGTACGCACCTATCTTGCCGCCCAGGTCGGACGCGACCATCGGGTGTTGATGGAGGCACCGCATATGGGCCGGACCGAGCATTTTGCCGAGGTCACCTTTGCCGAAGCACAGCCTGTGGGACGCATCGTTTCTGCGCGGATCTCTGGGCAAAACGGCGCCCGGCTCCTGGCCTGATGCACCCCAATCCGGCCTTTCGCGCGACGCCCGAGGCCGAGGCGCTTGCCTTCGCCCGTGCCCGTGCCTTTGGTCAGCTTACAATCTGTGGAGACGAAGGCCCCATCGCGGCGCATGTTCCCTTTGTAATCGACGCGGATGGCGGCGCGCTTGGGCTGCATGTCATGCGCTCCAATCCGCTCGCCCGCGTGCTCGGTGAGGTAAAGCCTGCGCTGATGGCGGTCACCGGGCCCGATGCCTATGTCTCGCCCGATTGGTATGGGCTCGCCGACCAGGTGCCGACCTGGAACTATATCGCCGTGCACCTGCGCGGTCCGTTGGAGCTATTGCCGCCGGAGAGCCTAAGGTCCTTGCTTGACCGTCTGTCGGACGCAATGGAGGCCCGGCTGGACAAGCAACCGTGGACCTCGGCCAAGATGTCGCCCGGCGTGATGGAGCGCATGATGCGCAGCCTTGTCCCGGCCCGCATGCGCATCGAGAGCGTCGACAGCACCTGGAAGCTGAACCAGAACAAGCCGGACACGGCCCGTGTGCAGGCCGCCGAGCGGATCGCCGGAGCCAGGTCGCCCGGAAGCGAGCATGCCGCGCTCGCCGCGCTGATGCGGGCGGTGTCGCCCCAGATTTGATCCTCGCCAAAGACGGCGCGTTTCCGACGGGGTCCAATGGGGTGCCCGGGGCAAGTTGGCGCCCGCTATCGGCGTCCGCCCCATCCAGATTGCCATAAGGAAGGTCCAGATGCTCCGCTTCGCCGCCCTACTGTTCGCTGTCCTGCCGATTGCCGCACTCTCGAACCCTGTCTCCGCACAAACCGCCATAGATGACGATGCGGCGGGCCCTGCGCTCTTCGAGGCCACTTGCGGCGGCTGTCACGGTCTGGGGGGTGAAGGCGACGGGCCGCTCGCGGCGCTCCTTACCGTCCCGGTGCCCGACATCACCATTCTGGCGGCGGAGAATGATGGGGAGTTCCCCATGCTCGATGTCATCCACGTCATTGATGGTCGAAGCGGCTTGCGCGGCCACGAAAGCGCCATGCCGGTATTCGGTAACCTCTACACCATGCGCCAGCGCCTGGAATCGGAAGACTTCGACGCCGTGATCGAAACCCGCGGTCGTGTTCTCGTCATCGCCGAGTATCTCCAGTCGATCCAGAAGTAGCGCACCGCCGTTCACGGGCCGGCCCTTGCACCGGGGGCCGCGGGCGTTACCGTGCGCCCGCACCGTCACGGAGGCCTACCCGATGCAACTCATCTACAGCCCCACATCACCCTACGTGCGCAAGGTGATGGTCACCCTGATCGAGACTGGCCAGAAGGATGAGGTTGCCCTTGTCCCCGCATCCGGCTCTCCGACCGAGCCGAACGCCACCGTCATTGCCCAGAACCCCCTCGGCAAGGTCCCGGCGCTGATGCGTGACGATGGCCCGACGCTTGTCGACAGCCGCGTGATCTGTCGGTTCCTCGATGCCCGCGGGCGTGGCGGCCTCTATCCGGACGGGCGGATCTGGGAGGTGATGACGCTCGAGGCGCTGGCCGACGGGATCCTCGATGCCGCCATCCTGATGGTCTATGAGGGCCGGTGCCGCGACGAGGGCCAGCGCTCCGAGGCCTGGGTCGAAGCGCAATGGCAAAAGATCGCCCGCGCCCTTGATGTGTTGGAGACCCGCTGGATCAGCCATCTGTCGGGCCGCCTCGACATGGGGCAGATCGCTGTTGGATGCGCGCTGGGCTATCTGGATTTCCGCCATGCAGCCCGCGACTGGCGGAAGGGCCGCGGTGCGCTGGTTGCCTGGGAGCGCACCTTCTCCGCGCGGCCGGCGATGACGGAAACGCGCCCGCCCGCCTAGCGCCGCCCCGTCGGCCCGATGGGTGGCCCGAAGCGGTCTCGGGCATAGCGCCGCAGCCCCGTGGTGTTAGCGCAAACCCATTGCTTTTTGCGACACCCTGCCGCACGTGTGCCGGATTGTCGGGTGGACGCGGCCATAGCCCCTCTCTAGATACTCCCCCGATGGCGGGGAGCGAGCATTGAGTGCCACCTTTTTCCGCGCGACGACTTAAGATGCCAAGGAAGGGAGATCCTACGTGTCCCAGGCCGAAGAACACGAAAGCTCGCGTCGCGACTTTCTGTATTATGCTACGGCGGGCGCCGGTGCGGTGACTGCCGGTGCCGCGATCTGGCCGCTCGTGAACCAGATGAACCCCACCGCAGACGTACAGGCCCTCAGCTCGATCCGCGTGGATGTCAGCTCGCTCGGCCCGGGCTCGCAGCTGACCGTTAAGTGGTTGGGCAAGCCCGTTTTCATCCGCTACCGCACCGAGGAAGAGCTCGCCGCGGCCGCCGATGTCGATCTGTCCACGCTGCCCGATCCCGATGCCCGCAACGCCAATGCAGGCCCCGATGCCGACGCGTCCGATGCCAACCGGGCCCTTCTTGCCCCCGGCGCCGAGGGCGACAGCCCGTGGCTCGTGATGATGGGCGTGTGCACGCATCTGGGATGCGTGCCCATCGGCGATGGCGCCGGTGATTTCGGCGGGTGGTTCTGCCCCTGCCACGGCTCCCACTACGACACGTCCGGCCGTATTCGTCGCGGTCCCGCACCCGAAAATCTGCCGGTCCCGGTCGCCGCGTTTGTCGACGACGTGACCATTCAGCTCGGCTAACGGAGGAATAACTGCATGTCCGGAATTCCCCACGACCACTACGAACCGACAAGCGACGGCGAGAAGTGGCTGCACCGCCGCCTCCCGATCGTCGGCCTGCTCTACGACACGATCATGATCCCCACGCCCAAGAACCTCAATTGGATGTGGATCTGGGGCATCGTGCTGACCTTCTGCCTCGCGCTACAGATCATCACCGGCGTCGTTCTGGTGATGCACTACACTCCGCATGTCGACTATGCGTTCGCCTCGGTCGAACACATCATGCGCAACGTGAATGGAGGGCACTTCCTGCGCTACCTGCACATGAACGGCGCGTCGCTGTTCTTCGTGGCGGTCTATGCCCACATCCTGCGCGGCCTTTATTACGGCTCCTACAAGGCGCCGCGCGAGGTGACGTGGATCATCGGCATGCTGATCTACCTCTTGATGATGGCCACCGCCTTCATGGGCTACGTGCTGCCGTGGGGCCAGATGTCGTTCTGGGGCGCCACTGTGATCACCGGCCTTTTCGGCGCGATCCCGTTCGTGGGCGAGCCGATCCTGATCTGGCTGCAGGGCGGCCCGGCGGTCGACAATGCCACGCTCAACCGCTTCTTCTCGCTGCACTATCTCTTGCCCTTCGTCATCGCGGGCCTCGTGATCGTGCACATCTGGGCGTTCCATACGACCGGCAACAATAACCCCACCGGGGTCGAGGTGCGCCGTACATCCAAGGAAGAGGCCGAGCGCGATACATTGCCGTTCTGGCCCTACTTCGTGATCAAGGACCTCTTCGCTCTGGCCCTCATCATGGTGGTGTTCTTCGCGGTCGTGGGCTTTATGCCCAACTATCTCGGCCACCCCGACAACTACATCGAGGCCAACCCGCTGGCGACGCCCGCGCACATCGTGCCTGAATGGTACTTCCTGCCATTTTACGCGATCCTGCGCGCCTTCACCGCCGACGTGTGGATCGTGATGTTCGCCGACTGGATCAGCTTTGGCATCATCGACGCGAAGTTCTTTGGCGTGCTCGCGATGTTCGGTGCGATCGTCGTGATGGCCCTGGCCCCGTGGCTCGACACTTCGTCGGTCCGCTCAGGCCGGTACCGCCCGATGTTCAAGTGGTGGTTTGCGCTCTTCGTGGTGAACTTCTTCGTCCTGATGTGGGTCGGCGCCATGCCGGCCGAAGGGATCTATCCCTACATCGCCCTCATCGGGTCGGCCTACTGGTTCGCCTACTTCCTGGTGATCCTGCCGCTTCTCGGCGTGATCGAGAAACCGCTGCCGCAGCCCTCCACCATCGAGGAGGACTTCAAGGCCCACTACGGCGCCGAGAAGGAAGCAGGCGGTGCGGCTGCGCCGACCCCGGCGGAATGAGCGAGAAGGACAGCGCCACTATGCTCAAGCATACCGCAATCGCAGCCCTTGCTGCCCTCGGCCTTTCGGCCGGGGGGGCGCTCGCCGCCGGCGGCGGAGGGCACGTGACCGACTATTCCTTTTCGTTCGAAGGACCGTTCGGCACCTACGACCAGATGCAGCTCCAGCGGGGTCTGCAGGTCTACACCGAGATCTGCTCGGCCTGTCACGGGCTGCGCTATGTTCCGATCCGGACGCTGGCGGACGGAGGCGGGCCCGAGTTGCCCGAGGATCAGGTCCGGGCCTATGCCGAGTTCTACGAGGTGTTCGATCCCGAGCTGGACGATGGCCTCGGCGGCTTCCGCCCAGCGACGCCGAACGACCACTTCCCCGAAAGCGCGCTGTCGAACGCGCCTGACCTGAGCCTGATGGCCAAGGCCCGCGCGGGCTTCCACGGCCCCTATGGCACCGGCCTTGCGCAGCTCTTCAACGGCATGGGCGGCGCGGAGTACATTGCCTCGCTTCTGACGAGCTACACGGGCTCGGAGCGCGAGGAAGCCGGTGCCTTCCTCTATGGCAACGACGCCTATGGGGGCTACCTGGCCATGGCCCAGCCGCTCTACGGCGACGACGTCGTCTATGAGGACGGGACCGAGGCCACCATCGAACAGCAGGCCAAAGATGTTGCCGCGTTCCTCATGTGGACGGCCGAGCCCAAGATGATGGCGCGCAAGCAGGCCGGGTTCGTCGGGGTGGTGTTCCTCGGCGTGCTGACGGTGCTGCTGTATCTGACCAACAAACGGCTCTGGGCGCCGATCAAGGCACGCGCCAAGGAGACGCCGGCCGAGTAATTTGCGCCAGGGTCTGGGGCGACCTTTAGATTGATGGGGCGTCTTCGGGCGCCCCGTTTCCTTTCTGGGGAAGGCCGACATGCAGTATTTCTGCCCGAACTGCTTTGAGAAGGTCGCGCCAAACACTCAGGCCTGCCCGTCCTGCGGTGTGGACATCCCGAGTTTTGGCAAGGACATGACTTATGAGGCGCGGCTGATCCACGCGCTCCACCATCCGATCGACGAAACGCGGATGGGCGCAATCATCGCCCTCGGTCAGCGTCACACCGTTCACGCGGCAGTGCCCCTCGCTGATCTAGCGTTTCGTTGGCCGAAGGACGTCTGGCAGGCGCTCGAGATCATCCGCGCATTGCACAAGATGCCGATCGTCGCTGAGGTCGAGTCGGCCCTCATCCGGCTGGCTACAGAGCATCCCGCACGCCCCGTTCGGACGACGGCGGATCATGTGCGCGAGGAGATGTTCGTCCACGGAACGCGCCACCCCCCGATCGTCCATCAACCCGCCGCCTGAGGTTCGGCTGTCACGGGGTTCCGATCGGCGCCACTCGCCCTGAAATCCGTGGCTTGAGGGCCCCGTCGGCCCCGGCTAGACCCACCGGGCAGGAGGGATCCCATGAGCGTCAACACATTCGGCCACGTCTTTCGGGTTACGACCTGGGGTGAGAGCCACGGGCTCGCTCTTGGCGCCACGGTGGACGGAGTTCCCCCCGGCGTCCCGGTTTCGGAGGAGGCGCTGCAGGTCTGGATGGACAAGCGCAAACCGGGCCAGAGCCGATTCACCACCCAGCGGCGCGAGGCCGATGCGGTCGAGATCCTGTCCGGCGTGTTCGAGGGCCTCACCACGGGGACAACCCTGCAGCTGATGATCCGCAACACCGACCAGCGCTCCAAGGACTACTCCGAGATCGCGGAAAAGTTTCGCCCTGGCCATGCTGACATAACCTATTGGCAGAAATACGGGATTCGCGACTATCGCGGCGGCGGCCGGTCGTCGGCGCGCGAGACCGCGGCGCGGGTCGCCGCTGGGGGCGTCGCGCGGGCCGCCCTGTCGCAGCTGGCGCCGGGGCTGACGGTCAAGGGCTACATGGTGCAGATGGGCGAGATGGTACTCGACCGCGCCCGCCTCGACCTTGGCGCAATCGACGACAACCCGTTCTTCTTGCCGGACGCGGGCGCCGTGGAGGATTGGGCGGCGTATCTGGATGCGGTCCGCAAGGACGGCAATTCCGTAGGGGCGATGATCGAAATCCGGGCCTCCGGTGTGCCTGTGGGCCTTGGCGCCCCGATCTATGCCAAGCTCGACACCGACCTTGCCGCCGCGATGATGTCGATCAACGCGGTGAAGGGCGTGGAGGTGGGCGAGGGCATGGCCGCCGCGGGTCTGATGGGCGACGCGAATGCCGACGAGATTGCCATGGGGCCGGACGGGCCGATCTATAGTTCGAACCATGCCGGCGGGATTCTGGGAGGGATTTCAACGGGTCAGGACGTCGTCGTGCGGTTCGCGGTCAAGCCCACCTCGTCGATCCTGACGCCGCGCAAGACGATCACGAAGGCCGGCGAGGCGACCGAGATCGTCACGAAAGGGCGCCACGACCCCTGTGTGGGCATCCGTGCGGTGCCTGTGGGAGAGGCGATGATGGCGTGCGTTCTGCTGGACCATCTGCTGCTCGATCGGGCCCAGACCGGAGGGATGCGGGGGCCGATCGGCTGAGGCATTGGGTCTCGTGCCCGTCAGCCGCGCTGCGGGGCGGGGCTGTGCTCGGTCACGCGGCCGCGCTGGACGGCGAGGATGCCGGCCATGATGATGAAAACGCCCACAAAATCGGCCCAGCCCATGGCTTCCCCGAGAAACACGGCGGCGACGGCGACCCCGAAGAACGGGTTGAGGAAATGGAACGTCGCGGCCCGGGTTGCGCCGATCCGGCGGACGAGCCAGAACCAGACGAGCGTGGCCAGGAGGCCGGGCACCAAAGTGGTGTAGGTGAACGCGATCGCGAGGGGCCACGTTGGATTAAACGTCCATGTTTCCAGCATGATAGCGGGAGGCAGCAAGGCGACAGAGCCCACCAGCATCTGCAGCCCGACAATCATCAGGACATTGCCGCCGGATGAGGCGTTGCGCAGGGTCAGCGTGGCCCAGGCGAGGGCCGAAGCCCCTATAATGCAAAGGAAAATGCCCAGCGGGTCAGCCCCGCCCGTCAGCCGGCTGCCCATGATCAGCGCCACGCCGGCAAAGCCGGCAACGAGGCCGCCGATACCAAGGGGGGACAGGCGTTCGCCCAACATGGACCAGGCTGCGAAGGCAACAATGAGCGGCATCGACGAGGCGATGATCGAGGCGAGCGAGGCCTCGATCCACTGCATTGCCACGAAATTAAGCCCTAGATACAAAGCGTTCTGGCAGATCCCGAAAATCACCGTGGCGCGAAGCTGCGCGGGCGTCAGCCGCCAGCTTTGCCCCATCGCGCGGGCCAATACGATGGCGATGCCGCCCGAAATCAGGAAGCGCAGCGACAGGGCGGCGAGGGGCGGCGCGTCGGCCACGATAATGCGCGCCGAGGTGAAAGCCGAGGACCACATGAACGCGAAGGCGAGGCCCATCAGAAGGGCGCGCAGGTCCATTCAGGCGCCCCGAATGCGCATATGAATTCCATATGACTCGCATATGACTCGCGTATGAATAGCATATGAGAACCATATGAGTACCATATGAGCTTCATATGACTCCGCGTGCGCCCGGTTCATCACTTGGCAACCCCCTCCGGCGGGGAGACGGAAGCGGAAACCGGCGGCACGCGCAAGGGCCTCAGGCCGGCGCGTCGCCCTCGGGCGCAGCGGGGAGAGCGGCTGGCGGCTGCCACAGCTCGATCGGGTTGCCCTCGGGGTCATGCACCCGGGCGAAGGTGCCGTAGGTGCCGTCGCCGTCCCACTCCTCGCGGGTCTCAACGGCGATGCCGGCGGCCTCGAGCTGAGCGATAAGACCGGTCAGATCGTCGACCCGGAGATTGATCATGTGGAGGAACTGGTCGGGGAAATAGTCGGAGCCCCGCTCGAACGGAGCGAACACCGTGGGCCCGCCCTCCTGCATCCAGGGCATCGGACCGGCGGGCAGGCCGAGATGCTTGGCATACCAGGATTGGAGCGCTTCTGGATCGGTGGCACGGAAGAAGAGCCCGCCGATCCCGGTTACCTTTGCCACGATCGCCTCCTCTGCCGCGCTGAGACAGGGGCGCAAAAGAGAAAGGCCGCCCCAGGGACGACCTTCTCAGCATTCCGGGATCGAGGAAAGGTCAGTCGTTGACGCTGTCCTTCAGGGCCTTGGCAATGGTGACCTTCACCTGCTTGTCGGCATCCTTCTTGATCTGCTCGCCGGTGGCCGGGTTGCGCACCATGCGCTCGGGGCGCTCGCGGCAAAAGATCTTGCCGACGCCGGGGAGGGTGACGGCGCCGCCGCCGGCCACTTCCTTGGTAATAATGTCGGTCAGGGCGTCGAGCGCGGCGCCGGCCGTCTTCTTGTCGGCTTCCATCTCTTCGGCGAGTGCAGCGACGAGCTGGGTCTTGGTCATGGGTTTGGCCATGTATGGTCTCCTCGGTCCATGCCCTCTTTTGGTGGGGCTATTGAGCGGTTCTACGCAATCTAGAGTATGTGCACAACTTTTTGTGGGGCTTTTATCAAGAAAACAAGGGTTTTCTGGGTTTCGGAGCGGTTTCGGGTCTCAAGATGTCGATTCCGGCGGGTTTGGAAGACGAGCCGCGCCATCGGCGGGCCGTGGGAGCGGCGCGGCGGGCTAAAGCCCTTGCGTCGGCGACGGGCGCTAGAGGAACGCCGTTTCCTCGAAGCTGCGGAGTTTCCGGGAATGGAGGCGTTCGAGGGGCATGGAGCGGAGGTTTTCCATGGCGCGGATGCCGATCAGGAGGTGGCGGGCGACCTGGGTGCGGTAGAATTCCGACGCCATGCCGGGGAGCTTCAGCTCGCCGTGGAGGGGCTTGTCGGAAACGCAAAGGAGCGTGCCGTAGGGGACGCGGAAGCGGAAGCCGTTGGCGGCGATGGTGGCGCTTTCCATGTCTAACGCGATGGCGCGGGACTGGCTGAGGCGCTGGACCGGGCCGGACTGGTCGCGCAGTTCCCAGTTGCGGTTGTCGACCGTGGCCACGGTGCCGGTGCGCATGATCCGCTTGAGCTCGTAGCCCTGCAGCTCGGTCACCCGCTCGACGGCGTCTTCGAGCGCGACCTGGATCTCGGCCAGCGGCGGGATTGGGACCCAGACAGGCAGATCGTCGTCGAGCACCTTGTCTTCCCGCAGATAGGCGTGGGCCAGGACGAAATCGCCGAGCTTCTGGGTATTCCGGAGACCCGCGCAATGGCCGACCATCAGCCAGGCATGGGGCCGGAGGACCGCGATATGGTCGGTCGCGGTTTTGGCGTTGGAGGGGCCGACGCCGATATTCACCAGCGAGATCCCGGCCTCGTTTTTGCGCTTGAGGTGGTAGGTCGGCATCTGCGGCAGCTTGGGCAGCACCGGGATGGGGGCCTCGGGGTCGGTGATCTCGACATTGCCGGGGGCGACGAACGAGGTGTAGCCCGAGTCGGGGTCGGCCAGGGCGGCGCGGGCATAGGCCTCGAACTCGTCGACATAGAACTGGTAGTTGGTGAAGAGGACATGGTTCTGGAAATGCTCGGCCCGCGTGGCGGTGTAGTGCTGCAGCCGGGCCAGTGAGTAGTCGATCCGCTGGGCTGTGAACGGGGCCAGCGCGCCTGAGCCGTCTTCGTGGTGGACATCATAGCCGTTAACGATGGCGTCGTTCGTGGTGGCGAGGTCGGGCACGTCGAACACATCGCGGAGCGGGAATTCGAGCGCGCCCTCTTGCGGCACTTCCGGGCGGTCGGCCTGCGCCATGGCGAAGTGGACGGGGATCGGCGTGTCCGACGGGCCGATCTCGACCGGCTGGCCGTGGTTTTCGATCAGGAGGCCGATCTGCTGGATCAGGTAGTTCCGGAAAAGGTCGGGCCGCGTGACGTTGGTGGAGTAGGTGCCGGGCATGGGGACATGGCCGAACGCGAGGCGCGAGTCGGCCTCGGCGAAGGAGGTCGTGGTCAGCCGGATCTCGGGGTAATGGGCGCGGTAGCGGCAGTCAGGGCGGCCGTTTTTCACGGTTTCGGCGAAGCGGGCGCAGAGAAAGACGATGGCGCCGTCATAGAGCTCGGTCAGCCGGTCGACCGCGTCGGTGGCGTCGTGGAAGAGCGCGGGGCCCGGCAGATCGGGCGTGATGATGGGGGCGATACGGTCGCGGACATTCATGCCAGGGTATCCTCGATCAGGTCGGTGATCTCGAAAGTGGTGACGTCGACAAGGCCCTTGTCGGAGATCCGGAGCGAGGGGATGACGACGAGGGCCAGAAGCGAGTGCTGCATAAAGGCGTTGTTGAGGGTGCAGCCGGCGGCCTGCATCTCGGCGACGAGCATGTCGACCTTGGCGGCCACCTCGGCGGCGGGGCTGTCGGACATCAGGCCGGCGATCGGCAGCTCGATCAGGGCCTTGCGGGTGCCGCCCGCGAAGAGGGCCACGCCGCCGCCGGTGCGGGCCAGTTCGTTGGCCGCGAGCGCCATGTCGGTGCGAGAGGTGCCGACGACGATCATGTGGTGACTGTCATGGGCGACGGTGGAGGCGAGCGCCATGTCGCCGGAATAGCCGAAGCCCGAGACGAAGGCGTTGGTGACGCCGCCGGTGGCCCGGTGCCGCTCGACCAGCGCGATCTGGCAGACCTCGCCCTCGCCCTCGACCACGCCGTCGACGACGGGCAGGTCGGCTGAGCGCGCCTCGGTCGGGGCCTGGTTCTCGACCACGCCGATGACGCGGGCGCGGACGCGGTTTGCGCCTTTCGGGGCTGCGATCTGGAAGTCGGCGGCGGCCAGCGGCTTGGCGATGTGCACGGTCTGGCGGGCGCTGTCGGGCCAGTCGAGATGGGGGCAGTCGACGCGGAGCGCGCCGTTCTCGGCCACGACCTGACCCCGGGCGATGACCGTTTCGACGGGCAGCGTGGTGAGGTCGGACGTCAGGATGATGTCGGCGCGGCGGCCGGGGGCGATGGAGCCGAGCTCGCGCTCCAGCCCGAAATGGGTGGCGGTGTTGAGCGTCGCCATCTGGAGGGCGATGAGCGGGTCGCAGCCACAGGCGATGGCGTGGCGGACGACGCGGTTCATGTGCCCGTCCTGCACCAGCGTCTTGGCGAAGCAATCGTCGGTGCAAAGAACGAAGCCCCGCGGGTCGAGCCCCTGTTCGGTGATCGCGGTGATCTGGGCCTCGACATCGTACCAGGCCGAGCCGAGGCGCAGCATCGCGCGCATGCCCTGCCGGGCGCGCATCACGGCGTCGGCCTCGCGCGTGCCCTCATGGTCGTCAGCCGGGCCGCCCGCGGCATAGGCATGGAAGGCCGGGCCGAGATCGGGCGAGGCATAGTGGCCGCCAACGGTTTTGCCGGCGCGTTGGGTTTCGGCAATTTCGGCGAGCATCTGAGGATCGCCGTTCACGACGCCGGGGAAGTTCATCATTTCGCCGAGGCCGATGATGCCGGGCCAGGTCATGGCTGCGGCGACGTCTTCGGGGCCGATCTCGTAGCCCGTGGTCTCGAGCCCGGGCGCCGAGGGGGCGCAGGAGGGCATCTGGGTGAAGATGTTGACGGGCTGCATCAGCGCCTCGTCATGCATCAGGCGCACGCCGTCGAGGCCCAGCACGTTGGCGATTTCGTGCGGGTCGGTGAACATGGTCGTCGTGCCATGGGGGATGACGGCGCGGGCGAACTCGGCCGGCGTGAGCATGCCAGACTCAATGTGCATGTGGCCGTCGCAGAGGCCGGGGACCATGAAGCGGCCGTTGGCCTCGATCACGTGCGTGTCGGGGCCGGTGCAGTGCGCGGCGTCGGGGCCGACATAGGCGATGCGGCCGGCGGCGATGGCGATGTCGTGGTCGGGCAGCGCCTCACGCGTATGGACGTTCACCCACGTGCCCTTGCGGATCACGGTGTCGGCCTGCGTGCGGCCGGCGGCGGTGGCGACGAGGCGCGGGGCGGTTTCGGCCCAGGACGGAAATGGCTGGTGAGGCATGGTTTAGAATTTCGCAAAAGGGGAGGGAGTGCAAGGTGGGGTAGTGGCGGGCCGCCGATGGTACGTCTTTTGACACAAAGGCGGTCCCCGGCCGCGGGTGGAGGAGAAGCCCCCGCCCGTGGGGGCGGTCGGGGGCGGCCCGGCGTGCGGCCGGGCGAAACGGATGGCTGAGGCAGTTCACCTTTTCCACGTGACGGCCTAGGGTGTCGGTGGACCATGAGCCCGCCCTATGACCCCGCCATGACAGGAGGCCCCAATGAACGCGCCGACGCAGAACATCACCCATTGGGCCGAGCGGGTGGACCTTGCCGCTGCGCTGCGATGGACGGCCCGGCTCAACATGCACGAGGCCGTCGCGAACCATTTCTCGCTGGCCGTCAACGAGGACGGCACGCGGTTCCTGGTGAACCCAAACAACACGCATTTCTCGCGGGTGAAAGCGTCGGACCTGCTGGAGGTCGACGCCAACGATCCGGACACGTTGAACCGCCCGGGCGCGCCCGACCCGACCGCCTGGGGCCTCCATGGCAGCCTCCATCGCCTGTGCCAGCATGCGCGGTGCGCGATGCATGTGCATTCGGCCTTTGCCACGGTCCTGGCCTGCCTGGAGGATCCGGTGCTGCCGCCGCTCGATCAGAATGCGTGCATCTTCTATGGGCGGCAGGCGGTCGATGCCGAGTATGGCGGGCTGGCCTTTACCGAAGAGGGCGAGCGCTGTGCCGACCTTCTGTCGGACCCGTCGAAGACCGTTCTGATCATGGGCAATCACGGGGTGATGGTGATCGGCCAGACCATCGCCGAGACCTTCAACCGGCTCTACTATTTCGAGCGCGCCGCCGAGACCTATATCCGCGCCCTGCAGACAGGCCGGCCGTTGCGCATTCTGTCGGATGAGGTCGCGGCCAAGACCGAGGCCGAACTCAACGGCTATCCGGGCGAAGGGCAGGCGCATCTGAGTGAGCTGAAGGCGATCCTCGATGCCGAAGGCAGCACCTATGCCACGTGAGGCCCGGGTGCGCTGGTGACGCCGGAGACAGGGACGCTTCTGTCGCTTGGGCACGGCTATTCGGCCCGGGCGCTGGTGAAGCTTTTGGGGCCCGGCTGGCGCGTGATCGGCACGACGCGGACGGAAGAGAAGGTGAACATCTTCAAAGATGAGGGTGTGGAGCCGATCATCTTTCCGGGCCACGACCTGAAGCCGGCGCTTGCGGAGGCGACGCACATCCTGGCTTCGGCCGCGCCGCTGGAATCGGGCGATCCGTTTCTGGAGGAGATCGCGGAGGCGCTGCCGTTGAGCCGGGCGGTTTGGGTCGGGTATCTCTCGACCACCGGGGTCTATGGCGACCATCAGGGCGGTTGGGTCGATGAGGCGTCGCCCCTGTCGCCGGCGACGCCGCGCGGGCGGCTCCGGGTGATGGCCGAGCGCCAATGGCAGGTGGCCTGTCGGAATGCCGGGCTGCCCCTGCACATCTTTCGCCTCGCCGGGATCTATGGGCCCGGGCGCGGGCCGTTCGAGAAGGTGCGGGCGGGCACGGCGCGGCGGATCATCAAGACGGGCCAGGTGTTCAGCCGCATTCATGTGGAGGACATCGCGCAGGTGCTGCAGGCGTCGATTGCGGCGCCAAACAACGATCGCAGGACGGCCGCGATCTACAACGTGTGCGATGACGACCCGGCCCCGCCGCAGGACGTGCTGGCCCATGCGGCCGAGCTATTGGGCCTGCCGCCGCCGCCGGAAGTGCCGTTCGAGCTGGCCGAGATGAGCCCGATGGCGCGCAGCTTCTATGCCGAGAGCAAGCGGGTGCGAAACGACCGGATCAAGGATGAGCTGGGGGTGTCGCTGCTCTATCCGAGTTATCGCGACGGCCTGCCGGCGCTGATGGCGGAGTAAGGTGCGCGTCGGTTCGGCTATTCCCCTGACGCGCGGGCGCGCCCTTCCTCGGCGGCGCGCACATCGGCGGTGGTGGGGGGAGACCAGGAGCGGTCTTCGCCCTTGCCGAACCCGCCCGGGGCGCTGCGCATCTCGGCCTCCTGTTCCTCGCGGATCTTGATGGCGAGGTCGACATAGGGCTTGTTCTCGTGGATCGGGATGCTCGGGTCGTAGACGCTGGCGAGCTGGGCCAGCGCATAGCGGTCGCGCCGCTCGAAATCGTGGGCGCGGCGCTGAGCGGTGTAGGGGTGCATGCCGAGGGCCACCAGCGCGGAGCGACCGGCACGGACGCCCGAGTCGAAGGTCTCGCGGATGATGTCGCGGCAGCCGGCCCCGTAGAGCTCATACACATGGTTGCGGTCGCGGGCGCGCGCGATGATGTAGACGTGCGGGTGCGCCTTGGTGACGTATTGGACAAGTTCCGTCGCCTGGTTTCGGTCGTCGATGGCGACGACCAGCATCTTGGCCTGCTCGATACCGGCGGCATGCAGAAGGTCGGGCCGGGTGGCGTCGCCGAAGAACACACGGATGTTGAAGGCGCGCAGCATCTCAAGCTGCCGCGAATCGTGGTCGAGGACGACCGTTTCATAGCCCGCGGTGCGGAGGATGCGGTTGACGATGCCGCCCCAGCGGCCATGGCCGGCGATGATGACGGTGCCCTGTTCGTCGATCTCGTCGGCCTCTTGGGTTTGCGCATCGGCAAATCGGGGGGCGATCACACGGTCGTAGAGGATGAAGAGACCCGGCGTGGCGAGCATCGAGAGGGTGACGACGATCACCAGGAGGCCCGCGAGGCTGGCGGGTAGGACGCTGTTGGCCGTGGCCATGGCAAGGAGGACGAAGGCGAACTCGCCGGCCTGCGCGAGGCCGAGGGCGAAGAGCCAGCGGCTGGAGCCCTCCACCTTGAACAGGATCCCCAGGACGTAGAGGACCCCACCCTTGAGGGCCAGAAGGCCGATGGTGAGCCCGATAACGACAAGGAGGTTCTCGGCGAGCAACGAGAAGTTCAGCGCGGCGCCCACGGTGATGAAGAAGAGACCGAGAAGGAGGCCGCGGAACGGGTCGATGTCGGATTCAAGCTCGTGGCGGTATTCGGAGTTGGCAAGCACGACGCCGGCGAGGAAGGTGCCGAGCGCAGGCGAAAGGCCGACGACGGTCATTAGAAGCGCGATGCCCACGACCATACACAGGGCCGTGGCGACGAAGAGCTCGCGCAGGTTGGCCATGGCGACGAAGCGGAAGATCGGGCGGGTCAGCAGGCTGCCGCCGACGATCACCAGGGCGATGGCGCCGAGGGTGATTAGGACGCGGGGCAAGGGCGAGAGGCCGTCGACGAGGCTCATGCCGCCGCCGTGGTCCCCGGCGTGCTCATCGGAGTGGCCGTCCCCGTGGGCCGCACCGGCGCCATGGGCGGCGTCGGCCGCGGGGGCGACGACATCCATCAGTTCGGGCATCGCGAGCAGGGGGAAGAGGGCGAGCATCGGGATGACGGCGATGTCTTGCGCGAGCAGCACCGAGAAGCTCGCCTGACCGCCGTCGGAGCGCATCAGGCCCTTTTCATTGAGCGTTTGCAGGACGATAGCGGTCGACGAGAGGGCGAAGATCAGGCCGATGGCGATGGCGAAGGTGGGCGGCTGGCCCAGGATCATCGCCGCGGCCGCGATCACCGCGGCCGAGCCCGCGACCTGCAGGCCGCCAAGGCCCAGGAGCCGTGCGCGCATATCCCAGAGCGCGCGGGGCTCCAGCTCGAGCCCGACGAGGAACAGCATCATCACCACGCCGAACTCGGCGAAATGCTGGATCGAGACGACATCGACATTGAGCGCGGCCAGAAGCGGCGAGATGGCCATGCCGGCCAGCAGGTAGCCCAGGACCGAGCCGAGCCCGAGGCGCGAGGCGATGGGCACGGCGACGATGCCGGCCAGAAGAAAGACGAAGGAGAGGAGCAGGAAATCAGCCATGGGCGACGGCCTCGGGCTTGAGGGGCAGTGTGTCGGGGCCGAGCGTGTCCATCCCCGCCGCAGCGTCGAGGTCGAGCTGGTCGTCGCGCAAGGCCTGCAGAAGGCGGACATAGCCCGTCACGTGCGCGGGGATGCGGCCGTCATCCACCGCGCGGATCGCGCCGAAGAGCACATAGGGCGCGAGGAAGGCCATCTGGCAGAGGCCGGCGGTGCGCTCCAGGGGTGTGAGGAACGTGCGGATCGGATAGCGCTGATAGCCGTTGTCGGAATAGGCCTCTTCCGAGCCGCCGGCCGTGGTGGCCGCGAGCAGGCGCTTTCCCGACAGCCGGGTGCCGCCCTGGCCATAGGCCCAGCCGTGCTCGAGCACGATATCCTGCCATTCTTTCAGGATGGAGGGGGTCGAGTACCAGAACATCGGGAACTGGAAGACCACGATGTCGTGATTGCTGAGCCGTTCCTGTTCGATGTCGACCCGGATATTGAAGCGGGGATATTCGGCGTAGAGGTCGATGAAGGTGATCCCTTCGACCGACTGAGCGGCCTTTGCCATGGCAACGTTTGCGTGGGACTGATGATGCGCAGGATGCGCGAAATATACGATGGTGCGTGCCAAACTGGCCCCCGGTCGTGCTGTGCGGTCCGACATGCGGGCCGGCTGCACGGCCCGGGCCGTCGCGCCCCGTGTTCGCCGTATGTATCGGGAATTGACGGAGGGGCCACCCCTAACAGCCCCGGGGCGGAATACCGCGCGCATCGGCGCGCTGGCGCCGGTCGGGGTGGATGGCACTGCGCTGCGGCATAATTGCCGGGGACCCGGGCTTTCCGGCAGACACGCCCCATGATCTGGTGCACGGACGAACCGACAGGGAAGACAACGACATGGCGAACATATCACGGACCCTTACGACGCGGCGACGGGTGCTGCAGCTTGGCGGCGCTGGCCTTGCGGGCCTTGGCGCGGCGGGGCTGGTCCGGCCCTTTGCCGCGCGGGCGCAGACCGCCGTGAACTTTCAGCTCTCGTGGCTCCATTCGGTGCAGTTCGGCGGGAGCTATATCGCCCAGTCGAAGGGCTATTGGAGCGATCTGGGACTGGAGGTTGCGCTGCAGCCCGGGGGACCGAACGCGCCGGTGGAGCCGCCGGTGGTGGCGGGCACGGCGCTTGTCGGGATCTCGGCCGCCGACTATACGGCCGCGGCCGTAGAGAACGGGGCACCGTTCCGCATTCTTGCCGTGGCGATGCAGAAGAACCCGTTTGCCATCTCGTCGCTTCCGGGCAAGCCGGTGCAGGTGCCCGCCGACCTGGAGGGCAAGTCCATCGGGATGGCGACGGCCAACACGCCGGTTCTGCAGGCGCTGTGCGATATCAACGGCGTCGACATGGATGCCATTGAGATTGTGCCGACGCAGTATGATGGCGCGCCGCTTCTGGCCGGGCAGGTCGACTGCCTGTTGTCGTGGTCGACCGATCTGCCGGTGGCGATGGAGATGCAGGGCGCCCAGCCCATCGTGATGCTGCTGGCCGATCACGGTTATTCCGTGCATTCCCAGACCTATATCGCGACGGACGAGACCATCGCCAATCGCCGGTCTGAGCTGGTGTCGCTGCTTCGGGGCGAGGTGATGGGCTGGACCGACTACCTGGCCGACACCGATGCCGCGGCGGCGCTGACCGTGGAGATGTTCCCCGATCAGGGCCTGGACCTTGCCACCCAGAAGCTGCAGGCCGAGCGTCAGGTGCCGCTGATGTTCTCGGATCTGACCGAGGAGTTCGGCTTTGGCTGGTTCACCGACGAGACGGTGGCGGCGAATGTCGAGACGCTGGGCCTGTTGGGCCGAAGCGTGACGCCCGACCTGTGGGACCGGTCGATCCTGGACGAGGTTCATGCCGGCTGAGGCCGGTGCGGGCATCGACATTCGCCTGACGGGCGTCGCCAAGCGGTTTGGCCGCGGGGCGGGGGCTGTGGACGCCGTCGCCCCCATCGATCTGACGGTGGAGGCGGGCGAGACGGTGGCCCTGGTCGGGCCGTCGGGCTGTGGCAAGTCCACGTTGCTGCGGATTGTGGCCGGCCTTGAGGCGCCCGACGACGGGCAGGTGACGCTGGGCGGCGCGGACCCGGCCGCACGCCGGGCGGAGGGGGCGCTGGCGGTGGCGTTTCAGGACGCCGCCCTGCTGCCCTGGCGGACATTGAGGGGCAACGTGGCGCTGGCCCGGCGGCTCGCCCGGCAGGCGCCCGACCCGGCGCGCGTGGCGCATCTGATCGAACGGGTCGGGCTGACGGGGTTTGAGAGCGTGCGGCCGGGCGCGCTCTCGGGCGGCATGCGGCAGCGGGCGGCGATTGCGCGCTGCATGGCGACAGCGCCCTCGGTTCTGCTGCTCGACGAGCCGTTTGGCGCGGTCGACGAGCTGACACGGCGGCGGCTCAACCTGGAATTGCCGCCGATCTGGGGGGAGGGCGGCGCGACGGTGCTGCTCGTCACCCATTCGGTGCGCGAGGCGGTGCTGATCGCTGACCGGGTCGTCGTGCTGTCGCCGCGTCCGGCCGAGATTGTCGCCGAGATCCCCGTGCCCCTGCCCCGCCCGCGCCGGGCCGCGATGCTGGAAGCGGGAGAGACGCGCGGGATCTCGGCCCGGGTGGAGGCCGCGCTGGGCGACACGGCCGGCGAGCTGGCGGCCGAATGAGACTGCCCCGCGGCGTTCTGGGTGGCGCGCTGGGGATTGTCGCGGCGCTGGCCGTTTGGGAGGGAGCGGCGTGGGCGCTGGAGGGCACCTATTTGCTCGCGGCCCCGGCGGATATCCTCAGATATATCATCGAAAATGCCAGGTTGATGGCGCGCGCGGCCTGGGTCACGGGGCAGAGCGCGGCCTGGGGATATCTCTGGGGAAACCTTGTGGCTGTGGCGTTGGCAACTCTGGCCGTGCTCTGGCCGCAGACCGAGCGGGCCGTGCGCGTGCTGTCGCTGGTGGTGTTCTGTCTGCCCCTGGTGGCGACGGGGCCGATCCTGCGCGTGCTCTATGGGCCGGGCGTGGGGCCGCAGGTGACGCTGGCGGCGCTGAGCGTGTTCTACACCACGCTGGTGCCGCTTCTGGCGGGGCTGCGGGCGGTGCCGCAGAGCTGGCTCGATCTGGTGGCGAGCTACGGGCGTGGGCGGTGGACGGCGCTGACGCAGGTGCGCGCGATGGCGGCACTGCCCTACCTGGTGGCGGGCCTGCAGGTGGCGGCGCCGGCGGCGTTTCTGGGGGCCATGATTGGCGAGTTTACGGGCGCCGAGCGCGGGATGGGCGTGCTCGCGCTGCGCGCGATGCGCAGCCTCGATGTCGACGCGACGTGGGCCCTGGCCACGGTTGCGGCGCTCATCTCGATCGCGCTTTGGGCGCTGGCCGGGCAGGTGGGGCGGCTCGCGGCGCCGGGGACGCCGCCGGTGTTGCTGGCACCGCCGCCCGAGGCCGAGCGGCGGCGTCCGGTGCGCGCTCTGGCGGCAGGCGCGGGGATGGCGGCGGCCGTCGTGGCGCTCTGGTGGGCGGCGATGGAGGGGTTCGGCCTCAACGCATTTTTCGCCAAGCGGCCGGGGGACGTGCTGGCCTATCTGGCCGAGGCGGGCCCGCGCGCTGAATTGATTACGGCGCTGTCGGACACACTGCGGGTGGCCGTGCCGGGCTACATTGCCGGGCTTGGGGGCGGGGCCGCGCTGGCGGCGGCCTGTGTCGTGTGGCCCGCGGCGGCGCGGATCGTCCTGCCGCTTGCGGTGACGCTGCGCGCGGTGCCGATCGTCACCACCGCGCCGTTGATCGTGCTGGCGCTGGGCCGCGGGCCCTCGGGCGTGGTGGCGATCGTCGCGGTGATGATCTTCTTTCCGGCGCTGATCGCCGGGCTGCACGGGATGCGCCTGGTGCCGGGGCCGGTGCGCGATGTGTTCGACAGCTATGCTGCGGGTCGCGGGGTATTGCTGCTCTATGCACGGCTGCCCGCGGCGCTGCCCGCCCTGTTTGCGGCCGCGCGGATGAGCGTGCCGGCGGCCGTGCTGGCGGCGACCGTGGCGGAATGGCTGGCCACGGGAACGGGTGTGGGCAACCTGATGGCGCTGTCGGCCTCGACTTCGAACTACAACATGCTGTGGAGTGCCGTGGCGGCGCTGACGCTGGTCTCGCTGGCGGCCCACGGGCTGGTGGCGCTGGCCGAGCGGGCGGTCTTCGTTCGCTATGCGCCGGAACAGATGCGCGCCTGAGCAACGGCGCCGATCAGGGCTGGACGCGCGTGAGCACCTCGCTGGCAATACGGGCGGTGTCGGCCCAAGTGGGAAGGGCGCGGCCATGGGCGAGCGCGGCGTCGGCCATCTGGCTCAGCCGGGCCGGATCTTCGAGCAGTTGGCGGAGATGCGCGGCGAAGGCCGGTACGTCGCCCGGGGGCGAAAGGAGGCCCGCATCGGGTGGGACGGTGTCGGGCACGGCGCCGCCGACGCAACTTACGATGGGCAGGCCGTGGGCAAGCGCCTCGGCGAAGACCATGCCGTAGCCCTCGTAATGGGTGGCGAGCGCGAAGAGGCGCGCCTGAGCATAGTGCGTCGACAGCACGTCGGGCCCGACGAGACCGCCAAAGGTGACGCGGTCGGAGAGGCCAAGCTCGGTGCGAAGCGCGTCGAGTTCGCTGGCATAGGTGGGTTCCGTCGGGCCGCCGAGGATCGTGGCCTGCCAATCGAGATCGGTGAGGGTGGCGAGCGCCTTCAGGAGCACGTCATGGCCCTTTCGCGGAACGAGCTGCCCCACGGCAAGGATGAGGGGCGGGGCGGCCTTGGGCACCGCGCCGAGCGCCGGGCGGGCGAGGCCGGGCAGCGCGACGGTCAGCCGCTCTGCGCGCACCCCATAGTCGCGCGTCAGCGCCTTGGCCGTGTGGGGCGAAGGGACGAGCACATGGGCTGCGCGCCCAAGATTGGCGCGCTCGATCTCATGGAGGCGGGCGGCGCGGGCGGGGTCGATCCCGGTCTCGGACGCCAGCGGATGGTGACAGATCGCAACGTAGGGCGCAGCGACCTGTGCGAGCTTGGTGGGGTCGGTCGCGCCGGTCAGGAACCCGTCCATCAGGATCGGGCGGTCGGCGGGCAGGGCGGCGAGCGCGGCGATGGTGGCGTCTTCGTCGGCCGGTGTCACATCGGGGTACGAGCCTGGCAGCCTCAGATGGGCGACATCCCAGCCCGCATCGCGGAGCGCAATGAGCAGGCTCTTTTCGTAGATGTAGCCGCCTGTGAGGGCATCGATGTCGCCGGGAACCGCAAAGGTGATCGGGGTCGGCCCCCGGCCGCTCATCGGTCGGCACCTTTCCGCCCGGGAAGTTTGCAGATCCGCACCTTTGCGTGAAGCCATTGAAAATTCATTGGACCTCCAAGGCGTTCGGCCCAAAACGACCCTCGTGACCTGAAGAGGGGTAGTCGAGTGGACAACGTATCGCAAGGCGGAGCCAGGATCCGCGTAATCGATGGCGATGGGATGGCGCGGCGGGTGAGCCGGCGCCGGAGACTCGTGCTTGTCCTGAACGTCGTCACGGTGGCCCTCCTATTTGCGGGGATGGCCGCGCTCCTCTCGGTCGGCGGGCTCGTGCCGCTCGAATGGGTGATGCTCGTGGCCTATCTGGTGACGCTGCCCTGGCTGTCGATCGGGCTGTGGAACTCGCTGATCGGCTATGGGCTGGACCGGCTGCATGGCGAGGGCGCAGCCGCCCATGTGTGCCCTCAACTGGAAAGGATCACCGGGGGCGAGGCGATCACGTCGCGCGTGGCGATCATCATGCCGCTGCGGAACGAGGACCCAGAGCCCTCGCTGGCGCGGTTGCGGCAATTGCAGCAGGCGTTGGCGATGACGCGCTGGGGCGTGCAGTTCGACTTCCACGTCCTGTCCGATACCGACCGGCCGGCGATTGCCCTTCGCGAGGAGGCCGGGATCGCGCAATGGAAGCGGGCTGTGCCCGGGGTGGCGCTGAGCTATCGGCGGCGCGAAGACAATACGGGGTATAAGGCGGGCAACATCGCCGAGTTCGTCGGGCGCTGCCGCGACTCGTATGATTTCCTGCTGCCGCTCGACGCCGACAGTGCGATGGGCGCCGAGACGGTGCTGCGGATGGTGCGGGTGATGCAGGTGAGCCCGGAGTTGGGCATGCTGCAGAGCCTGGTCACGGGCCTTCCGTCGCGGACCTTCTTCACGCGCGCGTTCCAGTTCGGGATGCGGCAGGGCATGCGCTCCTACACGCTGGGCTCGGCCTGGTGGCAGGCCGATTGCGGGCCGAACTGGGGGCACAACGTGCTGATCCGGATGGAGCCCTTTGCCGAGCAGTGCATGCTGCCGGTGCTGCCGGGGCGTGGGCCGCTGTCGGGCCACATCCTGTCGCACGACCAGGTGGAGGCGGCGCTGATGCGGCGCGCGGGCTTCGAATGCCGGGTGATCGCCGAGGAGAGCGAGAGCCACGAGGAGAACCCGCCGAGCCTGGCCGATTTCATCCGGCGCGAGCTGCGCTGGTGCAACGGGAACATGCAGTATTTCAAGCTGCTCGGCCTGCAGGACCTGAAGGCGGTGAGCCGCGTGCAGCTTTATCTTGCGATCCAGATGTATCTGGCTGCGCCCGCATGGATGCTGTTCATCCTGGCCGGGGCGGCGCTGGCGGCGATGCCGGGGCAGGTGGAGAGCGTGCCGCTGTGGGCAGGCCTGTCGTTCTTCGTGCTCTTGATGGTGCTGACGCTGATGCCCAAGCTGATGGGGCTGGCCCAGGTGCTGGCCGAGCCGGAGCGCGCGGCCTCCTACGGCGGGCGGTTGCGCGTGGTGGCCTCGGGCGCGGCGGAGATCCCGTTTTCGATGCTGGTCTCGCCCGTTGTGGCGCTGGGGCTGACGCGGTTCATGATCGGGCTCGCATTTGGCAAGCGCGTTGGCTGGGACGCGCAGCAGCGCAGCCGCCAGCGGCTGGAATGGGCCGAGGCGGTGCAGGTGCTGTGGCCGCAGACCTTGGTGGGATTGGCCCTGACCGGATGGATTGCAATGGTGGCGCCCTGGGCGGTGCCGTTTGCGGCGCCGATCCTGCTGGCGATGGCCTTTGCCATTCCGATCGCCGTGGTATCGACCTTGCCGGCGGTGAGCGGCTGGTCGTTGCGCCTTGGCCTGTTCGACATTCCCGAAGACCGGATGGCCGAGCCGCCCTTTGCGCTGCCGGAGGGCCTGATGGAGCCGCTGCCGGCCGAAACCGCCTGAGCGAAAGGAGACGACCCGATGTCGATACGTTCCGCCCTGCTGAGCGCCGTGCTGGCCGCGCCGCTGCTGACCCCTGGCGCGGTGGCCGCCGCGCCCGCGACCTATGCCATCGACCCTGACCACGTTGTGGTGTCGTTCACGGTGATGCATGCGGGCTATGCGCGCACGCTTGGTGTGTTCACCGACGTCGCCGGCGAGTTCACCTATGACGCGGACACCCAGGAACTTGGCGAGGTCTCGGTGACCATCGGGGCGGCGAGCGTCAACACGTTTCACGAGGCGCGCGACGGGCATGTGCGCTCGCCCGATTTCCTGGATGCCGAAGCGAACCCGCAGATCACGTTCGTCGCCTCAGGCGGCGAGGCCGCGTCGGACACGAGCGGGACGGTAACGGGCGACCTGACGATCCGCGGCGTGACCCAGCCGGTGACGCTCGATGTGACGCTGAACCAGAACGCGGTGTATCCCTGCTGCCATGGCAAGGAGACGCTGGGGATCTCGGCCACGGCGTCGATCCTGCGCTCGGACTTCGGCTCGACCTATGCCCTGCCCGTGTTCGTGGGCGACGAGGTCGACATCACGCTGGAGTTTGAAGCCATTATGCAGGACGGCTGAGCGCTGGGGGCCGCGCAGAGCCAAGCCCGCGCTCTGCTAGGCCCGTTTTGAGCGCCAGGGGTGGGTTTTGATCCAGCCCACCGCGTAGGCCACGCCGATGAGTGTGACGAAGCCGGTGAAATTGATCAGCGCCCAGGTTGCCGGCGTGCGGCCGATATGGTCGAGCACGAAGCCGAGGACGCGGGCATAGGCCATCGAGAAGACGAAGATCGCGAGCGATTGCTGGCCGACCTTCACGATGGCCGCGAGCAGCATCTCCCACGTGCGGGCCAGCGGGCCGTCGCCCTTGGGCAGAAGGCGCACGCCGCCTTCGCCGACCGCGTACCACGCGATATAGGCCAGCGAGAGGAAGTGGATATAGCGCAGGATGCCGAAATCGGTCTTCACGCGGTAGGGCCGAACATAGTCGGGGAAGATCTGCATCGACCATTCGGCGAGGGCGGGCCAGACGACCTTGAGGATGTCGACCATGCGCGGCGAGCCGACCGGCATGCTGAGCACAACAAACGCGATCGCAGCCAGGAGGAGCCAGCGTGAGCGCGGCGGAGCAGGCAGCCAGCTGGCCATGAAGGCGAAGCCCGTGAAGAAGATAAGCTGCCAGCCGAACGGGTTGAAGAACCATTCGCGGCCCGGGTCGAAGGGTGCTGCGGGGAGCCAGATCCAGTCGAGATTGGCCGCCAGCCACATCGCGCCGCAGAAGACGAACACGGCCCGCACGTCGATCTTTGCCAGCAGCATGACCAGCGGCATCATGGCGAGGATCACCAGATACATCGGCAGGATGTCGAAATAGTTCGGCACATAGGTCAGCGTCATGAGGCCGACGAGCTGCTGCGGTGTGTTCTCGAAGAACGGGTTGAGCGCGAGCGTGCCGATATAGACCTTTTCAAAGTTGCCGTAGAGGTCGAGCGCGGCGAGGCCGAAGGCGATCACGAAGAAGAGCCCGATATGGGCCCAGTAGACCTGCCAGATGCGAAAGATCGTGCGGGCGGTGCCCAACCACCAGCCCTTGCGGGCATAGGTGGCGCCAAAGGCGATGGCCGAGGCCATGCCGGAACAGAATACAAAGATCTCGGTGGCGTCGGAGAAGCCCCAGCGCGCGGGGATCCAGCGCGTCCAGGCGTTGCCCGGCGTATGGGCGATCAGGATAATGAACATCGCGATGCCGCGGAAGAAGTCGAGCCGCAGGTCGCGGACGCGCGCGGCCGGCTGCGCCTGCGGTGCGGCTGGAGCCTTGGGCGCTGACGGCGCGGCGGCGCCAGGCGGAAAGGGCATGTCTGTCGGCATGGGCGGCCCCCGGTGTAGCGATGACGGCTCCAATTACCGCGCGCGCGCGTGTCGCACCAGCAAAGCCGGCGATCTCTCGCGCAAGTGAACGTCTGTCAGCCAGCGAGAACGGCGTTGGCGAGCGCGGTGCCGCTGTCGAAGGCATGGGAGACATTCGGGCCGAGGCACCAGTCGCCGGCAAAGCCGAGCTGGCGGTCTGGGTCCCACAGGCAGGGCAGGCCGAGCGGTTCCGCCACACGGGCAAACCGCCACCGATGGGCGGTGGCATAGGCCGGGCTGAGGCCTGTTGGAAAGAGCGGGGCCGCCTCGGCCATCAGACGGTTGCAGGCGTCGTCGCGGTCGAGCTCGAGATGCGCGCGCGACCATTCGGCCCGGGCATGCAGCACGAAGCATTCGCCAGGTCGGCCGGGCTTGGAGCCGGAGTTCAGGCAGACAGAGAGCGCGGGGCCCGGCAGCTCAGTGCGTGCCGCCTCGCGGCCGGTGGGCGCGTCGAAGCCGAGCATCAGCGTCCAGCCCGGATCGTAGGTGGCACTGGCCAGGCCCGGCGGCGCGTCGGGCAGGATCCGGCGGGCCTGGGGTGCCGGGATGGCGACAAGGAGCGTGGTGAAGGGCCCGTGCTGGGCGGCGTCCGTATGAAGGGTCCACCCGGTGTCTGCGCGTTTGGCCTCGCGGATCTCGGCGGCCGTGACAATGGTCGTGCCCTCGAAGAGCGCGCGGGCGGGTGCCGACATGGCTGGCAGACCGACAAGGCCCTCGCCCTCCCACGGGGCGGCCTTGCCATCGGCCACCCAGCGGGCGGAGGCCTCGGCGAACCCGGGTCCGGTATGAGCCGCATCGAAGGCCGGGGCGCCATGGTCGAACGCGAATGCCCCGGCGCGGCGCGTGGCCATGCGGCCGCCGAGCCCGCGGCTTTTGTCGAAGACCGTTGGGGCGCGGCCATGGGCGCGGAGCTGGGCGGCGAGGGCCGCGCCGGCCAAGCCGGCGCCGATGATGGCGATGGTCTGGGGGGCGGCGGGGGCGTGGGTCATGGAAGGGTGATAGGACGGGCCGCCGCCCCGTCCAGCCCGCCAGATCCCCCGAAGCGGGCCCTACTCGATCACGCCGGCCTCGCGGTAGTAGCGGGCGGCGCCCGGATGGAGCTGCATGGCGCCGAGCTGCTGTGCGGCGTCCGCGACCGTGAGCGCCTGGGCCCAGGGCGCGTCGGACGTCACCTGTTCGATATTCTCCCAGAAGGTGCGGGTGACGTCGTAGACCAGATCCTCGGGCAGGTCGGTGCGGATGCCGATGCCGACCCACGTGTCGTTTGACTTGGTGGGGCCGTCGTTGAGCTGGTTCTCGTACATGCCGGCCGGGATCTCTTCGCGGAACCGGAAGTTGCCCAGGAACTTATCGACGGCCTCGCCGGTATCGTCTTCGGGGCCGATGAAGCGGAGCGTCTCGGTTTCCGTGAATTGCAGGAACTGCTGGCAGGGGTCGAGGCAGCCGTTGACATACATGTCGATCGAGCCATCGAGGAACGCCTGGAAGCCGGTCTGCCAGTTGGCGGCGATGGCCTCATAGTCTTCGCCGGCGACAAGGCCCGTGGTGGCCTCGATCCAGCCCTTGGAGGCGTTGAAGGCGCCGCCGCCCTGGGGCCCGAGGAAGACGGTCGCGCCCTCGATATCGTCGAGCACCTCAATGTCGCTGTCGCCGCGGACGGTGAAATGGTAGGCGCCGTAGGGGAACCACATCAGCAGGCTCACGTTCTCAGAAAGCTCCGGCGCTTCGGGCGTGTTCTGATACATCGCGCGGCCGTTCTGCATCAGGAAGTAGATGGTGGGCGAGACCATCGACATTTCCAGATTGCCGCGCCCGACCTCGAGCATGTGAAGCGTGGCGGCGCCGCCGGCGGCGACCTCGATTTCAACGCCGTCGAGATTGTCGTTCACGATGTTGGCGAAGGTGGCCATGGTGATGGCCTGGCCGAGGCTGGGGGCGATGGTCGCCATGCGCAGGCTGTCCTGGGCATGGGCGGCAGGGCCGGCGGCGAGGGTAAGGGCCGCGAGCGGGGCGAAACTGAACTTCATGTCTCCTCCTGGGGTTGGGACGGTCGGGCGGCCGGCGCGAGGGCGCGGCTTCTGTGGATGGCGATGAGGGCGGCGCCCGCGGCGGCGGCGGGCAGGGCGACGAGATAGGCGGGCGCGAGCATGAGAAGGGCGAGGGCCGCCCGGGCGACGCGTTCGAGGGGGGCAAGCGGCCCCCGCTCGAACCCCGCCAGCGCGGAGGCGAGGAGCCAGAGGGCGAGAGAGAACGCGAAGAGGATCCACACGAAGTCGACCCAGGGAATGCTGCCCGGGTCGATGACGGCAGAGGAGCGCGAGAGCTCGCCCCCGAGGAGCGGAAAGAGGACCTGGAGCTTGTAGAGAAGTGCGGGGTGCCAGGCGAAGACGAAGGGCACGAGGAAGCCGGCGATGCCGATCCGAGCAGCGGCAAAGCCCGTGCGGATCGGATCGGCCCCCGCGATGGGCGCGGCGGCAAAGGCGGCCAGGGCCACGGGTGGGGTGACGGTGGACATCACGGCGAAGAAGACGACGAAGAGGTGGAGCGTGAGTTCCGGTATGCCCACCGCCTCGATCCCCGACGAGAGCGCGATGACGATGACGAAGTAGGTGGCGCCGGGCGGCAGGCCCATGCCGAGCACGATGGAGCCGAGCGCGACGGTCAGCAGGACAAGGAACAGTGGCCCGGAGGCGAGTTGCGCCAGAAGGAGCGAGAGGCGCCCGGCGAAGCCCGAGATCTGGATCAGGCCGACGATCAGGCCGATGGCCGCGACGATCACGACGATGGCGGCCGACATCCGCCCGGCATCGACGAGGGCGGCACGCAGTCGGGCGCCGCTGCGGAAATCGGGGAAGAGGACGAGGGCCGAGCCGAGCGCCGCCAGGAAACCGTAAAAGCCGGCCTTTGGCACCGAGGGCTGCACGAAGAGCGAGGTCGACAGGACACCCAGAGGGATGACGAAGACGAGGCATTGCCAGCGTTCGCGTGCAGTCAGGGCCGGGCGCGCGGCGATTGGGAGGGCGCCGATCCCAGCGCGCCGCGCCTCGAACCAGACGGCCAGGAACGTGCCGAGATAGTAGAAGGCGGCGGGCAGGATCGCGGCCACCACGATGTAGCGGTATTCCAGCCCGATCTGGCCGGCGACGAAGAAGGCCACGACGCCCATCACCGGGGGCATGACCTGCCCGCCCGTCGAGGCCGCGGCTTCGACGGCTCCCGCGAAGGCCGGCTTGAAGCCGGCGCGCTTGATGACGGGAATGGTGAGGGTGCCGGTGGAGACGACGTTGGAGATGGCCGCGCCCGAGAGCGTTCCGAAGAGGGCCGAGGACGCGATGGCGGCGTGGGCCGCGCCGCCCTGGAGCCCGCCGGTCAGCCGGTTGGCCAGTTTCATCAGGAGCGTGCCGGCGCCCGAAGCCATTAGTACGGCACCGAAGACGATGAAGATCAGCACATTGCCCGAGACGACCTGGATCGGCTGGCCGAACATGCCGCCCGTTTGCGCCCAGAAGTTCTGAACCATGGCGCGGAGATTCTGGGCAAAGGTCGCCTCGGCCCCCTGCAGGATGCCCGCCCAGTCGGGCAAGGTCCCTCGGATGAAGAGATAGACGACCCAGAACAGGCAGAAGCCCGCGATGAAGCCGCCGAACATGCGCCATGTCAGGAAGAGCGCGACGCCGGCGGCGGCGGGAAAGGCGATGAAGTCGATCGGATCGGCGGAAGGCAGAAGGCCCGCATCGGTGGAAAAGATGCCGACGATCCAGAGGATCAGGGTGCCGGCCGCAGCGCCCGAGAGCAGGCGGCCAAGCCAGGGCGGACCGCCAAGGCGGAGGGCCGAGATCGTCAGGCCGAAGAGGATCGGCAGGCCAAGGATCAGGCCGGTGGGCTGCAGCACGTTGCGCCCGATGCCGCGCCATGCCGCGCCGAGGGGATGTTCGCGCATCAGGACGCGCTGATCGCGGCGCGCCATCTCGTCGAACCCCGGCGTGGTGCTTTCAATGACCCAGCGGACAAGATCGCCGATCGGCCCGCCCGCCGCATAGAACAGGATCGCGAGGGCGAAGAGCAGCGACAGCAGGTCGGCCAGCCGCCGGTCAGGGCTTGGATCGGTCATCGCCCTCCTCAACGTGGATCTGGCGGGCCGGGCCGCGGTAGCGCTCGGTCAGGTCGGGCGGCACCTCGGAGCCGTCGACGAGGAACGGCAGGACCCCGCGCCGTATGGAGCGGCCGCGGCGGCGGACGATCTCACCTTCGGACATGGTCACGCGCTGGGCAGGTCGGCGGCCCCATTCGGCGAGGCAGGCATAGAGCCGGTCGATCTCGGCCTCGTGCGCCGCATCGCGGGCAAGGTCGTGGAACTCGTCGGGATCGGTTTCGAGATCGAAGAGCATGGGCCGGAAGCCGCCTTCGGCATGCATCAGCTTCCAGCGGCCGTCGAACACCATGAAGAGGCGCGCGTCGCGGGGCGCGAGGCCGAGTTTCGCGGCCTGCGGCGTTTGGGAATAGTCGAACTCGGAAATCACGTAGGACCGCCACGCATCGGGCGACTGACCGTGGAGGAACGGCGTCAGCGAGCGGCCCTCGAGGATGTGATTGACGTCAGCCAGCGCGCTCGGCCCGCCCGCCGCGTCGACGAAGGTCGCGGCCAGATCGATCGACTCGACCAGCGCATCGCAGGTCGTGCCGCGGGTGGCATCGGCCTCGGGCCGTGGGTCGTAGATGATGAGCGGGATCTTGACCGACTGCTTGTGAAAGAGGTCCTTCTCGCCCAGCCAATGATCGCCCAGATAATCGCCATGGTCGGAGGTCAGGACGATCATGGTGTTGGCCATCTGGCCGGTTTCCTCGAGATGGTCGAGAAGGCGGCCGAGCTGGTCGTCGCACTGCTTAATGAGGCCCATATAGGCGAGGATGACCTTGCGCCTCACGTCGTCCTCTTGGAATGCGCTGGCGATGCGGTTGGCCATATAGGCGCCGTAGACGGGGTGGGGGTCGTCGCGCTCTGCCTCATGCCGGATGGCGGCCGGCACGTGATTGTCGCCATACATGTTATGGTAGGGGGCCGGTACGATGTAGGGCCAGTGGGGCTTGATGTAGCTCAGGTGCGCGCACCACGGGCCTTTGGCGTGATCGATGAAGCGGATGGCCTCGCCCGTGAGCCACGGCGTTTCGCTGTGCTCCTCGCGGATATTGGCGGGGCGGTCGGCGTTCCGGAACATCCAGCCAGAGGCGATCTCGCCATCTGCAATACCGGCATTGGCATAGTCGGCCCAGGGGTTGGCGCCGTCGTAACCTTCTGACTTCAGGTATTCGTTATAGGGTGAGCGGCGCGTGTCGTAGAACCCGTCGGGCCCCTCGGCCCAGAGGCCGTCGTCGCGGATCCAGACATCGAACCCGGCCTCGGCCTGGCGCGCGCCGATAACGCTGTCGCGGGCCAGCCCCAGCCGCTCCATCCCGTCGGCGTCGACGGCAAAGTGGGTTTTGCCGATGAGCCAGCAGCCCATGCCGAGCCGGCGCAGATGGTCGCCCATCGTGTGCTCGCCGACGCGTAGAGGGAAGCCGTTCCAATGGGCGCCATGGGACGAGGCGTAGCGGCCGGTGTAAAAGCACATGCGCGAGCCGCCGCAGACGGGCGATTGCACATGCGCCTCGGTGAAGCGCACGCCCATCGCCGCCACCCTGTCGAAGTTCGGGGTGTCGAGATGCGGATGACCCGCGCAACTCAGGTAGTCGTGCCTGAGCTGGTCGTACATCACGAACAGGATGTTCATGGATCCTCCCAGGATGCCGCTTGTGCGACGGCTTTTGGCGGGAGGCTAGCGCAGGATCATTGGGGGACCTAGCCCCCTTTGGATCGGGCGGGTGCGCGTGCGTGTGCCCCGGACAGGCGTGCGGGGGCGACGGTGGCCCCTCTGCGCGGCGCGGGTGGCCGGCCGCCCTATTCGGCCGCGGCCGGTGCCTTGCTGCGCTGCTCGGTCATCCAGGCGCCGAGCGCTTGGGCCTCGGTGGGCGACAGACGCAGGCCGAGCTTGGAGCGGCGCCAGAGCACGTCGTCGGCGGTGCGGGCAAATTCCCGAGACATCAGCCAGCGCACTTCGGCCTCGGTGAGGGTGGATCCGAAATCCTGCCCCAGATCGGCGGCCTCGCGCGCGCTGCCGAGAATGTCGCGCGCCTCGGTGCCGTAGGCCCGCACCAGGCGGGTGGCCCAACGCTCGGTCAGGAAGGGGTACTCGGCTTGCAGCGCTGCAATGAGCTTTCCCACGCCCTTGACCGGGAAGTCGCCGCCGGGGAGCGGCACGCCCGCGGTCCAGGCGCCCGAGGTTCCGGGGAAGTGCGGCACGATCTTTTCCAGCGCGCTTTCGGCCAGGCGGCGATAGGTGGTGATCTTGCCGCCGAAGACGTTGAGGGCGGGGGCGCCGGCGCCCTTATCGACCGTCAGCACATAGTCGCGCGTGGCCGCGGTGGCCGATTTCGCGCCGTCGTCGTAGAGCGGGCGGACGCCGGAATAGGTCCAGACGACATCCTCGACCGTGACCGGCTCTTTGAAATATTCCGAGGCGAAAGCAAGGAGATAGTCACGCTCGGACTCGGTGATCTCGGGGCTCAGATCGGGGTCGCTGTGCTCCTGGTCGGTCGTGCCGATCAGGGTGAAATCGGTCTCATACGGGATCGCGAAGATGATCCGGCCATCCTTGCCCTGGAAGAAGTAGCACTTGCCGTGGTCGAAAAGCTTGCGCGTGACGATGTGCGAGCCGCGGACGAGGCGGACGTTCTGGCCGGTATTGCGCCGCATCTTGCCGCGCATGATGTCGGCCACCCAGGGGCCACCCGCATTGACGATCATCTTGGCGCGGCGGGTGTCCTGCGCGCCGGTTTCGACATCCTGCAGCGTGACGGTCCAGATGCCGTCGGCCGCCTCGGCGGAGATCACTTTGGTGCCGGTCTTGATCTCGGCGCCGCGAGCCTGGGCGTCGCGGGCATTCAGGACAACGAGGCGCGAATCCTCGACCCAGCAGTCGGAATACTCGTAGGCCTTCTCGAACATATCCTTCAGCGGCGCGCCTTCGGGGCGTCGGCGCAGGTCGAGCGTGCGGGTGGCGGGCAGGATCTTGCGCCCGCCGAGGCCGTCATACATCGCAAGGCCGAGGCGGATGAGCCAGGATGGGCGGCGGCCCTTCATCCAGGGCATCACCGTGTTCAGAAGGCGCGAGGTGGGTGTGTCGCCCTCGAAACGCTGGCTGTGGTGGTAGGGCAGGACGAAGCGCATCGGCCACGAGATGTGGGGCATCGCGCGGAGCAGGGTTTCGCGCTCGATCAGGGCCTCGCGCACAAGGCGGAACTCGAAATATTCCAGGTAGCGCAGGCCGCCGTGGAAAAGCTTGGTCGAGGACGACGAGGTGGCCGAGGCGAGGTCGGACATCTCGACGAGCGTAACCGACAGGCCGCGCCCGGCGGCGTCGCGGGCAATACCGCAGCCATTGATGCCGCCGCCGACGACCAGAAGATCCGTGACTGTCTCTGAGCTTTGCATGGGCGCCTCCCTTGCGCGCGGTTTCATCATAAATGCGCGCTTTTTGTCAACTTGGTGCGCGCTTTTGTTCGTTTTGGAGCGAGATCAAGGGGATCGGGAGGGAGCTTTGCAGCTATCTTTGCCCGGAGGCCGTTTTGGAGGGGCATTTCGGCGAATCGGACCGGACGATCTGGGGGCGAATGCGCGCGCAAACGAACAAATTCGCGCCTTGGGGCCTTGCGCTTGGGGGCGCATGTGCGCCAGTCTCCAGGGCCGTGACGCAGACCTTTCGACATCCCGATATCCTGGAGATCGCCCGCCGCGACGGGCGGGTGAGCGTCGATGGCCTGGCCAGCCATTTCGGCGTGACGGCCCAGACGATCCGGCGCGATCTGGCCGAATTGGCGGAGGCGGGCAAGCTCGAACGGGTGCATGGCGGGGCGATCCTGCCCTCGGGCGTGTCGAACTATGGCTATGACGCGCGGCGCGCGATGGCGGCCGAGCAGAAGGCGGCTATCGCCGCGGCCTGTGCGGCCGACATCCCCGACGATGCGTCGGTGTTTCTGGGGATCGGGACGACGACCGAGGCCGTGGCCCGCGCTCTGTCACGCCACCGCAACCTGCTGGTCGTGACGAACAACCTGCATGTTGCCGGGATCCTGCATGAGGGATCGGAGGCGCAGATCGTGCTGGCGGGCGGCGCGCTGCGGCGGGCCGATTGGGGCCTTGTGGGCGCGCTGACGCTGCGCACGATCGAGCAGTTCAAGTTCGACGTGGCCGTTCTGGGGTGCTCGGCGCTCGACGAGGACGGTGACCTGCTCGACTTCGATATCCAGGAGGTCGGGGTGAGCCAGGCGATCATCGGCTGTGCCCGGCGAACCTTCCTGGTGGCCGATGCGACCAAGTTCGAGCGGGCGGCGCCGGTGCGGGTTGCCTCGCTGAAGGAGATCTCGCGGTTCTATACCGACAGGCCCGTGCCTGGCCCGGTGCAGGAGCGGTGCGAGGCTTGGGGCACCGAAGTGCGCGTGGCGGCCACCGGCGGCTGAGCGCGCGGCAGACGCGCGGATTGGCGGGCCTAGCCTGCGCTGACGAGTTCGGCGAGGCGGCGGGCGTCGGACACGGCATCCTGCAGGCGCTGGAGGCGATCCTCGTCACTTGGCGCATCGAGGTCGCGGTCGAGCAGCTCGGTGACCTCGGCATCCACCTCCGGCGGAATGGGCTGGCCGGTCGACACCGCGCTCTGGCGCGCGACGACCACCTCCTGGCGGGCCTCCTGCCACTCATCCTCCCAGCGGGCCAAGCGCTGTGGCGTGACCGCGGCCGCGCTGGCGGCGGCAGCCGGGGGCGCCTCGGACGCTGTGGGGATGGTGTAGCAGGCCGACAGGACCACCAACATGGGCAACAAGAGAACGAGTACGGCACGCATGGGTCAGAGCCCCTCCATCATCGCGGCGAGCCAGGTGTAGGAGCCATCGGGGGCCTCCCGCGCCAGAGCCAGGTGATTGTAGAATGTCTGGGCGTCAGAGAGCGCCCGGTTTGACATGCGCGAGATGCCGCGGCTGGTGGCGAAGCGGGGCTGCGCCGTCGCGGTCATCCAGTCGGCCAGGTAGCGGTCGGCATGTTCGATCAGATCGCTGTAATAGGTGCGGCTGGCGTCGAGATCGGCGGCGACGCGCCCCTTGATCTCGGCAATCTCCGCGACCTCTTCGCGCATCGATTGGAGCACCGGTGCGGCGTTGGGATCGTCGGCGAAATCGGTCTCGGCGGAGCGCAGGCTGTTCTCGGCCGTTTGCAGCGCCCGGTCGACCGAGGCAAAGCGCTGAAGGTCGTTGCGCAGGATGCCGGCGGTGTAGGTGCCGAGGAACGACGCGGTGCGCGCGGCCTCGCCCATCAGCGCGTCGAAGCCCCGCGCGCCGGCAGGCTGCGCGGCCTGCCAGCTGGCGTAGGCGCTGCGGATCTCGTCGTCGCCGGGGTAGTCGGCCTGGGGCACGATGTAGCCTGCCAGTTCGAGGGCGGCGGCCGCAGGCAGCAGAGTGTCGGGATCGAGATCGGCGGGCTCGGGCGCTTCGCCCTGCAGTGCGTCGATCCGAAGCCGTGCGACGATGGCGTAAAGGCCTTCTGGGAACCGGTCGAGATAGCCCTCGTAGCTGGCGACACCGCCGGCGGCCACCGCCTCGCGCCAGACGCGCAGTTCGTCGTCGGGGTCAAGCGGGCCGGGCGGATCGGCGAAGTAGTGCTCGCCCAGAACGGCCTCTTCGACCCAGGGCACCTGCAGCCCGTTCGTGCGACCGACGACCTCCTGCCGGACGCGGCCGAACATCAGGCGCACGTCGATTGCGGGGGTCGCGATGTGGTTGATCAGCGCGCTGGTGAAGGTGCTGTTGTCGCCGGCGCCATCGGCCGCGACATTGCCCGGGTCGGTGGCGTAGGCGACAAGCGTGCCGACATCGCCCGAGACGGGCGACAGGCCCGCCGCGCCGATATCCGCCGTGCCAAAGGGATTGTCGCGGCAGGCATCGAGCACCACGAGCGAGAGATCGGCGCCGGTGCCCTCGACGGCCCCCAGCACCTCGCTCAGGGTGACGCTGGACTCGACCAGCGCGTCCCTGGACAGCTCGGCCAGATCGGCGCCGATCAGAAAGTTCTCGGACCCGACCTGCACGGCGTGGCCGGCGAAGAAGACCATGGCAATGTCGGCCTCCTCGGCAGACGCCTGCAGCCAGTCGAACGCGTCGAGCATGCCCTGACGCGAGATGTCGACCTCGGCGCGCACCTCGAAGCCCAGGTCCACGAGGGCGGTCTCGACGGCGCGCACATCGTTGCCCGGGTTGCGCAGGGCGAAAGCGGGGTTGGCATAGTCTTCGTTGCCGATCAGGAGCGCCACGCGCCCGTCCGCCAAGGCTGCACCAGCCTGGACGACCAGGCAAAAGGGAATGGCAAGACAGAGCCGCATAGCGGAGCCCTCACTGGTGTCGCGTTGATCGAGACGTGTCCGTAGGTTGCAGTCGGCGCGAGTGAGGTCAAGCCGGGGCCGAGCGGCACGCCCGTGGCAGCCTCCCTTCGCCGATAGCGACGCCGACCGTCGGTCGTGGCGAAACGGGGGTTTCAGGGCGGCGGATCCGGGGAAGGGCTCTGACGGTCAAGATCTGGTGAAGTCAGGTTTGCGCGATCGGGCTCATACAACAGCGCTGTAGCGTCAGCCTGACATGCCCGCCACAGGTCGACGTGCGCTTGTCGAGCGTCGCCGGGCCGATCCTGTGCGCGTGCCACGGGTCTGCGGCCGCGATGCCATGTTCGTCACTGGGACGAAGCCAGCTCCGGCTGGAAGAGAAGGAGGGCAATCTGGAGGACGGTGGTGACCGGTACCGTTGACCGGACTGGGGTGCGCACGGGGCTTTGCTGCGCCGGGGCACTCGTGGGAGACCGTGCTGATCGAGAATCCGGGTGTACCTGCGGGCCCTAGGTCGTCTGGCCAACTCGTACGGAGATTTCAAACATCCTTGTCTCCTTTTTGGGGGGCGTTCCGCTCAAGATCTCCTTTGCGGCGGCGGCGCCGATTTCGTAGCGTGGCGTCTCGGTGGTCGTGATGCGCATGGGGAGCGCGGAGAGAAACCCGAGCCCGTTGAAGCCGGCAAGCGCCACATCGCCGGGGACCGAGAGCCCCTCGGCGAGGCAGTGCATGAGCCCCCCGGCCGCGAGGTCGTCATTGGCGTAGTAGATCGCGTCGGGCCTGTCCTCGCGCTGCAGCAGCTCCGCCGTCATCTGTCGCCCGGCCAGCATCGACGACGGCCCGTCAGACGTGAGTGCGCCGACAAGCCGCGCGCCGGCCCCCTGAATGCGGTCGAGAAACGCGTCGAACCGCTTCGTGGCCCGCAGGTCGAGCCCTCCCTGGCTGGCGGCGTATCCCAGCCGCCGGTAGCCGCGTTCGAGCAGGTGCTGGGCCATGTCTTGCCCCGCGGCCTTGTGCGAGAACCCGAAACAGGCCGAAATCGGATCGCCGTCTGTGTCCATGATCTCGGCCACGCGCACGCCGGTGCGGGCGATGATCTGGCGCAGCGCCGTCGTATGTTCGAGACCGGGGAGAATCAGCCCCATCGGGCGCCAAGACAGGATGTCGAAGACCAGGTCTTCCTCCGCCTCAAGCGAATATTCCGACACGCCGAAGACGGGGCGCAGGCTGCCTTCGTTGAGCGTTTCGCTGATCCCGGTGAGGACCTCGGTGAAGACCCGGTTCTGCATCGTCGGCACCACGACGCCAACGAGCGGATTGTCGTAGGACGCATTGCCCCCGGCCAACCGATTGTGCACGTAGCCGATGTCGCGTGCAGCCTTAACCACTTCTGTTCGCACGTCTTTCGAGATGTAGCCCGCGCCGCGCATGACCCGGGAAACGGTCATCTGGCTGACCCCGGCGCGGCGCGCGACGTCGTGCATCGTCGGCTGATTGTCCGCCTGCGTTCCTGCTTTGCGCCGTGCCATGTCGATCCTGGGTCCCTTGCGCACCGAACAAGTGCTTGACGCATGTTTACGTAAACAGATACCAATCCAGCAATGTGTTTACGTAAACACATCAGAATAGCACTTGAGACGATCGGGGCCACAGCCCTTGGGGAGGAGACCCATGAAGAACCTGCTTTTGACCTCAGCGGTCGCGCTTGGCTGCGCGGGCCTGGCATCGGCCGATACGTATCGGGCCGAATGCTTCGCCCCCGCGCCCGGAACCTCGACCATTTCCTATGACGCCAAGGACGGGCCCTATCGGCTGGCCTTCGTGAACGGGTTCGCCGGGAACGACTGGCGGATCCAGGCCATCCAATCGGCCAAGGCCTGGGCCACGCGCCCTGAGAACGCGGCCAAGATCGACGACTTCACTGTCGTCTCGGTTGGCAATGACAGCGCCGCCCAGATCGCGGCCATCGATAATTTCATCGCAGCGGGATATGACGCGATCACCTTCATCGCGGTGAACCCCACGGCGTTCGAGCCGGTGATCCGCCGGGCCGAGCGGGCCGGCACGATCCTTGTGCCCTTCGACAACGTGCTCGACACCGACAGCGTGGTGCAGGTCAACGAGAGCCAGCTGGATCTCGGCGCGCTCAAGGCCCAAACGGTGATGGACATTCTCGGCGGCGAGGCCGAGAAGATCCTTATGGTCAACGGCTTGCCCGGCAACGCCACCGACCGGGATCGCAGGCTTGGAATGATGAGCGTTCTTGAGAACGTCGATGGCCTGGAGATCGTCGAAGTCGTCGGTAACTGGGACACCGGCACAAGCCAGAAGGTGGTGGCCGACGCTCTGGCCACCCACGGCGAGTTTGATGCGGTCGTGTCTCAGCACGGCTCGGCCGGCACGATCAACGCGATGCAGGCCGCAGGCCACCCGGTTGTGCCCATGGGCGTTGATGGCGAGAACGGTGTGCGGATGCTGATGAGCGAGCTCGACATTCCGGGCGTCTCAGCCAGTCAGGCGCCCGCCATGTCGGCCGTCGCCCTCGAAGCGGCCGTAGCACTTCTGGAAGGCAATGAGCTGCCCCAGACGATCTTTCTGCCCATTCCGCAGGTTGCGGCCGAGGCGCTGGAGGCCGGGGTGAATTACTTCCCCGACCTGCCGAAATCCTTCAACACCGGCACGGGCTTTACCGAGTGCTTTGAGCCCTTCTCTCCCGAGGAGTTGCTGGGCCAGTCGCCCGACAACACCTAAGGCTCAAACAGGCGGCGGCGTTGCAAGACGCCGCCGTTTCTGGCGAATTGGTAGGCATGCCCGATCGCAACGCTCCCCTCCTTGAGATGCACGACATTTCGATGGAATTCGGCGCCACCCGGGCGCTGGACGGTGTGGATTTTGCCTGCAGGGCGGGGGAAATCCACGCGGTTCTGGGCGAGAACGGGGCCGGCAAGTCGACCCTGATGAAGCTGATCGCAGGGGTGTTGCAGCCGACGCGCGGCGCGATCCGTCTGGACGGGCGCGACGTGCATCTGACCTCTCCCAGCCGGGCGCTTGCCGATGGCCTCGTCTGCATGTTCCAGGAACTGTCGCTGGTGCCCGACCTCACCGTCCGGGAAAACCTGCTGCTAGGGGCGCCGGGCCGGGGCTTGGGGTGGCTCAGGAGCGATGCGCTGGGCCTGGCCGAAGATGTGCTGAGGCGCATCGGCGGAGAGGATATCCGCCTGGGCGCGCGGGTGGCTGACCTCACCTTGCCCCAGCGCCAGCAGGTGGAGATCGCCAAGGCGATCATGAAGAAGCCGCGCCTTCTGATCCTTGACGAGGCGACGTCGGCGCTGAACGCGCAGGTGGTGGAGAAGGTCTTTGACCTGATCCGCGAAGAGCGGGACGGGGGGACGGCGGTCCTGTTCATCTCTCACCGGTTCCACGAGATCGAGGCGCTGGCCGACCGTGTGTCGGTATTCCGCAACGGCCAGCGGGTGGCGACCTTCGACAAGGGCGCCCATGATTACGGTGAGATCATCAACATGATGGTTGGACAGACCATCGAAGAGCTGTTCCCGCCAAAGCCGCCCGCGAGACACGACGCCGAAGAGGTGCTGCGCGTTGAAGGCTTTTCCTGGGAAGGGGCAGTGCGCGACGTGTCGCTCGCCGTGCGTCGGGGCCAGATCGTCGGGCTGGGCGGGCTCGATGGGCAGGGCCAGAACGCCTTCCTGATGGGCCTCTTCGGGCTTCTGAAGAGGGCCGATGGCCGGATCAGGATCATGGGTGCAGATGTGGTGGTCGCCAGCCCCAAGGCCGCCAAGCAGCCCCAGATCGGCCTCGCCTTCATTCCCGAAGACCGCAAGACCGAGGGCCTTATCCAGGATCAGAGCATCTGCGAGAACCTCGAACTCGCGGCCCTGGGACGGGACGACCTCGACGCCCAGGACATGGGGCTCTACGAGGGCACGCTCGACCAGCTTGCGCTGAAGCATGGCGGGGTCGATCTGCCGATTTCGTCGCTCTCGGGCGGCAACCAGCAGAAGGTCGTGCTGGCCAAATGGCTCGCCCTGGCGCCGCGCTGTTTGCTGCTGTCCGACCCCACACGCGGGATCGACGTCAAGACGAAGACGGAGATCTACGCCATGTTGCGGCGCCTGGCCGATCAGGGCACGGCGATCCTGCTTCTGAGCACCGATTACGAAGAGCTGATCCAGCTCTGCGATGAGACCCATGTGTTCTTCAATGGCCGGATCGTCGCGTCACTCGCGGGCGAAGACCTGACCCCCCAGAACATCATCGCGGCAACGCTGAACATGGCGCCCAAGGCGGACCGGGTGGCCCAAGACGCGCCTCCAAAGGTGGCGGCCCATGGTTGACTACATGCGCTCCAACCGCCGCGAGGTGCTGGCAGGCGTCGTGCTGATCGTCCTTTTGGCGCTTTACCTGACGACCCATCCCCGCGGCGGCTCGACCTATGTCCTGACGATCTGGGCCAACCAATGCTTGATCCTCGGCCTGGCCGCGGCGGCGCAGTTCTTTGCTGTGGTGGTCCGCGGGATCGACCTTTCGGTCGGCGCTGTGATGGCGCTGACGAATTGCGTCGCCTCCTACCTGCTTGACGGGTCGGCGGCTGGCATCGCGCTCGGCATGGTCGCCGTCGTGGCGGCGGGCGCCCTCTGCGGCTTGCTGAACGGGCTCATCATCGTCTTTGGACGCATCCAGCCCATTGTGGTGACCCTCGCCACGGCCTCGATCTTTGTCGGCATCGCGCTGTTGCTCCGGCCCACCCCGGGCGGTGCGGTGAACTATGATTTGGCCGATGCAATGACGCTGGACCTCTTCGGCGTGCCCACGGCGCTGATTTTCACCGGCCTCCTGATTTTCGCCTTCTGGCTGCCGTTTCGGCGCACCGGGCTTGGCCTAGGGCTCTACGCGCTCGGCTCATCCGAACAGGCCGCGTTTCAGTCCGGCCTCGACACGCGGCTCATCCGCATCGCTGCCTTCACCCTGGCCGGTGTCTTCGGGGGGCTTGCGGGGCTCTTCTACAGCTTCGTGACGACCACGGGCGATGCGGGCATCGCGGCGGGCTTCACGCTCAACTCCATCGCCGCGGTTGTTCTTGGTGGGGTGCTGCTCCGGGGCGGGGTCGGCTCGCTCGTCGGCGCGCTGGCCGGAGCGTTCATTCTGAAGACCATCGCCTCGCTGATGTTCTTCTCCGGCATTCCCTCGCTCGCACAGCCGCTCTTCGAAGGGCTGATCCTGGCGCTGGCCATCGCCATCGGCGCGGCGGATGTGCTGCGTGCGCGCAACCGGCTGGAGGCGTTCGCATGATCGCCCGCGCCATCACCGTCGACAGCCTGATGCCCTATCTCGGCGCGCTCCTTTTGATCGTCGCGGGGAGCTTCTTCTTCCCCCAGATCCTGACGGCCGGGTATCTGACCCAGCAGCTCCAGATCGCCGCCTTCCTGGGGCTTCTGGCCACCGGAGCGACCGTTGTGATCCTGCTTGGCCATATCGATCTGTCGGTGCCCTGGGTGCTGACAGGGGCGGCGATCCTGTCGACGGCTCTCGTGGGCTCGGGCAACCCGGTGCTGGCCGCGCTCGCGGTTCCAGCGGCGCTCGCCTTCGGCGCGCTCATCGGCGTGATCAACGGGCTGGGCGTGGCGATCCTGCGCATCCCCTCGATGGTCTGGACGCTGGCCGTCAATTCCATGCTCCTCGGGCTCGCCGTGCTCAACACCGGGGGCTTCAATCCGCGGGGCGAGGCGAGCCCGTTGATGGTCGGCATGGCCTCGGGCGATGTTATGGGCCTGCCCGTGAGCTTTCTCATCTGGATCGGGGTGGCCGTCGCCCTCGCGGTGTTTCTCGCCCGCACGCCCTTCGGCCGGTACCTTCGCTCGATCGGGTTCAACGAGAAGGCGACGTTCCTCTCGGGCGTCTCGACCCCCTCGGTCGTCTTTGCCGCCTTCGCCATCGCGGGCATGTGCTCGGCTCTGGGCGGCGTGATGCTCGCGGGCTATGCCAACCAGGCCTACCAGTCGATGGGCGATCCGTTCCTGTTGCCGACCATCGCGGCCGTCGTGATCGGCGGCACGTCGATCCTGGGCGGGCGCGGGGGGCTTTTTGGCACCATCGGCGGCGCCCTCTTCATCACCCTTTTGACCTCGATCCTCTCGGTGATGCAGATCGAGGATGCCTGGCGGAACATCATCTTCGGCGTGATCATCCTGGCCATGCTTCTGTTCCAGACACTGAGGAAAGGAGCACAGGCATGAGCGGCGCCCCGGGATACATCACCGTCGACCCGCGCTTTGCCGACTTCGTCGACACCGCGCGCCCGCCCGAGGTGATCGCCGAGGGCTGCACCTGGACCGAGGGGCCGGTCTGGCTCGACGATGGCCTTTTCTTCAACGACATCCCCAACAAACGGATGCTGCGCTGGACCGCGCGCGACGGCGTGACCGTGGCCCTGCCCAACACCGAGTTTGCCAATGGCAACACGTTGGATCTCGCCGGCCGCATGGTGTCGTGCGAGCATGGCGGGCGCCGGGTTCTGCGCCGAAGCGACCCGTTCGATGCCGGGGCTGTGGAGGTGATCGCCGACGGCTTTGACGGCAAGCGTCTGAACTCACCCAACGACGTTGTCGTCCGCTCGGACGGCACGGTCTGGTTCACCGACCCGCCCTATGGGATCAACTCCGACATCGAGGGCTATCCGGCCGAGAGCGAGATCGGCGGGTGCTACGTGTTCTGCGTGAGCACCGACGGTCGCCTGCATGCAGTTGCCACGGATTTCGACAAGCCCAACGGCCTGGCCTTCTCGCCCGATGAGACGCGGCTCTATGTCGCCGATTCCGGGGCCATTCGGGGCGCGAGCTTTCCCGGCATCGACTATGATCTGCCGCACCATATCCGGGTGTTCGATGTCGACGGGACCGCATTGTCCAACGGGCGGGTCTTTGCCGTCGTCGCGCCGGGGGTGCCCGACGGGTTCCGTGTCGACACGGAGGGCTTCGTCTGGACCTCGGCCCTCGACGGGATCCATTGCCTCTCGCCCGAGGGCGCGCTGATCGGCAAGATCACCCTGCCGCGGCAGACGTCCAACATCGCCTTTGGCGGTCCCACGGGTCGCACGCTTTTCATCACATCGTCGGACAAGGTCTACCGCGTCGAGAGCACCCGCCGCGACGCCGCCCATGTCCTGCGGGAAACGAACAGGAGCGCGACATGACAAAGAGCGTTGCCGTGGTTGGGCTTGGGTCCATGGGCTACGGCATGGCCGTCTCGTGCCTCAAGGCTGGGTTTCAGGTCCACGGCTTCGACGTGATGGCCGACCGTGTCGCCCGGTTCGTCGCCGACGGGGGCGCCAACGGTAAGGTGGGCGAGGTGGCCCCGCGCCTCGATGCCGTGGTCGTCGTCGTCCTGAACGCGCGGCAGGCGGAGGCGGTGCTCTTTGGCGATGCGGGGGTCGTGCAGCATCTCAAGCCCGGGGCAGTCGTCATGTGCTGCGCGACCGTCCCGCCTCAATTTGCCCGCGAGATGGAAGAGCGCTGCCGGGCAGCCGGTGTGCACTATCTCGACGCGCCGATTTCGGGTGGATCGGTCAAGGCGGCGCAGGGGGCGCTCGGCGTCATGGCTGCCGGCCGGCCGGAGGCGTTCCAGGCCGCCGAAGCGGTGCTCGACGCGACGGCCGAGACGGTCTTTGCCCTGGGCGACAGCGCTGGTGCGGGCTCTGCCATGAAGGCGGTGAACCAGCTCCTCGCTGGCGTGCATATCGCGGCCATGGCCGAGGCGCTGACCTTTGGCATGACCCAGGGCGTCAGCCCGGAGACTTTCGTCGAGGTCATCTCGAAATGCGCTGGCACGTCCTGGATGCTGGAAAATCGCGCGCCCCACGTGGTCGATGGCGATTACACACCGCACAGCCAGATCAACATCTGGCCGAAGGACCTCGGTATCGTTCTGGAGGCCGCAAAGGATGCAGGCTTCGAGGCGCCCATCACGTCGGTGGCGCTCGAGCAATACAAGCGTGCCGTGGCCATGGGCCTTGGCCCCGAAGACGATGCCGCCGTCGCCAAGGTTTATGCGCGCGAGGCGGGGCTTGTCCTGCCCGGGGAGGCCTAGATGAAGCTCGGCTGTATCGGCGACGATTTCACCGGGTCGAGCGATCTGGCCAATACTCTGGCCAAGGAGGGGATGCGCGTCGTGCAGTATTCCGGCGTGCCCGACAGCGCAGCGCCGGGGGACGTCGAGGCTGGGGTCGTCGCGCTGAAGACCCGGTCGATTGCGCCCGCTGATGCGGTCACCCAATCCCTCGAAGCGCTCGACTGGCTATTGGCCCAGGGCTGCACGCAGATCTTCTTCAAGTATTGCTCGACCTTCGATTCCACGCCCCAGGGCAATATCGGCCCCGTGGCCGACGCGCTGGCAGAGGCGCTGTCGGCGGACCGCGTGATCGTCTGCCCCGCCTTTCCGGGCACGGGCCGGTCGGTCTATCAGGGGCATCTTTTTGTCGGCGACCGGCTGCTGAACGAAAGCGGGATGGAGACCCACCCCCTGACCCCCATGTCAGATGCCGATCTCCGCCGCTGGCTGGCGCCGCAAACGCGCCATGCGGTTGGCCATGTGGCGGCCGGAACCGTGTTCCAGGGGGCCGAGGCGATTGCCCGTGCGCTCGCCGCTGAGCAGGACGCGGGCAAGACCCTGATCGTCGTCGACGCCATCCGCGATGACGACCTCCGCGCGATCGGGCACGCGGCAAGGGACCTCAAGCTTATCACCGGCGGCTCGGGCGTGGCACTCGGGCTTCCGGCCAATTTCGGCGCCCTGCCCCGCGCGCCGGAATGGACGGGTCAGCCCGGCAAGGCGCTCGTGCTCTCCGGCTCGTGCTCGACGGCGACGCGGGGCCAGGTCGCCTACCACGCCGCGCGCCACCCTGCGCGGGAGCTGCCGGCGGCGGATATCATCGAGGGCCGCCTGGAGCCGCGCGAGGTGGTGGACTGGGCGATGGCGACGAACGATCTTCCCCTGATCTACAGCTCGGCCGACCCCGCTTCGGTGGAGGCGGTCCAGCGCCAGTTCGGGCGGGACAGGTCCGCCGCCGCCATCGAAGCCTTCTTCGCCACATCAGCCCGCCTCGCCGTTGAGGCCGGGGTCACACGGATCATCACCGCGGGCGGCGAAACATCGGGTGCCGTGGTCGAAGGCCTCGCCCTGGAAGAGCTCGCCATCGGGCCCGAGATCGACCCCGGCGTCCCGGCCCTGCGGGCGAATGTGGGGCTGGTCGTCGCGCTCAAGAGCGGCAATTTCGGCGCCGAGGACTTCTTCGAAAAAGCCGACCGGGTCCTTCAGGGATGAGCGAGGCACGCCTGCGGGAGACGCTTTGCCGGATGGCGGCTTCGCTCTTCGACCGCGGCCTCACCCATGGCAGCACGGGCAATATCTCAGCCCGGACCGAGGATGGCGGCCTTCTGGTCTCCCCAACGGGCACGAGCTTTGGCCGGCTCGACCCCGCGCGGCTCAGCCGGTTTGACGCGCGCGGGACGCTGATCGACGGCGACAAGCCGACAAAGGAGATGCCGCTTCACACCGCCTTCTACGACACCCGCAGCTCCGCGGGCGCCGTGGTGCATCTCCATTCCTGCTACTCGGTGGCGTTGTCGATGATGCCCGATGCCGATGAGGATAATTTCCTGCCGCCCCTGACACCTTACGCGATCATGCAGCTCGGGCGCGTCAAGCTCCTCCCGGTTTTCCTGCCAGGCGATCCGGCCATGGGGGAGGCGGTGCGCGGTCTCGCTGGAAAACGCTCGGCGGTGATGCTTGCCCATCACGGGCCGGTGGTGGCGGGCAAGGATGTCGAAGCGGCCTGCAACGCCATCGAGGAACTGGAAGCGACGGCGCGCCTTGCGCTCTTGACCCGGGGGACCCCTGCCAAGTCCCTGTCCGACACCGAGGTGCAGGCGGTGGTGCGCGCCTTCAACGTGGAGTGGGAGGCGTGACGCGGTTCTCGGCCAATCTGGGTTTTCTGTGGTCCGACCGCCCGCTGCCCGAGGCGATCCGCGCCTCGGCCGATGCAGGGTTTGCCGCCGTCGAATGCCACTGGCCCTACGAGACGCCGGCAGAGCAGGTGCGCGCTGCGCTGGAGGAGACCGGCCTGCCCATGCTCGGGCTTAACACGGTTCGCGGCGCGCCCGGCGAGAACGGTCTCGCGGCCCTTCCGGGACGGGAGGGTGAGGCCCGTGCGGCCATCGACCAAGCCATCGCTTATGCCGACGCCGTCGATGCGCGCGCAATTCATGTCATGGCAGGCTTTGCCGAGGGCGAAGCGGCCCACCGGTCCTTCATCGAGAACCTCCGCTACGCCTGCGGGGCCACTCCGCGCACGATCTTGATCGAGCCCCTGAACCGGCACGACGCGCCCGGCTATCTCTTGAGGACGACGGACCAGGCCATGGACATGATCGGCGCCGTCGGAGCCGCAAACCTGAAGCTCATGTTCGACTGCTATCATGTCGGGCGGACCGAGGGCGATATCCTGACGCGCCTGGAGGCGCTCCTGCCGTCGGTCGGCCATATTCAGTTCGCCTCGGTGCCCGACCGGGGCCCGCCCACCGGCGGCGAACTGAACTACGCGGCGATCTTTCGGCGGATCGACGCGCTTGGTTGGCGCTCTCCGCTCGGCGCGGAGTATCGAACGAGCGGCCCAACGGGTGAGAGTTTGGACTGGCTGTCGCGCCACCGGGAAGATGGATGATCCCTGTCGTTCCTCGGCGTTCCGTTCGTTGAAGCGCTGGGCTTCGCGCCGTTGCCTTGGGATGCTCCGGCCGTCGGTCTCGTGGATCCTGGTCCATCGGCCGAAGGAGGCGAGGTGGACCGATGCCCGCCGGTCTGGTCGCCCGGCGCTTCGGTGCCGCTAGCTCGGGGTTTCGCTATGTCGCCACAGCCACCGGATGATGTAACTGTGATCGTCCGGGCCCTGAGCAGCATTTGCCAGGTTCGGCGAAAACGCCGCGGTCATCGCGGTCAGCCTCGACCCACAATTCCGTTCCCGGGACCATCAGACCACTGGACGCCATTGACGACGAGGTGGAGGCCGGCACCAGCCGGGCGGAGTACGGCACGTGTCTCACCAATCGATGCTGCCCTGACATAACCATATGTCCGGTGGGGCTCACTTGGTCCGCCCGCGCCCCGGAAGATCGGGGTAAGATCACTCGGCCCAGACGAAGCTGCCTTAAGCATCTGATAAAAATAGGCTAAGTTCGACGGGTGGTGCCGGTGAAAGGCCTCGAATCCCCGACCCCATTGTTACGAGTCTTGCCGTCCAGATCTTGGATGGGGTTGGATAAGGCTCCCTGCAACCGGATAAGACCCTACGGTTACGGGTCTTTTCCCCGGAGCGATCTTGGACAGAACCGGACTTAGCCGGAGAACGTTTGACGTACATTCCCTACTAATACCCTACTAACTGGCACACCCCACCCCATGCACGGCCCTTGTGGCTAGAAGCGGCAGGCGCTCACCCGGTCCGCGCTCTCTCGCATCCAGCCGTGGATTTCAAAGCACATTGCCTGGCGGCAACGCTAAACCGGGGGCCTTTTCGTCCCAGCCACGCCTGTCCTGCGTCAAAAGTTTTGTAAAACAATGCGATAAGACTCAAATCAGACTAATTGCTCGAATCTTCGGCCTACCTGTGTCGCTGGCTCGACGCCCCAAGAGACCCATCCGCACCTAGCCTTGGCGACAAAGCGAACTATGGACAAAAACGTTGAGAAGATCCTTGAGTATTGGCGCGTTTCTCTGGCCGATAGTGCGTTAGGGGACGGTAAGTTCACCCAAAAAGACCGGAAACGGTTCATCGAGGTGTCCAGGGAGACTGTTCGTTCAGGGAAACTCCCAGACGCAATGCTCGATAGAGTGTTTAGTGGACAGAAGTCAGCGAAGAGCGTTGCCGTGAGATTTTGGCCGCTCGTCATGGCTCGAAAATCTTCTCACGGGGCGGCGCGTGTCGATGGCTTACCTGAGATCGTCGCGCCAGTTGTGACGGAAGCAACAGTCGAGCGCGACGGGCACATCACACCGTTGCGCAACGCTCTAGCACGAGATGTCCTGTCACCCCTTCCATCAGGCGAATTCTCAATCGGTAGCGTCGACGATCTCGATGATTTTCTAACCGAGACGCCCTTGCCGGACATGATTGTCGAGGGCGTATGGCAGGAATACCTGGGTCATTGTCGCAAGATGGTTGATGCTGTCGCAGAGGGCTGGCCGAATGGTGACGCAGACTACCAGTCAATGGGCTTCGGTTTCCTCGAGTTAGCCGAAGATGCCATTGCCACGATCCGCAACATTGTGGATCTCTACGACAGGTTGCTGAGTGAAAAGCCAGACGCGCCTCTTTTGAGACAAGTCACTGCGCCTCGCAACACGACCACGCCTCCGGACTCGAAAGTGGAGCATGAGTTCAGTCGCCGCCTAGGCCACTCCAATCCACACTTCCCTTTGTCAGAGCATCAGCGCCAGGTTTTGGCTTACCTTGATGTGTCGTCTCCTGGACAAGTCATCGCGGTGAACGGCCCTCCGGGTACGGGCAAGACGACGATGCTGCTATCGGCGGTGGCAAGCCTCTGGATCAAAGCTGCACTCAAGGGTGAGGATCCGCCAATCATCGTTGCCGCATCCACCAACAACCAGGCAGTCACAAACATCATCGATGCTTTTGGGAAAGACTTCGCCAAGGGGGAAGGACCTTTCGCCGGGCGATGGCTCCCCGATATCGGGAGTTTCGGAATCTTCCTTCCGTCGCATTCTCGAAAGTTAGAAGCAGCGAAGAAGTACCAAACAGAGGACTTTCAGACGTCATGCGAGAGCGTTGAGTATTTTTCGCGATCCAAGGAGAAATACCTTCAAGCCGCGCAGGTCGCTTTTCCTGCTCTGTCAGAGGCTCGCGTAGAGCTCGCTGTGAAAGCCATTCAGAGTGAAATGGCAAGAGAGGCTATGAAGCTCTCCGAACTGGACCTGGCCTCCAAAACCCTCGCAGAGGCTCAAGAGGCGGTAAAGGCTGTCCTCGGCGAGAGCCCTGCTGGAGCGGAAAAGGAACTAACTGAGGCGGCCGAAGAGGCGCAGCATAACCAAAAACGGGTCACGGCCGCAAAAAACGCCCTGGAAGCGCATCTGGCGGCGGAGTCTGCATTATCGGCAATTTTCAGTTTTCTACCAGCGGTCAAGAGGAAACGGGTGCTGTCGGCCCAACAAGCAATCCAGGAATTCATGCCGGACGCCGATGGGTTCACCCGCGTTACAGATGTGGAAGCTCATGTCACTAAATGCTTTCGCTCTGCCGAGCTGTCGACGAAGCAGGCTGAACAGGACCTAGAAAAGGCTCGTCGTCTTCGTTCCTCGCTGGCGCAGGCTGAGAACCAATGGGGTCGCGCGAAATGTGCTGTTGCCGATACAGTAGAAGACCTGGAGAGCGCCGCTGATCTCAGCGTTCGCTTCAAACTCTTTCTGCTAGCAACCCACTATTGGGAAGGGCGTTGGTTGCTGGCCATGGAAGAAGACCTCGTGGGCATCACAGGTTCATCAAACAAGACGGGTAAGGCGACACTGGTTCCGCGCTGGCAAAGACGCATGATGCTAACGCCTTGCGCCGTTGCTACGTTCGCCAGTTTGCCGGGAAAACTGACATACAGTCGCAAGACTGGGGGCAAATGGGGGAAAGAGTACCTCTACGACTTCATTGATTTATTGATTGTGGATGAGGCCGGACAAGTCTTGCCGGAAGTTGCCGGAGCGAGTTTTTCTTTGGCGAAGCGAGCTCTCGTGATTGGTGACACCCAGCAGATTGAGCCCATCTCATCTGTGCCGAAACCAGTTGATATCGGTAACCTCCGAGAGGTTGGCCTGCTGCAAAACCATAACGATTGGAACGCGTTGTCGGAAAGAGGTTTTTGCACCACATCCGGAAGCGCCATGCGGGTTGCACAAGAAGCCTGCCTCGTCTCACCGTATGCTGAACTTGAGAAGGGGCTGTATCTGTTCGAACACCGTCGCTGCTTTGACGAGATCATCGGGTACAGCAACGCACTTTGCTACAAAGGGAAACTGCGTCCACTTCGAGGCCCAGTCCCAGCTGACGCAAAGCTACCAGGGTTGGGATACTTGCATGTCGATGGGCGGGCAATTCGCCTGGGAAGTAGTCGCGCAAATCTGTTGGAGGCTCGGACGATTGCTGCATGGCTGGATGCCAACAGATCGGAGTTGGAGAGTCGGTATCGGGCGCGCCTCGAGCAAATCGTTGGCGTTGTGACGCCGTTTGGCCGGCAAGTGCTTGAAATTAGAACCGCGTGTGCAAGTAGAGGTATCTCAGTTGACTCGCGCGACGGCATGACGATCGGCACGGTCCATTCACTACAGGGCGCAGAGAGGCCGGTGGTTATCTTCTCGCCGGTCTATTCGAAACACGCGGATGGAGATTTCATCGACGCCTCGACCAGTATGCTCAATGTTACCGTATCCCGTGCCAAAGACAGTTGCCTTGTTTTCGGTGACATGGACGTTCTGACTACCGCCGCTCCGGGATCACCTCGTTCGATGCTTGGTGATTTCCTGTTCAGCTCAACGGACAACGCACTTGAATTCGAGACTGAGCCCAGGAGCGATCTGCAGGATGATAGTGGCGAGCTCCAGATGCTTCGCGATGCTGTTGAGCACGATGCTTTCCTTATCGATGCTCTCGCAGGCAATGGGCGCCGATACTCGATCGTTAGCCCCTGGATCATTGCGCGCACCATGGAGAACGTCGGCTTCTTGACTGCCTTTGAGAAGGCGATACGTCGAGGTGCGAGCGTAGATGTATTCTCAGATCCCCTTCTGAACGCCAATGTGGCGAGTGATGGTCAAACCCAAATGTCCTTGGCCAAAGACGCGCTCACTAAGATTGGCGTACGACTCCACAAAGTGCCTCGGTTGCACAGCAAGATCGTAGCCATTGACGACGATCTGTTGGCGATTGGATCTTACAACTGGCTTAGCGCAGATCGACACGGCAAGTACGCGCGCCACGAGACTTCATTTGTATATCGCGGCCAGCACTTGGAATCGGAGATCAAAACGATTCTCAAAAGCCTTGGCGGTCGAGAGAAGTAGCTGCAACGAGCCGATAGGGTCTGGAGTGCCCCCACTGAAGTGGTCCACCCACTGGGATAGGATTATCCCGCATTGAGGAGGACCAGAGATGGCCGGGAAGCGAGACAAGCCGGACGAGATCGTTGTGAAGCTGCGCCAGGTTGAGG